>JAFRUH010000008.1 GCA_017438975.1 Bacteroidales bacterium
CATGACCACCGTCCATGCCGCTACCGCTACCCAGAAGACCGTCGACGGTCCTTCCAAGAAGGATTGGCGCGGTGGCCGCGGTATCCTCGAGAACATCATCCCGTCCTCCACGGGTGCCGCCAAGGCTGTCGGCAAGGTTCTCCCGGAACTCAACGGCAAGCTCACCGGCATGTCCCTCCGTGTCCCTACCTCCGACGTCAGCTTCGTTGACCTTACGGTAGAACTCGAGAAGGCTGCTTCCTACGATGAGATCTGCGCTGCCATGAAGGCTGCCTCCGAAGGCGAGCTCAAGGGCATCCTCGGCTACACCGACGAGGCCGTTGTCGCTACCGATTTCCGTGGCGATTCCCGCACCTCCATCTTCGATGTCAAGGCCGGTATCCAGCTCGATCCTACCTTCGTCAAGGTTTGCGCCTGGTACGACAATGAGTGGGGTTATTCCAACAAGGTTCTCGAAATGGCGAAGGTCATCACGAAGTAATCCTGAAGAACCCGAATTTCAAGGGGCCGGCTCTCGAGCCGGTCTCTTTTTTTTGCCCATCCGCCGCCACCGGAGCCCCCTTCGGGATGGATTCTCCGGGAAATGTCTTTCGCCGTATTAAAAAAGTCTCTTTTGAGGGGCTTCCAGTAAGTCTTCAGCAGTCTAAAGCGGAGCCGGATGCGCTTATGGGTCCAGGGCATGGACCCATAGGATCATTTAGGGGCGTTTTTGCTCCTATCGGTCCAATCCGTGGACCCATAGGAACACTCGCTAGGGAAATTCTATCAGAAATAATGGAGAAGATCCGGAAGGGGGATGCCGATTGCCTCTTTTTCGCTAACTTTGCAGAAACAATTCAAGCGCTGATGCCTATGAAACATAGTCTGAAAGAATGGTTCATCGTTACCAGGTACTGGTCATTTCCGGTTTCCACCATGCCAGTCGTCGCTACTTTCGCCTATCTGTTCAGCAGAGGGATGATTCCCGGAGGCTTCAAGCCCTGGGCGGTCCTGCTCCTCTCGCTGCTCGGCGTCGTCCTCCTGCATGCCGCCGGAAACGTCCTCAGCGACTGGGCGGATTACAAGAGCGGGGTGGACAATGAGACGGCGTTCGCAGTTCCCAACCTGGTTTTCCATCACTTTGAACCGGCGGAGTACCTCCGCGTCAGCATCGCCCTCTTTGTCGCCGGAGCGGCCTTCGGTATCGGAATCATGCTGCTCAGCGGCCCCGGACTGCTCATCGCAGGCGGCGTCGGAGTGGCGCTTACGCTGCTGTATTCTTTCCTGAAATACCACGCACTCGGAGACGCAGACATCTTCTTGATCTTCGGTGTCCTCACGGTTCTGGGTACGACCTATGCCATTACGAGAGCCTATGTGACGGAAGCGCTCGTCCTTTCCCTGCCCATCGGGCTGGTTACCGTTTCTGTCCTTCATGCCAACAATACCCTGGACTCGGAGACGGACCGTGCGGCGGGAATCCGCACTTTCGCGATGCTGATCGGCCTGAAGGCGTCCGCCATCCTCTATATGTGCTATATGGTGATTCCGTTCGTGTACGTAATCGTCGCCATCATCCTGGGCTGGCTCCATCCCGCATCGCTGCTTTGTCTCCTGGCGGCTGTCCCTGCGTGGAAGAACATCCAGAAAGCCAGTTCTTTCCGTCGGGACGGACTTGAGGCGATGAAGGGTCTTGACCAGGCAACAGCCAAACTGCAGCTGGTCTTCTCGGGTCTGCTTTCCCTCGGGCTTTTCATCGGCGGCCTCCTATGAAGCCGGCAGTCAGGAATCTGGGCATAGCCCTGCTCACGGCCGCGCTGCTGTGGTTTTATATGTTCAGTCCATGGACGAAGGGATGGCCCTCGTTCTGGTTGGCAATGACCTTTTCGGCGCTTGTCCTCACGGGCCTCGGCCTGGCTTTTACCTCGGACCGGAAGTCTGTTCTGCGGGTTGAAAAACCGCTTCTTCAGGTGCTGGGCGGTATCCTCCTGGCCTTTGCCCTCTGGGGCGTTTTCTGGGTGGGCGACAAACTTTCATCCCTGATGTTCAATTTCGCCAGGCCCCAGGTCGACAGCGTATATGCGATGAAGGAGGGCTTCCCCGCCGGGGTAATCGCCCTCCTTCTGCTGGTTCTTATCGGCCCGGCCGAGGAATTCTTCTGGCGCGGATATGTGCAGCGCACGTTGTCCGGACTCTTTCGTGGAAAACACGCGGGCGACTATGCTTTCTTGCTCACTGCAGGAATCTATGCGCTCGTGCACATCTGGTCATTCAACTTCATGTTGGTGATGGCAGCCCTGGTCGCGGGCGCGGTTTGGGGACTCATTTACCGGCTCTGTCCCAAGGCCCTTTTCGCCCTGATCGTGAGCCATGCCCTCTGGGATGTGCTGGTCTTCGTCCTGATACCTATTTAGCCTTTATTGTTCGACCGTTTCGTAGCCGAACTCATAGTCTTTCCTGGAAGTCTGGACACCGTCCCGCATCCAGACGGGGAGGGGAGCCCCCTTGAGGTAGTGGTCGAAGAATTGCTGGAGCCTGATGGACAGGTCCTTGCAATTCCGGCGCTCGACGAGATTGTGCTCTTCTCCGTTGTATTCCAGCAGCCAGGCCGGCTTCCCGAGGCGGCGGAGGCCCATGAACATTTCAATGCCCTGGTACCAGGGAACGGCTCCGTCATTGTCGTTGTGCATGATCAGTACGGGAGTCGTCACTTCCGGGAGCTTGAAGAGCGGGGAGTTCTCCATATAAAGCTCGATTCCGTGCCAGAGGTCGCGCCCGATGCGGCTCTGCGTCTGTTCGTACTGGAACTGGCGGCTCATTCCGCTTCCCCAGCGGATTCCTCCATAGGCCGAGGTCATGTTCGAGACAGGAGCACCGGCGCCGGCGGCCTTGAACATGCTGGTACGGGTGATGAGGTAGGCGACCTGGTATCCGCCCCAGCTCTGGCCCTGGATGGCCATGTTCGCGCTGTCGATCCAAGTGAACTGTCCGAGGGATTCCGCGCCGCTGACGATGCAGTTGTAGGCCGATTCGCCGGGAAGTCCCGGGGTATAGACGATATCCGGGATGAACACGACATAACCTCTTGATACATAGAATGGAATGTTGACGGTCGAGCGGCTCGGGGCGGGGCTGCGATAGTTGTAGAGCGTCTCGGAATTCCTTTCATAGAAATAGATCATGACCGGGTATTTGCGGGAAGCGTCGAAATCTTCCGGCTTGAACAGGATTCCGTCGAGTTTAGTCCCGTCGTATGCGGTCCAGTGGTATAGTTCGGCCGTCCCCCAGTTGTATTCCGCCTGCTGGGGATTGATCGAAGAAAGTTTCACGTCTTTTTTTCCTCCGATGCCCTCCGGGCTGTAATAGATATCGTAAGGCTCCTGGAAATTCCCTTTCCGGTAAGCGAAGATGTCAGCGTCTTTCGCTTTCAAGACCGAAGGGAAAGAGTAGCCGCCGAATACGAGGGTCTTGCACGCCTTGGCGTCCAGGCTCGTCATTCCGAGGCCGTTTTCCTTGGTCTTGTTGTCGAAGATGCTGAGGAGGATCTTCTCTCCATTCCGGATACCCGGTTCATCGTCGGGATCCTTCGTGTTCACATAGCGGTAGGTCCGGCCTTCTTCCCGTCCGGCGGTCAGGCGACGGGCCTGTCCTGCGGCTGCGGGGATGACCCAGATATCATATTGGTCATAGACGAGGATTTCCCGGTCTCCTTCCGTCCATCCCGCAATCCCGTAGCTTCCGGGAGCCATCGGATGGTCATCTTCGACATCCCAGAAATCGGTGTCAATCCCTTCGGAAAGGCATCGGGTAGATCCTGTCCCAATGCTGTGTATGAACCACTTACGAGTATTGTAATCCCACCAGGTGACATAGTTGCCCTTGGGCGAAATCCGGGCGGATCCAAGGGCGCCCCGTGCGATTTCTTTCCGGGAGGCATTCTCTACGTTCAGGAGCGAAAGGATGATTTCATTCCGGGCGTTCCACTGCGTTTCGACCGGATCGGCGGTCTCCTGGTAGAGGGCGAAGGGACCGTTCCAGCGGTCGGCGGGCTGCAGAAAGGCGAACTTATCGGCTTGGAGCAGGTTCAGTTTTCCGTCTTTGTATAAGGTAGGGAAGGTCCTTCTGGCGTCCCGCATCAGTCCCTTTTTCATCATCGGAGGAAGCTCCGGTTCGTTCCAGGTCCATATATCGAGCCCGGGCGTTTCAAACGGAACAAGGGTCGTATCCTTCGGAGGCGTGAATTCCTGGACGCCGGCGAAGATCCTTTTCCCGTCATGGCTGAAATAGCAGGAGCTGTTCTCGGTAAGTCCCCAATTTTTCGGAAGATTCCCCATATCGTCCTTTCCGATCAGGCGCCCGGCCTTGCCGGAGGCCGTTTCATAGAGGAACAATTCAGCGTGCTTGCTGCCGCTGGAGAGGGTGTCGTTCGCCTGGAGGAAGAGAGCCTGCGTACCGGTTTCGTCGAAGGACGGAAGGGAATGGAAGGTTGTCGTATCGGTCAACTGGACGGTTTTTGCCGTTCCGGGTTCATAAAAACCGACGACCGAGCGCTTCTTGTCCGTTTTCCGGACGAAGGCGAGCGTCTTCCCGTCTTTGCTGAAATCAAACTTGTCGATCTGCCGGAGCGTATCGATATGACCGTCGGAAAAATGATAGACTGCGATGGGATCGCCGATGTCTTTCTTCTTCCTGTCGGCCTTCGGGATGAAGGTTGTATCAGTGGTCGAGAACGCGAAAGATTCGGTGGCAAGTTTCCCGATCCTATAGCTTTTCACATTCGGGAACATCTTGATAATACCACTCTTTACATCGATTATTGCAAGTGAATCTTTAGATGTCTTTTCCTTTTGTACCTTCTTGATTTTTTCCTGCCGTGTCTTGGCGTATTCCGGTTTTACAAGGCAGATGACATGTTCTCCGTCCTCGGTGACCGAAGGGTTGTACCCTCTGGTGATGACGACTTCCCGTCCCGTTTTTCCGAAGGTCCGGATGTAGAGCGTCGCATCGCCTTCCTGTTTTGCAACCTGATAGACGAGTACCCTGCCATCCGGGGAAAGGAGGGTCGTCCCAACGCTCTCCCAATTGTCGTAAACAGAGTGGTCCAGCGGCTTTTTCTGAGCTGATGCAATAGTTCCGATTAAGATTACTAAAGCAATGAGTGTTAGTCGTTTCATATGATAAGGATTATTGATTTCTGATGATGGAGAGATCCGTGAATCCCGGGATACCGAAGATAACGGCCTTATCCGTAAACTGCCACATCCGGTAGTCTTTGAAGAGGGGAGCGTCGACTTCATAATGGGCGACCCAGAGCGGATAAGCCTCTTTCAATTCTTTCGAAAGCAGGTCCCGGATAAAACTGTCTGGGGCATAGACCACCGGTTTTTTACCATAGTGTCTCTCGATCAGCCTGAGCCAGACGAGGGCGTTGCCGTTCAGCTCATCTTTCGAGACGCCGGAAGGCAGCGTTTCAATATCAAGGACGGGAGGCAGGTCGGCGTGTCTCAACTCTCCGACGACCCGGATGAAATTATCCGCCTGCTTCACCGGATTCCGGGCGGGGGAGAAGAAATGATAGGCTCCCCGTCTGATATCCCTTTTACCGGCTTCTTCCCAGTTGTTCCGGAATCGCCGGTCACGCATCGATTCTCCTTCGCTCGCCTTCATATAGACGGCTCCGACGGGACGGATCTGCGTCGCATTTCCGATCGAGCGGACCGTCCTGCCGTCGCGGTCGGTCATGACCTTGAGGGAATCCCAGATAATCTTCTCTCCGTTGTGATGGGAAATGTCGATGCAGAATGCCCGTGCTCCGGGCGGGACTACGGCGCCGGTCTCGGTTTTGTAGCCGGGATTCCGCAATAGAAGGACCATCCCCATCACGAGCAGGACGAGAAGAACGCATCCCGCCGCAGTCAGTTCTTTCCACCGGTCGGGCTTACGGCTCCGTTTTACCGCAGCTTTCTTCCGAATGGGGGACTTTTTCGGGGATAACTTTTTTGTTATCTTATTTAACTTTTTTGTTTTACCCACTAATTATCAAAAAGTTACGATAATGAAGCAAAAAAGTATACTATCTACTGCAAAAATAAGAAAAATCTATTAACTTTGCCCTTGACGAATCATACTTTAAAGTTTTTTTATATGGAATTGAAAGGATCCAAAACCGAGGCCAACCTGAAGACTGCTTTTGCCGGTGAGTCCCAGGCCCACACCAAGTACCAGTATTACGCTTCCAAGGCGAAGAAGGACGGCTATGTCCAGATCGCCGAGCTCTTCGAAGCGACGGCCAAGAATGAGAAGGAGCATGCCAAGATCTGGTTCAAGTTCCTTCATGACGGTACCATCCCTTCGACGGAGGAGAATCTTGCCGATGCCGCTGCGGGCGAGAACTACGAATGGACCGACATGTATGCTGAATTCGCCGCCGTGGCGAAGGAAGAAGGATTCAATGAAATCGCCTTCCTTTTCGAAAAAGTCGGTGCAATCGAGAAGACCCATGAAGAAAGGTATCGCAAGCTCCTCGAAAACATCGAGGGCGGACTCGTGTTCTCAAGGGATGAGGACATGATCTGGGAATGCTCGAATTGCGGGCACATCGTCATCGGAAAGAAAGCTCCGGAACTCTGTCCGGTCTGCAAGCATCCGAAGAGCTATTTTATGCTCCGGGCAACGAACTATTGATCGACCTTGAAAAGGGCGAAAATGCAGTTCTCAAGGATGTAGACCGAGAAGATCAGCAGAACCGCGAAACTCCAGTTGAGCCGCAGGACGGCGGTGATGACGAGGCAGATCGCGGCGATGGAGAAGAAGGCGGTACGCTTGATGTCAAGAAGCGTATTGCCTTTTTTGATTTTCATCCCGAACATCGGAATCTCCGAGACGAGAAGGAGTCCGAGCACGATGGCTACGAGCGGGATGAAGACTGGTCCACGGGCCCATCCGGCCAGGATCCCGTCGGGAGTCCTGGAGATGAAATAGGCGAGGGAACCGCAGATCATGGCGGCCGACGGGGTCGGGAGTCCGATGAAATTCAGGCTCTGGCGTTCGTCGATGTTGAATTTGGCGAGCCGGAGGGCGGACATGGCCGCGAGAAAGAGGGGAATGAAGGCGATCCATGCGGGGGTGACCCCGTCCATCGCTTTGTACAGCATCAGGGAGGGGAGGACGCCGAAGCTGACCATGTCGGCGAGGGAGTCAAGTTCTTTCCCGATATCGGAATAGGCATGGAGAAGTCGGGCGGCCAGGCCGTCGCAGAAATCGAAGACGGCGGCCGCGAGCATCAGGGGGAAAGCGATGTCCGGACGCCCTTTGAGGGTAAAAATCACTCCCATGACCCCCGAGAGGAGATTCATGGAAGTGATTGTATTGGGAATGTGCCTGACTACGCCCATTATTTCCTGGTGCGGTTGGTCTTTCCATAATTGACGATTCCGAGTTTCTTCTGGATCTCGACGGGAATGGCGTTCTTGTTGACGACGAAATTGAGGGTCTTGGCCTTGCAGAAGTTCTCGGACATGTACCAGATACCCTTATAGGCTCCGGACTCGCCCCAGGAGTTCTTGATCAGATAGTACTTGTTGCCGTTCTGGTCTTTGGCGGTACCGTAGAGGTGCATGCCGTGGTCATCGGTGCTCTGTTTGTTGTCGAACATGAGCTGGCGGCTTTCCTGGGTGACGGCTTCCTCGGGAGCGGGTCCCGCGGGTTTCTTGTCGGCCGGTTTCTCGTCGGCCTTGCCGACCCAGCGCTCCTGGTCGGAGCCGGTCGTCACCTTCGCCTTGGTGTCCAGGAGAACGGCGAGGCCGTCACGGGTGAATCCGGCTTCGCTGACATCGCCGCCCCAGAGGACGGTATAACCGTTTTCGACGGCGTTGTCGATAATGGCCATGAATTCATCGAGCGGGAGGTTGTAGGAGAGGGACCAGCGCCAGTTGTCCTCGACTTCGATCGCGAAGGGTTTGTAGAACGGGTGGTGTGTGAAGGAGGTGATGCCGATGTAGTCGTCGGTATTGATGCCCATGGCGTCACGGTAAGATTCCGGTGTATAGGTAGTTCCATCAACGTTGAACTCGGCGGGAATTTCTCCGAGATAGGCGTCGAGGATGCCGTCGAAGCCCTTGCTCCAAACCGGGGTCAGGGTCCGGTTGGGGTTCTTGACGACCGCTTCGACATAACCTCTCAGCACGGCGTCGAGTTCGCCCTGGACCGGGAGTTCGGTACCGTAGTTCATTCCGGAGAAGACGCTCTGCGGGACGATGCCGTAATCCTGGACGACTTCCAGCACATCGCCGAAGTCGCTGCCGGCGGCCATATTGAGTTTTCCATTCAGGCGGACGTACTTGATCGCCCTGTCGTGGTAGGCGTTACGCACGACGAACATCTCGGAGAAGTCCGGATAGGCGGCGGGATCCTTGATGCCCTTGGCCTTGATGACCTCGGACTCGAGGAAAGAAAGTGCGGAGAAGCACCAGCAGGTACCGCTGCGGTTCTGGTTCTTGATCGAGGTGATCGGATTTTCCTTGACGTGGGTGAACTGGTAGTCGGAGGATTTTACCGGTGTGGGCCTTGCCTGCTGGGCCGAAACGGCGAGCGGGAGGGAAAGGGCGGCGAAAGCCGTGAGAAGAAGTGTGTTGATACGCATTTCGTTAAGTATTATTGTTTCAACTCAATTATACAAATTTAGCAATTAATCGTAAATTTGCAATCGATATGACGACAAATCCACCCATTATATTATACATACACGGGATGGGCGGCGGGGGCGACAGCCGGATTCCCCGCCTCCTGAAGGAAGGCATGGACGATGTCCGCATCTGCGTACGGACCTATTCGTTCGATCCGGAAACCGCTGCAGCGCAGATCTCTTCCTGGATGGATGAACTCCGTCCGGCGCTGGTCATCGGAGAGTCGCTCGGTTCCATCCATGCCCTTCGCCTGCGGAATGTACCGCATCTCTTCGTTTCGCCCTCGCTTCGTGCTCCCGACTATCTTTATGTCCTGTCTTTATTAGCCCTCATTCCGGGCGTTCCGTGGCTCTGCGGACGGATTTGGAGGCCTAAGGATGGGGACCGTCAGGCACTCCCGTTCCGCCCGGGAATCCTCCGGAAATACAAGGCGCACTGGAAAGCTGCGATTGCCAATGTCACCGGCCCCGGACGGAAGGATTATTATTACGCATTTTTCGGTTCCAGGGACCATTACCGTCGTAGCGGCGTCGTGAGCATCCGTCTCTGGGAGAAGTATTTCGGAGAGAACTATACGATCTACGACGGGACCCATTTCATGGAAGAAACCTACGTTTCCTCCCTCCTCATCCCCAAAATCCGTGAAATACTGATTGGAAAAGTAGCCAAGAATGCGTAAATTTGCGAGTTATGAAAAGAATTGAGATAAAATCGGTCCTGATCGTCCTTACGGCATCGCTGCTGATGCTCGGAGGATGCCGCGAGAATCAGACCCAGCGCAGGGAAACCATCCCTTTCGTGCGCCAGATCGCCGTCGATTCCTCCGGGACGTTCTCCCTGGTGCGGAATTACGATGAAACCGGTTCCGCCGGTTCCGTCGCGCTGTTCGGGAGTCCGAAGTCCGTCCTCCGCCTTGTCCGGGCATTCATGGAGTCCGATATCTATGACAATATCGACGGGAAAGACAAGAAAGACGGCCTTCCGGATTTCGCCGGGGAAGTCTTCCACGTTTGCATGGACCCTCTTTATACACCGTACAGCCATTTCCTCTCGAGCGATCCGGACAGCCTCCGGGAACTTACCGTCCGTTGCATTCTCCAGAGTCTCGATACCCTGAGCTATACGGATTCTTTCGACCCTGAGTCCGTCGTTCCCAAGACCCGTTCCAAGGTGGTGGTCCTTTCTTCACCCTTGCAGGCCGAGTTCGGTCGTTTCGACGTCGATACCCTGTTCAAGATGGCGGACAAGCGGATCAGTCTGATCGATCCGGTCGACGCGCTGCTGGAATCCGTTTCCGCAGAAACGCCCCGGCACCTTCTCGTCGTTACTTCCGATCCGGTTGCGGCAGATACCGCCTTTGCTTCGGTTACGAAACGGCTTGCACCCGGCTCGACACTGGATATCATGCCCTATCCTGAAGTCGGTCTCGACTTGAGGGCCTGTATCCGGAATTACAGTACGCTCGGGAAGAGCTATCCCGTCACGGAGCTGCTTCTCGACGAGGATGCCGAAGTCATTGAACAGTTGTCGGAAACCCTCAGGCAGATCCGGGACGATGTAGCGGAGGGAGACGAAATTCTCAGGCGCGGCATTTCGCAGGATTTCAAGATCGTAAACCAGACGGACGCCCTGGTCCGAAGCTGTTATTCGCTCCTCCGGAGAGAAAACCGTTTCACCCACGATATCGCCTATCCGAAAGCGCTTTATTACCAGGTGGAAGAGTCCATTCTCGGCGAACCGGTCCTCGTCCGCGTCAGTGACCGGTATATCTCCTCCACCAGTTCGCGGATGAAAGAAATCCAGGCACAAATCAGTCATTGACATGTTTAGACCGAGCATCAGCGGAGAAGAAATCGGACAGTTGGAACTGCAGTCCTTCCCGGGAGAGATCGTCGTCATCGATTCCCTCGGGGAAGAGTTCGGCGAGGCGATCCGTTACCTGAAACGGCAGAAGGTCCTCGGATTCGATACGGAGTCCAGACCGTGTTTCAACGCCGACCAGCCTCATTACGGTACGTCGCTCCTCCAGTTGTCCGGCCCGGGCAAGGCATTCCTCTTCCGGCTGAAAAAGATCGGCATGCCGAAAAGGCTATGTTCGATCCTGGCGAATCCTGACATCATCAAGGTCGGAGCGGCCATCAATGACGATATCCGCGGGTTGCAGCGGGTCCATGGTTTTGTCGCCCAGTCCTTCGTCGACCTCCAGCAGCTGGCTCCTGAATACGGGATCCAGGACAAGGCGGTCAAGAAACTGACGGCCATCATCCTGGGGTTCAAGATTTCCAAGGCTCAGCAGCTCTCGAACTGGGAGGCCGAGACCCTCTCAGAACCGCAAAAACGGTATGCGGCGACCGACGCCTGGGTTTGCCGTGAAATGTATCTCAAACTCCGGAAACATGGATAAAATCATACTGAAACCCGGCCGGGAGGAATCCCTGCTGCGTTTCCATCCCTGGGTTTTTTCCGGGGCCATCGCCCAGATATCCGGCCGTCCCGCAGAAGGGGACCTCGTCGGGGTCTTCTCCTCGCGCGGGGATTTCCTTGCCTACGGCCATTACCAGATCGGGTCCATCGCCGTGCGGATCCTGAGTTTCGACGAAGACGTCCTGGCTCCGGATTTCTATGAAAAAATGCTTTCCCGGGCGCTTCAGGTCCGGATTGCGGCCGGACTTCACGGAAGCGGTACGACGGACTGCTACCGCCTGGTCCACGGGGAAGGGGACAATCTCCCCGGACTGATCATCGACTATTATGACGGCGTCTGCGTGATGCAGGCCCATTCGGTCGGCATGTTCCGGGCCAAGTCCCAGATCCGGGATGCCCTGGTCGGGATTTACGGTTCCTCGCTGAAGGCCGTTTATGACAAGAGTTCAGGCACGGCTCCCTTCAAGGCGGGTCTGGACCTCGTCGACGGATATCTCTACCGTGCCCCCGGTTTCACCGACGACGAACAGGTCGTCCGGGAAAACGGGAACCGTTTCTATGTCAACTGGACGGAAGGGCAGAAGACGGGGTTTTTCCTCGACCAGCGCGAGAACCGCGCCGCCGTCGGCCGACTTTCCGGCGGCAGGAACGTGCTGAACCTCTTCTGCTATACGGGGGGATTTTCCATCTACGCGCTCCGGGGCGGCGCCCTCCACGTCGATTCGGTCGACAGCTCCCGGAAAGCGATGGACATGGTAGACCGGAACGTGGCGCTGAACGGATTCGATCCCTCCCTCCACGGTTCGTTCTGCGGGGATGCCATCGATTTCCTCCGTGACGTCCCGGACGGGAAATACGACCTCATCATCGTAGACCCTCCCGCATTTGCCAAGCATCGCGGGGCGCTGAAAAACGCGCTCCGGGCCTACCAGAGGCTGAATGCGGCCGCGATTTCAAAGGTCGCCCCGGGCGGATTCGTGTTCACCTTCAGCTGCTCGCAGGTCGTCGACAAGGAAGCCTTCGCCCTGGCCGTATTCTCCGCCGCCGCCGAAACGGGAAGAAGCGTACGGATCCTCGACCGGCTCAACCAGCCTGCCGACCATGCCGTCAATATCTATCATCCGGAAGGGGAGTACCTGAAAGGACTCCTGCTTTATGTAGAATAAGGATATCGGTGATCTTGTCCCGAAAAAATTTGCACATATCGGGATTTGATTGTATATTTGCTGACCCAATGGTGATTTGGCCGAGTGGTTAGGCACAGGTCTGCAAAACCTGCTACAGCAGTTCGATTCTGCTAGTCACCTCAAAAGTCCCTCGCAGCAAGTCTGTGGGGGATTGTTCAAAATGGAAGCGGAAAAGAAAAGGAACGAGACAGTTTTCTATGTCATCCTGGCACTCGCCGTGCTGATCGCAGGCGCTGCAGCCTGGTTTTATTTCTCCGGCAAAAAGGCTCCTGAGGCGGTTCCCGCCCAGATTTCCCAGCCCGTCGACATGAGTTTCCTGCAGAATCTGGAAGGGAATTATTCCATGAAAATGACTTCCGACGGGGAAACGAGTCTTACGAGCGCTTCCGTCCAGCGCATCGCGGACGACCGCTATTCCGTCACCAGGGTCACGGTTTACGGCCCGATGCATTATTCTTTCTCCTTTTCTGAGGACGGAAGTGTCTTCTCCGAAGAACTCGGCGCGGGATTTGCAGCGTACAAGGCCGGAATAGACAAGACTACCATCCGTTTTGAAAAGGAGAATATCGTATGCGAATTGACAAGATAACCGGTTTTGCCCTGCAGCTGTTCCTGCTCGTTTCCTGTGCGGGCGGTCCCGTTGAAGGATATGTACCCCAGGAAGAATATGACGATCTCAAGCAGGAATACTCCCAGTTGAAAGAGAGTTCTTCCGCGACCCGGGACCAGTTTGTCCAGCAGGCCGAAGCCATGGACAAGATCCTTCAGGATCTCGCCCGAATTTCCGGCAGCACCGTGGTCCTGCGGTCCGATGTCGAAAAGGGGACGGCCCGTCTCACCCAGGTTGAGCAGATCGAAAACCGCCTGGTGGACATCAAGACGAAACTCGACGGCCTGGACAATCTGACGAAGCAGAACGCCACCTACCGGAAAGTGATTACAAGCCTCCGGAAGGTCATTGAGGAGAAAGAACAGGAAATCGAGTCCCTCAAGGGGGAGATCCGACGCAGGGACCAGACGATCTCCGAGCAGAATGAAACCATCACCCGCCAGTCAGGGACCATTTCCTCCCAGAATGAAACGATTACCTCCCAGCAGGAGAAACTCCGGATGGCGGTCGCGGAACAGGCCCAGCTCCTCTTCCAGGCAGGGGTCGATTTTGAGAATCTCGGAGACGGATCCCCCGTCGTCCGCCGTCGCAGGGATAAGGAAAGGGTCATGGACCTGACCCGGGAAATGTATGAGAAATCCATCCTATACTACACGAAGGCGATGGAGACCGGCTATCCCGAGGCCCAGTACCGCATCAGTGCTGTCCAGGAGAAGATCGCACAGCTTACGGAATCCAAATAAATCCTTTATATGATCAAAGCTATCTCACCTTCCATCAAGTATATCGGGGTCGATGACATCGATCTCGATCTTTTTGAAAGCCAGTATGTCGTCCCTGAGGGGATGTCCTATAATTCCTACCTGATCCTGGATGAAAGGATCGCCGTTCTCGATACTGTCGACGGTAGGAAAGGGGAGGACTGGCTCCGGAACCTGGAAGAGGCGCTTGACGGCTGCCGGCCGGATTATCTGGTCGTCCATCATATGGAACCCGACCATTCTTCCCTGATCCTGACGGTTCTTGAGCAATATCCGGAGCTCCGTCTCGTTACTTCGGCGAAGTCCGTGGCGATGCTCGGCCAGTTCTTCGACGCCGCCGCTTTCGAAGGGAGGGTCCAGGTCGTCAAGGAAGGGGAGGAGCTTTCCCTCGGGACGCACACGCTCCGGTTCCTGATGGCTCCGATGGTCCATTGGCCGGAGGTCATGGTCAGCTTTGAAACGACTGAAAAGGTGCTTTTCAGCGCGGATGCGTTCGGAAAATTCGGTGCGCTGTCCAAGTGCGGCTATTTCGGGGAAGAAGACGATGACTGGGCTTGCGAGGCCCGCCGCTATTATTTCAATATCTGCGGCAAGTACGGCGTTCCGGTCCAGACGCTCCTGAAAAAGGTCCTTCCTCTTTCTCCGGAGGTCATCGCCCCCCTGCACGGCCCCGTGCTCCGGGAGAATCTCGCGTCCTATCTGGACCTGTACCGGACCTGGAGTTCCTACGGAGTGGAAACGGAAGGTGTTTTCATCGCCTATGCCTCGATTCATGGTGGGACGGCGGAAGTTGCCGGAAAACTGGCGGAGATCCTCCGGGCAAAAGGTTGTCCGAAGGTTGCGGTCTCGGACCTGAGCAGGGACGATATGGGTGAAGCGGTCGAGGATGCGTTCCGTTACGGCCGGATGGTCGTTGCGGCGGCTTCCTATGACGGGGGGCTGTTCACGCCGGCCTGGCTCTTCCTCCATACCCTGCAGATGAAGGCCTACCAGCAGCGCCGGGTCGCCCTCGTGGAGAACGGCTCCTGGGCGCCGTCCGCCGGAAGGGTGATGAAGGAGATGTTCGGAGCGATGAAGGATATCACGCTGGTGGAACCCCTCGTGACGATCCGGAGCCGCATGAAAGATACGGACCTTCCTTCCCTCGAGGCCCTCGCCGACGCGATCCTAAAGTAATTAAAGGTTATTATCGGAGAGGGGTCACCCTCTCCGATAAATGGAATTAAATGACTTTCAGTTCCTTACCGACCTTGATAAACGCTGCGATCGCCTTGTCGAGGTGCTCGCGGCGGTGGGCGGCGGAAAGCTGGACGCGGATCCGCGCCTGTCCCTTCGGAACGACCGGATAATAGAACCCGGTAACGAAGATCCCTTCTTCGGCCATCTTGGCTGCGAAATCCTGGGACAGCTTGGCGTCGTACAGCATCACGGCGCAGATGGCGGACTGGGTCGGCTTGATGTCGAAGCCGGCGGCCATCATCTTCTCACGGAAATACGTCACATTCTCGACGAGACGGTCGTGCAGGTCGTCGCTCTCCTTGAGCATCCTGAACATCTCGATGCCCGCGCCGACGATCATCGGGGGCAGGGAATTGGAGAACAGGTACGGACGGCTGCGCTGGCGGAGCATATCGATGATCTCCTTGCGTCCGGTCGTGAATCCTCCGACTGCGCCTCCGAAAGCCTTTCCGAGCGTTCCCGTAAAAATATCGATGCGTCCATAGCAGTCGAATTGCTCGGCGACGCCGTGGCCGGTCTTGCCGACGACTCCGGCGGAATGGCTCTCGTCGACCATCACGAGGGCATCATATTTCTCGGCGAGGTCGCAGATCCTGTCCATAGGGGCGACATTTCCGTCCATCGAGAAGACGCCGTCCGTAACGATAATGCGGAAACGGCAGGCCTGGGCCTCCTGAAGCTTTGCTTCGAGGTCGGCCATGTCGGCATTGGCATAGCGGAAGCGCTGGGCCTTGCAGAGGCGGACGCCGTCGATGATCGAGGCGTGGTTCAAGGAGTCGGAAATGATAGCGTCCTCAGCCGTGAGCAGCGGTTCGAAAACACCTCCGTTGGCGTCGAAACAGGCGGCGTAGAGGATGGTATCATCCGTCTTGAAATAATCTGAAACGGCTTTTTCGAGTTCCTTGTGCAGGTCCTGGGTGCCACAGATGAAGCGGACGGACGACATGCCGTATCCGCGCTCTTTCATCGCCTTCTCCGCGGCCGCGACAAGGCGGGGAGAATCGGCAAGGCCAAGATAATTGTTGGCGCAGAAGTTCAGCGCCTTGCTTCCGTCCTGAAGGGTGATTTCGGCACTCTGGGGGGAGGCGATATTGCGTTCACGTTTGTAGAGCCCGGCTTCGTCGATGGCCTTGAGCTCGTTCTGGAGATGCTGCTGGAATTTACCGTACATGATCTGGATTCTTTATTGAATTATCGTCTTCAAATTTACCGAAAAAAATAAATAAACCGATAATTATTCCTTAAAATATGTTAATTTTGCGATGCTAATGAAATAACACTGAAATGAAGAATGTTCTTGTCATCGGTTCGACCGGACAGATCGGTTCTGAACTGACCATGAAACTTCGCCGTGAGATACCTGAAGGGCAGATTGTCGCCGGATATATCCCTGGAGCGGAACCGAAAGGGATCCTCCTGGAAAGCGGTCCCTCCGAAATTGCGGATGTGCGCGACGGAAAACAACTGGCCGCTATCGTAGACCGTTATCAGGTCGATACCATCTATAATCTCGCCGCCCTGCTTTCCGCCGTGGCGGAAAAAAAGCCTCTCCTCGCCTGGGATATCCAGATGAACGGATTGCTCAACATCCTCGAAGTCGCACGCGAGAAGGAAGTTGCCGTTTTCACCCCGAGTTCCATCGGATCTTTCGGCCCTGAAACTCCCAAGATAGATACGCCCCAGGATACGATCCAGCGTCCCAGGTCCATGTATGGCGTGACCAAGGTCGCCACGGAACTGCTCAGTGATTACTATTTCCATAAATTCGGGGTCGATACCCGTTCCGTCCGCTTCCCGGGCCTGATCTCCAACGTGACCCTGCCCGGCGGGGGAACGACTGACTATGCCGTCGATATCTTCTATTCCGCCGTGAAGGGGGAAGAGTTCGTCTGCCCGATCGCTGCCGGTACATTCATGGATATGATGTACATGCCGGATGCCCTGAAGGCGGCCGTGGAACTCATGCAGGCCGACCCTTACCGGCTCGTGCACCGCAATTCTTTCAATGTCGCGTCCATGAGCCTGGATCCCGAGACGCTTGCCGGAAAGATCCGTTCCCGGATTCCCGGTTTCCGGATGCGGTATGAGGTCGATCCCGTCCGCGAAGAGATCGCGCAGTCCTGGCCGGACAAGATGGATGATTCCTGCGCCAGGGCAGAGTGGGGATGGGCTCCGGCATACGATCTGGATTTGATGACCGATGACATGATCGTATCTCTGAGAAATAAGTTTGGCATGCAGCAGGGCCGATTTGATTGAAATTTGTAAGCCGTTGTTACGATTTGGTTATAAATCGTAACTCTATCGAAATATAATAAAAACGCAGGAAAGCCAAAAACGGCTTCCTGCGTTTTTAAACTGAGATACGGAAAAACGATAGTTAAGATAAACTCAATAGGAACTTATTTGTAATTGTTTGATTTATAGTTAATTAAGAAAAAATTAAAAAATTTTCAAAAAAATCTTTTGAAAAAATTTGCAAATCAAAAAATAAGTCGTAACTTTGTAATCGGATTGAGGAAGCAGAGTTCTTCTGACCGAATCAGTCTATTGGTTATTAGTTTTAGTGTTATTAATTATGTGGTTAGTATGAGTGGTCCGCGCGGGATGCGTCGACGACTCATTTTTTTTGTACCTGTTGCTGTCTGTTCCTAGAGAAAACGGAGAAGCGTTTCGTAGACTCGGTGGACGGGAAATCCGACGACATTGAAATAGGAACCGTCAAGGCGGGTAATCCCAATATAGCCGATCCATTCCTGGATGCCATAGGCTCCGGCCTTGTCGAACGGCCTGAAATTGTCGATATAATAGTCGATCTCCCCGTCAGTCAGTTCCTTGAACCAGACGAAGGTCGTATCGGAAAAAGTCTCCATTTTCCGGCAGTCCCGGACCGTTACCGCCGTGATGACTTTGTGCTCCCTTCCGGAAAGGTCCCGGAGCATCCGAACCGCATCTTCCCGGTTCCGGGGTTTTCCGAGGATCTCGCCCTTGCCCGATCCGTCGTCGGGAAGGATGACCATCGTATCTGCCGTAATGAGGATTTCGTCGGGAGAGAGGGGCCTGTGGAAGCCGAGGGACTTTCCCTCCGACATTAGGGAAGGTACTTCGGAATAGTTGGTCCCGGCGCTGAAGCTTTCCTTGAAATTATTTTTGGTATCTACTTCAAAATCAATATTTAAACCTGAAAGCAACTCGCGCCTTCTCGGGGAGTTGCTTCCTAGGATGATCCGTTTGCCTTTCAAGTCCATTTCAGAATCTCTTCTTATACTCGGAGACGCTGAATTTCCAGTCTCCCCGGGCTTTCATGACTTTCTCGAAGCCGTCCCGGATGCAGCCTTTTCCTCCCGGTTTCGGCGAAACATAATCGGCGGCTTCCTGCACCTCGGCGACGGCATCGCAAGGGCAGGCGCCGATTCCCGCGGCGCAGATGACTTCGAGATCCGGGATGTCGTCACCGAAAAACATGACCTCGTCGGGGGAGAGGCCGAACCTCCGGCAGAAATCGTTGAAGTCTGCAATCTTGTCGCGGGATCCGAGATAGACGTTCTCAGAGGGGATCCCGGAGGTCAGGAAACGTGCCCGGATGCTGCCGGAACGGCCCCCGGTGATGACGGCGACGGGATAACCGTTCATGATGGCCATCCGGATGGCGAAGCCGTCCTTGGCGTCGAAGGTCCGGAAAAGGTCTCCCTCGTTGTTGCAGAAGATGCCGCCGTCGGTCATGACGCCGTCGATGTCGAAGGCGAAGGCCTTGATTTTCTTGAAATCCACCATCTCTTATGACTTGCTCCCGCCTCCCAGGGGACCGAAATCCGCCAGATTGAATGTCCCGCCCGTCTTGGGGGCGTTCCCGCCGAGGTCGATGGGGCCGAACTGCGCCTCGTAGCGGCCGATATTGTCGACGAGGGCGTTCATCAGGCGTTTCGCATGTTCCGGGGTCATGATGATCCGGCTCCCGATTTCAGGTTTGGTGATTCCCGGAAGGGCGGTGGCGAAATCGATGACGAACTCGCTGTGGGAGTGTGAGATGATAGCGAGATTCGAATAGGTTCCTTTCGCTATTTCAGGCTTCAGCTCGAGGCTGATCTGGTTCTGGGGTTGGTTCTGTTTGTTGTCCATGTCGCAAAGTTAATAAAATGTTTGCATAATTCGGGAAATCCCATTAAATTTGTTGATAACCCTAAAAACAGATTGTTGATAACCCTAAAAACAGAAAAATAACAATTATACCGTAAATAATAACCATCCAAAATTCCAGTATTATGGCTAAAGAATTTAGCAGAAGAGACTTCCTGCGCAGCGGTACCGCTGCCGCGATCGGCATGGCCGCCGCTCCCGGGATGATGTTGAACGCCGCACCCCGGAAGGAGAAGAAGAAAGCCCCGGTTTATCCCAAGACGGAAAAGCTGAAGATTCTCGGTGTCGGTGTCGGCGGACGCGGTTTCGCCGATCTCAAGGCGCTTGAGAGCGAGGACATCATCGGCCTTTGCGACGTCGACTGGAAATACGCGGCCCGCGTGTTCGACCATTTTCCCAACGCAAAGAGATACAATGATTACCGGAAGATGTATGCGGAACTGCTTCCGGAAGCGGATGCCGTCGTCATCGGTACGGCCGACCACACCCACGCGATCATCGCGGCGGAAGCCATCATGGCCGGGAAGCATGTCTACTGCGAAAAGCCGCTGACCCGTACCGTCTATGAATCCCGTCTCCTGACCCAGCTTGCGAAGAAATACAATGTGGTGACCCAGATGGGTAACCAGGGTTCCTCCGGTGAAGGTGTACGCCAGGTCTGCGAGTGGATCTGGAACGGTGAGATCGGCGAGATCACGAAGGTCGAGACCTTCACGGACCGTCCGATCTGGCCCCAGGGCCTGCCTCGTCCCGAGAAAGTAGACGAGATTCCCGCGACCCTCAACTGGGATGCTTTCATCGGTCCCGCCCCCAAGCGCCCGTACAATTCGATCTATCACCCCTGGAACTTCCGCGGCTGGTGGGATTTCGGCACCGGCGCCCTCGGTGACATGGCCTGCCATATCCTCCATCCGGTCTTCACGGCCCTCAACCTGAAGTATCCGACCAAGGTCCAGGGTTCCTCGACCCTTCTCCTCGATGACTGCGCCCCGAACGCCGAGTATATCAAGTATACCTTCCCGGCACGTGACAACATGCCGAAGGTCGCGATGCCCGAGGTCGATGTCTACTGGTACGACGGCGGTATCATGCCCGAACGTCCTGAGATCCTCAAGCCCGGCAAGAACCTGAATGATTCCGGCGGAGCCTGCATCTTCTACGGGACGAAGGATATCCTCGTCTGCGGCTGCTACGGACGCAACCCGTATCTGGTATCCGGCCGCGTTCCCGACGCACCGAAGGTGCTTCGCCGCGTGACCCTTTCCCACCAGATGGACTGGGTCCGCGCCTGCAAGGAAGATCCCGCGAACCGTGTCATGCCCGCATCCGAATTCGCCAAGGCGGGTCCTTTCAACGAAATGGTCGCGATGGGTGTCGTCGCCGTCCGTCTCCAGGGACTGAACCAGATCCTCGAGTGGGACGGTGAGAAGATGGAATTCACCAACATTCCCGCCGATGCGATGATCAAGATCTGCAAGAAAGACGGATTCCAGATCACCGACGGCCACCCGACCTTCGACAAGGACTGGACGGAGCCGATGAACGCCCGCGAATTTGCCGCGAAGCTGATCAAACCGGTCTATGAAAACGGCTATGTCCTTCCGGAACTCCCCGAATAATCCATTAATTAATCTCTAATATGAACAAGATTGTTTTGATCAGTGCATGTGCGGCTGCTGCAGCGCTCGTGGCTTCCTGCGGCGGCAACAACAAGAAAGTCGAAGCCGGTCCGGTCGCTTATCTGAGCGAAGAGACTACGACCGTCCACGTCGCCAATCCGGACGCTCCGGAGTATGACGTGGTCACCAAACCCCAGGTCGACCTTGCCAGCCTTCCGATGGACAAGGACGGCTATTATATCCTCTTCGACGGCACCCGTCTCGACGGTTGGCGCGGCTATGGAAAGGATGCTGTCCCTTCCAAATGGTCCATCGAGGACGGCTGTCTGAAGTTCTCCGGCAGCGGTACCGGTGAGGGACAGACCCTTGAGGGCGGAGATATCATTTTCGCTCACAAGTTCAAGAATTTCAAGCTTGAATTCGAATGGAAGGTTTCCAAAGGCGGCAACTCCGGCGTGTTCTATCTTGCCCAGGAGGTTCAGAGCGAGAAGGACGGCAATAAGAAATATGAGCATATCTATCTCTCTGCTCCCGAGTACCAGGTTCTCGACAACGCCAATCATCCGGACGCCCTCCTCGGTGTCGACGGAAACCGCATGAGCGCTTCCCTCTATGACATGATCCCGGCCAAGCCCCAGAACCAGAATCCTTTCGAGAACTGGAACAAAGGCGGTATCATGGTTTACAAGGGTACGGTCGTCCACTCCCAGAACGACGTCAACGTCGTCGAGTATCATCTCTGGACTCCTGAATGGACCGAAATGCTCCAGAAGAGCAAGTTCAGCCAGGAGAAATGGCCCATCGCTTTCGACCTTCTCAACAATTGCGGTGGTCCCGACCATGAAGGCTACATCGGCTTCCAGGATCATGGCGATGATGTTTGGTTCCGGAATATCCGTATTAAAGTCATGGACTAATGAAAAGGATTCTCAGCATCTTCGCCATTGTTGCAATTGCCGTTGCGGCGATGGCTTTCACGACGGCTTGCTCCGCAGAAAAGAAAGTGAAAAAGGATTTCGGACTTGAACTCTATTCGATCCGCAGCGTTCTGAAGGACGCCCAGGGCGATGCCGCCAAGTTCGGCGAGATCATGAAAGAGGTCGCCGGAATGGGGTATACGACGGTCGAACCGGCCAACTACAAGGAGGGCAAGATCTATGGCCTTACGCCGGAAGAGTTCCGCAAGGCGCTGGATGAGGCCGGCCTGAGGGCAATCTCGACCCACGTCAGCCACTACCTGACTGCCGAACAGCTGGAAACCGGCGATTTGACGGAAGCCCTTGAATGGTGGAAACAGTGCATCGCCGACTTCAAGGCGGCCGGTTGCGCTTATATCATTACTCCGGGCATGCCCAAGACTCCGGATGAGCCGACCCTCGCTCTCTACTGCAAGTATTACAATGAAGTGGGCAAGCTCTGCAAGGCGGAAGGCCTGAAGTACGGCTACCACAACCATTCGTACGAGTTCAAGCACAAACTCGGGGATGTCGTCATGTACGACTATCTTGTGGAGAATACGGATCCCGATCTGGTCTTCTTCCAGATGGACGTTTACTGGGCCGTCTACGGCAACGTCTCTCCCGTGAAGTACTTCCAGAAATATCCGGGTCGTTTCAAATCCCTGCATATCAAGGACTATCACGAACTTGGCGAGAGCGGAATGGTCGGTTTCGACGCGATCTTCAAGCATATCGCCGAAGCCGGTACCGAGTTTATCATCGTCGAACTCGAGGGTTCTGACAATCCGAGCATCATGGAAGGTTCCCGCGCCTGCGCGGATTACCTTCTGAATGCACCGTTCGTGCCCGCGAAGTATTGATGATCCCTCCCGGACGCTGAGTCCGTACCTTATCGGGTCCCCGGGCAGCCAGGAAAGCGGCTCGGGGGCTTTCTTATTGCTATTTGAGAAATTATCGTTATTTTTGTATGATAATATGCAATTTGATAGATAGAAATGGAACTGTCCGCAAAGTACAATCCTGCAGAGGTAGAAGACAAGTGGTACTCTTATTGGCTGGAACACAAGTTCTTCCATTCCGAACCGAATGAGAAGGAACCGTATACGATCGTCATCCCGCCGCCCAACGTGACCGGCATCCTGCATATGGGCCACGTGCTCAACAACACGCTCAACGATGTGCTGATCCGGAAGGCCAGGATGGACGGAAAGAACGCCTGCTGGGTCCCGGGTACGGACCACGCTTCGATCGCGACGGAGAACAAGGTTGTCGCAAAACTCAAGGCGGAAGGGATCAGCAAAGAGGACCTGACCCGAGAGGAGTTCCTCGCCCACGCCTGGGCGTGGAAGGAGGAGCACGGCGGAATCATCCTCAAGCAGCTCCGAAAACTCGGCGCTTCATGCGACTGGGATCGCACGCGCTTCACGATGGACCCGGACCTGTCCGAGGCCGTCATCAATACTTTTGTCCATTTCTATAAGAAGGGATGGATCTACAAGGGCGTCCGGATGGTCAACTGGGACCCCGAGGCTCTCACGGCCGTGAGCGATGACGAGGTCATCCACAAGGATACCCAGAGCCATTTCTATCACCTGAAGTACTATATCTCGGACGGGAACGGAAATCCGACGGACCGCTATCTGGTCATCGCGACGACCCGTCCCGAGACGATCATGGCCGATGCCGCGATCTGCGTGAACCCTGCAGACGAGCGTCATCACTGGCTGAGGGGCAAGAAGGTCCTGATCCCGCTGATCAACCGCGAGATCCCGGTGATCGAAGACAGCTACGTCGAGATGGATTTCGGAACCGGCTGCCTGAAGGTAACTCCGGCGCACGATGTCCACGATTATGAAATCGGACTCCGTCACAACCTGCCCGTCCTCGATATCATCGATGAGCACGGCCGGCTGAACGAGGAAGCCCGGATCCTCGTAGGGGAGGACCGCTTCGTCGCCCGCAAGAAGATCGTCAAGATGCTGGAAGAATCCGGAAATCTCCTGAAGACGGAAGAGTATACCTCACCGGTCGGGTATTCCGAGCGGACCAACGCCGTGATCGAGCCGAGGCTTTCCGCCCAGTGGTTCCTGAAGATGGACAAACTGGCCGGTCTCGCCCTCGAAACGGTGGAAAGCGGCAAGACCCGTCTGATTCCCGACAAGTATATCAATACCTATCGGCACTGGATGGAGAACGTCCGCGACTGGTGCATCTCGCGCCAGCTCTGGTGGGGACAGCGTATCCCGGCCTGGTACCTGCCGGACGGGAAGGTCGTCGTCGAACCCGATGCTGAAGCAGCGCTCAAGGCGGCGCAGGCTATCGATCCTTCCCTTAAGGCGGAAGACCTCCGTCAGGATGAGGATGTGCTCGATACCTGGTTCAGCTCCTGGCTCTGGCCGATCTCCGTTTTCGATCCTCAGATGCCCGGGCATCCGGACCATGTCCCGAACAAGGATCTCTCCTATTATTATCCGACGAACGACCTTGTGACGGGCCCGGACATCCTGTTCTTCTGGGTCGCCCGTATGATCATGGCCGGCAACGAGTTCATGGGGAAAGAACCTTTCCATAACGTTTATCTGACCGGTATCGTCCGGGACAAGATCGGCCGCAAGATGTCGAAGACGCTCGGCAATTCTCCCGACCCTCTCGACCTGATCGCCAAGCACGGCGCCGACGCAGTGCGGATCGGAATGCTTCTCTGCTCTTCGGCCGGCAATGACATTTTCTTCGATGAAAGCCAGATCGAGCAGGGCAGGAATTTCTGCAACAAGATATGGAACTCCTATCGGCTCATTAAAAGCTTTGCTGTAGATGAGAATACGCAACAGTCTGATGTTTGCAAAGTTGCGGTTGATTGGTTTGATGCAAAACTTAGCCAGACGATCCAGACGGTCGAGGATCATTATTCGAAATTCAGGATCTCTGACGCCTTGATGGCAATCTACAAACTTTTCTGGGACGACTACTGCTCCTGGTATCTCGAAGCGATCAAACCCGCCTACGCGGACGGGAAACCGCTTCCGATGGACAAGGCGACTTATGACGCGACCCTCCGATACTTCGAAGCGCTGATCAAGATGATCCATCCGGTCATGCCTTTCATCAGCGAGGAACTTTGGCAGGATATGGAGCAGCGCAAGGAAGGGGAGACGATCATGTTCGCCCCGACCCCGAAGGCCCGTCCATTCGACGCCTCGGTTATCACGGCGTTCGAGATGGCGGCGGAAACGATCAATGCGATCCGGGGCATCCGGAACCAGAAGAACCTTCCTCCCCGTGCTCCGCTCGCCCTCAAGATCAAGGGAGACTTCCCGAAGCAGGCCGTTCCGGTCATCGAACGCCTGGCGAATACTTCCTCGGTCGAAATCGTCCCTGAATTCTCGGAATCGAACGGTGTGAACTTCCTCATCCGGACCGTTGAGATGTTCGTTCCGCTGACCGGTCTGATCAATGTCGAAGAAGAGATCGCGAAGCTTGAGAAAGAGCTGGAATACCAGAAAAAATTCCTCGCCGGAGTCCGTGCAAAGCTCTCCAACGAGCGCTTTACGGCCCATGCTCCGGAAGCCGTTGTCGCAAACGAGCGCAAAAAAGAGGCTGACAGCCTCTCCAAGATAGAGAGTTTCGAATCGCAGCTTAAGTCATTGATAAATAGCAAGTAAAACAATCTTGTTAAGAGCTATAACATTTTTGTTATGATGTATTTTGAGACCAAATTCCCCGTTCGGTACTACGAAACCGACCAGATGGGCGTGGTGCATCACTCCAATTACATCCGCTATTTCGAGACCGCCCGGAACATGATGATGGCTGACGGTGGATTCCCGATCCAGGTCTGCGAATCGGAGGCCGGTGTGATGATTCCGATCGTCTCCGTCGAATGCCGTTTCAAGCATCCGGCGCGGATGGGGGATGAACTGACCGTATCGGCCGCCATCGATGACGTTCCTATGGCGAAACTGACGATCCGCCAGCAGGTTTGCAACCAGCGGGGAGAGGTCTGTGCGGAAGGGTCGGTTATCCTGGGTTTCATCGATTCGAAGACTTTCCGTCCCGTCCGCTGTCCCGAGCGGCTTGCCCGCCTGATAGAAAACAGAATGAATGACCGTTAATTTAATACTACTAATATTATGATGCTGATTTATCCCCTCGCATTCGGTACATGGGAAATCGTTGCGATTGTCCTCGTCGTCCTTCTCCTTTTCGGAGGCAAGAAGATTCCTGAACTCATGAACGGCCTCGGCAAGGGCGTGAAGAGTTTCAAGAAAGGCATGAAAGAAGTCGAAGACGAGATCAAGGACCTCGACAAGGATACCGAAGAAAAAAAGTAGCCTGCACGAAACGTGTCTGACGGAAATAAAGAAATGTCCTTCTGGGACCACCTGGAGGAATTGAGGGGGACCCTGTTCCGCTCGATTCTCGCGGTGTGTCTCCTGTCCATTATCTTCCTGTCGATCAAAGGCCCGCTTTTCAAGGCGGTGCTTTGGCCGGCCACCCAGGATTTTATCCTCTACCGGTGGCTGGGCCTGGATTTCAACATGAGCCTGATCAACATCGATATTTCCGCCCAGTTCTTCGTCCATCTGAAGATGGCGCTGCTTTGCGGTGTCGTCATCGCCTTCCCGTACATCATCTACGAAATCTGGAAGTTCATTGCCCCGGCCCTCTACGAGAATGAGAAAGTCTCCGTCGGAAGGGCCTTCCGGATGTCTTCCTTCCTGTTTTATCTCGGTGTCGCCGTCGGTTATTTCGTCGTCCTGCCGGTCTGTCTGATGTTCTTCATGAACTATACGGTCAGCGATTCGGTCGAGAATACGATCTCCCTGCAGTCGTACATTTCGATGTTCGTCTCCATGGTTTTCCTGATCGGGCTCATCTTCGAGTTCCCGACGGTCATCATGATCCTTTCGAACCTGGGAGTCATCCATCGGGAAGACTTGAAAAAGTACCGCCGGCACGCTATTATCGTGGTTCTCGTCCTGGCCGCCCTGATCACTCCGAGCGATCCTTTCTCGATGTTCGTCCTCGCCATCCCTCTGTATGGTCTTTACGAGTTCAGCATCCTGATCTGCAAACCCAACGAGCCGGAAGAAAGCTATGATCTCACTGAATAACATCAGCGTCGCTTTCGGCAGTTTCACCCTTCTGGACAATATCAGCCTGCATATCGGCGACAGCGACAAGATCGGGCTGGTCGGCAAGAACGGGGCGGGGAAGTCCACGCTGATGAAACTCATCACCGGCGAGCAGACTCCCACTTCCGGCTCGGTCGAGCGACCGGCCGGGATCCAGATCGGCTATCTTCCCCAGATCATGGAGCACCATCGCGGCCGGACGGTCATGGAAGAGACGCTGACTGTCTTCGATGAACTCAGGGACCTGGAGGCCGAGACGCACCGGATCAGTGCGGAACTCTCGGAACGGACCGACTATGAATCGAAGGAATACGAGGCCCTGATCAACCGCCTGAACGAAATCAATGACCGTCTCTCGCTGGAAAGCGGGGCGTCTCCAAGGGCGCAGGCGGAACGGACGCTTTCCGGTCTGGGATTCAAGAGCGACGAGTGGGACCGGAAGACCGAGACGTTCAGCCAGGGATGGAACATGCGGATCGAACTGGCCAAAATCCTTTTGTCCAAACCGGATGTCCTCCTCCTGGACGAGCCGACCAACCATCTGGACATCGAGTCGATCGAATGGTTCGAGGATTATCTGAAATCCTTCCGGGGATCGCTCCTGCTGGTTTCCCACGACCGTCGTTTCCTGGATAATGTAACTACCCGTACCGCCGAGATCCTCCTGGGCCATATCCACGATTACAAGGTTCCATACAGCCAGTACATGGTCCTTCGCCAGGAACGGATCGCTCAGCAGACCGCCGCCTATGAGAACCAGCAGCGGATGATAGAGAAGACGGAGGATTTCATCAACCGTTTCCGCTACAAGCCGACCAAGTCGAACCAGGTCCAGTCCCGGATCAAGGCCCTCGAAAAACTGGAGCGGATCGAGATCGACGAAACCGACAATTCCGCCTTCAGTCTCAAATTCCCGCCCGCTTCCCGTTGCGGGGATGTCGTTTACAAGGGAAGCGGCCTGACGGTCGGTTATCCCGGAAAAATCGTATTCAGGGACGCAGAAATCGAGATCCGGCGGGGCGATAAGGTCGCGCTGATCGGACGGAACGGAGAAGGGAAAACGACGCTGATGCGGGTCATTACCGGCGAGCTGGATCCCCTGGAAGGGGAATCGAAGGTCGGACACAATGTCAGCATTGGATATTATGCGCAGAATCAGGAAGATATCCTTGACAAGAACGAAACGGTCTTCAGTACCCTGGACCGGATCGCCGTCGGGGAGATCCGGACGAAACTGAGGAACCTGCTCGGCGCCTTCCTCTTCAAGGGTGAAGACATCGACAAGAAGGTTTCCGTCCTGAGCGGCGGGGAGCGTGCGCGGCTCGGAATGGCCCGCCTCATGCTCGAGTCCCACAATGTCCTTGCCCTGGATGAACCGACCAACCATATGGACATCAGGTCGAAAGATATCCTGAAAAAAGCGCTTCAGGGCTATGACGGCACGCTTATTGTCGTTTCCCATGACCGGGATTTCCTGGACGGACTGGTCGGAAAGATGTATGAGTTCCGGGACGGAAAGGTTAAGGAACATCTCGGGACCGTATCCGAGTTCCTTCGGGAGAGGAAGATCGAATCCCTGCAGGAACTTGAACGGAAGTCCGTCAGGGAAGAAAAGCCCGTCGCTCCGGAAAAGAAGAACGAGACTCCGTCCTATGAGAAGGTGAAGAGCCTCTCTAAAGAGGCCCGCAAGATCCGCAACCGGGTCAAGTATCTGGAAGATAGGATCATGACCCTGGAAACGCGTCAGGCCGAGATTGAAAAGATTCTCTCAAATCCCGGGGAGAAAGACGACATCATGGAGCTGACGCGGGAATATTTGGAAAATAAGAGAACATCCGACGCTTTGACCGATGAATGGGGAAACCTGTCGGAACAAATGGAACAATAAATGTTTTTTGATATGAAAAGAATGATCGTTCGCACGCTCGGGATCATCATCTCGGCTGCCGCCCTGCTTTTTGCCGCGCAGGAGGTCCATGCTCAGGCCAAGGAGGAAATCCACGAACTCTCCTCCTTCAACTCCCTCGATATCCAGGATGATTTCGAGGTGACCGTCACCAAGGGAAATTACAGCGTCAAGCTTACGGTGGATGCGGTTCTTGCCGAATATGTCAAGTCCTATGTCAAGGGCCATACCCTCTATCTCTTCCTGGACGAAAAGGCCGTCCCGAAGGATATCAAGAAACTCTACAAGGGAAGGAACGGCATGACTGCGATTATGCGGGCTACCGTCTATACGCCGGAACTGGAATCCGTCGTTATGTCGGACCAGGCCGCACTGACCGTTCCGGACGAGTACGCAGCCGGAAGTTTCCAGCTCAGCATGACCGACAAGTCGGTCGTCCGCGCCTTGAGCGTCAACTGCACGACTGCGAACATTTCCATGAAAAAGAGCTCCCAGGCCACGATGACCATCACGGCCGTGACGGATGTCGTCGTCTCTACGGAGAACAGCGCAAAACTTCAGCTTTCAAGTAGTTCCAAGGATTTGAGCCTTTCCGCCTCCGGATCTTCCGAGCAGAATGTCTCCAGCGATGCCGGAACCCTGACCGCCACCACGGAAGGTTCTTCCTCTTCGGTCGTTTCCGTCAATACGGGTAAGGTCTATGTTTCCAGCGCAGGTAGCTCCAAGCTCCAGCTGAACGGAACGGCATCGACCCTGACCGCCAAAGGGACGCGTTCCTGCAACATCGATGCGCTGAATCTCCCCGTCGAGGAAGCCGAGGTGACGATGAACTCGGGCAGCATCACGCTGACCCCTTCGAAGTTGCTGACCGTGGATCTTTCCGGCGGAAGTTCCGTCTATTTCAACGGATCCCCGGAATTCAAGATTTCGCAGATTATCAAATCAACCCTCGCTCCCTACGGAACGAAGTAGGGTACGCCTGAGAAGGTCCAGCGCCGAAGCCGTGAAACGCTCGATGTTACGTTTCCGGTCGTTGTGATAGACCTTGCTCTCCGTTACAGTCCCATCCGGACCGGCTACGCCGATCCAGACCGTACCAACCGGATTCACCCCGTCCCCATCCGGACCGGCGAGTCCGGTTGTCGCTACGGCATAGTCGCTCCCGGTCAGGCGACGGACCCCTTCCGCCATGGCGGCGGCCACTTCGGCGCTGACGACCCCGTATGTCCGGATCGTCTCCTCCGGGACGCCGAGTACGCTTTCCTTGACGGAAACGGCATAGGAGGTGACAGAACCCAGGAAATAGGAGCTGGCGCCCGGGACGGAAGTAATCATATGGGCAATATAGCCTCCGGTGCAGGATTCGGCTGCGCTGAGTGTCTTTCCCGCCGCTTTCAGGAGACATCCGACGGCGTGTTCGAGGGTATCGTCCTCGAGCGAATAGATCAGATCCCCGAGAATGGGCCGCAATTTCCCGATCTCCGCCTCGATCCGTTCGAGATTGGAGGCTCTGTCGCCTCCATAGATGGAAAGGCGGAGCCTGACGCCCGTCAGCATATTGGGCAGGTAGGCCAGGTGCATATCCGGAGGAAGGGCGTCTTCCCAGGAGTCGATCCGCTTGGAAAGCGCGGATTCCGCAAGCCCGAATACCATCAGGCTCCGGTGGGTGATTCCCGAAAGGGGATTGTGCCGGACGATATCGTCCATGATATCCCCGAGCGCGCCCATCGCTTCGTGAGGGACGCCCGGTAACGAATATAGGGTCGCGGGATGCCCGAACATCCGTTCCGGAAAGCGGAAAACCATGACGGGCGCCGTCCCGAGCCGGTTGGGAATGACCTCGCAGGTCTCGGGAACATCGGCCTGGGCTCGATTGATGTCCAGGACGTCCAATCCCCGGCCGTGCAGGAATTCCGTGATGATTTCAGCCTGGGTTTCATTCCGGACATACCGTTTGCTGCCGGAAAGTTCCGCCAGGGCGGCTTTGGTGATGTCGTCCTTGGTGGGGCCGAGTCCACCTGTCGCGATGACGATTTCGTGGGTGGAGAGTTCTTCCCTGAGGCTGCCTATGATATCCTCACGGGAGTCTCCGATGGATAGCATGCGCGTAACGCGAATGCCGAGTTCTTCAAGTTTAGATGCGATCCCGGAGGAGTTTGTATCCACGATCTGGCCGATCAGGATCTCGTCTCCGATCGTACAAATGGAGGCTTGTATCATGGTTTGACTTGATGGTTGGAAAGGTATTTCATGATGGTCCGGGGAAGCCGGATGCAATTGTCGGCCATCTCTCCGTCGACTTCGATCAGGTCGGCGCCCAGGTCGAGCATGGCCGAAGCCTCTTCCGGGGTCTTTTTCATCATGGAACCGATAACCGGAAGGCGCTCCTTGGTGATTTTCCGGGCAATCTTGACCCCTTCAAGCCCGGTCATGATCAAACCGTCTATTCCGGAGAGCATGGCGAAATCCAACGTCTGCTCCAGGGCTTTTCCCTGCAGTTTCCGGGGAATCCGGAGCAGGATCGGAAGGTGGCTTTCATAACAAAGCCTCAGGCTCAGCAGTTCGTCGAGGATATCGGTGATGAATTCCGGTTCCGGAGCGTACATATCGACGATCGCCATATCGACGAAGTCGTAGAGAAGGGTGAACGGAGTGCGGTAATCTTCCAGGATGTCCTCATCGGAGGTGTGGGAAGGATCGCGCGATAGCGTCACCGCCAGAACCGTCCGAACGGGTGCGGACCGGATCGTCTTGACAGCTGAAAGGATCGCGGCCCGGCTGTCTTTCGTACTGAAAGGCCCGATCGAGACGAAGCCGAAACCGAAGTCCGAGAGCTGGTTGAAGAATTCTCCATTATGATCCATCCCACTCAGTCCCAACGGGTTACGGAAGTTGATACCAAAGACCTCGCGGGGAAGAGACATATATTGTCTCCTGTTCAGGTACCGTTGGATGGCGGAAGCGCCGGGAATCATGCGCCTGAACTGGAGGAGATGATGGAAAATGTGCTCTTTCATCAGAATAGGATTCTTACTGAAAGACAAATATACTAAAATATCTCCTTGAACGTATTGTCATCATAGAAAATGACGACCTTGGCGATTCTTTTTGCTTCCGGTTCCTCCGGGGCGGAAACAGCGGCGGATTTGTACATTCGTCCTTTTCCCGTAATCAGCCATTCGATGCTGAGATCGGGGAATTTGCGCGCAAGACCTTCGATGAAGTCAAATCCGGGCTTGTTGCGGCCCGAGAGAATATGGGAGATTCCGGCACGCGCGACACCGAGGGAGTCGGCTAGCTGGGATTGCGTGATATTTTCCGCGTCCAAAAACTGTTGGAGCCTTCCGTTCATGCTTATTCAAGATTGCTTTACAAATGTAAAAAATCAATTTGACTTCTCCAAGAATGAACCATTTTCTCATATGTGCTCCAGAGGGCAGGGAAGGGGAGTCCTTGTTGTTTCAGTTGTCTAATTATTTATTTAGATAGAAATTAATAACAAGCTGATTATTAGCTATTTAGATATTAATTGTGCCATATATTTGGCACATTCGGCCGCTCTGAACCAAGGATAATACTGAAAAGTATTTTATTTGTTTATTAAGATGAATTAAGTAAATATCTGATTTTTAGTTAGTTAGTTAATAATCAAAATCGTGATAACGAATTCTTATCTCATGAGCGTGATGGCTGGACCCGATCTGGTGAAGGTGGGAATAATTGTTTACATTTGTTAACACCGCCCAAGCGTTGAAATGCATAAAAACGAATATCCGTTGTGGGATTTCAGATTCTTCCGAGATTTGTGTAACTTCGCACGATTTTTAAGAAATGCCATGATACCCGATATACGAATCGATGATTACAATTATCCGCTGCCTTCCGAGAGGATTGCGAAATATCCGCTTCCCGAGCGCGACGCGTCGAAACTCCTGCATTATAAGAACGGAATTGTCACTGAAACGGTATTCAGAAATCTTCCTTCTCTCCTTCCCGAGGACTCGCTGATGGTATTCAACGATACGAAGGTTGTACCTGCTAGGCTGCATTTCCAGCGCGAGAGCGGGGCGCATATCGAAGTATTCTGCCTCGAGCCTGTCGATCCGGTCGACTACAACCTGTCTTTCGCTGCGGAACGCGAGTGTTCCTGGAAGTGTGTGATCGGGAATGCGAAACGGTGGAAAAACGACGTCCTGCACCTGTATAATCCCGATCTGAGGAACGAAATAACCCGTATGGACCTGAAAGCCCGCCTGGTGGACAGGAACGGGCAGACCGGAACCGTGACCTTCTCCTGGTCGGACGGTTCTCCGTTCTCGGCCGTACTCGAGCGCTGCGGGACGATACCCATTCCTCCATACCTGAACCGGGAATCGGAAGCGATCGATTCCGAGCGATATCAGACTCTCTATGCCCGAATCCGGGGCTCTGTCGCCGCTCCTACGGCCGGACTCCATTTTACGGAAAGAGTGCTGGAGGAAGTTCGTTCAAAAGGGATTGGAATCCGCCGTGTCTGTCTACACGTCGGAGCCGGGACTTTCCTGCCCGTGAAATCTTCCGAGATCGCCGGTCATCCGATGCATCGTGAACCCTTTTCCGTGTCGTGGGGGGGGGGGG
>JAFRUH010000009.1 GCA_017438975.1 Bacteroidales bacterium
CCAATAGTCCAGAGGAACGGTACGCCAACGCTGTTTCCTGATCTGGTCGATGGCCTTGTTGATGGCAATCCTGCTTATCCATCCATACAGTGAGCCCTTTCCAGTAAACTTGTATGTATCAATCCTGTCGAGCGCCTGGTTGAGTGTTTCCAGCATCAGGTCCTTAGCCTCTTCTTCATCCCCCAGGTATCGCCTGCAGAGTACATTCACCCTGACTGCATATCTCCTATACAGTTCATCCTCCGCCTTTCTGTCTCTCTGCGAGCAGTACCTGGCCAGCGCCTGCTCGTCCAGCTGTTTATACACTCACGTCTTTGTCTGAACTAACAAAGTTACACAGATTTACGCAAATGGCATTTCCGCTCATTCCAGTAGCGATATCCTGGACAGCTCGTATGTGGCTGCAACACTGTCGCAGTTAAGTGCCTGCAGGGTCATTTTCTCGCTAGTGATGGTTCCGGAGAACTCCAGCAGGGACTGCCCGCCGGATGAGCGATACAGGGCGAAACGGTCCTTCCCGGACCAGCGCGCCTCAAACTTCCTGCAATTTGTGCCAATCATCCCGGAGATGCCCGTATATATGATGCACTCAATGCCGTTATTCATGAATTGCAGCATAATAACCCCGGTATGGTCCTCCATCTCTCCGGTGGTTCCGTTCTGGGTTTTAACGGGGTATTCGCCCGTCCAAGCATAGTCTGAATAAGGGTCTGTTTCTACTTTTGAGCATGCCGCAATCGTCATGCAAAGGAATCCAAACGCTGCAAATACAACTCTGTCAATAACCTTCATATCCTTCAATTTTCTTTTTCTGCCATATAAACGTACCTTTTTCCGAAATGCGTCACTTCGGGCTCTCAAGAAAGAAGAATATTTCTGTTCCATTCCACTTCGTCTATGTGCCTGCGATTTCGGAGTAAACTATTTGTCGAGAAAAAGCACTATGTTTGAACAATGCTCATTCAAACAAATAGCGGACATAGCGAAGTCGCCTAACAAACTATCATTTTAGAACGCTAGAAAACGAAGTTTGTTTGTCTCGCTGTCTTTTTAGGCTATTTGTTTGCCGAAGTTCCCGTTGTGCACAAGGCTGCCCCGGTTATTACGTCTGTCTTTCCTTCGATGAGGTTCATAAAGACCACGACAACGAGGGGGTTGATTGGCATGTCCAATATGCGTATACTTACAGGTAGAAGCGCAGTCCGACAACAGCGGATGTATTCATTCGGAAGCCAATAGTCTGACTGTCAATACTGATCTTCTTTTCTTGGGCATCTCCCGACAAGGAGACATATTCAATCTGGCCGAAGGAAACAGCAATGCCGATTCTGTCTGAGGGTTTGAATTCTAATGCAAACAGGTTTGCGGCCAGTTCAAATCCATGCAATTCGGTCGAGAAATCAGAGATGCCTACAGTAGCGGTTCTGTTTTGGGGATCTCCTGCCGAACCTGAAAAAATAAGGGAGATGTCCCGCTGTTTTGTCGTTCCAAACGCATAGAATGCGCCTATCTCAGGTGTAAAATACAGTCCCCGTGCTATCTTCAGATAGTATGAGAAACTTGGGCCTATCGCGAAAACTCCTGTGGACATCTTTGGCTCCACTCCTCCATATGTGCCCTCTTTTCTCTCGGATTGTAGAGCATAACCGCCTGATAAGGAAATCTTCAAATTGTCGACGATAAAATAACCGATTTCGGGCGAGGCTGAAACACCGAATGAGTAAACTGAGTTATTATCCGTGTTTCCGCTAATTGTTGTCTTTGACAATGTCGTAGCATCTGTATACGAAATCCCGGCAGAAAGCCCTAGCGAAAAATCGCCTTTCTTTTGTGCATTGAGGCAAAGGACCGATGTCGTAAAGAGGATGGTCAGAAATAACTTTTTAATTTTCATATACTATATTATTTATATTTAACTTCCTGTAGCACAAAACTTTGCATTTATAGCATCAAGAGCAAGAAGGAAAGGCTGTTCTTCATGTCAACATCATCTCTTTAGTCTATGTATTCCAGGTAGAAATCCCTGCTCGGCGAGGCTAAGGCCGCGATTTCTGCTTTCAGTCGGTTCTTCTTTGTGTAAACCGTCCCTACTGTATAACCTGTGAGATTGGCGATGGTCTTGGCATCGAACCCCACGATGAGTAGCACAAGGAAGCGGAAGTCCCGCTTCTGACGGTCGGGAAGATCCGCCTTAAGTTTATCGATGATACCGTCCAGGGACTGATTTACGATGGCCATAAACTTGTTCTGGGAATCCACATCCTGGCCGATGACGCTTATCTGCCGCAGGGCTTCTTCATAAATCATCTCCTTCTTGTCCCTCTTGATGGGTGACCAATAAGCTGCGCACAAATCGTTCAACGTTTTGTACTGAGCCTTATACATAGATGCGAACTCCTTTCGGAGCGCCAAAAGTGCCGCCTCCTTCTGCTTGAGTTCGGTTTCAGACTGTGCGTTTTGAAGTTCAAGCATTCTTTGCGACTCCAGACTGAGGGATGTCAACTGCTCTATCTTCCTATTCAAGTGATTCCGTTTCCTCTCGTAAAGAAGGACCAGGGAAGCAATCGCGAGCAATGCAATGATGATAATGAAAGTGATGCGCTGCTTCTCCAGTGCATTTTCATTCTTCAATCTCGCCGTATCGGCCATAAGAAAGTCCTGCTGGGCCTGAAGCAAAGATTGATACAGGGCTTTTGTGACAATGGAATCTTGTGCAGCCAGGGAGCTCTCCAGATCGGCCAACGCTTCCTTGTCGCTGCCTTGATTTTTTCTGATTCTATATCTCCACAACTTTAAGATTTCGTTGTCACCTGCCATGGATTCGAGTTGTCCTATAATAATGTCGGCTGCTTGCTCATTACCCGATAACTGAAGAGCTGCGGCATAAAGGCAGTAGCCTTCTACAGACAAGGGATTATGACGGGCAACCTCCTCAAGAATCCCAATACAACGCTTTGCATCAGGCTGAGGCCCCAGCAATATCGCTTTCGCGTGATTGACTTTTCGGCGGTAATACGTTAGGGAGTCGTACACTGGCATGGAAAAGAATTCGTTGTACGTCCTCTCCGCATCAGCCCACATATGCATATTGGCATAGCATGCAGCCAAATGTCCGGTTACAGACCAGATGCCCACACTGTCTCCAGCCATTCTTCCGTACTTCAACGCATCCAGCGCGTATTTTAATTCCTGAGGACTGTTATGACTTCGGGAATACACATTTGAAATGGCCGAATTAACCAATTCTTTGCAGCGGTTGTCCCGAACAGCAGAGGAATCCTCAAGCGCCATGGAATAATAATACAACGCCCGGTCATCTTCCTTCCTGTTTTGATGAATAACACCATAGTAAAAGCAGGCAGCCATCTTATCAGCCGGATTCCCATGCCTCGAAAAAAAGTCGAATGCCGGGGCAATTACACCCATATCTGTTGTGTCGATGTAGTTCTTGTCCAACGCCATCGTATACAGGAGCGAATGCCGCGCCTTCAACTCCCGCGTGTTCAAATTCCTTTCAGACATCGATTGAAGAACAGTCAACGCACTGTCCGGCCGCTCATTGATATAAGCCCCCACATCTGCCAAAGTCTTAGCCGCCTCCCGGCTCCCGCAGGCGCAAAAAATCAATGCCGTTAAAAGAAGGATAATGTAATGCTTTCTCATGCGTATGTCAATCGAAAAAATCCGAAATAATATCAGTGCAAAATTAAGAATAATCCCGTTAGGATACGTCTCATCCTGTTTTATCAAAGCGCACACTAATAACATCTTAATCAATGAATTATAAAAGGCGCTTTGCAAGAATCTCAACAAGCCGGTTCCCTGGCCATATTTGTTTAGCCTAACCCGCATCCGGATTGTGATCGTCAGGGAAACAGGCACAAGCTGATTGCAGAGTACCCCTGAAAACGAAGTTTGTTTGTCCAAATTGACGGCGAAAACACTAACTAATTGATAATCAACCAAGCAATCTATCTTTAACGAAGAGGAATATTAAGTCAATTAACTGGCTGAAATACAGTTAATTAAATGAATAACACGGCAGTACTTAAGGGTTCTGTCGTGTTGTTTTTGCGTATTAAAGCATAACAAATAGCGTAATAAGTTATGCCATTTTGGGGGCCAGGCATACTCTTCAAATATGAAAGAAAATGAGTAGTTATTAGAAATACTAGAGAAGCTTTTTCCAGACCTATTTATGGTAAAAATAGTAAACTTTTGTTAGTTTTTTATCGAAACTTTACTATATTTGTAGAAAAATAATATGTGATGATAGAGAATCCGCCTACCCTAACACCCGAATTGCTGAATTCTGCAGTGGCTAAAATGAATAACCCACAGATTATGGATGAGGTCTCGGAGATTAACCGTAAATACCTTTATTGGAATGATGTCAAGTATCGTAAAGTAGAAGGGGTGTCTCCGTTGGAGTTATGGGGGATTGTTCGCTTGTCTCGTTTGAGCTTATATGCCTTTATATGGACTAACCATAGGATTTGCGTGCCTATGACTAACCATATGCAGGAAATGTGTCACGATTTCGACATGAATTTTGGTGGCCTTTGGGGGACGGATTCAATTATTCCGAAAGAAGGGCGGGAAAAGTATCTTACTTCTTCCATTATGGAAGAAGCGATTGCCTCCAGTCAGATTGAAGGAGCCTCTACTACAAGAAAAGTCGCGAAAGATATGTTGAGGAGAAATCAATCTCCAAGAAACAGGGCAGAGCAAATGATTCATAATAATTATGTAGCGATACGATATATTACAGAAAATAAATCAGCGGATTTAACGGTTGATATTATTCTGCGACTTCATGAGATAATGACTGAAAATACGTTGGATAATGCGGAGGATGCTGGCCGTTTCCGGCTAAATAATGATGTTGTCGTTGCAGATAGCATTAGTGGAGAAGTGGTTCACACTCCTCCAGATTTTAGACAAATACCCGGTTTTATCGATTCGCTTTGCGCATTCGCAAATGCGAATGATAATAATGGCGGAAAGTACTTCCTTCACCCCATAATAAAAGCTTTGACCATTCATTTCCTAGTGGCGTATTATCATCCATTTGTCGATGGGAATGGTAGGACCGCACGAGCATTATTCTATTGGTATATGCTAAAAAGCGGTTATTGGCTTACCGAGTATCTGTCTATTTCTCGAATTATTTATAGAAGTAAAGTCTCCTACGAGAAAGCTTTTGAATATGCCGAACATGACGGGAATGATATAGGTTATTTTATTGTGTATAACCTTCGCGTGTTAAAACTCGCTTTCGAGGAACTAAAAAACTATATTGAAACCAAGATCGCTCAAAAACAACGTTCTTACACCATACTTTCCATTGGTGGAATCAACCATAGGCAGGCAACGATATTGTCTATGTTTAGAGATAACCCGACAATGGTATTAGCAGTTAATGATTTGGTTGCTAAGTTTGGTGTAAGTAAACCAACGGTCAATAAAGATATAGTACATTTGGTCGAACGTGGCTTATTGAAGAAGATTCCCATTAATCAGAAACAAAGTAATTATGTCAAGGGGCCTGACTTTGATAGTGTTGTGAATAGTCAGGAAGAATAGTTGTGGGAATACGGCTCATACCGATCTGCTATATTCGCTATCATGGTACACGAAGATGAATTGCCTGCCTTCAGGGGAGAAGTCAGAAGAAGTGCGCTTCTCGCATGTGACAACAAGCCCGAATACGTACGGGCATTTCGGGAGGGCCCGACCTGGTACAGGTTTGGGAACGATGAAATCGGTTACTGGAAGAACGCCGGCTACAGGTACGATTTCTATGAAAAACCTAACGAGTTCAGAGAGATGATGATGCAAAACAAAATTGCCGCATACCTGTCGGATAGAAGACAAGGCTGCAGCAATCTTATGGACTATCTCCCTTTACTGACGTTCAAGAACGAGAAAGCGGAAGGGGAATGTGCCACCCCTTAAAATTGATTTCATTCTTGACGTCTGTCCGCTTAAAAATGAGGGTGACCTGAAGTCTCGAGACCCGGTCACCCTCGTTTTCGGTTATCCGAAGCCCTTACTGCAGCCGCAGGATGGTCTGGATAAGTTCTCCGCGGAGTTCTTCCGGCAGCGAGTCGCCGCCTTTTGACAGAATGTCCTGACAACCTGCGATGATTTCCGCCTTGCGGTAGGAGCATGTGAACCAGCCGAGGGCTTCGGCCATAATGACGCGAAGTTCGGTGTCCTCTTCGGAATCGGCGATGACCGAGAGGAACTTCGGTATGCCGGCGTGGTGGTTGTTGTTGCGCACCAACCGCATACTGGACTTGCGGTCCTCCCACGAGATGCTCTTGTCCGTGATCTTGTCAAGCATCCCGGCGTTGGATTTGGCCTGCCCCATGATCATCTTGGAGACCTGAGCGGAGACCGCGTCTGCGTCAAGACACGTCAGCGTCGGCCGTATCTCTTCCAGGGCGCTTTCAAATCCACTGGCATCCATCATCCTCATCGAGGTGGTGATATCATAAGCGACACGGGCGTCTTCCGGATGCTCCAGAAAAGTGCGAAGCAGGGGAGCAGCCAGCGAAGGGTCCCCGCATTTGCCGGCGTAGATGGCGGCGTTCCGGCGGACGAGCTCATAGCGGTCGTCCAGTCCGAGGCGTATGCCGCTGATGAAGGCATCCCCGCCAGCTCGGCTGAGGAGTTTGAGGCACTCCATACGCACGGTGCCGTAAGGACTGTTCCGCATATGCTCCAGCAGGAAGGGACCGTCGATGGCACTGGCGTCAAACAGCATTCTCAGCCCCACTGCCTGCAGCGCAGGGTCATCGGCAGCAAGAGTCTTGCGCCAGAAGGGGATTTTTTTCGCTTTGGCGGCAATCTGTCCGCGAAAACTCTGTCCGACAGGGTTGAAATGGAAGGTCGGGTCTCCGATGATGTGGCCTTCGAGCGTGGCTACAAGGCGGTTGTATTCACCGACACGGCAGCCCAGCGAAAGCAGTCCTATATTATCGTAGGTCCAGCGGTCTTGCAATACGTTGACCGTATTGCCTTGACAGGCGACGGTACGGCCTTCTCCGAAGATATAGTAGGCTGCTATGCTGCCAGGGCGGTGGAACGACCCGTTGTAACATGCATTGAAAACCACGAGGCGAGGCTGTGTGGCGATGCCCTTAAGGTCGTCAAGCGAGATGATGTTCTTGGCCGCCTCCTCCTTGGACTCCTTGGCCCTGGTCTTTCGAAGTTCCTCGTTGAAGTAATCGTCGAAGAACTTATCGGTCAGGTGGTACTCCGCCTTGAGCTTGGCGATTGCCTCGTCCTTGTCCATTTTCTTGCACAAAGAGCCAAGTTCCATGTATACTCCTCCGTAGCCCCATTTCAACTGATCTACCCATTCCTCGGTTGAGGAAGGAAGATCGCCGCCGCTGATGTGCTGCTTGTCGATGGAGCCGTGCTCGTTGAAAAAGAATGCATCCACCTCAGGCCTTTGCAACTGGTCGAACAGACGGTACTTCATATAGGTATCCATCCTGAAGTCCAGTTGTTTGATGTTGTCCCTTCCGGGTTTCATGCCCGGGAAGCACTCTCGCAGCAAAATGCTTTCGTCGAGCCATGCATTGAGGCAGTCGGAAGTATATCCGTGACCTGCGAAAGTGACTATGTTATCCAGGTCCTGGGGGTTGTGTTTGGCTTCCACAACTTTGTCGAGGAACCGGGCGATGGCTTCGTATTTGTCGCCGCCGAGCATGGGCGGATACTTGATGCGGCCGGAATAGAATGCGGGCAGAAGTTTCTGCGGCGAGTCGTCCTTCAAACGGTAGTACCAGAAATCCTCATCCTTGTCGATGTACTCGAACTTCAGGTCGGGAGTGTCGTAGAAACGGTCTGAACCGACGCTGGATTCGGTTCGGTCGAAGGCCTTTTCATCCATTTTGAAGGCCGTGGTAAAGTGCTGGGCATTGCGCACCATCACTACGGGAATGTCGCCTATGAGCACGATACCTTCGAGTTTCTTGGCCCGCTTCCGCAGGATGCCGAGCTGCTCGCGTACCTGGTCCGGCGACTGCCAGTCGGCACGCAGTATCCAGGTTGAGAGCCCGTCACCCTGGAGGGCGTCGCGATAGGCGAGCACCGACTCGGCCGTATGCTCATAGGTGATGTTGTCTATCACGATGGCAAAGTCGTTGCCGGCCTTTGCCGTAGGCTTGTCTACTGTGACCGTCTGCGCCTGCAGTTGGCAAAACGTTGAAAAAACGAATAACAGTGTGATTATCTTTTTCATAGGCTCTGTCATTTAACGGTACTGAGACGGACGATGGCACCGGTAAGCGCCGGTTTAAGCTCCTCGGGGCAGTCCGCGTTCGAGAGCATATCCTTGAAAGCGGAGATGATCGATGGCTTGGTATAGGACAGTTCGTACCAGGCGAGCGCCTCCACGATGAACGTGCGAAGCATCATGTCCTGGGCCGAATCCTTGACGATATCCAGCAATTGAGGAGTGATCTGGTGCAGGGGGTTGTTGCGGAGGCTCTGGACGTAGGCCTTGCGCCATCCGGGCTTCTCGTCGGGATCGGAAATACTCTTAATGCGTTCAGCGGCAGTATCCTTGGTGATGACGTCCAAGAGGGCCCGACGGTCTTTCTCCAGGTTATAATAATCCTTGCCTTCGAAATAGTTGTTTACGGCCGTCTCGGCCGCCGCGGCGTCGAAGCTCGGCAGGGCGTTCAGGACATTGAACACCACCCGAGCCGAGTTGCGGTCGCACACGTAGGCATCAATAAGGCAGGGAATGAACTCCTCGTCACCGCATTTGCCCATGCGGTTGACGGCGATCCGCCGGATAAACTCAAAGCCGTCAGTGACGGCCGCTTTGAGTACGGCACGGTAATTCGCATCGTCCAGGCGCTCGAGCAGCGTCATGGCGTTGTAACGGACGATTGCATAAGGCGAAGTCTCGAATTTGTTGCGAAGCATGTCCGAGATCCCGGGGTAATCTGCCTCGAAGAGACGGATTGCGGCCATATTCTGGATTTCCGGATCGTCGTCATCCATCCTTGATGCCCAGAAGGCGGTATCCTTGTTCGTAAGGATAACGTTGACATCATCACCTGCTGCGGCAGGTGAGAAACGGAAGGTAGGGTCGCCTATGATGTGCGATTCCAGTATATTGACATGCTGTGCCCACAGGCCTACCCGCGCGCCGTGTCCCAGCAAGCCAAGCAGGTCGAAGGCAGACTTGTCCTGCAAAACGTTGACGCTGTTCGCGAATCCGACCAGGCACTTGCCGGAGCCCATGACGAATTTGCCGGCGATGAAATCATCGTGGCGGAAGTCGCCGTTGTAGCAGGCGTCGAAAACTACCATGCGGGCGTCGGGCGCGATGTTATCCACCTCCTGGAGTATGATGCCCGTCCGGAGGTCCTGCAGCGAGTCGGCCGCAATCCTTTCGGGACTGTTCCAGTTGTCGTACCAGGTACTTTCGAACCCCCAGCCTTCGGCTTGTTCACGTGCCTTGTCAAGGCTGCTGGAAGCCGTGCGGCGCAGGCGTGCAGCAACGACTTCTTCGGGACTCTCAGGCTTGACGTCGCCGCTCAGGTACATCCTATGCCAGTCGCCGTGCTCATGGAAGACCATAAAGTCCAGGTCGGGCCGGCGAAGCTCCTTGATAGCAATGTCCTTGATGTCCTCGTCCATGGAGTAGCGCAGGAATCGGGCGTTGTGACCGGTGAATATGCCGGGGAACTGTTCGTCCAGGATGTCCCTTTCCGCCCTCCAGGCAGTCAGGCATCCCGAGTAGGACCCGTGCCCCGTGAAGGAGCAGAATTCGTCGAAAGGATTGTTCTCCGCGTGTGCCGCCGCCGCTTTGAGCAGGTAGGCCGAAATCTGGGCGTAAGGGTCGCCATAGGAAGACTGTGCCTTGATGCGGCCGGTGTAGATGTCGCATTCAATATAGGGGAGAGACTCCGGAGCGAGTTCGTAGAAATGCATCAGCCCCTGCGGCGGAGCGTCGAGGTGATTGAAAGTCAGGTCGAAATCATCGTAGAAGCGGTCAGAAGGGACAGCAACTTCCTCGAGCGGATACTTTCGCTCGTCCATCTTGTAGGCGGAGGTCATATACTGGGCTTTCATCACCATGGGGATGGGGATGTCACCTATGAGGACGGCACCCTCGATTCCGTGCTTCTTGTACAGGTCGTGGAGGGTGGATCGGACCTCGTCCGGGTTCTGCCAGGCGGCGGTGCACAGATAAACGCAAAGGCCATCGTTTTCAATAGCCTTTGTGTACTGTGAAACCGCCTCCTTGCACCGAGTGCTGGTCACGTCATCGATGATGAGCGCAACCCCTCCGCCCTGTGCCCGGCCGCACAGGCAGCCGGCACAGAACAGCAGAAAGGTCAGTATTCGTTTTTTCATCTTTTAGAATGTCAAACCGATGGAGAATACAAGGAAGCTGCGCTTCTTGAATTGGTCACCTTTGGGGAAGAGGTGCTTGTAGGAAGCGCCGGCGAACAGGGACGAAGAGCCCTTTAATCCACTGAACACATACTTGAGATCCGCTCCGAAATTGGCGAAGTCGGTGGTGGCATACTGGAAGTCCAGCAAGGTGAACTCGGTGTACCCGGGATCCTCGCTGCGGGTGCCGTTGTATTCGAGCTCAGCAGTGGTGGCGTGGCTATAGCCGCCGGAGACGTTTGCCACCATGGAACTGTTGCTGCCGAGGGCGAAGTTGCGGGTCATGTGGGCGCCGGCGTCAAAGTAGCCGATCTTCCTGTGGCTCTCGGGGACGTAGTAAACGAATGCGTCGTTGCAGAGGTTGCCCTCGACGCCGAATTTCCATACGTAACCGTCGGCCCCGTCGGTCACCATATAATCGACTTTCAGGGTGTTCAGGGTGTTCTTGAAGTTGGAGCGTACAAACTTGGCGTCGGTAATCCATGTCTGAACCTCATATGTATTGTCATAGGTCTGGAAATACTCGATGCCGTCATAATCCTTGGACGAAGCCTTGAAATTCAGGAACAGCAGGTTGCCGTTATCGAACTTCTTCTCGGCCGCCAGGGTGATGTCGTAACGGTTGTCGCGAACGGTACCGGCCATCTGGGGTTTCTCGTAGCTGAACATGACGTCCTCGACCTTATAGGTGTAATTGAAACCTATGACGGCCTTGAACTTGTCGCACTCGTATCCGAGCTGCGCACCGCCGCCGAGGGCGTTTGCATTATATGCCCGCAGGGCGTGGATGGACGAGCCGAAGTTGGCCAGAACGCCGGCGTTGAAGAAACCGGGAGCTACCATATCCCAGGCCTTGGGGTCTACCAGGGAATTGACCCTGGACCCGGATCCGTCTTCACGATAGCTGTAATACTGGAAATCGGCACCCAGGCTGAATCCTCCATAGATCTTCCACACAAGTGAGGGAAATATCTCTACCTTTGACTGGAGAGTTTTGGGGCGAGGATCAATCTGTTTGGCCGCGATGGAATTGTCATAGTTGCCGGCGACACCGAGGATCAGGTGGTCCCAGAGCAGGGGAGTCGCGGCTTTGAACTTGATATTGTATTTCTGGTTCTTCCATTTGCTGTAGTTGTCATCCGCGAGGAAGAAAGGCATGTCCCTGAGGGGGTCGACCAGAGTGGCATTCCAGCGTGCGCCGGAAATGCTCTCGTTGGTATAGGTGAATTCTCCCCAGAAGTATGCGCCTCCGAGATTCTCATAGATACCGCCTCCTTTGGTGTGGAAGATGGCAGTCTTGTTGTCATCGCCGAGTTGGGCGTATTTGAAATCACCCTTGGTAAGGTCGTATTTGGCCTCGGCGAAGGCCTGGCGCTTGGGAGCATCGATGATTCCGCCGGCTGCGTTGTTGGTGTTGGACAGCCAGAGGCTCTCCATATTAGCCCGGTCGATGGTCACTGGGGTAACCTTGTCCTGCGCGAATGCGGCGGAGGACACTCCGAGTGCCGTGATGGCGAGTATTGCAATAATCTTTTTCATAATCTTTCGCATTATAGACACTCTGTATATTAAGGAATAGGTCTCCAATCAGGGGCCTTTTCGCCGTTGCGGCGCAGGACCGGGTGTTCGTTGACCTGGAAGTCGTCGGTGGAGTTGTTGGTATCCTGGAGAATAGGAGTGCCGTCGGCTCTGGTGCCGATAACCTTCCTGGAGACGGTTTTGCCGCAGTAAGTTGCGTCCACGGAGGTGCCGCCGGCATCGATGAATCCGGGGACCCTCTTCATGTTGAAGGCGCCGGAATTGGTCAGCAATTCGACACCGTCGAGGATTGCGTCGGCGGGAATCTTGGCGTACTTGGCGGTCTTGTTGACCTCGTTCTGAACGTTGGGACCGGACTTGTTGAAATAGTCTGCATCAACGGTTTGGCCCTCGATCTTGAACAGGCAGAATGCGGCGCCGAACACGCCGGAAAGCCATTGCATCGCGTTCCACGAGGTGTAGTAGATAGGAGGCATATTCGCCACTTCGGGATTGTCACGTCCGGCGTTGGCTGTCCAGCATTCCCATTCGGCGATGGAGTTGTCGAAGGAGTTCTCATTGTTGGTGGTGTGGTCGCGGGCTTCCTGAGCCAGGATTACGGACTGTCCGGGTTTGAGAGGATATTCGTTGCCGCTTCCGGGGAACTGCCATACCCACATGCAATATGCATAGTTGTCGGTACCGTCCTCATCGGGCCAGACGGGCAGATTCGCCGTGGCGTTCTGGGGATAGAGCTGACCGAGGCAGACGCCGTCAAGATAGACTGTTTCGTCTCCGTTGTTGTAGATCTGGTAAGTCTGGTCGCGGAAATAGTAACTCTGGACACCACAATAGTATATCTCGCTGAATACCAGGGAGCCTACTTTGGCGGGGCGCACTGTCAGGTTGAATGCGGGATCTGCTTCGGCATCGGCCTTGGTGACGGTCTTGAACAGGGAGATGCTGGGTACGTTACCGTTGATGAAATACTCGTATCCTTTGAATGTGGCATTACCGGAGATACCTATTGAATATACTCCGGGTTCTACGTCCACCGTAGCGAAACAGTCAGTGCCGGTCTCGGTCTCAAACACCTGGTTGGTCGTTATGTTGGTAAAGGTGACCTTGACACCGGCAGTGGAGAAGTTGGGGTCAGGAGTTACAGATCCGCCCTTGGGGATGAATCCGGTAGCCGCATTGACCTTATAAGAAACCGTAATGGGCTCCACGATGGGTACATCCTGCACCTCTTTCATCATCTTTATGCAAGATGACAAAGCGGCGATCGCGAGGACAAGTACCGATATTTTTGCAAATATTTTTTTCATAATGCGGTGCTTTTAGAAGATTTTTGCGGTCAACTGGAGACCGAAGAAGAAGGTTTTCGCATTGACACGATCGTAAGTGCCCGGATATTTCTTGAGGGGTTGCAGAGGGGTGGAACGGAACATATTGTTCACAAAGAATGAAACGCTGAACCGGTCGAACTGTTTCGTGACGTTGGTGTTGATACAGAGAGCCGGCTTGTAGGCAGGTTCGATTTCCCGACGGTTGGAAGCAATCGCTCCATTGGCCTCGTTGCGAAGGATGGGCAGCCATTTGGCATACTCGTCGGAAGCGGGATCGGCAATCCAGGTTCTATTGAAGTCGTGAATCTTGCCGTCTTCAATGCTCAGGTATTTGACAGGGATGTCATCATCTTCGCCGTACTCCTCCCAATCCGTGTAGCGCCAGTTGACATTGGCGGTCATCGAGATAACAAGTCCCAGGGAAGGGATGTTGTGGATCGCGATGAGGTTGGTGATGAGATTGCGGTAGCGGGATACTCCGCTGGATATTCTGGACTCATAGATGCCGAGGTCATAGCCGCCGTCGCTGCCGTGGGTGTTATAGAATGTATATCCGTTGTTCCATGAGGCACGGTCGTAATACTGCCCGTTCAGCACGAAGGATGTGCGGATCGCGTTGATACGGCCGAAATCGATTTCGAATTCCACACCCTTGTTGTCAAATGAAACGTTGTTGCCGGGCTTGGTGAAGGACAGGATAAAGTTCTTGGAATCCTTCGGCGAAAGGGTCGGCCATGTCGTTCCGTCTTCGGGATAAGCGCCCGCCTGGTATGTGTCATACTTGACGAAACCGTAGCTGTCCAGGGTGCGACTGAAGCTGTAGCCATTGTTGCAGCGGTCCCTGAAACCGGTCACTGATACTTTGACCTGACCGAGTTTGAGGTCGAATCCGACCTCCTGTTTGGCCTGCCTGGCCAATTCCAGCTCAGGATTGCTGCCGTCATAGACATGGGTCGTGATGACATCGAACTTCTGGGCGTCGGGGATGTTTGCCACGGCATTGTTGGAGAAGTTCTCCATGTCGAAGAACGCCTTGTCCGGATAAACATAAGCAATTCCGGGAGTCTTGACGTTGACACCGTATGCACCGCGTACGCTCAGCACGTCGGGGATAAGCTCATAGGACGCATTGACCCTGGGGGTAACGACACCCTTGGCTACATCCAGTACCTTGTCATAACGCACACCGGCGACGATTTCGAGCTGGCGTCCAAGGATCTTGGCCCTCATCGTCTCTTCGGCGAAAACGCCGAATCTGTTGAGGAAAGGAATATCCTTGTAGGCCCTTTCCCTCTGGGTGGCGAACAGGTAGGAAACATTTCTGGGCGGAGGGTTATTCTGGTCGAAAACCTTACCCTTGCCGACGTTGCCGTCGTTATTCCATTCTCCACCGACGATGATGCGGTGGTTTGTCCTGCCGATGTTGCCGGCGAAGTTGGCGACCGTCTTGGCAAAGGTGTTGAGTTCCTTGCCAAAGACATTGTACTCATACCAGTAGGATCCGGGGATGAACCAGGACCTGTATCCGGCAAGTTCGTCGGGGAACGAGGTGATCTCTGCTCCGTTGCTGTCATAGATCCTCTTCCCGGCAGCGCTTGTGAGCGTAGAACCGTCAACCCTCGACGTGGAGTAAGAGAAGGTAAAAGCTCCCGTCGCAAAGTTCTTTTCGTAGCTCAACCGGTCGGTGTAGTTGAAGGAGGCGTTATATTTGATGTTCTTGAACCATCCCTTGTTGATGTCCAGGGTTCCGCGGGTGGTCAGACGCACTCCGAGGTCACGGCTGTTGCTGGTCTGGAAATCGTTTTCATCGTCCGGGTTCGGTTCACCCTTGTCCTTGGTCCAGGTGAAGCTGGCCGAGGTTGTGGAGTTGAGTTTACCGAAGGTGTTGGAGTAGCTCAGGCGGGCGGTCGCCCTCTGGTAGTAGTCGTAGCTCTCGCGTGGGTCCTGCACTGAATAGGCATAGTCGGCACCGTAGTTGATGAAACCTTTCTTCCCACCCAGGCCGACGCCCTGGGTGACACCGAGGGAGTAAACGTTGGGGTTCGTATTGAAACGGACGGTCATAGGCTCACGGCCAGCCTTGGCATTAATGATGACGGTACCGGCGGTAGCGTCGCCGTATTCAACGGATGCTACACCACGGATGACTTCGATGGATTCGATGTTGTCGGTGGTTATGGTACGGAGGTCGATACCGGAGGAAGGACCTGTCGAACCGGCGACGACGTTGCCAGCGCCCATAGCTGTGGTCATCGTGTTGAGGTTGGCGGCATTGGAGATGGGCGCACCGTCCATGATGATGGAGGTGCCTTGGGACTGGCCGCCGCGGATAGACAGGGTCTTCGCGCCCTGAAGGTCGGGTTTGAAAGTCTCGCTGGTAATGTCGGCACCGGGGAGCAGGGCCATCACGTCGATAAGAGAACTTGCCTGCATGTGCTCGATAGCGGTGCGGCTGATCTTGGATGCCGTAGCCGCCCCGGCCTTGGACACTTCGGCGGTGACGGTCACCTGGTCCAGATGGAAGTCGGCGACGTTCATGCTGAAGTCCATCTGGCGCTTGGAGGCGCCGATGTTGACTTTGATGGAGACGGTCTCGTAACCGAGGCACTGGACCGTAACTTCGTGCTCTGCAGGCAAGATGTGGTCCAGAACATAATTACCGTCAACGTCAGAAACGGTGGCAATTCCCAATGCGGGGATTGACACGACGGCGTAGGGGATGCCCTGGGAGATATCCGCGGATTCGCGGACCTTTCCCGCAAGGGAGCCTGTCGCCTTGCCCTGGCCGAATGCCGCGATGGACATCAGCAGTGTTGCAAGTACGGCTGCGCCTGTAAATAACTTTTTTGTCATAACGTTTTGGGTTAAAAAATATAGAAATACTATTCTGACTTGATCCTTGCGACGGTTTTATTAAGTTCGGCCTTCAGGGGCCCGGATGTCACCGTTCCAGAGAGAGCGGTGCAGCGCTCCATCACTTCGTCGCGTTTGCATGAGAAATTGTACCAGCCCAGCACCTCGGCGGCGGTAACCCGCAGGCCTTCGTCGGCGTTTTCGTCTTCCAGGAGAAGGAAGATGGCCGGAAGCGATTTGACCGAGCATCTGTTCCTTTCGGTCTTAATGAGGTTGCGGGCCTGCTTGACTGTCAGGACGCCTTTCCCCAGCGAGGCGTATTCTGCCCTGGAGACGCTATCCGCGCGCACAAGGGAACTGGCGAAGGTCCTGGCGGCCTCCTCTCCCCTCCAATAGGGGCGTTTGGCAAATTCGGCCAGCACATCTGAGGGCTCATATCCTTCCAGGGCGTCCTTGATGTGGAACACCTCACGGATGGTGCAGTTCGGATCCTTATACCTCTCTACGAGAATGGGCATCAGTTCAGGGGCAAGGTGCTTGGCGGCAATCTTGGCCCCGAGACGGCGCGTAAGTTCGTAACTGTCGACCAAGGCAGTCCGTATGGCTCCGGTCAGTGAGGCATCGCGTCTGAAGCACAGCAGGTTGAAGGCCTCGAGCCTTACGATGGCAGAAGCGTCCTCCCGCTGTATCTTGAGCAGGGCGTCGGAAGAAATCTTGCCGGCTTTGTACAGGTTTTTGAGAGAGAGGCACCGGAGTTCGGCGCTGTCGCTGTTCAGCAGTTTGCGCCATACCCTGGTATTACCGCCCTTCGTGCTGATCATATGGTCGATCATGCCGTTCCGACCGGATGAGGCAAATGCGAAGGTCGGATCGCCGAAGAGGTGATTCTCCAGTGTCATCTCACCTTTTGCCCAGTTGCCGGCGCAGACCCCGAGCGCCAGCAGACCGCATTGTTCGTCCGGCCAGATGTCCTGCAGTGTATTGACGCTGTTGGCCCTCACCGCCATCGTCCCTCCGCCGGGGTGGAAGATATAGTGTGCGGCCAGATAGTCCTTATGGATGAATGCACCGTTGAAACAGGCGTCCAGCATCACCACAGCAGCCTGCGGGCAGTGGGCATCGATGTCGGCAAGGTGGATATCCACCGATTCCGCATAGATGCTATCCTGTTCCACCATCGCCGGATCGTTGGCGTCGTCAAGCCATGCCGCCGGCACGCCGAAACGGCTCATGAAATACTGCCTGCTGGCCTTGGGGTCCTTTGCATCCCGGATTTTTCCGCGGAAATAGCGCCTCGCCTGCTCGATCCATCCGTCGGGAGAACTGACGTAGGGAGAGCCGTTCATATACTGTAGATCCGGATTCCCGTGATGATGCAGCAGGGCCAGGTCCAGATCCACGTCATCAAGGGCGGCGAGCAGCCTCGGGCCGATGAAACGTTCAAAGTCATGGTTGAGGTACTCGAGTTTGGCGGAAGGCTCCATAAGGAAAGGGAAGTGCTCCCGAAGGGCTTGCGCCTCGTCGATTCGAGCGTGCATGGAATTGGAATTGTAGCCATGTCCGGAGAAGTACAGCACCTTGTCCATGGCTTGGGCACCGTTGAGGTGCTTTTCTGCAGCACGGAGGAGGAAATCGGCAATGGCAGCATATTTATCGGGGCCTTCCGGTGCCTTGATGCGGGCCGTATAGATATCACAGGATACTCTCTGGTCGCCGTTGCCGGTCAGCGAATAATAATACAACAGGCTGTCGCTCTCATCCCTTTTGATAAACTCGAAGTCAAGCCCGAAATCGTCGTAAAATCTGTCCGAAGGGACGCTCGAACGCTGCCAGGGCTGGCTCTGGTCCATCTTGAAAGCTGTGCAGAGGTGCTGAGCGTCACGAATCATGGGGATCGGGATGTCTCCGATGAGCACCGCTCCCTCCAGGCGTCCGTTCCTGTAAAGTCTCTGCAGTTCGGCACGGAGTGAGTCTGGCACGCCCCAGCGGTCGATCAGCAGCACTCCCTTCTTCCATTTACTGTCAATGGCTTTGACATAGCTGTCCACGGCATCGGAAATGCGCTCATAACATACAGGATCGACGATAACCGCTACTTCGGAGCGGCGGGCACACGACGCCAAAAACAAAAGCCCGCTTAAAACAATCAGAAACAGCCTTCTCATGGTAAATTCAATACTCAAAAATAAAGGTACGAATTTTTTTCAACTATGCAAATCTTTGTGTCCAAAAGAATATGTTCGGAAGACATCTGCGGCTTCTATCGGCACGGATTCGTAGACAACCTGATTATTCTCCAAGCTTGCCAGACATCCATTCCAAGTCTTTACGCATCACATCGTAACTAAGGATGAATTTGTCAGGATAATTTGCCAAGAGATAATCGTAGTCGAACTGAAGTTCTTCTGCCAGTTTTACCGCTGCCTGCCGGTCTTCTGAAACAAGAGCCGTAAACTTGTCACGGGCCGCATTGTACGATGTTTTGCCCTGCCCTGCAGCCATATTTGATGAGTATATATCTGCCAATGAAGCCAGGACCTTTCTGTCTTTTGCTTTAGGGCTGAAGCGCTTGATTGCCTTTGTCAGGGCCTTCTGCTCTTCATAAGAGGCCGGTGCATTCATATAGTCGGCAATCGTAGAAAGGGGCAGATGATTCAACCTGTTGTCACGCATAGGATTTGACATCATTCCGTACAGCTCCCGGCAAAGGTCTGCATCCCTTCCCGTCAAAGGACCGAGGTACAATGTATTGTAAAAGTCGTTAACCGGGTAGTTGTCCCAAAGGATGATCCGATGCTTCACAACGGACTTGTACTTCCTTGCATCGGAAGCACTTATTGTCGTGCTCACCACGCTCTCACCTGTCCAGAAAACGAAAACATCCGGGTCATTCTTCTTCAGATCATCGTATAAACGATTTACAAAGTGAAAATGGCCTGCCGCAATTTCCGCCTGCCCTTCCAGTTCCAGATCATCCAAGGCCAGATAGAACCATTTCACGCCCAGGCTTTGGAACCATCTGTACTTTTCAAAAAGAACGGAATAATCTTCTTCGTTTTTGACGGACAGGGGGTGCCCCGGATTTCGAAGCCTTGTTCCTTTGGCGAACAGGCATAGGAACAAAGTACCGCACAAAGCCACAAAGCAATTGCACATTTCTTCATAAAAACAAAATCCCTATAGTCAAAGTAAGAAAAATCAATCGAGAGAACTTGAATTATTCAATGAAGTCACTTGTTCTTGTTTTTCCGCTTTCCGCTGTCGAAAAGGAATTATTCGTATATTTGAAAAGAAATTCCATGAGTATGAAAAGAGTATACGCCCTGTTGCTGCTTGCGGTACTGACGGCTCCGATGGCTGCCCAGACCCGGATCAAGCCTTACCTGGAGGCCAAGGACCTTCCGGATGCCACTTTTTTCCTGCCGCCCCCGCCGGCGGAGGATTCGCCCCTTTTCGAGGCGGACAAGGCCATCCATGCACACGCACGGGACTATATGCGGACGGGGCCGAGGGCTCTTCGCGCCAGGAGGGAGGGAACCATCGACATTGACACCATGGCTGCTCTTTTCAGCGGCGCCTTCGGGAGGGAACTCTCCGGGGAAGCCACTCCGAAGACGCTCAACCTGCTCCGTCGGAGCGTCGTGACCATCCGCCTGGCGGCCACGGCCCCCAAGAAGGCCTATATGCGGAAGCGTCCCTATGTCCTGTATCATGAAAAGACGCTCATCCCGGAGGATGAGGAGGTGGAGCGCAATACGGGGTCCTATCCCTCCGGCCACTCAATCCGGGGGTGGGGGATGGCCCTTGTCCTTGCAGCGCTTAATCCGGAGCGCCAGGATACCCTGCTCCGTGCCGGTTATGAATGGGGGCAGAGCCGTGTCATCGCGGGTTATCACTGGCAGAGCGATGTCGAGGCCTCGCGCCTTCTCGCCGCAGCGGCTTTCTGCCGTCTGCAGGAAAGTGAGGAGTTCCGGAGGGACTTCGCCGCCGCAAAAGATGAACTTTCGGCACCGAGGGTGTCCATATCCGATGACGATATCCTGCTCCGGAACTGGATCCGCACCCTGTCTTCGGACGATTTCGGAGGCCGCAAGCCCATGACTGCATACGAGGACAAGACGGTCTCCTACCTGGCCGGAGAACTGGAAGCGCTCGGCCTTGAACCCGCTTTCGACGGCAGCTGGTATCAACCCTTCGAGATGATTGCCGTCACGGCGAAGCCGGAAGGCGGAAGGTTCATCGTCAAGGGAAAGAAGAAGACCCAACTGGACTATCCGGACGACATGGTGGTCTGGACCGCCCGCGCTGTGGACAGGGTAAGCATCCCCAAAGCGGAATTTGTTTTCTGCGGTTTCGGCATCCATGCCCCTGAGTTCGGATGGGACGATTACGCGGGGGTCGATGTAAAGGGAAAGATCGTCATTGCGATGGTCAATGACCCCGGCTATTACGACGCCTCGCTTTTCCGGGGCAGGAACATGACCTACTACGGACGGTGGATCTATAAGTTCGAGGAGGCCCGCCGCCAGGGAGCCGCCGGCTGTCTCGTACTGCACAACACGGAAGCGGCCAGCTATGGCTGGCACGTCTGCGTCAACGGCCACCTGGACGGCAACCTGGCCCTATACGACCCGGACACGCGCAACGCCGACGAGCTCGCCGTCAAAGGATGGCTCCATGAAGATGGTGCCCGGAAACTCTTCAAGGCCGCCGGAATGGATATGGACACGGCCGTCTCGGCCGCCAAAAAGCCCGGATTCAGGAGTTTCCCCCTCAAGGTAAAGGGCGATGTGGACATGGCCGTTACCTATGACATCCGGAAGACGCGGAATGTCGTGGGCATCCTCCGGGGAACGGACATCGGGGACGAGGCTGTCGTGATGAACGCCCACTGGGACCATCTCGGCACGGGCGCTCCCGATGAAACCGGGGACGCGATCTATAACGGTGCGGCGGACAATGCGTCCGGGATGGCCGGGGCCCTGCTTGCCGCGAAGAAGTTCAAGCAGCTGCCCTCTGCGCCGCGCCGTTCGGTCCTTTTCCTCTTCCCTTCATCCGAGGAGAGCGGACTTTTCGGCTCCGAATATTACTGCGCCCACCCGGCGATTCCCATGGAAAAGACAGTGGCCTGCCTCAATTTCGAGAGCATCGGCCCTGCGGAACTGACCCATGACGTGGTCATCCTCGGGGGAGAGGGGAGCGGTCTTGAGACCTTCTATGAAGCGGCTGCTGCGGCGCAGGGAAGGTACATTTTCTATGACGACGACAATTCGGACGGCTGGTTCTACCGCTCTGACCATTTCAATTTCGTGAAGAAGGGCGTTCCCGCCGTGGTGATGGAGAACGGCCGCCATCCGGTGGACCTGTCCCGTCCCAACCGCTATCCCATGCAGGAGTGGTACCACAAGCCGTCGGATGAGTACCGGGATGACTGGGACCTCAGCGGCACCGTCGCCAATGTAAACCTTGTCTTCAGCGTGGGAGTCTCCCTGTCCAATGCTAAAACTGGTTCAGGAAGTGCCGGAAAATAGTCGGGTCGCAGACGAGGGGGAAGAGGAATCCGTAAACGGCACCCCAGAAATGGGCGGAGTGGCCGATGTTGTCGGCGTTCCGCTTCGCCATGTACCAGCAATAGAAAAGGTATAACGGAGCGAAGATGAATCCCGGTACCGGTATGGGGATCAGATAGATGTAGATGCCCATCTTCGGCTCGAAGAGGATGGAGGCGAACAGAATGGCTGAAACCGCGCCGGATGCCCCTACCGCATTGTATTGGGGAACGTCCCGGTACCGGAGGAGGTCTCCGATGGTGGAAACGGCTATGGCGGAGACATACAGGACGATGTAGAGGATCGTTCCGGCCGGATTTCCGAAAGCGGCTGAAAAATACTTCTCGACGACGTCGCCGAAGAAGAACAGCGTAAGCATGTTGAAGAACAGATGGCCCCATCCGCCGTGGACGAAAGCGTATGAAAACATCCGATACCACTGTTTCCGGTGCCAGACGGCGTACGCATTGAATTTCAGCGCATCAAAGCCGCTCCCGTAAAAACAGTAGAGACTTGCCGCTACGGTAATGAGGATAAAAATAAGAGTGACCATTAGAAAAATCTACCCACAACAAGAACAAATATAGGTTATTCCCGCTGAAATGCAAAATTTCGCGTCAAACATACACATAATTGTCTTGTCGGAGATTTGAATCAGACAATGGTTTGACAGAAGAAGAATTATTATGTATATTTGGGAAAAATACAGCAATATGAAAGCGATTCAATCAGAGAAGGCTCCGGCGGCGATCGGACCGTACAGCCAGGCCATAGACAGCGGAGCGGGCATCGTATTCGTTTCCGGGCAGCTGCCCATCGACCCGGCCACGGGAGCCTTTCCGGAAGGTGGTGTCAAAGAACAGACCTGCCAGAGTTTGACCAATGTCAAAGCCATTCTGGAAGCGGCGGGACTGGGCCTTGGAAATGTCGTCAAGACGACGGTTTTCCTCGCCGACATGGCGGATTTCTCCGCGATGAACGAAGTGTACGCCCGGTTCTTCTCGGCTCCTTTCCCCGCAAGAAGCGCCGTGGCCGTTAAGGCCCTTCCGAAAGGCGCCCTGGTCGAGATCGAATGTATAGCCGCAAGATAAGCCCGATCCCATGAGAAGAATCACCCTCTTTGTCCTCGCCCTGATGCTGGGGGTGGGGACCCTCGGCGCCCAGGAACTCTGGGAGTCCGTTTCCTGGAAGAATCTGCGGGCCCATCCCGCCCCGATTCCCGTCATCGGCGAAGTCGCTCCCGTCCACTCTGACCTGAACACGCCGTCGCTGTGGAGTATCGGCGTGGAAACGCTGGACCGGAATTTCGCCGAATTCTCGAAATTCAAGCAGTACATCGGCGAGACCGGAGTCGGCTATGGACGGCTCCAGAGCGGATGGGCCAGAACCGAAAAGAAAAAGGGGAAATATGACTTTTCATGGCTGGACGAACACGTGGACGGGCTCCTTGCGGAAGGGGTCCATCCCTGGATGTGCCTCTGTTATGGGAACCCGATCTATTCCGAACACGGGATTACCCTGAATTCCCAGATATTCCCCGAAGGACCCATCATGGACGCCTGGCTCCGGTATGTCCGCGCTATCGTCCAGCACTACAAGGGGAAGGTGACCATGTGGGAAGTCTGGAACGAACCGGACGGGAACAGGACTTCCTATGAACTCTACGCCCATCTTTTCGCCCGGACCGCCAAAGTTATCCGGGAAGTCGATCCGGAGGCGAAGATCGCAGCCTTCGCCTGTGTCTTCCCTAATCTGGCATATATCGGTAAAGCTCTGAAAATCATTGAGGAGGAAGATGCCATCCAGTATATCGACTATCTCACGTCCCACGCCTATTACCAGATTCCCGAGACCGTCGTTCCTTCCTTGAAGCAATTGCGGAAGCTCGTCGACAAGTATAATCCCGGGATCAAGCTGCTACAGGGCGAAGCCGGCTGTCCTTCCCGCCTGGAATACGGCCATTCCGCCCTCAAGGACGTGGACTGGACGGAAACCAGCCAGGCCAAGTGGGACCTGAGGCAGATGCTGAACTACTACAGTCTCGGAATCCCGTATTCGGTCTTCACCATGGTCGACCTGCAGTATGAGTGGAAACTCCAGACCTTCGGGCTCCTCAGGATGGATCTCCAGAAGAATCCCGCTTACAAGCGGCCCAAGTTCTATGCCGTCCAGCATGTTACCAGCCTGATTACCCCGGATATCGTTCCGCTCGAAACCGTTTCGGCAATCGGTACCCAGGCGCAGGACCTGCGGTGTGTCGGACTCGGGAAGGAGGGGAAGCCTGTCGGCTGCATCCTCTGGTTTTCCGGGCTGACGCCCACCTCGTCCCTGGACCGGACCCTTGTGGAAAACCTCGTCCTCAAGGGCCTCATCCTCAAGGACCCCGTCTATGTCGATCTGGTAACCGGTTATGTCCATGACCTCAAGGATATCGTTGTTCCCAAAGGCGCGGGAGATCCCGTGGGCATCACCTTCAGCGGCCTGCCTCTCTGGGATGCACCGGTCTTGATCATCGAGCGCGGCGAAGTCCCGATGAAACAGGACTGAGTGGGTCCCGTTGTCAGAATTCCAGCTGGAACCCCTTGGCTTTCAGCCTGTCGTAGTTTTCTTTGTCGAAACGGTATTTGATGGGGGTACGGGTCCCGTGACGCGGCGTCCCGTCTTCCACCACCGTGAGCATTCCGAAATGCTTCATCTTGTTGGCGAAGTTGCGGCGGTCGAACTTGACTTCGAGGATGGACTCGTACAGGTTCTGCAGCTGCGGCAGGGTGAAGATTTCCGGCATCAGGTCGAAGCCGACCGGTTCGAAATGGATGTCCTGGCGCAGCCTGGAACAGGCTACCCGGAGTATCTGGTCATGGTCGAAAGCCAGTGAAGGGACATCCTTCATGCTGAACCATTCCGCCTTTTCGGCGTCCGTGGAGGCCTCGACGGCTGCGAGTTTGACCAGGGCGTAGTGGGCGATGGTGATGACACGCTCGCGCGGATCCCGGTCCCGGTCGCTGAACGCGGCGACTTCCCGGAAGTCTTTGATTCCCAGTTTCAGACCGGTTTCCTCTTTCAATTCCCGCTGGGCGGTATGGGCGATGGTCTGATCTTTATCTACATCCATGAATCCGCCGGGCAGCGCCCAGGATCCGGTGAATGCCGTGGAACTGGCTTCTTTTTCGGGACCACGCTTGATCAGAAGGATCTTCAGCTCTTTCCCGTCGTAGCCGAAGACGACGCAGTCGGCCGTTACCGCCGGATGCTTATATTCATAGATATACTGTCCTTTTTTTTTCATTTCTTTGTGTTTTAATCACACAAAGATAGTAAATATAGCGGAGGTTTCCCGATTTTTTTCGTTAAATTTGCAGGAAGATAAAGACCTTTTTTATGAAACGGATCCTCTTACTTCTTGCCGTTCTGGCCGCAGTGGCCGGATGCCGGAACAATGAAACCAAAAACCCTGAGAATATGAGTACCAGCAAACCCCTTTCTGAAGTCGCCGGGCGCAAGAATTTCGGCCCGGAACATGCCCTCGTCACCACGCCACAGCCTTGTGTTATGATCGCGACCTGGGACAAGGACCGGAATCCGGATGTCATGATGGCGGCATGGGCCGGCCAGTATGACTACAAGGAGATCGTGATCAGCCTGTCGAAGCATAAAACAACTGAGAACCTGGATCTTACGGGCGCCTTTACCGTCAGTTTCGCGGATGAGCGGACGGTGGCGGAATCCGATTATTTTGGTCTCGTAAGCGGAAACAAGGTTCCCGACAAGGTCGCGAAGGTCGGCTTCACCGTGACGCCCAGCCCGAATGTCGATGCACCGATCATCAACGAGTATCCCCTGACCCTGGAATGCCGGGTCGTCCGTTTCGAGAACGGCTGCCTGATCGGTGAGGTCGTCAATATGAGCGCCGACAAGAGCATTCTGAACGAGCAGGGCAAGATCGACCTCGGCTTGCTCAAGCCCATCGTCTTCGACGCCTCCGGGATGTGCTACCGCTCCCTTGGAGAGGTGGTCGGAAAGGCCTGGGGGGCAGGAAAAGTATTTGCCGAATAATCATTGAGATATGAAAGCATTGAAATGGATCCTGCTCATCGGAGCGGTAATGCTGGCCGCAGTTTCCTGCCGCCAGAAGGAAAAGGCACCGAAAATCCTGGTGCTCTATTATTCGCAGAACGCCACTACGAAGGCGGTGGCGGAAGAACTGCAGACCCGCTTGGAAGCGGATATCGAAGAAATCGTCCCCGTCCAGCCTTATGACGGGAGTTATCAGGAGACGATTGAGCGGGGCAGGAAGGAAAGGGAGTCCGGAAACCTTCCGGAGATCCGTCCGCTCGCATCCGACCTGTCCGGTTATGATATCATTTTCCTGGGATATCCGATCTGGTTCGGAACCTATGCACCCCCGATGGCCTCCCTGCTCGACCTGGTCGACCTGAGCGGGAAGAAGGTGGTTCCGTTCTGCTCGTTCGGAAGCGGGGGACTGGTTTCAAGCGTACGGGATCTCGCCGCAAAGCAGCCTGGAGCGGAAATCCTTCCGGGATACGGAGTCCGTGCGGCCCGGATCGCGTCCATGCCCGCCGAGATCGACCGTTTCCTGAAAGAGGGGGGATTCGTTGAAGGTGAAGTCGCGCCTCTTGCCGCTTTCCCGGCGTCCCATCCGGTTTCAGAGGCGGAAGCCGCCGTCTTCGATGCCGCCGTGGACGGTTATCCGATGATCCATGCCAAGGCTACGGCCGTTTCATCCCGGGAACTTCCTGAGGGTGTAGAATATCTGTTTACGGCTGTCGACCTGCCGCGGGAAGGCGCTCCGGAGATGACTCCCCGGGAGATGCAGGTCTATGTTACCGTACCCCGGGACGGAACTCCGGAGTTCACGCAGGTCGTCCGTTAGCAGAGTTATTCCGTCTTTTCGCGGCGGAACTCGTAGGTCGCTTTCTGGTTTCCCGAGAAAAGGGATCCCAGGCTGACATTGAAATCCTTCTGTGTAAGGACGAGCGAAGTTTCGTCGACGGTGACGATATAATCATTGACAAGAGCCATGGCCTTTCCGTTGTCAGAGACGGAGAGGCCTTTCCGGAAATGAATGACAGAAGTTTCCGGATCGTAGGTAAACGAACTGACTTCCACTTCGAGATTGAACTGGGCGGTAGCGGTATATTTCTTTCCGATGACCAGCCTGCAGTTTTCATTGGTGAAATCGGTTACGTTGGAAGTCGTGTGGGTAGAACCGTTGATGCTTGTTTCAGTCCTCACGGTAAGGCACTGGAGATGCCAGCTTCCGACAATCGAACCGGGATCGCCCGTGGTCTCGATCTCATCGAGGGGCTTGTTTTCGCAAGCGGCCAGGAGAAGGACGGCGCTGATGGCCATAAAGAAGGCCCTGAACATGTTTCTCTTCATAATTATCCGGTCTAGTATACGTTTATAATCAAGGCAAAGGTATAAAAAATGTTTAACTTTGCCTTATAAATCAATTATTTTACAAAAATGGGACCCAAGAGATTTGCAGCCATCGCAGCGTTGTCCATACTGTTGGTAATCCTCCCGGGCTGCGGCCGGAGGCATGCGGAGAGTTATTCCGGATGGTGGGCGGAAAAGATTTCCGAACGCGTCGTCGCTTCTTTCTCGCCTTGTGACGGAGGGTTCAGCGTGGAGATCGGCTGGAGGGAGGACGGACTTGCCCAGTACGGGCGGTGGTCCATGACGGCATTGTCCGGTGGAAGATGAGGTGCAGGGCAGCCCCTGTGAAACCGCCGCTTCGCGGCCCCTCCCTAAAGGGCCCCTCCCTCTTATAGTGCCGAGGGTGGCATAGGTTTCACAGGGGCCGCCCTGCACCCCTCTGCTTACAGGACGGCGCCCCAGGATTTCAAGGTCTTGACGAGGGCCTCCGTGTCGATATCCTGGACCGGTTTCTTCTCGGCGATGCTGTGGGCGGCCGCTGCACCCGCCGCTTGTCCGGTCCCCATGCAACTGGCCTGGACGCGCAGCGAAGCGAGGGCCTGACGGTCTGTCGAAATGCAGCGTCCGGAAACGAGGAGGTTCGGATAATCGGGGGCTATGAGGGCACGGTAGGGGACATAGGCCGGCTGCTTGAGGTCGATCCGGACCTGACCGGAGCCGGAACTCTGGTGGATGTCGATCGGATGGATTCCCCTCGAAATGCTGTCCGGATAACGCTCCCCGCTGACATACTCGTTGGCGGTGACGGTATGGACCCCGACGATCCGCCGGGATTCCCGGATGCCGGCCTGGGGCGCGGTCGAGGACACATAGCAGTCCTTGAATTCGGGAAACTCCTTCCTGAGGATGTCGACGAAGGTGAAGATATCCTCCCGAAGTTTGCACTCCGCCGCCGTGAAATTGCGGTTGTCGCAGGAATCCGCCGCCGTCCGGGTAATGTTGACCGCGACGCTCCCCTTATGGAGCACATTGTTGAACCAGGGTCCTCCGAAATCGGGGAGATCAGCCCCTTCCTCTTTCATTTTGAGTAACTTCTCCCGGACCGGGAGACACTGGCTCGGCCCCCGGACTCCGTCATGGTACATGCAGTTGCGGAGCAGTTCGCTCTCGGTATCGACGCCGGAAAGGACGAAACAGAAGGAGGAAGGCTGCAGGGCACCGTCGGGATTCGGCTGCATCGGAACGCCCGCCATCCAGGCCAGGTCCGCATCCCCGGTCGCATCGATAAAAACCTTTCCCTGAAGGGTCTCGAGGCCGTTTTTATTTTCGATGACAACCCGGTCGATCCGCTTTCCGAGACACTCGCAGCCGATCAGAGAGGAGTGCATGAACAGATCGACGCCCGCCTCGAGGACCATCCGCTGGACGCAGAGTTTATAGAGTTCGATATCGAAATCGACATTGGCTTTCGGCCATTCGATGAAGGCACCGCCCATGGACTCGAGCCTTTGGATGAATTCCCAGGGAATTCCGCCGATGACGAGATCCCCCTTGAAGGCGAAGACGCTGAGCGGAGCGACGTATCCCGCCGTGGCCATGCCGCCCAGGAAACCGTAGCGTTCGACGAGGGCGACTTTCGCCCCTTCCCGGGCTGCGGCGACGGCGGCGATGAACCCGGCCGGACCGCCACCGCATACGACGACGTCATATTTGCCGGCCGGAGCGGTCGGGCGCTTGAACTTCTTTCCGTCCGGAGATGAGAATTCCGTCATGCAGGAGCTTGCGACTCCGCCGCTGAGAGTCAGGGCGACAACCCCGGCGGCGCTTTCTTTCAGGAAAAGCCTTCTGTCCAGTTTTGCCATAATGAAGATTCTTGGTCAGTACAAAAATAATGAATATTTTTCTTTATTTTTGTTCCGGTAATACTGTTTCATATGAAAAGATTGATTCTGCTTCTTCTTGCGGCCTTCCTTGCCATGCCGTCCCTCTTCGCGGACGAAGGCATGTGGCTGCCTTCCCTGATCGCCCAGAGGATCCCCGACATGCAGTCCAAGGGATTCCGCCTGACCGCCGAGGATATCTACAGTGTCAACCAGGCCTCCCTCAAAGACGCCGTCGTGCTCTTCGGCTCCGGCTGTACGGGGGAACTCGTCTCGGACGAAGGCCTGCTCTTCACCAACCATCACTGCGGTTTCAGTTACATCCAGCGGCACAGCAGCCTGGAACATGACTATCTGAAAGATGGCTTCTGGGCGATGAACCGCAAGGAAGAACTTCCGAACAAAGGCTTGACCGTCAGCTTCCTGGAACGGATGGACGACGTGACCTCCGCGGTCCTTTCCGGCTGGGATCCGTCCATGACGGAAAAACAGCGGGATTCCCTCGTCCGGGTCAATTCGTCCGGGCTGGTCTCGAAGGCCGTCTCCGGCGGAAAAGGCCTGCGGGCCAGCGTGGAAGCGCTTTTCTATGGAAACCAGTACTTCCTTTTCGTGTACAAGGTCTTCCGGGATGTCCGTCTCGTCGGGGCACCGCCCTCGTCCATCGGAAAGTTCGGCGGGGACACGGACAACTGGATGTGGCCGCGTCATACGGGCGATTTTTCCATCTTCCGGATCTATGCGGACAAGGACAACAATCCCGCGGACTATTCCGAGGACAATGTCCCGTACCGCCCGAAAAAGTCCTTCAAAATCTCCCGCGCGGGAGTGAAAGAGGGGGATTTCACCTTTGTCTACGGCTGCCCCGGCAGCACGAAGGAATATGTCACTTCCGACGAGGTCCGCTACGTGGCCGAGATCTCGGATCCCGCCAAGATCGCCCTCCGTACCAAGAGACTCGATATCCAGAAGAAATATATGAATGCGGATCCCGCTGTCCGGATCCAGTACGCTTCGAAAAACGCCTCGACGGCAAATGCCTGGAAAAAGTGGCAGGGAGAGGCGAAGGGAATCCTGAAAAACCATACCGTGGACGCCAAGAAGGCCTATGAGAAAGCCTTCCGGGAGTGGGCGGCCGGGACCCGCTACGAAGGCGTCCTGGACCGTCTGGAGTCCCTCTACGCCCGGCGCAACCCCTATTATCTCGCCTACGAGTATTATACCGAGACCATCCGCTCCGTCGAACTTCTCCGGTTCGCTTCTTCCGTCGCGGCGGACCTCGGACGGCCCGAGGCCTTGTCCGAAACGGTGAATTCCTTCTTCAAGGATTACTGTCAGCCGATCGATGAGGAGATTTTCACCGCCATGCTGGACGCTTTCGACAAGGAAGTCCCCGATGAGTTCAAGCCGTCCTGGTTCAAGGAGAGACTCGCCGAATTCGGCGGCGTCAAAACCTGCCGGGAGGCCCTTTACGCGAATACCCTCTTTACGGACCGTGCCAAGGTGGCGGCTCTGACGGAGAAAGACCGGGATCTCGTCCTCTCCGATCCGGCCTACCGGGTTTACGAAGCCTTCTACCGGTGGTATTATGATGAACTCCGACCCGTCATCAACGATGTCAACCGGGAGATCCGGCTGGCCTATCGGGATTATATGCAGGGACAGATGGACTTCGAGAAGGACAAGGCCTTCTATCCGGACGCCAACCTGACCCTCCGGGTCGCCTATGGTCACGTCGAGGGATATTCCCCCGCCGACGGAATCGATTATTATCCGGTTTCGACCCTGAAGGGCATCATCGAGAAAGACAATCCCGACATCTACGACTACAACATCCCCCAAACCCTCCGCGACCTCTATGCCAAGGGCGGCCTCGAGAACCAGCCCGTCTGTTTCCTCGCGACGAACCACACCACCGGAGGCAATTCCGGGAGCCCGGTCCTCAATGCCGACGGCAACCTGATCGGAATCAATTTCGACCGGGTCTGGGAAGGCACGATGAGCGACATCGATTTCGATCCGGAGATCTGCCGGAATATCTCGCTCGATATCCGGTATCTCCTTTTCAACATCGAACAGATCGGGCATGCTTCCTACCTGTTCGATGAGATGAATTTCGTGGATTAACCGGCCAGGCAGCCGTCGAGGAGGCGCTCTATGCCCTCCTTGTCGAGATGCTGGCCGATGAAGACGATCTTCTGCATCCTGTCTCCGTACTCGGGATCCCAGTCCCTGCGGAGTTTCCAGTCGCGCTCCAGCATTTCCTTCAGGTCTTCTTCCTCCATGGTGGCGTACCAGAGACCGGCGTCGCGTAGCATTTTCTGCTTGCCGGCCTGCTCGAAGAGGTAGCACTTATCCGTGTCGTCCGAAAAATAGCAGAGTCCTTTCGCCCGGATAATCCCCTTGGGCCAGTTCTTGGCCGCGAAATAGTCGAACTTGTTGAGGTCGAACGGTAACCTGCTGAAATAGACGTAGGTGTCGATGCCGTATTCGAGGGCTTCCCCCTCTGCCTCTTCTTCCTCGTCCTCTCCTTCGATCGCCGCGATCCATGCCGCGGAGGTCGCCACGCGCTCGAAATCGAACATCCCGGTATAGATGATCTCGTCCAGGTCGATGTCCCCGTAGTCGCACTGGAGCACCTTGGCGCCGGGATTGATGCCCTTGACGATTCCGCGGAGCTTGCCGAGTTCCTCCGGGGATATCTCGGATGCCTTGTTGAGGAGGACGATGTTGCAGAACTCGATCTGCTCGATGACGAGGCGCTCGAGGTCGTCTTCCCCGATGTCGTCCCGGCCGAGCGCATCGCCCCCGTCGAATTCCTCCTTCATCCGGAGCGCGTCCACGACCGTCACGATGCTGTCGACATAGGGAAGGGCTCCCTGGACATACTGGGGTCCCAGGGCGGGCATCGTGCTGATGGTCTGGGCGATCGGGGCGGGTTCGCAGATTCCGCTGGCCTCGATGACGATGTAGTCGAATTTGGAGGAAGCCGTGAGTTCGGAAAGCTGGGCGACAAGGTCCATCTTGAGTGTGCAGCAGATGCACCCGTTCTGCAGGGCGACGAGGCTGGCGTCGGTCTGTCCGACGATGCCTCCCTTCTCGATCAGGTCCGCATCGATGTTCACCTCTCCGATATCATTGACGATAACGGCGAACCTGATGCCTTTCCGGTTGGCGAGGATGCGGTTCAGAAGGGTCGTTTTGCCGCTTCCGAGATAGCCGGTGAGGAGCAGGACCGGCACCTGTTTCTTTTCCATATAAAGGTTCATGTTCTGAGAGCTGTTTTTTGTCCTGCAAAATTACGCAATTCGTCCCGATTCCGGATAGCTTTTCCGTTTTTTTACCGTATCTTTGGGAAGATAATCTTCCTGACCATGAAACATATTCTCCGTATCCTCCTGGCCGTCGTCCTCGTTCTGGCGGCCTGTACGCCCCGTTCTTCCCGGAACAACGCCTATCCCGTGACGACGAACGGCTACATCGTTGCCGCCTATGTCTGGCCCTCCTGCCATGACGATTCCCTCGCCCATGCGTATCTCTGGGGCGACGGGGAAGGGGAATGGGAGGTCATCAAGAAAGGCAATCCGCGTTTCCCCGGCCATTACCAGCCGAAACAGCCGCTCTGGGGCTATGAGATGGACAACGATCCCAAGGTCGTGGAGCGTTGGATCGACACGGCCGTCAGCCACGGAGTGAACACCTTCGTTTACGACTGGTACTGGTTCATGGACTATCCCTACCTGGAAAGCGCCCTTAACGACGGCTTCCTCGGGGCCCGCAACAACGGGAAGATGAACTTCTATATCATGTGGGCGAACCATACGGTGGTCCATAATTACTGGAATTACCACCGCTGGGGGGAGGACCGTTCCGTTCTCTTTTCACCGACCGTCGACTGGGATGCGTTCAAGGTTGTGGTCCACCGGGTGATTTCCCAGTACTTCTCCCGGCCGAACTACCTCAAGATCGACGGCTGTCCTGTCTTCGGCCTTTTCAGCGCCACCGAGCTGAAGAAAGGATTCGGAACCTGGGCCGAGACCGCCAAGGCCATCGCCTATTTCCGCGAGGAAGTCAGGAAAGCCGGTTTCCCGGACCTCCACCTCCAGTTCAACTACGGGGGCGGATTCCCGCTTCTCAAGGACAGGAAAGGGCGTCCGTACACGGAGATCGACAGCCTGGGCGCCAACAGCGTCGCATTCTACAACATGGGCGGTTTCGACTGCGATTACATGACCCACGGCCGGCGGGCGGAGGAAATCCGCGCCCAGTGGGATTCCCTCGTGGACGTCACCCTCTTCCCGACAGTTTCGATCGGATGGGACGATACGCCCCGGTTCCCGGAGAAAGGGGAGAACCAGGTCACGCGCTGGCACAATACGCCCGAGAGTTTCGCCGGGTTCCTCACCGCGGCTAAAGAGTATGCCGACAACCATCCCGACCAGCCGAAGATCGTCTATATCAATGCCTGGAACGAGTGGGTCGAAGGCAGCTACCTCCTGCCCGACAAACTCAACGGTTTCGGGTATCTGGAGGCGGTCCGGAAGGTGTTTATGGAGGACTGATCAGCCCTGTCCCTCGCTCTTCGGGGCCCCGGAATGCGTTCCGGAACGGTTGAGCCGGCGGACATAGAGTTTTCCCCCGCTTAAGGCGAAGAGCCGGTTCCCGGCGAAGGCGATGGACGTGACTTCCCCTCCCGGGAGGGAAAGGATCGCCCGTACGCGGCCGTTCTGGTCGCAGACCTGGATTCCGACCCGGCTCGCGGCGTAGAGGTAGCCCGCGTTATCATAGAGGATCTGGCCTGCATCCGTGTAGAGATAGTAGAAATCCTGTCCATGGACGGGATTCCCCTTGTCGTCGAGGATATAGTCCATCACCCAGTTGCTCCCTTCGACCCGGCGGGCGAGATGGGCGCCTCCCGGATAAATCGCTGAGTACGGGTCGCTTTCCGGAACCTTTCCTTTCATAAGGGTTCGTTCCCCGGCTTCGTCCACGGACCAGGCGGATTTCCCTTCTTTCAGGAGAACGGCCGCTTCGGAGAGGGGGTGCAGCATCGCTTCTTCCCCGAAATCTCCGGGGAGGCGGGTCCATCCGGACTCCGGGTCCAGAATCTCGTTCAGGGTCTTGTTGGAAGTCGTTCCGAGCGGGACTTCCGCGGGCCAGCCCGACCAGAGCCAGCGCATGACATCCTTGAAAATCCGGTTCCCGTTGGCCCCGGAGTGTCCTCCTTCGTTCCATTGGTGGCGGACGTCATATCCTGCGAATTCCAGGGAGGAGAGCATGACCCGGTTGTATTCGAACCAGCTTCCGAAGAGGGGATTCCAGGTATCGTCCATGTTGTCCTGCAGGAATACCCGGAGCCGGCGCGGTTCGCTTTTCCGGACGAGGGCCGGGAACTGGTCCCCGCCCCGGAAGGCTACATAGGTGCCGACGACGCTGTAGACCCGTGAGAAGAGGTCCGGACGCTGCCAGGCGGCGTTGAAGGCGCAGATCGCACCGCTGCTCGCCCCCGTGATGGCCCGGTCAGCCGCCCGGTCGGAGAGGAGGACCTTCCTCCCGTCCGCTGTGGCCAGTTCCCCGACCAGGGGAAGGACCTCCGTCTCGAGGAAGGTTGCAAAACGGCCGTCCATCCGGTCGTATTCGTTGCTCCGGTTGTACCGGATGACGTTTCCGTTCCTGTCCAGGATCTTCCCGGGCTCGATGAAGACGCCGACCGTGACGGGGACGGAACCTTCCGCAATCAGTTCATCCAGGATATCCGCCGTGAAGGCGCCTCCTTCGTCCATCCGGACGAGCAGGCAGGCGGGGGTCTTCCCGTCGTATGCCGCAGGGACGTATACCTGGATCTCGCGCTGCGTCCCGGGATAGACGGCCGATCCGTTCATCTTGAAGGAAAGCAGTTCTCCCTTGTAGGCGAATGCGGAAGGCAGGAGGAGGAATGCGGCGCAAGAGGCCGCCAGCCATCTTTTCATCATAATCCGAGTCTTTCTTTCAGTTCCTTTTCTTTCTCCAGGAGGTCGTAGAGGCCGTCCTGCGACAGGACGCCACGCTTGACGCGCGGCGGAATCTCTCCGCGTTCGTCCGCCTCGTAATCCTCTCTCCAGTCGCCGGAGAGGTATTCGGCAAGCGCCCGGAAGGTTTCAGCGGATGCTTCGTACCGGTCCGCCGACTTTTCCAGGTCTTTCAGGATGGAGGAAGCCTCGTCGAAAAGCGCTTCCATCCGTCTGACTCTCTTCACAGTCTCTTTCATACGCTGATTCCAAAAGGGTTATTTCTTTTTTCCCAGTTCCTCCCTGGCCTCCGAAACTGCATCCTGGAACTCGGGCTCTGCCAGCAGGCGGAGGATCGCCGCCATGGCGCTCGGGAGACTCTGTTCCGTATCGCTCTTGAAATGGTGGCCGCAGACGACACGGTTGTCAGCGATCAGGACAGACCGTGCGACGAGGGCTTCCGTCCTCTCCGGGAAGAGGAAGGCAAGGGCGAGCGCGCAGGCATATCCCCGGATGCTGTGTCCGGAAGGATAGGAGAATGTCTTGCCCATCAGGTCGTCATGGCCCGGGGCGAGGGACGGCTCCCCGAACAGGACGAAGGGCCTGAGCCTGTGGAAATACCCCTTGGCGGTCGTGTTCATTTTCTTGGAGTCGTTCGCGGTCCGGACGAGGAATCGGTAGGTGAGCGGCGTCTTCCTCGGGGCGATTTCGACGGGAAGGCAGCAGTTGAAACGGGTGTTCATCGAATCCACGTCCCCCAGCAGGTAGTCGTCCAGGGCAGACTTGGCGAGGGAAGGGTCTTTACGCTGCTCCTTACCCCAGAAATACCAGGCGTAATCGGGGAAGAAGGTGTCGCCCATGAACTCGGGCGGGGCGGGAAGGAAGCGGCTTGCGTCGGGAAGGTCCGTATCGGCCACGAAACGGTCCCGTTTCGTATTTGCTTTCCTGGGAAGGGGAATGATCCGGCCGGATAGTTCCTTCCGGGCCTTCCCCAGCTGGTCCAGGTAGCCCTTGGAGGACTGCAGGCGGGCGAACACGGCCGCCGCGACGAGGACGGAAGCGTGGATGTCGGATTCCCACTGCCGGAGCTGCAGGACCCTCACTTCCGCAAAATCGCGGGCGAGGGCCATCAGGGGAACGATGGCCGTCGGCTGAAGCTGGGAAAGGACCTGGGCGAGGAGATAGGCGTCCGTGATCTCGGGGGAAGGATAGCAGAACCGGGAACTGTCCGGAGATGCCGCGGCAGCTCTCATGGCGGTAAGGTGGAGGGGATCCGTTCGGGCGATCCGTTCCCTGGCAGGGAGGGTGGATGCCCTACCGTCCGCCAGGACGCGGGAAAGGAGGAGGAAAGTCTCGGGATTCTCCTGCGCATTGACGCGGAGTCCGGCCGCTACGGAAAAGTACGGGATCAGCGCTTCCGTGTCCATCTTTTTCCGGGCTTCGTCGGCGTATGTGCCGGCCGGATTGTCCCGGAGGATCCGGGCGGCCCGGGCATAGGCCGAGAGGTCTCCGGCAAACCTGAGATCGGAGGAATCCGGAGGAACTGGAAGGAACCGGAGCGGATCGATCCGTTCGGACGGGGCGAGGAAACCTTCCTTGGGCGCCGTACGGGCGAAAACGGACAGACAGGAGGTCGTGGCCAGCAAGAGGCCGATGGCGAGGCTGTAAATGGCTTTTTTCATATGGGCAGGGTTCTATTCCCGGTTCCGGGAGTCCATGCAAATAGTGACGGGACCGTCGTTGACGAGGAAGACTTGCATATCCGCTCCGAACCGGCCCGTTCCGACCGGCTTCCCGATCGCTTCGGAAAGGGCGCGGCAGAATTCTTCATAAAGGGGAACTGCCGTTTCGGGTCCGGCCGCGGCGATATAGGACGGCCGGTTTCCCTTCTTCGTAGAGGCCATCAGGGTGAACTGGCTGACGACGATGATGTCTCCGCCCGCCTGTCGGACATCCAGGTTCATCACGCCGTCTGCGTCGTCGAAAACCCGGCATCCGGCAATCTTCCGGACCAGGTAGTCGATATCGGTCCGGTCGTCTTCATGGCCGACGCCTAGGAGGACCAGCAGTCCCTCCCGGATTTCTGAAAGAACGACGCCGTCGACGGAAACCGACGCCCGGCGTACCCGTTGGATCACTACGCGCATCTCTCACTCATTTCTTAGGACAAATATAGGGATAATTGATTATATTTGTATGAGTTCGAACGGAATGAATATGAAAAGACTGGCATGCATTCTCCTCTCGGTCCTCGCTCTCGGGGCTCCCGCAGGAGCGAAAGTGGTTCTCCACCATCTGGTCGGAGACAATATGGTCCTTCAGCAGCAGACCCGTGCCCGGGTCTGGGGAAAGGCGGATCCCGGCAAGACCGTCCGGGTCGTCCCGTCGTGGTCCGGGAAGACCTATACGGCGAAAGCCGGAAAGGACGGCGCATGGGAAGTATTCCTCGATACCCCCGCCGCGGGCATGACCCCCTACGAGATCACTTTCTCGGACGGGACGCCTCTGAAAATCGGCAATGTCCTGATCGGGGAAGTCTGGGTAGCCGGGGGCCAGAGCAACATGGAAATGCCCGTCCGCGGTTTCGGCAACTGCCCCGTGGACGATTACAACGATGTCGTCGCGGAGTCGGCCGCCTTCCCGGCGGTCCGGTATGCCAAGATTCCGTCCGTCACGAGCATGGTACCCCTCGAGGATGCCGATACGAAATGGAACGTCATTTCCCCGGAAACGGTCCCCTGGGCCAGTGCGGTGGGCTATTTCTTCGCGAGAAGACTCTTCCTAAGCCTCGGGATTCCAGTCGGGATCATCGAGGCCAACAAGGGCGGCACGCGGGTCGAGGGATGGCTCAGCCGGGAGAATCTGGAGAAATATACCCGGGAACCTCTTGACGAGGCCGCTATCGAGAAAGCTTTCCCCGGAAACGAATGGCACCGTCCCCTGGTCTGGGGGAACGGCACCTTCAATCCCGTCTTGAAGTATACGGTCAAGGGGATCCTTTTCTATCAGGGCTGCTCGAACGTCGGAAACCCCGGAAACCAGTATTCGGAGCGTCTGGCCCTCCTGGTGCGTCAGTGGAGGGACCGGTTCGGTCTCGGTGAGATTCCGTTCCATTTCGTGCAGATCTGTCCGTTCGGAGGAACCGGGACGGAGAAAGAACAGGTGGGAACCTGGGTGTCACTCCTCCAGGAGCAGCAGTTCAAGGCCTCGCGGGAGATTCCGAACAGCGCCCTTGTGTGCACGACGGACTGCGTCTATCCCTACGAGGTCAACCAGATCCATCCCGCCGCGAAGAAGAAGGTGGGGGAGAGACTGGCCTACCTGACGCTCAACCGGACCTATGGGATGACCTCTTTCGCCGCCCAGTCCCCGTCCTATCGGGACATGGAGGTACGGGACGGCCGGATCTATGTCTCTTTTGACAACATGGAAGGAGGAATGAACCGGATGTATGATATCCGGGGATTCGAGATCGCCGGGGAGGACCGTGTTTTCCATAAAGCGGACGCCGTCCCCGAAGGTAACCGCCTCCGGTTGAGCAGCCCGGAAGTGCCCGCGCCGGTCGCCGTCCGGTATGCCTTCCACAACTGGCCGGAAGCCAATTTCGGCAACGGCCTCGGCCTGCCTCTTTTCCCTTTCCGTTCCGACGACTGGTAGCCCTCGGAATAACTACAGGAACAGTTCCAGTGAATGTTTCCCCGGTTCATAGGGGATGAACCTGCTCTTGCCGGGAGCGGAGGGATGGATCGTCAGGTCATATTCCGCATCCCGGAAAACCCGGTGGACCCGGTAGGTCCCGAATCCTTCCGGAAGGCAGGGCTCGATGAGCAGACCGTCATAGCGCGGCTTGATTCCGAGCAGGTATTCCGTTACGGCGTGCCAGTTCCATGCGGCGGTTCCCGTCAGCCAGCTGTTTTTCCCTTCGCCGGGTTTCGGCGCATCCTTCCCCGCGACCATCTGGCAGTAGACATAGGGCTCTACCTTATGCAGCCGCTGGTCCCGGATGAAAGCCGGGGAGATCCGGCAGTAATGGTCCCAGGCGTCGTCCGCCCGTAAAGCGAGCGCCTCCCCGATGATGATCCAGGGGTTGTTGTGGCAGAAGATGCCGGCGTTTTCCTTGTAGCCTTCCGGATAGGAGGAGATTTCCCCGTATTCGATCCGGTAGGAGCTGAAGGCCGGATTGTTGAGGACGAGGCCGTATTCGCAGCCGAGGAGCCGTTCCGCAGCGTCCAGGGCCTTGTCGCAAAGCCCTTCTTCCGCGCCGATCCGGGCCATGGTGCACCATCCCTGGCTTTCGATGAAGATCTTTCCTTCCGCATTCTCTTTCGACCCGACTTTCCCGCCGTTGAAATCATAGGCGCGGAGGAACCATTCCCCGTCCCAGCCGTATTCCCGGATAGCGGTTTCCATCTTCCTGACGGCCTCGCGGACCTCTCCGATCCTTTTTCCCGGCGCTTTGATCCGCTCGAGAAGTTCGGCGAAATCCTTTCCTTCCACGACGAAGAGTCCCGCGATCATCAGGGATTCCGCCCGGCTCCCTTCAGTCCGGTTTTCGGTCGTCTGGAATGACTCGTCGGGATTGTCGGAGAAGCAGTTGAGGTTCAGGCAATCGTTCCAGTCCGCCCGGCCGATAAGCGGGAGACCGTGGGGCCCGAGATTCCGGGTGACATGGTCAAAACTGACCTGCAGATGCTCCAAAAGGCTTTTCTCGGTCCCGGGACGGTTGTCGAACGGAACGGGAACTTCCAGGATTCCGAAGTCTCCGGTCTCCCGGAGATAGGCGATCGTTCCGAAGAGGAGCCACAGGGGATCGTCGTTGAATCCGCTTCCGATATCGTGGTTCCCGCGGCGGGTAAGGGGCTGGTACTGGTGGTAGCAGCTTCCGTCCGGGAACTGCGTCGCGGCGATGTCGAGGATCCGCTGCCGGGCCCGCTCCGGGATCTGATGGACAAAGCCAGCGAGGTCCTGATTGGAGTCCCGGAAGCCCATCCCGCGCCCGATCCCGCTCTCGAAGTAGCTGGCGCTCCGGCTCATGTTGAAGGTGACCATGCACTGGTACTGGTTCCATACATTGACCATCCGGTCGAGCCGGGGTTCCCCGGAACGGACCTGGAACCGGCCCAGGATGCCGGCCCAGTAAGCCCGGAGCCGGCCGAAGGCGTCGTCCGCCTTTCCCGCCGTGCCGAAGAGGTCCATGAGACGCAGGGCTCCCGTCTTGCAGATCACGCCGGGCGCGGAGAATTTCCGCTCGGGCGGGTTCTCCACATAACCCAGGACAAAGACCAGTTCTTCCGTTTCCCCGGGACCGAGTTCGAAGTCGAAACGGTGCGAGGCGACGGGACTCCAGCCGTGGGCGGTGGAATTCCCCGAAGTTCCGGCGAGGACCTGTTCGGGAGCGTCGAAACCGTTGTACGGTCCCAGGAAGGTATCGCGGTCGGTATCGAACCCGTCGAACTTCCGGTTGACGCCGTAGAAGGCGTAGTGGTTCCTGCGTTCGCGGTATTCGGTCTTGTGATACAGGATATTCCCTTCGATTTCCACCTCTCCGGTCGAAAGGTTCCGCTGGAAGTTCTCCAAGTCGGTCTGGGCGTTCCAGAGGCACCATTCCACGAAGGAATAGAGCTGGAACCGCTTCTGATTCTTCCCGGTGTTGGAAAGGGTCACCCGATGGATCTCGCACCGTTCTCCCGGCGGCACGAAAAAGAGGACGGAGCAGCGGAGGTCTCCTTTTTCGCCCGTGATCCGGGTATAGCCCATCCCGTGCCGGCATTCATAGGAATCGAGCGGTGTCCGGCAGGGTTTCCATCCCGGATTCCAGACGGTTCCGCCGTCCTTGATGTAGAAATAGCGGCCCCCGGCGTCCATCGGAACCCCGTTGTAACGGTACCGGAGGATACGCCGGAACCGGGCGTCCCGGCAGAAACAGTAGCCGCCCGCCGTCCCCGAGATCAGGGAAAAGAAATCGTCGGTTCCGAGGTAATTGATCCACGGCCACGGCGTGTCTGGCCTGGTGATGACGAATTCCCGGGCCCCGTCATCGAAATAACCGTAATTGTCCATGCTGTCAGGAAAGAGGAGCCTGCAGGCCTGTCACAAGGACGAAAACCAATTCGGCGACAAGGATGAGTGCGAGGATGGCCAGGATGTAACGCATTACGTTCGGCAGGCCCTTCCAGACCCGTCCGGTGGCTTCCACGGCTTCCTCCTGTTTCTCCAGCGCCCCTTCTCCGGTAAGTCCGCGCTTGACGGATAGTTCCTCCTGGATCTTTTCCATCCGGGAGCGGGTCAGCGGGTAGAAGAAGATGCAGAGGACCGCCAGGGCGGCGACGGCCGCGGGGATCCAGCTCATCAGGATCTTCAGACCCGTGATGGCCCCTTCGGTCTGGACGGCTCCCTGCGCAGTATTGTATCCGAAGGCCTGGAGCAGCCACATGACCGCAGCGCCGCCGAAGGCCCCTCCGAATTTCTGGGCCATGGAAGCGGAGGAGAAGATCAGGCCGGTCGAAGCCGTCCCGTCCCGGTTCTCGGCGAAGTCGCTCACGTCGGCGTACATGCTCCAGACGAGCGGGGAGATGATTCCGGTGAAGATGCTGATGATCACCTGGAGGACGAGCATCCACCAGTATCCGGATTGGCTGACCGGAATGTAGAAGAAAATGATGCTCAGCGCGATCAGGGCGATAAAAGAGGTCATGTAGGTCGTCTTCTTGCCCAGTTTCGCCGCGATGGGGACAGCCAGGGCGACTCCGGCCATGTTGCATACCTCGCCGATGGACAGGAAAAGGCCGGCGTAGAAGAGGAATCCCCAGCCTCCGAGGTTCAGATGGACGTTCTCCCCGATGACATCGTTGAAGAAATAGGCGACGGTGCTGCCCCGGACCGTGTTGAACAGGTTGGAACAGAGGGCTGCGCCGATCAGAATCCACCAGGGGGCGTTCCTGAGGAGGGATTTGAGGTCGCTGCCGACGGAAACGGTACTCTCCGTGTGCAGTTTCTCCCGGGTCATCCCGAAGCAGAGGAGGAACATGACGAGGCAGGCTGCGGCGATGACGATCATCGCATGCTGCCAGCCGGCCGGGGTATCATATCCGCCGAGGACCCGGCAGAGGGGCTCCCAGCAGAAAAGGGCGATGAAACTGCCGCCGTAGGCGAAGAACATCCGGAAGGAACTCAGGACGGTCTTGGTATCGGAATCATCGGTCATGACCCCGAGCATGGCCCCGTAGGGAACGTTGATCCCGGTGTAGACCGTCATCATGAGGATATAGGTCAGGTAGGCCCAGAAGAGCTTCAGGGTCGGTCCCGCGGCCGGCGTCGAGAACAGGAAGATTCCGCTCAGGGCGAAGGGAACGGCGATGAGAAGGAGGTAGGGACGGTATTTCCCCCAGCGGGTGGAGGTCCTGTCCGCCAGGATGCCCATCATCGGGTCGCTGACGGCGTCCCAGATCCGGGTGATGATCAGCAGGAGGGCGACCTGGTCGAGCCGGAGTCCGAAAATGTTGCTGTAGAAAAAGGGTAGATAATAGGAAAAGATTTTCCAGAACATCGACGACGACATGTCCCCGAAGCCGTATCCGACCTTCTCCTTGAGGCTGGTCTTGATGATTCCCATAGGATTACCGTTGTTTCAGATTTTTGTCGATGAGGCGGTTGAGCCGTTCCACGGTCAGGCCGGTCCGGAATTCGTCCGGCTCCGTATGGAGGCAGTAGTCGACGAGTCGGTCGACGCTGGAGACGGCGACGTGCATCCGGGTGTCGCTGGATGCGTAATAGATCAGTACCCGGCCATCTTCGTCCGCGATCCATCCATTGGAGAAGAGGACGTTCATGACATCCCCGACGTATTCCCACCCTTCCGGGGCGAGGAAGAATCCGGCCGGCTCCGCGATGACGCGGGACGGATCGTCGAGGGCCGTCATGTAGAGGTAGAGCACATAGCGGAGTCCCGAAGCGCAGCCCCTGACCCCGTGGGCCAGGTGAAGCCATCCCCGGTCCGTCCTGATCGGGGCGGGACCTTCGCCGTTCTTGCATTCCATGACGGTATGGTAGTGGCGGGAGCTGATGATCTTCTCCTCGCCGATGACGGCGCCGTCCATCGTGTCCACGAGGGCCCAGCCGATGCCGCCCCCGTTCCCGGTATCGATGAAACCGTCCTGTGGACGCGTGTACAGGGCATATTTCCCGTTCACGAATTCCGGATGGAGGACGACGTTGCGCTGCTGGGTGCGGCTCTTGATATCCGGAAGCCTTTCCCAGGTACCGAAGTCCTTCGTCCGGACGACGCCGGCGCAGGCGACAGCCGCGGAGAGGTCTCCCTTCGGTGCGTCCGGGTCCTTCCGCTCGACGCAGAAGATGCCGTAGACATATCCGTCCTCATGGGCCGTCAGGCGCATGTCGTAGACGTTCGTCGCGGGCTCCCCGTACTCGGGAAGGGTCAGCGGGCGCTCCTGGAACCGGAACCGGTCCACCCCGGTCGGGCTGTCCGCGAGGGCGAAAAAGGACTTGCGGTCGGCTCCTTCGACCCGGGCGACGAGCCGGTAGAGACCGTTCCATTTGATGGCGCCGGAATTGAAGACGGCATGGATCCCGAACCGTTCCATCAGGAAGGGATTGTCCGCGGGGCTGAAATCGTACCGCCATTCAAGGGGGGCATGGTCGGCCGTCAAGACCGGGAACGCATACCGTTCAAAGATTCCGTTCCCTTCGATGGGTTGGTTTTCCCTTTCAATCAACTGCTCATGCTTCTCACGTAGAAAAGCTTCTCTCTCTTGATAGTTCATTTTATAGTAGTGTAATCTGTTCCATTTGACTGAATTGGACGAAGTCGTCCTCGTGCTCGAATCCCTTCCAGGGAGCGTAGAAGTGCATCGGTTTGTCGCAGGCGTTCCGCCAGGTCAGGACATAGCAGACCGGATAATCCTTGATGGCAGGATAGAGGACCCCGGTCCACCATTCCGGGTCGACGAGGGACTCCAGGCCGGTTTCGGACAGGCAGATCAGTTTCCCGTGTTCGACGCCGAGCGCGTTCATGAAGGTCAGGGAACCCTTGACCTGTTCCGAGAAGGCGACTCCGGCCTCTTCGATCCCGTCCTTCCCGATATATTCATAGCAGTCCAGGCCGAGGAGGTCGATGAATTCGTCTCCCGGATACCGCTCCATATAGCCTTCCGGCTCCACCCCGGCGCCGGGGGAGTAGCACCAGAGGATGTTCTCCAGCCCCCTGTCCTTCGCCAGGTACAGCCAGGTCATGCGGAAGAGTTCCCGGTACTGGTCTCTCGTGCAGAGATCCTTGCCCCACCAGAACCAGCTTCCCGTATGTTCGTGCCAGGGACGGAAAATGAAGGGAATGCGCTCTCCTTCAGGAGTTTGTAGCGACTCGAAGAAATCTCCGACCCGCGTCAGCCACCGGCGGAATTCCCCGTACTTCTCCCCGCCGGGAAGGATCGACCCGACGACTTTGTCGGAGGATATATCCCAGGCGTCCCCGCCGGTCAGGGGATTGCGGGGATGCCAGGAGAAGGTGACCACGCCTCCTCGCGCTACATGGGCGAGGGCGGCTCTCCGCATCAGGGTGAAGGACACGCTGTCGAGGTTCTTGTCATCGCCCGTTTCGATTCCGCCGAGATCGAATCCGACGACGGCGGGGTAATGGCCGCTGACCTCCCGGACATCCGAACGGGTCAGGGAATCGGTATCGGGATCGGTGACCCGCCAGGCGTGTCCATAGGACAGGTCGTCCTGGTGGCCGTAGAGGATCTTTCCGGCCTTGACGGTTTCGAACAGGCGTTCCACCAGTTCATTCCCGGCCTTGTCGTGCTGCATCGCGGGTGCTTTCCGGTTTTGGGCGCCGCCGCATCCTGCGATGACCGCAAGGGCGGCCGGAAGAAGGATTCTTGTCAGGGTTCTCATGGTTTCGGTGCGTTATCATATACATCCTGCAGCGTATAGGAGGCGATGTCCGTGAACATGGCCTTGACCAGCACGTCAACGACTTCTTTTGAGTTGCCGATATAGGCTCCGGTGCCGTGGTTGATATAGCCGTGCTGTTCCTGTCCGGTCCCGTCCGTGCCGTTGTCCCAGAGGAAGGCGGGTAGGCCGTAGACTTTCGCCGCCTTGGCGACATATTCCATATAGTACAGATAGAAGGCCCAGGCGCGCGTGTCGGCTTTGTTTCGCATCGAACATCCGAATTCTCCGAGATAGACCGGTACATTCTTCGCGACATACTTCGTGTTCAGGTTGGAGAAGGTCTCCTTGACATGGTCTTCGTCCCCGCCGGAGGACTTCTTCCCGGCGGCTCCCGTGTGCCCCCAGTCGGAGTACTGGGCCGTCCCGATCGTGTAGTCGCTCGGATCATAGAAATGGACGGCGAGCATCAAATGGCCGGCGGGATCGGAAGGAAGCTTGAAATAGGTCTCGAGAGAGGGGTTGGAGGCATAGGTCGGAACCCCGAGCCAGCGGGTGGCGTTCTTCCCGCCGGTCGCGCGGACGGCGTTGACGAAGGTCTGGTTCCATCCGTTGAGGATGTTGCACTGTTTGGAGGGATCCGCCCGGAAGTCGGCGCTCCAGCCCCATCCCCCGTCCTGGATTTCATTGAAGGACTCGAAGATGAGGAAGTCGCCCTTGTCCTTGAACCGCTCCGCGATCTGGGTCCATACGGCGGTGATCTCAGCCTTGATGGCGGCGTCCTTCGACGCGTCTTTCGAGGCCCCCAGCACGTCCAGCCAGTGGCCGTCGTTGTTGCATTCGTCGTGATGGGTGTTGATAATGACGTTGAGCCCGGCCTTTTCCGCATAGCCGACCACTTCTTCGACCCGGCCCATCCAGGTTTCGTCGATCTTGTATTCCGGAGCATCCCCGATCATCCGGAGCCAGGTGATCGGAATCCGGACGGAGGTAAACCCGGCCTTCCGGACCCCGTCAAAGGTAGCCTGGGTGGCCTTGGGGTTCCCCCAGACCGTTTCGTCCGGGAAGTCTTTCCGGTCTGAATCCCAGTTGATGAAGGCGTCCAGCTGGTTCCCCATATTCCATCCGAGGCCGAGTTTCGCGGCCATCTTCCAGGCATCGTTCGTCCCGGGCGTCGGGTCGACCGGACGGTCTTTCCCTTTCTGGGTGACGGTCAGGGTTACGGACGCAGCATCGGTACAGGAAACGGTCAGGGAGGCATTCCTGGCCTCGTACGAGGGGTTCGCAGCAATGTTCAGGACGAGGGGCAGGGTGTAATCCTGGTAGGTCCCGTCCTTGACGGTGATCCAGTCCGGAAGACCGCCCAGTTTCGGCCTGGCCGGCGCTTTCAGGGTCAGGTTGAAACTGCCTCCGGCCGCATCCGCATCGATGGACGCGGGAGAGACCGAGATGGCGGACGGCTTGTTGTCCGGAACGACCGGTTCCGGTTTTTCTTCGGGGTTGCAGCAGGTCGCCGCAGCAAGCAGGACGACGGCTGCGAGAAGGTATAGGTAGAGTCTTTTCATGCTTTATTTCCAATTGCCCATTTCTTCGCGGGTCAGGACATACTCGCTGCTCATCAAGGTTTTCCAATAAGCCGGCGTATTCAGGGAATAGCCGCTGATGTTTATCACATTGTTCTCTGCAACAGGCCAGACCATGAACCAGGACCAGGGAACGCCCCCCGTAAGGGATTTTTCCGGATCCGGCACATTCCCGCATTCGCTGCAGGTCGCCATCTTCCGGGATGTGACCCGGTTCAGGAATGTGAACTGCACCGTCTTGGCATCGAGGGTATACTCGTAGATGTCCGCGCCGATGATGTCGACCCTGTCGTCTCCGGGGTACCATTCCCGGGCGGCCGTTTCAAACCCGCCGGAGACGTCGACGGTCCATACCCAGATCAGGTTGTTGAGTTTGTGGTGGTTCGTCAGGCGGTCGTACAGCAGGTCCCAGAGGGCTTTGCAGGGAGCCGCCCCGTAGCGGCCCCACCAGAACCACGCTCCGCCGTCCTGATTGTATCTCGTATAATTGCCGGCGGCTTCGTGCAGGGGGCGGAAGAGGACCGGGATTCCTTCGTCCTGAAGGGCCTTGAACGTAATGGCGATCTCATCGATGTCCCGCAGAATGCACTCGTGCTGCCAGGTCCCCTCCTTTATGGCCTCACGGATGTCGAAATCGGTCTCTCCGTTTCCGTTGTGGGCGCCTTTGACATAGAATCCGTAATGGTCCGTATCGCTGTCGTCGCGGAAGACCGATTCGCTGTCCGGTACGTTCCAGTGCCACATATAGCAGACGATGCCGCCCTTTTCCCAATGCTCCTTCGGTGCTGAGATGTCCGTATAATCCTGTTTCCAGGACCACGAAGCCGGCGTGGGGGAGAACTGGAGGAAAATGAAATCATATCCGGCGAGAGCGGGATGGCTCCCGGTCGCGGCATAGACGGCATCCACGAAATCGTTGGTATGGGACATGTTTGACTGGACCCCGGAGAGGATGTGCCGGTTGTAATGGTCCAGCAGGAAGGCGTAGAGTTTCCGGGCTTCCGTACTGGCGGAGGGATTGACGGGGGCCGGATCGATCTTGCTCTTGTCGATTTCCGGAACCACCGGCTTTTCGAGGCCCTTCTGGCTGACGGAAAGGCTTCTCGTCATTGATCCGGCCCGGATGACGATCTCGCCGGTGCGAGTCTCGTAGGTCGTGTTGGGGGCGACCGTCATCGCGAACGTGATCTTGTAGCGGTCGTAGGTCCCGTCCTTGAAGGAAATCCAGTCCGGCAGCGTCAGGGCAGGCCGCGAAGGGGCCGTCACCGTCAGGGAGAACACGGTTCCGCCGCTTTCAAAGGGGGAAAGGGAGGAAGGGTCCAGACTTATCTCCGTCGGTGCCGGGTCCGCGGGGACAGGCTCAACGGGCGGTGTCTTCTCGCAGGAAACGAGCGCCAGGGCGGCGGCTGCGACCAGCGCCAGTATGGAATGGAATCTTTTCATTATCTGTGCTTTGGATCCCGGAGGGAGGGTCAGCCCCCTCCGGAATAAATTATTTCAGGGAAACCTTGGTCAGGATGTACCCGGTTCCCGTCACGACGAGGCCGCTGTTGGCGATCAGGTCGCTGATGATTTCCTGGGTGAGCTTGACGCCCATCGGGCTTTCCGGGGAGTCATACTGTCCGGGAACTCCGGCGAGGGCGCCCCAGTTTGTTCCATGACGAAGGCTGATACACCACCATTCGCCTTCCGTGACGGTCGGAGTCATGTGGAAGAAGAGCGTCTGGCCGGGAGCGGCGGTACTCCAGTCGAATCCGCCCCAGGCGAGGCTCTGGTCTCCATTCCAGTTGCTGCAGTTGAACTCGCCTTCCCAGATGGTCGTCCCGTAGCGGAGATCCTGGACGAGGACGATGGACTTCATGATGAATCCGTCTCCTGTGACGACCAGACCGTTGTGGGCGATGAGGTCGTCGAGGATTTCGCGGGTCAGGACGACGTCCATCGGCATTTCCGGCGTGTCATACTGTCCGGGAACTCCGGCGAGGGCGCCCCAGTTGTCTCCATGGCGGAGGCTGATGCACCACCAGCTTCCTGCGGCAACCGTGGGCTCCAGTTCGAAGCGGAGGATCGTGCCGGGAGCGACTGTACTCCAGTCATATCCGCCCCATGCGAGGCTCTGGTCCCCGTTCCATCCGGAGATGGCGGAGGATCCCGTCCAGATCGGCGTGACGATGAAGTCGCCCGGATCGATGTTCATGGTGTAGGTCACTGCTCCGTTGTCGGAGATGAGGGTCAGCTGGCTGCCCGCTCCGGCCGATGCCGGGATCTGCATGTAGAGCGTCTTCTCGTGGAGGATGAAATTGACCTTCTCACCGTTGACCTGGACCTCGGTCAGATGATCGGGATTCTCGATGTCGATGATGAACATGTCGCCCGGGGAATACAGTTCGCCCGGGAAGACGGCAATGTATGCACCGGCCGGCTTGTCAACCTTCAGCTCGATACTCTCCTGGGAAGTTCCGTTGATAAGATTCAGCGTAAGATTACCGGTTTCTGCTGCCGTCGGGACAGAGAGGACGATTTCTGTCTCGCTCGGTTCGGCTTCCACCTCGATGCCGCCTCCGAAGGTGACGGACTTGACGAGGTCAAGGTCGGTACCGGTCAGGACGACATCGGAACCGGCGGATGCCGGATTCGGGTTGGCTGCGGTCAGAGCCGGCTTGACAAGGGTGTAAGCGACAGATACGGTCTTTCCGTTGGCCAGGGAGAGGGTAATGTCTCCTTCCTGTGCGGTCTCCGGAACGGTAAAGACGATCTTGCCGTCGTTGGTGTATTCAACAGTTCCCGTTCCGGGAACGCTGATTCCGGTAACAAGATCGAGATTGTTTCCGCTGATCGTGAGCTCTCCGCCTGCCTTAACCGGGCTGGGCGCTGCTGTAAGGTTGGTCGGGACGGCCGTCCCGATCGTTCCTGCACTGACCTCGACGCCGGATGCATGGACAAGGAAAACTTCGCCGTCCGTTGCAGAGTCAGGGAGGGTGAAGGAGATCTTAGACGCGCTCTTGCTGAATTCTGTAACGGTGGCGCCTTCAACCTTGACCGCGGTGACGAGATCGAGGCGGGTTCCGTTGATGACAACTTCGTCGCCGGCCTTCAGGGCGGTGGCGGCGAGTTTGCCTTCTGCCGTCTTGACCGTCAGTTCGGTTTCGGCTTCGACAATATTAAGGGTGCTCAGAAGCGATTCATCTGTGACCTCTCCTTCATCGATCGTCCCGAGTCCGACGGTCCCGGTCTGGGCTTCGGCGGGAACGGTGACGGTGATGGAATAGCGGTCGTGTTTCGAGAAGGCCGTCTCGGGGACCTTTACTTCATCCGTAAAGATGACCTCATGGATGAGGTTGAGGTAATCGCCGGTGATGGTGACCTGCTCGCCCGGATAGACGGCTGCGGGGCTGATCGCCGTGATCTCGATCGGCTCGGAATAGGATATCTGGGTCTTGGCGGTGATCGTCTTGCCGTCCTTGGTAGTCAGGGTGACGAAACCGGGTTCGGGACCATCCTTGGGAACGGTGACCCGGATTTCGGACGGGACGCCGGACTTGACGACTTCGATCGAGGTGATCGGAGCGATGCCCGGGATGGTCACGGAACTGACGTCCTGGAGGTTGGATCCGATGAAGCGGAGGACGCCTCCGCGGACGACCGGCTGCGGCCCATAGGCCTGGAGGCTGACGCCCGTCTGGGTGAACTGGTTGGTGTCGAGTTCCTCGCGGGAGCAGCCTGCGACGGCGGTGAGGAGGGCGCAGGCGGCCAGAATGGCAGTGAGTTTTACTATCTTTTTCATATCCATCTGTCTTTATTTGTTAGGAACCGCACGGATGTTGTCGATCTTGATGACCGGCTGGCAGGGGGTTCCGATGAGACCGCCGCTGACAACGAAGATTGTCAGGGACGTGAAGTCCTCGGCGGAGAGGGAACCGGCGGCAACCGTACCGTCCATCCGATAGATGAAGTTGCTGTAAGGAATCGTGACGGTGACCCACTCGTCACCCGTATCGAACGATCCGGTCGTCGACCACGGGGTATAGAGCCCGCGCGGAAGGTCCGTTCCGTTGAAGAAGGTGTTGTTGGCACCGGCGAGGGTGTTCCCGTAGATATCGGTCGCACCGGCAGCGCCTCCCGTGATCTTGTCGACGCCGCCGACGATGATCTGCATCGAACCGGCCGACCAGGGATTGGAGGAAGGAATGAAGAGCTCGAACTTCAGGGCCATGTTCTCCCAGTCGGAGAAGTCGACGAAATCAGTCAGCCTCGGGCTGTCGGCATAGGTGACAGGATCGTCCCAGTCGCCCGGCCAGTATTCGAACGAGAAGTTTCCGTCGTTCCATGCGCCGTCTTCGGACATGGTGACACCGGGGTCGCCGAGACGGAGAAAATTGCCGCTGAGGGCGGTCGCGTCAGTCTCGATGACCTGGGAGTGCCAGCCATGGTTGCCGGGGTGCGGGTCATTGTCGAACGTGAAGAGCATGCCGCGGGAATCCTTGTACAGGAAGGAGGAGACGGTCTCGCCGTAGATGGTCTTGACTTTGATCTTGTCTTCCGGAGCTCCGTCGGGAATGACGAAGGTGACGGCGCCCTTGGTGATATCCTTGACCTGGGCCTGCTTGCCACCGATGGTGAGGGTAAGCGGGACATTGGGATCATTGATGAAAAAGTCACCGTAGAGCGTGGCGGTCGATCCGGCCGGCGCCCATTCGTTCGACATCGATTTGATGGTCGGACCGGGAACTAGGACCTTGAAATCGTATGTGGAGGATTCCCCGTTCTTGTTGTAGAAATAGATCTTGTCGGAAACTTCGCCGGGAATGGTGCTCGGGACGTTGACAAGAAGGGTATGGTCGGTGATGTAGCTGTTGTTCAGAACGGCTTCCTGGTCGTTGAAAACCATCTTGTAGACGCTCTTGAGGTTATCGCCGACGATGCAGATCCCGTTGCCCATATAGGCGCCGGTGAGCAGGGAGTCCGCTGCTTCGACGTCAATGGGACGGATATAGTGGACGGTCGGAAGGCCGTCGGTGAGCACGAATTTGTCCGGTTCATCCTCACACGCGGTGAAGCCCAGGGCGAGCAGAAGTGCTGCGGCGGCGTAGAGACTTGTTTTGGCGAAAATATGTTTCATTTTCATGCGTTGTTAAGGATTAGAAGGTAATGGTGCTGAAATCGAAGGCCTGTGCCGGCTTTTCGAGGTTCGGGTTGAAGACGACGTCCTCGGAAGGGAATGGCAGGGCTTTGATCTTGGAGAGGATGGCTTCCTTGGTCGGAATCGGATTCTCGTCGGTGTTGTATACGACGCCGGAGGCATTCCAGACGCCGGTCTCATAGTAAGCCTTGCAGGTGGCGTCGAAACTGACATCCAAAGCTGTACCCATCAGTCCGTTCCTGCGCTGGGACTGGATGTCGGCGACAGCGAAGTCGGGATTGTAATATCCGACGCGGACATAATCGTACCAGCGGTCTCCTTCGAGGGCGAGCTCGAGGTTGCGCTCTTTCCAGACCTGTTCGAACGTGATGGAAGAAGGTTTGTCCGTCAGGGTCGGAATGGCGCGTTTGCGGATCCGGAAGAATACGTCGCAGGCGAGGGGATCGCTCGTGGAGGAACCCGGTCCGTGGAGTTTCGCTTCGGCATAGACCAGATAGATATCGGCAAGCCGGAGGATGTGGGTGGAAAGGCCGTACGCCATACGGCTGGCGGAAACGCCGAGAGCCGCCATATGGTCCTGACCGTCCCCGTAGAGGAACTTCACGCAAGTAGCGCCGGTCGGGCTGTTCAGCGCCTTGTCGGAGGCGTTGGAGGAGCCGCTCGGGCCGAAATTGTCGTCATAGAAGAACCGGAGGTAGTCGAGACCGCCCTGGGCGGCAAAGAAGTATTCGTACTTGTCTCCCGGGAGCATCATCGTCGCCTTGCGGCGGGTATCCACGTCGCTGCGGAGGGCAGGGTCCTGGAGGATGTTGATGCCGAACTGTTCCTGGAGGGCGATCGACGGGCCGGTCCAGCCGCCCCAGCAGTCGCCGAACTCGTCGAATCCCTTCGGGGCGAGGTCGCTCTGGAAGGAGTTCTGGGCGGTCCAGGGCTGTGCGGAAGCATCCCAGTGCCAGGAGATCATGGCCTCGATGTTCTTGTTGTTCTGCATCCTGAAGATGTCGCTGTAGTTCTCCATCAGCTGCCGGCCGGAATTCTGGATGACATCCTTCGCGTACTCGGCGGCCTTGTCGAGATCAGCCTGGTTGAGGCTGCCGGAAACGCCGGCTTTCTGCAGATAGACTTTGGCAAGGAGCGCTTCAGCGGAGTAGTAGTCGATGCGGCCGTCCTTGTTGGCGACTTTCTTCGGGAGAAGTTCCATCGCTTTCTCGAGCAGCATGACCGTATACTGGTAGACATCTTCCTTCGTGGCCTTGTAGATCTCGTTGTAGCCGCCTTCGGCGAGCGTCTCGGAGATGTTGTGGATTATCGGAACCTCACCGAAGGAGCGGACGAGGAAGAAGTTGGCGAAAGCCTTCCAGACGAGGGCCTCGCCCATGCACATGTGCTTGACCGTCTCGTCTACGTCGGATTCCTTGATCCGGTTGTAGACCATGCCGGCCTGGGCGTTGACGGCCCAGAGGGAGCTGGACATGTCCCGGAGTTCCTTGTCGGAACCGTTGACGGAGAACTGGAGGTACGGGCTGTCGCCCATGTAATAGTTCCCGGAGAAGCACTCGCCGACGCGGTAGAAACCGCGGATGACGTCGTACCACGGGGAATTGTACAGGTAATTGACGCCCTGGATGCACTGTTCGGGAGTCTGGTAGAAATTGTCGCGGTTGTACGTATCCTCCGCCGGACGGTTCAGGAATTTCTCACAGGAAGAGAGGCTGAGGACGGCGATGAGGGCGATGGCAATATTGAGTATATTCTTTTTCATATTCTTTTCCTCCATAGCTTAGAAAGTGAAGTTGACACCGAAGGAATAGACAGTCGGGGAAGGATAACGTCCGTTGTCCAGTCCCATGACGTTGACCGAGGCCATGCTGACGCCTATTTCGGGATCGTAGCCTGTGTACTTGGTCAGGGTATAGAGGTTCTGGATATTGACGTAAGCGCGGAGATTGTCGATCTTGACTTTCTGCAGAAGCGCTTTCGGGAAGGTATAACCGAATGTGATGTTCTTCAGGCGGACATAGGAGCCGTCTTCGATGTAGCGGTCGCTCAAGCGGTCGTTGTCGTTCGGGTCGCCGGTGGTCGCCCGCGGAAGCTTGGCACCGGGATTCGCGATCTTGACGTTGGTGATGTCCTCATACCAGTTCCACACGCTGCCGGTTCCGTCATAGGTCTTTTCCGGGTCGATCGCGACGAGTTTCGTGCGATTCAGCACGCTCGCCGGCTGGTTGGCCCAGGCGGACTTCATGTTGCCGGTATTCATGTTCAGGTAGTTGAGGACCTTGTTGCCGTAGGAACCGTTGATGAAGATACTGAGGTCGAAGTTCCTGTAACGGAAGGTATTGGTCCATCCGAAGGTGAATTTCGGCATCGGGGAACCGATGTTGGTACGGTCGGCCTCGGTGATCTTGCCGTCTCCGTTGAGGTCCTTGAACTTGATGTCGCCGACCCACGGGGTGTTGTACTGGTTGAAGGAGACGCCGTCGGCCGGATAGTTCTCCGTCTGCGGGGAATTCTGCAGGTCTTCGAGGGAGGTGTAGACACCGTCCGTCTGATAGCCGTAGAAGCTGAACAGGGGCTCTCCGATCTTGGACTCGCTGACGATGTCGTTCCACTGTCCGTAGCCGACGATGGCGGCGGAAGCGGTGCCCGAGAGGGCAAGGAGCTTGTTCCGGTTGAAGGAAAGCTGACCTTCCGAGGTCCATTCGAAATTGGCGGTGGTGACCGGATGGACGGTCAGGGTGAATTCATAACCGGTGTTCTGGATGGAACCGTAGTTGCCGTAAGGAGCGGCCATGGCGGAGGAGGGGTTCCCGGAGGTGCCCATATAGGTCGGCATCTGGAGCGGCATCAGCATGTCGTTGGAGCGCTTGTCATACCACTCGGCGACGAGGTTCACCTTGCCGTGCCAGAAAGAGAGGTCGAGACCGAGGTTGAGCTGCTGCTGTTTCTCCCACATGACGTCGAGGTTCGGGATGTTGGTCATCCTGTAGCCGACGCCGAGGCCCGTGGCGACTTTGGTCATCGCCGAGCCCCAGCGGTATCCGCCGATGTTGGCGTTGCCGGTCTGGCCCCAGCCGATACGGAACTTGCCGTCGGTAAGGACATCTTTCAGTCCGGCGGGGAAGAAGGGCTCGTTGGAGAATCTCCAGGCGAGGGCGAAGGAATGGAACGGTGCCCAGCGCTTGTTAGGTCCGAAGTTCGAAGAACCGTCGTAACGGAAGGTATAGGTCCCGATGTAGCGGTCGTCATAATTATAGGTTTCGCGCGTAAAGAACGAAGCCATGGAGGAACTTCCGAATCCATAGCCGATGGTCGGGGTACCGGTTCCGAGGTTCGGGTTGTGGACGTCGTTGGAAGGAAGTGCCGTATTGTAGACCGACATATAGTTATAGGTGCTTTCCCACATTTCCTGGCCGACCATTGCCGTCAGGCTGTGCTTGCCGAAGGTGTTGTTGTAGGTCAGGTAGTTCTTGAGCTGCCAGAACAGGGAGCTGTTCTTCTGGCCGCGCATCTCGTTGGCCGCCCTCTGGTAACCGCCGAGGTTGACGGTCGGGTTGAAGGTCTGGGCGTCGGAGGCGCTGATGTCGTAACCGAGTTCGGCGTGCCAGACCAGGTTCTTCATCAGGTAGATGTCGGAGAAGATGTTGCCCTGGAGTTTCTGGCGCTGGAGGAGGATCTCTTCGAGCATGGCCATGGCGACCGGGTTGACGATCGAGTACTTGTCCATGGAGATGCTGTAGTAGTTGCCGTCCTGGTCATAGATCGGGGCGCTCGGGAGGGAGGTGAGGGTGTAGTTGATGATACCCTCGTCGGAATCCGCGAGTTTCATGTTCTCGTCGGTGCTGGAATAGGTGGCGCTGAGACCGACCTTCCACCAGTCGCGAAGCTTGGCGTCGATGTTGGCGCGGATGCTGTACCGGCTGAATTCGGAACCGATGATGGTACCTTTCTGGTCCATCCAGGATCCCGAAATATAATAGGTAACGGTATCGTTGCCGCCCTGGGCGCTGATCTGGTGCTGCTGCTGGGGCGCCGTACGGAAGATGGCGTCCTGCCAGTTGGTACCCTTGCCAAGGATGGAAGGATCCGAATACCAGGCGTTTTCGCCGACCTGGCCGACCGAATAGAGGTCGTTGTAGTACTCGGCGAATTCGCGGAGATTCAGGAGTTTGATTCTCCGGGTCTGGCGCTGGAGGGCGAACATGCCGTCATAGGTGAACTTCGCCTCGCCGCTTTTGCCGCGCTTGGTCGTGATGAGGATGACGCCGTTCGCGCCCTGGGCACCGTAGATGGCCGTCGCGGAAGCATCCTTGAGGATTTCCATGCTGACGATGTCGGAAGGGTTGATCGTGGACAGGGGGGAGATGGTCGAGACGGCACCGTTTCCGAGTGCGTCACCGAGACCGAAATCGGCTCCGGACTGTCCGCCGCCCTGCATGATGACGCCGTCAACGACGTACAGCGGTTCTGCGTTGGCATTGATGGTTGCCTGGCCGCGGACGCGGATGGCGGAGGAGGAACCCGGAGCACCGGAGGTTGCCGTAGCCTGGACACCGGCCGCACGTCCCTGGAGGGACTGGTCGATGTTGGTGATGATGGAGCCCTTGATGGCGTCTTCCTTCATGGAGACGGAAGCGCCTGCGAGGTCGCTCTTTTTCATCGTACCGTAACCGACTACGACGACTTCATCGAGGAATTCGCTGTCTTCCTGGAGGGTGATGATGAATTCCCTCTGGGAGCCGACTTCGATTTCCTGGGTCGCATAACCGATGGAGGAGATCACCAGCACGGCGCCGGGCTTGACGCTGAGGGTGAACTGTCCGTCCAAATCGGTCGTGGTGCCATTGGCCGTGCCTTTTTCAACGACACTGACTCCGATGGCGGGGCCTATCTGATCGCTCACGACACCCTTGACGGTGACATTCTGGGCCATCAGGCTGAGACTCGAGAAGAGTATCAATAGGCAAGTAAGGAGTTTACTTTTCATTTGACCTGAGTTTGTTGTTAATGATTATTTAGTATTGATTGAAAAAATCTTCCCGGGTGCGGTTCCATTCCGGTTCGGCCCACATGCCGTGGCCGCAGGTCGGAACGCACAGGTACTTTTTCTCGGATTCGATCAGGTTGTAGGCCGCGAAGTTCGTATGCGGCGGGCAGACGGGATCCTGGAGCCCGAAAGCCATCAGGACCGGACAGGTGACCCGTCCGGCGAAGTTCTTGGTGTCGAAGTAGGTCAGCATTTCCAGCAGGGCGTCGCGTCCGATCCCTTCGGCCTCTCCATGTTGAAAAACTTCATGGACTGGCCAGCTGACGATCTTCCCGTAATCGGCGAAATCCCCCATGAACGGCACGCTCACGGCGAGGGCTTTCACACCCTTCCCGAGACTGGCGGCGACCAGGGCGAGGGCTCCTCCCTGGCTCTCTCCGGAGACGAGGATCCGGTCGGGATCCGCCTTCCCGAGGGAGCGTACGAAGTCGAGCGCCCGGACGGCGTCGCAGTAAGCGCCTCTGTAATAGAATGTATCCTTGGATGAAAGGCCGCGGGTGATCCAGAGACCCTCCTTATCCCTGAAGATTCCCTGGTTGCGGACACTAACGAGAAAATCGATCCGTTCCGGGTCGGCGGACGGATCCCGGTAATAGATGTCGGCGCCGTAGCCCATATACTCCAGCCGGACCGGGTAGCGCCCTTCTTTGACGGGTACGTAGAGGATCCCTCCCATCGTGCCCCCTCCGAACGAGGGAATGGAGACATGGTAGCAGAACCGGGATGAATCGCAATGGCTCCTGATGCGGGTCATGACCGGGGTCATCGGCACCTCCGCCAGGGCGGCGAGGGTCTCTTCCCAGAAACGGTCAAAGTCCTCGCGGCTGTCCGCAGGACTCTCGATCCGCTCGGGGTTGATTCCGATGTTGAAGGTCTGCCTCCCGTCCAGGGTGACCCGGTAGAAACCGGGCCCGAGTCCTTCGAGCGGGAAAGAAACGGTCGCCGTCTTCCCGGGTTCGGGCCTCGCCGTTTCCTTCAGGGACAGGACCGGTTCCGCCGCGGGGTCCATCAGGTCCAGGTCCCGCGTCAGGGTCAGGCTTATTTCCGCTTCATCCGTCCCGGAAACCTTCGCGTCAAGGGAAAAGGGGCCGTCACCGAGGTAGAGCCAGGTTTCGGGGGCCGGAGCGGTGATCGTCGCGCATTGCCGGAGGCTGTCCGCATAGGAGGTGATCACGTCCACGGTGCTCCGGTCGCTGAGATATACGCCGTTGAGCCCCTGGGCTTCCTGGAAAGGATCCCCGGCGAGATCATCGCCCTCCTCCCAGAAATCGTGTCCGGGCGTCTGGCGGGCCATGCCGCTCCAAGCCCAGAAGTTGCATCCGGCAAGGACGTCGCCGGTGCGAGCGGAGGAGAGGATGCGGGAAAAGATATAGTCGTAATAGGCGTCCCGGCCGGTCGCGGGTTTCATGTTGTCGAAGACGAAACCGTCCCGGGGGTAGCCGAATTCTTCGATGACGACGGGTTTCCCGAGTTTCCGCCCCATGGCGATGTGGCGGTCGATGTAGTCCTCGGTCTTCGCGATGGCGTTGTCAAGGCCTTCCAGTACGCCGTCCGCCGAGATCCAGCTCCAGTTGTAGGGCCAGATATGGACGGTGATGTAATCGATGTCGGGCCAGTCGTTGAGGCGCTCGCAAAGCTCGTAGTCGCCGTCGTTGCAGCCGATCCCGCCCTCGTTTCCGGTACTGACCATGTGGCGGCGGTCGATGGACTTGATCAGGGTGGCGGTCTCCTGGACGTACTTGACGAAAGCGTCGACCGCATCCTTGTCCTTGCTGAAGGGACGGGGCTCATTGCAGACCTGCCAGGAGAAGATCGCGTCCGAGTCCTTGTACCGGTTGACGATCCGGCGGACATGATCCTGAAAAAGCTTGACGGCGCGTCCGTTCTTGGCGAATTCGGCCATTCCTTTCATGTACGCGGGGTAGCCGTCCTTGACGGGATGCGGCTGGGGACCGGCGCCGGCGGCTTCCAGGTAGGAACCGTAGCGGTCGTCGCTCCATTCCCAGGCGTTGTTCAGGAAGAGAACCGCGCCCATTCCCCGCTTTTCCATCTCGCGGAGGACGAAGTCCATCCCTTCCCAGTTTTCGTCGGTCGCGAGGATCCGGAGGTTGTCGATGCCGCGTCCATGGAGGGAATCCAGTTCGGCAAGCAGCCGTTCGGGCTGTTCGACGGCCAGCCTGGAGGCGTACCAGACGTTGGTTCCGATGTAGTACTGCGGCTCTTCGCCGATGACAAAATGACCGTCAGAGACGTGTACACCGGTGGTTTTGGGCGTGCAGGAAAGCAGCCAGGCGAGGCTGGCAAGGGAGCAGAGGGCGTATTTGAGAAAATTCGTGTGCATAGTTACGCGGTAATGGTTGCAAAGTTAGAGAGTTACGCGCGTAAGGACAAATACGATTTTGTCAAATATCGCAAACTTTTTTGCTAAACGATCACTTTCTTCTTCCGGTAGAGCTGCCGGAATTCCCGGGGAGACAGGCCGCGCCGCGCCTTGAAGATCCGGTTGAAGTTCGACAGGTTGTTGAATCCGCAGGCGTAGCAGATCTCGGAGACTCCTTCGGTCGTATCCACGAGAGCACGGGCGGCGTTCCCTAGTCGGATGTCGGTCAGGTATTCGGAAACGGTCCGCCCGGTCCGCATCTTGAAAAACCGACTGAACGAGGATGGACTCATATTGGTCATGGCGGCGAGGTCGGCGAGGCTGATCCTCTCGGGATAATGGACAGCGACATATTCCTTGACTGTTTCGATCCGCCGACTTTCCGAGCCTCTAGGCGCTTTCGCGAACGAACTGCTGGCCAGCACTTTACCTTCGCAGAGGGAGAGCTCATGAAGCACCTCGACGCAGAGCATGAACTGCTTGAAACTGTCTTCTTCGGAGGCGATCGTGTCCAGGATCGAGTAGACTTTCATGATCGCTTCGATCGGGAAGGCCAGCCCCCGTCCGGCCCGTTCGAACATCCGCTTGATCGAGGCGAACTGGTTTTTGGAGAGGAGGTTGCCGTCGAAGAGACCCGGGGAGAACTGAATGGTGATTTCCCGGATGTCCCTGGAGCGGCAGTTGCCCTGTTCCCAGACATGTTCCAGTCCTTCTCCGGTGACGAGAACCAGTTCGTACTCGCCGATCGTCTCGACGCTGTCTCCGACGATGCGGCGGACCCCCGCTCCGTGGCAGATGAAATTCAGTTCGTACTCCCGGTGGCAGTGCAGGGGATAGGTGAACTTGTTCTTGTGGCGTTCTACGATGTAGAAACAGTCTTTTTCCGAAAGTTCGGATATTTCCGAGAGAACGTGTGTCATATTTGCGGCATTGAATGGCAACAAATATATGCATTCTTTTCAAATATTGATACTTTCTTGACATATTTCCCCCTCCGCCCTGCCGAATCCCCCCTCCCAGCCCTGCAGATTCTCCGCTCCGAGCCCTGCAGATGATCCTATGGGTCCACGGATTGGACCGATAGGAGCAAAAACGCCCTTAAATGCTCCTATGGGTCCACGTGCTGGACCCATAAGTGCGCCCGGCTCCACTTGGGATTGTCCGCCCGCCGGAGTCTTCTCCGGAAAGGAGAAGATTGGGGAGGGCAAGTTTGATAAGATTCGGCAAAATGATTACATTTGTGAGGAGAGAAATCAATATGGATATCAAGGAACTCAAATGCGGACTCGCCCGCGAACTGAAGGGGGATATCCTTCCGTTCTGGATGGAACGGATGAAGGATCCGTCGGGCGGTTTTTACGGCCGGATCGACGGGACGGGCAAACGGGACGCCGACGCGCCCAAGGGAGGGATTCTCAATGCAAGGATCCTATGGACCTTTGCCTCTGCAGCCCGTCTTTTCGGGGAAGAACCTTATTTCAAGACGGCCGCCCGCGCCTTTTCGGAAATCCGGGACCGTTTCCAGGATCCGGAGTACGGGGGCATCTACTGGAGCCTTGACGCGTCCGGAAAGCCGCTCGAAACGAAGAAGCAGTTCTACGCAATCGCATTCGCGATCTATGCCCTTGCCGAATACTTCAGGGCCTGCGGCGACCGGGAGGCGCTCGACCTCGCGATCCGTTTCTGGTGCAGCATAGAGGACCACAGTTATGATGCCCTCCGGGACGGTTATCTAGAGGCCGCAACCCGGGAATGGGCCCCGATTGCCGACATGCGCCTTTCCGAGAAAGACCGCAACGACGCCAAGACGATGAATACCCATCTCCATATCCTCGAGGGCTACACAGGTCTCTACCGGGTCTGGAAGGACCGGACGCTGGGGAAACGGCTGGAAGGACTGATCCGTATCTTCCTGGACCGGATTATCCGGCCGGACGGTCACCTCGGCCTTTTCTTCGACGAGGATTGGAATCCGACCTCGGAAACGGTCTCCTACGGCCATGACATCGAGGCCTCCTGGCTCCTCTATGAGGCGGCGGAAGTGCTTGGGAACAAGGACCTTATAGAAGAAGTACGGGCGGCGACCGTCCGCCTCTCCGACGCGGCGCTGGAAGGGTACCGCGAAGACGGGTCCATGGTTTATGAGTCCGATCCCGTCACCGGACATACGGATACCGATCGACATTGGTGGGTCCAGGCGGAGACCGTCGTCGGATGTCTCAACCGCGCGCGGATCTCCGGAGATGGGGAGTGGGCGGAAAGGGCGATCCGGAGCTGGGACTTCATCCGGAACCATCTCCTGTCTCCCGACGGCGAGTGGTACTGGAGTGTCCGCGAAGACGGAAGCTTGAATCTCGACGAAGACCGGGCGGGGTTCTGGAAATGCCCTTACCACAATGGGCGGATGTGCATGGAAATCATTGAATACTACTGATATGGCTATGAAAAGATTGCTGATTTTCCTCGCCGCCCTGCTGACGGCTGCGGGGACATGGGCCCAAAGCCGCATCGAAAGCGGAACCGTCGAGAGCCGGATTCTGGGCGCGGCGAAGGAATACCGGGTCTACCTTCCCGACGGATATGACGCCCATCCGGACAAGGTCTATCCCGTCCTCTACCTCCTGCACGGGGCCGGCGGGACCTGCGACACCTGGCCGAAAACCTACAACATGAAAACGATCACGGACTGGCGGATCGATTCGGGGTTCTGCCTGCCGATGATCATCATCATGCCGGATGCCGGCGGTACGGCCCCGAACCACCGCGGCGAACAGATGGGCTATTATAATTACGACGACTGGCGCTACGAAGACTTTTTCTTCCGGGAGTTCCTGCCGGCGGTCGAGAAACGCTACCGGATCTGCGCCGATCGGGCCCATCGCGCCATCGCAGGCCTTTCGATGGGCGGCGACGGGACGATTTTCTACGCCATGCAGCGTCCGGACCTCTTTTCGTCCGCCTGCCCCCTGAGCGCCCGGGTGGAAGGCGTTCCCGGAAAGTTCGCCGGTGACAAGACGATGCAGCCCTTCCTCAGGCTTCTGGCGAAGAATGATATGGTCCGTGATCTCCGTGAGGCTTCTCCCGAGAAGCAGAAAGCGATCGCTGCCATCCGCTGGTACATCGATGTCGGGGATGACGACTATCTGTTCGTCGGCAATACCCACCTCTACCTCCTGATGCGGGAACTGGGGTTCCCTCGGGTCAATTTCCGCGTCCGGGAAGGAACCCACCAGCAGGAATACTGGCGCACCGCCCTTCCCGAGGTCCTTACTTTCGTATCCATCGGCTTTGCCGGGAATTGATCTGAACTGCGTATGAAAAGAATTGTCTTTCTCTTTGTCCTCCTGTCCCTTGCGTGCCTTCCCGCCCGGGCCCAGAGCAGGGTCGAAAACGGAACCGTCGAGAGCCGGATCCTGGGCGCGGCGAAGGAATACCGAGTCTATCTTCCGGACGGTTACGATGCCAGCCCGGACCGGACCTATCCGGTCCTGTATCTGCTCCATGGAGCGGGCGGATCCTGTGATACCTGGCCCGACAATTACAATATGAAAACAATAACGGATTGGCGGATCAACTCCGGTTTCTGCGTTCCGATGATCATCGTCATGCCGGATGCGAGCGGTATGGGCCCGAATCACCGAGGTCCCCATATGGGCTATTTCAACTATGACGACTGGCGGTATGAGGATTTCTTCTTCGAAGAGTTCATCCCGACTATCGAAAAGCGCTACCGTATCCGTTCCGAACGGTCTTCAAGGGCCATCGCGGGTCTCTCCATGGGCGGCGGGGGAACGACGATCTTCGCGATGGAGCACCCGGAATACTTCTCCTCGGCCTGCCCGCTCAGCGGCCGGATCGACGGTGAACCCGCCTACCAGAACGAAGCCCGTACGCCCCGTGCCTATATCGACCAGATCCTGGCCCATGACATGGTCCGCTACCTTCGCGAGGCCTCTCCGGAGAAGCAGAAAGCCATCGCCGGGGTCCGCTGGTACATCGATGTCGGGGATGACGATTACCTGTTCGAGGGAAGCGCCCATCTCATCCTCCTGATGCGGGAACTGAACTTCCCTCACGCTAACTTCCGTGTCCGGGAAGGGACCCACCAGCAGGAATACTGGAGGACGGCCCTTCCGGAAGTCCTGACCTTCGTCTCCATCGGATTCGCCGGAAACTGAAATGAAGAGAATCGGGCTCAGAGTTATCCAGTCTGTTGTATTCATTCTGATGAATGCAATGCCTTCTCTGGCCCAAAACTCCGTCAGACTGACCGGAACCATCCTTGAAAGCGATACCTCCCTGCCGCTTCTCCAGGCCGCCGTCCAGCTCCTGTCTCCCAAGGACAGTTCGAGCGTCGTGGGATGCACTACCGACAATAACGGCCGGTTTTCCCTCAGGGCGGCCCCCGGAGACTATGTCGTAAAGGTTTCCAGTCTCGGTTTCGTCCCCCAGTACATCGACCTCCACCTGACAAAAGCCATCGATGGAACCGACCTTGACGCCATCCGGCTCGCTCCCGACAATGAACTCCTGGAAGAAGCCGTCGTCGTCGCGAAAGCCCCGATCGTGACGGTCTCCGCCGATACCCTCGTCTATAATCCGGAAGCGTTCCGGCTGGAGGATGACGCCATGCTCGAGGACCTGCTCCGGAAGATTCCCGGGCTTGAAATCCACGGAGAGACCCTCCTTCTCCACGGCCAGCCCATCTCCGAACTTCTGGTTAACGGAGAGCGTTTCTTTTCGGGCAATCTCCGGACCGGTCTCCAGAGCCTCCCGGCTGACATGGTGGAAAAAATCAACGCCTATGAACGGGAATCCGACTTCGCCCGGCTCACCGGGGTCGATGACGGCGAACAGGTCCCGGTGCTGGACATCAAGATAAAGAAGAACACCCTCAAGGGATGGAAAGGGTCCGTCAACACCGGATACGGAACTTCTTCCCGCTATACCGGAAGGCTGAACGCCAACAACATCGGGAAGCAGAGACAGAACACCGTCATCGCCAGTATCAGGAACACGAGCGACCCCATTTCCCTGAACAACGCCAGCCGGAACCAGCTGGGCGGCGGCGCCAACGGGAACAACGACCGGAGGGAAGCCGGTTACACCTTCGCCTTCAGGAAGGAGAAGGTCAAGCTCGAAGGCAACCTGTACTACAGCGGGAACCACAAGAATCTCCTTTCCGACACGCGGGCGGAGCACATCGTCTCGAGCGGGAGCTACTTCACTTCTTCCGACGCCCTGAACCTTTCCAACAGCAATATGCCGAAAGGGGAACTTGGATTGGAATGGAGAATCAATCCGAAGACGACGATCGTCCTCAAACCGTCATTTAGTGCAACCCTTTCGGACAGCTATTCCGCTTCGAAGGGGGGAAACTTCGCCTCCGACCCCGGTGAAGCGGCAGACTCCGCCGCCCTTCGCGCCATTACGAAAACCACCACCGACAACGAGCAGCACCAATACAGCCGCCGGTTGAATTACTCCCTGAATGCCCAGCTCATCCGCCGCTTTGAGAAAAAGGGCAGGACCGTTTCGCTCTCTTTCCTGAGTACGGGGACGTACACAGGAAGCGACCAGGGCTCCGATTACAGGACCCGCTATTACCGGATCGCATCCAATCCCGATTCCCTCCTCAAACGGAACCAGTACATCCATTCCCAATCGGCCGCCGACCGCTGGTATGTCAGCCTTTCCTATAATGAACCCATCGGAAAGAGATTCTATTTCCAGACGATCGTCCTGCCGGATTATCGCCGCAGCCGCTCCGTAAGGGATGTATATAACCTGGCGGCGGCGGACCCGGGGTGGGCCGTGACGCAAAGCCCTTCGAGGAAGGCCTTCCTCTCCTCGCTTCCCGGGAACTACCCCTCTTCCCGGCTGGATGCCATCAGTTCCGACGGACTCTACCAGTTCTATATGGTCTCCATCACGACGAGCCTGCGATATATCTATAAAAAAGTCCGGTTCACCTCAGGTCTCGTGACCCGACCCCAATGGACCCGCCTGTCTTATGACGAGGAAGGTGAAAACCGTGTCACGAAAGTTTCCCTCTGCACTTTCGCCCCTTATGTGAACCTGACCTACACCCCGAAAAAATCGAACAAGCTTTCCCTTCTCTACCGGACGACCTCCGGAATCCCGACCGTCTACGATCTCCTTCCCGTAACCAACGGGACCAATCCCTTGTATGTGCACCAGGGCAATCCGAACCTGCGGCCTTCCCTTACCCATACGGTCAACCTGTCCTTCAACAAATCCAATATCAAGAGGCAGAACAGCCTGATCATCAACTCGGGACTTGTAGCGGTCAAGAACGCCGTGAGCAATTCCACCATCTACGATCCCGAGACGGGCGGGCGGAGCGTCACCCCCAAGAACATCGACGGCAGGTGGACGGCGACGGCGTCCCTCGTTTACAACAAGACGTTCGGTGACGGAACTTTCTCCATCAGCGAGCATCTGAGCGGGAACTACAACAACAATGTCGCCTATCTCTATAACAGCAAGCTCAAGGCAGATGAGGTTAATGTCGCCAACCGGCTGATGCTCAAGGAGTCGTTCGACTGCAATTTCCGCCGGAACTGGCTGGAACTGACGCTCAACCTCTCGGGCGACTGGACCGATGAACGCTCGCTGCTCCGGCCCGAAATGAACCAACGGCCCTATATGCTCCGCGCAGGGCTCTCCTCCCAGATCGCTTTCCCCTGGAAAATGCGGCTCACGACGACGTTCTACACCATCGCCCAGCGCGGCTATACCTACGCTTCGTTCAACCGGGATTATTTCGTGCTGAACGCGACCCTCTCGCAGACGCTGATCAAAAAGAAACTCACCCTCCGCATCGAAGGGAGGGACCTGCTTCGCCAACTGCCGAGCATGACCCGGAATTTCTCTTCGGAGAGACGGTCCGTCATTACCTACAACGGGGTCAACAGCTTTGTCATCGCCCGCCTGGTCTACCAGTTCTCACACTGATATCAAATCTCGTACAGCCGGCCATAAGCCGACGAGATCCTGGTGTCGGAGACGGCTTCGACGGTGATGGTTGGAGCGGTCCTGTACATCCTGAGCCCGAACCGTTCGAGGCCGGGGGTTTCGTGGGTGAGGGGATACTCGCGCCCGTTCAGGGTGACCAGCAGTTCTCCTTCGAAGTCGATGTCGAAGACCATCGCCGCGAATTCCTTTTCAGAGGGCTGCCAGATAAGCTTTTCCCCGGCTTTCAGCGTAACCTTTCTCTCTTTCCAGGTCTCGACGGGTTTCCGTCCTTCGGTCTGGTACCAGAAGAAATCGGAGAGTTCGATCGTGACGCCGTCCGTCAGGGCACGCTGCTCGTGCGGGGTCTTGAAAATGGACGCCTGGACTTCGAAGCCGGCATCCTTGACGGCGTCGATATAGGCTTTGTCAAGCATCTTGAATTTCATGGTGCTCATGCCGCAGCGTCCTCCGATCGCCTGCAGGCGGGCGACGGTGCTTTCCGCTGGATCGTTGCCCGGGTCGAGCAGGACCAGGACATCCGACCGGGTCCGGGTATCCCGGAAAAGGGAGTCTCCGTTGGAGCAGAATCCGATCCACCGGTCTCCCAGGATCTCCTGGGCGAGATGGTGGGATTCTCCGATGGTGCTGTGGAGCATGGCGATGATCCCTTCTTCCTTGCAGGCGGTCAGTTCCTCCTCGAGAGTCGGGATCGGGAGCCGGAGGGAAGGATCGGTCGAGGCCAGGACGTATTTGGTACGGAGCTCCTCGAAGGTCGTTTCGGAAACTTTGACCGGTTCAGGAATCTCGCCGTATCCGTCGGCGAGGCGCATCGTCCGGTTGATGGTCTTGTCATGCATGATGACCATCACGCTGTCTGCCGTGTATTTGACATCGCATTCGATGGCCGGATAGCCGAAACGCCGGGCCATCCGGACGCCGGCCGGACAGTTCTCGTTGATATAGAATTCTTTCCCGTCTTTCAGCCAACAGCCGCGATGGGCGACGGCCATGACATCGGGAGAATCGGTCCGGTCTGCGGAGGAGCAACCGGCAAGGCAAAGCGTCAGGACGCTGAAAAGGATGAGACGATTTTTCATATGGATAGTCATTTGGTTTTCTTGAACCAGCCTTTCCACCGGGCGAAGAGAAGGATGCCCGTACCCGCCAGCAGGCAGACGAACGTGAACCAGACTCCGTACCCGTTGACGAAAAGGACGGGGGAGAGGGTTACGAGGGCGATTTCAACCGGGGCGATATAGAGGTATGCCATCGCGTAATCGTCGAGGCAGCGGCTCTTTCCGTTCGGGTCCGTGATCCTGAGGAGGGCGATGCCCATCGCCATGGTCCCCGTGAACCATCCCCAGGTGAAGACCGATTTCTCGAACCAGGCTTCCTTGTGGATGCTCCTTCCGACGAGGAAGACGTAGAGCATCGTGAGGAGAAGTCCGACCGCCAGCAGGATCAGCAGCGGCACGATGAACCGTGCGACGACCTGGAGTTTGATCGAGGCGACGCCGAAGGCGACGAGGTAGTCCGTGAAGGCCCCGCTGAGGTGGCCGAGGATCGGTGTCGAAAGGTACTCGTCCGCCCGGACCTTCCGGATAATCCAGCGGACGAGGATGCCCGCGATGAAAGCACAGCTGAAGACCGGGAGCATCAGGACCGGCCAGATGGCGGAAACGGCCTTGGACAGCCCGTATCCGGCCAGGGCGATGAGGGCGACGACCCCGAAGTTGAAGGTCATCGAGTCCAGCGAGATGGCCGAAAAAGAGGCTTCCCCCATGCTGGAGCGCCGCTCTTTCGGCAGGATGCCGGTCCGGAGCTCCTCGGGAAGTTCCGAGAATCTGGACAGGTACCGGGTGTGTCCATGCTCGGCTCCCCAGCTGACCATCCACATTCCGATGATGACCGAGGCGACGATGCCGACGGTCGCGGCCGTCATCGCCAGGGACTGCATGTCCCCGTTCCCGTATTTGGAGAAGGCTTCCCCGATCGCGGCGGCCGTTCCGTGCCCGCCGCAGAATCCGGCGGGCATCGAGAGGCCGAAAGCGGTGTCGACCGGCCAGATGGCACGGAGAAAGAAAATGCCGATGGCTGCTCCGAATCCCCACTGCAGAAGCATCCCCGCCTGGGAATAGGCCCACATCCGTCCGATCGTCTCGCCTCCTTCGGATTTCTTTTTCGAGGTCAGGGGAAGGGTGGCGAAGACCAGGGCGATCAGGATCCCCGCATAGGTCCCGAGGTTCCCCGAGAGGGGAATCCATCCCAGTACTTCAGGACCCAGGATGAGGGCCGTGAAGCCGGCCAGCAGGCTGGGCGGGATGAACAGGCGCTGGATCCACCGCACTTTGGCGCGGAGGATCTTTCCGACAAGCAGGAGGATCGACAGGATGCCGACATCGACGAGCAGGGTCCAGGGAGTGAACATGGGCTTTTTAGATTAACTGATAAAGAGGAGTTCCCTATATTTCGGGAGGGGCCAGATCTTGTTGTCCACGACTTCTTCGAGAAGGTCGATCGGCCGCCTGAGGTCATCGAAGCGCAGGGCGATCTCCTGGAAGGCGACGGCGCGGGAATACGCATCTTCGATCTTCTCGGCGGCGAGGGCGTCCTCCCTCAGGTCGTTGGCCTTCCGGTAGACCTCGGCGACGGAGTCTGTGATGGTCCGGATCAGCGAAAGTTCGGCAGAGCATTCGTCGGCGGAGCCGTAGATGCTCTTGTGCCGCTCCACCTCTTCCAGGAGGAGGTTCTTGTATGTGAAAGCGGCGGGAATGATATGGTTGACGGCCATCCTGAACATCACGCTGCTCTCGATCTGGATTTTCTTGCAATAGGTCTCCCACTTGACTTCGTTCCTGGCCTCGAGTTCCTTCTCCGTGAAGACGCCCGTTTCCGTGAACATCCGGACGCTCTCTTCACGGGTGAACTGCTTGAACATCTCGGGGACGCTGGCTTCGGTATCGAGACCGCGCCGGGCCGCTTCCGCCTTCCAGGCGTCCGTGTACCCGTTCCCGTCGAAGCAGATCACGTCGATGATTTCCTTGATGATCGGCTTGAGGACGTCCATGACGGCGATGTCGGTCGGTTTTCCCTTGGCCAGTTCCGCATCGACTGCCTTCTTGAATTCAGTCAGTTGCTGGGCGACGGCCGCGTTGAGGGTGATCATCGCTCCGGCGCAGTTGGCGGGGGATCCCACAGCACGGAACTCGAAGCGGTTGCCCGTGAAGGCGAAGGGGGAGGTCCGGTTCCGGTCGGTATTGTCTATGAAGATTTCCGGGATTTCCACGAGTCCGACGCTCTTTCCCTTCTTGCCGGCGATTTCGATCGGAGTGCCGGAAGGCAGTTCGACGAGTTTCCTGAGTACGGCCGTCATCGTCCTTCCGAGGAAAGCGGAAACGATGGCGGGCGGGGCCTCGTTGGCGCCGAGACGGTGGGCGTTCGTCGCGCTGGCGATGGAGGCTTTCAGAAGGCCGTTGTGGCGCTGTACGGCGGCCAGGACGTTGACGAAGAAGGTGACGAACTGCAGATTCCCCATGGCGTCCTTGCCCGGAGCCAGGAGCTGGACCCCGGTATCGGTCCCCAGCGACCAGTTGTTGTGCTTGCCGGATCCGTTGATCCCGGCGAAGGGCTTTTCGTGGAACAGGACGACGAAACCGTGTTTCCGCGCGATCTTGTCCATCAGGTTCATGACGATCTGGTTCTGGTCGTTGGCAAGGTTCGTTTCCCCGTAGATCGGGGCCAGTTCGAACTGGTTCGGAGCGACTTCGTTGTGCCGGGTCTTGAGGGGAACGCCCAGCCGGTGCGCCGCGATCTCGAGATCCCGCATGAATGCGGCTACCCGGGAGGGAATGGCACCGAAATAATGGTCGTCAAGCTGCTGGCTTTTCGAGGAGATGTGTCCGAAAAGGGTCCTTCCGGTAATCATCAGGTCGGTCCGGGCGGCGTACAGGGCCTCGTCGACGAGGAAATACTCCTGCTCCCATCCGAGATAGGAGAGGACCTTTTTCACGTCCGGATCGAAGAGATGGCAGATCGGAAGGGCGGCGTCGCCGACCGCCTTGAGGGCTTTCTTGAGGGGAGTCTTGTAATCGAGCGCCTCGCCGGTATAGGAGATGAATACCGTGGGAATGCAGAGGGTGTCGTCCTGGATGAAAACGGGGGAGGTGGGGTCCCAGGCCGTGTACCCCCGGGCTTCGAAGGTCGCCCGGATGCCGCCGCTCGGGAAAGAGGATGCGTCCGGCTCCTGCTGGGCGAGCGCCCCTCCGTCGAAGGATTCGATGACGCCGCCCTTCCCGTCATAGTCGATCAGGACGTCGTGCTTTTCCGCGGTTCCTTCCGTCAGCGGCTGGAACCAGTGGCAGACGTGGGTTACATGGTGCTCCATGGCCCATTCCTTCATTCCTTCCGCTACGCCGTCCGCAGTCCTGCGGTCCAGGGGTTTCCCTCCTTCGATGCATTCCAGAAGGGATTTGAGGGTGCTGGAATCCAGATACTTGTGCATCTTCTTCCGGTCGAAGACGAGCTCCCCGAAGTACTCGGAGATCTTTTTCTCCGGTTTCTCCGCCGGAACGGCTTTCTTGCCGAACGATTCTTTGACAAGGTCAAATCTTTCGATACTCATAAGACACCTTTTTTAGTTCGTTTATTATATACGTTGAAGGCCGGTCCATGCGGAACCGGCCCTTTTTATCCTACTGTAATCCATCCTGTCTATCGTGCCATCCGGCCGGAATCATGACACGCAGCATCTGCCTGCTCCTGCTGGAGCCGGGCCTGGGACTGCTGCTGGTTGAAAGAGTAGATCATAAGGGTCATCATTCCGTGAACTGGATTCAAAGATAGCGAAAAAATGTGGGAATCCAAGAATTTTCAAAAGAAGATTTTTTTTCTCCCCGGAGTCCGGGGAATGCTCGTTTTCGGAATAAACGGTTTGACGACGGATTGGTTATTGGGTGATTTTTCCATTCTTTTTTATTTAATTGGAAAGAATGCCTGTTTCTTCTATCTTTGCAGAAAGATTAATCAGCGCTATGAAACCGAACGTGAAAAGATCGACCCTGTGTGTCCAGGCCGGATGGGAGCCCAAGAATGGAGAGCCTCGCGTCCTCCCGATTTATCAGAGTACCACTTTCAAATATGACGATACCGAGCAGATGGCCGACCTGTTCGACCTGAAGGCGGAAGGCTATTTCTATACCCGTCTCCAGAATCCGACCAACGACGCGGTCGCGAAAAAGATCGCGGCGCTGGAAGGAGGCGTCGGCGCCATGCTCACCTCGAGCGGCCAGGCCGCCAATTTCTACGCCCTGTTCAATATCTGCCAGGCCGGGGACCATTTTATCACCTCGACCGAAATCTACGGCGGGACCTACAACCTGTTCGGCGTGACTTTCAAGAAGCTTGGGATCGAATGTACCTTCATCGACCAGGACGCTTCCGAGGAGGAAATCGACAAGGCCTTCCGCCCGAACACCAAAGCCCTCTTCGGGGAAACCCTCTCCAATCCGGGCTGCCGGGTCCTGGACATTGAAAAATTCGCCCGGACCGCCCACAGGCACGGTGTTCCCCTGATCGTCGACAATACCTTCCCGACCCCGATCAACTGCCGTCCCTTCGAGTGGGGCGCCGACATCGTGACCCATTCCACGACCAAATACATGGACGGCCATGCAACCCAGGTCGGCGGTGTCGTCGTGGACAGCGGGAATTTCGACTGGGATGCCTGCGCGGACAAATTCCCCGGACTGACCACCCCGGACGACTCCTATCACGGACTGACCTATACCAAGGCTTTCGGGAAGATGGCCTATATGACCAAGCTCGTCGCCCAGCTGATGCGGGACCTCGGGTCCATCCCGTCCCCGCACAACGCCTTCCTGCTGAACCTGGGGCTGGAAACCCTCCACCTTCGCGTCCCGCGCCACTGCGAGAACGCCCTGAAAATCGCCCGTTTCCTGCAGGCTGACCCACGGGTCGCATGGGTCCATTACGCCGACCTCCCGGAGGACAGGGACCATGCTCTCGCGGCCAAATATCTTCCGGACGGGACCTGCGGTGTCATGGCCTTCGGTCTCAAGGGAGACCGCGAGACCGCGATCCGCTTCATGGATTCCCTCCGGCTGATCTGCATCGTGACGCACGTCGCCGACGCGAGAAGCTGCGTTCTCCATCCGGCGAGCCATACCCACCGTCAGCTCTCCGACGAGCAGCTCCGCGAAGCCGGAGTCGCTCCGGACCTGATCCGTCTTTCCGTCGGAATCGAGGATGCGGACGACCTGATCGACGACATCCGGGAGGCGCTGGACAAGATTTAACTTACCCGGCCATGAGAGTTTCCGACTTGCTTTCCGCTCCGGGACGGGCCTTCCCGTCCCTTGAGATCGTCCCCCCGCCCAAAGGGATGACCCGGACGGAGCTTCTGGACGGGATCCGTCCTTTCATGGAGTTCAGTCCCCGTTTCATCAACGTGACCTGCCACCGGGACGAGTTCGAATACCGTCCGGAAGCGGACGGCAGCTATACCCGGCGGACCGTCCGGCGCCGTATCAGCGAAACGGCCGTCTGCGGAGCGGTCCAGTCGGAGTTCAAGGTCGAGGTCGTACCGCACCTGATCTGCGGCGGCGCAACTGCGGAAGTGATTGAAAGTCAGCTATATGATTTCCGGTTCATGGGAATCGGTAACGTCATGGCCCTCCGCGGGGACAGCCTGGAAGGGGAGAAACGTTTCGTCCCGACGAAAGGCGGCTACGCCCATGCGGACGAACTGGTTTCCGCCATCCGTTCCTTCGAAAGGGAAACCGGAACGCAAGGGGCCTTTTGTATCGGGGTCGGCGGCTATCCCGAGAAGCATTTCGAAGCGCCGAATCCCGAGACGGACCTCGAGAACCTCAAGCGGAAAGTCGACGCAGGGGCGGATTACATCATCACCCAGATGTTTTTCGACAACCGGGTCTATTATGACTTTGTCGCCCGGTGCCGTGCGGCCGGCATCACCGTTCCGGTCATCCCCGGCCTCAAGCCGATCTCATCCCTCCGTCAGGTCGCGCTGCTGCCGGAAACCTTTTCGATCGACATCCCCGTCGAACTGACCGACGAACTGTCCGCCTCCCCTGAAAGGGCCTATGAGATCGGCCGTGAGTGGTGCGGGAACCAGTGCCGGGACCTGCTTGCCCACGGCGTCCCCGCTGTCCATTTCTTCACGATGGGACGGCCGGACAACATCCTTGAAATCCTCCGCGCCTGTTTCTGATGGACCTTTTTTCGCACATCCTCAAGGAACGGATCCTCCTCCTCGACGGTGCCATGGGAACCCAGCTGCAGGCGAAGGGACTCGTGGGGGACAGCGAAGCGTTCAACCTGAGCCATCCCGACGTGATTCTCGGAATCCATCAGGCTTATATAGAGGCCGGTGCGGATATCATTGAAACCAATTCTTTCGGTGCGAACCGGCTCTCCCAGGAGGAATACGGAAGGGCCGCCGACGCCCGTGACATGGCCCTTGCCGCGGCCCGGATCGCCCGGAAAGCGGCCGACGGAGCCCCCCGGAAAATCTGGGTCGCCGGAAGCGTGGGACCGACCGGAAAGTCCCTGACCCTCCCGCAAAGACTGGACGATCCGCTCTATCGCCCCTGCGATTTCGACGGGATGGCCGAAGTCTACGGGGAAGAGATCGGAGCCCTTGTCGAAGGGGGCGTGGACCTGATCCTCCTCGAGACCTGTTTCGACGCCCTGAATGTCAAGGCCGCCCTGTACGCCCTCGGGGATTATCCGGGTGTTCCCGTCATCATTTCCGTCTCCCCGGCCGACCGGAGCGGCAGGACGCTGACGGGCCAGACCCTCGAAGCCTTTTTCCATTCCGTCCGCCACGGCCGTCCGGTCGCCTTCGGTCTCAACTGTTCCCTGGGCGCCACCGATATGCTGCCCCTTCTGGAAGACGTCGCCTCCTGGTGCGACTGCCCGGTCTGCTGCTATCCGAACGCCGGCCTGCCGAACGAGATGGGAACTTATGACGAAACGCCCTCCCAGATGGCGGAAGCAATCCGCTCGATGGCCGGAAAGGGCCTTGTCAATATCGTCGGGGGATGCTGCGGAACGACGCCCGACCACATCCGGGCTCTCAAGGAAGCGGTCCGGGGTCTCCCGCCCCGTCCGATGCCGGAACCGGACGTCCGCCTTCATGTCAGCGGCCTGGAAGCCGTGACGGTTGACCGGGAGAAGAACCTGTTCACGAATATCGGGGAGCGGACCAATGTCGCCGGCTCCCGGAAATTCGCCCGCCTGATCGCCTCCGGGGCGTACGAAGAGGCCCTCGAAGTCGCTGCCGGCCAGATCGAGGGAGGGGCGTCGGTCATCGATATCAACATGGACGATGCGATGCTGGATCCGGCGGCTGAGATGCAGAAATTCCTGCGCTATGTTTCCGGAGACCCTGCGGTCGCCCGGGCAGCCGTCATGATCGATTCCTCCCACTGGGACGCGGTGACGGCCGGCTTGAAGAACGCACAGGGGAAGTGCATCGTCAATTCCATCTCCCTGAAAGGGGGGGAGGAAGTATTCCTGTCGAGGGCCCGGGAGCTTAGCCGTCTCGGAGCGGCGGCCGTCGTGATGGCATTCGACGAAGAAGGCCAGGCGACGGATTACGAGCGGAAGATCCGGATCTGTCAGCGCTCCTGGCGCCTCCTGACGGAAGAGGCCGGCTTCGCTCCTTCGGACATCATCTTCGATGTCAATGTATTATCGGTCGGAACCGGCCTTCCGGAGCACCGGCGCTACGGGGTCGATTTCATCGAAGCGGTCCGCTGGATCAAGTCGAACCTCCCCGGTGCGCTGACTTCCGGCGGCATCTCGAACCTTTCTTTCGCATTCCGCGGGAACAACCGCGTCCGGGAAGCGATGCATTCCGTCTTCCTGTACCACGCCATCGCGGCCGGACTGGATATGGGAATCGTCAACCCCGGGATGCTCCAGGTTTATGACGAGATCGAACCGGACCTGCTGCGGCGGGTCGAAGATGTGATCCTGGACCGGGATTCAGGGGCTGTGGAGCGCCTGTTGGAAAAAGCCGCCGAAACTGCGGGCGATACTTCAGCTGAAAAGGTTCAATCTGTTGAAAAAGAAGATATTCCTGTTGAGGAGAAATTGATCCGAGCCCTGCTTTCCGGAGGTTCTCCGACCCTCCGGGAGGATCTGATGGAGGCCCTCTCGAAGACCGGAAAGGCGGTCGATGTCATCGAGGGACCGCTGATGGAGGGGATGGCCCGTGTCGGGGAGCGCTTCGGGGCCGGGAAGATGTTCCTTCCTCAGGTCGTCAAATCCGCGAGGGTCATGCGCGATGCCGTGGCCTTCCTGCAGCCTTACCTGGAAGGAAAAACCGGTTCCGGCAGGGAGCGGAAGCCCGTTTTCCTCCTTGCGACCGTCAAGGGGGACGTCCATGACATCGGGAAGAACATCCTGTCCATCGTCCTGCAGTGCAACGGTTTCGAGGTGGTCGACCTCGGGGTCATGGTCCCGAAGGAAACGATCCTGGAGAAGGCCGCGGAAACCGGTGCGGACCTGATCGGGGTGAGCGGCCTGATCTCTCCTTCCCTCCGTCAGATGGAGGATCTGTGCCGGGAAATGGCGCAGCGGGGAATGCAGACCCCGCTTCTCGTCGGAGGGGCGACGACTTCCGCCCTCCATACGGCCGTCAAACTGGCTCCGCTCTATGACCATGTATTCTATGGCGCGGATGCGTCCGCAAGCGCCGTCCTTTCCGGCCGCCTGATGTCCGACAGGGTGAAAACGGAAGAGATGGAACATGCTTCCCAGCAAGAGCTTAGAGATACCTATCTCAAGGCGTCCTCCAGCAGGACCCGTTCCGTCGGTCAAGCGGAACCCTTCGCGAAGGAGTCCTTCCTCCGGGGCAAGGTTTTCCCGGATTTCCCGGCCCGGAAACTCACAGTAGAGGAGGTCCTTCCTTATTTCGACTGGCGTCTTTTCGATATCGTCTGGGGACTCAAGGGCGACGCCGCACGGGAAGAGCGGGCACGCTTGCATTCGGATGCGGAGAAAGTGCTTGAGGAGATGGCTGCCGGCGGCTGCCGGATCGTACTCTGCGCCCGGTTCGATCCCTGCCATTCCGAAGGGGATACGATCGTCTCCGAAGCGTGGCGGCTTCCGATGCTCCGCCAGGAAGAGGGGAACGCCCGGTCCCTCGCCGATTTCGTCCCTCCGCAATCGTACGGATTCGAATCGCCCGCCGGCCTCTTCGCGATCAGTGTCCACCGGGTTCATCCCAAGGGAGCCTGCGACTGCGCCTCCTGCCGGACCGAAAACGGGCCGATGCTGGAGCGTTCCGTCAGGCTGACCCTCGCTGAAGCGGCTTCCGCCTGGCTGGATGCCGAGCTGCGGAAATCGCTGCCGGAAGGCTCTCCCTCCCGGATCGTCAAGCCTGCGGCCGGCTACGCTTCCTGTCCCGACCACTCCCTCAAGCGCGACATCCTTTCGCTGCTTCCCGGGGGCGAGGCTCTCGACATCCGGCTGACTGAAACCTGTGCGATGATTCCGGATGCCAGCATCTGCGGCCTTGTCTTCGCCCATCCGGAGGCGTCCTATCCGGAAATCCGGCATCTGTCCCGCCGGGCTGTCGACGCCTATGCCGGCCTCAGGGGGTTCTCCGAGGCCGAAAAGACATTGTTCCTGGGCGGATTGCTGTAATGTCAGAACTGTTTCCGGAGAGCCCGGAGATAGAATTCGGTGCGCTGCTCGGGCAGGATCGGGAAACGCATGATCCTCGTGTCGGGGGAGAGGCCGTCGTCGAGGTTGCAGACGTACAGGGTGCTCACTTCCGAAAGATAGAGCCGGTTGTAGCGGATATCCTGGTATTTCTGCAGGTCCATGACGTACCGGACGGTCTTCCGGACCTTTTCGTCGGTCAGGTCATCCTTGCAGAAAACATAGAGGCCGAGACGGTCGAAGACGCCGTAGAAACCGTTTCCGGCTTTGGAGACCTTGCTCTGGAGGATCCGTTTCAGGGGGAGGGCCATCGACCAGTAGGGAAGTTCCCGCGAACCGATGTATCGTCCCTGCTGCAGACCGAATCCGTACCCGTTTTCGACGATCCGGGCCATGTCGTCCTCCTCGTCGTCGTTCCTCGGGCGGATGCCGGACATCTCTTTCAGCAGGGAAGCGGCTGCTTCCTTGCTCTGTTCCATGGCGCGCGTAACCTCGATTCCGAGGGATTTCCGGTCCGCTGACTGCAGGTCTGGACGGTCCCGGTTCTCCAGATCCCCGAAATAGCTTCCCAGGATCTCCGTGAGGGAGATCTTGGCGTATTGCTCGAAGAAACAGGTCCCGTATTTCCTGAAGGATGCCATCATTCAGTCTTTTCAAGGTTTCGGTCCAGGAGTTTCTGATAGGCCAGGCGCGGATCGCCGTTCGCGAGCAGGATCGTCCCGCAGAAACGGAAACCGTGTTTGAGGATGTTGTGCTGCATGATGGCGTTGTCCGCGTGGGTGTCGATACGGACATTGTCCGTCACGGAAAAGGCATGGTCCATGATGGCGGAGAAGATGCCGTGGGTTCCGGCCCTTCCCGCGATACGGTGGATCACCCGGTAAGGGAGGCTGTCGTCCAGCCATTCCCCTCCGTAGATGACCGCGTAGGTCGGTTCCGGGGAGGGAATCATCGCGAAATACCCGTCGGCCTGTCCTGAGGGACTGGTGACGAGGTAACCGACCCCGTTCCGGATGTCGGTGGCGATGGTCTCCCGGGACGGATATCCGTCCGTCCACTGGCGGAGGTTCCCGGAGGCGCGCATGGTCCGGACGGCATCGGCGACGATGTCGAGAATGGAGGGGATATCCTCCGGTTTCGCTTTCCTGACGGTCCTTTCCTTCTCGTCCATGATTCCGGCTCGGATTACTTCTCCGGAAAGTTAGGAAAAAACCGCCTATTCTGATAGAAAAGCGACAAATTGACATAATATTTTGACAAATTGTCCATTATATATGACAGTTTGTCTACTTTTTGATAGTGGTCTCGCATTTGCTATAGTTTAATCGTCCCGCTTGAGGGACCTGAAAAAATGAAGTTGAATTTAAAATAATAGGAGGTAATTATCATGGTACCTGCAAGACGTAGCACACAGAACTGGCTGCCGGATTTCTTCAATGATTTCTTCGACAACGCGTGGATGGACAGGGCTAAGACAACGGCGCCCGCCATCAATGTATTCGAGACCGAAAAGGCCTATGAGCTGGAGCTCGCCGCTCCGGGCATGACCAAGGAGGATTTCAAGATCCAGCTGGACGAAGAGGGCAACCTCGTCATCAAGATGGAAAAGAAAGTCAAGGAAAACGAAAAGGACAAGAAGGGCCAGTATCTCCGCCGGGAGTTCAGTTACACCCGCTTCCAGCAGACGATGCTCCTTCCGGACGATGCTGACCGCGAGGCGATTTCAGCCCGCGTTGAGAACGGAATCCTTTGTGTCGACCTTCCGAAGATCCGCAAGGTGGAAGTCCCGGAAAACAAGAAAGTGATCGAAATCCAGTAAGGCGGTTTTCCGCTCAGCATTCTGACAGCAGCTCTTCCAGCCGGGAGAGCTGCTGTTCTGTCGTAGCCCAGCTGGTTGCGAACCGGACGACGAAACGTCCGTCCGGAAGCGGTTCCCAGACTTCGAAGAGCACCTCCTTGCGGAGGTTATCCATCTGCGCGGGGGAGAGGATGACGAACTGCTGGTTGGTCGGGGAGTCGATGAAAAGTTCGATCCCGGCCTTCTGGAAGATGGTTTTCAGACGCTCCGCCATATCGATGACGTGACGGCTGATCTTGAAATACAGGCCGTCGGTGAACAGCGTATCGAACTGGATGCCGAGGAGCCGCCCCTTCGCGAGGAGGGCGCCGTGCTGCTTGACGGTGGTGAAGAAATGGGCGGGAGCGTTTCCGGCGGGGAAGACCACCGCTTCGCCGCAGAGGGCCCCGACCTTCGTCCCGCCGATATAGAAAACGTCGCAGAGGGAGGCCAGTTCGTGCAGGTCCAAGTCGGAACTCCGGCTCATCAGGCCGTAGCCGAGCCGGGCACCGTCGATGAAGAGGGGCAGGCTGTTCCGGAGGCAGACTTCTCGGATCCGGGTCAGTTCCTCCTGGGTATAGATGGTCCCGTATTCCGTAGGGAAGGAGATGTAGACCATGCCGGGAAATACCATGTGGGAGCAGGCCTCGTCGGCATAGAAGCGCCGGAGGTACGCGTCCAGTTCTTCCGCGAGGATTTTCCCCTGATGGGAGGGAAGGGGCAGTACCTTGTGCCCTGTGAATTCGACGGCACCGGCCTCGTGGACCCCTATGTGGCCTGTTTCGGCCGAAATGACCCCTTCGTAGCCTTTCAGCATTGCGGAAATCACCGTGGCGTTGGTCTGGGTGCCGCCCGTGAGGAAGAAGATCTCTGCGTCCGGGCAGCCGACGGCTTGCCGGATCCGTGCCTTTGCGCTCAGGCAGAAACTGTCTTCCCCGTATCCGGGTTCCTGGATCAGGTTGGTTTCGGCGAGACGCCGGAGGATTTCCGGGACGGCTCCGACGTTATAATCGCAAGTGAAAGAGATCATGGTCCGTTCGCTTTATATCCTTGCAAAGATAGAAAAATCCGGGGAATTGATTAACTTAGCGGCCAGATTATGAAAAGAATGTCTTTTTTATGCGCAGCGCTGCTCTGCGGCTGTGTTTTCCAACAATCCCTCCCGGCCCCCGACGGGCTCGAGATTCCCGCTTACGGGGAGAACCAGAATATCCTTTCGTACCAGGGACATACCGTTTCCTACAATACCTCCACCCTGATTCCCGACTGGGTCGCCTATGAGCTGACCGACGAGGAGACGCGCGGCGGCGCAACCCGCCAGGACAAAAATTTCTCCATGGACCCGTCCTTCCGGAAACGCCAGGCCATGCGGGAGGATTACCGAGGGTCGGAATGGACACGGGGACACATGGCCCCGGCCGCGGATTTCACCTGGGACGACAGTGCCATGGCGGAGACTTTCTATTTTACGAACATCTGCCCCCAGCGGGAAGAACTCAACAACAAGGACTGGCAGTATCTCGAGAAGCAGGTCCGGTACTGGGCCCGGTCCCACGGAAAGGTCTGGGTCGTCTCCGGCCCGATCGTGGGCGAGAACCGGTACGGCCGCATCGGAGACAGGGGAGTCGTCGTTCCGGACGCATTTTTCAAGGCGCTCCTGTATGAGAAGGGCGGCAAGTACCATGCGATCGCCTTCGTCATGGGAAATGACGCCAGCCGCTATTATCTGCAGGACTGCTGCCTGACTATCAATGAGTTGGAAAACATAACCGGGATCGATTTCTTCCCCTCGCTCGACGATGCCTTCGAAGAGGAGGTGGAGGATTCGTACCGCCTTTCCGACTGGGGATTGAGAAAACGGTAAAAATGTATTAATTTTGTGCGCTATATAATTTGACACTACAGATATGGAAATGAAAAACGCTGTCGCCGGGACTCTCGAATCCGGCGATATCATGATCCAGATTTCCTCCGGAGAGGGACTGGAAATCGACCTCCAGAGTTCTGTCGCCGCCCAGTTCGGTTCTCAGATCAAGGCCGTCATCACCGAGACGCTCAAGGGCCTCGGAATTGAAAATGCCGCCGTCAAGGCCGTGGACAAGGGTGCCCTCGACTGCACCATCCGCGCACGTGTAACCGCCGCCGCCGTCCGGGCGACCGGCAAAGATGTCTGGAAATAATGGAAAGATTACGCAGAACGATGATGTTCGTTCCGGGCAACAACCCCGGAATGATGGCCGACGCCCACATCTACGGTCCGGATTCGATCATGCTCGATCTGGAAGATTCCGTCACCATGGCTGAGAAGGATGCCGCCCGGCTCCTGGTCTACAATGCCCTGAAATCCATCGATTACGGTACGACCGAGATGGTCGTCCGGATCAATCCGCTCAATACCCCTTACGGGAAAAAGGACGTCGAAGCCGTCGTCAAGGCCGGCGTCGACGTGATCCGCATGCCGAAGACCGAGACGGCGGACGAAGTCCGGGAGCTCGAGGCCGAAATCCTCAAGGTCGAAACCGAGATCGGACGCGTTGGCGAGACCCGCATCATGGCGGCGATCGAGAGCGCCCTCGGTATCCGGAACGCCTTCGAAATCGCCTCGGCATCGACCCGGATGATGGGCATCGCCCTCGGCGCCGAGGACTATACCGCAAACCTGAAGACCCAGCGGACCCCGGGCGGAGCTGAACTGCTCCTTGCCCGCGAGACGATCGTCGTGGCGGCCCGCGCCGCCGGCATCGCCTGTTTCGATACGGTCTATTCGAACCTCGACGACATGGACACCTTCCGCAAGGAGGTCGAACTGATCAAGACCCTCGGTTTCGACGGCAAGTCGATCATCAACCCCCGCCAGATCGAGGTCGTCAACGAAGTTTTCGCCCCGTCACAGAAGGACATCGAGAAAGCGCTCCGCATCACGGCCGCCATCAAGGAGGCCCAGCAGCGCGGTTCCGGCGTCATCGCCGTGAACGGGAAGATGGTTGACCGGCCGGTCGTCATCCGCGCCGAGCGTACGATCGCGCTCGCTATCGCATCCGGTATCTTAAGCAAGGAGGAAGCATTATGAGAAATACGAAAGTCGTTACCCTCGAAGAGGCCATCCGCCGCAGCGGACTCAAGGATGGCATGACCATCTCTTTCCACCACCATTTCCGCGGCGGTGACAAGGTCGTCAACCTCGTTGTCGACAAACTGGCCGAAATGGGCTTCAAAGGCCTGCACCTGGCCGCCTCCAGCCTCTCCGACGTCCACGCCCCGCTGATCGGCCATATCCGTAACGGGGTCATCACGAAGATCTCGACCTCCGGACTCCGGGGAGAACTCGCCAACGAGATTTCCCACGCCCTGATGGAAGAACCCGTCGTTTTCCGCTCCCATGGCGGACGCGGCAGCGCCATCGCCTCGGGCGAGCTCCACATCGATGTCGCCTTCCTCGGTGCCTCGTCCTGCGACGCCCTCGGAAACGCTTCCGGCTGCCCGCGTTCCGAGAATGCGAAGTCGATCTGCGGTTCCCTGGGCTATGCCCTCCCGGACGCTCAGTATGCGGACCATGTCGTCGTGGTCACGGACGATCTCGTCGCGTATCCGAATGTCCCTAAATCCATCTCTGCCTGCCAGGTCGAGTCGGTTGTCGTCGTGGATTCCGTCGGTGACAGCTCGAAGATCTCTTCCGGCGCGATCCGCGATTCCAAGAATCCCCGGGACATCCTCCTCGCCAAGCAGGCCGCCAAGGTGATTATCAACAGCGGCTATTTCACGGACGGATTCTCGATCCAGACCGGAACGGGCGGCGCCTCCCTCGCGGCGGTCAAATATATCCGCGAGAGCATGATCGAGAAGGGAATCAAAGCGTCCTTCGCCCTCGGCGGCATCACCGCTCATATGGTCAAGCTCCATGAAGAAGGCCTGATCGGCCGTCTCGTCGACGTCCAGTCCTTCGACAAGGTCGCTGCCGAGTCGATCGCTTCCGACCAGCTGCACCAGGAAGTTTCCGCCATCGAGTACGCCAGCGCCGACCATGAGGGTTCGGCCGTCCATGCCCTCGATATCGTCATCCTGTCCGCCCTCGAGGTCGATGTCGACTTCAATGTCAATGTCCTCGTCGGTTCCGACGGCATCATCCGCGGGGCCATCGGCGGCCATCCCGACACGGCCGAGGACAGCGCTCTCTCGATCATCGTCTGTCCGCTTCTTCGCGGCCGGATCCCCTGTGTCGTCCCGAAGGTGACGACCCTGATCACACCCGGAGCGGGCGTGGACGTCGTCGTGACCGAATACGGCATCGCCGTGAACCCCCGCAGACCCGAAATCGCCGAGCGTCTGAAAGAGGCCGGCCTTCCGGTCACAGACATCCGTGACCTCGCCGCCAAGGCGACCTCGATCATCGGAGTGCCGGACGCCCTCCCGTTCGGGGACAAGGTGGTCGGCATCGTCATGGACCGACACGGAAAAGTCCTGGACAAGATCCGGAACATCGAAGACTGATGGCGGCGGTAACGCTGGACCGTTTGCTGCAAAGCAGGGAAGAGAGACATCTGCACCAGATGTCTCTCTTGCAGTTGTATCCGGGGAAGACGCTGGTTTCGATGACCGTCATCATGCCGGGTCCTGTCAAGCGCGATTCCCGCTCCCTGACGGTCGCCAGGGCGGGGGAGGAGGCCCTCAAGGAGGCTTTCCGGGAAAGAATCCTCCGGATGGAGGCCCGGGACCTTGAAACCGGTTACGAGTGCTATCTGGTGACCGATGTCCCGCGAGGCGATGCCAAGCGGATCTGCTGCGGGATCGAGGATACGGCCCCGCTCGGCCGGCTGTTCGACCTCGATGTCATCGGGGAGGACGGAGTACCTCTCAGCCGGTCCGGATTCGGTTTTCCGCCCCGCAAATGTCTTCTCTGCGACCGGGAGGCGAGGTACTGCATGCGCAACCATACTCACACTTTGGAAGAATTGCTTGCAAGAATCGATAAAATGATTGCGGATTATTAAAATATTGTCTATTTTTGTAACATCATATCGCGCGCGGACGTGACCGGGAGTATTGGGAAGTCGGCAGGATGATGAAAACATACGGAAGATTCGAAATATCGGAGATGCCCCTGGGCTCTCCCCGTTTCCGCAACAAAGTGGAAACGTTTCTGAAAACCAATGGACTGCGTCTCGATCCGTTGGATTTTTACCTTGCCGTTACAGATTCTGATGAGAATATCGTTGCCGGAGCCGGGCTCCGCGGGGATGTCGTAAAGTGCGTCGCCGTCTCGGATTCCGTCCGGGAGGAAGGCTTGTCCGGAACGCTGGTTTCTGAAATCATCGCCGTCGCTTCCGCTCGCGGCATCCCGAACCTCAAGGTCTATACCAAGCCGGAGAACCGTGCCGTCTTCGAGTCGATGGGTTTCCGCCTGATCGCCCGGGCCCCGCTGGCGATCCTGATGGAAAACGGGAACGGACTCGCTTCCTATTGTGCATATCTCGGTGGATGCCGGACTCCCGGAAAAAACGGCGTCATCGTAATGAACGCCAATCCCTTCACTTATGGCCATCTCTGCTTGATTGCCGAGGCTTCTCGGCAGGTGGACCGGCTTTTTGTCATCCCGGTCCGGGAGGAAGGTCCCGACTTCAGTTACGAGGCCAGGAAAGCGATGATCACGTCTGCGGACCTTCCCGGGAATGTCACGGTTCTCGAAGGAAGCGCCTATACTGTATCTGCAGCAACCTTCCCGACCTATTTCCTGAAAAATCTGGACGATGCCGCCCGGACGCAGATGCGGCTCGATCTCGACTTGTTCTCCCGCCATATCGCGCCGGCGCTCGGCGCGTCCGTGCGGTTCGTCGGGTCGGAGCCGGAAGACGTCCTGACCGCTGAATACAACCGGACGATGGAGACCGTTCTTCCCGAGAGCGGGATCGCCGTTTCCGTCATGGACCGTTTTTGCCTGTCCGGACGCCCCGTAAGCGCTTCCACCGTGCGTTCCGCCCTTCGGGAGGGCTCCTTCCGGAAAGCGGCGGAACCGGTTCCTTCTTCGGGATGGATGTACCTTGCGGCCTTCCTGATGGAACGGTCGCTCCTTGCCGAACTCGAAACTCCCCATAAACCGGGACTTGTCGGCCCCGGATCGAAAGGAAGCCATCCGGATATGGACGAAGACCTGATGCGGAAGAGCATACGGACCCTCCGCTCCTCTTTCGAGCGCCATTTCGACCTCTCCGACCCCGTCTCTACCGGGAAGGCCGTCGAGATGGACGTTCTTTCCGCGACCAGCGGCGTCAATACCCACCGGGGTGCGATTTTCAGCCAGATCCTCGTCGCGACCGCCTTCCTCCAGATTCTCTGTGGAGCCTATCCCGCTGATCCTCAGTCACTTCATGATTTGCCTCTGGTGAAAATCCACCAGAGGAATATCCGTAACTTCCTGGAGGATAGGAACTTAGTCTCCACCCTCAAGGAGCGGATCGGGGCGCTGGCCTCGGAAGTCGCTCCTTCGACCGGGTCCCACGGCGGCCGTCTCGTCGCCCGGTACGGGGTCAAAGGGGCATTGCCGATGGCGCGCGAAGGGTACGGGCCCCTTTTTGAAGGATGGCTGCCCCTCTACCGCTCGCTGGAAGGAGACCCTTTCCGGAACCAGAAGACGCTCCTTCGGATCATGTCCGAACTGGACGATACCTGCATCCTGCACCGGACTGGCCCGGCAAGGGCCCTGGAAGTCAAGGCCGAGGCGGAGGAACTCCTGCGACGTTTCGATCCGGAAGAACTGAAAGGAATGGATGCGCGGTATTCCCTGGAAGGCGTCTCTCCCGGAGGCTCTGCCGACATGCTGGCTTTGACGATACTTATCGATTCCCTGACAAGATAACAACACATCATATAATTAACATTAAACCCCAAACAATTATGGTAGAATTGATTCCTCACGGTGTGTACCTTCTCGACGGACAGAAAACAGTGTCCGATCCTTCCGGACTTCCCGCTCCGGACGAGGCCCGCGAACAGACCATCACCTACGGAATTCTCCGTGCCCATGACGTGGAAGGCGGCAAGGGCAAGAAAATGCGCATCCGTTTCGATGCGATGGTTTCCCATGACATCACTTATGTCGGCATCATCCAGACCGCCCGCGCGAGCGGACTCGAGGAGTTCCCGATCCCGTATGCCATGACCAATTGCCACAACTCGCTCTGCGCGGTCGGCGGCACAATCAATGAAGACGACCACGTCTTCGGCCTTTCCGCAGCGAAGAAATACGGCGGTATCTATGTTCCTGCCAACCAGGCCGTTATCCACCAGTATGCCCGCGAAGCCCTGACCGCCTGCGGCAACATGATCCTCGGATCCGACAGCCATACCCGCTACGGTTCCCTCGGAAACATGGGTGTCGGCGAAGGCGGCGGCGAACTCGTCAAACAGCTTCTCCGCAATACCTGGGACATCAACGCTCCCGAGGTCGTCCTCGTCTGGCTGGAAGGCAAGCCGCGTCACGGCATCGGCCCGCACGATGTCGCCATCTCCCTGGTCAAGGCTGTGTTCGAGAGCGGATTCGTCAAGAACAAGGTCCTCGAGTTCGCCGGCCCCGGCGTCAAGGAACTCCCGATCGATTTCCGGAACGGCATCGATGTCATGACGACCGAGACGACCTGCCTCAGTTCCATCTGGATCACCGACGACAAGGTCAAGGAATACTTTGAGATGCACCGCCGTCCCGAGGCGTACAGGACCCTCGCTCCCGGCAAGATCGCCTGGTATGACAGCATGATCCGGATCGACCTCTCCACCCAGGAGAGCATGATCGCCCTTCCGTTCCATCCGTCCAACGCTGTTTCTATCCACGAACTCCAGGCCGATCCCGTCGGGATCCTCAAGGCTGTCGAGGAAGATACGAAGAAGCGTTTCGGCGACCGCGTCCAGGTCGACCTCCTTTCCAAGATCAAGGACGGAAAGGTCATGGCGGACCAGGGCATTATCGCCGGCTGCTCGGGCGGTACCTATGACAACCTCTCCGAGGCCGCCACGATCCTCAAAGGCAAGTCCATCGGCAACGATTACTTCACGATGAGCGCCTACCCCCAGTCGACCCCGGTCTATCTCGCGACCACCCGCGGCCATATCGCCGAGGAACTCCTCGAGGCCGGCGTCGTCATCAAGCCGGCCTTCTGCGGTCCCTGCTTCGGCGCCGGAGACGTTCCTTCCAACAACGGCCTCTCCATCCGTCACACGACCCGCAACTTCCCGAACCGGGAAGGTTCCAAGCCGGGCCAGGGCCAGATTTCCCTCGTGTCCCTGATGGACGCCCGTTCCATCGCCGCGACGGCCGCGAACGGCGGCGTCATCACGGCTGCGTCCGACATTGAATACGAAGACACCCACAAGCCTTATGCTTTCGACGACCGGATCTACAAGAGCCGGATCTACAACGGTTTCGGAAAGGCCGATCCTTCCGTCGAACTCCGCTACGGACCGAACATCAAGGACTGGCCGAAGATGTATCCGATGGAGGAGAATATGCTCGTCGAACTGGCGGCGGTGATTCATGACCCCGTCACGACGACCGATGAGCTCATCCCGTCCGGCGAGACTTCTTCCTACCGTTCCAACCCGCTCAAGCTCAGTGAGTTCGCCCTGAGCCGCCGCGTCCCTGAATATGTCGGCATCTCCAAGCGGATCCAGTCCCAGGATCTCGAGCGCCGCGCCGGGAACGTTCCGGAGAACGTCGCCGCCGCCCTCAAGGCCGTCGGCGCTTCCGCTGCGGATACCTCCTTCGGTTCCTGCGTGTTCGCCAACAAGCCCGGTGACGGCTCTGCCCGCGAGCAGGCCGCATCCTGCCAGAAGGTGCTCGGCGGCGACGCAAACATCTGCTATGAGTACGCGACCAAGCGCTACCGCTCCAACTGCATCAACTGGGGCATCGTTCCTTTCACCATCGCTCCCGAAACCGCGTTCGAGTATGAACCGGGCGACTTCGTTTTCGTCCCCGGCATCCGGAAGGCCATCCTCGGCGGCGCCGAAGAGATCGATGCGAAGGTCATTACCGCCAAGGGCGTGACCCCCATCCGCCTGTTCTTCCAGAACCTGACCGCAGACGAGCGTGAAATCCTCGCCGACGGCTGCCTTATGAACTATTATAAAAACCGCAAATAATTACAGTAGAAATGGAAAAAATCAAAATGACTACCCCGCTCGTCGAGATGGACGGCGATGAAATGACCAGGATCCTTTGGAAGATGATCAAGGACGAACTGATCCTTCCCTTTGTCGACCTGAAGACCGAATACTATGACCTCGGACTGGAATACCGCGACAAGACCTCCGACCAGGTGACCGTCGATTCCGCCCTCGCTACGAAGAAATACGGCGTCGCCGTCAAGTGCGCGACCATCACCCCGAACGTCCAGCGCATGAGCGAGTACAACCTCCACGAGATGTGGAAGAGCCCGAACGGAACCATCCGCGCCATGCTGGACGGTACCGTATTCCGCTGCCCGATCACGATCCCTTCGATCCATCCGGCCGTCAAATTCTGGAAGAAACCGATCACTATCGCCCGTCATGCCTATGGCGACGTCTACCGTGACGTAGAGATCCAGACCACCGAGCCCGGTGTCGCCAAGCTCGTTTTCGAAGGCGAGAGCGGCAAGAAGGAAGAGCTGGTCATCCACAAATTCGCAGGCCCCGGCGTCATCGAAGGCATGCACAACACTGACGCTTCGATCCGCAGTTTCGCCCACTCCTGCTTCAAATACGCCCTGGACATCAAGCAGACCATCTGGTTCGCAACCAAGGATACCATCTCCAAGAAGTATGACGGCCGCTTCAAGGCCATCTTCGAGGAAGTGTTCCAGGAGTACAAGGAAGCTTTCGACGCCGCCGGTATCGAGTACTTCTATACCCTGATCGACGATGCGGTCGCCCGCGTGATGCGCAGCGAAGGCGGCTTCATCTGGGCCTGCAAGAACTATGACGGCGACGTCATGTCCGATATGGTCTCCACCGCCTTCGGTTCCCTCGCCATGATGACTTCCGTCCTCGTCAGCCCGGACGGCAAGTACGAGTACGAGGCCGCCCACGGCACCGTGACCCGCCACTACTACAAGTACCTCAAGGGAGAAGAGACTTCCACCAACCCGATTGCGACGATCTTCGCATGGAGCGGCGCTTTCCGCAAGAGGGGAGAACTCGACAACCTTCCGGAACTGGTCAATTACGCCAATCAGCTTGAGGCTGCCTGCTTCGATACCCTGAACGAGGGCCTGGTCACCAAGGACCTTGTCAACCTCATGGAGGGGATCACTCCGACCGCTCTCAACTCCGCTGATTTCCTGAAGGCTATCCGGGTCCGTCTCGAGAAACGTCTCAGCTAGAATTAGTTATGAAAATCGTTTTTCTCGATGCGGCCACGATGGGCGCAACTCCGATGACGGCGATCGCCGCCATCGGAGATTTCGTCTGCTATGACTCCTCCACGGCCGAAGAGGCCCGGGAAAGGGCCCGTGACGCGGATGTCGTGATCCTGAACAAGATCATCGTGGACGAGGCTTTCCTGGATGCCGCTCCGAAGGTGCGGCTGATCTGCGAGGCGGGGACCGGAATCAACAACATCGATACGGACCTTTGCCGGGAGAGGGGAGTGATCGTGCGGAACGTCGCCGGCTACTCCACCGATTCGGTCGCTCAGCTGACCTGGATGCACATCTTGAACCTTGTCGGAAACGCCTTCCATTATGACCGTTACGTCAAGGACGGGCGCTATTCCGCCGGCAAGATCCATACGGACGCCGCCCATCCCTTCACGGAACTGACGGGAAAAACGATTGGAATCGTAGGCATGGGGGCGATCGGGCAGAAAGTCGCTTCGATCGCCCGTGCCTTCGGAATGGAGGTCATCTACTTCTCCACTTCCGGAACATCCCACTGCAAGGATTATCCTTCCGTCCCTCTGGAGGAACTGCTGCGCCGGAGCGATGTCGTAAGCATCCATGCCCCGTACAACGCGAGAACCGCAGGATTGATCGGTTATGACCAGCTCCGGCTGATGAAGCCGACGGCCGTCCTTGTCAATACCGGTCGCGGCGGCATCGCGGTCGAGAAGGATCTGGTCAGGGCCATCGACGAGGAACTGATCGCCGGTATCGGCATCGACGTTTATGAAAAGGAGCCGATTCCGACGGACAATCCCTTCCTGCACTCCCGTTTCCCGGGGAGGGTCCTGCTTTCCCCGCATGTTGCGTGGACCAGTAACGAGGCCCGGCAGCGTCTTGCCGACGAAATGGCGGCAAACATATTGAAAGGCTGGTAATCAACTCGAAACATGAAAAGAGTCTTCGCCGCCATCCTCTCCCTGATCCTCGGAGGGATGGCCTTCGCCCAGGAATTCGCCCTCCCGGAGGGACCGAAGGAGGAGGGAGAGATCCGGGTCCTCCTGATCGGCAATTCCTTCACGTATTATTGTCATACGGACTCCATGCTTGTGGACATCGCCCGGAGCCAGGGGGTAAAGATAAAGATCGGGAAGTACCTCCACGGCGGGCGCACCTTCGGGCAGCACCTGAACATCGGGTCATCCCGCCGCGCGGTGGAGTACGGTGGATATGATTTCGCCTTCCTCCAGGACCAGAGCTGTACGCCGGCGAAGTACTCCCTGACCGGGGATACGTCCCTCGTCAACAATTTCATCCGGCTGAAGGACAATGTCCTCAAGTATTCCCCGGACTGTACCGTTTTCCTGGAGCGGACCTGGACCTATCCGAACCTTCCTGCCGGGAATGCGGAGATATTCGGGACGGCGGATTCGCTGGACTGGCACCTTCGGGAAGGCTGCCGCCTCATGGCCCGGGTTGGCGGAACGCGGGTTTCCCCGATCGGAGATGCCTTCGCCATGGCTGCCGTCGAAGCGCCTGAAATCAAGCTTCTCGGCAAGGACAACCACCACCAGAATCCCGCCGGCGCATACCTGAAATCCTGCGTCAACTACCTGATGATCACCGGGAAACCTTTCACCGGAGAGGTCGCTTCCTGCGGAGTGGATGCCGCGGATGCGGCGCGTCTGAGGGCGGTCGCCGAAAAGACGGTTCTCGAGACGACCTTCCATACAGTCCCGTCAGGCGGAAAGGCACCGAAGTACCTGGTACAGGGGCCGAAGGGCGGCCTGTCGGTCAAAATGGTCCTTCCGAAAGGATTCGATCCCGTCCGGGACCGGTGTCCCGTCGTCATCCTGATGCACGGGATCATCGCCTCGAAGAACCATCCGCCCCTTGCCCGGATCGCCCGGATGCTCGCGAAGAACGGAATCGCTTCCGTACGCTTTGATTTCGACGGCCAGGGCCGCAGCGAGGGGAAGTGCTCCGACATGACGGTCCCGCTCGAAATCGAGGACGCCGCCGCTGTATGGAATGCCGTTACCAGGCTTCCGTTCGCCGGTGACATAGCCCTTCTGGGCCATTCCCTCGGCGGGGTCGTGGCCGGGATGCTGGCCGGGCGGCTGGAACAGGAAGGAACCCCTCCCGATGCCGTCGTGCTCCTAGCTCCGGGAGCCGTCGTCAGGGACCTCGCCCGCGAAGGCCATTTCCTCGGGGTGAAATGCGATCCCTCCGATCCGCCGGAGGTCGTCAATGTCTATTGGTATAAGATCGGAAAGGAATTCATCAAGACCGCACAGGTCCTGCCCGTCTATGAGGAAACCGCACCTTATACCGGTCCGGTCTGCCTGATCCACGGGGACCGGGACGCCATCGTCGGTTCCTATTACAGCGATATGTACAAGCATGCCCTGCAGGACAGCCGTCTTATCCTCATCCCCCGCGGGAATCACTGGTTCCTCCGCCACTCCCGCAAGACGGATGCGCAGATCCTTTCCTTCCTTCAGGAAAAGCTGTCTGAGTAGGCAGGCTAACCCATAGCGCCTCCAAAGATGCGGATAAACCCGTTGCGAAGGCGGCGGAAGAAGGACCATTTGCGCACTTCTTCCAAAGGAATTTCTACGCAGTGCCGCTCCAGGTCGTCTTTGAATATTTCAGCATATCGGCGGCAGATCCGCTCGTCATAAAGCACCGCTACGAGTTCGTAGTTGAGAAAAAGGCTCAGGTTGTCCATGTTGGCCGACCCGATAACCGTGAGGTAGTCGTCACTCAGGTACAGTTTGGCGTGCATCGTATGCTCCTGCCATTCAAAAATGCGTACCCCGGCGCTCGTCAGTTCCTCATACATGGATTCAGCCATCCCCTTTTCGGGGCCGATATCGTTGATGCCGGGAACGATCCATCGGACGTCCACCCCGCGGGCGGCGGCATTCCTCAGCGCCCGGATCGTCGATGCAGGTGGCGGAGAGTAAGGGTTGTAGAACCAGAAATAGTCCTGTGCGTGATCGATGGCCCATTCCAGGCAGTTCCGGATGGGGAGCCGGTGATCGGCGGGGGTCTCGGGGACTACCTGGACGGGAACTCCGAAAAACTGTGTCTTGCCGGGGAGGCTGTCCGCCCTCGCCGATGCTTCCTGTTCAGGGGCTGCATACGGGGCTTTCGCCCGGGGGGCGACCAAGGACTGGGAGCGCTGGAAAGCTTCGGTCAGGTCCGTTACGGCAGGTCCGGTAAGCCGGATATCGACATCGTGCCAGTCGAAGAAGTATTTATCCTGGATGTTGCGGCTTCCCACGTATGCGATGCGGCCGTCCAGCAGGGTCAGTTTCCGGTGATCCCGGTGCGTTGCCAGGCTGGGCAGATGACGGTCCAGCCAGAAAGCCGGCCTGTGGAACACATTCACCCGGGCTCCGATTTCCCGTAGTTTCTTCAGCTCTTCCCTGTCCTTCTTCGTATTGGCAGATTTGTCCAGGATAAGCCGCACATCCACCCCGTCCAGGGCTCTCTGCCGCAGAATGTCAGCAAGATAAGTACCGGTCGAGTCCAGACGGAAACGGTACGGCTCGATATAGATGGATACCCGTGCCTTTCCGAGTTCCTCCGCCAGCATATCCAGATTCTCTTTCCCGTCTTTGATCATGGTCACGGTGTTCCCCCGTGTAAGTCCGAGTTCCGTATCCTTTTCCATCAAGGCGGCCAGCTCCTGGTAATCGGGCCGGATACCGGCGTACCGGGAGGTATCCGTCACTTGCGGGATATAGGACCGGTGCAGCGGGGCACGGTAACCGCATCCCGCCAGCGCCAGGCAACATATCAGTGACAAGAGGGCTTTTCTCATAATGCTTTCCGGTGGATGCCAATTCCTTTTTGCAAATATACTCCTAGTTGATCACAACAACAAAAGCGCAACTGATTATTCAATCAATTGCGCTTTTGTTTCAGTGACTCCAACAGGACTCAAACCTGTAACCTTTTGATCCGTAGTCAAATGCTCTATTCAATTGAGCTATGGAGCCATTTCGGTGCCGACGTAGCGGCTACCTTATTATTCTGCAGTCTCGGCTTCAGCTTTGCGAACGTACTTTCTCTCCTTGATACGTGCCTTCTTACCGGAGAGGTCACGGAGGTAGAAGATGCGTGCCCGGCGGACTTTGCCGAACTTGTTCACTTCGATGCTGTCAATGAACGGGGACTGATAGGGGAAGATCCTCTCGACACCGATTCCGCCGGAAACCTTGCGTACGGTAAACGTCTTCGTGAAGGCATCCTTGCCCTTCATCTGGATAACGACTCCTCTGAATTTCTGAAGTCTCTCCTTGTCTCCTTCTTTGATCCGGTAGGTAACGGTGATCGTGTCTCCCGCCTTGAAATCCGGATATTTCGCGACTTTTTCGTTCTCAAAAGCCTGCTCTGCAATTTTAATCAAATCCATTTCTTTCGTCTTTTAATGCAACTTTACGCTGAAATTTGAAACGATTCGTAAGAGGTTGCTCGTTTTTTGGGACTGCAAATATACGGATTATTTTTTAAAGTCCAACTTTTTTTAGAAAATATTTTTTTCTTTGTCGAAAAGCGCCTTGTCCTCCCGGCTCAGGTCCGGCGTGAACGAGGAGTCGTTCCGGAGACTCTCGAACATCTCTTTCTCACTGCGGCTGAGCCTTCTCGGAATCCATACCAGGATCTTGACATACAGGTCACCCGTGCCGCTTCCGTATCCCTGGACGGCAGGAAGCCCTTTCCCGCGCAGTTTCACCACGGTCCCGGACTGGGTGCCGGGCTCCACCTTGACCTTGTAGTTTCCGTCGAGGCAGGGGACGGAGATCTCGGTACCGAGCATCGCGTCCATGACCGAGATGATTGTCGTATAGAAGAGGTTCTTCCCGTTGCGGAGGAGGTTCTTGTGGGGCTCTTCCTTGACGACGATCAGCAGGTCGCCGTTGACTCCGCCGTGCATGCCGGCATGGCCCTCGCCGGAAACGGTGATCTGCATGCCGTCCTCGACGCCCGCTGGAATCTTGACTGTAACGGTTTCCTTCTTCCTTTCCAGTCCGGTTCCGTTGCACCTCCGGCAGGGGTTGCTGATGATATGGCCGTCACCTCCGCACTGGGGGCAGACGCTCTGGGTGACCGTCTGGCCGAAAAGGGTCGAAGAGACCCGGCGAACATAACCGCTTCCGTTGCACTGCGGGCAGGTTTTGACGTCGGACGCATTCTTGGTGCCGCGGCCGCCGCATTCGGAACAGGCGCGGTTCCGTTCGATCGTGACCTGCTTGGTACATCCTTTTGCAATCTCCTCCAGGGTCAGCTTGACGCTGGTCCGGATATCGCGTCCGCGGTAGACCCGCTGCTGCGAAGCCCCGGACGAGCCTGCACCGAAGCCCCGGAAAAAGTCTCCGAAACCGCCTCCGAAGTTGAATCCGCCTTCTCCGAAGACGCTCCGCAGGATGTCGTTGAGGTCCATGTCCGTGAATCCGCCTCCGCCGGCGCCCATATTCTCGGTGCCGGCAAAGCCGAACTGGTCGTAGCGGGCCTTCTTGTCCGGATCGCTCAGGACGGAGTAAGCCTCCGCGGCTTCCTTGAAGTTCTCCTCGGCGGTCTTCTTCTCGGCGTCGCTTCCGTTCACCCAACGGTCCGGGTGCCATTTCAGGGCGAGTTTACGGTAGGCCGACTTGATTTCGTCCGCGGTCGCGGACTTCGTCACGCCAAGCACCTCATAATAGTCTCTTTTTCCTGCCATAACCTTATGCTCCTACGATCACTTTCGCATACCGGATGACCTTTCCGTAGAGTGTGTAGCCGTTCTGGACGACGTCGATGACCTTGCCCTTCAGGCTCTCATCCGGCGCGGGGAACATCGTGACGGCCTCGTGGAATTCGGTGTCGAATTCCTTCCCCTTGGCGTCGATCGTTTCCAGTCCGCGGGTCTTCAGGTATGCTTTCAATTTATTGTATATCAGTAGCGTGCCCTCTTTGGCGGCATCGCTGTCCGTGGATTTCTCCAGTTGGGCGAGGGCGATCTCGCAGTCGTCCAGGACAGGCAGAAGGCCCTTGATCGTATCCGAAGAAGCGGACTTGACCAGTTCCAGTTTCTCCTCGGCTGTCCTGCGCCGGAAAGTATCGAATTCCGCATAAAGGCGGTGATAATCGTTTTTGACGGATGACGCTTTCTCCTCGGCGGATTTCAGTTTTTCCTCCATCTCAGCGATCTTCTCCTCGAGGGGATTCTCTTCGGTCTTCGCTTCTTTCTCAATCTCCGGTGCTTCCTGATTGACTTTTTCTTTCTTCTTGGACATATCTCGTTTGTTTTATTTCACGGTAAACCCTGCCGGATCGCTCCGGCGTGTCTCATGCCCTCAAATAGCTTGCCATGAGAAAGGGGCTGACAGAATGTCAGTAATTCGTTTCCCTTTTCAAAAAAATAATGCTAACTTTATCAAATCAAAGAACAGAATGATATGAAAAAAGTATTGCGCTTTGTTACGCTGGCAGCAGCAATGTTGATGCTGGCCTGTCCGCTCAGGGCTGGTTTTCCCCTCCATCGTCTTGGCGGGGTCGACCCGGTCGTCTATTATGGTGCATCTCAGGCGCTGGAGAAAGGCTCTGACTCGAGAATGGCCGTTATCTACATTCATGGATGGGGCGGAGGAACGGCGACGGGAGAGAACCCCTGTAATCTGCAGAACGCGCTCGGGGATGCCATTGTCATAGCACCGCAGTTCCCCCGCAGGATGGTCATGGAGAGCAAAGGGGTCACGGAAGACGGACGTGCCGTGTGGAACGATTCCTGGTCCAAGGACCTGACCAAGCCCGGTGTCCCGGACGATGACTGGCGGGGTGGAGGAGATGCCAATGGGACGACGCTGAGTTCCTATGATGTGATCGATGCCATTTTGGCGAAACTTTCCGATAAAAAGCTATTTCCGAAAATGAAACGGGTTGTGCTGGCCGGATTTTCCGCCGGAGGGCAATTTGTCGGCCGATATGTTGCGGTTGGGAAGGGCGAGGTCCGAAAGGGCATCAGGATGGTCTATGTGGCGATGTCTCCGTCGACCGATCTCCTGCCCGATGACGATGTCATCTGGCATTATGGCTTGAAAGGCCGTCCGCGCTACAGCCGCAGCCTCAGCCGGGAACAGATAATGGCCAACCTGCACAGTCGTTTCTGCCTGCACGGATGCGGAGACAAGGATGTGCTGGACAAGTCCCTGGACATGACGCCGGCGGCGATGATGCAAGGTCGCAACCGCTACCTGCGCTACCTGCATTTCCAGGAAGTCGTGAATGCAGATCCCAAGTGGAAGAAGAAAGTGACCTTCTATACCTTTGAGGGCCTTGGACACGATTCTGCCAAAGCCTATGCCACGCCGTTCCTCCTTCGCTATATGAAGAAGAAATAATCGGGTATGATGCGTTTTCTTCCACAACACCAGGAATAATAGGAAATCATTTAAAAATGACGTAACTTTGAAAAATTCATAAGTAAATTAAACTATGGCACGTTTTCTTGATCCGCCCAAGCCGAAGGCGCAAATTCCGGCTGAAAAAGTTGACAAGGAATACAAGGCTATGAGAATCAAGGTGTTCCTCGGAGCATTCCTGGGGTATGCCGCTTATTACCTGGTTCGCAAGAATCTCTCTCTCGCCGCTCCGGATATGATCAATGACGGAATCCTGGACGCCGGCAAGGTCGGCCTCGCGATGTCCGCCGTCTCGATCGCATATGCCTTCAGCAAATTCGTGATGGGCAGTGTCTCTGACCGTTCCGACGCCCGGAAATTCCTCTGTATCGGCCTCATTCTCTCGGCCCTTACGATGATGTCCGTCGGCCTCATCCCGTTCGGAACCAATACGGCGGTCAATACCGTCATCATCTTCGTCCTGATGCTCGTCGTCGGATGGCTGAGCGGTTTCGGCTGGCCTCCCTGCGGGCGGATCATGGCCCACTGGTTCAGCCAGAATGAGCGGAGTTTCAAGATGAGCGTCTGGAACGTTTCCCATACCATCGGCAGCTTCTCGCTCGGATTCCTCGCCATCGCCGGCGTCTCCCTGGCGGCCGATCTCGGCATCGCCCAGACCTGGCGCGGAAACTTCGTTTTCCCGGCCGTCATCGCGATGGTCATCGCCCTCTTCTGCTGGTGGGCGATCCGCGACACGCCCGAGTCCTGCGGCCTTCCGTCCGTCGGGGACTGGCGCAATGACCACAGCGGCGTCAAGTCCAAGGGCGCGGCAGGGGAGAAACTCCCCTTCAAGGTCCTCTTCGTGGACCACGTCCTCAAGAACAAGCTCCTCTGGATCGTCGCCATTTCCAACGTGGCCGTCTATATGGTCCGTTACGGTATCGGCGACTGGGCGCCTACCTATCTCCAGGCCAAAGGCATCATGACGGCCGCCGAGAGCAAGATCGCTTTCTCCGTCCATAACATCGTCGGCGCGGTCGGAACCATCGCCTGCGGCTGGGCGACCTCCAAGCTCTTCAAGGGCCGCTGCGCCCCGATGAACGTGATCTGCATGTTCCTCTGCGCCGTCGGCGTACTCCTCTACTGGATGGTCGGCTCCGGCGTCATCCAGGCGGAACCGGGCGTCCAGAAAGTGCTCATCTATGTCGCCCTGTGCATGATCGGATTCTTCATCTACGGGCCTGTCGCCCTGACCGGTGTCCAGGCGCTCAACCTCGTTCCGAAGAACGCGGCCGGCACCGCTGCGGGTTTCGTCGGCCTCTTCGGATACCTGATGGGTGATGCGATCTGCTCGAAGATTGTCGTCGGCGGCATCGCCAACAGCCTTTCCTGGGATTCGGCCATGCTCTCCGTGGCGATCGGCTCCCTGATCGGGGTCGTCCTCTGCGCCCTGCTGATTCCGAGTGAAAAGAAACTGGCGGAAGGATAGCGGACATCCCTGAACTTGCATAATATTTCCATGAAATGAAGAATTTTCGGCTATTTGTTCTTTTTACCCTTTCTGCGTTCCTGCTCGCCGTTTCCTGCCACGAAAAGGTCGATCCGGTAGAGACGCCGAAACCCATTCCCGCCAATATCATCCTTCCATCCCTGATCGAAATTGAACAGGGGAAGGGAGGGGAACTCCAGTTCCGGGCCAATCCGGAACTGGAAAAATCGGACTTCCTGGTATTCAAGTCGGTGGGCGGTTCGGAGTTCCGTTCTTCGATCGTTACGCTCGATCCGAAGACGGGCCTTACATTCTCGCTGGATCCTGCCATGACAGCCGGATACTATACCGTCTATGTTCTCCGGGGTGACCAGAAGTACTTCGTCGGGAAGACCGAGATCGTCATCCTCTCCGGTATCAACATAGATCCGGATGACGGCGTGACCGTCTTCGGAATCGTTTCCTGCGAAGGAAAGGGAGTCCCCGGGGTGGTCGTCTCCGACGGCGCCCTCGTGACGGTTACGGACCAGAACGGGATGTACCAGCTGAAGTCGGAGAAGAAGTGGAGTTATGTGTTCATGTCGGTTCCGAGCGGCTATGAACCCAAGTGCGACGGGGTCCTCCCCGAGTTCCATGCGACGCTCAGGCAGTCCGCGAACGTCAGGGAACGGAAGGACTTCGAACTGAAGGCGGTCCCGAACGACAAGTTCACCCTTTTCGTCCTCGGGGACATGCACCTGGCCAACCGGACGGAGGATATCAAGCAGTTCCGGCAGGTCTGTGACGACCTGAACCGAAGCATCGACGCGACCTCGGGGCCGAAGTATGTCCTGACCCTCGGCGACATGACCTGGGACCTTTACTGGTACGACAATAACTTCTGTTTCCCGGAGTATATCGCCGAGGTGAACTACAATTTCAAGAATATCCCGTTCTATCACACGATGGGCAATCATGACAACGACATGAATTCCACCGGTGATTACAACAAGGCATTCCGCTATACGCGCGACGTGGCCCCGACCTTCTACTCCTACAATATAGGAAAGATCCATTTCATCGTTCTCGACGATATCGACTACAACAATGTCGGGACCGGTTCCGCCGCCCGCGGAGACTATGTCAGGGATATCACGGCCGAGCAGATGGACTGGCTCCGCAAGGATCTCGCCTACGTCGACAAGTCGACGCCGGTCTACGTCTCTTCCCACGCACCGGTCTTCATGCCCAGCGGCGCGACCGGCTGGCGCAACAACCTGACGGGCGCCAACGCCACCGGGGAAGCCAATACGGACGATCTCCTGAATGTCCTGAAAGACTATAAAGTCCATTTCCTGTCCGGCCATACCCACAACGTCTTCAATTACCTGAAGTCCGACAAGTGGATCGAGCACAACGTGGGAGCCGTCTGCGCTTCCTGGTGGTGGAGCGGCCATCTGACGCCCGGGGTCCATCTCTCTCAGGACGGCGCTCCCGGCGGGTACGGCGTCTTCTCCTTCGACGGGAAGTCGATGACTCACTATTACAAGGCTTCCGGATGGGGCAAGAATTATCAGTTCCGGGCCTACGACATGGCCGAGGTGAAAAAGGTCATCACGATGGCCTCCGGCGGCAACCGGGAGAAATTCAAGGCACATGTCGAAGATATCCAGTCCTATGACGACCGCGACATCCTGATCAATGTCTGGGACTATGATCCCGATTGGAAGATCTCCGTTACGGAAAATGGAACGGAACTGTCGCTGACCCCGGTTCTCGGACGGGACCCTGCCCATGAGGCGGCCTTGACCGCGAAACGGTTCAAATCAGCAGACAATCCGAGTTTTGTGACCTCCCAGTGGAACCATTTCTTCAAGGTGAGGACTTCCAGCATCCGCTCCTCCGTCGTCATCAAGGTTACGGACCGTAACGGGAATGTCTACACGGAGACGATGCAGCGGCCCAAACCGTTCGACCTGAGTGATTATACCGCAAAATAATATCGTTTTTATCAACTAAATCCAACAGGCTTATGAGATTTCTCAAACCGCTCACACTGCTTGCTGCGGCTCTTTTCGTCCCGGGCATCCTTTTTGCCCAGACGAGGACCCTCACCGGCAAGGTGACTGACACAGGCCAGGAACCTTTGGTCGGTGTCGGCGTTATTCTCAAGGGCACGACGAACGGAACGATGACCGGTACGGACGGTACATACCGTCTTTCGGTCCCTTCCGGCCCCGTCGTCCTCACTGTCTCCTGCATGGGATACGAGACCCAGGAGGTTACCGTCCCCGCAGGGCAAACGCAGATGGACGTCATCCTGAAAGAAGATGACATGCTCCTGGAAGAAACGGTTGTCGTCGGTTATGGTACCCAGAAGAAGGTGAACCTGACCGGTGCCGTCACGGCCGTCGAGGCCAAGGAACTTGAGAACCGTTCCGCCCACTCCCTGTCCACCATGCTCCAGGGTTCCGTTCCGGGTCTGAACATCACGACCTCTTCCGGTAATCCGGGAAGCACGGGCTCCCTGAACATCCGTGGTTATACCTCGATCAACGGTGCATCTCCTCTGATCATCGTCGACGGTGCGGTCGGTGACATCAACCGGGTCAATCCGAACGACGTCGAGTCGATTTCCGTCATCAAGGATGCTGCCGCGGCCGCCGTGTACGGCGCCCGTGCCGCATTCGGTGTCATCCTCGTAACCACGAAGTCCGGTGCGAACACGACCGGGAAGGCAACGGTCCGCTACAGCGGCCGTTACGGCTGGGAGGAACCGACGACTTCGACCGACTACGAGACCTCGGGCTACTGGTCGGTCTATACGATCAACAAGTTCCGTATGGCTTCGGAAGGCTCCAACTATATCCTCTATAACGACGAGGACATGATGGAACTCCTGGCCCGTGTGAACGACAAGGTGGAGAATCCCGAGCGCCCCTGGATGGTCCGCAAGACGATCAACGGAAAAGACCAGTGGCGCTATTATGCCAACACCGACTGGTGGCATTCCCTTTTCAATGACCGCCACCCGGTCCAGCAGCACAACCTCTCGCTCTCGGGCGGAAACAAGAGTGTCCATTATTTCGTTTCCGCCGGTTTCGACCGCCAGACGGGTATCATCAAGCAGCGTCCCGACGTCTTCAGCAAGGTGAATCTCCGTTCGAAGATCGATTTCGACATCAACAAGTACATGCGCCTGAGCAACAATACGGCTTTCTACAGCTCCGTATATGATTACATCGGCGTCGACAATACCGAAAATGCCATCGCCTACAGTGCGGCGCACGCCATTCCGATCTTCCCGCTCCAGAACCCGGACGGAAGCTGGATCTATCTTCCTGCGGATGGCGTCCTCAACGGTTCCTACGCTGTCGGCAACGGCCGTCATATCGTTTTCGGCGAAGCGAAGGATACCAATCTGGACCGCAAGGCAGAATTCCTGAATACGACGGAACTGAAGATCACCCCGGTCAAGCAGTTTACCCTGACCGGCAATTTCACATACCGCCTCCGTGTCAACCGGGAGACGAACCGCCGTATCAAGTTCCCGTACCGGAAGTATCCCGAATCCCCGATCGAATACTATGATCAGGGAGCCGGACTCGACCAGCTCGTGGAAACCATCGATGCTTCCAACTACTACAACGCCAACCTGTTCGGTACCTTCGAAGATACTTTCGGCGGTGCCCACCACGTTACCGTGATGGCCGGTGCGAACTACGAGACCCAGAATTCCAAGACGGTCGCCGGGACCGGCCAGCACTTGCTGAGCGAGACCCTGAGCGACTTCGATCTCATCGGCGCCGCGGAAGACGGCTCGACCCTGATGACCGTTTCCGGAGGCCAGAGCGAATATGCCCTGCTCGGTTTCTTCGGACGTGCCAACTACGACTATATGGGCCGTTATCTCTTTGAAGTTTCAGGCCGTTATGACGGAACCTCCCGCTTCGCCCGCGGTCACCGCTGGGGTTTCTTCCCTTCCGCTTCCGCCGGCTGGCGCATTTCCGAGGAGCCTTTCTTCAAGTCTCTGAAGCCAACGGTCAGCAATCTCAAACTTCGAGCCTCCTTCGGTACCCTCGGCAACCAGGCTGTCAGCAACTACCTGTATATCCGTACGATCAACGTCAACGACTTCGCCCACTACAGTTTCGGTGAGTCGACGACCGTTGCCAAGTACTCCAACGTTTCCGCTCCGAATGCCGGTGACCTGACCTGGGAAATCTCCGAGCAGTACAACCTCGGTCTCGATGCGGCCTTCTTCAACAGCCGCCTCGACTTTACGGCCGAAGCTTATATCCGCGACACCAAGCGCATGCTTACCGACGGCGTCGCTCTCCCGAATGTTTACGGTGCCGATCCGCCGAAGCAGAACACGGCGGACCTCCGTACCAAGGGATATGAGTTCTCGCTGACCTGGAAGGACCAGTTCAACCTTGGAAGCCGTCCGTTCGGTTACAGCATCCGCGGGACGCTCAGCAACTATGATTCCGTCATCACCAAGTATGACAATCCCGAAAAGTCCTTTGCAAAGGATTTCTATGTCGGGCAGCATCTCGGCGAGATTTGGGGCTTCGTCGCCGACGACCTGTTCCAGTCCGACGACGAGGCGGCGGCATATGCCCGCGAGATCAACCTCGCCTATGTCGGCGGTAAGCTTCCCGGCGGACAATGGAAAGCCGGTGACCTGAAATACATCGATCTCGATGAGGACGGCATCATCGGCATCGGCGGCAACTCCGTCGACGATCCGGGTGACCGGAAGATCCTCGGGAACAGTCTCCCGCGCCTTTCCTACGGCATCACCCTCGGTGCGGACTATGCCGGATTCGACTTTTCCATCTTCTTCCAGGGTACCGGCGACCACTGGTGGCACCCGTCCCCGTATTCCTTCGCGTTCTGGGGTCCGTTCTCGCAGCCGATGACCTCGTATCTTCCGAAGAATTTCCTCGACCAGTGCTGGGATTATGACAATACGGACGCATACTTCCCGCGCGCCGTGGCCTACTATGCTTACAACGGGAAGGGTCAGCTCCATTTCGCCAATACCCGCTACCTGCAGAATATCCGCTATCTCCGCCTGAAGAACCTCTCGGTCGGCTATACCGTTCCGAAGAAGGCCACCCGCTTGATCGGCATCGACAAGGCCCGCATCTATTTCAGCGGAGAAAATCTCGAATACTGGTCCCCGATCAAAAAGCACTCCCTCCATGTCGATCCTGAAGGCGCATACAACCGTAGCAGCAGCAGCTACAACCGCGTCTTCTATCCCTGGCAGAAGTCGTTCATGTTCGGTATCGACATTACTTTCTGATGCGTGAAACGGATAAATGATAATGCATATGAAAAAATATATCGTACTGCTTGCCGTGGCTCTCGTGGGACTCTGTTCCTGCGACGATCTGCTTGAGAAGTATCCGAAGTCCAAGATGACCCCGGAGACCTATTTCAAGTCGGCCACCGAACTGCAACTGTTCACCAACTCGTTGTACAACAATCTTTTGCCGAAGGAGCCGTTCAATGAGCAGAGTGACCATTATATCAAGACGACCCCTTCCGACCTGATCCGTGGCGGATCGAACCGTCAGGTTCCCCGTTCCGGCGGCGGATGGAGCTGGGGCGATCTCCGGAAACTCAACCTCGCCCTGGCCTACATGGAGACCAACTGCGAAGACGAGGCGGCCAAGGAACAATATGCCGCCGTCTGCCGGTTCTTCCGCGCCTATATCTATTTCGACAAGGTCGTCCGTTTCGGAGATGTCCCGTGGATCGACCATGAACTCCAGTCGGACGATCCGCTTCTCTATGCCCCCCGTGATTCCCGCGAGGTCATTCTCGGCCATATGCTGGAAGACATCGACTATGCCTGCGAGCATCTGCCGGAATCCTATCCTTCCGGCCTGCATTTCCGTGCCACCAAGTGGGCAGCCTACGCCCTGAAGTCCCAGTTCTGCCTTTTCGAGGGCACGTTCCGGAAATACCATGGACTCCAGCTTGAGGGACGTACCTGGCAGGATTATCTCAAGCTCGCGTATGAGGCTGCGGATGTCGTGATTACCCGGAGCCCTCACAAACTCTATTCTACCGGCAACCCGAATCTGGACTATACCGTGCTCTTCTCCGAGTATGAAGCCAGCGACGATGAATTCATCCTGTCCATCAATTTCGACAACCCGCTCGAGCAGTGGCACAACGGGACAGCGATGGCTGTGATGAACTCCCAGGGACGTATCAGCATGACCCGCAAGCTGGCCTGTTCCTATCTGATGAAGGACGGTACCCGCTTCACGGACAAACCCGGTTGGGAGACGATGTCCTTCGTCGACGAAGTGAAAGACCGGGATCCCCGTCTGGGCCAGACCATCCGTCTCCCCGGCCATCACCGGGTAGTCGAGAGCGCCGGCAAGTACAGTTATTCCAGCAACACGCTGAACGTCGATCCGGGCATAACCCTGACCGGATACCATACGGCGAAGTGGCTGATGCCGGAGGGCAATCCCTCCAATGACAAGTTCGACCGTTCTTTCAACGACATTCCCGTCTTCAGGCTTGCGGAGATCTACCTCGAATATGCCGAGGCGAAGGCCGAGCTCGGAGTCATCGACCAGAACGACCTCGACAAGACCGTGAACAAGATCCGCAAGCGTGCCGGCATGCCGGACCTGAACCTGGCTGCCGCCAATGCGAATCCGGACCCCTTCCTTTCCTCCGCGCAATGGGGGTATACCAATGTTTCCGGAACCAACAAGGGCATCATCCTTGAGATCCGCCGTGAACGTGCGGTTGAACTGGCCCAGGAGAGCTACCGGTACCATGACCTCATCCGCTGGAAATGCGGTAAATGCCTGGAACAGCCGATTTACGGCATCTATTTCCCGGGCAAGGGCGTGTATGACATCGACGGTGACGGAAAGGCGGACGTGGCTATCTATGGCGCCTCCGACGTGCCCCCGGCAAAGACGGTCGCGACCTATCTGTTCAAGATCGGAACCGACATCTATCTCTCCGACGGCGAGAACGGCGGTTATATAACTCCGTACAAGCCGTACACGGACCGGGGCGAGATCAAATTCGACGAGGGACGCGATTATTTCTATCCGATTCCGCTCGACGACCGTTCCCTGAACCATAACCTGACCCAGAATCCGGGTTGGGACGACGGCCTTAACTTTTAAAGATGACAAGAATTATGGATATGAAAAGAATCTTATCTCTTGGAGCGCTCGCTCTGATGATCGGCGCCGGACTGGCCGCCTGCACCCCTGTTGAGAAAGACACGGTTGCCAAGGCTGTCATTCCCAGTGCTTCCGTCATGCAGTTCGAGGCGGTCGGCGCCGCTCCCCAGACGATCACCGTCTATTCCGACGGCGACTGGGTCGCGGATTCGCCTTCCTGGATCACGCTCTCGCAGACCAGCGGCTCCGGTACCGTCGAAGGCGTGTCCGTTTCCGTCGCTGACAACAAGGACGGGCAGGGCTTGCTGGCCCCCCGCCGGGATACGATTGCCATCCACGGCAACCGTCTGATCAGCTACTCCTATATCATCGTCGTCCAGAACGGCGACAAGTACCGCGGCGCCGCGGATGCTACCGTCTCGACGCTCGCTTCCGTCAAGGATGGGCAGTTCGTCAATTTCGGTGGTGCGCAGGTCGTCGCTTATGACGGTACCAACGCCGTCCTCTCCGACGGAAAGGCCCTTCTGGTCATGGCTCTCAAGCAGGATATCACCGTGGGTGACGTCATCAGCTTCAAGGGCGTCAAGGAGACCAAGAACAATGTGCCTGTCGTGAGCGATTTGGAAGGCTTCTCCGTCGATTCTCATTCGGCGGTGAACTATCCGGATGCGACGGACATCACCGCTCTCATCGACGGTGTGACCTATACCGATCCGGCATTTGTCACGGTTTCCGGCGTATATGACGGCTCCGCCCTCAGTGTCGAAGGTGCGACGAAGAGCGTCGCCCCGACGGCGCTCGCGGAGATGGGCCTTGCCGGACTCGTCGGCAACAAGCTGGTCCTGACCGGATACCTGATCGGTGAAAAAGGCAACAACCTCAATATGGTCCTGACGGCCATCAAGGACAACGGTCCCGCCGTGGTTCCCCGTCCGGACAAGCTCCTTCGCGCCAAGTGGCGGTTCACGACGGGCCTGATGAGCGGCTATGCTGATCTGTTCGGCGGTACTTCCGGTGCCGTGAGCCAGGCGGAAGGGTTCAGTGATCTGTATGTTCCTGCCAATGTGGAAGGAAGCGGAAAGATCACTTACTACCAGGTCGACAAGAACGGTTATTCCCCGACCTCCGGCAATCCGAAGCGTATCGTCGGCGGTACGGGCCATCCTTATGTGACGGGTGCCTGGCCGGGTGACTACTGGCTCTTCTCCGCTACCGACAATTATGAGTATCCTGCCGGAACCAACCTGCACATCAAGTTCCTGACCCGCATCTCGGCCACCGGCCAGAAATACTGGATGCTCGAGTACTTCGACGGCGCCGAATGGAAGCCTGCCGAGGAGTATCCCGTCGAGACGGAAAGCGAGACCGGCCTGAACGTCAAGTACAATTTCATCGAGCCGACTTCGAATGTCGTGGTCGAGAGTTCATGGACGCTGGCCGCCCCTTGCCGCGAACCGATGTTCCGGATGCGCTGCGTTGCCAACTGGCAGTCCAACGGTAAGGGTGCTCTCGCCAATCCGAACGGAGGCACCTGCCGCATCGCCGACAACGATGATGACGGTGAGGATGCGGGTCCTGTCCTCGAAGTGACGGACGCTCCCGAGGGCGGCGGACCCGGACCTGGCGGAGACGTCAAACCCGGGACCGTCCTCTTTGAGGATGATTTCGAGTGGATCGCCCCTTGGGCCACGGCCGCTTCAGCCGGAGATGCCGTCAAGGACAATGATCCTTCCACGACCGCTCCCAATGTCTTTACTTCCGCTGCTTGCGACGGCTTCCTGGTTGAGTTTGTCACCCGCGGGTACGGATATTTCGAAGGGAAAAAGGATTTGCCTTGGACGGAAGTCACGGCCGAGAATATTCCCGGAAAGGTCCTCTATCTCCAGAAGAATTACCTCAAGTTCGGAAAGAGCGACTGGAACTCAGGCATTACGCTTCCGGCCATGTCTTCCATCAAGGGTACCGTGAATGCAGCCATTACCTTCGACTGGTGCTGGCAGGTCACGGGCGCCTATAAGGCCGACCTCATGACCCTGACGGTCGAGATTGTCGGCAATGGCACTTGCGCCGAAAGCAGCGACGCCCTCAGTCCTGCGATCGAATCCGCCCAGATCCGGACGGACGGGGAGAGCAAGATCGAGTGGCAGCATGCTTCGGTTACGTTGAACGGAATAGACAAGGATACCCGGATCAAGATCCGTCCGACGAATAACAATCCGTATGTCGAAAATCCGGAACGGGGCCAGAACCGCTGGTATCTCGACAATATCAAGGTGACTGCCATGTAAACCTGACACCCGGAATGCTTTTCAGGGACCGGTCCGTCTGGGCCGGTCCCTTTTTGCTCCCCCGTATGGCAATAGTATGGTTTTTGCAGACAGAAGGGGAGCGTCCACCAGCGGACGCGTACGAAGCCATGGACGAAAACGATATCAAGTATGAACTGGAAACAGTTCCCGAAAAGTACGAAAATAATTATTCCGAGGACCGGTTCTGGGACAAGCTGAGCGCCGTCGCCAAGGTGGCCGGCATCAAGGTCGTCTATGCGGCCCTGCTGCTTTATTATGTCCTGAAGAATCCGATGACCCCGAGAAAGGACCGGAACAAGATCCTGGGCGCCCTCGGTTACCTGATCCTGCCGCTCGATCTGATTCCGGACTGGATCCCCCTTGCCGGATTTACGGATGACCTAGCAGCCCTGACGTGGGCGATCTATACGGTCGCCAAATGCATCACGCCCGAAGTCAAGGATCAGGCCGCCGCTAAATGCCATGAATGGTTCGGAGATTTCGATCCTTCCGTTCTGGAGGGCCTGTTTTAGGTTTTTTTTGCTAACTTTGGGTAACCAATTGTCAAAACCTTTCATATGAAAAGAATCCTGATTGTCCTGTCGGTTCTGCTGGCGGTATCGCTCTCGGCCGACGCACGCAAAATCCGCGGTACGGTCCGCGGGGAAGGCGAGGCCCTTTCCGGTGTCATCGTAACGGACGGCGTCCATTTCACCGTGACGGACGCCCGGGGAGCGTACAAGCTGAACGTGGCGAAAGACGCCCGTTTCGTCTCGGTCGTTACCCCTTCAGGCTATACCGCGGACTTCTCTTCCGGAACCGTAGAATTCTACCGGGAACTCACGAAGGAAAAAGTCTATGACTTTACCCTCCGGCCGGTTGCGCCCGTTTCGGACTATACCATATTCTCGGTATCGGATCCGCAGATGAAACCGCAGCACGTGTCTCAGTTCCTCGCCGAACCGCTCCAGGACCTCATCGCCCGGGCGAAAGAGTACAGCGCGAAGAACCCGACTGTCATCATCGCCCTCGGTGACATCGCCTGGAATATCCTGGACATTTACCCGGATTACAAAGCGGCGATGGCCCGTACCGGCGTTCCCTGCTATGCGGTGATCGGCAACCATGACCACAATCAGGACCGCGCCGGAAAGGCGGCCGTCGAAGGATATGAGAGTGCTTTCGGACCGGTCAACTACGCCTTCTTCCTGGGGAACGACCTCGTCATCGGCCTAGATAACCTGCTCTTTACGGGAGGGACCGACGATCCGACCAAGAGCGGCAAATACAGGGAAGGCTACTCGGAAGAGACCCTTGCCTTCGTACGGAACCTTCTCTCCTATGTCCCGAAGGAGACGCACCTTTTCATCGCCCAGCACAGCCCTCTCTACCGGTGGTTCAATGACAAGCACCCCGACGTCGTCAACGGACAGGAGATGCTCGACATTCTGGAAGGCCGGCAGGTCGATTTCCTCTGCGGTCATACCCATATCCAGAACAACCTGATCTACAGCGACGATATCATCGAACACAATGCGGCGAGCATCTGCGGCGCCTGGTGGTCTACCAAGGTCTGCAACGACGGAACGCCCCGCGGCTACGAGATCTTCAACAACAACAGGGGAGTCCTGAGCTGGTACTGGCACAACATCGACTTTCCCGACGACTATCAGGTCGAGTTCATCGATCCGGGTCAGTCCACCCGCCATCCCAACTCCCTCGTGGCCAATGTCTGGGATTACGATCCTTCCTGGTCGGTTTCCTGGACCCAGGACGGAGTGGAAATGGGCGAGCTTTATGAGACCCTGGACGTTTCTCCGACCTATATCCGAGAGATCCAGGGGGTCTATCCGAATACTATCTCCAGTTACAAGCGGCCCCGGCTGAACCTCCATTATTTCGCGGCGACTCCGAGCCAGTATGCCCGGACCGTCGGCATCAAGGTCGTCAATCCTGCCGGAAAGACCTGGAAATATGAGTTCGACATGCGCAACTACGTTGATATCCAGGGCCACCGCGGGGGAGCGGGCCTGATGCCCGAGAATACCGTTCCGGCCATGATCAACGCCATCCGTCTCGGTGAGAATACCCTGGAGATGGACCTGCAGATCTCGAAGGACCGTCAGGTCGTCGTGTCCCATGAGAACTATTTCCATCCCCGCTATTCCATGCGTCCCGACAGTTCCCTCGTACAGCAGGACGATCCGAAGACATATCTCTATCACCTTGACTACGAGGATATTGCGAAATGGGATGTGGGTCTCCGCCCGAATGAACTGTGGCCGACCCAGGCGAATGTCCCTGCGGTCAAGCCGCTCGCATCCGAACTGATCGACATCGTGGAGCAGTATACCGCCGAGCACGGTTTCTCACCGGTCCGCTACAACATCGAGATCAAGTCGACGACCCGGAAGGACGAAGGAACCTATTGTCCCGTGTACACGGAATTCGTCGACCTCTGCATCCCGCTGCTGGAAAGCAAGGATCTGGGCGACCGTCTCGTCATCCAGAGTTTCGATCTCCGGGCCCTCAATTACATGCATGAAAAGTATCCGTCCATCTTCCTCTCTTACCTTACGTCGAAAGAATCCTCGGTCGAGACCCTTCTGGACAAACTGGGATTCATCCCCGACTGGTGGAGTCCGAATTATCACGATGTGACGGCGGAGAATGTGGCCTACTGCCACGAGCACGGGATCAAGGTCGTTCCATGGACGGTGGATGAACCGGAGGACATTGCGAGGATGATCAGCTACGGCGTCGATGCGATCATCTCCAATTATCCGGACCGCATCATGAAGCAGACGAGAGGTTATACGACCGTCCAGTTCTCCCGGGAAGATCTATAGCTGAAGTTCCAGCCAGCGGGTCTCCTTCTCATCCAGGAGGGCCTGCACCTCGGAGTAGCGTCCCGACAGTTTCCGGACCTCGTCCGGATCCAGGAGACCTCCCGACAGCTTCTCTTCGATCGAAGCCTTCTCCGATTCCAGTTCGGGGAGGGCTTTTTCCAATTCCTCCAGTTCCCGGCTTTCTTTCCAGGAGAGTTTCCGCTTCCTTTCAGGCGCCTCGGCCTGCTTGGGAGCCGTTTCCCGGGTCCGCGCCGCCTTTTCCCGGGCGGCCTTCTCTTTCTCGTACTCCTTGAGGTAGTCGTGGTACTGGGAATAGCTGCCGATGAAGTCCTTGACGACGCCGTCCCCGCAGAATACGAAGAGATGGTCGACGAGGCGGTCCAAAAAATGCCGGTCATGGGAAACGATGATCAGGCTCCCCTTGAATTCCTTGAGATACTCTTCCAGAATGTTGAGGGTCACGATGTCCAGGTCGTTCGTGGGCTCGTCCAGAATCAGGAGATTCGGCTGCTGCATGAGGACGGTCAGGAGATAGAGCCTCCGCTTTTCCCCGCCGGAAAGGCGGGCAACCTTGCTCGAGAGCATGTCGTGGGTGAACAGGAAGCGCCCGAGAAGATGGGTGTCGTTGACCGTTTCGAGGACGGTCTGGTCCTCGTCGAAGGTCATTCCGGACTGGTTGTAGCAACCGATCCGGAGGGATTCTCCCCGGTCGATCGTCCCGCTCATCTCCCCGCCGAGCGAAGGATCCCAGCCTCCGGTCAGGAGATTCAGGAAGGTCGTTTTCCCGGCCGCGTTCCGGCCGACGATCCCGACCCGTTCGTAGCGCTGGAAGTTATAGGTGAACCGGTCCAGATAGCATTTCCCGTTCCACCAGAAGGACAGGTCCCGGCAATTGATGACCTTGTTGCCGAGATAGGTCGTCCCGGCGGGCATCTCCTTGAGGTCGACGCTCTTTTCACGGTAGACTTCGCCTGCCCGCTCCTTCAGCCCGTAAAAGGCGTTTTTCCGGGCTTTCGCCTTTCCCGTCCGGGCGCAGGGGGAACTGTGCATCCACTCGAGTTCCCGCCGGAGGATATTCCGGACCTTGTCCGTTTCGGCGTTGTACTGGTCGATCCGTTCGGCCCTCTTTTCCAGGAAATTCCGGTAGTTCCCGCGGTAGGTATAGAGGTTTCCGCGGTCCAGTTCCATGACGATGTTGCAGATGCTGTCCAGGAAGTACCGGTCGTGCGTTACCATCAGCAGGGTGCAGCGCGAGCGGGTCAGTTCCTCCTCCAGGAATTCGATGGCGTCGATGTCGAGGTGGTTTGTGGGCTCGTCCATGATGAAAAAGTCCGCCTCCGAGGCGAGCATTTCCGTGATGGCGACCCGCTTGACCTCGCCGCCGGAGAGTTCCGACATGGGCTTGTCCCGGTCCGTCAGCCCGAATCCCGTCAGCAGTTCGATCACCCGGCGTTCATAGGCGTACCAGTGCTCGGTATCGAGATGCCGGGTCCATTCCTCGGAACCGTCCATGATCTGCCGCATGATGGTTTTATCGGGGTCATAGGCGTATTCCTGTTCGAGAAACGCGATCCGGATGTCTTTCAGGAACAGGATCTTTCCGCCGCTGTCCGACTTGTCTTTCCCGGCGAGTATCCTCAGGAGGGAGGTCTTGCCGGTCCCGTTCGGAGCGATCAGGGCGATCTTGTCCCCTTCATTGACATTCAGGGAAATGTTTTCGAACAGGACTTTGGGTCCGTAGGACTTGGATATGTTCTCGATCTGAAGGTAACTTGCCATAACGGTTGCAAAAATAATAATTAATTGTTTAAATTTGCAGGATAAGCAAGTACACGGATATGAGAATCATAATTGTAGGAGCGGGAGAAGTGGGGTCGCATCTGGCCAAGATGCTCAGCCACGAGTCCAACGACATCACCGTCATCGACGAGGACAACGGCCGGCTGACCCGGCTGCTCGGCGTCGCCGATGTCGTGACGGTCCACGGGGATCCGACGTCGATTTCCATCCTGGAAGAGGCCGGGGCTGCGTCTGCCGACCTGCTGGTCGCCGTATGTCCGCATGTCCCCCAGTCCGTCAATATCGTCAGCGCCCTCCTGGCCAAGAAGCTGGGAACCGCCAAGGTAACCGCCCGGGTCGATGACCCGGATTATCTCGATGCTGAGAACCGGTTGATTTTCAAGGATATGGGTCTTGATCTCCTCTTTTGTCCCGAGAAGATCGCCTGTGATGAGATCATCGATCTCCTCCGTCATACCGCTTCGACGGACTCCATGGACTTCGCCCGCGGGAAACTGCAGCTGGCCGTTTTCAAGATCGACGAGGATTCCCCGATCCTGGACATGAAGGTCGCCGAATTCGTCAAGTCCGTCTCTGCCGTGAATTCGGAGGTCCAGTTCCGGATCATCGCCATCGCCCGCCGCGATGAGACCATCATCCCGAAGTTCGATACGAAGTTCAGGTACATGGACCATATCTATATCATTTCCAAGCGGGAAGGGATGGCATCGCTGATGCATTTCCTCGGAAAGGACAACTTCGACGTCGACAGCGTCATGATCCTCGGGGGAAGCCGGATCGGCGAACTGGTCGCGGAACAGCTCAGCCGCCAGGCCGGCAACGTCAAGATCATCGATTCCGACCGGAACCGCTGCCGGGAACTTTCCGAACGCCTGCCAGAATCCGTTACCGTGGTCAACGGGGACGGAAGGAATTCGGATTTCCTCGTGGAAGAGTCCATCAAGACCTTCGACGCTTTCGTCGCCGTTACGGACAATGACGAGGCCAACATCCTCGCCTGCGTGGTCGCCAAGAAATTCGGGGTCGAACGCGTGATCGCCGAGGTGGAAAACATCGAGTACCTGAAACTGGCCGACGAGATGGGCGTCGATGCCGTCATCAACAAGAAACTGATTACGGCGGGCCGTATCTTCAAGTTCACCCTCAGCGACAAGGTCCGTTTCGTCAAGTATATGAGCGGCACCGATGCGGAGGCCCTCGAGTATACGGTCGCCCCCGGGAGCAAGATTACCCGGGCGCCGCTCAAGGAGACCGATTTCCCGAAGAATGCCATCATCGGTGGTGTCATCCGGGGAGGGGACTCTTTCATCGCGGTCGGCGATACGCACATCGAACCCTATGACCGCGTCGCCGTGTTCGCCCTTCCGGACGCCGTCAAGGAGGTGGACAAGTTCTTCCGGTAGGGAATCAGAGTTTTCCGAGAATCGCCCTCGGAATCATCCAGAAGTCGCAGAAGCCGTCCAGCCGGACGGCTTTTTGTTTCCGTACGGTTTCCGGATCCGGGCGTCTCCGGAGGGAGCGGAATTCGCGGTGGGCGGCGAGAACCGCCTTGAAATAGGGGATATTCCCGGTCAGGAGATAGACAAGGGCGGAGCACCCGTCCAGGATCCGCCTCAGGAAAAGGGTTCGGGCGGCCCGGCCGAAAGGATGGCGGCACCCCCGGGAGGCGTAGGTCCGCACCAGATTGTTCTCCATCATGAGAAGGTCGTTCCTGAAATTGAGCTTGAGTTTCCAGGGAGAAGTGGAAGGAAGGGTTCCTCCGCCGATATGGTAGACCCGGGATTCCGGCACGACGGTGACGCGAAAGTCCTCCAGCTGGACCCGCCAGCAGAAATCAATCTCTTCCATATGGGCGAAAAAGCGGTCGTCCAGGCCGCCCAGGGCCTTCCAAAGGCGGCTCCGGACCATCAGGCATGCTCCCGAGACCCACATCACGTCGGCGGGGGAGTCGTACTGGCCGGTATCTTTTTCGACCTTGCCCATGACCCGCCCCCGGCAGAACGGATAGCCGAGCTTGTCCAGCAGTCCGCCGGCCGCTCCCGCATACTCGAAGGTATCCCTCCGGTACCAGGACAGGAGTTTCGGCCCGCATACGCCGCATTCGGGATGGGTGTCCATCCAGTCGACGAGGGGGCCCAGCCAGCCGGAAGGGACCTCGATGTCCGAGTTGATGAGGACAAAGTATTCAGCGTCCACCTGGGCGAGTGCGCGGTTGTAGCCGCCCGTGAATCCGTAGTTCTCCGGAAGGAGGATCCGCCGGATATCCGGGAACTCTTCCGCCATCATCTGCATGGACCCGTCCGTGGAGGCGCTGTCCGCCACGATGACTTCCGCGTCCAGCCCCGAGACCGAGGACAGGAGCGGCGGAAGGAACTGCCGCAGGTAGTCCTTCGTATTCCAGTTCAGTATGACGACGGCGGTTTTCACGACTTATTCTTCGTGGTGGCAATGGCCCTTTCCGTGGCAGCATTCGCCGTCGCCGTGGTGACCTTCTCCGTGACAGCATTCGCCGTCCCCGTGGTGATGGCCGTCCCCGTGGTGATGGCCCTCCCCGTGACAATGGCCCTTGCCATGGCAGCAATGGTGCCCTTCTTCCGGGGGAAGGTACTCACCGTGAAGGCCTTCCGTGAGCTCTTTCTCCGTCGCATCCCTTACGCTCAGGACTTTTCCGGTGAAATGCAGCTCCTTTCCGGCCATCGGATGGTTGAAATCGAGGGTGACCCCGTCAGGCTTGACCGCGACGATGACGGCCTGGAGGACATTCCCGTCCCGGCCCATCATCGGCACCGTGCGGCCGACCTGCATCAGGTCCTCCCGGATTTCTCCGTTGATCGTGAAGGCGGAGCGGGGTACGTCGAAACACATCTTCTCGTCGTATTCGCCGTATCCTTCCTCCGGAGTGACGGCAAAGGTGAATTCGGCCCCTTCTTCCAGCCCTTCGACCTCGGCTTCGAATCTGGGAATCAGCATATGGGTCCCGTGGATGTAGTCCAGGGGACGATCTTCCGTGGCCCGGTCGGCGAGCTTCCCGTCGACGGTCAGGTCGTATGTGACGGCCACGACTTTATTCTTTTCAATCTTCATGGTTATCCGCTGAAATCAACGTTTGAGAACGCTAAGGTAGGAATAAAATTCGACATGCACGGCCTGACATCCTCCGCGGCTGCGAAAAGGTTGTTCCAGAGCGTGATGAAATTGCCCGTGATGAGCATCTCCCGGACCGGGTGGACGATCTTTCCGTTCTTGAACCGGAAGCCTTCGATGCCGAACGAGAAGTCGCCGGTCGTCGAGCTGCTGTTCCCGCCGTTGAATCCGGTGACGAGAATCCCTTCCCCGGCCTTCGCGAGGACGTCCTCCCGGGTCTTGCACCCTCCGACGGGGAGGAGGACGGCGCGGGTGAAGTCTTCCACGGTCGGGTCCATGCCCAGCTTGCCAGCGATGTAGGAACTGATGAAATAAGTCTTGACGACGCCTTTTTCAATGATGGCTCTCGGACGGGTGGCTACTCCCTCGCTGTCATAGAGGCGGGAGCCGCTCCGTCCCTTCACATGCGGCTGGTCGAGAATCGTCAGGTTCTCCGGGAAAACCTTCTCCCCGAGTTTGTCCATGAGGAACGAGTTCTTCTGCTGGATGGCGTGGCCGCCGAGCGCACCGAGAATCGGTTTGACGAGCCTCGAGGCGCATTCGGAATCGATGACGAGGTTCATCTTTCCGCCACTGTGCGGGCGGGGGCCGATCTGGGCGGCAGCCCGCTCGACCGCCTTCCCGGAGCAGCCGGAGATGGCCCCGAGCACTTCTTCCAGACGCGGGGCGCAGTCCCACCAGTAGGCGCTGAACCTTTCCCCCGCGGGGGTCTCGACCGTCGTTTCATATCCGATGTCGAAGGTGGTCTCCCTGTGACGGGCGAACAGTCCTTCCGAGTCCATGATGACGCTGTCGAAGATGCTGTCCGAGTACTCTCCCTCTTCGGAAATCAGGGTGAATCCCTTCTCCCACTGCTCTTTCCGGGTCCATATGGAACTCCCGAGGGCCAGTTCCAGCCTCCGTTCCGTCCCCAGTTCCGGGTAGGATGGGTCATAGAGTCCGAGTTCGGTCCCGGTCACCGCATCCTTTACCTTCCGGTCCGGATCGGGAAGCACCCTGAAAGGGTCTTTTGCGAGCATCCTGACGGTCTCGATGGACTGCAGGATGAAGTGCTCCAACCCTGTTTCTTCAAGCCGGTTCGTGGAAAAGACGCCGAATTTACCGTCTGCGAAAATGGCCAGGCTGAGACTCCGGTCCAGGGCGCTGGAAACCTTGTCCACCTCCCCGTCGAGGATTCCGATCAGGTTCGTCAGGTTCCTCGTCAGATTGACCCTGACCTTGTCCGCCCCGTGCTCCAGGGCGAAACGGATGCTTCTCCGTGCGATTTCGATTTCTTTCTCCATTATTCTCCTCCTACCGTCAGGTTTTTCACGAGTACCGTCGGAATCCCGCAGGAGACGGGGACGCTCTGTCCTTTCCCGCAGGTCCATGCCCCTTCGTCGACAATCAGGTCGTTCCCGACGGCGACGATGTCCGCGAGGGCGGCCGGGCCGTTCCCGATGATGTTGATATCCTTTACCGGCCTGGTCAGACGGCCGTCTTCGATAAGGTAGCCGCTCCTGACATAGAACGTGAAGTCGCCTTCCCCGATCTTGACCTGCCCGTTGGAAAACTCGTCGACGAAAATGCCCTTCTTCACTTCCGAGACGATGTCTTCGGGAGCGGCATCTCCATTTTCCATATAAGTCGCCCGCATCCGCGGAATGGGAGCATAGCGGAACGATTCCCTCCGGCCGTTCCCGGTCGGGGAGACCCCGAAATGTCTGGCGCTGATCCGGTCGTGGAGATAGGAGGTCAGGATGCCGTTTTCGACCATGCAGGTCCGCTGTCCCGGAACTCCCTCGTCGTCGAAATTCAGGGATCCCCGGTTCCCCCGGAGCGTCGCATCGTCCACGATGCTGATGTTTTCCGCGCAGACCTTTTGGCCGATCTTTCCGGTAAAGATGGACTGTCCCTTGCGGTTGAAATCCGCTTCGAAGGCATGGCCCATGGCTTCGTGGAGGAGGATTCCGGAGGCTCCGGCACCCATCACGACGTCCATCTTCCCGCCTTTCGGGCGCTGCGCTTCGAACCGGTCGTCGATCCCCTTGACGACGAGACCGGCGAGTTCCCGGATCAGTTCTCCGGTCAGCATTTCGACGCCTGTGCGCCAGCTCCTTGAAGTCGTTTTGTTCTCGGTCTTTCCGTCCTTCTGGAAAATGGCGGAGACGGAGACGGTCCCCATGGGGCGGGTGTCGTATTTCAGCTCCGAGAGGGAATTGAACATCAGGACATCGCTTACCTCCCAGGAAAGCATGGCGATGACCTTGACGATTCTCGCGTCACGGCTCCGTACTTCTTTTTCGAGGTCGCGGAGGAAAGGCAGGAATTCCCCGACGGGGGTGCTCCGCCAGTGCTTCCCGACCGGATAGCGGTCGGCCGCGGGATTCGGACTGCCCCGGAAGGGAGCGGCGGTGCCGTAGTCCGTCACGGAAGGGTTGCCGGAGGAGATGGCCGAAGCGGCCTTGCAGGCTGAGAGCATGTCGGGAAGGGCCGTGCTTTCCGAGTAGGCATATCCCGTCTTTTCCCCGCTGAGGACGCGGATGCCGACACCGTAGTCGATATGTTGTCCGCCGGAGGTGACCTCCGAATCCCGGAGCATCAGGTTGCCGTAGGTCGTATTCTCAAAAAACAGGTCGACATAGTCTCCTCCCCGGGAAATCCCTTCGCCGGTGAGCCGGTGAAGGTCCTGTTCGGTCACGCCGAAGATATCGAGGTACTGCTGCTTGTCTTTGATCATTGATAGCTGTTTCTTATTTTTTCATAAAGGTCGGGATCGTGGAGGGTGATCCCTTTCCGGCCTCCTTCCGCGATAAGGCGGAACGGCGGCTCGGAATTGTCCGCCAGCATCCAGCTGTCGCATTCCGGAAGATAGATTTCGAAAAAGTTCTTCAGGCCGGCGTCATAGCGGCGCTGGATGGTCTCGTCCTTGACGTTGTGTCCTCCGGCTGCAACCCGCGCCCGGACCCGTTCCCGGGCCAGTTCGGGCGAGGAAACCCAGAGATACAGGATGGACACGGTATAGCCCATCTCCTTGGACGTCCGGACCATCTGGAGAAGCGACCGGGTCGCGAGGGTGCTTTCGATACAGAAATCGACCCGGCGCCCGAGCAGGCGCTGGATCTTCATCAGCATGTACCGTCCGGCGAGGATCGAGGCGGCGTCGGGATTGGAAGGGGAGAGGCTCTTTGCGAATTCGTCCGAATTGACGAATTCGGTGCAGTCGAGGAGTTCCGGCAACTGGTTGTAGGAGGCTGTCGTCTTTCCGGAGCCGTTGCATCCGGCTATGATATAGAGCCTGGGCATACTTCTTTATGCGGTTGCGGTTTCAAGTCGTTTCATCAGGGCGAACATGACGAGTCCGGCGAGGGCGCAGAGTCCGGCGAGGATCGCCCAGATCATCCAGAGGCTCATCTTGTCCCAGAGCAGGGAAGGGATGGAACTGAGATAGTTCCCGAGGGCCGTCGCGGCGAACCAGCCGCCCATCATCGCCCCCTTGAGCTTGGGCGGGGCTACTTTCGTGACGAAAGAGATGCCCATAGGGGACAGGAGCAGTTCCGCGAAGGTCAGGACCAGGTAGGTGGACATGAGCGGCGTCACCCCGACCTTCGGACCGCCGATGACCTGCGGCATGACCAGGCCTGTCGAGGCGAGGGTCATGATCAGGAAGCCGCAGGCGGCGACGAACATTCCGAGTCCGATCTTCTTCGGGGCGGAGGGCTCCCGGTTCCGTTTCGCGAGGGCAGCGAAAATAGCCATGGACACCGGGGTCAGGGCGACGACAAAGAAGGGATTGAACTGCTGGAATTCCTGTGGAAGGACGGGAATCACCGGGTCCATCCTGCGGTACACCGCCAGGACGCCGCCCCAAAGGGCGAGGGTCAGGATCCCGAGGCCGGCCTTGCCCTTGTCGGAATCGCTCTGGAAGGCGCCGACCAGGGTATAGACGGAAACGGCGAGCATCATCAGGGCCCAGACATTGAACCCGATCCGGGGCCATCCCGAAACCGTGCTTTCCGTATAGTCCCGGGCGAAGACCGTCAGGGTCGATCCGTTCTGGTTGAAGGCCATCCAGAAGAAAATCACGACGGCGAACACCAGCAGGAGGGCCACGACGCGGCTTCGGGTCTGCTCCCTGCTGAGCGGCTGGACCGTCGTCTCCCCGGAAGAGGATACCTGCTTGGCGTTGACATCGGCGTGGGCGAACCATTTCCGGCAGCCGAAGTAGATGGCCATGGACACGATCAGGGAGATGCAGGCGACGGCGAAACCGAGGTTGTAAGCGGTGGAGAGCTTGTCCAGGTAGAACCGGCAGAATCCGGTGATTCCCTGTCCCGGGGCGATGGACATCCCGCTCGCGAGGAGGATCTCATTGAGCGAACCGAACGCTCCCGGGTCGGGAGTCCCGGCCTGGGCTCCATCGAGGATCCGGTGGGCGAGGGAAGGGAGGTCTCCGTTGTAGACGAGCCCGTATCTGGCGAGATGCCGGCTCGTCAGGGCGGTCGCGGCGGCGGGAGCGAACATGGCTCCGATGTTGATGGCCATATAGAACAGGCTGAAGGCCGAATCCCGTTTCGCCGCATATTTCGGATCGTCATAGAGGTTGCCGATCAGGACCTGGAGATTGCCCTTGAAAAGGCCGGTTCCGATGGCGACCAGAACGAGAGCCCCGATCATCAGGACGAGTCCCGTCGTGCCCGCGGCCGTAGGAACGGACATGCAGGCATACCCGGCGAACATGACGGCGATGCCGGCCGTTACGCATTTCCCGTAGCCGATCCGGTCCGCGATGATGCCCCCGACCAGGGGCATGAAGTACACGGCTGCGAGGAAGATCGCATAGATCTGCCCGGCCGCCGCGGTGGATAATCCGAATTTGGCCTGCAGGAACAGCATGAAGATGGCCAGCATCGTATAATAGCCGAAGCGCTCGCCCGTATTGGCGAGGGCGAGCGCATACAGACCTTTCGGTTGTCCTTTGAACATTCCGATTTAAGCGTTGGTTACTCTTTCAAGCCATTTGACCATGCCGAACATGACGCCCATCGAGATGAGGCAGAGGCAGAAGAATACGCCCCAGCACCATCCGAGCGGCATGACGTTGTACATCTTCGGACCGAGGAAGAGGAAGAGGTTGCCGATGGCGGTGGCGCCGAGCCAGAGACCCTGGCAGAGGCCCTGCATGCTCTTCGGGGCGACCTTCGAGACGAAGGAAAGACCGAGCGGGGAAATGAAAAGCTCCGCGACGGTAAGGAAGAAGTACATGACGATCAGGACCCACGGACCGGCCTTCATCGAAGCCTGGGTGGCGGTATCCTGGGCGAGGAAGCTCTGGGCGGAAGGATAGCCCATCTTGAAGGAGAAGATGCTCAGGAAGAGATAGGCGATGGCGGCGATGCCCATACCGTACGCAATCTTCCGGGGCGTGGAAATCTGCTTGCCGCGTTTTCCGAGCCATCCGAAGAACCACATGATGAGCGGGGTCAGGACGATGACGAAGAACGGGTTGACGGCCTGCCAGATTTCAGGGGCGATCTTGCTCGTATTGACGAAGTCACGGGCGAAGAAGGAGAGGGACTGTCCGTTCTGGTGGAACGAGAACCAGAAAAAGATGACGACGCCGAGGACGGCGAAGAGAGCGTACATCCGCTGCTTGATCTCCTTCGCCATGGCGATCTTCTCTTCTTCGGTATAGCCGGCTGCGACGGCGGCATCTTTCTTTCCCGGTGTCGGGAAGATCTTCTTCGTGGACATGAAGATGGCCAGGGAGAGCAGCATCGCGAGGACGGAGGCGATGAAGGAGAAGTGGACGCCGGTATTGAAGAAGTTGAGGTAGTCGGAGCAGAACCGTCCGACGGCTTCGAGGTTGGCGGGATCCAGGGTCGCACCGGCGTTGGCCGCTTCCGCAAGGAGGTTATCGGAGACCGTTCCGCTGGCGATGAACTCATGGCAGAGGCGCGGGAGCTGGGCATTGTAGGTGACGTTGTGGAGACCGAGCCACCACTGGCGGATCAACGGGGCCACGAACGGGGCGACGAGACCGCCGATATTGATGAAGACATAGAAGATCTGGAAGCCGGAATCGCGCTGTCCCTGGGCCCATTTGAGCTTCTCGGGGCCTTCCTTGGCCGCATCGGCCTCGAAATTGTCATAGAGCTGGCCGACGATGGCCTGGAGATTCCCCTTGAAAAGGCCGTTGCCGAAGGCGATCAGGAAGAGCGCCAGGCAGGTCAGGGGCAGGAGCCAGACTTTGTTCTCCGGGGTCGCGAAGATCGGGATGGAGAGGAGCACATAGCCGAGGGCCATGATGATGAGACCGCGCTGGATCGTCCCCTTGTAGTTGGAGGTCCGGTCCGCGATGATACCGCCGACCAGGGCGAGGACGTAGATGCCGCAGTAGAAGAAGGAATAGATGAGTCCCGCCTTGGTATCGGTCAGACCGAACTTGGAGCAGAGGAAAAGGGTCAGGACCGCATTCATGATGTAGTAGCCGAAACGCTCGCCCATGTTGCTGAGAGCGGCGGCCAGCAGTCCTTTCGGATGATTTTTGAACATATAATTTTAAGTATTTAAAGAATAATCGGGTCTTATTTCACAAATATAGCAAAGTTTTCGCGATAAGTCAAAGATTTATTATATTTGTCCTAATTATGGAAAAGAGAAAAATGAATTTCGGCCAGAAACTCATGGCTTCCCTGGTCCGTCTCCTGGGCCGGCTTCCCTTGGGTTTCCACCGGGCCTGCGCCGATGCGTTCGCCTGGGTGCTCCGGAACGTGCTCCATTACCGTGAAAAAGTCCTTATCACCAACATCTCGAGGAGTTTCCCGGACATGAAATACGATGAGATATCGAAGACGGCGAAGCGGTTTTACCGGCATTTCGCGGATATCTATACGGAAGCCGTCTGGAATGCCGCCAACCATGGGGAAAAGGGCCTGAAACGCCTGCATGACAGTCATATCGTCGAGCTGACCAACGTTTCCGAGATCAACCGGATCTTCGAGAAGGCACCGAGCGTGATGCTCCTGAGCAGCCATACCGGCAACTGGGAACTTTTCGGGGGACTCTGCGAATTCAACTACACCGACGAGCCGCTGCTGGTCCGGAACGAGAACCTGACGGTCGTCTACAAGGAATTGCACAGCAAGCTCTGGGACAGGGTCATCGAAGAGATGAGGCTGGCTCCGCTCGAGGAGTCCGGCTTCTGCGGTTATCTCGAGACCGGGAACATCCTCCGCTATGCGGTCCGGCACAAGGACGAGAAACTGTTCTATTATTTCATTACCGACCAGCACCCGTACGGGAATTCCGCCCGTTTCGAGCTGGAGTTCATGCATCAGAATACGAAGGCCATGTTCGGCGGCACGTCGCTTGCATGTAAATTCGGGTTCGCCGTCATGTATCTCCGGTGGGAAATCGTGGAACGGGGCAAGTACAAGATGACCTTCGTCCCGATCTGCGAGGACGCCTCCAAGATGACTCCCGAGGAGGTGATGGCCGGGTTCTACCGACTGCTGGAAGAAGATTTGAACAAACAGCCATGGGACTACCTGTGGACACATAAAAGATGGAAATCCTGATATGAAGATCCGTTTTATCGCAGCCCTGGGCCTGCTGATGGCCCTTCCGACAGCCCTTTCCGGGCAGAATTCCCTTACCTATTTCCTCCCCTCGACCCGGATCGGCGTCGACGTTGAAGCCGTCGTGGAGACCTTCCATCCCGGCCCCTATGCCGGGTATGCCAAGAAGTTCCTCGGCATCGAGGCGAAGCAGGAAGCTTCCGTCCGGACGTATGTCTCCTCCGTTTCGGTCGAACCTACCCTCGAGGCGGATCCATCCGCCCGTTACCAGGCCGCTTCTTCCGAAGCGGTCGGGCAGGCCCTGACCCTTTCCACGCAAGGGTTGGTCTCTCTCGGGACCGGCGGCGGTATGGAATCCCTGAGATGGACATTTCCCGCTCAGGATGCGGCGGATTTCTCCCGTCTCGGAGTGAGCTCCCCCTACCGGACTGAAAAGAAAGTGACATATAAGAATGTCCAGACGGATACGTCCGTCACGCGCGTCGCCACGACGCGGGATGTAACGGTCGCCCTTACCCCCGAGCAACGCGCCCGGGAAGCGGCCGACATGGTCCTGAGGGCCCGTCAGGAGCGTTTCAACATCACGATCGGGAATACGGATGCCACCTATAGCGGCGAAGCCCTCGGGAGCGCCATCGCGGAGCTCTCCCGGCTGGAGGAAGAGTATCTGACCCTGTTCGTCGGTTACACTACCCGCCAGGTCCAGAACGCATCCTTCTCCGTCATCCCCGTCGAGGGGAAGGAAGATGCCGCTTATCCCGTCTTCCGGCTCTCTCCGGAAGGGGGACTGACCTCTCCCGAATCCGGGAGCGGTACCCTCTATTTCCTGTCCTTCAAGGCGGCGCCCATCGCCGCGCCGGCAGCGGACGGTGCCCGCAAGTCCTCCAAGGGCGGACAGGTCCTGTACTATCGGATTCCCGCCGTCTGCGAAACGGCGCTCACCAACGGCCGGGAGACCCTTCTCAAGACCCGGATCCCGGTTTATCAGTTCGGCGAAACCTCGTCTTATCCAATCAATGTTAAATAATAGATCAGCAAATGACAATCAAAGATTTACAGCCCAAGGTCGTTTGGAATAACTTCTACGGCCTTACCCAGATCCCGAGACCCTCGAAGCACGAAGGAAAGGTAATCGAATACCTCTATAATTGGGGCGTCAGCCATGGTCTCGAGACCATCAAGGACGAAACCGGCAACATCATCATCCGCAAGCCGGCCACCCCGGGATTCGAGAACCGCAAGGGTGTCATCCTCCAGGGACATATGGACATGGTTCCGCAGAAGACGGGCGACAGCAACCATGATTTCCTGAATGACCCGATCACGACCCTCATCGACGGAGACTGGGTTACGGCGGACCGTACCACCCTCGGCGCGGACAATGGGATCGGAGTCGCGCTCGGACTGGCCGTCCTCGAAGATCCTGCCGTCAAGCATGGACCGGTCGAAGTGCTGGTGACCTATGACGAAGAGACCGGCATGACCGGAGCCAACAAGCTGCGCCCCGGCGTCCTGAAAGGGGACATCCTCATCAACCTCGATTCCGAGGACGAGGGCGAACTCTGCGTCGGATGCGCCGGCGGACTCGACGCCAAAGCCGATTTCAAATACCGCAAGTACAATACGCCGAAGGGCTACAAAGGTCTCCGCATCAAGGTCAGCGGCCTGCAGGGCGGCCATTCCGGCATGGACATCTCCCTCTACCGCGCCAATGCCAATAAGGTGATGTGCCGCATCCTCCTTCCACTTCTCGAGAATTTCGGGGCGAAGGTCGTGTCCTTCACCGGCGGTTCCCTGCGGAACGCCATCCCGTTCGAAGCCGTTTGCGAAATCGTACTTCCGGAAGAGAATGTCAACTCTGTCAAGAAACTGATCGTCAATATCTTCGAGGAGGTCAAGGCGGAATACGTCGAGAGCGATCCTTCCGCTGCGATGGAACTGACAAGCGTTCCGGCCGCCCCGAAGTTCATCCAGGGGAGCGTCATGCTCAATGCGGTCAAGGCGATGATCGCCTGCCCGTCGAACGTAATCCGGATGAGCCAAAGCATGCCCGGCCTTACGGAAACCTCGATCAATATGGCGATCGTCCGTACCGAGCGCGGTCATATCCGGGTCCATTCCCTGATGCGCAGCGCCATCGATACCGCCAAGGCGGATCTCGCCGAGCGGGTCCGCTGCATCTTCGAACTGGCCGGTGCCGAGATTTCCTTCGCCGGCGGCTACAGCGGCTGGCGCCCGAAACTCGACACTCCGATGAACAAGGTCATGATGGAGCAGTTCGAGAAGGTTTACGGCTATCCGATGAAGGTCATGGCGACCCACGGCGGTCTTGAATGTGCGATCATGGGCGCGAAGTATCCCAACTGGGAGATGGTCTCGATCGGACCCACCATCCGTTATCCGCACTCTCCGGACGAGCGTCTGAAGATCGATACGGTCGGACGGACCTGGGACTATCTCAAGGCCGTTCTCGAGAACGTCCCCGAAAAATAATGCGTAGGAACCTTATCAGATGGATCTGGGGCATGGCCGTACTCGCGGCCATGTCCTTTTCCTGTACCAAGCCGGTCGTCATCGTCCCGCCCGAGGCGGAAGACGAGCAGAGGATCTGGGAGGTAGAAGTCCGTCAGCTGGACTCCTCCTGCGACGGGCAGAAGATTTTCGGACAGCTCCATTTCCCGAAGGGAAGAAAGGGGAAGGTGCCCCTTCTGATCTGTTCGCACGGACTCTCCGGGACCTATAAGGAATGCCTCGCCTATGCCGATTCCGCCGCGACCCACGGCTACGCCGCCTATGTCTTCGATTTCAGGGGCGGCGGCAGCAAGGCTTCCAAGAGCGAGGGGGATGTGCTGAATATGTCCATCTTCACGGAGGCGGACGACCTGGAGGCGGTCTGGGCGACCCTGAAACGGGAATCCTTCTATGACGCTTCCCGGGTCTTCCTCTGCGGAGGCAGCCAGGGAGGACTGGTTTCCGCGCTGGTCGGCGCGCGGCATCCTTCGGAGGTCCGGGGCATGGTCCTGCTTTTCCCGGCGTTCAACATCCCGGATTATGCGCGTTTGCTGTACAAGGATTACGATTCCGTGCCCGAGAAGGTCAATCTCTTCGGCTTCACTTTCGGGAAGAAGTATGCGGACGGCCTGTTGGAATATGACCCCTACAAGGATATGCGTTCGTACCGGAATCCGGTCCTGATCCTGCACGGGACGGCGGATCTCCTGGTCCCGGTCTCCTATTCCGAAAAGGCGGCTTCGACCTATCCCGACGCGACGCTGGAGAAGATGAAGGGGCAGCCGCACGGATTTGACAGGGAGGGTGTCGCGTATGCGGCCGGCCGTGCCCTCGAGTTCCTCCGGGGCGTGAAATAATGCCGGAAAGCGTTTGTTTTTCCGAAAATAATCCCTATCTTTGCAGTCCTTTTCGGGCAAATGCGCCTCGAAAGGACTGTAAAAATTTAATAAACAATTAATTACAAACCAATGGTACAGAAGTACGAGACCGTTTTCATTGCAACTCCCGTTTTGTCTGAAGCCCAGATGAAGGAAGCGGTTGCCAAGTACACCCAGCTGATCCAGGACAATGGCGGCGAAGTCGTGTACGAAGAGGATTGGGGCCTGCGCCAGCTCGCTTATCCGATCCAGCACAAGACCACAGGTTTCTATTACCTGATCGAATTCAATTCCGATCCCCAGTTCGTTGCGACGCTGGAGACCCAGTATCACCGTGACGAGCGGATCATCCGTTACCTCACAGTCGCCCTCGACAAGAACGCAGCGGCTTACGCTGAGAAGAGAAGGGCCAACAAGGCAGCCAAGGCAGCCCCTGCAGAACCGGCCGCCGAGACAGAGTAATCTATAGGAGGAATCATTATGGCAAACGAAAACGAAATCCGCTATCTTAATCCCCCGACCGTCGAGGTGAGAAAGAAGAAATACTGCCGCTTCAAGAAAGCCGGTATCAAGTATGTCGATTACAAGGATCCCGAGTTCCTCAAGAAGTTCCTCAACGAGCAGGGTAAGATCCTCCCGCGCCGCATCACCGGAACCTCCCTCAAATTCCAGAGGAAAGTTTCCCAGGCGATCAAGAGGGCCCGCACCCTTGCGCTCCTTCCCTATGTTACTGACCTTCTTAAATAATCTGCCTTATGGAAATTTTGCTCAAGAAAGATGTAGCCAATCTCGGTTATGCAGATGAGATCGTAAATGTCAAGACAGGTTACGCACTCAACTATCTCGTTCCCAAGGGCTTCGCGACCGTAGCGACCCCTTCCGTCAAGAAGATGCACGAGGAGACCCTCCGCCAGAGGGCTCACAAGGAGGCCAAGTTCGTCGCCGATGCCGAAGCGATTGCCGCCCAGCTCGCCGCCCAGACCGTCAAGGTCGCCGTCAAGGTCAGCGAATCCGGCAAGATCTACGGTTCCGTAACGACCGCCCAGCTCGCCGACGCTCTTGCGCAGGTGGGAATCAACATTGACAAGAAGGATATCACCATCACCTCCACCGAGGTCAAGGAACCCGGTACCTACGAGGCTTGCGCCAAGCTTTACAAGGCGATCAAGGGTGCCTTCAACTTCGAAGTCGTAGCTGAATAATTTCTATCCTGAAATACCTATCCGAAAGCCGCTCCTTTTTAGGGCGGCTTTCTTATGCCCTGTTCTTCAGTCGGCAGACTTCGGGATATCCCCGGCTACCTGAGGACGCATAATCATGAATGGGAAGAAATATGAGGTGCCAAGATCCGGTTTTCTCACGTTAAGGATTCGGAGATCTGCGAGAAATGTTGAGGGATTTTAAAATTTTTCACAAAATAATTTGGAAACAAGATTTTTTATGCATACCTTGCGGGCAGTTAGCAGTTTATGTGTATTTTCCTCGCATATAAGCAGATAAAGTCCAAGCAACTGCGTCTCTTTGTTTTCTGACAATGAGACGCGACTGATGTGTCGCTGGCAGGGATTGCCCCGGCACAACGCTCTCCGGTAGCGATAGTCCAGCCTTTCCGGGCCCCACAAATCCAAGTTTAATTTTTTAAACCTTACAATCATGTTCAGAAGGTTGGCACTTTGTCTGTCAACACTCTTGCTCGGAGTGTTGTGCCCGGCCCAGACCGGGATTCGGGGAACGGTTCTCGCGGAAAGCGACCGTCAGCCCCTTGCCGGAGCGGCAGTAATCGTTGAAGGAACGCGGATCGGCGTCCAGACGGATCCCGAAGGCCGTTTTTCCATAGCTCATGTTCCCGAAGGAGCCCGTTTCCTGGAGGTTAGTTTCCTCGGTATGCAGACGCAAAGGGTTCCCATCAGCGGGAATCAGATGACCATCGTCCTGCGCGATGCGGGAACCGGTCTCGATGAGGTATTCGTTGTCGCTTATGGTACCGCCCGGAAAAGCAGTTATTCCGGAAGCGCCTCGGTTGTAGGCGGTGACGCGATCCGAGATATCCCGGGATCCGGATTCGAAAATGCTCTCGCCGGCCGTGTCGCCGGCATGCAGGTGACGACGTCTTCCGGCCAGGCCGGTTCCGTCCCCGAAATCCGGATCCGGGGTATCGGCTCCATGAACGCCTCCAATGAACCCCTCTACGTGATCGACGGGGTCCCGGTGAGCAGCGGCGACGCAGGCCAGATGAGCTCCTATACCTATTCGACCAGTAACCTGCTCAGCACCCTCAATCCGGAGGACATCGAGTCCATCTCCGTCCTCAAGGATGCCGCGGCATCCTCCCTGTACGGATCCAGGGCTGCCAACGGCGTCGTGATTATTACGACCCGCACCGGCAAGGAAGGCCGTCCCGTCGTCCGCTTCAAAGCCTCGGTCGGCTTCACTCCCTCCTGGGCGACAGGCAATTATGAGGCCGCTTCCGTCCAGGAGCAGGTCGACATGCTCTATACCGTTTTCCACGATTATGCGATGACGGGCCAGGGCAAGAGCGAGGCCGCGGCCAGCGATGCGGCTATTTCCCGGCTGAACAGCAAATTCAACCGGCACGGATATACGTTCAAGGCCCGGAGCACGGACGCCTATGCCCATATCGATATCCTGGAGTATGACGGATCCGGCCGCGAAGGACGGTACTTTGACTGGAACGACGCCTATTTCCGCACCGCTGTCTATCAATCCTATGACCTTTCTGTCAGCGGCGCCTCGAACGGGACTTCCTATTTCGCATCCTTCTCCTATACGGATGACCAGGGCCGTCTCCGGGTCAATTCTTTCAACCGCTATTCCGGCAGGGTCAACCTGAACCAGCGGGTGGGCCGCTGGTTTGAACTCGGAACCAACGTCTCCATCGGCCGGACCGGGAAGAGCGGTTACAACGATACCCGGAATACCGGATCCAACAGTTTCATGCAGACCCGGAACCTGCTCTGGGGACTCTACTGGCCGACGGATTACAAGACCGGAGATCCCTGGACGGCCCGCTACGGCAGCTATGCCCAGAACGGAGTCTATTACGACACCCAGTGGAGCAACGACGCCACCACGACCGACGCCTCGATCACCGAAACCGCCGTCGTCCATTTCTTCCCGGGCCTCGACCTCAAATCGGTCCTTTCCTATGACCATACCTCCGTCCTGGAGAGTCTCTATTACAGCGCGGACCATTTCAACGCCGCGTCCGTCGGAGGCCGCATCCACGAGATGCGGACTGTCTCCGAGACCCTTGTCTCCTCGACGACCCTGAACTTCGACCGGACCTTCGGGCTCAACCATGTCGGGTTCATGGCCGGTTTCGAAGCGGAAAAAGCCCTGACGGATTTCACCCGGACGACCGGCGAGAATCTCCCGACGAGTGCTCTCCACACGGTCGCGACGGCCGGAACGATCTCCGGAAACGGTTATCGTTGGGGCCATTCCATGGTCTCTTTCCTCGCCAAGGCGGATTATGACTGGGACGGCCGCTACTATCTCTCCGCTTCCTGGCGGCGGGACGGTTCGTCCAAGCTCAGCCCTGAAACCCGCTGGGGCAATTTCTGGTCGGTCTCCGGCGCCTGGAACCTGACCCGCGAGCCTTTCCTGCAAAATGTGAACGGCCTCGATCTTCTGCGTCTTCGCGCCTCCTACGGCATCAACGGTACCCTTCCGACCGACAATTACGGATATATGAACCTGATGTCCTACCGGAGCGCCTACATGGGCAATCCGGGCGGAACGGTCATCACTCCGGTCAACGATTCCCTGACCTGGGAAACCAATGCTACAGTCAACGGCGGCCTCGATTTCACCCTCTGGAACGGCCGTCTCGGAGGAACGGTCGAGTACTTCTCCCGGAATTCCGAGAACCTGCTTCAGGATGTCCCGATTTCGATGGTCACCGGTTTCTCCTCGTCCCTGATGAATGTCGGCATGATCAACAACAGGGGATGGGAGATTGAACTGCACGGAGATCTCGTCCGGACCCGCGGGCTTGTCTGGTCTGCTTCCGCGAATGTCGCCCTGCTGCGTTCCCGTGTACTCAGTCTCTCGGAAGGGAAGGATATCATCTGGTATGACCCGACGGGAAGTGACGACCGGGCGCAGTTCCTCTACCGGGAAGGCGGCTCCACCCTTGATTTCTACGGGTATGACTGGGCCGGCGTCAATCCGGAGAACGGAAAGAGCGTCTATTATACCAACAACGACAATGAGGACTTCGTTTTCAATGGCAGGAGCGCGACCTATGACTACCGGAAGGCGGACTATACCGTGATCGGGAGCGCCATTCCGAGGGCTTCCGGCGGTTTCTCGACACGGCTTAGCGTCAGCGGCTTCGACATCGGCGCCGACTTCCTCTACAAGATAGGCGGCAGTCTCTATGATGGGGCGTACAAGGATGTGGCCGATGACGGCTACTACTGGGAGCGTATCCGTGCAAGGAGCTACTATCAGGAAATGTGGACTCCGACCCGCCGTGACGGTACTCAGCCGGCTCTCTCCGGGATGGATCTCGAAGATTCCATGCAGTATACCTCAAGGCACCTGCACAACGCCTCTTTCCTCCGTCTGAAAACGCTATCGGCGGGTTACACCCTTCCGGCGACTCTGACCCGCAGGGCATTCATCAGCCGGGCCCGCATTTTCGGAAACATCTCCAATCTCCTGACTTTCTCCTGCTATAAGGAAGCGGATCCCGAGGTGAACGTCTACGGCACGCGCGGGTGGGAAACCCCGCTTGGAAAAACCTATGTCATCGGTGTCGAACTGCAATTTTAAAACTTGAAAAGCCATGAAAAGAATCATCATACTGATCGGAATCCTTCTCGCAAGCGTCTCGTGCGAGTCTTTCCTCGACATGCAGCCGACGAGTTCGGCCAATGCCTCCCAGGCGATCCAGACCACGGCCGACGCCGGTGTCGCCCTGAACGGGATCATGCGCTCGCTGACCTCGTCCAGCCTCTATGGACGGAACCTTCTCCTCTACGCCGATGCGAAAGGCGGGGACCTGACGATCTTTTCCGCCGGCCGCGGCCTCGACGGACTCTATTCCTTCAATCATTCCGCGACCTCGAACTCCTATTCAGGATACTGGTCATCAGGCTTTTACGTCCTGATACAGGTCAATAACCTGATCGGGAACATCGAGCGCCTGGAAGAAGCGGGCGGAACGGGCTTCGACTATTATATGGGTGCGGCGTTGACTCTCCGGGCCATGCTGGCGTTCGACCTGGTCCGTCTGTATGGAGCGCCCTATACCCAGAATCCCTCCGCTTACGGCATTCCGGAGGCAGCGGTCATCCATTCCGCCGGCAGCGAACCCGGCCGTCTGACCGTGGCGGAGAATTACCGCCAGATCGTTTCGGACCTCGAGAGCGGGGCGGAGCGCCTTTCTGCCGACAAATCCCATCGGAACGGGAATGTCGGGTATTATGCCAACAGGGCACTTCAGGCGCGGGTACGGCTCTTCATGCGGGATTATGCCGGTGCGCTGGCCGCGTCCGAAGAAGTCATCGGACAGGGAGGATATACTCTGTATGAACCGGAAAACTGGGCGGCATCCTGGGCGAAACAGTACGGGAGCGAGTCCATCCTGGAACTCGGTGTCGATACGGAAGCGGATCTGACGACCGCATCCCTGGGGTTCTATTATATCCGGTACCACCAGTTCTCCAACGCCCAGGGCTGGTTCCTGGCAAGCGATTATTTCCTGTCCAGGCTGGGGGAGGACCCTTCGGACGTGCGCTGGGGCGTAATGGACAGTGACGAATCCGTGGAGAAGAGCGGAGTTGAAAGAAAGGGTGCCTGCTACAAATATGTCGGTGGACTTGCCGCTGCCGGTGACGGGAAAGAGACCCGTACGGCGGTGAATATCAAATTGATCCGTCTCTCCGAGATGTATCTCGTCTCCGCGGAGGCTGCCCTGCATGCCTCTACACCGGACCGTACGCTTGCCGCCTCCCGGCTGAATGCCATCCGGCGGCGCTCGCCGAATCTTCCCCCGGTCGAGGCCGGATCCGTCAGCGACGCCCTGATCCTCAGCGAGCGGAGCAAGGAACTGTTCGGGGAAGGACACCGTTTCTTCGACCGCATCCGGGCAGGGGAAAGGATCGAATTCAACGATGATTTCCAGGATGTCCCCGTCAGCGGACGCAGCAAGGTCATCGCTCCGGATTTCCAGCGGATCATCCTTCCGATTCCGCAGGATGAAATCAACGCCAACCGGACGATCGCCTCGCAGCAGAATCCCGGGTATTGATAGGGGAACGCCCCTCAGTGGATGAGCGGAGCGTATCTCCACAAAAAAAAGCAGGCCTTCAGGACCTGCTTTTTTTTGTGGAGATGGGCGGACTCGAACCGCCGTCCAAACGTCGCACCAGGCGGCTTTCTACATGCTTATTCTTCCTTTGGTTGTCGGGAAGGGGCTGCCGGAAGACGGGCCACCGAGTCCTTAGTCCCTGAATCTTAGCCGGTTTTAGAGACATCCGCCGGAGCATCCCGCTTGAATGATACCCCTGGGCCGGAACAGAGCGGGCTTAAAGTCCGAGGGATACTCGTCGGCGCTGCAGCCTAGGCAGCGCGGATTAAGCTTATCGGCTTGGCCAGATTAAGCAGCGAGTGCGTAATTGTTGTTGCCAACTAGTTTTTCGGAATCTGAGATTTACGGGCAAGGTCCCTACGCCCGGCATGCTTACCGTCCGACATCGGCGCTGTCAAAACCAAAACATCCCCATTGTCAGACGAAAAAAGCGACTGAATCAGCCGCTCTTGTACTGGGTAGGAGAATCGAACTCCTATTGCGAGATTGAGAATCTCGAGTACTAACCGTTATACGAACCCAGCAAGTATCCCGATTTGGGACTACAAAGGTACGAAAAGAATCCGGATTTCCAAATTTTTTTCATGAAAACGCATTATCTTTGTATCATCATAATCCCATTTCAGCCATGGCAGACAATTTCCTGGAGAAAAAATACGAAGAGACCTTCGGCGCGGATGCAAAGAAAAAGGTCGTCGTCAAACGGAACAATCCTTCCCTGGAGACCCTTCTTCACAGGAACCGGAGCCACCGCGGTTTCGATTCCGGCGTAACCGTTTCCCGTTCGAAACTGGAAGAGATCATTTCCGTCAATCCGCTGCTTCCCTCGGCCGGCAACCGGCAGACCCTCCGGTTCCGTCCCGTGACGGGCGTGGAGGCGGCAAAGGTGATGGGGCTGCTCCGCTTCGGGGCGGCCCTCCCCGAACTCCATCTTCCGGCGGCAGGGGAGGAGCCGAAAGCCTTCATCGTGGTTTGCAGTACCGCCCCCGAGACCCGTTTCATCGACATGGACCTTGGCATTTCCCTTCAGAGCATGGGACTCAAGGCCGTCGAGATGGGCCTGAACGCATTGATTGTCGGAGCTTTCGACAGGGAAAAGCTTCAGGAAGTCCTGGACCTCCCGTACCTTCCGCTCGCGGTCCTCGCCGTAGGGAAGGGGACCGATACGGTGTTCCTGAAACCGGTCCGGGAAGGTGAATCCCTGGCCTACTACCGCCGGGAAGGGGTGCATTATGTTCCGAAGATCCGCGCGGAAGATCTTCTGGTCTGATCCTTTGTTCTAACCCGATATTTTTTTATTTTTGCCGGCAAATCTAAGAGAATGAATAGAATTCCGGCAGTGTTGTTCCTGCTATCCGTCGCGATCCTGTCTTCCGCCCAGAATTTCAGCGGTTCACGAAAATATGACGGAGTGCATTCTTCCGAGTATTCCGCCTATCTGATGGGAGGGTACAATGTCGTCACCGGCACCTTTGTCGGTGAAGCCGTGACCTATACCCGGCATCTGTCCGACCGCTGGAGCGCCAGCGTAGGAGAGCAGGTCCAGTTCCTGAAACAGCTCTATTCTTTTGACGTGATGGGAACCTACCGGCTCCCCGTCGGCAAATCCGACATCTTTTTTGACGGGAGATTCCTGTTCAACCGGTACAACCGGTGGAGAGTCAATGAACCGATCCTCCATCTCTCCGCGCTCTGGCAGACCCGTTTCGTCGATCTCCGCATCGGCGGAAGCTATATCCATTACCGGATGGTCGGAGTCGATACGAGAAGGACCGGTGCGGGCTATACTGAACCGGTTGCCGTGACCGTCGGTTTCGGGATTAATCTGATGCCCCGTACCAATCCCTGGAACCTGGGACTGTTTATCCGCAATTACGACCACTTCTACTACGAGAACTGGAATATCAACTGGGGCCTCCGCTTCTATTCGACGCTGCGGGAGCAGATGAAACTGTTCGGAGAGTTCAATATCCGTCCTGCCGGCAGTCTCAGTCAGCTTGCCACCCGTTATGAAACTTCTTTGAAACTCGGACTCAGGTATGTATTGTAAGATGAAAAAGACGCTCTTGCCGCTCGTTCTGTCAATCCTTTCGCTGGTTTCCTGTGACAAAGTCAGTCCGATCGGTGTCCTGGTCGCGGGTACATCCGTCGAGGACCGGGTCAAAATGTCCAACCTGTTTTATCTCAACCACTATGAAGACGATGTCTGGCTGGCGGCTGACAATGATTATTCATTCCTGGTCGGGGCCGACAGTCACCTGACGGTCGATCCCGGGCGGATGGACGAAATGCTGGCGGAAGGGCTGGACCATGGAGACCTTTTCTACGCCCATCTCGGTGATATTGCGGATACGAAGGCGGAGTACTATGTCACCCTGGACTCGCTTCTGATGGAAGCGAAACTCCGGTATGTGGAATCTAACTACCGGAAAGTAAATGATTATGAATACGTTGAGAAAAGGAATTCCAGTCCTGACCCGATCCGGTTTACCTTTGACGAGATTGTCTACCCCTTCTTCCCCGTAGTCGGGAACCACGACATCACGCACAACGGATGGGCCCTCTGGTCCAATATCTTCCATTCCTCTTTCTACGAGATCGATGTCATCGTTGTGCTCGATGACGGGGATATCGTCTTCGATCACCTCATCTTCCTGGATTCGGCGAGCGGGACGCTCGGCCATACGCAGATCGAACTGATCAAGGAAGGGGCCCTGAACGGCAAGTACGACATCTACCGCAATACGTTTGTCTTCACGCACACGAACATTTTCCGTCCCCAGTTCTTTGAATTTGCGTCCACATTCACCCGGGAGGAAAACTTCTTCCTGCTCGACCAGTTCAAGAAATGGAACGTGACCTGCGTTTTCTGCGGCCATGTCCATATGTGGGACGAGCGGGACTACAACGGGGTCCATTACCTTACTCTGGAAACCATGTGCGAGGTCAACAATCCCAAGCCCGGCGATTACCTGGTCAGGGTTGACGTCAAATCGGACGGGAGCGTTACCTGGTCACCCGTCCATATGGACTATGTAAAGAAATAGGATTTACCGTTTTACGTCGTTCTGGCGGAAGTCGGTAATCTTCCCGTTCTCCACCTTTACATCCGTCTCGCCCGCTACGCCGAGGTCGAGGAAGGATACCCGGTACCATCCGTCGCCGAGCGGCCGGACCGATTCCACGGACGAGGTGCTGGAGACCCCATCCTGCAAGCCGGTGCGGAATTCCCAGATGGCATAGCATCCGTCGTAGTCTTCCGTCCAGATCCTTTCCAGAACGGAAGGAGCCAGACAGGCCCGCAGGACGGAGTCGGTTGCCTCCTTTTCTCCAAATACATATTCATAGAAACCGGTCAGGAGACGGGTGTCTTCTTTTGTCGTATTGTGACAGGCCGTTGCCAGAAGGATAGCGCTCAGGGCGCAGCAGAAGATTCTTTTCATGGTCGTGAAAGACTTTCAGGAGATAAAGTTACGGATTATTCCGTATATTAGAAAGCAATAAACTGTAAAGACGATGAAAAGAATCCTTGTTTCCATCCTGGTCTGCCTGATGGTCGCCTCCCCCGCGACCCTGGCGAAAAGAGAACGCCATCTTCCGAGGAATCCCTGCAGCGGCATCCGGACCGAGCGTTTCGACTCCGTCTTCACCGGCGTCGCGCTCCGGGCTACCGACGAACTCCACAGCCTGATGGTCGTGAAAGACGGGAAAGTCATCTATGAACGCTGGGATACCGGCCACTCCCCGGAGGAACTCCATGTCTGCTGGTCTGCAAGCAAGACCTTCACCGCGACCGCGATCGGATTCGCCGTCCAGGACGGACTCCTGAGCGTCCAGGACAAGGTAATCAAGTTCTTCCCGAAAGAATGGCTCCCTTCCGTCATTCCCGCTGAGTTGCAGGCCCTGACCGTCGAGCACCTCCTGATCATGTCATCCGGACTGGAAAAGGATACGATCGGGGATATCAACGGGCTCCACGATCCGCAGCCTTCCCGGACGGCGCTGAATATGGGATTCAGTTTCTTCCCCGGGACGAAATACCATTACAACAGCCTCAATACCTATCTCCTGTCCGTCATCATCACCCGCCTGACCGGGAAGACTGTCGCGGAGTATCTCGACGGGAAACTCTTCCGCCCGCTCGGGATCCGGAACTATGTCTGGGACCTTTCGTCCGAAGGGTGCAGCATGGGGGGCTGGGGGCTCCATACCACGACCGAGAACCTCACGAAGATGGGTCTGTTCATGCTCAACAAAGGGGTTTGGAACGGGAAGCGTCTTCTCAACGAGGCGTGGTTCGACCGGGCGATGACGCCCCATATCAAGCAGGATCCGTCCAAGGACGATCCGACGGACGACTGGAACCAGGGCTACTGCTACCAGATGTGGAAAGGGACCCACAATTCCGTGCGACTGGACGGAGCCAAGTGCCAGGTAGTCTTGATTCTTCCGGACAAGAACGCCGTGATCACCTATACCGCGTCGGCCGGCAAGAAGCGTCCCCTGATCGAGGATGTCTGGAAGTATATCTACGAAGAACTGTAAAAGAAACGGAAACAGGCCCTGAATTCAGGGCCTGTTTCCATATTGGAATCATTCCGGATTATTCTTCCGGGCGGTATTCGAGGAGGTCTCCCGGCTGGCAGTCAAGGGCTTTGCAGATCGCATCCATCGTTGAAATGCGGATCGCCTTGGCCTTGCCGGTCTTAAGGATCGAGAGATTGGCCGGAGTGATGCCGATCTTCGCCGCCAGCTCGAGGGAAGACATCTTCCGCCGGGCGAGCATGACATCAATGTTGACAATTATCGGCATAAGGCGCTATTCTTCGGTCGGTTTGGCTTCTTCCTGCTGGTCGGGACCCTTCAGGTAGGAAGGCAGGTTCATGCCGGCCATGTTGAAGAGCTCGTTGAGCGGGGGAACGGACTTCATCAGCCCGGAAATGAAATTCGACGTCGCGGTCTTTCCGTCGGCACCGTTGCCGGTATCCCAGACGGTCACCTTGTCGATATTGATGCCCTTGACGGCCTCGACCTGGGTCTTGACGAGATCCGGGAGCTTGTCCGCGACCATCATCAGGACGGCCTTCTGGGCATCGCCTTCGGCTGCGCCGACGAGCTGCTGGAAACCGCTTGCCTGCTTGGTCAGGATCTCGAGGATACCGCGGGCCTGGGCGTCCATCTTGGCGTAGATGGCATCCGCCTCACCCTTCGCCTTGCGGCGAATCTGCTCGGCCTCGGCTTCGGCGTCGATGATGGCTTTCTCCTTTTCGATCTGGGCGGGAACCACGACATTGGCCTTCTGGGTCGCCTGCTCCCGTTCGGCACGGGCAAGTTCCGCATCACGCTCGGACTTGTAGGCTTCCTCAAGAGCTTTCGCGGCCTGGACCTTCTCTGCGGCTACGGCCACGCGGTCGGCCTCGGCCTCCTTCTCGCGGCGGGTCGCGTTGGAATTCGCGATGGCGATCTTGGAATTGTTCTCACCTTCGACGGCGAGGGCATTCGCCTCGGCGGTCTTGATACGGGTGTCACGGGTCGTTTCCGCGATCCGGATGTCCTTGTCCCTGTCCGCTTCCGCCTTACCGATCTCACCGAACCGGTTCTGCTCGGCGACGCTCTTCTTCGCATCGTTGATCGCCTTGGCGGCGGCTTCCTTACCGAGGGCCTCGATATAGCCGGACTCGTCACGGATATCCGTTACGTTGACGTTGATGAGCTTCAGACCGATCTTCCGGAGTTCCGCCTCGACGTTCGTGGAAACGTTGGCGAGGAACTTGTCGCGGTCGGCGTTGATTTCCTCGATGTCCATCGTCGCGATGACCAGACGCAGCTGGCCGAAGAGGATATCGGTCGCGATGTTCTGGATGCTGTCGACGGAGAGGCCGAGAAGGCGCTCGGCGGCGTTCGTCATGTTCTCGGGTTCGGTGGAGATACCGACGGTGAACCGGCAGGGAACGTCGACACGGATATTCTGCTTGGAAAGGGCGTTCGTCAGGTTGCACTCGATCGAGATCGGCTTGAGGTCGAGGAAAGCGTAATCCTGGAAAACCGGCCAGATGAAGGCGGCGCCGCCGTGGATGCATCGGGCGGAAGAGATCGAACCGGTCGAGTTCTTGCCGGTCTTACCATAGATGACAAGGATCTTGTCGGAAGGGCAGCGGCGATAGCGCTTCAGGATGGCCGCCAGCGTCACGAACGCAACGGCGATAATGATGAGGATAAGATAGATCTGTTCCATATTATACGATATAGGAGTTTAGTTCTTCGACAAGGAGGGTGCTTTCATTGATGACCTCGGTCACTTTGATCGGGGTACCGGTCTTGATGGTGTCGCCGTCGGTCTGGGCATTGTATTCGCGGACCGCGCCCTGGATGGAAATCTGGATCTTTCCTTCGCCGGCACGTGCTCCCGGGATGGTCAGATAGACCTTTCCCTGGCATCCGACCGCGGATTTGTAGACATTGATGTTCCCGGTCTGCTGCATGCCGCTGAGCCATTTGAACAGGTACATGACGAGCGTGACGAGACCCGCGCCGACGAGAACCGACACGATGATCAGGACGGCGGTCGAGGAGATGCTGCTCCTCAGGAGGATGGCGCTCCATCCGAAACCGAGGCAGAAATTCACGAAATTGCGGAAGGTGTAGAGGTTGGATCCGCCCTCGATATTGGAGAGAGTCGGATCGATGTCCGCGGAGGTGTCAACGTCGAAGTCACCACCGGAATCCGCACCGAGGAAGGTCATCACCGTCTGGATGATGAAAATCAGGGAGGCCGATAGGGTCACGGCCCAAAGGATCTTCATTGCAGGGCTGAGTTCCGCCCACCAGGTTGCAATCATGGCTTCAAATGTTAAGTTTCTGCAAATATAGCAAGAATTATTGAAATGCAATAAAAAATTAATATTTTTCTGAAATTATTTTTCGTTAAACCAATTCATGACCGAAGCGAGCAAGCGGTCGGCCTCCTTGGGTGACACGAGGGTTTCGATCGGGAAACCGAAAGCTACGCATCGGTAGCCTCCTGCGTCGTACACCGTTCCGGCCGTCACCTTCGTATCGTCGTATTTCATGATGGCGAAGCTCTTGTCCCCTGCGGGCAGGATCCCGTCCGGATTCTCGACCTGATAGACCCGGTTCTCGTTTCCGGCGAGGCAGTCCCTGACAAAGTGGAAATCTCCGCCGAGACGGACATAGGGATTGGTATAGGGGACCAGTTTCCCGGAGTGGGAACCGAAGTTCGTCAGCCACTTGTAGCCGAGGACGTTGTTGATGAAGGCCGTGGCTTCGGCGCGGTATGTCGAATCGGGGGCGATGTCGTAGACCCTGTCCGTCGCGTCCGTCCCGATATAGGCTCCGGAGATGAGCACGCTGCTTCCCGAGGCTGTGAAGGCCGTGACGGCTTTCCGGAAGGCTTCCGGAAAGACCGGATACCGGTTCTCCGCAGCGCCTCGCCCGACGAGGGTCGTCACCTGTTTGCCGCAGATGATGTCGGCGGCCAGGTACCCTTGCGGAACGATCCTCGTGAACGCGTCAGCACTCATCGATGCGACGGCGAAACCTGCCTTGAGGAGGGCGCGGCCGTGGAAGGCGGGGTAGTCGAAGGTGTTGCCGGGAATCAGTTTGCCGGCCTTGTCGGTGAAGGATCCGCCGAAGCCGGGATTGTCGTCGTCCGTCCAGGGATCCGTGCGGCGGAACTGGTAGACCTCGCCGATGAAGTTGATCTCGTCCCCGTAGGAAACGCCGCTGTCGGTCGCGTCCGAAAAACCGGCATAAGTCGGCGTATCGAACCACGCGGGCGGCGACAGACGGTTGAAATTATTGACGATCAGGACTTTCCTGGCCTCTCCGACGGGCGTTCCGACGGCGAGGACCTCGGAGGGGAAGCTCTTTCCGCCCTCGTTGAAGGCGACGATCTTGAAGGAGTAGAGATGGCCTTTCGCGATCGGGACGGTCACGCTTTCGATCCCGTCCGCTTTCCGGACGTCTTTGAGGATGAGTCCGTTGTCGAAGCTGCCGTCATCGATCCGGGTATAGAGGATATAGCCGGTCGGGTCGGCCGTCGGTTCCTGCGGGTCTGGAGTCGCTTTCCAGCTCAGCCGCGCCTTGCCGTCCGCGAGTTCCGCGGCGAAGGATCCGACGGGGAGGGGCTGGACCGCATAGTTGCACCCGTACCGGTTGCTCAGGTACTTGAGCATTCCTTTATAGATAGCGCGGGAGACGGTGAAGCGGAAGGTCGGGTCCAGACCGTATTTCATGTCGGCGAAATTCTGGTGGGAGAGGAGTTCGAGGAGCATCGCGGGGACGGACGGGGTGCGGGATTCGCTGTAGGAGCGGTTCCAGAGCTGGCGCCGGGTCCAGTCGGGTTCGAAGTCTTTCCGCACGTCCTCGACGATCTGGGTTTGGACGAGGTCGGCCAGTTCGCGTCCGTTGTAGCGGCTTTCCCCGTTCGGAAGTTTGTCGCTGCCTTCGCAGAGGAGGGTATAGATGGACAGGGTTCCGACGATCCGGTCGTCGGGCGTCAAGCCCGCGTCGGTATGGAAAGCGAGGGAGAGGTCGAAGGGGATACGCTTCCCCTGGGCATTCGGATTTGCGCGGGAGCCTCCGCTGAGGTAGGAAACCCATTTCCCGCGGCCGGCGTAATCTTTCTGGTAATCATTTTCCCATTCGTCGAGCAGGTGCATGTCCATCCCGCTCCACTGCATGCTGTACATCGCCCCTTCCGCGAAGGAGGGGAGGCCGGAGACGGTCCATTCGGACGGATCCGTCGTTTCGAGGCCGCGGGCGATCTTCCCTACGCCGCCGCCGAAACGGACGGCATCCGCCGTCACGACGCTTCCTTTGACATATTTCTGGCCGGGGGCCGGACGGTTGTCGAGGCTGACATAGCTTCCCGGGCCCATGTCGAAGGTCCCGAGGTACATCCAGATGCCTCCGCCCGCCTTCTGGTTGACCCGGAAGCGGCTTTCTCCGCCGAGGTGATGGACCGTGTAGGACGCCGCATCGGTGCTTCCGGAAACGGTCTTGTATGAAATATAGACGGCGAGCCTCCGGGGGGCGTCGAAGTCCGGATACCAGCGGATCGTGGCGGTCGCTTCTTTCCCGGCAGTCATTTCGGCCTGCCGGGCGGATCCCATCGTGAAGGGATTGTCATAGCCGGTATAGGCGGCCTTCGCATCCGCGAAACCGGTTCCCGCATCCGTCCAGGAGCCTTTTTCCACGTACCGGCCCGACTGCCGGAGCCCGTCGCGGGGACCGGAGAAAGCGGTGTCATTGTCGCAGACCACCTCTTCGGAGGAGGTGTCCCTCTCGCGCGGGGTCATGACATAGGCCCCGGCGTTCTCCAGCATCGGGATGAGGAAGGGGAGGACATAACTCTGCGTATACATGTCCTCGACCGTCCTGTGGAGGGTGGCGCGCTGCCATTCCCAACGGTCCGTCTTCGCCTCGAAATACCGCCCGTGACTCTGCCAAAGGGCGATATGGCGTCCGTAAAGGCCTTTCCTGAAAGCTTGGGCGTCGATGTTTTCGATGACCGGTTTCCCTTTCGGGTCGGCAACCCGCATCGCATTGGCGACGGGTTTCCCGTCGTTGCCGAGAGCGGGCATCACGAGGTCTTTCAGCGGGGTTCCGCCGGCGAAGATCTCGCCGAGCGGATAGCTCCGGTAGGCGGCCGGCGTCTGCTTTTTCAGCTCCTTCTGGAACCATTGGACATCTTCCTTCCGCCAGGGGTAGTCGCTCAGTTCCTGGGTAAAATAGATGTCGAGGAGATCTCCGCGATGCATGACCTTGTCGAGACGGAGGGAGGTCTTGACGGAGGTCCGTTCCTCGAGGAGGGTCTTGAGCGAGTCCGCGACCGGCTTGTAGGCCTTGACGATCGGACTCTGGGCGGAAAGAGTCAGGGCGGTAAGCCCCGGGATGAGGATACAGAGGAGCTTTTTCATTGTTTCTTTTGTTTGCGGATGTCGAGGAAGAAAACCAGGATGGAGCCGAGGACGATCGCGGCCATGTCGGAAAGGAAATCGTTCGGATCTCCGCTCCGGTAGGAAAGACGGGACTGGATCAGTTCCGTCCCCGCCGCCAGGAGACACCCGGCGAGGCAGGTCAGGGCTGCGTACAGCAGGGATTTCCCGGTGCTTTCGGTATATTTGTCAAAGGCAAAGAAAGCGAGGATCGGGAAAGGAAGGAACATGAGGAAATGGACGATCTTGTCCGAAGGGATGCCCAGCAGGGACATCGGGAAATCCGACGATCCGCTGAACTTTCCGAAACAGAGGATGCAGATGGCAACCAGATAGAGCAGGAAAAGGATCCTGGCGAAGATACGACGTTTACGGGGCATGTCAGAGGGCCTGCATATCGTTTAACTTCTTGTAATAACCTCCGAGGTCGAGGAGGTCTTCGTGGCGACCCCGTTCGACGATCCTACCCTCGTGCATGACGATGATTTCATCGGAGTTCTTGATGGTGGAGAGCCGGTGGGCGATCGCGATCGTGGTGCGGGAGGACATGAGGCGATCGAGGGCTTCCTGGACGATCCGTTCGGATTCTGTATCGAGGGATGCTGTCGCTTCGTCGAGGATCAGGATCGGCGGGTTCTTGAGGATGGCCCGGGCGATGGAGATCCGCTGGCGCTGGCCGCCGGACAACTTGACGCCCCGGTCGCCGACGTTGGTCTGGTAACCTTCCTCCTTTTCCATGATGAATTCGTGGGCGTTGGCGATCTTGGCGGCGGCGATGACCTCTTCTTCGGAGGCGTTGTCGACACCGAAGGCGATGTTGTTGAAAATCGTGTCATTGAACAGGATCGGGTCCTGGTTGACATTGCCCATCAGCGCCCTCAGTTCGGCGATGCCGATATCCTTGATGGGAACGCCGTCGATCTCGATCGATCCGGAGGACACGTCATAGAACCGGGGGATGAGGTCGACGAGCGTCGATTTGCCGGCTCCGGATTCGCCGACGATGGCGATGCGCCGGCCCTTCGGGATCTCCAGATTGATATCCTTGAGGATTTCACGCCCGTCTTCGTAGGAGAATCCGACATGCTTGAAGGAAATTCCCTCCCGGAATCCGTCGGGACGGATGGGATCGGCCTTTTCGACGATGGGATTTCCGGCGTCGAGGATCTTGTTGATGCGTTCCATCGAGGCGAGTCCCTTCGGGATGCTGTAGACCGCCTTGGAGAGTTCCTTGATCGGCTCGATGACCGAGTAGAGGATGATCAGGAAGAAGATGAAGGTCGGGGCGTCGATGAAGGAACCTCCGAAAATGCTTTTCCCGGTAATGATCATCGAACCGCCGATGCACAGGACGATCAGGATCATGATCGTGCCGAGGAGTTCGCTGACCGGATGGGCGAGCACCTGGCGGGTCGAAACCCGGCTGATCTTGGAACGGTAGCTCTCGGTGACCTTCTCGAAACGGGCGGACATCTTCTTCTCTGCGTTGAAGGCCTTGACGATCCGGAGTCCGCCGAGGGTCTCTTCAACCTGGGACATCGTGTCGCTCCAGAGATTCTGGGCTTCCACGGACTTCCGTTTCAGCTGCTTGCCGATGACGCCCATGACCCAGATGAAGGCCGGGACGAAGAGGATCATGATAACCATCATTTCCGGACTGGTGTAGATCAGGATGCCGAAATAGATGAGGATCAGGATCGGATCCTTGATGATCATTTCGATCGAGGCCGTGATCGAAGTCTCGACCTCCTGCACGTCGCCGCTCATCCGGGCGATGATGTCCCCCTTCCGTTCCTGGGAGAAAAAGCCGATCGGCAGGGCGAGGATCTTGTTGTAGATGCGTCCGCGGATGTCCTTGACGATACCGGTCCGGATCGGGATCATGACCGCGCTCGACCCGAAATAGCAGGACGTCTTCAGGACGGTCATCACGGCCATGGCCGCGCTCAGCACGAGCAGGGCGGCGATCGCCCCGTGGGCTTCGGTATAGTTCTGGACGGTCCAGTAGGCGTTGTTGATCAGGATATCCTTCGTCTTCATCCCTTCCGTGCCCCAGGCAATGAAATCGTAGTGGGTCTTGTCGATGTTGAAGAGGATGTTCAGCATCGGTATGATGACGGCGAAGGAAAAGACGTTGAAGACGGCGGAGAGCATGTTGAGGATCACCGCTCCGCCGAGATATCCTTTATAGGGGGAGGCGTACTGCCTCATCATCCGCACGAATTCTTTCATGAATTATCTAATAACGGTCATGTAATCTACAAATTTAATCTTTTTCCGTATCTTTGCAAAGATAAAAAAGCATTGATCATGGAGAACAAGACAGCAGATCTCGCAATTCTCATACCGAGCGCGCGCATAACCTGGCTTCCCAAGACCCTCCGGTCCCTGGCCTTCCAGTCCGACCGGCGTTTCCGGGTCTATGTTGCGGACGATTCCTCCGGCGAAGACATCGCCGGGATCGTCTCCGAATTCGAGGATTCGCTCGACATCCGCTGCAAGACCTTCACCCCGAACTTCGGGGGCACCTCGCTTGCCCTCCATATCGACCGGGCCCTCGACATGCTCCGGGAAGAGACCCTCGTTCTGGTCCTTTCCGATGACAACGAACTGTCCAAATTCGCCGTCGGAAGGATCCTCAAGACGGTTTCCCGTCATCCGGATTTCGATGTGTACCACCTGAATACCGAGATTATCGATGCGAAGGGAAATGTCGTGGAAACCCCGAAGGGATTTGCGCGGAGAGAGAAGAACGACCGTCTGTTCAAAGACCTCTTCTTCAAAGGCGCAGTCGCTCCTTTATCTTCCTTCGTGTTCCGCCGGAATGCATTTACATCCAAGTTGTTACTGGATGAAACCCTGCTGCGGACAGACCTGCAGACCATTTTCGCCGCCTCTGCTGAAAAAGGGATCCGGACAGTCTCGAGGGCAAGGCTCCGCTGGCGCCGTCACGACCAGTCGATGTCCTCCACACCGGCCCTCCGCCGCAAACTCGTATTCTCCCTCCTGGGCTTTTTCAAATGGTCCGAGACCTTCTTCGGGGATGATTATCCCATCTCGGCCGGGGAGCGGATGGAACTGTTCGCCAAGTTCGCCGCCCGGCTCGTCCCTGAGAGCAAACCGGAGGACATCAGGGACCTTTACATGCAGTTTGCAGTCTTCAACGGCCCGATCCGCCGGATGAAGGGAGCGTCCATCATCAAGCGGGCCATCCGGGACCGGGAAGAATATCTCAAAGATAACGCCTGAGCCAGTAATAGATCAGGATGATCCTTTTCCGCAGGAGAGACGTATTGATCGTATCTACGGTGTCCTGCGTCTTGTTGTTGTTCATCGTGATGCCGGACGTGAAGAGGACGGATTCGATTCCGGCGTCCAGGAAGGCCTTCTGGTCGCACACTTTCCGGAAGAAAAGCCGGGTGAAATCCTTGCTGTCGTAATAGGTGAACCCGATGTCCAGTCCGATTCGGTATTCGAGGTCCACGGACGTCAGGGGAACCCTTCTCTGGCTCTTTTCATCCGACAGCATGATGATATACTCCTTCCAGACGTGGGAGAGCGGGGCGAGGTCGCATCCGATCTGGTCGATGTTGACCATCAGGTCCACGTCTTTCGCCGTAATGGGGGCCCCGGTAACCGGATCCCGCAGGGAACCTTCCAGCAGGCGTCCCACAAGGTTGGTTGATCCGGACATGTTGGAACTCTTCCCGTCGAAGGCGACGAAGATGACGCTCTTTGCGAACGGGCGGTCGATTTCGGTCATATAGGAAAGCATCCGGGCGAGCTGGATCATGGCAACCACGCCGGAGGCATTGCTGTCCGCCCCGGGATACAGGGCGCCTCCCAGGATGCCCTGATGGTCGAAATGTGCGCCGATGACGATGTATCTTTTCCCCTGGACGGCGGTTCCCGGAAGGAAGCCGAGGACATTGTGCCCGGTCGGTCCGGCCGGAGTCCGGAATGATTGGAAACGGCTGTTCCCGAAGGTCTTGAGCCCGGCGGCATCGAACTGGCCGGCAATCCACATCGCCGCGAACTGGGATCCCGGGGTGCCGGTCCGCCGACCCTGGCAGAGGGTATCGGAGAGGAATTGCACGTCCAGGTAGAGATCCTGTTCCGTAAGGATGTTCTCCGCGTTCCTCGGGCTGATCCTGGCTCTCCGCTGGGCGGACGAGATGGGGGAGAGGAGGCTCAGAAGGAGAAGGAGTGCAAATATTTTTTTAGCCATCGGCGGTTTGGGCACAATAAATGTTTATCTTTGTATGATCGAAAGATTCCAGACTCCAAAATTAGGCATTTCAGTCGGTTTCTGAAAATTTTTTTGCTTGAAACGCTCAGTCCGCATATCCCTTCTCCTTGCCTGCACCCTCGTGTCGGCCTTCCTTTCCGTCCTTTCAAGCCCGGAAGCGGCCGCCCAGTACGACAAGGATGTCTTCTCCTTCCGGGGCAGGAACGCCCTTGCCGACGGCAAGCTTTCGGAGGCGATCGCGAACTTCAACATCCTCGCCCAACTGGACTCGACCGATTACTGGACCTTCTTCTACCGGGGCATCGCGAAATACAACCTCGGCGACGTCAGGGGCGCCCAGCGGGACTTCGACACCGCGGTCCGGCTGAATCCCGTCTTCACCTCGGGCTACCATTACCGGGCGATCTCCGAGAACCGCTCCGGAAGATATGATGCCGCCCTGCAGGACCTTGAAAAGGCGATTTCGCTCCGTCCGGGCTTCACCGGCCTCTATTTCACGCGGGGCGTGACCTATTTCCTGGCCCAGCAGTTCGAGCCTGCGATCAAGGATTTCGACCGCTATATCCGGAAAGAGCCCAAGGATCCTTCGGCCTATCTCAACCGGGGCGCCTCCTACCTTTTCCTCGGAGATACCCTCAAGGCGATCAACGACTATAACAAAGCCATCAAGCTCGACCGGTTCGAGCCGGAGGGTTTCGTGCGGCGGGGACGCCTGTACGCGTCCCAGGGGCGCTTCGAAGAGGCGATCGCGGATATGGACAATGCGATCAGCCTCGACACGGCCAATACCTTCGCCTATTTCAACCGGGCGCTCATGTATTATGAAAAGTCCAGGCTCAACGAGGCGATGGCCGACTTGAACAAGGTGCTCGAGCATGAACCCGGCAACGCCCTGACCCTGTACAACCGGAGCCTGATCCACGCCCAGGTGGGGGACTACGAGAACGCCCTCTCGGATATGGACCGCGTCATCAACATCAACCCGAAGAACGTCCTGGCCTATTACAACCGGGCGGCATTCTTTACCGGGATGGGGCGCTGGGAGGACGCCCTCGCCGACTACAACAAGGCGATCGAACTCTATCCGGATTTCGCCAAGGCGTATATGAACCGATCCTATGTCGAGCTCCAGCTCGGCATGAACCGGGCTTCCCGGGAAGATTACAAGACGGCGAACCGGAAGGTTCAGGAGTACCGGAACAAGGCAGGGGACGGGAGCGTCTCCTTCGCCGACACGACCCAGAAATACAGTTCCCTGCTGGCCCTGGACGCTGATTTTGCCAAGAAAGACTTCGACGATGAACTCCTGCAGCACCGGGATGTCGACATCAACCTCAAGCCCCTCTACAAGTTCGTCCTGACCTCCCGGAGGGACAATACCCTCTACGCCCTCGAGCGCAAATACGAGAACCCTTTGCTGGACCGTTTCATCACGGGTCTCTCCAGTCCGGTCCTCATCACGAACGACGAGCGTTTCCTTTCCGGGCGTGAAACCGGTTCCGAGGTGGATTTCATTCCTTTCGATCCCGAGAAGGCCAACCCTTCCGAGAAAGAATTCCTGCAGGCTCTCGCGGACATCGACGCCAAGCTCTACAACAGCGCCCTTCTCCATTATGACAATGCCATCGCCCGGGAAGGCGACCGGTACGAAGACCTTTTCAAGGCTTTCTATCTGATGAACCGGGGCGTCCTCAGGGCGGAGATGATCGATTTCATCGCCTCGATCGAGACCAATGTCCAGACCCTTTCGATGGACGACAAGGGCAATACCCGGGCACGGGTCCGGGACCAGGTGACCAATACTTACGATTACTCCGAATCGGTCGCCGACATGGAGGCCGCCGCGGCCATCCTGTCCAACATCCCGTACATCCATTTCAACCTGGGCAATCTCTATTGCCTGTCCTCCCAGCTGGTCAACGCTCTCGGCAGCTATGACAGCGCCATCAAGCTCTATCCTTATTTCGGCGATGCGTATTTCAACCGCGGATTGCTCCTGATCTACCTGAAAGACAAGGAGAAAGGTTGCATCGACCTGTCCCGTGCGGGAGAGCTCGGCGTGGAGGGTTCCTACCGGGTCATTTCGAAATACTGCCTGGAGGAGGAACATTGATGGTCCGTTTCTTGAGTTTCACTTCCGGCAGCTGCGGCAACTGCAGCCTTCTCCTGCGGGAATCTCCCGCGGGACCCGCAGGTCTCCTGATTGACGCGGGAGTCAGTCTCCGCCGTCTCAAGAGGATCCTTACCGAAAACGGCCTCTCCACGGACTGCCTGAAAGGCGTACTCGTTACCCACGACCATCTGGACCATATCCGGCATCTCGGGGCTTTCTGCAAGAGCCTCTCGCTGCCGGTGTTCGCCACCGGATCGCTCCACGCCTCCCTCGCCGTCCATACGTTCACGAGGGACCATATCGCCTCGTGCCGGAGAGTTCTTCCTGAGGGCTGGAACGAGATCATCGAGGGTTTCGAGGTGCGGTATTTTCCGGTTCCTCACGATGCGACGGAGACGGTCGGTTTCGCAATCCGCACGGAGGGCCACCGGTTCTTGATGATGACGGATCTCGGCGAAGTCCCCGCGGAAGCCATGGACCTTGCCCGGCAAGCGGATACGGTCGTCATCGAATCGAACTATGACATCGGGATGCTCCTCGGCGGGAGCTATACCTATACATTGAAAATGCGGATCTGCAAGGGCAGCGGCCATCTGAGCAACGACGACTGCGCGGACGCGATCCGCGCCTTCTATCATCCCGGGCTCCGGAATCTTTTCCTGTGCCATCTCAGCGGGAACAACAATACGCCCCGCCTGGCCTATGATTCGGCCTTGGAGGCGCTTTCAGACCTGAAAGTGCCCGAGGGATCCGTCCGTCTCCGGATCCTGCCGAGAGGGGAGGCGACGCCGCTGCTGACGCTGGATTAAAAAAGATCGTTTCCGATATCGGCCGGAATCTCCGGCATGGCCCCTGTCTTCGTGCAGACAAAGGCGGAGACCCGGACGGCCAGTTCGTGGGCCTTGACGATGGGAAGCCCCTTCAGGATGCCCGCGCAGAACGCCCCACTGAAGGAATCGCCGGCGCCGACCGTATCGGCGACCTCGACTTCCGGTGTCGGCAGGAAACTCTCGACTCCGTCCGCAAAGACATAGCTGCCGTTGGTCCCGCAGGTCAGGATCAGGGTGGAAAGGTTGAAATAGCTCCGCAGGCGGCGGCATTTTTCCGTATCGGGCAGGTAGTCGATATCGAACATCAAGCCGACTTCTTTCAACTCCTCATCGTTGATTTTCAAGATATTGCTTTTCTCCAGGGAAGTCTCGACAATTTCTTTCGTATAGAAATGCTGGCGGAGGTTGATGTCGAAGATCCGCATCGCGTCGGAGGGCATGGCGTCGAGAAACGCGAGAATCGTCTCCCGGGAAACGGCGTTCCGCTGGGCGAGCGACCCGAAGCAGACCGCATCACAGCCGGAGGCCAGTTCGAGAAGGCTTTCCGTCAGGGGGATATTGTCCCACGCGACCCCTTCACTGATTTCATACCGGGGGACGCCGTTGCCGTCCAGGGTGACCCGGACCGTGCCGGTCGGGAAGGGGACCCGTTCCATGCTGATATCCAGTTTCTTCCGGAGTTCCGTCTCCGCCAGGTTCCCGAGTTCGTCTTCTCCGAGCGCGCTGACGGCGACGGAGGGAATGCCGAAACGGGAGACGTGGTAGGCGAAATTGGCGGGCGCCCCACCGAGCTTCGCTCCGTCCGGGAAGACGTCCCACAAGGCTTCGCCTATGCCGGCGACCAGCAATCCTTTGGCCATGTCTGAAAGAATTAATACCACGAAAATAAAGAAAAATCTCAAAATAGTCAAATCAATCCTCTCCAATAATCATTTTTTGGGAATCCCCGTTTATTCTCTACAAATAATTGGGATGGTACAGGACCGCCTTCCGGTGTAAATTTGCATCGTTTTTCGGAACAATCCGAAAAGGAAGAGACTATGAAGAAGATGATAACAGCAGCCGCGCTGTTCCTGTGTTGTATCGCGGCCTCGGCGCAGATTGCGTCACGTTTTCCCGGCCTGAGCGTCGGTGGTTACGGGGAAGTTGCCATGACCCGGAATTTCTACAGCGACAATGTCTACAGGTATTCCCACCCTGACAATTACCGGAACGATCCGGGACACGGACGTTTCGACATTCCTCATGCCGTCATCTATCTCGGGTATGACTTCGGCAAAGGCTGGTCCATGCAGACCGAAATCGAGTTCGAACATACCGGGACCGGTTCCTCCGTCGAAAAGGAGTACACGGAGGCAGGAGAATGGGAATCCGAGATCGAGAAGGGCGGGGAGGTCGAACTGGAGCAGTTTTGGATCCAGAAGTCCTTTTTCCCGCAGCTGAACGTTCGGATGGGCCATCTGGTCGTCCCCGTCGGAGGCCTGAACAATGCCCATGAACCGCTCAACTTTTTCACGGTTTACCGCCCGGAAGGAGAGTTTACGATCCTTCCGTCGACCTGGCATGATACGGGCATCAGCATCTGGGGAAAAGCGGGAGCCTGGCGTTACGAGGCGCTCCTGGTCGCCGGTCTGGACGCTTTCATGTTCGACCGGGACAATTTTGTCCATGGCGCAGCCGGTTCTCCCTATGAATTCAAGGTCGCCAACAATTATGGATTCGCAGCCCGCATAGACAATACTTCAATCCGGAATCTCCGCCTTAGCCTGAGCGGCTACTACGGAAACAGCATGCATAATTCTTTCCCCAATGACATGCGCGGGACCCGGTACGGGGAGGTCAAAGGCAGGACCGCCATCGGGGCATTCGATTTTGCATACAGGGGAAAATACTTGATTGTCAGGGGAAACGCCGATGCCGGAATCGTATCGGATGCAGTGACCATCAGCACGGTCAAACGGAATCTGACTTCCAACAATGCCCCTTATAAGAAGACTCCCGTCGGAAAGGCCGCAGTCGCAGCCGGAACGGAAGCCGGTTATGATGTGCTGCATCTGATCTGCCCCGCAACGGAGGACAAGTTGTTCCTGTTCGGCAGGTATGAGTACTACGACCCTTATATCCCCGCCGCCGACCAGCAGGATTACCCTTATACGGACAAACATCGTATTGCTCTGGGACTCAATTGGTTCCCGATACTTCAGATTGCAGTCAAGTGCGAATGGTCCAAGCGTTGGCTGAAGAGCCAGTATAACAATGAACCCTCCGTTTCGATCGGAGTCGCCTATATGGGATTTTTTAACAAATAACAGTAATAAACATGAATTGTAAAAAGCTTCTTGCTGCCTGTGCGGTCATCACCGCGGTCGCAGCGTGTGAAAAACCTTCCAAGACTGTCGACGGACTTACCGCCGAAGAACAGGAAATGAAAAAAGCCGTCGAACAGTACGTTCCCGGTGTCGTTTATTCTACCTATGCCGACCTTGCCCGGGAGACCGGTGAACTGTACAACCTGCTGGCCGCCGCCTCGAAAAAGGGAGTCGACAAGGTCTCTCAGTCCGAAATCGACGCCATCTGCGCCAAATTCCTCCAGGCCCGCCAGTCCTGGGAAGAATCCGAGGCGTTCCTGTATGGTGCGGCGACCGATTTCGGCATCGACCCGCATATTGATACATGGCCGCTTGACGTAGATGCTCTAGCGACTTCTTTAAGTAATGCGGAGCAGGTCGCCGCTCTCGAAGGGGAGGACGGGATCGCGTACGCGGCTGCGAAACTGGGACAGGAACTCCTTGGTTTCCATGGGATCGAGTTCATTTTCTTCCGTGATGGACAGAACCGGAAGGTGGATGCCCTCCGCGCGAATGAGACCCATGAAGCGTTTGCCGGAAAGACCGTTTCCGGCGCCCAGGAACTCATCTATGCCACCGCGGTCGCCGGAGATCTCCGGGACAATTGCTACCGCCTTTGCGTAGCATGGAATCCGGATGCTCCGAAGGCGTATAAGGATCGCTGTGAAGAACTTGAGGTCGCCGTGACCCTGACCGGATCGGACAAAACGTATGGCGAGAACATGCTGGGCGCTTCGGAGAAGGGCAGCACTTATGCAACTTGGCAGGAGACCCTTTCGTCCATCCTGATTGCCGGATGCTCCAACATCTGCAACGAGGTGGCCAATGTCAAGATGGGCAATGCCCATTCCGGAGAAGATGTGAACTATATCGAGTCCCCTTACAGCAAGAAATCGTTCCAGGATTTCATCGACAATATCCTCAGCATCCAATATTCCCTGTACGGGAAGGCCGGGGCGACTTCCGCTCAATCCCAGTCCCTGATGGCCTATTTCAAGAATCACAATTATTCCGGCGCTTCCGAAATCCAGAAGGCTCTTGACGCTTCCGTCGCGGCCCTCAGGGCGTGCCAGGCCAAGGGAGCTTTCGTCGATATCTACAAGGATGCATCCGTCCAGAAAGCCATGGATGCCGTGAATGATTTGGATGAACAGTTGAATAAAGCTGCGGAATGGATCGTTAAACAATAAATTATGAAAAGAGTCTTTATTATTGTCGCGGGATGCGCCCTTGCGCTGACTGCGTGCAACGGAAACCGGACGGTTCCCGATCCGTCCGACAAGCGGGAACCGGATGCCAAATATGTCGGGCAGGCTGTCGCCAATTTCTCCGCGGAGGAATGGTATCCGGGCGGCGTGCTCGGAACGACGGACAATGTGACCGAAGGCTGCTACGAAGACGAAACGCCGGCCGTGACGGAACAGGGCCTAGTAAAGGCATTCAATCTCGGCGAGGCTGCTTTTGAACGCAAGTTCACCATCGGAACCGAGCCTTTCAAAGGACTTGGACCGGCCTATCTGCGCTCATCCTGCCTGGACTGCCATCCCGGCTACGGGCATGGAAAGCGTCAGACTGCCTATACGTCGACTTTCGGAAACGGCTATCTGCTGGTCATCTATCATCCGGCGGACGGAGCCAACAGCGATGACGGTCCGTATGTCGCGGAAGTGACCGGTATGCCCCAGACGCTGGCGACCGCTCCGTTCCTCCCTCCGATCGACGAGACGAAAATCCACATCTCCTGGCTGCCTGTCTCTGCCATGGAAAGCGGACTCCCGATGACTTTCCCCGACGGGGAGAAGTATGAACTCATCTATCCGGAACTGACCATCCCCGAAGACGCCTTCAACACGAATCCTACGCCGTATCAGACAGGTGCCGTCGCCTTCCGCCTCGAATCGACGATCGGTATTCCCGGATCGGGCCTTCTGGATGCCATCCCTCAGGACAGCATCCGTGTCCAGTACCGCAAGGAGGCCCCGTATGTGGAACTCAACCCCGCCTTCTGGGACAAGTCTGCGAATGATTTCGCCGCGACGGCCTGGTATACCCTGGCCGAAGGACGTTTCGCCGACGGAACCCCGGCTCCGGCCGGGACGAAGATGGTCAAGCGGTTTACCTACGCCATGACCCGCGCTTCCCTGCAGGACGGTGCCGGTGCCAATGCGATCTGGAACATCACGAATGTCAGCCGCGGCGACCGTCATTTCCTCTATACCACGAAGGCATGGGCCAAGGCCATGTCCGAGAACAAGGATGTCATCGCCGCCATCCAGGCCGATCCGACCTCTCCATATTATGCGGACGGAACGGCCGAGGGCATTGCCGACGCCGTCCTCCATCTCCTGGACCCTTCTACCGACCAGTTCAACAACGCCTGGCACAACTTCGCTCCGGAAATGAGCGATGAGCAGTACTATAATTTCCTGGTCTGGCACCGCGGCCTTTCCATCCCCCGGGCCCGTAACCTGAACCGGAAAGAGGTCCAGCGCGGCAAAGAAGTCTTCATGGAGATCGGTTGCGCATCCTGTCATCGTCCGAAATGGCAGACGACCGCCGATAACTACTGGGCACCGTCCATTACCGCCGGCAAACCGCTCCCGCGCTATCAGAACCAGACGATTTATCCGTACACCGATATGATCCAGCACCGTCTCTACATGAAAAACGGGATCCATGGATCCTGGTGCCGTACGACGCCGCTTTGGGGACGTGGACTGTCACGAGCCAATACCGGCGCTGAGGACCGGATCCACGACTGCCGCGCCCGCAACGTCATCGAGGCGATCATGTGGCACGGGTACAGCAAGAAGAGCGAAGCCTATTCCTCCACGGAGAAGTTCTATAATCTCTCCAAGGAAGACCGCGATGCAGTCGTCGAGTTCATCAACGCGATCTAATAGTGAAGAATCTAAATAACTTTTTGAAAATAAGCTCTTTCGGTACGATGGCAGTCCTCATCCTTGCGATGGTGGCTGCCACCGTCATCGAAAAATCGGCCGGTACTCCCGCCGCGTTTTCGGCAGTTTATCACCATCCGCTCTTCCTTATCCTGTGGGGCGTCGCCGCCATTTCCGGCATTGCCCTCCTGTTGAAGAGCGGTGCCGGAAAGAAGGTGGCGGTGATGGGAATCCACCTGTCGTTCGTCCTGATCCTGGCCGGGGCGCTTGTTACCTATCTGGCAGGAGAGAAAGGAACGGTACGGCTGGAAAGGGGAGTGGAAACCAGCGGGTTCCAAAGGCAGGACGGAACGTCGGCCACGTTGGGTTTCTCCCTGACCATGACGGATTTCTCGATCCCCCTGTATGCCGGGTCCGCCGCCGCGTCGGATTATGTCACGCGGATCGGGTGGAAAGACGGTTCCGAAAGCGGAGAAGCGGAGATTTCGATGAATCATATTTTCCGCCACAAGGGCTACCGTTTCTATCAGGCGGGTTATGAACAGGATGGCAATACCTCGATCCTGTCGGTCAATCATGACCCCTGGGGGATCGGTCTTACCTATGCCGGATATCTTTGTCTCCTGTTGTCCATGATCGGATTCTTCTTCCGGAAAGACAGCCGTTTCCGGCTCGTCCTGAAGCGGATTACGTCGGTTTCAGCCATACTTGTCTCCCTGCTTCTGCCCCAGCCTTCATCGGCCCGGGAGTCCGCTCTGCCTCCCGCCGTCCCGGAAGAGGTCGCCGATGCATTCGGCCGGCTCTATGTCTATTACAATGACCGGGTAGCACCGATGGAAACGATGACCCGGGATTATTGCATGAAGGCGTACGGAAAACCCCGCTGGGAAAACTATTCCGCAGAACAAGCTGTAACGGGCTGGCTTTTTTATTACGACTGGTGGAACGTCGTCCCTTTCAAACTGAAAGCGAAAGACCGGGGAACGGCCAGGGAGGCGGAAAAGGAGAGGATCCGGATGGATGTTGCGACAGGCAAGGCGTTCAAGATTTTCCCGGTCGTTTTCCCGGATTCACTTGTCTTGCGGAACCCCGGCCTCCAGAGAATCGTCTGGTTCTCATGTGATGATCCTCTTCCGGATGGAATGGACTATGACCAGTGGGTCTTTATCCGGAAATCCCTCGATCTGGTCCATGATGAAATCCAGGCGGAAAACTGGGATGAAGTTATCCGTATCCTGGGCCAGATCCGGAAATACCAGGAAAAAACAGCCTCTGAAGTGCTGCCTCCGGATAGCAAAGTGCGGGCCGAGCGCCTGTACAACAGGATTTTCCGTCCGAGAGTCCCTTTCATGGCCACGATTACCATCGGGCTCATCCTGTTTATCTTATTCGGAATCTCGTTCGGGAAAGGCAGGCCGGTCCGGAAGGGATTGCAGCACGCGGTAGCACTCCTCTCCGCTGTGTTGTGGCTCTATCTGACCGCCGTCCTGGCGCTTCGCTGGTATGTTTCCGGGCATGCCCCGTTGAGCGGAAGCTACAGTGTGATGATGCTGATGGCTTGGCTGTCAACCCTTTCCATCCTCCTGTTATATCGTAAATTCCCGATGATCGAGCCTCTCGGTCTCCTCGTGGCCGGTTTTACGATGCTGGTCGCTTCGCTGGCCGGAGCCAATCCCCAGATCACCCACCTCATGCCGGTCCTGCAGTCGCCCCTTCTGAGTATCCATGTCCTCAGCATGATGATTTCCTATACGCTTTTCGCCCTGGTGGCGATGAACGGTATCATGGGCCTGGCGTTCCCCGGGAAAGAAGCCTCGCAGCGGTTGATGGACATATCGCTGGTCGTTCTGTATCCGGCCGTCTTCCTGCTGACCGCCGGAACTTTCCTTGGAGCGGTCTGGGCCAATGTTTCATGGGGAAGTTATTGGGCATGGGACCCGAAAGAGACCTGGGCGCTGATTACGATGCTGATTTATGCGGCTGCGCTCCATGGCGGATCGCTGAAGGCTTTCCGCAGGCCGAGGTTCTTCCACGCCTTTTGCATCCTGGCCTTCCTGGCAGTCCTCATTACATATTTCGGGGTCAATCTTTTCCTGGGAGGAATGCATTCCTACGCTTAGGCTTCCCGGGCGATTTTCATCAGGGCGGGGGAGATGTGGCAGTACCCTTCCGGGTTGTTCTCCAGATAGTCCTGGTGGTAGTCCTCTGCAGGATAGAAGCACCGGAGCGGTTCCAGTTCGACGACGAGCGGCTGTCCGCATTTGGCCGCTTCCTCGTCATAGACTTCGCGGATCGCGGGAAGGTCGGCTGGATCTGTATAGTAAATCCCTGTCCTGTAACGGGTTCCGATATCGTGCGCCTGCCGGTTGAGGCTCAGCGGATCGATGGTCAGGAAATAGAGACGCAGCAGTTTCTGCAGCGGAACCGCTGCGGGGTCATATTCGACCCGGACCGTTTCGGCATGGCCGGTGGCGTCCGTATAGACTTCCTTGTAGGTCGGGTTTTCCGTATGGCCGTTCGCGAAGCCGGTTTCGGTGAAAACGACGCCCCTGATCTGTTTCATGAAGTGCTCCGTTCCCCAGAAGCACCCCCCGGCGAGATAGATTTCCCTGTTCATTTTACGAATTCTGTTTCAATGGGTTCCACGCCGTCGGCAGGGACCCATACTTTCATCTTCCCGGCCTCCCGGTTGTCCCAGGCATAGTACGGGATATAGCGGAGGACCGTATCCCCGGAGCTCGCCTCGATCGTGACGACTCCGCCGAGAAGTTCTTCCTCGAAGCGGGTTTCATAGGTTGCACCGGCGGGAATCCGGAGGGCGTCGAAGTCCTTGGGATTGTCCGTTTCCTCGATGCAATAGACGAGGGGGCCGCGCTGGATGGCCCGTTTGCCGAGATTCTCCCGGACAAGGGAGGGCGCTGCGACGGCCTCGACCGGCATGTCCATCGTGAATGTCACTTCATCCCCATCGGTCCATTTCCGGTCCAATACGGCATAGCCCTTTTCCACGGCCGGTTCGACGGGCTCTCCGTTGACGGCGAAGGAGAAGGACTTGCACCAGCCGGGGATCCGGAACCTGATCCCGGTGGAAACGGGTTTCGGGGCTCCTACCTTGAGCAAGACGGTTCCTTCCCAGGGGTATCGGGTCTCCTGGGTCAGGGTGAGCGTCTTCCTGCCGACCCGGACGGAGGCGGTGTTGCCCATATAGAGGTTGATCCATACGGCCTTGTCGGAGACCCCGTAGATATAGTTGCCGATCGAAGGGAGGAAGCGGCAGATCTGGCTCGGACAGCAGGCGCAGCCGTACCAGGCCTTGCGGTGATGGTTGCCCTGCGATTCCAGGGGATTGACATAGAAGAACCGGTCTCCGGACAGGGAAATCCCGGCGAGGGCACCGTTGTAAAGGGCCCGTTCCACCACATCCGTGTACTTCGAGTCCGGGGAGAAACTGTTCATCCGGGCGTTCCAGAAAACCATCCCGACCGATGCGCAGGTTTCGCAGTAGGCGGTCAGGTTCGGAAGGTCATAATCCTTTGTAAATCCTTCATTATGGGAGGATTGTCCGATGCCTCCGGTGATGTACATGTTCCGCAGGACCACATCGTCCCAGACCCGGTCGAGGGCTTCGATGTAACCCTTGTCCCCGGTCTCCGCCGCGACGTCCGCCATCCCGCAGAACAGGTACATCGCCCGGACCGCGTGGCCCGTGATGTCGGTAATTTCCTTGACGGGCAATTCATCCTGGTAATAGATCGGGTTCCATTTCTTTCCGGACTTTCCTTTCGAACCCAGTCCGCGTCCCCTTTCCCCGAGGAGCCAGTCGGCGAATTCAAGGTATTTCCGCTTCCCGGTCGTGCGGAAGAGCTTGACGAGGGCGAGTTCGATCTCCTCATGGCCGGGAACCCAGTCGCGCTTGCCGGGGCCGAAAACCTCCATCATATGGTCGGCCATGCGGATTCCGACATCGAGGAGCGTCCGTTTCCCGGTCGCCTCGAAGTACGCCACTCCCGCCTCGATCATATGGCCGGCGCAGTACATTTCGTGCTTGTCCATGTCATCCCAGCGGTTCTCGAGTCCGGTCAGGGTATAGTAGGTATTGATGTATCCGTCAGGCTGCTGGGCTGCTGCGATTTTGCTGATCCATTCGTCGCATTTCGCCTCGAGGACGGGATCGGGGTGATTCCGGAGGGAGTAGGCCATCCCTTCGAGGGCTTTGTAGACATCGGAGTCGTCGAAGAAGATTCCGGAATGCTCTCCCTTTCCGAGGGCGGCGTTCTCGAAGTTCCGGATCCGTCCGGTCTGGTTCTCGATCTGGTCGATGCAGACCGCGAGCGTGACGTCCTTGTGGCTGTCGAGCCGCGGGGACCAGAACGCATCCTGGATGGTGACGTCTGCGAAACTGACCGGAGCGACCGGCCGGAGGGAGTTTTCCTTTCCGCTTTGGAAGGAAACCGCGATCAGAAGGAGGGCGAAGAAGGAAGAGTATCTCATATTCAATTGATTGTCAGATTAATAGGGAAGTGCGGGAAGATGATTCCGGACGTTCCCGAGGAGGCGCGATAAGTTTTCTTCGGAGTTGGCGGCGAGGACGAGGGACGCTTTCCGTAGCGAAGGATGGGCTCCGTCGAAATCGCAGATGCATCCGCCGGCCTCCCGGAGGATGAGGCTCGCGGCCGCATAATCCCAGGGATGGAGCCTCATCTCGAAGTACATGTCCGCGTACCCGGCCGCGATGAGGCACAGTTCGATCGCAGCGGACCCGTACCGGCGGAAATCGTTGCATTCCATGAAGATATCGAAAATGATGTCGGAGCAGGCCTTGGCGAACTCCTTCCGATAGGTGCTCATGGCCGTGCAGATGATCCCGTCCCGGAAATCCCTTCCGGCGACATGGATGGGAAGGCCGTTGCAGCAGGCTCCCCGTCCCTTTTCGGCCGTATAAAGTTCCCCGCGCCAGGGACTGTAGACTACTCCGGCGACCACTTCTCCTGCGCGCTCGAGGGCGACGCTGATCGCACAGTCGGCGATGCCGCGGGCATAGTTCGCCGTCCCGTCGATCGGGTCGATGATCCATACATATTCGTGGGAGAGTTCCTTCACGTCTTCCTCTTCGCAGAGAAAACCGCTGCCGGGGAGAAGGACGGAAAGGCGCTCCGTCAGGAAATGCTGTACGGCGATGTCCGACGAGGTCACCAGATTGGCGGCCGAGTCTTTCTGCATGACGGCGAAACCGTCCCGTTTCATCAGTCCGGCCGCTTCTTTGACGACCGCTGTTATCGATTCGATTGAAATCATGTCATTTCCGTTTGATGCCCTTCGCCTGGAGATTGTCGGAACTGCCGCCGTAGAGGAGCTGCCAGTCACCTGAGAGCGGGACCATGTCGCCTTTCTCTTCCGACCAGCCGAGGAAGGTCCCGTCCGTCAGCGGGAGTACGGCCTTGACGGTCTTTCCCTTCGGGACGAAGACCCGGCAGAAGCCCCGGAGACTCTTTTTCGGCCCCATCGTGTCGTCTGGGCGGCGGACATAGAGCTGGACCACCTCGATTCCGTCCCGGTCGCCGGTGTTGGTCACCGGAATGATGATCCGGTCTTTTTTTACCTTGGCGTTCCCATAACGGAACGTCGTGTATCCGAGGCCGTATCCGAAGGCGAAAAGCGGATCGCCGCCGAAATAGCGGTAGGTCCTGTCTTTCATCCCGTAATCCTCGAAATCGGGCAGCTGTGCGACATTGCGGTAGAAGGTGACCGGAAGCCGGCCGGAAGGGGAGTCGTCCCCGAAGAGAATCTCCGCGATGGCCGCGCCGCCTTCTTCGCCGGGATACCAGGCCTGCAGGATGGCGTCGCAGGTTTCGGTCTCCGGTTCAAGTCCCATGGCCGAGCCTGAGAAATTGACGAAAACCACTTTCTTCCCGGCCTGATGCAGAGTCCGGAGCATCCGCCGCTGCACTTCGGGCAGTTCGATATCGGTACGGTCGCCGCCCTTGAAACCGGGCAGTTCGACCTTCATCTGCTCTCCTTCGAGCTTCGGCGAGATGCCGCCGGCGAAAACGACGATGTCAATGCCTTCCAGGCGCTTCAGGAGGGTTTCCGGGTCCATCTCGGGTACGCCAGTATAGGATTCTCCGAGCAGGCCGCAGCCCTGGAAATACAGCAGTCCCGGAATCCGGACGTTGAAAGCATCGAGCAGGGTGATGGTCTGTTCGGGGATGGCGTTATAATTTCCCCACTGCATCTTGGCGTCGTTCGCATTCGGTCCGATCAGGGCGATTTTAGACGCGGGATCGAGGGGCAGGATCCCGTCCCGGTTCTGGAGGAGGACCAGGGATTCCCGGGTCATTTTCCGCGCCAGGGCACGATGGTCCGCTTCTTCGACGATTTCCTCTCCGAGTCCGGCCCAGGGATCGATTCCGTCCAACTCCCCGAGCCGGATCCGGGCGGCGAGCAGGCGGACGAGGGAACGGTCGACGTCTGCCTCGTCAAGGAGACCGGCGGCGACGGCTTCCGGGATGTGGCGGTAGGAATTGCCGCAGTTCGTGTCCGTCCCGGCATGGACCGCTTCGGCGACGGCGTGGGCGGCGTCCGGACTGTATCCATGATACCCCGGTTTATAGAAATCGCTGATCGCCCAGCAGTCGGAAGTGATGAGTCCCTGATACCCCCATTCCCCCCGGAGGATGGTATTGATCAGATAATCGTTGGCGCCGCAGGGAACGCCCCGGAAACGGTTGTAGGCGATCATCACTTCCTGCACACCGGCCCCTGTCACGAGGTCCTTGAATGCGGGGAGATAGGTCTCGCGGAGATCCCGTTCCGATACGACCGCATCGTAGACGTGGCGGTTCCATTCCGGGCCGGAATGGACGGCGAAATGCTTTGCGCAGGCGTGGGCCTTCAGCACCGGCGCATCGGCGGGACCCTGCAGTCCTAGGACGACCGCCATCCCCAGCCGCCCGGTCAGGTAAGGATCCTCCCCGTAGGTCTCCATGCCTCTTCCCCAGCGGGGGTCCCGGAAGATGTTGATATTCGGAGTCCAGAATGTAAGTCCTTGATACTGTTTTGATTCTCCTTCTTCAAGGGCCAGGCGGTGCTTGACGCGCGCCTCGTCGCTGACGGCAGTGAACACCTCTTCCAGAAGAGGTTCGTCGAAAGAGGCCGCCATGCCGATCGGCTGCGGGAATACCGTAGCCTTTCCGTTCCTGCCGACGCCGTGCAGGGCTTCGTTCCACCAGTTGTAGGCCGGAATGCCGAGTCTTTCTATGGGGGCGCTCGTGTGCATCATCAGGGAAGCCTTTTCCTCGATGTTCATCTGGGCGACAAGCGCCCGCGCCCTGTCTTCAGGGGTAGGCTGCTTCTTGCAGGAAATGAAAATGGACAGACAGGCGGCAAGGATCGGAACGAAAGCCGCGCCATAACGGAAAGTCGGTTTCATAACAGGTGTTCTTTGCCTCAAATATAGGAATAATTCAGCAATTATCGTATGTTTGCATCAGTTGACCGTTAAAAGAACAAACCATATTCCCCCGACTTATGAACAGACCTTCCATTCCCCTTTCAGGAGGACTCCTGCTCGCAGCGGTACAGGGCGTAATCCTTCCGCTCCAAGTTCCCGCCCAGGACAAGAAAGCCCCCCGGCGCCTGAACATCATCCATATCATGTCGGATGACCATTCCTACCAGGCCATCAGCGCCTACGGCCACCCGCTCAGCGCATCGGCCCCGACTCCGAACATGGACCGGATCGCCGCCGAAGGCATCCGTTTCGACCGGGCCTATGTCGAGAATTCCCTTTCCACCCCGAGCCGTGCCTGCCTGATGACCGGACTCTACAGCCACCAGAACGGGCAGCGGACCCTCGGGAAGGGCATCGATTCGACCGTCACCTTCGTGTCCGAACTCCTGCAGCAGGGCGGCTACCAGACTGCGATGGTCGGGAAATGGCACATGCAGTGCGAGCCCAAGGGATTCGATTATTTCTATGTCCTGCGCGGCCAGGGAGAGTATTACAATCCGGTTTTCAAGAGCCATCTGTCCTCCGGAAAGTATGAACGGGAAGAGGGATACGTGACCTCCCTCGTGACCTCCCATGCCATCGATTTCCTGGAGAACCGGGATCCGGACAAACCCTTCTGCCTCTATGTCCATCACAAGGCGCCGCACCGCAACTGGATGCCCGACCTGCCTTACCTGGACCTGTACGAGGATGTGGAATTCCCGCTTCCGGAAACTTTCGGCGACGATTATTCCACAAAAGGGGAGGCCGCCAAGGTACAACGGATGAGCATCGATCAGGATATGACCCTCGTCTATGACCTGAAAGTGGGGGAACTGGAGGAAGAACCGACCCGGGGAGGCCATGCTGCAGGACTCGAAAGGGGACTGTCCCGGCTGGACCCGGAGTCCCGGGCGAAATGGGATGCGGCGTACGGCCCCAGGAACCGGGCCTTCCTTGAAAGCAACCTCCAGGGGGAAGATCTTCTGAACTGGAAATTCCAGCGCTATGTCCGGGACTATCTCCGCAGCATCCGCTCCGTCGACGATTCGGTCGGAGAGATCTTGGAATATCTTGATTCACACGGACTTGCAGAGAATACCATCGTCGTCTACACTTCCGACCAGGGCTTCTATATGGGCGAACACGGGTGGTTCGACAAACGGTTCATGTACGAAGAATCGTTCCGGACCCCGCTGATCATCCGCTATCCAGGCTGTCCCGGAGGCCTCGTTTCCGATGCCTTCGTGCAGAACCTGGATTTCGCCCCCACCTATCTGGCCGTGGCCGGCATCAAGGCGCCGGAGGAGATGTCGGGCCGTTCTCTCCTTCCTGTCATCAAGAAGAAGGGCCGGCAGCCGCTGTGCTGGCGGAAGTATATGTACTACCATTATTACGACCTGCCTTCGGAGCACAACGTGCTCAAGCACGACGGCGTTTCAGATAAACGCTACAAACTGATCCACTTCTACGGAGGCGAGGAAGGGGATTATTCGGAATTCTACGATCTCCGGAAGGATCCCGACGAGATGCACAACTGCATTGCGGATCCGCGCTACCGCCGCCGGATCACGCGTCTGCAGCGCCGGCTGGACAAGTTCCGCAAGGAGCTTGGCGTGGATGAGTGGTAAGGGATCCGCTATTCCCCTTCCAGGCGGAGGCGGATCCTGTGGGTTCCCTTCCCTAGCGTAAACGAACCGTCCGGAACGGCACGCCCGTCTAGGACGGTTTTGCTGCATCTCCAAGGGATGCGGACCTCGGCTTCCGTCCCTTCCGGCACCCGGATTGTCCAGGCGATGCGGTCACCGCTTCTGCGGAAATCCGTGCCGACGGTCCCGGATACGGTCGGGAACGACAGGGAACAACGGTCGAAGATGGAGGGATCCGGTTCTACGCAGAACCGTTTCCAACCGGCCTCCAGCGGCCGGATGCCGAACATCCGGGTCGGAAGGACGGCCAGCGTGCCGCCGCTCCAGGCGTGGTTGACGGAACCTTTCGCCCAGTTCCCGTTTTTCCCCACATCCCAGCCTTCGAACAGCGTGTCGAAATCCGGATGGTTCACGATGTAGTCGAAGCGCTTGCGGGTCCGCTCGAGCGCATAATCCCCGTGGCCCATGCAGAACAAGGCTTCCATCACGTATTTTTCCATATAGGGGCTCGCGTGCTCTTCCTTCTTGAATACATCGAAAAGGGCGTCGTACTTGTCCGGACCGGCGATGCCGGAGAGGACGGCGAGGGCCTGGACCCGGTCGTCAGTCTTGCCTTGATAGTCGGGGTGGCGGTAGCCGGCTCCCGTCCACGCGACCCGGTTGACCGCATCGCGCATGGAGTCGAGCCGTTCCCTGTATCCTTTTGCATCCTCTTGGAATCCAAGCATTTCCGCCGTGTTCGCGGCGCCTTCCAACGCGAGGCAGAACCAGGTCGTCTGCAGCAGACGCATGTCTTTGTTCTTTCCCCAGTCGCCCCAGTTCCATCCGGCTTTCCGGTATTCGGTCAGGCCATCCCCGTCGGTCGGGTACAGGGCCAGGTATTTCTTGACGGCAGGATAGGCGGAGGCGGCCGTTTCCCGGTCTCCGGTATTGAGGTAGTAGGTCCAGAGACCATACTTGCCCACCGCCGCAAGCATCTGGCAGGGCAGTTCCGCCTTGTACTTGCCCGGTATTGGGGCGTGCAGGGAGCCGTCCGGGGCCTGCCAGCCGCACAGTTCGTGGAAGCCCTTCCGGACCAGGAGGTGCAGGGAAGGGGAGTAGGTGTAGAAACACTCGTTCAGGATGACGACGATGTCTCCCCACCACTGGGCGCGTTCCCGCTCCGGACAATCGAAAAAGGTATCGCGGGCGTTGACGTAGATCGTCCGTAATCCTTTCTCCCAGAAGCGGTTGAAAAACGGGTCGTCACACAGGAACCGACCTTCCGGGAAGGTGTCGTATCCGGTTTCCCGGTACTTCAGTCCGACTACGGTGGCTCCGTGTTCGACGGTCAGGATCAGACGCATCCCGTTCAGCCATCCCAGGGACTCGTATTCCCGGGTGCCGGGAGCGGTGACGTATTCCGCCCGGAGGCATTCTTCCCCGACTTTCGCATGGTCGGTTTCGATCAGGATATGATGTCCACCTTCCGGATCCGAGACCTTCAGGACCGGGGTCATCTGCATATTGTAAGGCAGGCGTGCCAGAACGGTATCGCAGGTTTCTCCTTTGCGGGTTTCGAATGCTATCTTCTTGATTCCGAAGTCCTTCCACTGCGGGATCGGGCGGGACTGCAGGGTCCCGAGCGTACTGCCCACGGTCACTGCGGGCGCGAATCCCTCAAGGGATCCGGTCTGCCAATCCGGAAGATCTTTCCGGGCATCGAAAGAGAGACTGCTTTCGGAAAGGCGGTAGTTCGGAGCGGGGCAGTCCGCCGTCCCGTAGGCGGGATGGACCCGGCAGAGCCAGGTGCCGTCGCTCCTGAGGTCCAGGACGGGGCAATCGAAGAGAAGCTGGGCCTGTCCGCTGTCCGAATGGGAGAATCCGCTTTTCCCGAAATACCAGAGAAGCAGGGCGATCCGGTTCTCTCCCTTCCGAAGGTAGGGGGCAAGGTCCACCACGTCGAAATAGGCGGCATCCGGTGTGGGACCGCGTTTCAGCGCACCTTCGAAAACGACTTCCCGGCCGTTGATCCAGAGCCAGTACTTGCTGTCTACGGCGATGGAGGCAAGGGCTTCGCCGGGAACCTCCCCGAGGGTGATGTCCTTCCGGAAGGCGATCCATTGGTTGGCTTCGCCCGGCTTGGCGTCCGCACAGGTGATGGCCGAACAGGGCGCGCAGGGAAGGGTTACGTCAACGGGATCCAGGTGCGGATCGCGGGACATCTCCTGGGGATTGGTCCCGGGGACGCCCTGGGGGATGGACTGGCCGATCCGCTCGAAGAGCTGGGTCCAGTAAACCGGGAACTCTCCTTCCGCGTTCTTGAAATTCATGGGGGCGGAAGGGAAGATCCGGCTCCCTTTTCGGGAGAGATAGCTTTCCTGGACCAGTTCGGTGCAGTACAGGGCCCCGTTGTCCGGCTGGAAAGCCACGTCGTAGGGCATTCCGATGAACTGTTTGGCCCGTTCCACCGCCGACCGGGCGACGGAAGCGTCCTTCAGGCGCATTACCTTGAAAACGGGCATGGATCCGTCTTTCAGGGTGAAGTCCGTCAGGAACGTGTCGAGGGGATGGCGGTCCACGCCGTGCCGGATGGTGGCGTCGATGATCCATGTCCGACCGTCCGAGACCTCGGCGATGGCGACATGGATCAGGTTCAGCCCTTCCTTCCCCCCGGTCGCTCCGGCGATCGCCGAGTCCATGGAACTTTCATCAAGGGAGTAATCCGCCGGGATGCCGACAAAGACCAGATCCCCGGTCCGGAGTCCCTCCTCGCGGGCGCAGCTTCCTGCAAGAACGCACAAAACCGCAAAAAAAGCTATCATTCGTTTCATATCGCGAAGATAGCTTTTTTTCTGTACTTAGTTAGTACCCCGCTTCTGATTATTTGTCCGGACATTCCTGCGATCCTTGGAGTCCGTAACATGCGCCCTTCATTTTGACCACCCACAAAAACGGCCCGAAACATGTGCGGGAAGGAGTTTCGCCTCCAGCCACCCACGAAGATGGCCAGAATCGTGGGCGGGGCATGTTGAGGGAAGATGCGGGCATCTGAGACGCCCCCTTATTTCCTCAATGAGGGTATGGATGCAAAAAAGACTGACGCATCGCGCCAGTCTTTTTGTACCCCCGCTCGGAATCGAACCGGGACCAACGGAACCGGAATCCGTTATTCTATCCTTTAAACTACAGGGGCGGACAGGACTGCAAATATAAGCATTTTTTTCGGAATTGTATCCCCTAATCCTCAATAATCCGTATCATCGCCCGGTTTTCCTTGCCGTCGATGCAGATGGAGAGGGGCTTGGGGAGTGTAATCCTGCGGAGGAACGGAGTCTCTTCCGATGCCGGAAGGCTGTCCAGGAGCGCCATGTCCAGTCTTTCGCCCGGCCGGGCGTAGGTATCGATATTGATGTACCCGGCGTTGAAGGAGGTCAGGTTCTGGAAGAAATGGCTGCCCTGGCTGGGATCCACCCTGAAATTCTCCAGGGAACATTCGACGATGACCCTCGCTTCCGAAATGTCGCTCCATTTGACGGGAACCCCGAGTGTCGGGATGCTGGATCCCCAGCGGCCGTATCCGATCAGCACATAGTTCTTGTTCTCCTTCCGCATCCGGGTGTTGAGGGCGGTCAGTTCCGTGGCGATCTCGACGGTCTTCAGGGTGTCGAAAGCCTCGGTCTTCACGTAGACGATGTCCCGGATATCCTCGATCCATCCCGTTCCAAGGGCGTTTTCCGACAGGAGGAAAGCCCCATCCGTATCGATGCCCTTCCAGTCGACGTCGGTGAAACGGCTGTCGGAAGAGATCGGTCGGATCTGCAGGACGTCGAACTCGGGGACGGGACGGGTCAGGTCTGCGGCGAATTCGATTTCTACCGGGCATTTCATCTCGTCCGCGGCGATTTCCAGGAGCTTCCGGAGGATGTCCGCAAGGGGGAAGGTCTCGTATTTCAGGATATGGGAGAAGGTGATGTATTTGGGACCCTCCGCAAAGGGGGAGTCCACCATCTGCTGATTCCGGAAGTCCCAGGTGGTGACCACTTTCCCGAAGGAGCGGAACCGTTTGCAGTCGGACCGCTCGATCCGGGCGAGGTTGACCGCGTCGTCGACGGAAGTCTTGAACCGTTCCGGTTTCAGGTCGAGGGCATACATGAACGTCTGGGTATCCCGCATCGTCAGTTCCGGGGTCGAGGTCTGCAGGACGTGGGAAGGATGGTACGGGGAGAAACGGAGGACCTGCTCTCCGTCGACGACCGCCTTGCCGAGGCCATAGGCGACCTTGGCGATCCCTTCCTCGGCCTTTTCGGGCCCGACGGGATAGAAATTGATGCTCCGGGTTACGCCGGATAGGGTCGGGAAATAGTATCCGTCTTCCTCGTTGCCGCAGATCTCCTGGATGATGATAGCCATCTTTTCCTCGGAGATGACGTTCGCGGTAGCCGTGATATACCCTTTCGACGCCGCGAAGTAAACCGAGGCGTAGACGCTCTTGATTGCCTTGAGAAGCAGGCGGAGCATCTGGTCGGGATTGGTGCACAAGGGAATCATATAGGTGGAATACACCCCGGCAAACGGCTGATAATAAGAGTCTTCCAGCTTTGAGGAGGAGCGGATGGCGAGGGGTTTCCGGGTATCCCTGAGAAAGACCTTCAAGGATTCCACCAGTTCCACGGGAAGGCGGGACGAAACGAATTCGGAGAGAAGTTCGGAATCGGTGATATCCGAATTGATGACATACTGGAGACCATTCTCCAGGATGAACCGGTCAAAATAGTCCGTCGTGATGACGAGGGTCCGCGGAACGAGGACGCGTACATCCTCCCAATGGTCGTAGAGGTTGTATTTCTGCAGGATATGGTTGATGAAGGCCAGGCCGCGCGCCTTTCCGCCGAGGGATCCCTCCCCGATTTTCGAGAAGCGGATCGCGTCGTTGTAGGTCGAGGGATTGAACCCCGCTACCACGCCGAGCGCCTGGTTGATCCGGAAATCGTGGATCGCATCGATGGCGGTCTTCCGGATCGTTTCGAGGTCTTCTTCCTCCAGCGGCCTGACGAGGTTTCCGACGGAGAAGATGCCCCGTGCCATCAGCCACTTGGAAAGATAGTTCTTGGCGATGAGATGCCGGAGCATCTCTTCAGAGAGTTCCGACAGGATCATTTCCACCTCATACAGGTCCCTTCCCCGCATCATTTCCCGGCCGGTCCGGGGATCCGTAACGACGAAATCGCCGAACCCAAATTCCCGGCCGATGTAGTCCGTAACCTCCTGGGTAAGGGTCTTGGAAGTCTTGACGGCGAATCCTGCCCCGATCGCCAGGGCGTCGTCCCGCATGCTTTCCTGGGAGGACTGCATCAGGACCGGCATCTTCGGGTCGATCTTCCGGATCATCCGGACGAGGTCGAATCCTGCGTCCAGTTTTTCGTCCTTGGGTGCGTCGTCCCGGTGCAGGACGAAGCCGATGTCCGTAATGACCCCGAGGAGATTTTTCCGGTAGCGGGAATAGAGTGAGACGGCGTCCTCGTAGTTGGTAGCCATCAGGATCTTGGGACGCGCCCTTTTCCGGAGAATCTGCTGGGTCTCGTTGAGGGCGTCCCGGATCGATTCGCTGTTCTGCTGGAGGATGACTTTATAAAGGACGGGGAGGTAGGTCGAATAATAGCGGATCGAGTCTTCGACGAGCAGGATGGCCTGCACGCCGGACTCAAGGATGTCATGCTCGGCATTCAGCTTGTCCTCGAGGAGCTTGATGATGGCGATGATGAGGTCCGTGGAGTTGTTCCAGCAGAAGATATAGTCGATGCCTGAGCGGTCCCGGCTCTCCATCTGCCGGTAGAGCTCCCGGGAGAAGGAGGTAAGCAGGACGACCGGGGTCTGGGGAGCGTATCCCTTCATCTGGCGGGCGAAATCGAAGACATCGACTTCCCCGACATTGTACATCGTGATGACGAGGTCGAACCGCTGTCCTGCCGCCGTGAGGGCGAGAGCGTCCAGGGTGGTCTCGACCCGGTCGATCTGGGGCGGGTTGCTCAGGTTCAGGTCGGAGTATTCCCGGGTGATCTGGACTTCGATCCTTCCGTCTTCCTCCAGGGAAAAGCGGTCGTAATTGTTGCACACGAGGAGGATCCGCCGGATTCTCCGGGTCATCAAAGGGGTGTTTTCACGGATTTGCATCTGTACAGGTTCGTTTCTGCAAAAATAATGATAATTTTCAGGATAATTGTTAATTTTGCAGAAACACCGGCAGGAAGATGGTCTCGGAACTGTTAGACAAATATTTGTGGCTGATGCAGACGCTCGTCGATGCGGGGGAGAGGGGACTGTCCCTGGAGGAAATCACTTCCCGGTGGACCGCCCGTTACGGCGCGCCCTATCCCCGCAGGACCTTCAACAACCACAGGACGGCCATCTCGGACCTTTTCGGAATCGAAATCCTATGCGACCGCAGCACCAACCGCTACCGGATGGACGAGTTCGCCGTGGATACCCGCCAGAGTATCGACTGGCTGGTCAACACCTTCACCGTCAACAGCCTGCTTTCCTCCGGAAAGGAACGGCTATCCGGCCGCGTTTCCGTCGAAGACATCCCTTCCGGCCACCGTTTTCTCACCCGGATCATGGAGGCGATGCTCGACAACAAGGTGATCCGCATCAGTTACCGCAAATACAGCGGCTCCCGCCCAGAGACCCTTCATGTCCATCCCTACGCGGTCAAGGAATTTGCGAAGCGATGGTACCTGACCGGATTCTGCCGTGAACGCGGGGGAGTCCGCGTTTACGGACTGGACCGGATCGGGGAGGCTGATGTGCTGGACGAGACCTTCAAGATGCCCCGGGACTACGACGTGAACGACGAGTTCAAGTTCAGTTACGGCCCTTACCGTCCCGATGGTCTCAAACCGAGGATCATCCGCCTGAAGGCTTATGGAACCGAAGCGGCCTATCTGCAGGACCTCCCCCTGCATCCCAGCCAGACCCTCGTCGAATCCGGGGACGGTTATTCCGTCTTCCGGCTCTACCTGATTCCGACCCGGAACTTCACCATGGACCTGTGCAAATTCGGCCCCGGTGTTGAAATACTCGAACCACAGACACTTAAAGACGCAGTAACCGCTCAGTTGCAGCAAACGTTGGATCTTTATAAAAAGCATTGACCATGTCACTCGTCATTCCACAAGGTTACCGCAATCTGCTCGGAGACACCGAGCATACGGAAAAGGCCATCAAGGCCGTCAAGGATATGTTCCAGGACAACCTGTCCGCCCAGCTGGCCCTGCTCCGGGTCACGGCTCCGATGGTCGTCCTCTCAGGCACCGGCATCAACGACGACCTGAACGGCGTCGAACGTCCCGTCCGTTTCCCCGTGAAGGGAATGGAGGAGCGCGAGGCTGAGGTCGTCCATTCCCTGGCGAAATGGAAACGGCTCAAACTCGGAGAGTTGGGAATCGCCCCCGGCAGGGGAATCTATACGGATATGAACGCCCTCCGTCCGGATGAGGAACTGGACAACCTGCACTCGATCTATGTCGACCAGTGGGACTGGGAGAAGGTCATCCGGAAGGAAGACCGCAACCTGGACTTCCTCAAGCGGACGGTCCGCCGGATCTACGAGGCGATCAAGGTGACAGAGAACAAGCTCTATGTGGAATTCCCTCAGATCGTTCCGGAACTGCCCGACGAAATCCACTTCATCCATTCCGAGGAACTGCTGGCCCGGTATCCCGGCCTGACGGCGAAGGAGCGCGAAACCGAGATTGTCCGGGAATACGGTGCCGTCTTCATCATCGGTATCGGCGGGGTCCTTGCCGACGGGACGATCCATGACGGGCGCGCCGCGGACTACGATGACTGGAGCACCCCGAACGGGGAGGACTACCGGGGTCTCAACGGGGACATCCTCCTCTGGAACCAGGTTCTCGGCTGTGCCTTCGAGGTCTCGAGCATGGGCATCCGGGTAGACGAAGAGGCCCTCCGGACCCAGCTCGCCATCCGGGGACAGTCCTGGAAGGAGAATCTCTATTTCCACCGTCTCCTTCTTGATGGGAAACTGCCCTATACGATCGGCGGCGGTATCGGTCAGTCGCGGCTTTGCATGTACCTGCTCCGGAAGGCCCATATCGGGGAAATCCAGTCCTCCCTCTGGCCGGAGACGATGCGGGTCCTCTGCCACGAGGCCGGAATCGAATTGGTGTAAAAATGTACATATATGAAAATCAAGTCCTTATTGGTATCCATGGCCGCTTTGGCGGTCCTGGCTTCTTGCGGTGAAGATATGAAAGAACAGCCCGGTTATATCGGTCCGTCCGATCCCGAAATCGCCGGCGGCGTTATGAGTCCTGAGGTGCTTCTTTCCTTCGGGCGCCTTTCCGACCCCCAGCTTTCCCCGGACGGGAAGACCGTCCTCTACGGAGTTTCCTATACCTCGATCGAGGAGAACCGGAGCGTCCGGAACCTGTTCACCATCCCTTCGGGCGGTGGAGAGAAGGTCCAGCTCACCTTTGAAGGAAAGAGCGTTTCGAACGCCCGTTGGTCTGCGGATGGGAAGGAGATCTTTTTCCTGCAGGGCGGACAGCTTTACAAGGCACCGTTCAAGGCCGGCCGGCTCGGCAAGAAAGTGCTCCTCAGCGATGTCCCGGCCGGGATCGACGAATTCGCCCTCTCTCCCGACAATGCCCAGATTCTCTATGTCAGCGGTGTCCATAGCGCCGTGGAGCGCCCCGTGGATACGGACCCGATGCTCTCCAAGGCCAACGCCTATGCCACGGAGGACCTGATGTACCGGCACTGGGACCACTGGGTCGAAACGATCTCCCATTCCTTCGTCGCACCGCTTTCCGGCGGCCCCGTGACTCTCGACCGCTCCCTGGACATCCTCGGCGGTCCCGATGTCCTGTTCCAGCTGCCGAACGGCCCCTTCGGCGGGATCGAGCAGCTTGCCTGGAGCCCGGACGGACGCTACATTGCCTATTCCTGCCAGAAGAAAACCGGCAAGGAGTACGCATTCTCGACCAATACGGAGATTTTCCTCTATTGCATCCTGACCGGAGAGACGACTGTCGTCAAGGCAGGCGGCGGCTATGATACGGAGCCGGTCTGGAGCCCGGACGGCAAGCACCTGGCTTTCCTGAGCATGGCGAGGGACGGGTATGAGGCCGACCAGATCCGCCTGATGGTCGCTGATCTCGCCTATGAGAAAGAAGGAGAGGGACAGACGGCCAATCCGTCCGTTTCGGCGATCCGGGCCCTCGATTTCCCGTTCAACGTCGAGTCTCCGTCCTGGAGCGCCGACGGAAGCCGCCTGTATTTCTCCGCTTTGTATGACAAGGCCGTCCAGGGCATCTACGAAACCCCGGCCGACCTCTCCTCCGTGCGCCTTCTGACCGCGGACGGCGACTGGCATGACTATTCGTCTCCTTTCGGCGTCCTGGAAGACGGAACCCTGCTTACAACCTGGTGCAGTATGGATTTCCCGACCGAAATCGTTGCCGTCAAGGATGCCACGGCGAACCAGCTGACCGATGAGAACGGGCATATCCTTTCCCGTCTCGCCGCCCATAAGACGGAGCAGCGGATGGTCCGGACCGTCGACGGGGAGGAGATGGTTACCTGGGTGCTCTTCCCGCCCGAATTCGACCCTGCCAAGACCTATCCGGCCATCGAGATCTTCCTCGGCGGCCCGCAGGGCACCCTCAGCCAGGGATGGTCCTACCGCTGGAATTACCGGCTCATGGCCTCCCAGGGCTATGTGGTCGTGCTCCCGAACCGTCGGGGCACAACGGCCTTCGGCCAGCCCTGGTGCGAAGAGATTTCGGGCGATTACATCGGATTGAACATGCAGGATTACATCTCCGCCGGCAAGATGATCAAGGCGGAGCCCTATGTCGGGAAACTGGCCGGATGCGGAGCGAGCTACGGCGGTTACTCCGTCTATTATATGGCGGGTATCCATGGTGACCTGTACGACTGTTTCATCGCCCACGCCGGCATCTTCAACGAGGAGCATATGTACATGACGACCGAGGAGATGTGGTTCCCGAACTGGGACAACGGCGGTCTGCACGAGTATGCCTTCACGCCCGGCGAGACCGGCCCCGCGGGGGACGGCGAGACCTTCGGCGGTCTCCGGCAGGGAGGCTCTCCCTGGAGCAAGGCTCCGAAGGCGGTCCGGCACTACACGAATTCTCCGCACCTTCTTGTGAAGAACTGGCATACGCCAATCCTGTGCATCCACGGCGGAAACGATTTCCGGGTTCCGTACGATGAGGGCATGGCGGCGTTCAATGCCGCGCAGATGATGGGGGTTCCGTCGAAGCTGATCGTTTTCCCGGAGGAGAATCACTGGATCCTCAAGCCGCAGAACGCTCTCTACTGGCATCGCTCCTACTTCAACTGGCTGGACCGCTGGACGAAATAATCAGAGGACTAAGGAAGGCAGACTCCGTCTCCCTGAACCCATGCCACCCTCGGCAATGTAAGAGGGAGGGGCCCCTTGGGGAGGGGTCGCGAAGCGACGGTTCAGGGAGACGGAGTCTGCCTTCCTGACCGTTATTCTGCGGCGGGTTCGTGCCGGACGATCTTCCAGCCGATGGCGGCGATCAGGATGCTCATCAAGGGACTGATGAGGCAGAAGAACGCGAAAGGCGCATAGACGAGGGTCGGGACGGACAGGATCGTCGCCTGCGTCATTCCGCAGCTTCCCCAGGGAACGAGCGGGGAAGTCACCGTGGCACTGTCCTCGACGGTCCTGCTCAGCAGCCGCATCTCGAACCCCTTCTTCCGGTACAGTTCCCGGTAGATGTCCGAATCCATGATGATCGAAAGGTACTGGTCGCTCACCGTCGCGTTCAGGAAAACACCGGTCAGGACCGTGCATGAAACGATGCCGGTCCTGTTTTTCGCCATCGGCAGGAGCAGTTCCGCAATCCTGCCGATCATGCCCGTCGCCTTCATGCACCCTCCGAAACACATCGCGCAGATGATGAGGTAGACCGTATTGAGCATCCCGAACATGCCCCGGCTGGAAACCAGGTTGTCGATTTCAGGGACGCCGGTCGAAAGGGTCACGGAGTCGTAGAAGGACCGGACCGTTCCGGTGAAGAGCAGTTTCGCTTCCGACCCTCCCGAAGGAAGGACCTGGAGGGCGATTTCGCGGAGGATATGCGGCTGGGCGATACAGGCGGCCACGGCGGCGAGGACTGAGGAGATTCCGAGCACCGCGACCGCGGGGAAGCGCTTGTAGATCATCCAGACCGTGATGAGCGGAACGACCAGGAGGAAGAGGGAGATATGGAACTTGCTTCCGAGCGTCTCCGTGTACAGGGAGATGTCCGACGATCCCGCTCCGGTACTCCCGAGTCCGAGGACGAGATAAATCACAAGGGCGATGACGATGGACGGGACGGTCGTGAAGAACATATATCGGATATGCTGGAACAGGGGAACTCCGTTGACAGATGAGGCCATCACGGTCGTGTCGGAAAGGGGAGAGATTTTGTCTCCGAAATAGGCCCCGGAAATGATGGCCCCCGCCGTCAGGGCGGTAGAGAATCCGAGGGCCTGCCCGATTCCGAGCAGGGCGACGCCGATCGTCGCGATCGTGGTCCATGAACTTCCGATCATCACCGAGACGATGCTGCAGATCACGCAGGCGGAGAGGAGGAATACCTTGGGGTGGATGATCTGCACCCCGTAATAGATCAGGGTCGGGACGATCCCGCTCATGGTCCAGGTCCCCGAAATGGCTCCGATCAGGAAGAGGATCATGATGGCGCCGGTGACATTCCGGATATCCGTCGAGACGGTTTCGCGGATGGCCTTCCATTCCGTCTTGAAGCAGGTCATGCCGAGAAGGATGCAGACGCCGGAGGAGAGCAGCAGGGAAACCTGGCTGGCTCCGAGGATGGAATCGCTTCCGAAAATGCTGATACAGAGCGCCAGGAGAACGATCAGCACGGCAAGGGGGATCAGGGAGATGAGCGTCGGGGAGAGTTTGCCTTTCATGGGGAGATACCGTTAGGAGATCTTGCTGTAATCCCGGACGAGGTACTTGTCCTTCCTCAGTTCGCTGGCGAGGGTGGCGTTGACGGGTTTGCTGAGGTCCGGGTCGCCGTCGAGGATATGGTCGGCGTACAGGCGGGCGTCCGAGAGGATCTGCCCGTCGTGGGCGAGGGAGGCGATGTTCAGGGAAATGGGCAGTCCCGACTGCTGGGTCCCTTCCATATCTCCGGGACCGCGCATTTTCATATCTTCTTCCGCGAGGACGAATCCGTCCTCCGTCTCGCACATCAGGTCCAGCCGCCGCTGGCTTTCCTTCGAGACCTTCACTCCCTTCATCAGGATGCAGTAGGAGGCTTCGCTGCCCCGGCCGACCCGTCCCCGGAGCTGATGCAACTGACTGAGGCCGAACCGTTCCGCGCTTTCGATGACCATCACGGAGGCGTTCGGGACGTCGACGCCGACCTCGATGACGGTCGTCGAGACGAGGATGTCCGCCCGGCCGGCGGCAAAGGCGTCCATGTTGAAATTCTTCTCGTCGTTCGTCTGCTGTCCGTGGACGATCGCGACCTTGTAGTCCGGGAGGGGGAATTCCCCGACAATCGCCTCATATCCCCTCTGCAGGTTCTGGTAATCGACTTTTTCGCTCTCGAAAATCAGGGGATACACGACGAAGACCTGGCGTCCGAGCGCGATCTGGTCTTTCATGAAACGGTAGAGGGCGTACCGCTTGTTCTCTCCGAACTGCCTGGTGACGACGGGTTTCCGGCCCGGAGGCATTTCGTCGATGACGGAGACGTCGAGGTCCCCGTAGAGGGTCATCGCCAGGGTCCTCGGGATCGGAGTCGCGGTCATGACGAGGATGTGCGGCGGGGCGCCGCCGGCCCCCTTGCTCCAGAGCCGGGCGCGCTGGTCGACCCCGAAACGGTGCTGTTCGTCGATGACGGCGAGCCCGAGGCGCTTGAAACGGACGGTGTCCTCGATCAGGGCGTGGGTGCCGATCAGGATCCCTATGCTGCCGTCTTCCAGTCCGGCATGGATCTCCCGCCGGGCGGCGACGCCGGTCGAACCGGTCAGCAGAGCCACCCTGACCCCGGTCGGGGCGAGATATTTCGAAACGTTCGCAAAGTGCTGCTGGGAAAGTACTTCCGTCGGGGCCATGATACAGGCCTGGCAGCCGTTCCCGACGGCGATGAGGGCGGAAAGGACCGCGACCATCGTCTTCCCGCTGCCGACATCTCCCTGCAGGAGCCGGTTCATCTGGCGCCCGCTCATCAGGTCTTCGCGGATCTCCTTGATGACCCGTTTCTGGGCACTGGTCAGTTCATAAGGGAGGGCGTTGTAGCAGGCGTTAAACGCTTCGCCGACTTTCGGCATAGGGATGCCGACCGAGCTGCGGCTCCGGATGAACTTCTGTTTCAGGAGCGAGAGCTGGAGCAGGAAGAGTTCCTCGAACTTGAGGCGGTAGGTCGCCTTCGACAGGGAATACCGGTCGGTCGGGAAATGGATCTGGCGGAGGGCGAAGGTAAGCGGGACCAGTCCCTTTTCTTTCAGGATATAGTCGGGCAAGGTGTCCTTGAGGGCGGGAAGGACCATGTCCAAGGCGGTCCCGACGAGTTTGTTCATGACCTTGCCGGTCACCCCGCCGGTCTTGAGCTTTTCGGTGCTGCTGTAGACGCCGGTCAGCACCCCGGTCCCGGCATTGTCCGGCGCGTCGACTTCCGGATGGACCATGTTGATCCGGCTCCCGAAGACGGTCGGCTTTCCGAAAAAGATGAACTCCGCACCCGGGATGAGGCGGAGATGCATCCATTTGATGCCCTTGAAAAAGACGACCTCCATCTCGCCGGAATCGTCGGCGACGATGACGCTGAGGCGGTTGACGAGATTGTATTTGACATTGTCCGCGGGAACCGGGTCCCCCTTCTTCCCGAGGAGCCGGGCGCTCCTGACGGTCGCGCGGATCTGGATGAAGGCCTGGTCGGGAATGATTTCGGCGATTTTCTGGACGGAACTCCGGTCGATGTACCGGAACGGATAGGTATGGAGCAGGTCCCCGACGGTTTCGATCCCCAGTTCGCTTTTCAGGAGGGCCGCCCTCCGGGGCCCGACTCCCGAAAGGAACTGTATATTCATATCCATCAACTCCGCCATAATGACAAAAGTAATAAAATCTTTTGTTATCTTTGCCAATCTATGGGAAAGATTGTCGTAGAGAACGAGGTTTTCTTCACCCACGTACGGGAGATGCTGGACACCGGACGCCGGGTCACGATACCGGTCAAGGGATACAGCATGCTTCCGTTCATCCGCGGGGAGAAGGACCTGGTCGTCCTGGAAAAGGCCGGCGGGGACCTTTCGGAAGGGGATATCGTACTCTTCTACGTCGGAGAGGAGCCCCATGGCCGGTATATCCTGCACCGGATCCTGTCCATCGACGGAAACCGGGTGGAGATCATGGGAGACGGAGTGATCGGCAGCCGGGAACGGGTGGCGCGGGAGAGGATCTACGCGAAGGTCGTCTCCATCCTCCGGAACGGGAAACGGGAAGTGGATCCGGAGTCCCTCCGGGAGCGCCGGAAAGCCCGCCTCTGGCGGAAGCTCCTCCCCGTCAGAAGGTATCTTCTTTTTGCATACCGGCATCTTCCCTGGAATCGGAAATGGTTGAAAAAGAAATAGATAGGAAATGAGAATAGTAGAAGGATTTGTCATGCGGAAAATCTGCGGCCAGGATACTATAACCTGGGAGGGCTCCGCGAATGTGAATTTCAGCAAACTGGTTTCGCTGAACCCCACCGCCGCCTACCTTTTCAAGGCGGTCGAGGGGAAGGAATTCACCCCTGAAACGATGGCCGACCTGCTGGTCGAGGCTTATGAAGTCGAGAGGGAAAAGGCCCTTGCAGATTCCGAAGCGCTCTGCCTCCAGTGGCGGAAGATCGGCATCGCCGAATAGATGATGAAAGCTTTGATGAGATACTTGAAATGGCTGTATGCGCATTCCGAAGGGGTGCGCTGGCGGATCGTGCTCAATATGTGCCTCGATCTCGTCCATATCGCCCTGAACCTGTATTTCATCATTCTCTGCAAGCGGATCGTCGATATCGCGACGGGCGAGTTGGAGGGAAGCATCGTTCTCTATTCACTGATCGTCGTCGGGGTCATCCTCGCCCGGCTCGGAGTCAACGCCGGCAATGTCCGGCTCGAGAGCCTGACGAATTCGAAGATGAATTTCATCATCCGCCGGCAGATCTATTCCCATCTTCTGCAGGCCGAGTGGGCCGGCAAGGAGAAACTCCACAGCGGAGATACCCTGAACCGCCTGGAAACGGACGTCTCGAAGGTGACGGGCGTCATCTGCTCGGATTTTCCGCAGATGTTTTCGACCCTCGTCCAGCTTGTCGCGGCGCTCTCCCTCATGGGGTCCATGGACTGGCGCCTCGCCCTGCTCCTTCTCGTCATGACCCCGGCTTTCGTGGCCTTCAGCAAGATCTTTTTCAAGAAGTTGCGGACCATGACCCGGAATATCCGGGATACCGAAAGCCAGGTGCAGAGCCACCTCCAGGAGAGCCTCCAGCACCGGATGGTCATCCGCTCGATGGAGAACGAACGGCGGATGGAGGACCGGCTGGACGACCTGCAGAATTCCGAGTACGGCCAGGTCGTCGAACGGACGCGTTTCAGCATCTTCGCCCGGACGCTCGTCAGCGCCGCCTTCAGTTTCGGCTATCTCGCCGCCTTCCTATGGGGCGCCTACGGAATCATGGAGGGCCGCATGACCTTCGGTATGATGACCGCTTTCCTGCAGCTGGTCGGCCAGATCCAGCGTCCGACCGTCAGCCTGACCCGGCAGGTGCCGTCCTTCATCTATGCGACCGCGTCGATCGACCGGCTGATGGAACTGGAAGAATCCCCGAAGGAAGAGTCCGGGGAGCCGCAGTGGCTTTCCGTTCCGGCCGGAGTCCGGGTCGAGAACCTGGTCTTCCGCTATCCGGACGGCGACCGGGATGTGCTCCGGAACCTTTCCTTCGATTTCAAGCCCGGTTCCCGGACGGCGATCGTGGGCGAAACCGGGGCGGGGAAGAGCACCCTGATCCGCCTGATGCTCTGTCTGTTGAAGCCCGTTTCCGGATCGGTGACCCTCTATGACGCGAACCGCTCCCTGGAGGCCTCTCCGATGACCCGGTGCAATCTCGTCTATGTTCCCCAGGGGAATTCCCTTTTCAGCGGAACGGTGCGGGAGAACCTGATGATGGGGGACCCCGAAGCGGACGAGAAACGGATGCGGTGGGCCCTTTCCGTCGCCCAGGCGGGATTCGTGGACGACCTTCCGGACGGAATCGATTCCTTCTGCGGGGAAGGGGGTGCCGGCCTGAGCGAGGGCCAGGCACAGCGGATCGCCATCGCGCGCGGACTGCTCCGCCCGGGAACGATCCTCCTCCTGGATGAGTTCAGCTCCTCCCTCGATCCCCAGACGGAGGCGAACTTAATGGAAAGTCTTGCCGAAAATTCTTCCGGCAAGACCCTCATTTTCATTACCCATCGGGAAAAGATCGCGGATTACTGCGACGCCCGGCTGGAACTTCAGTCCTTGTCCTGATTTTTCATTTTCCCGCTCTGGAGACGGTCGTATTCCTGACGCTTGCGCCAGATGTCGATCGCCCCGTAGATGGAGCACATCATGGAGTGCGGGTCGGCTTCGTCCCGTCCGGCCATCTCGTAGGCGGTTCCATGGTCGGGCGAAGTCCTGACGATGGGAAGGCCGGCGGTGAAATTCACGCCCTGCTGGAAGGAAATGGCCTTGAACGGGGCCAGCCCCTGGTCGTGGTACATGGCGAGAGTCGCGTCGAAGCGGCCGTAATTGCCCATCCCGAAGAATCCGTCGGGAGAATAGGGGCCGAAGGCGGCGATGCCTTCCGCGGAGGCCTGCTGGACGGCGGGGAGGATGACGGACTGCTCCTCGTCGCCGAGGAGTCCGCCGTCCCCGCAGTGCGGGTTGAGGCCTAGGACCGCGATCTTGGGGTCGATGATCCCGAAATCGCGCTGGAGGGAGGCTTTCATCAGCCGAAGTTTCCCGAGGATGCGTTCCTTGGTGATGGCGCCGGGAACTTCCTTGAGGGGGATGTGGCCCGTCACGACGCCGATCTTGAGCTGGTCGCTGATCATGATCATCGCGACGTCCTCACAATTGAATTCTTTCTGGAGATACTCGGTGTGGCCGGTATAGCCGAAGCCTTCGTTGACCATCGCCCGTTTGTTGATCGGGGCGGTCACGAGGACGTCGATCGTTCCGTTCTTGATGTCGGATACGGCCCGCTGCAGCGACTTGATGGCCGATTTCGCGGATTCGGCCGTCGCTTGTCCGGGCTCGACATAGACATTGTCCGGGAGGCAATTGACGATATTGATCCGCTTCGGATGCGCGTCGGAGGCGGACATGATGACGTTGGTGTCGACGGGTTCGATGTTGTGGATGAGTTTCCGGTAGAATCCGAAGATCTTGGAGGATCCGTAGATGACCGGAGTGAAGGATTCGAGAATGCGGGCGTCGGCGAGCGCTTTGATGATCACTTCGTATCCGATCCCGTTCCCGTCTCCCTGGGTGATGCCCACGATGGGCTTTCTGTTGTTCTGCATAACTAGATCAGTGTTTGTTCCGTTTCCTGGACATAGCCTTCGTCCTGCGGCAGGGGTTCCCGGCTGCGGGCTTCGACCGCAAGGGCGTCGCACCGTTCGTTCTCCGGGTGGCCTGCGTGGCCCTTGATCCAGTGGAACCGGACCTGGTGGCGGTGGCAGACCTCGTCGAAACGAAGCCATAGGTCCACGTTTTTCTTCTTCTTGAAACCGGTCCGTTTCCATTGCTCGAGCCATCCTTTGGTGACGGCGTTCACGACGTAGGACGAGTCGCTCCAGACCTCGACGTCGGCGTGTTCCCATCGGATGGACTCCAGTCCGGCGATGACGGCGAGCAGTTCCATGCGGTTGTTCGTCGTGAGGGCGAAGCCTCCGGAGAGTTCCCTGGTGAAGAGGCGCTCCCCGTCAGGGGTCCGGATGGGGCATTTCAGGACGACTCCATATCCCCCGGGCCCGGGATTGCCGCTTGCGGCCCCGTCGGTGTATAGGAAGATGGTCGGTTTCTTGTCTTGCATGTCTTTGCAAATGTACACATTTTTTTGCTTTGCATGTATTATTTCCGTAAATTTGCATGTTTATAGGGATATAACCGACCAACTGATCATGAAGAGATTTTTAAAGACCGCCGTTGTCGCCGCGATGCTCCTGAGCGTCGTTTCCTGCGGCAACAAGACCTGGAAGAATATCTACTACCTGCAGGACGTCCGCGAAGAGACGACCATGAAGATGCCGATCAACGAGGGCATCATCATCCAGCCGCAGGACCAGCTCTCGATCCTGGTGACCTGCAGCGAGCCGAAACTGGCCGCCAACTTCAACCTTTCGGTAGCAACCTACCGGGCCGGAACGGTGGGAAATGACCTGAGTTCCTCCAACAACCGTATCACGCCCTACACCGTCGACAACAACGGTGAAATCGACTTTCCGTCCCTCGGCAAGATCCACGTCGCCGGCCTTTCCCGGTGGGAACTCCAGGAACTGATCAAGGAGAAGCTGGACGAATCCGGCATGCTCCGTGACGCCATCATCATCGTCGAGTTCCTGAACTTCAAGATTTCCGTCCTCGGCGATGTTTCCGCTCCCGGTACATTCACCATCTCCGGGGATAAGATCACCATTTTCCAGGCCCTGTCCCTTTCCCATGACCTGACGATCCACGGCAAGCGCGATGACGTGATGGTCATCCGCGAGCAGAACGGAAAGCGCCAGATCTACATGCTGGACCTCCGCAGCAGCGACGTTTTCAACTCGCCCGCCTACTATCTCCAGCAGAACGACATCGTCTATGTCACCCCGGACAAGGTCAAGGTCGGCCAGTCCACGATCAACGAGAACTACTTCAGGTCTGCCAGTTTCTGGATCTCGTTGACCTCCACGGCGATGACCATCACCAACTTCGTTATCATGCTTATGAGTCTTAACAAGTAATAGCCATGGCAGAGAACAATATCAATACCCCGCAGCTGCAGAATTCCCTGGAAGACGAACAGGTTCTCCGCCTGTCCGATATCCTGGGCCTGATCTGGAACCACAAGGGATGGTACATCATCTCCCTCCTGATCTGTATGGCCATAGCCGCGTTCTACCTCTACAAGACCCCGAAGATCTACAGCCGGTCGGAGAAGCTCATCATCGACGAAACGACCCAGAATTCGATGGTCCGGAACCTGACCTCCTTCTCGGGCGGTTACAGCCGGTATTATTCCGGTTCCAGCATCGACAACGAGCTGGCGGCCTTCGTCTCTCCCGACCTGATGGAAAAGGTCGTGGAGCGCCTCGGACTGGAGACCAAGTACGTCGACCAGCAGTTCCTGCGTGAACGCGAGATGTACCGCAATTCCCCGGTCGAGATGCAGATCGCGGGCGACCGTCCGGTCTTCCCGTTCTCGTTTATCCTGACCAAGACCGGGAAGGAATCCTTCGAACTGAAGGAGTTCAGGCTGGCCGGCCAGCCGGCCGAAGGCAAATTCAAAGGCAATCTCAAGGATACCCTTGATACCCCCGCCGGAAAGCTTATTTTCGCGCCGACCAAGCAGATCGACTCCTGGAAGAATGACATCTCCATTTCCTGGCTCCCGGCCCGTTCCCGCGGAAAGGGATACTGCGGACGGCTTTCCGCCGGTCTTTCCAACAAGCAGTCCTCCGTCGTGGTCCTGACCATGCAGGATGTCTATCCGAGCCGTGCCGAGGTCGTCCTCAGCACTTTGCTGGATATCTACAACGAGGACTGGGTCGAGATGAAGAACACTTCGGCGCGCAACACCTCCGTGTTCATCAATGAACGTCTCAGCTACATCGAGCGCGAACTCGGCGGCATCGAATCCAACATCAAGGATTACAAGCAGTCCCACCAGATCACGGATGTCGCCTCGAACGCCAACATGATGCTCCAGCAGTCTACGAACTACGCCCAGCAGGCTTTCGAGATCGAGAAGAGGATCGAAGTGGCACGCTATATCAGACAGTGGATCAACGATCCGGCCCATTCCGAGGACCTGATTCCCGCCAACATGGCCGCGGACGTCGGAAATGTCGGAAGCCAGATCGCCGAATACAATGCCGCCCTCCTCGAGCGGAACCGCCTCCTGCCGATGAGCAGCGAGTCGAACCCGATGATCAAGAACATCAACAGCAACCTGGATGCCATCAAGGTCGCGATCAACCGTTCGATCGACAACCTGATCGCCACCCTCGACATCCAGAGGCAGAAGATCGTCGGACAGGAGAACCGCGTGCTCTCCCGGCTTTCTTCTACTTCCGGCCAGCAGCTGGAGATCGCGTCGATGGACCGCCAGCAGAAGGTCAAGGAGCAGCTCTACATCTTCCTTCTCCAGAAGCGTGAGGAAAATGAACTCCAGTCCCTCCTTACCGTCGGAAATACCCGCCTGATCCAGAAACCTTCCGGCTCCGGCGCCCCGATTTCCCCGAACCGGATGATGATCCTGCTGGTGGCCGCCCTCCTGGGACTCGGCCTTCCGTTCGCCTATTTCTACCTGAGGAACGTACTCGACAATACGGTCAAGGGACGCAGCGACGTGTCCCGCCTGTCCGTCCCGTTCCTCGCCGAGATCCCGCAGCTCGGGAAGAAGCGCCGGCACCTTGTCCGCGAGAACCGTTTCGACCAGTCCAATACCCGTATCCTTGTGGAATCGGGCAAGCGGGATATGATCAATGAAGCTTTCCGGGTCCTGCGTACGAACCTCGACCTGATGATCCATACTTCGACCGAGACATCCAAGGTCATCATGGTCACCTCCTTCAATCCGAATGCGGGCAAGACCTTCACCATCCTCAACCTCGCGGCCTCCATGGCCCTGAAGGGATCCAAGGTCATCATCGTCGATACCGACCTTCGCAAGGCGACCCTCAGCAAGGCCCTGCAGAAGAATACGACGGGCGTTGCGGCCTTCCTCAGCGGCAAGTCCGGCCATATCAGGGAGCACGTCTCGAATATCTCCGAGAATCTCGACCTGCTCTCGGTCGGATCCATTCCGCCGAACCCGGCCGAACTCCTCGTCTCCGACCGCTTCCGGGAGATGATCGAGCATCTCAAGGAGGACTACGACTATGTCTTCCTCGACTGCCCGCCGGTCGACGTCGTCGCCGATACGTCGATCATCGCTCCGAAGGCCGACATTACGATCTTCATCATCCGCGCCGGTCTCTTCGACAAGCGGGCCCTCGCCTATGTGGAGCAGCTCTACGCCGACAAGAAGTACAACCGCATGGCCCTGATCGTAAACGGAGTCGAAACATACAAGAGCAAGAGCGGTTACGGATACGGCTACGGTTATGGCTATGGATACGGTTATGGCTATGGCTACGGCTACGGCTATGGCAACGAATCCGACGGCAAAAAGGCGAAGGCGAAGGCGTAATGTTCGGATTGTTCAAACGCCGTACTTCGATCATTGACAGCGGATACCTCGAAGGGGGAACCGACAGCCACTGCCACATCCTCTACGGGGTGGACGACGGGGTCAAGACCGTCGAGGAGTCCCTTCAGATCCTGGAGTGGATCGAAGGACTCGGACAGAAAGAAGTTTGGTTCACGCCCCACGTGATGGAGGATGTCCCCAATACGACCGAGGGACTGAAAGAGCGTTTCGAGGCCCTGAAAGGGGTTTACAGGGGCGGCCTTTCCTTCCACCTCGCCGCGGAGTACATGATGGACAATCTGTTCGAGGAAAGGCTGGAGGCGCGTGACCTTCTCCTGCACGGAGAGGATGTCGTCCTCGTCGAAACCTCGACCTGGTCGCCGCCGATCGACCTCTGGGGGACCTTGGAGCGGATGATGTCCGCGGGGTACCGGCCTCTTCTGGCGCACCCGGAACGGTACCGGTACATGACCGAGGCCGATTACCGGAGGCTCAACCGGATGGGGGTTCTCCTGCAGCTGAACCTTCCTTCCGTGACGGGGTACTACGGGCTCCATGCACTGAAGAACGCCCGTTTCCTGCTGGACAAGGGATGGTATTGCATGAGCGGCTCCGACTGCCACCGTTTCAAGGTCCTCCAGGCCCAGTACTCGAACGTCTCGCTCGACAAGAAAACGCTCGCAGGCTTGCGGGCAATCCATATCGGTTTATGAACATTCTCGTAACAGGGGCCAACGGCCAGCTCGGCATCTCCCTCCGGAATGCGGCGGATCAGGTGAAGGACCGTTTCATCTTCACGGACGTGACCCGCATTCCCGGGGTGGATACGGTCTATCTCGACATTACCGACATCGATGCCGTCCGGCTGATCTGCCAGTCCGAAAAGATCGGCCTGATCATCAACTGCGCCGCCTATACGAATGTCGACAAGGCGGAGGACGACGTTGCGATGGCGGACCTGCTGAACCACCGCGCGGTCGGAAACCTTTCGGCCGTCGCCGTCGAAACCGGTGCGGAGATGATCCATATCTCGACGGATTACGTTTTCCAGGGGGACCGGAGCACTCCCTGCCGGGAAGACTGGCCCGTCAATCCGCTCGGCGTCTACGGAGCGACCAAACTGAAGGGCGAGCAGGCCCTGATGGAGTCCGGATGTCCCTATATCCTGATCCGTACGGCCTGGCTCTATTCTCCCTACGGCAAGAATTTCGTCAAGACGATGGCCCGTCTCACGGCGGAGCGACCCTCCCTCCAGGTCGTATTCGACCAGGTCGGAACCCCGACTTGCGCCGCCGACCTCGCCGGGCTGATCCTCCATATCATCAAGACACGGCAGCTCGGCAAAACCGGGGTATACCACTATTCGAACGAGGGCGTCTGCTCCTGGTACGATTTCGCCTGCGCTATCCGGGATCTCGCCGGAAACACTTGTGACATAATCCCTTGCCATACGGACGAGTATCCTACGAAAGCCCGGCGTCCGGCCTTCTCTGTGCTGGACAAGACGCGGGTGAAGAAAACCTTCGGCATCACGGTCCCTCACTGGTATGAATCGCTCCGGCGGTGCATGGCGGAGATGGACCTCCATCCTGAAAAACATACCTTATGAAAGTCATTGCTACTGAAATAGAAGGCCCCGTCATTCTCGAACCCACTGTGTTCGGGGACGACAGGGGATATTTTTTCGAGGCCTTCAACGAGCGGGTCTTCCGTGAGGCCGTCGGCCCCGTCGATTTCGTCCAGGACAATGAAAGCCGTTCCCGCCGCGGGGTCGTCCGCGGACTCCATTTCCAGAAAGGGGAGTGGGCCCAGGCGAAACTGGTCCGGGTCGTCGTCGGACGTGTGCTCGATGTCGCCGTCGACATCCGGAAGGATTCCCCGACTTTCGGGAAATACGTTTCGGTCGAACTCAGCGGGGAGAACCACCGCCAGTTCTTCATTCCGAGGGGATTCGCCCACGGTTTCAGCGTCCTCTCCGACGAGTGCGTGTTCCAGTACAAATGCGACAATTACTACCATCCCGAAGCGGAGGGCGCCGTCGCCTGGGACGATCCGGACATCGGCATCGAGTGGGGACTTGCCCCGGAGGAAATCATCCTCTCCGCCAAGGACCGGAACCATGGACCCTTAAAAGAACTCGAGGCATGAAAAGGAATCTGATCATCACGGGAGGAGCCGGTTTCATCGGGAGCCATGTCGTGCGCCTTTTCGTCAACAAGTATCCCGAATACCGGATCCTGAACCTGGACAAGCTGACCTATGCCGGCAATCTCGCCAATCTCAAGGATGTCGAGGACCGGCCCAACTATACCTTCGTCAAAGGGGACATCTGCGATTATGAATCCGTCCGGGACCTGGTCCGCGAAAACCGGATCGACGGGATCATCCATCTCGCCGCCGAGAGTCATGTGGACCGGAGCATCAAGGATCCCTTCACCTTCGCCAGGACGAACGTCCTCGGCACCCTGTCCCTGTTGCAGGCCGCGAAGGATTTCTGGCAGCCCCTCGGATACCGGGTAGACGGGGTTCCCTGCCGCTTCTACCATATCTCTACGGACGAGGTCTATGGTGCCCTGGAACTGACCCGTCCGGAAGGGGAGGCGCCCTACGGCGACGATTTCTTCACGGAAGAGACCAAATACAACCCCCACAGCCCTTACAGCGCCGCCAAGGCTTCCAGCGACCATTTCGTCCGCGCCTTTCACGATACCTACGGAATGCCCACGATCGTAACGAACTGCTCGAACAACTACGGACCGTATCAGTTCCCGGAAAAGCTCATTCCGCTGTTTGTCAATAACATCCGGAACCGAAAACCCCTCCCGGTCTACGGGAAGGGCGAGAATGTCCGGGACTGGCTCTATGTCGAGGACCATGCACGTGCGATCGACCTGATCTTCCATGAAGGGAAGGTTGCCGAGACCTACAATATCGGCGGCTTCAACGAGTGGAAGAACATCGATATCGTCCGGACGCTGATCCGGGTGACGGACCGCCTGCTCGGCCGGGCGGAAGGGGAGGATGACGACCTGATCACTTTCGTCACCGACAGGGCCGGTCACGACCTCCGCTATGCCATCGACAGCACGAAGCTTTCCCGGGAGCTCGGGTGGAAACCTTCGCTCCAGTTCGAGGAAGGCATCGAGAAGACCGTCCGCTGGTATCTGGAGAACCAGGAATGGCTGGACCAGGTCACTTCGGGCGACTACCAGAAGTATTACGAACAAATGTACAGGAACCGATGACAGAGAAAGAAATACGGGAGATGGTGCGGACGCAGGCGGAAGAATCCGCCGCGATGAAGAATCGGATGATCGCGGACAAAGCCCTGATGGAAAAGGTCGCCGAGGTCGCCGGAGTCCTCTGCAAGGCCTATGAAAGCGGGCATAAGACGCTGTGGGCCGGAAACGGAGGGAGCGCCGCGGACGCCCAGCATATGGTCGGGGAAATCGTGAACAAATTCTATTTCGACCGGCCCGGCTTGCCTGCCCTCGCCTTGAATACGAACAGTTCCGTCGTGACCGCGATCGGCAATGATTACGGGTATGACAAGGTCTTTTCCAAGCAGCTCGAGGGCTGTGCGGAGGAGGGCGACGTTTTCATCGGCATCTCCACTTCCGGGAATTCCGCCAATCTGGTCGATGTCCTCGACATCTGCCGGAAGAAAGGGATTGTTACGGTTGCCCTCGTCGGGGAGCGGGCGTGCCGGATGGACGCCTACGACTATGCGATCCATATCCCCTCGACCGTGACGCCGCGGGTCCAGGAAGGCCATACCCTGGTCGGCCATATCCTCTGTTCCATCATCGAAGAATCCGTTTTCGGCAAGGAGAAATAGTATATGAAAGGAATCGTGCTTGCGGGTGGATCCGGGACCCGGCTCTATCCGATAACGAAAGGGATCAGCAAGCAGCTCCTCCCGATCTATGACAAACCGATGGTCTATTATCCGGTTTCCGTGCTGATGCAGTCCGGGATCAGGGATATCCTCATCATCTCGACCCCTACCGACCTGCCCGGTTTCCGCCGGCTTCTCGGAGACGGGTCGAACTACGGGGTCCGTTTCTCCTATGCGGAGCAGCCGTCTCCGGACGGCCTGGCCCAGGCCTTTATCATCGGTCGCGAGTTCATCGGGGATGATGACGCCTGTCTCGTCCTCGGAGACAACATCTTTCACGGAGCCGGCTTCGAGGAACAGCTGTCCGAGGCCGTCCGGGTCGTGGAAGAGGAGCGCAAAGCGACCGTTTTCGGCTACTGGGTGAGCGATCCGACCCGATACGGCGTCGCGGAACTCGACGGGGACGGAAACTGCCTCAGCATCGAGGAAAAACCGGCCTGTCCGAAATCCAACTACGCAGTCACAGGTCTCTATTTCTATCCGAACGAGGTCGTGGACATCGCTGCGACGATCCGCCCTTCCGCCCGCGGGGAACTGGAGATCACGTCCGTCAACCAGCGTTTCCTGGAGATGGGCCGGCTGAAGGTCCAGACCCTCGGACGCGGTTTTGCCTGGCTGGATACGGGAACCCATGAATCCCTTTCCGAGGCGTCGACCTATATCGAGGTCATCGAGAAACGGCAGGGACTCAAGGTCGCCTGCCTGGAAGAGATCGCTTTCCGCCGCGGATGGATCGATGCCGAACGGCTCCGGACGATCGCGGCCCCGATGGCAAAGAACCAATATGGACAGTATCTGCTGAAACTGATGGATGTTTAAGACCCTTCTCGGACAAGTCCGTCAATACAAGGTGGCGGCCCTGCTGACCCCGGTCTGGACGACGGCCGAGGTCGTGATGGGCATCCTGATCCCGTATGTGACGGCCTCGATCATCGACAAGGGTATCCAGGCCGGAAGTCTCCCCGAGGTCTACAAGTGGGGGGGCATCATGATCAGCATCGCCTGCCTGAGCATGCTTTTCGGCATCCTGGCGGGGCGTTTCGCAGCCTATTCGAGCACGGGACTGGCCGCCAATCTCCGCGAGGCCATGTACCGGAATATCCAGCGTTTCTCCTTCTCGGATATCGACAAATTCTCCACCGCCGGTCTCGTCACGCGGATGACGACGGACGTGTCGAGCATCCAGCGGGCCTTCCAGATGCTGCTTCGGATTTCGTTCAGGGCCCCTCTGAATATGGTTTCTGCCCTGTTCATGTGCTTTTTCATCAACGCCCGCCTGAGCGTCATCTTCCTCGTCGCGATGCTGGTCCTGACGGTATTCCTGACCCTTCTGATTACGCGTGTAGCCCGCCTCTACCAGGAGATTCTCAAGAAGATCGACGCCCTGAACGGGGTCGTTCAGGAGAATGTCTCCGCCATCCGCGTCGTCAAGGCCTATGTCCGTGAGAGTCACGAGATTTCCAAGTTCGACAAGGCCGCCCTCGGACTGTTCACGATGAATGTCAAAGCGGAAAGCCTGATGGCCCTGAACCATCCGGTCATGAACCTTGTCGTCAACGCCTGTATCATCTCCCTCAGCTGGTGGGGGGCGCATTTCATCGTCGACGGATCCCTGACGACCGGACAATTGACGTCACTTTTCAGTTATGTCATGACGATCCTGTCCTCCCTGATGATGCTCTCCATGATCTTCGTCCAGCTGACCCAGAGTGCGGCCAGCGGGGTCCGGATCGCCGAGGTCATCAACGAAGACCCCGACATGTTCAATCCGGAGAACCCCCTGACGGCCGTTCCGGACGGCAGCATCGATTTCGATCACGTCTATTTCTCATATGAGAAGGGCGGGGACTATGCGCTCGAGGATATCGACCTCCATATCCGGGCGGGGGAGACGGTCGGGATCATCGGCGGTACCGGCAGCGGCAAATCCACCCTCGGCAACCTGATTTCCCGCCTGTACGACGTCTCGGAAGGCTCCGTCCGTGTGGGCGGACACGATGTCCGGGAGTACGATATGGGGGTTCTCCACGGGGAGGTGGCCATGGTCCTGCAGAAGAGCACCCTCTTTTCCGGGACGATCCTCGACAATCTCCGCTGGGGGAAGGAGGACGCGACCCTGGAGGAGTGCCGGGAATCCTGCCGGCTCGCCTGTGCGGATGAGTTCATAGAGGGCTTTCCCGACGGGTATGAGACCCGGATCGAGCAGGGGGGAACCAATGTTTCCGGAGGTCAGCGCCAGCGGCTCTGCATCGCCCGCGCCCTGCTGAAAAAGCCGAAAGTGCTGGTCCTCGACGATTCCACCTCGGCGGTCGATACGGCGACCGATGCCCGGATCCGGAAGGCGTTCATGGCCCGGATTCCGGGAACGACGAAGATCATCATCTCCCAGCGGATTCTCAGCATCAAGGATGCCGACCGGATCATCGTCATGGAGAACGGCCGCGTGAACGGCTTTGATACGCATGAGAACTTATTGATTAACAACGAAATATATCGCGATATCTACCAGATGCAGACCTCTGGTGGGGAAGGCGATTTTGATGAGACCTGACCATGCCGCCCGGATTCGAACCCAGAGGAGGCGGAGGCGGACCGCGCGTCGGCGCCACGCTCAAGGACCTGAAGAAGGATTCGTCCGTCTTCAGGCTGCTGAAGTTCATCCTCCGGAATTACAAGTTCCATTTCGGAGTGGTCCTTCTGTGCATCGTTATCTCATCCCTGACCTCCGTCGTCTCTTCGCTGTTCACGCGGACGCTCATCGACGACTATATCCTTCCGATGCTCTCCCCGGCGCCGACGACCCTTTTCGGCGGGGTCGGAGCCGGTCCTGATTACCATCCTCTCGCCGTCGCCCTCGTCAAGCTCGGCGCCGTCCTCCTTGTCGGCATCGTCGCGGGTTACCTGCAGAGCATCATCATGGTACGGATCGGCCAGGGAACCATGCTCCAGCTTCGCCAGAAGCTCTTCAAGCAGATGGAGACCCTGCCGCTCAGCTATTTCGATTCGCGCTCTCACGGGGATGTCATGTCGGTCTATACCAATGACATCGATACGCTCCGGCAGGTCATCGGGAGCAGTATCCCGAACCTCTTCAGCGCCGTCGTGACCCTTTTCGCGACCCTCGTCAGCATGCTTGTCCTGAGCCTTCCGCTGACTCTCGTGACGATCGTCATGGCCTTCCTGATGTTCCGCGTCACGACCCGTCTCGGGCAGATCTCGAAGAAATACTTCACCCAGCGCCAGCAGAATCTCGGCAAGGTCAACGGGTTCATCGAGGAGATGGTCTCCGGCCAGAAGGTCGTCAAGGTCTACTGCCACGAGGAAAAGGCCATGGAACAGTTCTCGGCGCTGAACGAGGAGCTCCGGAGCAGCGTCTACAACGCCAACAAGATCGGGAACATCATCATGCCGATCAACAGCAACCTCGGTAATTTCGGCTATGTCCTGCTCTCGGTCGTGGGTGCTGTCATCGCCATCGGCCAGTTCCAGGGGTGGTATCTCTGCGGACTGGACGGAGCGGTCCTGACCCTCGGCTCCCTGGTTTCTTTCCTGACCCTGCAGAAGAATTTCACCCGTCCCGTGACCCAGATCTCCAACGAGATCAATTCCCTGGTCATGGCCTCGGCCGGATCCGACCGCGTCTATGCGATGATGGACGAGGTCTCCGAAGTCGACGGGGGAGCGGTCTCGCTGGTCAATGTCGAAGCCTCCGAGAACCGGCTCGTGGAAGTTCCCGAAAGGACGGAGGCCTGGGCGTGGAAGTCCCCGAACGGAAGTCTCCGCCGCCTCGAAGGACTGGTTTCGCTGGCCGACGTCGACTTTAGCTATGTGCCTGAGAAACAGGTGCTTTACGATATCACGCTGACGGCTTATCCCGGCCAGAAGATCGCTTTCGTCGGAGGAACCGGGGCCGGTAAGACGACGATCACGAACCTGATCAACCGCTTCTATGAGATTCAGGACGGCACGATCACCTATGACGGTTTCGACGTGCGGGAGATTGCGAAGGATTCCCTTCGCCGGAGCCTCGGGATCGTGCTCCAGGAAACGCAGCTTTTCAGCGGATCGGTGCTGGACAATATCCGTTACGGGCGGCTCGACGCCACGGACGAAGAATGCCGGGCGGCGGCCCGTCTCGTCTATGCGGACAATTTCATCCGTCGTCTCCCGAACGGGTATGATACCTGGCTTTCCGCCGACGGCGGCAACTTGAGCCAGGGCGAGCGGCAACTCCTTTCGATCGCCCGCGCCGCCGTCGCGAATCCGCCGGTGCTGATCCTCGACGAGGCGACTTCCTCTATCGATACCCGCACTGAAAAACTCATCCAGAAGGGCATGGATTCCCTGATGAAAGGCCGTACGACCTTCGTCATCGCCCACCGTCTCTCAACGGTCCAGAACGCCGATTACATCATGGTTCTCGACCACGGACGCATCATCGAGCGCGGAAAGCACGGTGAACTCCTCGACCTCAAAGGCAAATACTATGAACTATACACCGGCAACCAGATTGCCGGATAATATATACGTCTTATGGGAAAGAATCTAATCGGGTTGGCGGCTGCGGTAGCCGTTGCCCTGCTGATGGCGGGAAGCGCCATGGCCCAAAGCGCCGTCAACTATGACGAGAGCGCTGTCGCTCCTTATACGCTCGAGGACCCGCTGCGGTTCGCTGACGGACGGAAAGTCCGCTCCCGCGCCCAATGGCCGGAAAGGCGCAATGAGATCCTTGAAATCTTCCAGCGCGAGATGTACGGCAGGATGCCGGGCCCCGGAGAGGGTATCTTCCTCGAAACCTTCGACGAGGGGACCACGCTGGCCGGATTCGGCACCCGGAGGCAGGTCCGGATGTGGTTCCGCCCCGACAAGACGGGCCCGAAGGTAGACTGGCTGATCGTGACTCCGAACCATGTCAAGGGCCCCGTTCCGGTCATCATGCTCCTGAATTATTACGGCAATCATGAAATCCTTCCGGATCCGGAGATCCTCGTCACGGACTCCTGGATGCGGGAGCGGAAAGAGGTCGTACGCGGGCGTCTGAACGGAGACGGCGATGATACGGTCTACCCGGTCGGGATGCTCACCGCGAGGGGATATGCCGTCGTAACCGCCTGCTACTGTGACATTTCCCCGGATCCCGAGAAGAAACACATCGTTGACGGAATCCGTCTCCAGGATACCTTCGCCTATACCGGCATATTCGATCTCTGGGGGCCCCGGGATCCTGCCCGCACGGACAATACGACCTCCCTCGCCGCCTGGGCATGGGTGCTGAGACGGGGAATGGACATGATCGAGCGGGATCCAGCCCTTGATTCGGAAAGGGTCATCCTGACGGGGTGTTCGCGGCTCGGAAAGGCAGCTCTGATCGCCGGCGCTTTTGACGAGAGGTTCCCGGTCGTCGTTCCAGTCCAGACCGGAGGCGGCGGCGTTCCGCTGGCCAAGCGCAATTTCGGGGAGACTGTTGGCACGGAGGTAGTCTCGTTCCGCCACTGGTATTGCCGCGCCTACGACAAGTATGCGGATAATACGGACGCCATGCCGTTCGACCAGCACCTGCTCCTTTCCTGCATAGCGCCCAGGGCGCTGCTCGTCGAGGGTTTCGACAAGGGCTGGTTCGACACCAAGGGAGAGTTCCTGTCCGTCCAGGCAGCCAGCCCGGTCTGGAAGTTCCTCGGAAAGAAGGGTTTGCCGAACGTGGAATGGCCTGATGATTACGATACTTCCGCCATCGGGCCCGTCCTCGGCTATGTCCGCCGCTCGAACAATCACGGTATCTCTGCGATTGACTGGACCTGGATGCTCGACTTCGCCGACGGCGTGTGGGGGCAGAGGAGGTAAACCGTTTCCGCTGAAAGGCAATACTATTCTTTCGCCGTCGTGCAGGCGTTGACGAGGTAGGCGATGGAGACGTAGGGGATGCCGGAGTTCGTGGTCAGGCCGATCTCGCAGGTCCGGCTGTTCGAGTAGCCGGCCGGAATGCCGCTCACCTGGTCCTTCAGCCTCCGGAGGGCATAGGCGTTGAGCTCGGGATGGGTCATGCCCTTATCACCTGCGAAGCCGCAGCAGCCGACCCCGTCCGGAACCGTCACGGCCGTCGAGCAGAGGCGGGCGAGCGAGACGAGGGTCTTGTCGAGTCCCATCAGGCGGGTCGAGCAAGTTGCGTGGACGGCGACCGGGGTATCCGAGGGATGGAAATCCAGTCGGTCCCGGAGGAACTTCCAGATGAACTCGACGGGCTCGTAGAGGTGCATCCGCTTGATCTTTCCCCGCATCCTGTGCAGGCAGGGACTCTGGTCGCAGAGGACCGGGTAGAGTCCTTCACACGAGGCTTTCCAGAGAGCCTCTTCCAGTTCGCGGGTCTTCCGGTCCGCGACTTCGGGAAGTCCTTTGCTCTCCCAGATCATCCCGCAGCAGAGCGAATCCTTGTTTTCTGGGAAAATCACTTCATAACCAGCTTTTTCCAGCAGGGAGACCATCTCCTCGACGAGGGGTTTTGCGGCCGGGGAGCTTTCTTTCGGAAGGCCCATCATCTGGTTCAGGCAGCTGGGGAAGTAGACGACTTTCAGCGGGGAGCCGGCCTTTCCCGTCAGGTCGGCCGGAGCCTTGTACGGGCGCGGGGTCGAGGGGGTCCATAGCGGCAGTCCCGCCTTGTGGAGCCCTTTTCCGAGTCCCGCCATCGCTTTTGTCCCGAGGACGCTGCTTCCGAAGTTCGCCAGCCCCAGTACGCCCCGGAGGCCGTTCTTGACCCCGTGGAAATGGTCCGCGGCGAAGGAGCCGAGACGCTTTCCGGCAGGGGAGATGTTCCGGTGGCGGATATCGTGGGTCAGGTCGGCGACATTGATTCCCATCGGGCAGGACATCGAGCAGAGTCCGTCCGCCGCGCAGGTCTCGTCACCGTAGTACTGATAGCCCCGGGTCAGTTCCTTAAGAAGTTCCGGATTCTCTCCGCTCGAAACGAGCCGGGCGATTTCCCGCCGGGCCACGATCCGGGTCCGGGAGGACAGGGTGAAACCGCAGGATACGCAGTTGACCTCGCAGAATCCGCATTCGATGCACTTGTTCAGGTTCTTGTAGGCCGGTTCCATTTCGGGATCGGACGGAGTAAGGATCGGAAGGGCCTTGAAGTTCTTGATGAAGCACTCGGGGTCGTCGTTGAAGATGACGCCCGGGTTGAGGATGCCGGAGGGATCGAAGAGGGCCTTGATCCGTTTCATCACGGCGAAAGCCTTCGCGCCCCATTCGTATTCGACGAAGGGGGCCATGTTGCGCCCGGTCCCGTGTTCCGCCTTGAGGGAACCGTCGTATTTCCCGACAACCATTTCCGCGACGTCCCGGATCATCGCTTCGTACCTGCGGACATCCGCGTCGGTCGCAAACGACTGATTGATAATGAAATGGAAATTTCCTTCCAGGGCGTGTCCATAGATGCAGCTGTCGTCGTACCCGTGCTTGTCGAGGAGGGCTGAGAGGTCCGAAGTCGCCTGGGGAAGGTCCTGGATATGGAAAGCGACATCCTCGATGAGGCAGGTCGTTCCCTCTTTGCGGAGACCGCCGACGGCCGGGAAAATGCCGGCCCGGATCGCCCAGTACTTGGAATACTCGGCCGGATCTTCTGTGAAATCGACGGAGACGCCGAAAGGAGAGAGAGCCTCCTTGATGGCATCGATGTTTTCTAGAAGAGCTTCACGGGTCCCGGCCTGGGTCTCGGTCAGCACGGCGGTCAGGTCCGGAGAGCCGCCCTCGAGGTGCGGATCGCCAGCTGCAGTAAGGGAACGGATGTCCAGCAGTTCGGCGGCAGTGATCCGCTTGCGCGGCATCGCCACCACCCCTTCCGCGGCGGACCGGATGTCCGGGAAATAGATCATCGCGCTCGCCTTGAACGGAGCGATGGGAAGGGTGTCCATCGTGACCTCGGAAAGGAAGGCGAGGGTACCCTCCGACCCGACGAGAAGGTGGGCGGCGATATCGAAAGGATCGCTATAGGTGATAAGGGGTAACAGGTTGAGCCCCGTAACGTTCTTGATGGAGTATTTGTACCGGATTCGCTCCGTGAGTTCCGGGTCTGCGAGAACCTCGTCGCGGAGGTCGCAGAGGGCTTTGAGGAAGTCTGGCCGGCGCTCTGAGAATGCTTTCCGGGAGGCCGGATCACCGGTATCGAGCACGGTCCCGTCAGCAAGGACCATCCGGGCGCTCCGGAGCATCCGGTCGCTGTTTGCATGGATGCCGCAGCTCATTCCGGAGGCGTTGTTCATGACGATTCCTCCGACCATGCAGCTCCCGATACTGGCCGGGTCCGGACCGAATTTGCGCCCGTACCGGGCGAGCAGGCGGTTCACTTCCGCACCGACGAGGCCGGGCTGGAGGGTAACGGTCGTGTCTTCGTTATAATGCCATTTCTCCCAGTTCTTTCCTGCGACGACGAGGACGGAGTCGCTGACGGCCTGGCCGGAGAGGCTCGTACCGGCAGCCCTGAAAGTAAGCGGAATTCCGGCGGCCGAGGCTTCCCGGAGGATCGCCGAGACATCGGCTTCGTTCCGGGAACGGATCACGATCCGGGGAGTCAGGCGGTAGAAGCCGGCGTCGGTTCCCCAGGCGAGACGGCGCAGCGGATCGGTGTACAGGCTGTTCTCCGGGAGGATCTGCTTCATCCGGGAGAGAAAGGCGGTATGGGAAGGCATGTCGCTAGTTTTTGTCGTATTTTTCGAACTCCGAGTTCTTGCTCTTGAATTCGGGGACCGTGTCCTTCATCAGGCGGACGAGGGCGGGAATGTCGACGGCCTTGGTCAGGCGCTCGAGTTCTTCCACGACCGCGCTGGCGCTGTCATACTGATATTCGCGGACCTTGGCGATCCGGATCTTTTCGTGGAAGGAGGGGAGGGTATTCTCCGCATTGGAAAGGACCTCCTCGTAGAGCTTTTCTCCGGGCCTGAGACCGGTATATTCGATCTTGATGTCCTTGTCCGGGACGAAACCGGCCAGCGAGATCATGTTGCGCGCAAGGGTGTCGATCTTGACCGGGACGCCCATGTCGAAGATGAAGATCTGGTTCCCGGTGCTCATCGTCGCGGCCTCCATGACGAGGCGGCAGGCCTCCGGGATGGTCATGAAGAAACGGGTGATTTCAGGATGGGTGACGGTGACCGGGCCGCCGCGGGCGATCTGGTCATTGAAACGAGGGATGACGGAGCCGTTCGATCCGAGGACGTTGCCGAACCGGGTCGTCACGAACCGGGTCTTTCCCTGCCGTTCGCCCTGGGCGATCGAGGTGCCGAGGGACTGGACATAGATTTCGGCGAGGCGTTTGGTGCAGCCCATGATATTGGTCGGGTTGACAGCCTTGTCGGTCGAGATCATGACCATCTTGTCGACATCGTACTGGAGGCACTTGTCGGCGACGTTCCGGGTTCCGATGACATTGACATGGACGGCCTCGGCCGGGTTCTCCTCCATCAGGGGAACATGCTTGTACGCGGCGGCGTGGAAAACGATCTGCGGATGCCAGGTCCGGAATACGAAGTCCAGCCGGTTGCGGTTCCGCACGTCTCCGATGACCGGAACGAAGTCCAGGTCATGCCTGGAATCTTCCAGCTCCAGGCGCAGGTTGTGCATCGGGGTCTCGGCATTGTCGAAGAGGATCAGTTTCCCGACCCCGTACGAGACGAGCTGGCGGCAGAGTTCCGATCCGATCGAGCCGGCGGCACCCGTGACGAGGATGGATTTCCCCTTGACGTATTCCGTGATGTCCTGGACGGAAATCTTGATCTCCTCCCGTCCGAGCAGGTCTTCGATCTTGATGGCCCGGGGTTTGAGAATCTGCCCGTTTTCAGGGACTTCGTCCACGGCGGGCATGATCAGGCACTTGATCTGCTTTTCAGTGCAGAACTGGATCAGCCGGTTCCTTTCGAGCTGGGCGTCATGCTCCGAGGCGAACAGGATGGCGTCGAAGCCGCCTTTGGCGAAAAGAGTCTCGAGAGATTCCTCCGAGTTGAAACTGTGGACCGGAAGCCGGTCGATCGTGATGTCGTGCTTGCTTTCGGAGTAGTTGATGAACCCGATGATCTTGTAATGGGGGGAGTTCTGGAGCCGGATGATCGTGGACACGGACTTGTCGGAAGTCCCGTAGACAAAGACCTTCATCAACCCGCTCTTGTCGCCGGTCCTGCCCTTGAGTGCGTCATAGGCCATGATCATCATGACGCGGACTCCAAGGAGAAGGAAGAGGGTCAGGAGGAAATCTCCGAGCACCTCGATGTAGACCGCCCGGGAGAACCCGAAAGTGAGGACGACGAAAATGCCCAGGACGATGACCTTGCCGAGGGCTGCCAGGGCGAAGGAGATGGTATCCTTGATGCTCAGGTGGCGGATGATGATCCGGTAGGTGCGGGTGACCCAGAACAGGACGGCGGACGCCACAATCGATACCCCCACGTAGGACAGGAAATAGGATCCGGCGTAAAACTTGGAGTCCGCAAGAAGATTGATCGCCAGGATAACGAAGACGGACGCGATGGCCGACAGCAGGATATCCGAGAGATAAATGATCTTCGTATTCAGATATTTTTCTTTCAGCAGCGAAAGATCGAATTTTCTAAACATGCAATTGGTTTATAGATTACAAAAGTAAGGATATCCGGCGAATAATCAAAATGGGAGGCCGTGATGATATACGATTTTAATTGATTATATTTGTAAAATCTAAAAGAATTGAGATGATTATCCGGAGCAAAGCACCCCTTCGTCTCGGCCTTGCGGGAGGAGGAAGCGACGTCTCTCCGTACAGCGATCTGTACGGGGGGCAGGTCCTGAACGCCACGATCAACCTTTCCGCCTACTGCACCATCGAGGAAACGGAGGACGGAATGATTACGGTCGACGCCTATGACGCGTCCTTGAGGGCATCTTATCCCGCTGCTGCCGTGCTGGACTGTCCGGCGGTACTGGTCTCGGGCGTTTTCAACCGCGTCATCGCTGAATTCGGGGCGGACGGGCAGGGAAAGCCTTTCGACGGGACCTTTGGGATCCGTCCCGGAGTGACCGGCTTCCGGATCACGACCTGGAACGACGCTCCGGCCGGTTCCGGCCTCGGAACCTCCTCGACGATGGTCGTGTGCATCCTGAAATGCTTCTCCGAATGGCTGGGCCTTCCCCTCGGGGACTACGAGGTCGCCCGTCTCGCCTATGAGATCGAGCGCAAGGACCTCGGGCTCGCCGGAGGAAAGCAGGACCAGTACGCCGCAGCCTTCGGCGGGTTCAACTTCATGGAATTCCGTCCGGACGATACCGTGATCGTCAATCCGTTGAAAATCAAACGCTGGATCATCGATGAACTGGAGTCCTCGATGGTCCTGTATTTTACCGGGAAATCCCGGAGCAGCGCCGCGATCATCTCCGAGCAGCAGAAGAATACCTCGACCGGGAACCGGGTCGCCATCGAAGCGATGCACCGGATCCGGCAGAGTTCCGCGGACATGAAGCTCGCCCTCCTGAAAGGGGATATGACGACCTTCGGCCGCATCCTGGGCAGCGCCTGGGAGGACAAGAAGAAAATGGCGGGCGCGATTACCAATCCCGTCATCCAGGAAGCCTTCGACGTTGCCCTCGGCACCGGGGCCCTGTCCGGGAAAGTGTCCGGTGCGGGCGGAGGCGGTTTCATCATGCTGATGGTCCCGCCGGTCCGGAAAAAGGCTGTGACGGAGGCCCTGCAGGCCCTTCCCGGCCTTGTGGTTCCGTTCCAGTTCACGGAACGCGGCGCCCATGCCTGGCGTATCTATGAATCCGACCGGGTCGAGAATATGTAGTCTATGGATGGATATGAAGTGATCATCCTCGCGGGAGGTCTCGGAACCCGTCTCCGCAGCGCGGTCGCCGATGTGCCGAAGTGCATGGCACCGGTCGCGGGACGGCCTTTCCTGTGGTATCTCCTCGACGGGCTCCGCGGTACACGGGCCTCGCGGGTGATCCTTTCGGTCGGCTACCTCAAGGAAGTCATTTTCGACTGGCTGGACCCTTCCGAATGGCCTTTTGAAATCGATTGGGCCGTGGAAGGGAAGCCTCTCGGAACGGGAGGCGGCATCCGGCTCGCCCTCTCGAAATGCAAAGGAAACCGGGTCGCCGTGCTGAACGGCGATACGCTGTACGATGTCTCCCTGGACGTCCTGATGGAGGACTGGGACGCGCCGGTATGCCTCGCCCTGAAGCCGATGGAAGCCTTTGACCGGTATGGGGCTGTGGAACTCGACGGACGCCGGATTACGGCCTTCCGCGAGAAAGCCTGGTGCCGGAAGGGCCTCATCAACGGCGGGGTCTATGCCATCGACCGGGAGGCGCTGGATCTCTCCTCCTTTCCGGAAATGTTTTCCTTCGAAAAGGACGTCCTGGAGCCGATGGCGGCGGAGGGACGGCTGGAAGGCGTGGTCGACGAGGGTTATTTCATCGACATAGGGATCCCGGAAGACTATGCGAGAGCCCGGCAGGAACTCCCTGAGATCCAGGCGGTCCGTTCGGCGGACCGGCGGCTCCGGGGAGGGGAGGGATGGACCCTTCTCCTCGACCGGGACGGCGTGGTCAACCGGCAGATCAAGGGAGATTACGTGCGGAGCTGGGACCGGTTCGTCTTCCTCCCCGGCGTCCTCAAGGCGCTCCGGGGATGGGCCTCGCGCTTCGACAGGATCCTTGTCATGACCAACCAGCGGGGCGTCGGCAGGGGACTGATGACCCGGGAGGACCTGGACGCCATCCACGCGCGGATGATCGCGTCCATCACCGCTGCCGGAGGACGGATCGACGGAATCTATGTCTCGACGGCCGTGGATGAGGACGATCCGTCCCGGAAACCCCGCACCGGCCTTTTCGAGGCAGCCCTCCGCGACTGGCCCGACATGGACCCGGAGCGGTGCGTGATGGCCGGGGATACGGACTCGGACGAGGCCTTCGCCCGGAACTGCGGAATCGGATTTGTCAGAATGGGAGGATGATGGAACAGGCCCCGAACATATCGGCGGGCAGCCGGCGGATCGCCCGGAATACGGTTTTCCTGTATTTCCGGATGTTCCTGCTGATGCTGATCGGCCTCTTCACCTCCCGGGTGGTCCTGCATACGCTCGGCGTCACCGACGTCGGCATCTACAATGCCGTGGGCGGCGTCGTGATGATGTTTACGATCGTGACAAATTCCCTGTCCACGGCGATCAGCCGTTTCCTGACCTTCGGCCTCGGCAAGCGGGAGGCGGGGGAGCCGGTCGACCTCGGGAAGGTCTTCTCGACGGGCGTCGTGGTCGAACTGATCCTCTCGGGGATCATCTTCCTCCTCGTCGAAACGGTGGGGCTCTGGTTCCTGAATGCCCGGTACAACATCCCTCCGGATCGCCTGGGAGCCGCAAACTGGGTCATGCAATGTGCGATGCTGACTCTGGTCGTGAACCTGATGAGCGTCCCGTTCAACGCCGTTATCGTGGCCCACGAGCATATGCACGCCTTCGCCTATATCAGCGTAGTCGAGGCTGTCCTTAAACTGGGCGTCGCCCTGCTCCTGTACGTCTCCGCCTTCGACAAACTGAAGACTTATGCGGTCCTGATGCTGGCGGTCGCCCTCATCGTGCGCGCTGTCTACGCCCTGTATTGCAGACGCTTCGAGGAATGCCGGGCGCGGCTGGTCTTCGACCGGCCGACCTTCCGGGAAATGACCGGGTTCGCCGGGTGGAATTTCTTCGGGTCGGCTTCCTACCTCTGCAATACCCAGGGTATCAACATCGTGACCAACCTCTTCTTCGGGGTGGCGGTCAACGCCGCCCGGGGCTATGCCGTCCAGGTCGAGGGCCTGGTCCGCCAGTTCGTGACCAGTTTCACGACAGCCCTGAATCCCCAGATTACGAAATCCTATGCGGACGGCAGGCGGGACTACTGCCATGAGCTGGTCTGCAAGGGGGCCAAGTATTCCTGGCTCCTGATGCTGCTCTTCGCCGTCCCGCTCCTATTCGAGTCCGACCGGCTGCTCCGGCTCTGGCTCGGGGAGTATCCCCCCTATACGAACATCTTCGTTCCCCTCGCCGTCTTCGCGAACATGGTCGACATGTTCGGCAATTCGCTGGCCGTGCTGGCGATGGCAACGGGGGATATCCGGCGCTACTACCTTGTCGTCGGAGGCGTCACCTTCCTGGTCTTCCCGATCTCCTGGCTCTGTTTCGCCCTGGGAATGCCTCCGCAGACGGCCTATGTCGTCTATATCGTCGTCTATTCGCTCCTCATCGGGGTGAAACTGCTCCTGCTGAAGAAGCAGATCGGTTTCCCGCCCGCGAAATTCGTCCGGGAGACGGTCTTCCGGGTGCTTGCCGTCACGGCCGCAACCATCACCGTCACCGGACACGTCTGGTATTTCATGCCCGAGACGCTCTGGCGGCTCCTTGCCGTCCTCTTGGTCAGCACGGTTTCGATCGCCGTCTTCTCCTGGATTCTCGCCTCGACGGAGGGGGAACGGGCCTATGCACGCTCTGTTATCCATAAACTGATTCGGAAATGACTCTCTACGGAAAAATAAAGAACGCCCTGAAAGTGCGCCGCTCCTTCCGGAAAGAAGCGAGGGCTTTCCTGCGCCTGAACCGCCTGTACAATGCCTCGAGCGCATCCGGGAAGGATCGCGTCAAGATGCAGTACCTGATCCGGCGGGAAGCCCATACGCTCGAAAAAGGAATGTCCCTTCGTGTCCCGAGAAAGGGGTTCGGCCAGGGGAAGGCGGAGCATCTGGCGGAACGGATCGGGAGCTATGCCGCCCGTTTCGGCCGGGATGCCTTTCTCGAAAGTCCTCTCGGAACCCTGACCCGGTATGTCGGGTACACGGAATCCGAAGGGGGATCGCTCCCCGGGTTGAGGTCGTTCCTATCCTCCTATGGACCGGTCCCGGAGGTTCCCGCCGTCGTGGAAGTCGCCGCTTCCGATATCCGGGAAAAGGCCCGCGGTGATTTCGACTCATTGACCGCAAGCCGCCATTCGATCCGCTATTTCACGACCGATCCCGTTCCGGACAGTTTGATAGAAGAGGCCCTTGTCATCGCATCCAGGACCCCTTCCGCCTGCAACCGGCAGGGATGGAAGACCCATCTTTTCCGGGGAGAACGCTGCCATTCGCTCCTTCGCTGGCAGGGCGGTTGCCGGGGTTTCGAAGACGAAATCGGCACCTGTATCCTGGTGACGGCCGACCGGCGGGCTTTCCTGTATTATGAGACCCACCAGCCTTATGTGGACGGGGGAATGTACGCGATGAACCTGGTCAATGCCCTGCATTACGAGGGGCTCGGGACGATTCCGCTGTCCTGCGGGTTTGAGGCGGCGAAGCTCCTGGGGCTCAGGGATTTCGGCATTCCTGAAAACGAGGCTCCCGTCCTGCTGATCGGCGTCGGGTGCATGGAAGAGCGGTTCCGCGTCGCCGCATCCGGGCGCCGTCCGGTTTCAGAAACCCATACCGTTGAGAAATGAAAATCCTGCTCATAGACCAGCCTATCCGCAACCGCGGCGACGAATCGGCCCACAAGGCGCTGGTCCGTTCGCTACTGGGCGCCCTTCCTGACATCTCGGTGACGGTACCGTACCGGTATCCTGTCCGCGATATGGAACCCTTCATGGTCCCGGGCGTGCGGTATGTCCATACGGAGGAGGATCCGTTCTATTACCGCTGCCGCCTGTACGGGGCGAAATACGGCCTCCGTTTCCTCTGGAACCTGGATCCTTCCATCCGCCGACTTACCGGCCTCTACCGGGAGGCCGACGCCGTCGTCTGCGCCCCGGGCGGGATCAATCTCGGAGGATTCAAAGACTGGCACCATCTGTTTTTCCTCCAGCTCGCCCTCAAGCTTGGGAAACCGCTCCTGTATTTCGGCCGGTCGGTCGGACCGTTCCCGGAGACGGATCCGGACCGCGTCCGGTTCCGCCGGGAAGCTGAAAAGGTGATGGAAAAGATGCGCTTCATTTCGCTCCGGGACGCCGAGTCCGAGAAATACGCTTTCGGAAGGCCGTATGTCCGGACCCTCGACAGCGCCTTCCTGGAACGTCCGGCCGCGGAAATCCCGCAGGAGGTCCTCGACTACACGGACGGTCGTCCCTATTTCGTATTCGTCCCGAATTCCCTGGTCTGGCATTACCGCTACAAGGACCTGCCTCTCGAAACGGTCCGCGCTTTCTTCGCCGGCCTTCTCGCCGCGCTCCGCAGCGCCCATCCCGACTGCCGTGCGGTGCTCCTTCCACAGCTCTACAACGGCCCTTCCTGGATTGAAAACGACCGGCTTTTCTTCGAGCAGGTCGCCCCGGAGGACGCTTTCATCGCTCCGGATACCTACAGTTCCGATGTCCAGCAGGCGATCGTCCGGGGGAGTTCTTTCCTCGTGGGCGCCCGGTACCATTCCGTCGTCTTCGCCGTCAACAATGACGTCCCGTTCGTCGCCCTGAGCTATGAGCACAAGATGAGCGGTCTTGCGGAGGCCCTGGGCCTTTCCGGACAGGTCGTCGATATCACGGAACGGATCCGGACGGAGGCGGGACGCTCGGAAGCGATCGCCGATGCCTTGTCCATTCCCCTTGCCGTCGACCCGGATGCCGGCCGGAAAGCCGCCGGGATCGCCCGTGCCGGATTCGATGCGTTCCTTGAAGTCTTGAAGGAGATACGGCCATGAAAATCAGCGTCATCCTGCCCAATTACAACCATGCCGCCTTCCTCCGGGAGCGCATAGAGAGCATCCTTGCCCAGACGAGGAAGCCGGATGAGATCATCTTCCTGGACGATGCTTCGACGGATACGAGCCTGCAGATTGCACAGGAGTATGACTGCTTCTCGAAAGTTATTGTAAATAAGGAAAATAGTGGATCTCCTTTCAAGCAATGGTTGAAGGGGATTGAGCTCGCGTCCGGGGACTTTGTCTGGATTGCGGAGAGCGATGACGCCTGCGATCCGCGGATGCTGGAGAGACTGGCCGGGGAGGCGGAGCGGGGAGCCGTCCTTGCCTTCTGCCGTTCAGTCGAGACCGGGCCGGAAGGAGAGACTCTCGGAATCCAGCGTTACCAGGCCGGTTTCCGGGAGGATTTCACGATGGACGGTCCGGCATTCGTGCGGACATACCTGTCCCGCCGGAACGTCGTCGCAAATGCGAGTTCCGCCCTTTTCAGGAGGGACGCCGCCCTGCGGGTGGATCCGGCCTTCACCGGTTTCCACGGGGCGGGGGACATCCTGTTCTGGGCCGGCCTCGCCCGTCAGGGGAAGGTCTCCTTTGTAGCGGAACCCCTGAACCGTTTCCGCCAGCACGGCGGGAACCGGACCTCCGAGGATGCCCTCAGCGGCCGCGGGCTCCACGAATCCCTCCTGGTGTACCGGGAACTGGAGCGGCAGGGAGCCCTCGATTCCTGTCAGTTCCGCCAGATCGTCGCCGACAACCGCTACCGGCTCCTGTACGGCCTTCCGTCCCTGCCGGAGGAGGTCCGGAAGACGGCCCTGGAGGAGTGGGACGGGGGATTCCCCGTCGATTTCCTCGTCGCATTGAAACGGATAAAAAGAAAGCTATGGAAGTAAGCGTCGTCATCTTGTGCATGAACCGGCCGGACTACCTGTATCCGTGCCTGGAGAGTATCAGGGACCATACTTCCGTCTCCTGCGAGGTGTGGGTCGTGGCCTACCGTTTCTCGGAAGGGAACCTCTCCCGCCTGAAGGCGGACTGGCCCGCGGTGCGGATTGTCGAGAGCCGGGACCTCCGCGGCTTCTCTGAGAATAACAACCTGGCTTTGAGGCAGGTAACGGGGAAATACTGTTTTATCGTAAACGACGATACTTTCTTCTTCACTCCGGTGATCGATGCCCTGGTGGCTGATTTCGACCGGCTGCCCGGGAAGGTGGCGGCCGTTTCCCCGAAGATCTGTTTCCCGGACGGCAGGGTGCAGACCTGCGGGCGCGGCCCATGGAACGCATGGCGGTGGATGAAGCATTACCTTCACCTAGTGGACGAAACCCGGAAGACGCCATGGACGATGCAGGAGGGGCTTTTCAGGACCTTTACCCTGAACGGGGCCTGTTTCCTGATCCGGACGGACCGTTTCCGGGAGGCCGGATGGTTTGACGAGACGTATACATTCACGCCGGAAGACATCGCGCTCGGCCATCGGTTGAACGGACTCGGATACGAGGTCTGGACGGACGCGGACGTGACCCTCTTCCACCGGGCCGGGGGAACGGTCTCCAGAATGGAAACCGCTATCAAGCCCACGCGGGTCGCCGGTGCGCTTTCCTTCTATGGAGATACGAAGATAAAGCGCTTTATGCTAGCTTGTTATGTATGGTTTATTGAAGCGTTGCGCGGACTGAAATACCGCTTCGCGGACCGCTCCGATCCGAAGGGGAGGAACGCCATCATGTACGGGACGGCGCGCAATGTCCGGCGCATCGTCTTCGACCGGCGTACGCCCAAGGAGATATTTACGGAATACTTTAACGCCTTGCAAGGATGAAACCGCTGAAACTGCTTGTCGTGATCGTGACATATAACGGAAGACGGTGGCTGGACCGCTGTCTCGGCAGCGTCCGCACCTGGAAGCCGGACGGTTCCGCCCTCTCGGCGGTCGACCTCTTCGTCGTGGACAATGCCTCGACGGACGGGAGCGCCGACTTCGTGGCCTCGGAATTCCCGGAGGCCATCCTCGTCCGGAACGACCGGAACCTCGGGTTCGGGAAGGCGAACAACATCGGCATGCGGTATGCCCTTGAAAAGGGCTATGACTATGTCTATCTGATGAACCAGGACGCCTGGATCAACGAGATCACCCTCGGCCGCCTGGTCCGTTATGCGGAGAATGACGAAGACTACGGGGTCCTCAGCCCCCTGCAGTTCCGTGCGGACGGGGAGCGGCTCGACCGCCTCTTCGAAAAGCGCTTCCGGTCGACGCCGGACGAGGTCTATGACCATTCCGTCGTCGAGGTCCCCTTCATCATGGCCGCCCACTGGCTTCTGCCCCGCAGGACCCTGGAAACCGTCGGCCTTTTCGACGAGATCTTCACCCACAACGGGGAGGATGACAACTACTGCGACCGGGTCCGTTACCATGGTCTTTCCGTCGGGGTCGCCAGCGCTTTCGCGGTCCATGACCGGGAGGACCGCCCGTTGTCGAAGGAGGCGGCCATCCGGCTCAACTGCCTCTCGGGGTCGCTTGCGAGGCTCTGCAACATCAACCGCCCCCTGTGGGAGCGCGTCTGCTATGTGACCTTTTTCACCCTCGTGAAGTCCTTGAAGTATGGCTCGACGCTTCCCTGGAAGCATTATTCCGACCTGATCCGCATGCTGCCCCGGATCCGTGAGGCGCGTTCCCGGATGAAGGATCCTGACACTTTGTCATAAAAATCCACTGGCAATCTTTTTGATAATACGGCGGATATCCTTATATTTGTAGGATATTCGTCGTTTAAGATTATTGATTAGATACAAGATGGCTTTAGCAAACGTAATCAGAAAGATATTCGGCTCCAAATCGGACAAGGACATGAAACTGGTCAAGCCGATCCTGGACAAGGTCCTGGCGGCTTATCCGGCAATCGACGCCCTCTCCAACGATGAACTCCGCGCCCGCTCCGCCGCCCTTCGCGCAAGGGTCCTGGAGGTCGAGGCCCCGTTCGAGAAGCGGATCGCCGAAATCAAGGAAGAACTGGAAAAAGATATCCCCGTCTCCGAAAAGGAGGCCCTCGCGACCGAGTCCGACAAGCTGGTCAAGGACGAGGACGACGCGATTGAAAAGATCCTCGAGGAGATCCTTCCCGAGGCCTTCTCCATCGTCAAGTCGACCGCCCGCCGTTTCGCCCAGAACGAATTCATCGAGGTTCAGGCCTCGGATTTCGACCGGCAGCTCGCCACGGGTCACGATTTCGTCCATATCGAGGGCGACAAGGCCGTCTGGCAGAACCATTGGGTCGCCGGCGGCAATGAAATCACCTGGGACATGGTCCATTACGATGTGCAGATCATCGGCGGCATCGTCCTGAACGGAACCCTCAAGACCAACAAGGAGCAGCGGGGCAGCATCGCCGAGATGGCGACCGGCGAGGGCAAGACCCTCGTCGCGACCCTTCCTGTCTTCCTCAACGCCCTTTCCGGAAAAGGCGTCCACGTCGTCACCGTCAACGATTACCTGTCCAAGCGTGACTCCGAATGGATGGGCCCGCTCTATATGTTCCACGGCCTGTCGGTCGACTGCATCGACAAGCACCAGCCGAACAGCGACGAGCGCAAGAGGGCCTATAACTGCGACATTACCTTCGGAACGAACAACGAGTTCGGTTTCGACTACCTCCGCGACAACATGGCGATCCGCCAGGAAGACCTGGTCCAGCGCAAGCACCACTACGCCATCGTCGACGAGGTCGACTCCGTCCTCATCGACGATGCCCGTACCCCTCTCATCATTTCCGGTCCGACCCAGAAGTCCGAGGACGACGAGCAGTTCATGGAATTCCGTCCCTATGTCGAGCGGCTCTATACCATGCAGCGCACCCTGGTCACCCAGACCCTCAATGAGGCCAAGCGCCTGATTGCCGCCGGCAACGAGGACGAAGGCGGAAAGCTCCTCCTCCGTTGCCACAAGGGCCTTCCCAAGTACCAGCCCCTCATCAAGTTCCTGTCCGAGCAGGGTATGAAGCAGCTCCTCCAGAAGGCGGAGAACTTCTATATGCAGGACAATGAACGCGAGATGCATATCGTCACGGACGACCTGTTTTTCGTCATTTCCGAGATCCAGAACTCGGTGGATATGACCGATAAGGGCCACGATGTCCTTGCGAAGGCGGTCAACGATCCGAACTTCTTCGTCCTTCCCGACATGGGCGCCGCGATCGCCGAGATTCAGCAGGACCAGACGCTCTCCGCTCTCGAGAAGCAGCAGAAGAAGGACGCCCTGATGGAGGACTTCTCCCTCAAGAGCGAGCGTGTCCATACCGTGATCCAGCTCCTCAAGGCTTATGCGATGTTCACCAAGGACATCGACTACGTCATCGTCGACAACAAGATCAAGATCGTCGACGAAAGTACCGGCCGTATCATGGAGGGCCGCCGCTGGAGCGACGGACTCCACCAGGCCGTCGAAGCCAAGGAGAACGTGAAGGTGGAGGCGGCGACGCAGACCTTTGCGACCATCACCCTCCAGAACTACTTCCGTATGTATCACAAGCTCGCCGGTATGACCGGTACCGCCGAAACCGAGGCGGGCGAGTTCTGGAGCATCTACAAGCTCGACGTGGTCGTCATCCCGACCAACAGGCCGGTCATCCGCGACGACCAGGACGATATCATCTACAAGACCAAGAAGGCGAAATTCAACGCCGTGATCGACAAGGTCGTGGAACTTTCCAACGCGGGCCGTCCGTGCCTCGTCGGTACGACCGATGTCGAAACTTCCGAACTCTTGGCGAGGATGATGCGCCTCCGCGGCCTGCATCCCAATGTCCTCAATGCCAAGGAGCACGCCCGCGAGGCGGAAATCGTTGCCCAGGCCGGCCAGTCCGGGAAGGTGACGATCGCGACCAACATGGCCGGTCGAGGAACCGATATCAAGCTGTCTCCGGAAGTGAAGGCGGCCGGCGGTCTCGCCATCATCGGAACGACCCGCCACGATTCCCGCCGTGTCGACCGCCAGCTCCGCGGCCGTGCCGGACGTCAGGGAGACCCGGGTTCCTCCACGTTCTACATCTCCCTTGAAGACGACCTGATGCGGAAATTCGGTTCCGAACGGATCGCCGGTGTCGTCGACAAGCTCGGCATGAAGGATGACGAGGCTCTCGTTTCCGGGATGCTCTCCAACTCGATCGAGACCGCGCAGAAGAAAGTCGAGGAGAACCATTTCGGCTGGCGTAAGCGGACCCTCGAATACGACGACGTCATGAACTTCCAGCGCGAGGCGATCTACAGCCGCCGGCGCAACGCCCTTTCCGGCGACCGGATCGAGATCGATGTCCAGAACATGATGATGGACATGGCCGCGATCATCACGGAAAACGCCCAGGGAATGAGCTATGAGGCCTTCGAAGAGTATGTGATGGCCCAGCTTTCGATCGACCTCGGGTTCGACGAGGAATTCTACTCCCACGCGAAACCCCAGGAAATCGCCGACAAACTGACCGAGCACATGCAGGAGGTCTACCACCGGAGGATGGAAGCGATGATCGTAAAGGTCTACCCGTTCATCAAGCAGGTCTATGAGAAACAGGGGTCGATGTACCAGAACATCGCGATGCCGATTTCCGACGGAAAGCGGATGATCAACCTCTCGGTCAACCTCGAAAAGGCCTACCAGTCCGAAGGCCGCGAGATCGCGAAGACCCTCAGCAAGAACCTGATCCTCTATCAGATCGACGAGCACTGGAAACAGCACCTCCGCGATATGGACGACCTGCGCCAGAGCGTCCAGAACGCCGCCTACGAGCAGAAGGACCCGCTCGTGGTCTACAAGCTCGAGAGCTACAATCTCTTCTCCGCGATGCTGGAGGACCTGAACAAGGATGCGCTTTCGTTCCTCTTCCGTGCGTTCATCCCGCTGCGGGACCGCGACGAGGCCCAGCCGGCCCGCGCCCCCCAGCCGCGGCGTGACCTCAGCCAGATGCGGACGAACGATCCTTCCCAGCTCTCCACCAACGGAGAGCAGAAATCCCGCCAGCCGGTCCGGGTCGAGAAGAAGGTCGGACGGAACGATCCCTGCCCGTGCGGCTCCGGTCTCAAGTACAAGAACTGCCACGGGAAAGGCTTGGTATAAGAATAAAGAAACAGAAATATATGGCTAAAACAATGGAACCTAACATCAGTGTCAATGAAGTGAGCCGGATCTCCGCCGGTTCTGTATTCAAGGGCGAAATCTCTTCTCCCAACGATATCCGGATAGATGGAACGTTTGAAGGCAAGGTCTTCTCCAAGGGACGCGTCGTCGTCGGCGAGAAGGCTGTCGTCAAGGGAGATATCATCTGCCAGAACGTAGACTTCTGGGGCGTGATCGAGGGCAATTTCTATGTGAAGGACACCCTTTCCCTCAAGGGTGGCTGCAAGGTCGACGGCGACCTCCATATCAAGCGTCTCCAGGTCGAACTGGATGCTCGTTTCAACGGCAACTGCCGGATGATCGCCGAGGGCGAATTCGACAAACTGGCCGCCCAGCTGACGGGTCAGCCGATGCCGCGTCCTGCCGCTCCGCAGCAGCCTCAGTCCCAGCAGGCGAAATAATTATCCGAGAGGATAGAAGGTTGTACGGGGATTGTATTTCCCGTACCAGTTCTTGTCGTAGACGTTCCGGATTGCCCGCGAGATGTCGTTGAGGAAGTAGTTGTCCCAGCTCCGGCGGAAAAGCCGGCTGAAGTCCGCCGCCGTAAGGGCGGGATTCTCGAGGATGGCGAAAACCGTATAGACGCTCAGCACGAAAGCGATACCCTGTTCCCGTTCATCGGTTTCCTTGGAACCGTGGACGGTGGGGATTCGTTCCATCTGGGCGAAAGCGAGGTCTGAGATGACGTCCCCCAGTTCATATTCGAGAGCCCGGGGATCATAGATTTTGGCGCAGTAGGGATTGCTCCGGCACGATTCCGTTACGAGTTCGTCAACGATACCCTTCCGGAAATTTCCAAAGGGTTTGGTGAAAAGTTCGCGGGCTCCGTCCGGCTGCAGGAAATGCTGTACGCCGATGATTTCATAATAGGAGCGGATATCTTCGGACTTCCGTGGAGTCGAAGAAAGATCCTTGACGAAGGCATCATACTTTTTTTCTATGTCCGCTCTCTCTTTCATACAATCCTCAAATTTAACGATTTTTCGTTATTTGTCCAAATAGGGGGAGATCCGGTCTTCGAAGAGGGCGATGCGGGAAAGGACGGGCGGAGCGTATGCGCGTTCGATGCAGAGCCTGAGACTGCGGGTCCTCACTTCGGGGACACAGATGATCCGTTTGTATCCGACGGTCGTCTCTTCAGCGATCCGTTTCCAGTTGCCCTCTCCGTCGAGGGCGTCGATCGTAAAGGACGCAATCCGCTGTCCGAGAGGAAGATACTCCTGCAGGAGGATCCGGTTGAAGGTCCTCTCTTCCGGGAGTTCCAAGGTAATCCAGGGCGTCGTATCCCCGTCCATCGCCGCCCAGTAACTGTCATCGTCGGCATCCACAACGTTCCCGGCGTCGAACCTTCCGCTCCGGTCCCAGGTCGAGGTTGCCTTGACGGACGCCCCTTCAGCCAGGTCTTCCGAAAAGATTTCGTCGAGGGCGCGGGAGAACTCCATCAGACGGGTCGAGTCGGTTTCATGGAGCCGGCCCCGGGTATCCGGCGGGACGTTCAGGAGGAGGAGGGCGTTCCGGCCGACGCTCCGGTAATAGATCTCGAGTAGCTGATCCAGGGTCTTGACCTTGTCGTTTTCGCTTTCTTTCCAGAACCAGCCGGGCCGGATCGACACATCGACCTCAGACGGAATCCAGTCCGTTCCATGGACATTGCCCTGCTGGAGGGTATCCTTCGGGGGAGCGCCGGCTCCGGGGGTGAAACCATCGGGGGATAGGGTGCTCCAGCTGGTCCGGCCGTTGTACCCCCGCTCGTTCCCGCACCAGCGGCATCCCGGACCGATGTCCGAAAACATCACCGCATCGGGCTGGAGACTGCGGACAATCTCGTGGAACCGGGGCCAGTCGTAGACCTGCCGTTTTCCGTTCGGGCCTTCCCCGTTCGCTCCGTCGAACCAGAGTTCATAGACGGGGCCGTAGGAGGAGAGGGCGGACTGGAGGGTCCGGACATAGACGTCGTTGTAGGCATCGCTCCCGTAGTGGGGGTCATTCCTGTCCCAGGGGGAGATGTAGACCCCGAAGGAAAGGCCGTACTCCCGACAGGCGTCGGAGAGTTCCCGGAGGACATCCCCGTGCCCTCCCTGCCAGGCGCTTTGCGCGACCGTATGGCGGCTTTCGGGGTTCGGCCAGAGGCAGAACCCGTCGTGGTGTTTTCCGGTCAGAATCAGGCCTTTAAAGCCCGATTCCGCGGCGGTCCGGGCCCATTGCCGGCAGTCGAGACCGGTCGGGGCGAAAAGGTCTTCTGGTTCCATCCCGTCGCCCCATTCCTTCCCGCTGAAAGTGTTGGGACCGAAGTGAAGGAAGAGATTCCGTTCCATCCGCTGCCATTTCAGTTGGGCTTCGGTCGGGACGGGTCCATAGGGTTCGGGGTCGGGAGCGGTCCCGTGTCCGCCCGGGCCGCCGCAGGAAGCGGCGATGAGGACGGAAAGGATCAGGATAGGGAAGTGGTTTCGTATCATGCTGAAAGGTACGCTTTTTTGCGGGAACCTGCAAATCAGACCGGGTTTCTTGGAGATTCCGGATATTATCGATAAATTGCCGCTATAAAATTGCATTCTATATGAAAAAGGTTCTTTCTCTGCTTCTTATGGCGCTTTTCGGCGCCGGCATTTCGGAGGCGAAGGTGACGCTTCCTTCATTTTTCAGCGACAATATGGTCTTCCAGCAGAATGAGCGCGTGGCGATCTGGGGCTGGACGGATACCGGCCGCAAGGTGACGGTCTCCGCCACCTGGTCCGACGAGAAGGTCACTGCGGCGCCGGGGGCGGACGGGAAATGGATGGTCCGTCTTCAGACCCCTGCCGCCGGAGGTCCTTATGTGGTTACCATCTCCGACGGAGAGAAAACCGTCCTGCACAACGTGCTGGTCGGGGAGGTCTGGTATTGCAGCGGACAGTCCAACATGACGATGCAGGTCAAAGGCTTCGCCGGCCAGCCTGTCGTGGGCTCCGCCGACGCGATCCTTTCCGCGAAACCCGAGGTCCCGATCCGGATGTGCACGGTCGAACGCACCGCCTCCCTGAAACAGCTGAAGCACACCAGAGGCTCCTGGAAGGAAAACACCCCGGAGGCTGTCGCCGGCACCAGCGCCGCCGCCTATTTCTTCGCCCGCCGCCTCCATGAGACCCTCGGCATCCCCGTCGGGATCCTCATCTCGAACTGGGGAGGTTCTACGATCGAGGCCTGGATCGATGAACCCACGATCCGCGGCAAATTCGACGGAGAATTCGACCTCGACTTCCTCTCCGGCCCCAAACTCCCCGAGAAACAGCACCAGACCCCCTGCACCCTCTTCAACGGGCAGGTCCATCCGCTCATCCCCTTCACTTTCAAGGGAATCATCTGGTACCAGGGCGAAGCCAACCGCAAGCGTCCCGACCAGTATATACGCCTGCAGAAGGAATATGTCGCCATGATGAGGAACCTTTTTGAGAATCCCGCAGCCCCGTTCTACTTCGTGCAGATCGCGCCCTACTGCTATGACGACCCCGACAGCTTCGACCTCGGTTTCTTCTGCGAAGCCCAGCGGAAAACCCTCGAAGTCATCCCCCGCAGCGGAATGGCCCCGACCCTCGACATCGGAGCGTTCGGAACCGTCCATCCCAGCCATAAAATTGAAGTTGGCGACCGCCTCGCTTACCTCGCCCTGGTCAATGACTACGGGGTAAAAGGTATCGACCCCTACTCCCCGACCTACAAGAGTGTTGAATTCAAGGACGGCAAAGCCGTCGTCACCATGGAAGTCGGTCCCTTGGGACTCGCCCCCATCGGAGAGGACCTCACCGGCTTCGAACTTGCCGGTGAAGACCGAGTCTTCCACCCCGCCATCGGCCGCGCCAAAGGGAATACCGTCACTGTCTCCAGTCCTGAAGTCCCCAACCCCGTCGCACTCCGCTATGGCTTCCGCAACTGGGCCGTCGGCACTCTCTTCAACAACTTCGGCGTTCCCGCCGGCCCCTTCCGCACCGACGACTGGAAAGAGTAGTTTGTTTTGCCGTTTGCGAAATTATTGCTAACTTCGCAGCGGTTTTAGGAAGGATGGCCGAGTGGCTGAAGGCGCTGGTCTCGAAAACCGGTATACTCCTCACGGAGTATCGGGGGTTCGAATCCCCCTTCTTCCGCCATAAAACAGGGAAACTGCGTCAAGCTCGCTTGCACGCAGTTTCCTGTTTTATGGCAAAGCCCCGCGTAGCGGGGCGGGGATGTCGGAGGCCCCCGGCCGACGAAATCCCGGAAGAAAACACCATCCGGCCCCGTCTGGCGGAGACTATGTAAACCGGTGGAGCCTAACTTGCTGATTCTGAGGGAAATCCTTATTTACCTCTGGTGCTTTTTGACCAGAGGTAAATCGTTAAATCGCTGATTATCAGGGGAATAGGCTTCGCGGGGATGCCCGTCCGACGCCCGTCCGGACTTCCGGGCAAGCCCTCAGCCCACCGGAAAGGTTACCGTCTCGGCTCCCTGTCCCGATGTCTCCGGGCCATGAGCCGGTAGGGGTCCAGCGCCCAGCTGATCCCGATGGCGCTGTAGGAGAAGATCTCGTGGTGGGCGAGGATTTTGAATTCTCCGGTGATGCGGAAGCGGTCGAAGAGCTCGATGCCGATCCGCGGATTGAAAAGCCAGCCCCGGATGAGACCTTCGAGACTGCAGTAACCGTAACCGCGTCCGACGCCGAAGCCTCCGAAAACGGTCAGGTTGTAATATTGGATGAAATTGATGTCAAGAAGGCCTTCCCATCCCATCTGGATGTTCCAGACATCATCCAGGACAGGATCCTCCCGGGTCCAGGCACCCCTCCCACCGGCGAAGGACATCTGGAAACCCACGTCGAAGAGGTCGTTGATGTACCCTCTCCATTCTCCGGTGACCTGGAGGCCGAAATCCCGTGCATAACCGGTATTGGGCGTGCCTCCGAGGAGAGCGATGCCGAAATCGACATCCCGTTCATAATAGGCGCTTCGCCGCTGCTGGAAAGGCTCCCCGCCATAGCCGTACGGCCCCGGATGGAATCCGGGACCGTATTGGGCGGAGGCAATGACCGCCGAGGAAAGGGCGGCCGTGACGGCGATGAGCAGCCTTCTCATCGTTCCTAAAGCATGAGGGCGGCCATGACGGCGCCGACGAGGCCGAGGATGGCGTAGAATTCAGGAAGGGCGGCGTAGATCAGGGTCTGGGTGAAGACTTTGTCGTGGCCCTGGCTGACGCCGACGATACCGTTGGCGCAGACCTGTCCCTGACGGATGGCGGAGAGCATGCAGACGAGGCCGACGCTGACGCCGATGCCGAAAACGAGGGCGCCGGATTCCGCGACCTTGTTCATCATCATGAAGAAGGCAACGAATCCGTAGATACCCTGGGTGGCCGGGAGGGCGGAAAGGACCATGTAGTTTCCGGATTTCTCCGGCCTTTTCTTCAATCCGCCTTCCGCCGCGTTGCCGGCGAGGGTCGTTCCGATACTGCTTCCGATACCTGCCAGTGCGAGGACGAGGCCAAGTCCGAGATAACCGAGTACTAAATTAAGCATAGTTTGTTTGATTTTATTTGTTTTACTTATTGATTCTGGAGAGGATTGAAGTTACGGCCCGAACCCTCGTAGCCGGAGTTCTTGAAGAACTCAAGGAAATTGAGTCGCAGCGGATGGACGAAGGCGCCGAGGGCGGCCATCGCGATGTTGAGCGTGTGCCCGACCAGGACGATCAGGATGAACGGGGGCCAGAGGAGGGCATTCGAGCCGTCCCCGAGGATCATCTGTCCGATGTTGTTGAAGGCCAGTCCGAGCATGCTTCCGGCCAGTCCGAGCGCGTAGAGACGAAGGTAGCTCAGCACATCGCCGATCAGGCCGGTCGCCGTGTTGTAGGTATCCCAGAGGCCCATTCCGATGTTCGCCAGCTTGTTCCGCTTGGGGTCGTTGAAGACGAATATGCCGAGGGCAGACAGGACACCGAGGACGATGATGACCCATTTCGTCGCGGCGGCGTTGAGGACTCCCGTGAGGGAGAAGGCGCCGACGATGATCCCGCCCACGATGAGAAGGGTCCATCCCCAGGTCCCGAGCGATCCGGCGAATCCCTTGTTCTTCGTCTCGTTCCATGTTTTGACGATCATGGCGAGGCAGAGGTGGATGACGCCGACGACAATGGACATGACCATCGTCCCGTCATAACCGGCGATCTTCCCGGGAAGGAAGATGCCCTTGATCGGCTGGAAGATTTTCCAGGTCGAGATATCCATGCTGAAGAAGGTATGGAACAGGAATCCGATGACCGCCGTTCCGATGCCGAGGGTCACCACGATGGGGGAGTAGGACTTGAAACTTTCCACTTTCCCCAGCAGCAGGCCGACGATGATCAGGATCAGTCCGTATCCGGCGTCGCCCATGCAGAAGGCGAAGAACAGCAGGAAGAAGACCGAGATGAACGGGGTCGGGTCGAATTCGTTGTAGGCCGGGCGGCCGTACATATCCGTAAAGACTTCGAACATCCGGACGAACCGGTTGTTTTTCAGCTTGATGGGAGGGTTCTCCTCCGTGCGGGCGGCTTCCTTGAAATAGAATACTCCCGTCTCGTCCAGGGCTGCGCAGACAGCGTCTTCCTCCCCGGTCGGGGCGAACCCGACGAGGGTCACGAGGGTATTCTCCGCTGCAGGAGAGGCAGCGACACCGGCGAGGTAGAGGTCCAGTGCGGACAAGTCCTTCCGATAGAGGGCGTCGATTTTTCCGATCTGCTGCTTGATGCCGTAGATGACCGATTTCTGCCGGTCGATTGCGGCTTCCAGCCCTGAGATCCTGTCCTTGATGAGTTCGGGCGCCTCGTCCGGGGCCTGGATCTCACCGGGCAGGGGATCGGTTTCCCCGGCCGGGAGGACGGTGACGAACCGGACGGTCTTTGCCTCTGAAATGACGGAGAGGGGAATGGTCTCCTTCCATTCTTCCCGGAATGTCTTGGCGGGGACCGAATGGAAATGGATGGTCAGTCCCGCTTCCTGGAGCGCAAGTAGTTTTTCCGATTCGAAGGTCCCCCAGTGGAGGGCGGCGGCATAGGCCTTTTCGGCCGCTTTCCGCTCTTCAACCAGCTTCTCAAGTTCCTTGAGGGCTTTTTCGGCTTCCCCGGCGATGTCTTCTCCGGGAGGAACGGGAACCGTCTCTTCCGGTATGAAAACCTTTTCGAGTTCCGTCATCAGGCGGCGGTAGGTCTCGGCCCGTGCGAGCAGGCCGGAGGACTGGTTGTCGACCGGTTTGACACTCCTCGTAATGTCGAGCAGGCCCAGTTCCTGGAGCCGGGAGAGGAAGTCCTTCTCTTCTCCATTCAGGAGGATGAAGGAGTATTTGGTCATTTTCTCGATCATAGTGCCGAGGCCTCCCGCTCCTCTTCTTCCGCGTGGCGGTTCTTGACGATCTTGGAGGAAGCCTTGGAAAGATTCTCCTCGTCTTCCATATAGCGCTTGATCTTCCGGATGGCCTCCTGGTAACCCGGGATCTGGACTTTCTCGTAGAGATTGACCTTCTGGGTCGTCTTCTTCCGCTGGTAATCCAGGATCCGAGCCTTCTCCAGGTAGACTTCCGACTCGATCCCGAGCCGGGAGAGTTCTTTCAGGATCGCCACTCCGTCTGCGTACCAGGCCGGTTTGGTGAAGGCGTTGAAGGGCTGGATCTCGTAGTGGATCTCACCGAGGGCCGGGGTCTTGACACCCGCCACCTTGACGGTATGCAGGTCCACGTCCGTGATCCGGATCAGTCCCGGTTCGAATTCATTCCAAAGGGCGGCGAGATAGTCGTACCGCTTGAGAGAGGCGTCAAGATCCGCAATAAGACGATCGCTTTCTGACTTCGCTTTCCGCACCTCGAGCCGCAGGGCGCTCTCCTTGTTCTGCAAGGTAGGCAGCGCCTTCTGACGGACCTTGAGCTGCTTCCCAAGTTCGTTCAGGGACGTTTTATTGTATTGGAATTTGATGGCCATTATGATTTCCAGTATTTGTCGATAAATACCTGCTTGATACCTGTTTCCGCCGGGCTGAAATACTTGGCGAACAGTTCCCAGGCCGTGTCGAGCATCTCTTCGATCGGGATGTTGACGTCGATCGAGAGGAGCCGGACGGCGTAGTCTTTGGCGTAGGAGAGGCAGCGGAGGTCATAGTCGGAAAGGTCGAAGCCGTTCTCGAGTTTGGTCTTGGCGTTCTGGGCGTCGGCGTAGAGCCGGACCGAGGCGTTCATGACCTGGGAATGGTCCTCGCGGGTCTTCTTGTTCTGCACGAGCTGTTTGAGTCGGGAGAGGGAGCGGAACGGGTCGATAATGACCTTGCCCGTATCGCTGTCATACCGCAGGTAGAGCTGGCCTTCCGTGATATAGCCGGTGTTGTCCGGAATGGCATGGGTGATGTCGCCGTCGTTCAGGGTTGTGACCGCGATGATGGTGATCGATCCGCCGGAAGGGAGCTGGACCGCCTTCTCGTAGATCTTCGCGAGATCCGAATAGAGGGAGCCCGGCATGGAATCCTTGGACGGGATCTGGTCCATACGGTTCGACACGATAGACAGGGCGTCCGCATAAAGGGTCATGTCCGTCAGGAGGACGAGGACCTTCTCGTTCTTATCCACGGCGAAATATTCCGCCGCCGTGAGGGCCATGTCCGGGATAAGGAGGCGCTCCACCGGTGGGTTCTCGGTCGTGTTGATGAAGCAGATGATCTTGTCGAGGGCGCCGGCCGCCTCGAAGGTATGCCTGAAGAACAGGTAATCGTCGTTCGAGAGGCCCATTCCGCCGAGGATGATCTTGTCGACGTCGGCGCGGATCGCCACGTCGGCCATGACCTGGTTGTACGGCTGGTCCGGATCGGCGAAGAACGGAATCTTCTGGCCGGAGACGATCGTATTGTTGAGGTCGATGCCTGCGATGCCGGTCGGAATCAGCTGGGAAGGCTGGCGGCGCTTGTACGGATTGACGGAAGGACCGCCGATCTGGCGGACTTCGCCTTCCGTTTCCGGACCGCCGTCGATCGGATGTCCGTAGGCGTCGAAGAAACGCCCGGAAAGCTGTTCGGAGACCTTGAGGGTCGGAGGTTCGCCGAGGAAGGCCACTTCCGCATTGGTCGGGATGCCTTCCGTTCCGGAGAACACCTGCAGGGTGACGAGGTCGCCCTTGGTCCGGACCACCTGGGCGAGTTTGCCATGGACGATGGCCAGCTCGTCGTTGGCGACGCTTTTCGCCCGGAGGGCCACGGTCGCCTTGGTGATGTTTTCAAGCTGCGTATAGACTCTTTGGTATGCTTTAGTTGACATGCTCTTCGAGGTATTTTGTGACTTTGTCGGAATACTTGTAGAACGCTTCGGACTTGAACTCGGAGTAGTTCATCTGCTTGAGGTCGTTGATGATGTTCTTGAAGACCTCGCGGCACGCTTCGTAGTCCTGGAACTGGAAATCCCGGTCGCAGATGGAGAGGACGAGATCCAGCATATACCGCTGGCGCTCCATCGGACAGAGTGAATCGACGGGATCGAAGCCGTCCTGCTGGAGGATGATGAAATCGACCAGTTCGGATTTCCAGAACAGGATATGGTAGCTCATCGGAACGCCGTCGTCACCGAGGATGTTGATCTGTTCCATGGATTCCTTGCCGCGGCGGATGATGTTCTTGGCCTTGAGGACCTTCTCGACCCATCCTTTCTCCACGGTGCGGTCCAGGTATTCCTTGATCTCGGGATATTCGAGATACTTGGAATAGGAATCGATCGGATTGACGGCGGGATAGCGCTTCTGGTCCGCGCGGTTCTGCTCGAGGCCGTAGAAGCAGCGGGCGGCCTTCTTGGTCGATTCCGTCACGGGTTCCTTGAGGTTTCCGCCGGCAGGGGAAACCGTCCCGATGAAGGTGACGGCTCCGGTCTTTCCGTTGTTGAGGACGACCATGCCGGCGCGGGAGTAGAAGTTCGAGATGATCGCCGAGAGGTCGACCGGGAAAGCGTCGGCGCCCGGGAGTTCCTCCATACGGTTGGACATCTCGCGGAGGGCCTGGGCCCAGCGGGAGGTCGAGTCGGCGAGGAGGAGGCATTTCAGGCCCATCGCCCTGTAGTATTCGCAGATCGTCATGGCCGTGTAGACCGAGGCTTCACGGGCGGCGACAGGCATGTTGGAAGTATTGCAGATGATGGTCGTCCTTTCCATCAGGTGGCGTCCGGTGTGCGGGTCGATCAGTTCCGGGAATTCGGTGAAGATCTCCACGACCTCGTTCGCCCGTTCGCCGCAGGCGGCCATGACGATGATGTCGGCGTCGCCCTGCTTGGCGATGGCGTGCTGGAGGACGGTCTTTCCGCAACCGAACGGACCCGGGATGAACCCGGTGCCGCCTTCGGCGATCGGATTGAAGGTATCGATGACGCGGACGCCCGTCTCCATGATCCGTGACGGACGGGGTTTCTCGCGGTAGCCCTTGACCGCAACCTTGACGGGCCATTTCTGGACCATCGTGACAGGGACTTCTTCTCCGTCGGCGTTGACGAGGACCGCTACCGTCGTATCGACGGTGTAGGACCCCGCTGCGATGACGGATTTAACGATGTATTCGCCTTGGAAGGAAAAGGGAACCATGATTTTATGAGGAAGCCAGCCTTCCTTGACCTCGCCGAGCCAGTCGGCGGCCGAGACCTTGTCGCCGGGAGCGGCGATCGGGGTGAATTCCCAAAGTTTTTCACGGTCCAGCGGATCGGTATACTCTCCGCGGCGGAGGAAGACGTCCTCCATCGTAGTCAGGTCGTTCTGGAGACCGTCGTAGACACTGGAGAGCAGCCCGGGTCCGAGCGTCGCTTCCAGCATCCGGCCTTCGAACTCGGCCTTGTCTCCGTTCTTGAGACCGCGGGTGCTCTCGAAGACCTGGACGATGGCGTTCTTGCCGTTCACCTTGATGACTTCCGCCATCATCCTGACGCCGCCGAGGGTGATGTAGCAGATCTCATTTTCCGCCACAGGCCCGTCGACGAGCACGGTTACCAGGTTCGAGACGATTCCCGTTACTATTCCGGTTGTTTTCATATCGTATGCTTTATTGTTTTATTCTTCTGTGTATCGGACTCCTTTGAATGTGCCTTTCACTTCCTTGACGAGCTGCTGGAACAGTTCACGTCCCTTTTCTTCGTCGAGGACGATCCAGCGGTCCGCGATCTTCAGCTTCGCGAGATACCCCAGGACAGCGTCGATGTCGAAATAATGGAAGGTCGTCAGGTCTTCCGCCTTCTTCCAGACCAGGTCGTCGAGGGCCTTTTCCCGTTCGAGGAGATCCTTTTCAGCAAGGGCGTTCTCCACCTGGAGTTCTTCCTCGAATTCTCCGCCCGTGAAGCGGTATCCGTCGATGTCGACCCGGTCCCCGTCTTCACCTTCCCCGGTCATGACATCGGTTCCGGCAGGGCGTCCGAGCGCCTTGTTGATATAGACGGTCTTCGCGTTCCTGAGGTTGAGGTCGAAACGGAAATACTCCCGGATGAACCGGTCCTTCGAACTGAGGGCGAGGGCATAGAAATCGGCGTCGAGTTCTTTCCCGTCCAAACCCCGGAGGAGGAAGTCCATCAGGACCTCGTCCTTTTCAGAGAGGTTGGAACGGATTTCTTCGACAATGGTCCCGAAACCCTGTCCGTCGGCGTACCGGTAGTCCGTCGTCAGGAAGGGGAGTGACGAGATGATATATTCGAAATTACTCATTTCCGCCGTACAGGAGTTTCTTCGTGGCCGGGCGGAGATACTCGGAAATCAGGTCCGTAAAGGTCTCGTCGGTCATGCTGATGAAATAACTTCCGTCCTTCGGGCCGATCTTGAATCCGCCGGCGATCTTCTTGGAGAAGGTCCCTTCGACGCCCTTGCCGAGAGCCTTGGCCAGTTCGCCCTTGAGGAAGGGTTCCAGTTCGCTGCGGAGATTCTCGGGAAGGATGAGGGCGATGTCCTGCGGCTCTTCTGCGGAGAAACGCTCCGCAACGGCCTTGATGATCCCTTTCAGGAAGTCTGCCGACGACAGCGCCGATTTCGTCCCGTCCGCGACAAGGCCCGATACGAGGAGGTTCTCGATATCCCCGCGGGTTGCCTGGATCGCCTGGAGAGAGGCCCTCCGGACGTCGCTCTCGGCCTTCGAACGCAGATCTTCCGCATCCTTGTTGGCCTGCGCGAGAATCGCCTCCGCCTCGGCACGAGCTCCTTCAAGCAGGGCTTCCGCCTCGGCTTTCGCCTTGTCCAGAAGGGCCTGTCCCTCTTCTTTTCCCTTGGAGAGTCCTTCGTTGTAGAGTTTCTCCGTCAATTCCTGCAATTTATCCATATCGATAGTTTGAATTTGTGTTTCTAATGTTCGGTATTCCTACAAATATAACAAATAATCTTCTCAAAAGCTTCCTTTTCCCGGAGAATTATCCCTCCCTGCCGAAAAACCGGTCGATTTTCTTCCTGTCGACCGTCGTCAGGGTGCCCGTTGCGGTCCTGACCTCTCTGAGGAAACCTTTTCCGAGGGCTTTCCGGGAGCCTCCATTCCCGGCACTGAAGGTTTTCCTCGCCGAACCGTCGTCGCAGATGAGCAGGAATCCTCCGTCGTTGTCATGGCTGTAGTTGTACCGGATGACGGTCCCGAGGCCATTGTAGTCCGCGTCGAAACCCTGGGCGTCCCAGGTCGTCCGGCTGCCGCTGACTTCGTTGAACTGGATGACGGTATGGTCCGAAGACCAGGGCCAGATGCAGGCTGAAGCGTTGTGCCGGCCTCCCCAGGGATCCCCGCAGTCGCGGACGACGTTGTATTCGACGAGGGCGCTGTCGCATCCCACGACGTGGATCCCGTCTCCCGGGACCCCTTCCAGCAGATTCTCGCGGATAACGACATGCCGGTGCGGGTGATAGTTTCCCCGGGTGTGGTTCGCAGAGAAGGTTACACCGTTCCGGGAGCAACGGCGGATGGTGCATCCTTCGATCCGGATGCCGTTCCACCAGTTGCAGACCGAGTCCTTGTTCATCGTGAAACGGATGGCGACGCCCGCACCTTCCCCTTTCCAGAGCCGGCCGTTGACATCGTGGATGTCCAGGCCTTTCAGCACGGTATCGAAGGCTTCCCCGTAATCTTGCAGATGGACATTGACCCCGATCCGGTCCCGCATTTCAGAGTCCGTCCCGAGATTTGAGAGGTCCAGGTCCTCGACAGTGATAAAGGAGCAGTTCAGGATCCTGACTGCCTGTTGCGAGCCGTCCGGAGCGATGATGCGGGGCTTTTCCCCTTTGCCATAAGTGGAGACGAGGACCGGCTTTTCCTTCGAACCGAGTGCCCCGTCGATGACGAACATCTCGTGGAAGACGCTGCCCCGCCGGAGCAGGACCTTGTCGCCGGCCGACAGGGAGAGATTCTCCACGCGGGAGAGGCTTTTCCTGGCCTGTTTCTTCGATTTCCCGTCACAGGCGTCGTTGCCGGCAGCGGAGTCTATATAATATGTCACGGCCTGTGGCTTCCGGAGGCTTACGGCGCCGCTAATCACCAGCGTGAGACCAGTGAAGAGAATCAGCAGGAGAGACCGTCGCATAGGGCCTTATCCGAGGAAACTCAGCAGGATACCGGCCGCGACGGCGGAACCGATGACGCCGGCCACGTTCGGGCCCATGGCGTGCATCAGCAGGTGGTTCGAGGAGTCGAATTCCCGTCCGACCACCTCGGAGACCCGAGCGCTGTCCGGAACGGCGGAAACGCCGGCGTTGCCGATCAGCGGGTTGATTTTCTTTCCTTCCTTGAGGAAAAGGTTGAAGAATTTGACGAAGAGGACGCCGCAGGTCGTCGCGATGACGAAAGAGAGGAGTCCAAGTCCGAAGATCAGCAGCGATTTCGCCGAAAGGAACTTGTCGGCCTGGGTCGAGGCGCCGACCGTGAGTCCGATCAGCGTCGTAACGACATCGACCATGGGACCGCGGGCGGTTTCAGCAAGACGACGGGTTACTCCGCTCTCTTTCAGCAGGTTCCCGAAGAACAGCATTCCGAGGAGCGGGAGTCCGGACGGGACGATGAAAGCCGTCGTAAGGAAACCGATGATCGGGAAGATGATCTTTTCCCGCTGGCTGACCTGACGGGGAGCCGGCATGCGGATGAGCCGCTCTTTCCTGGTCGTCAGCAGGAGCATGATCGGCCGCTGGATGACCGGGACGAGGGCCATGTAGGAATAGGCCGAGACGGCGATCGCGCCCATCAGGTCCGGAGCGAGCTTCGAGGAAAGGAAGATGGCGGTCGGGCCGTCCGCACCGCCGATGATGCCGATGGCGCCCGCCTCGTTCGGGGCGAATCCGAAGGCGAGGGAGAGCAGGTAGGCCCCGAAGATGCCCATCTGGGCGGCCGCTCCGATCAGGATCAGACGGGGCTGCGAAATCAGGGCGGAGAAGTCCGTCATCGCGCCGATTCCAAGGAAGATCAGCGGCGGATACCAGCCCTGCTTGACCCCCTGGTAGAGGATGTTCAGGACCGAGCCGTCCTCATAAATGCCGATGTTCAGTCCGGGGAACATCGGGATGTTCCCGATGATCATGCCGAATCCGATCGGAACGAGCAGGAGCGGTTCCCACTCCTTGAGGATGGCCACGGTGATGAACCCGATGCCGATCAGGATCATCGCCAGGTTCTGCCACGAGCAGTTCGCGAAGCCGGTGTACTGCCAGAACTGGACGAGGCTGTTGTAGATCTGTTCCATATTATGCGATCGTTACGACGGGGGCTCCTTCCAGGACGGAATCACCCTTGCTGACGTGGATGGCGGTAACGGTCCCGTCCTTGGGGGCGGCGATTTCATTCTCCATCTTCATGGCCTCGAGGACGGCCACTTTCTGTCCGGCCTTGACGGCCTGGCCTTCCTTGACGGAGACTTCGATGATGACGCCCGGAAGGGGAGAGTTGACCTTCTCGCCGGCGCCGGAAGGGGCTGCCTTGGGGGCTTCCGCCGCGGGGGCGGGAGCGGCTGCCTGCGGTGCGGGGGCTGCCTGGACCGGAGCTGCCGCAACGGGGATGTTCTCTGCCTCGACCTCATAGGTTGCGCCGTTGACGGTTACGTCGTAGAGGTTCCCTTCTTTCGGAGTGACGGTGACATCATACTGCTTTCCACCGATCTTGAATGTGTATCCTTTCATATCCTGACTTTATTATTATCTTGGTAATTTCCTGAAATTCAATTTTTTGTCATTCCACTGCGAGGCTCCTCCCGGGCGCATCGTCAGCACATAGGGCTCGGAATCGTGGACCGTGTCGTTGAAATAGAGGTCCATCGCAAGCGCGATCGCGGCATAGGTGTCGCCTCCGTTTTCCATATCGAGGGCGAGGGCGATCGCAGCGGCCGTCTCGTCGTCGGGTATGTCGGACTTGGACTTGGCGGCAGGCTTGGCTTTCGCTGGGGCGGCCGCCCGCCGGGCCGGAAGTTCGAAGAAGATCCGGAAGAGGAACCAAAGGATCGCCAGGGCGGCAAATACGACGCTGACCGAGACGAGGGACAGTATCCATCCGTGCGGGTCCTTCCGGGCCATGACCTGGGCGTTGGTTTCGGCGTTCTGGTCGCCGTTCCGGACCATCGGGGTCGGCCTTCCGCCCTTCCCGTCGCTCGTCCAGGAGAGCAGTTTCGGGTCCGTGGAGTGCTTGCTGACGGACTCGCCGGGGGCGAGGTCCTTCGGGATGGACAGGCTGTCGACGACCGTCTTTCCGTCGTTGCTGACGAGGTATACCGTCTTTCCTGGGGAGAGGGTGAATCCGGCGTAGAAGGTGCCGTCGCTTCCGTCGCCGCTGGTGAACAGCAGGGCGACTTGTCTGGCTCCGAGCTTCGTCCGGAGGTCGTTCTTCGGAATCAGGCTCTTCCGGAGGTCTTTCAGGTCGTCGGTCAGGTAGCACCCCCCGAAATTCACGGTTCCGGTCGAGGTGTTGTAGATTTCGATCCATCCGCTCCTCCGGCCGAAATCATCCGTGAAGCCCGTGCTGTCCGGCTCCGCGAGGACCTCTGAAATGATGAGGTCGGACACGTTCTGGGCGGACAGCCCCCGTAGCATTCCCGCGAGGAGGAGCAGCGTCAGGAGTAGTTTTCGTCTCATAGGCTACAGCGGAAGGTTGTCGTGTTTCTTGGCGGGGACTTCCTGCCGTTTTCCGGCGAGCTGCTCGAGGGCGCGGATGACGCGGAAACGGGTGTTGCGCGGTTCGATGACGTCGTCGATATATCCCTTCTGCGCAGCCTGGTACGGGTTCGAGAAGAGATCCTCGTATTCTTTCTTCTTTTCTTCAAAGATTGTTGCGGCGTTCTCGGGATCGGCCTTCATCTCCTTGGCATAGAGGACGTTGACAGCCCCGTCTGCGCCCATGACGGCGATGTTGGCGGAAGGCCATGCGTAGTTGACGTCGCCCCGGAGCTGCTTGCAGCTCATGACGATATGGGCCCCGCCATAGGATTTCCGGAGCGATACGGTCACTTTCGGGACCGTCGCTTCACCGTACGCGTAGAGGAGTTTTGCGCCGTTGGTGATGATGGCGCCGTATTCCTGCTGGGTGCCGCAGAGGAAACCCGGTACGTCGACCAGGGTGACGAGCGGGATGTTGAAAGCGTCGCAGAAACGGACGAAACGGGCCGCCTTCCGGGATGCGTTGATGTCCAGGACACCGGCGAGGACCTTCGGCTGGTTGGCCACGATTCCGACGCTGCGTCCGTTCATATGGGCGAATCCGACGATGATGTTCTTGGCGAATTCCTTATGGATCTCGAAGAAGGTCCCGTCGTCCACGATGCTTCCGATGACATAGTACATGTCGTAGGCCTTGTTCGGATTGTCCGGGATGATGTCGTTCAGCCGGTCGTCCGTGCGTCCGACCGGATCGGCGGTTTCTTTCCTCGGGGCCTCTTCCAGATTGTTCTGGGGGAGGTAGGAGAGAAGGGTCCGGATCGTCGCGATGCCTTCTTCCTCGGTATCTGCGGCGAAATGGGCGACGCCGCTCTTGGAGGCGTGGACGGACGCTCCGCCGAGTTCTTCCTGGTCGACTTCCTCGCCGGTAACGCTCTTGACGACGGACGGCCCGGTCAAGAACATATAGGAGGTATTCTTGACCATCAGGGTGAAGTCCGTCAGGGCGGGGGAGTAGACCGCACCGCCTGCGCAGGGACCGAAGATGCCGCTGATCTGCGGGACGACGCCCGAAGCAAGGATGTTCCGTTCGAAAATGTCCCCGAAACCGGCCAGGGAGTCGATCCCTTCCTGGATCCGGGCTCCGCCGGAGTCATTCAGTCCGATGACGGGAGCCCCTGCGCGGACGGCCATGTCCATGATCTTGCAGATTTTTTCGGACATGGTCTTGGAAAGGGATCCGCCGCTGACGGTGAAGTCCTGCGCGAATACGTAGACGAGACGTCCGTCGACCGTGCCGCAGCCGGTGACGACTCCGTCGCCGTCGATGTGCTCCCTGTCCATCCCGAAGTTCGTGCAGCGGTGCCGGACAAACATATCGTATTCCTCGAAACTGCCTTCGTCGAGAAGGAGGGCAAGGCGCTCGCGGGCGGTCATCTTGCCTTTTGCGTGCTGGGCGTCGATGCGTTTCTGTCCGCCTCCGAGGCGCGCTTCGGCGCGGCGCTCCACCAGTTTCCGGATGTTTTCAGTCTGAATGCTCATATCATCTTGTTTTATCCTGCAAATATAATCATTCTGCGGGGGATTTGCAATTCAAATCCCCCGCAGAAACAGGCTTAGGGCCGGAAGATCACCGTGGCCGTAACGGGTCGGTGGTCGGAGAAATTCGCCGTGAATTTGTCTCCGTTCTTGATGTCCTTCAGGGATTTGGCCGTCGTGGTTTCTCCGTGGTGCGTCATCTCCGCGCTCTCGGTAATGACCTCGTACCGGGTTACATCGTACTTCCCGGATGCGAGGGCGCTGACGAAAACATGGTCATATTTCCGGCTGTTGGGCGAAGTGCCCGTACCGAGCCATCCCGGCAGCGAACCTTCCTTCTCGTTGATCTTCTCCTTGGCAAGGGTCCTTGTGTCGAGCAGGACGCCGCCTTTCCTCAGTTCGACGTAACCCGGGTGCGCTTCATGGACGAGTTCTCCCGTGCTGTTGCTGTAGAAGGCTTCCGAGCAGTTGAAATCTCCTGTGCAGACGGCGAATGTTTTCCCGGCGATCGAAGCGATCCGCTGCTTCAGCAGCCGGGCGTCCCGGCAGCGGAGCGTATCCCGTACGGGCCCCGTCTGGAATGCATGGAGATGGGTGTCGAAATGATAGAAGACCACCCCCGACCTCTTGTCCCGGAACTTGGCCCAGATGCAGTTCAGGTCCTTCTTCTGGGGATCGTCCGGATCATAGGTGAAGTCGACGTCCGGCGTCGGGGAATAATAGAAATGCCCGCTCTCCAGCAGTTCGAACCGGTCGGGCTGATAGAGGATGGCGTTGACCGAAGCGGAGGCTGCCCGGAACGCCCCGATCCACTTGTATTTCGGCAAGGCTTCCACGATGTCGTTCAGCATCTCGCGACTGGTTTCCTGGGTTCCGATCAGATCGAATCCGCCCTTGTCGATCAGGCGGATGACCCCGTCTTTCCGGTTGGGCCAGTATCCGATGCTGTTCGCGTTCGGGGCGGAGGGGCCTTCGATGTTGTAGGTGAGGATCTTCACGGGAACGTCTCCCGGGGAAGATACGGACGCTCCGCAGGAACAGAGTCCCAGGCTGAGCGCAACAAAAATCGCAGTTCTTTTCATATTCTACTTGATTCCGTATTTGCGAAGGATTCTGAGGACGGGTTTTTCGATGGAACGGGCCCAGAGGAAGTAGCCGTAGTCGCTCGGATGGAGGCCTTCGAGCGTCGTATCGAATTCCTTGGATTCCGCATTGGTGGTCTTGACCCAATAGACATTCTTGTATCGCTTGCAGGCGATGGTCATCATCGAGTCGGCTACCGCCTTGCGGCTCTCGTCCGCCCTGCGCTTCACGAGATCGAAGTTGCCGTTGACCCGGCGGATGCTCTGCAGGAAGATCAGCGGGATGTCCGGATGCTTCTCCTGAATCGTCTCGATGAAGGGGAAAAGGCGTTCCCGGATCATTTGGGCAGAAGGATTGGAGAACGCGTCGAAGATATAGGCTTCCACGTCCGCGTCCGCCAGGGCGCGGGCGAAACCGGGCTGGAGCTTGGACCGTCCGCTGACGCCGAGGCTGAGGAGCTGGATCCCCGTTTCCCGGCAGAAAATGGCCGGATAGCTCATCCCGGAGCGGGTCGCGCCGCCGCCGTGGGTGTAGCTGGACCCGAAAATCCCGACCCGGTGACGGAACGGATTGTCCATCGGGACGATCGTACTTCCCTTGTCCACGCCGATCTTGACCGAGTAGACCTCGCTGTAGAGCGGCAGGTAGAGGAGGCATTCGTGCATGGTCCCGTCCATGTTCTGGACGATGGGGACGGACTTGTCGGGGGCGTCATCGGCGACGCAGGCCCCCGCCCAGCACCATTTGCCGTTTTCCCGGATATACAGGTCATATCCCCGCTGGGCGAAGGCGGCCGCAAAGACACCGAAACGCCGGAATCCGTAGTCGGTCAGGATCCGGATGTTTTTGGAGTTTGTCTTGAATGCGACGGAAAGGCCGGACGCTTCGGTCGCCTGGAGATAATCCATATGCTCCAGTCCCGGATAACGCAGCGTGTCCATACGGTGGTACGGGTTCGGGGTGTCGGGAAAGAGGTTGCCGACAAGGGTGAGATCCTTGGCTTCGGTGTAATGGACGGAAGGGGTCTGCGCAAGGACGCTGAACTGGACCAGGACCGCCGCGAAGGCGGTGATAAGGCAGGATGGTTTCATGGTCGTCAAAATTTCCCCTAAACTACGAAATATTAACGAAACACACAAAAAAACGGTCCGGAGTTTGCTCTCCGGACCGTCTCATCCTGTCTCCTGACCGGCGGGATGCCGGCCGGAAGATTATTCTTCGGGCTTGAGGGTCGAGTAGACGTTGGTGACGTCTTCATCGTCCTCCAGGAGTCCGGTTAGTTTCTCGAGGGTGGCGCGCTGGTCGGCGGTGACTTCCTTGAGATCCACGTTCGGAATCCGCTCGAAACCGCCGGAGATCAGGTCGTAACCGTTCTCTTCGATGTATTTCTGGATCTGGCCGTAGGCGGAATAGTCGCCGTAGATGCAGATCTCGACCGTTACGTTCTCGTCCTCATCCTCGACTTCCTGCTTGAAAACTTCCTCGGCTCCGAAATCGATGAGTTCAAGTTCGAGCTCTTCGACGTCGATCGGCTTGGCGGGATCCTCCTTGATGCGGAAGACGCACTTGTGGTCGAACATGAAGGCGGTCGATCCGCTCGTCCCGAGGGAGCCTCCGCACTTGGTGAAGTAGCTGCGGACGTTTGCGACGGTACGGGTGTTGTTGTCGGTCGCGGCCTCTACGAGGTAGGCGATGCCGAACGGGCCGTAGCCTTCATAGACGATCTCCTTGAAGTCGCCGGTTTTCATCTCGGTCGCCTTCTTGATGGCGCGCTCGATGTTTTCCTTCGGCATCGATTCGCTGCGTGCTTCGGCGATGAGCGCCCTCAGGCGCGGGTTTCCGACGACATCCGGGCCGCCCTGCTTGACGGCGATCGTGATTTCCTTTCCGAGTTTGGTAAAGACGCGGGCCATGTGGCCCCATCTTTTCATTTTCCTTTCCTTGCGGAATTCAAACGCTCTTCCCATACGGCGGATTATTTCGTGAATTCAATGCGGGAGATGTACTTGTCGATATCCATCGCTTCGGGAGCGGAGGGATACTTGTCCTTGATCGTTTTGTAGAGACCGAGGGCCTTGGCGGTGTCACCGAGCTTCTCGGCGACGGCGGCGGCCTTCAGGAGATAACCGGCGGAGAAGAGGTTGCCGGAGGTGGCGGCGGCCTTTTCGAACCAGGAAAGACCGTTCTTGTAGTCCTCGAGGTTGACGTAGGCGTCACCGATGCCGCCCTGGGCGCGGGCGAGGAGGATATTGTCCTTTCCGTTGTATTTCTTCAGGTAATCGATCGCTTCCTGGTTGTTGCCGAGGTTCAATTCGCTCAGGCCGGCATAGAGATACACGGCTTCGCAGGCTTTCTTGCCGTACTGCGAGATGACATCCTCGAGGCCCATGTTGTTGTCGTCTCCCTTGAGGGCGAGTTCGTAGTTGCCCTGCATGAAGGCCATTTCAGCCGGGTAGAGCTGGGCGGCAGCCTCAGCCTTTTTCGGCTGGACATAGAAGCGGGAATAAGCCATGATGATCGCCGCGATAGCGAGGACGGCGATGAATACGCCATAGATGATCTTCTTGTTATTGGAGAAGAATTCTTCGGTTTTGGAAACAGCTCCTGCCAGGTTCTGCTGGGCGAGCTCGTCTTTTTTCTGTTTTGCCATATGAATGTTTGTTTATATTATCAATTCGTGACCGGGGTTCAGCCGATACAGACCGCAAAAGTAGTAAAAAATGATTATATTTGCAAGGTAACGCGAACTTGCCATGCCCATATTGAAAAAAATAGTGGTCCAGGATTTCCGGAATATCGTCTTCCAGGAACTGGAGTTTTCACCGAACGTCAACTGCATCAGCGGAAACAACGGAGAAGGGAAAACCAACCTGATGGACGCGATATACTACCTCTCCATGACCAAAAGCGCTTTCCCTGCTCCCGACAAATTCAATTTCCGGTACGGGACGGAGGGGTTCGTCATCGGAGGAACCTACCTCATGCCCGGCGGACTGGAGTCGAGGATATCGGTCAAAGTCTCCCAGACGGAGAAGAAAGTCGTACGGGATGACAAGCCTTACGCCCGGGTATCCGAGCATATCGGTCTCCTTCCGGTCGTCATGATCTCCCCCTCGGACATCTCGATGATCAGCGAGGCGGGAGAGGAGCGGAGGCGTTTCGTCAATGCGGTGCTCTCCCAGATGGACCGGGAATACCTTGCGGCCATCCAGGTCTACAACCGGCTGCTCGCCCAGCGGAACAAGATCCTGAAGGACCTTTCTCCCAACTGGGACCTGATTTCCGTGATCGACATGAAGATGGAAACCGCCGCGAATACGATTGTCAGGGCACGCCGGGAAGTGACGGCTTCGCTCGCCCCGATCGTGGAATCCTATTATGGGCTCATTTCCGGGGGCTCGGAAAAGGTTTCGATCGAATACCGGACGGACCTCGACCAGGCGCCCCTGACCGAGCTTTTCGCCGCCATGCGGGAACGTGACCGGATCCTCAAATTCACCAGTGCCGGCGTCCAGCGGGATGATTTCATCTTCCTGATGAACGGCCATCCGATCCGCCGGAGCGGCTCCCAGGGCCAGCAGAAGTCTTTCCTGGTGGCCTTGAAATTCGCCCAGTACGAGATCATGAAGGCGCGCTACGGTTTCGCCCCGACCCTGCTGCTGGACGACGTGTTCGACAAACTGGACATGAACCGGATCTCGAACCTGATCGCCATGGTCGCCGGCAACGAATTCGGCCAGATCTTCATCACCGACAGCAACAAGGTCCGTCTCAGCGGGATCGTGGACCGGATCACCGAAGACCGGGCCTATTTCGATACCGTCGGAGGATGCTTTACGAGGGTTGGGCTATGAGCGGGATCGGAAAGAAGGAAGCCGTCTCGGTGGGCGGTCTCATGGAGGCCTATATCAAGAACATGGGCCTGGCGCCCGGACTGAATACCCAGCGGATCTTCCGGGCCTGGGACGACTGTTCCGGTGCGGCCCCCTTCACGCTGAAACGCTTTTTCCGGTCCGGAACCCTTTATATCACAGTTTCTTCCTCGATGGTGCGGAACCAGCTGTATTTCCAGAAGGACCTCCTCCTGGAGAAGATCAACGCGGCCCTCGCGGCCGATCCGCTTTTCACAAACGACAACCGTACCGTCGGATTCGTCAAATCGATCGTGTTGAAATGAAAATCGTAGCAGACAGGAACATTCCTTTCCTCCAGGGGGTCTTCGAACCCTATGCGGAGGTCGTCTATCTCGACGGAAAGGCCATCTCGCGGGAAGACCTTCTGGATGCGGACGTCCTCATCACCCGCACCCGCACCCGCTGCAACTCCTCGCTTCTCGAGGGCACGCCGGTCCGGATGATTTCGACCGCGACGATCGGGACGGACCATATCGACATGGCTTTCTGCCTGGAGAACGGGATCGCCGTCGCCAATGCGGCGGGGTGCAACGCCGGGGGAGTCATGGACTATGTCTTTTCCGCCCTGTACGCGATCGCTTCCCGGAAGTCGATCCGGCTCCAGGGGAAGACCTTCGGGGTCGTCGGTGTGGGCCATGTGGGCTCCAAGGTCGTGGATATGGCCCGGAAACTGGGCTTCAGGGTCCTCCAGTGCGATCCTCCGCGGGAACGCAGGGAAGGTTCCGCGGAGTTCTGCTCCCTCGACGAACTGCTTGCCGAGTCCGATATCGTTTCGATGCATACCCCGCTCGACGCCTCGACCCAGCAGATGTGCGATGCGGATTTCTTCTCGAAGATCAAGCCGGACGCCATCTTCATCAATTCCTCTCGCGGGGAGGTCGTGGATGAGAACGCCCTCTTCCACGCCGTCCCGAAGCTCGGTGCGGTCGTGATCGATACGTGGTGCCGGGAACCGGACGTCAACCCTGCGCTCCTCGATGCGGTGGACATCGCGACGCCCCATATCGCGGGCTATTCCTATCAGGGAAAGCAGAACGGAACGGCGCTCGCCGTCCGGAGCGTGGCGCGCCGGTTCGGCATCGTCCCCCTGATGGAATTCCATCCCGAGAGCGACATTCCGGAGCTCCAGCCGATCCGGCTGAACGTCAAAGGACTGGGCCAGGGCGAAATCGCTTCGGTTTTTCAATATAATTATCCTATATTTACGGATGATTTCATCTTTCGGCTGGATCCGTCCCGTTTCGAAGAAATCCGTTCGGACTACAAGTACCGGAGAGAATTCTATTTGGAAGATTAACCACAGACTTGCAAGATATGGCACTATTAACGCAGAATGACATCCGTCAGATCGAAGGCCGCGGATCGTCGGTCAAGACCGTCCAGAAGCAGATCGACTGTTTCAAGAAAGGATTTCCCTGGATGAAGATCGTCGCTCCGGCGACGCCGGAACGCGGGATCCGCGTCCTGACCCCGGAACAGGCGGAAGCGGCCGTTTCCTATTATGAGAATGCGCGCGTCGACGGGAAATGCAAATTCGTCCCGGCTTCCGGGGCGGCTTCCCGGATGTTCAAGGATACTTTTGCCGGTCTCGGCGCCCTGGAAAAGGGAGAAGACCTTCCGGAAGGGTCTCCGGCTTACCGGCTCGTGTCCGAAATCGGACGTTTCGCTTTCTATGATCCGGATCTTTTCGGCGCTCCCGAAGATACCCCGGCCTACCGGAAATCTGTCCTGGAAAAGGTTCTGAAGGAACCCGGGCTCGGATATGGTTCCAAACCCAAGGGGGTGATCTGTTTCCACCGGTACGCTTCGGGAGAGGTGCGGACGGCCATCGCCGAGCATCTCGTCGAGGCACAGGAATATATGCGCAATCCGGACGGAACCTGCAGGCTCGTCGTGACGATCTCCCCGGAGCACAAGCCCCTCTTCGAGGCCGCACTCGCAGAGATCCTCCCCGTCTATGAGAAGCGGTACGGTGTCCGATACGAGGTCTCCTTCACCTACCAGGACAAGGCGACGGATACGGTCGCGGTGGACCCGAAGAACCGCCCCTTCCGGACGGAAGACGGCTCCCTTCTCTTCCGTCCCGCCGGCCATGGCGCCCTGATCTACAACCTGGACAAGGTCGACGCCGAGATCGTGTCCATCAAGAACATAGACAATGTTTCCCACGAGAAGCTCCTTCCGGAGACATCCTTATATAAAAAGGTCCTGCTCGGGGAAGCGCTACGCCTGCGTGACCGGATCTTCTCCTACCTCGAGCGCTTCGACCGCATCCCCGAAGGGGAGAATGCGGAGAGCCGCCAGCTCTGCAACGAGGTCGAGAATTTCTTCGACAAGCATCTCTGCGTCCAGTTCCCGCTTCCGCACAACCACGCGGAACGGATCTCCATGCTCAGGGAGAAACTGAACCGGCCCATCCGCGTCTGCGGGATGGTCCGGAACGAGGGCGAGCCCGGCGGCGGTCCGTTCGTCATCGCCGGGAAAGACGGCTGCACCTCTCTCCAGATCCTCGAGAGCGTCCAGATCAATCCGGATGACAAAGGAGCGGCGGAAGCCCTGGCCAGGGCGACCCATTTCAACCCCGTCGACCTCGTCTGCTGCCTGAAGGATTACAAGGGGGAACACTTCCCCCTACTGGACTATGTCGACGAGAGCGCCGGATTCATCAGTTCCAAGAGCTATCAGGGCCGCGAACTCAAGGCCCTCGAACTGCCCGGTCTCTGGAACGGCGCCATGAGCGACTGGAACACCCTTTTCGTCGAGGTGCCGCTTTCGACGTTCAACCCGGTGAAGGTCGTCCTCGACCTGCTCCGTCCCGCCCATCAGGAATGTCAATAATCCCCAATACCATGAAAATCCGTAGTTTCGGGGTTCTCGCGCTCATCGCCGCCCTGACCCTCCACTGCTGTTCCGCCCCCACGCCCGGCGTGCTCGGCCACGTCTCTCCCCGGAAGGCGGGGATGAATCCGGACAAACTCGTCCGGGTCGATTCCGTGATCAACAAGGCCATCGCCGACCATCTCATCCCCGGCGCCGTTATCTCCGTGGTCCGGGGCGACAAGATCGTCTACCTGAAGGCCTATGGCAACAAATCCGTCGTTCCGGATACGGTCGCGATGACGACGGATGTCCTCTTCGACATGGCCTCGGTCAGCAAGTGTGTCGGCACGACCCTTTCCTTCATGCAACTGATCGAGAACGGTCAGGTCCGCCTGACGGACAATGTCAAGATGTACATCCCCGATTTCGCCCCCTGGACCGATCCGGAGACGGGAGAAACGGTCGACATCACGGTCCAGGACCTCCTGACCCACAGTTCCGGCCTTTCTCCGTACTTGACTGTTAACAAGGTCGCATCGCTTTACGGGGAACCCTGTCCCGATTCGACGATGCACTTCATTGCCACGGAGGTCCGGCGGAATTTCCGTCCCAAGACGGATTATATGTACAGCTGCCTGAATTTCGTGACCCTGCAGAACATCCTCCAGGGGGTTACCGGCGAGAAACTGTGCGACTACGCCCAGCACCACGTCTTCGACGTCCTGGGCCTGAAGCATACCTGTTACAATCCTGCGCTGACCCGTCCGGACCTGATGCCCCTCGTCGCTCCGACCGAGGTCCAGGCGGACGGCCTGCCCCTTCTCGGCGAGGTCCATGATCCGCTCGCCCGGCGCCTGAACGGGGGCAATTCCGGCAACGCTGGCGTCTTCTCCAGTGCGGAAGACCTGTCCGTGATCGCGGCCGCCCTCATGAACGGGGGAGCGGTCGGCGGACGGCGCATCCTCGCTCCCGGAACGGTCGAGATGATGGCCCGTGTACCGTCGGACAATGATCCGCAGATCGGCCGGGCGCTCGGATGGGATATCTGGAGCGATTCCTCCTGGTTCAAGGGCGACATCACCGATCGTACCCGCACCCTGAACCATACGGGCTATACCGGAACGTCCATGGTCATCGACCTGACCTCGAAGACGGCCATCATCCTGCTCTCGCACCGGGTCCATCCCCAGGACAAAGGAGCTCTTGCGCGCGTACGCGCTACCGTATCAAATATAGTCGCCGCTTCCGTAGAAGACTGATTCTGACATCGTTTGCAATTTTTTTCAATTTTTTTTGAGAAAAATTTGCAAATCCCGAAAGAATGTGTACCTTTGCAGTGTACTAATTAACTAATACACACAAAGGCACACTTCTTTATGATACAGATCGACAAACTCGCATTCAGCTACGGCTCGAATGAAGTACTGAAAAACATCTCCATGGAGATCCTTCCCGGGAACATCTACGGACTTCTCGGGGAGAACGGAGTAGGGAAGACGACCCTCCTCACCCTCCTGTGCGGACTGAAGAAAGTCCAGTCCGGTTCCATCCGCGTAGACGGCCGCGACCCCTACGACCGGGAACCCTCCCTTCTCGCCGACCAGTTCTACCTGGCCGATGAAGTCGCCCCCGTTCACGCTAAGGCAATCTGCTTCGCCCGTGAGCACGGCGTTTTCTGGCCGAATTTCGATCTCTCCCTCTTCTCCGGGATCCTCCGGGAATTCGAGGTCGAACCGGATCAGTATATGGACGCCATGTCCGCCGGCCAGCTGAAGAAAACCTACCTTTCCTTCGCCCTCGCATGCCGTGTCAGGTACTATTATCTGGATGAACCCACCAACGGCCTGGACATCCCTTCCAAGTCTCAGTTCCGGAAGGCCCTGATGAAATATGTTCCGGAAGAATCGTCCATCGTCATTTCGACCCACCAGGTCCGCGATCTTGAGAATATCATCGATCCAATCATCATCCTGGACCGCCGGGACGTCCTCCTCAATGCCTCGACGGCGGACATTTCCGAAAAGCTTTTCTTCGACTATTCGACGGAACTCCATCCCGACGCGCTCTATGTGGAGCAGACCCCTGGCGGAACGGTCCAGGTCTATCCCAACCCGACCGGCGAGGAGAGCAAGGTCAATGTCGAAGCGCTCTTCAATGCAGTCCACGCCCACAAGGACGTAGTCAAAGCCATGTTCAACCCTAACCTGTAAATCACGATGAGCGAAGTATTCAATTTCCGGAGATTCTGGACCTTCTTCAAATATGATCTCAAGCAGATGTGGCGGAACCACTTCAAAGTCGCCCTTTTCCTCGGATTCCTGCCGCTGCTCCTGTATGTCGTCTGGGTCATCTGCTCCCTTTCCTTCACCCGCGAATGGACGGCTCCGGGCATAGCCGTCCGTGCCGGTTTCTTCTATCTCGCGGTCCTTGTCATCATCCTCTACCAGGCCAGGACCTACGGCCATCTTACCGACCGCCGGAAGGGGGCGAACTATCTGATGATCCCGGCCTCCGTCACCGAGAAGTTCACGTCCATGATGGTGATTACCCTCATCGTCATCCCGCTCCTCTTCGCGGGCGTGTATTTCCTGCTGGACGGATTCCTCTCCCTTGTCGACCCGCACTACGGGAGTTCCCTCGTCGGCGGGGCGAAATCACTCTTGAGCCGGTTCCTCCAGGCGGAAATCTGGGAAGACGCCGTCATGCCGAAGAGCATGCCGAACATCTTCTTCGTCCTGGTCGTCATCGGTATCTTCGTATCGATGGTCTACTACCTCCTCTCCGGACTTGTTTTCAAAAAATGGAAGATCCTCGGCGGCCTGCTGGTCAACTACGGATTCAGCCTGGTCCTGACCATCTTCGCAGGCCTTGTACTGACCGGCGACAGGGTCAAGGACTGGCTGGAAAGGACCTTCAATGACATGGGAGATGATCAGGCCCTGCAGTTCTTTACGAATACGCTGAACTGGTCGACCGTCGCTTCCGTCGTCATTCTCGTCGCCCTGATGACGGCCATCTATTTCAGAATCAAAACCATCAAACACTAAGGCTATGAATTTCAACAGTGAAAAACCGATCTATCTCCAGATCGCGGACCATATCTCCGAGCGGATCCTCTCCGGAGAGATCCGTCCGGAGGAACGAATTCCGTCTGTCAGGGAGTATGGGGCCGACATCGGGGTCAATCCCAATACCGTGATGCGGACCTACGAGAAACTCACCTCCGACGGGATCATCTTCAACAAGCGTGGCATCGGCTATTTCGTCAGTCCGGACGCCATCGACCTCATCCTGGACAAGGAACGGAAAGAGTTCCTGGAAAAGGACGTTCCCCTCATCCGGAGGAAAATGGACCTTTTGGGACTCGACATCTCTATCTTTTCCGATTAATTTCGTAAATTAGCGGCATGGTAAGATCATGCTCCCGACGATTCAGGGCGGCGCTTCTGGCCGCCCTGTTTGTTTTTTCCTGCGGGAAAGACAATCCCGAACCGGTTCCCGTACCGGAACCGACCGGCCCTTTCGACCCTTCCGCTGCCAGCCTGACCCTTCCCGAAGAGTTCCGGGCGGCCTGGATTGCGACAGTGGCTAAGATCGACTGGCCCCGTTCGACCACCGCGCCGGACCAGGAACGCGAACTGAAGGAACTGCTGGAAAAGATTTCATCCGCCGGGTGCAATGCGGTGATGTTCCAGGTCGTATCCAATGCGGACGCCCTCTATCCGTCGAAACTGCTGCCCTGGAGCGCGATTCCGACGGGAACGCAGGGCCTTGATCCCGGTTTCGACCCCCTCGGTGTCGCCGTCGAAACGGCGCACAGGCTCGGAATGGAACTGCACGCCTGGGTCAATCCCCTCCGGATCGGAAGCGCGACTGCGGTCCGTGCCGAGAATCATCCCTACCGCTCCCATCCGGACTGGTGGCAGGAGTATAACGGGAACTATTTCTGGGATCCCGGCAATCCCGGACTCCGTACCTTCCTCGCCTCAATCGTCGAGGAAATCGTGACGAACTATCCTGTCGACGGGGTCCATATCGACGATTATTTCTATCCCTCCGGACTCCAGACGAACAGCCTGACCTGGTACGATTCGAAGGAATATTCCGCCTACGGGGCGGGGAAGTCCCTCGACGAATGGCGGGAAGGGAATATCAACAAGATGGTCAAGGCTTACCATGAAACAGTCCACCGGGTGCGTCCTGAGGCCGTTTTCGGCGTTTCTCCGGCCGGACGGCTGGAACTCACGCGGGCCCTTTATGCGGATCCGGTCCAGTGGATTGCGGAAGGTTCCATCGATTACCTGACTCCCCAGATCTACTGGGACCATATCCGGAACGATTTCGCCGATTTCGATACGGTGCTGGATTCCTGGCTCGAGGTCCGGAAGAACGTCCCCATGATGCCCGGCCTGGCGGCATACAAGTGCCTCCAGTCAACGGAAAAGAACTTCTACAACCGTCCCGAGGAGCTGGGCTACCAGGTCTCCGAATGCCGTTCCCACGCCGGTTGCTGCGGCCACTTCTGGTACAATACCACGAGTCTGGTATCCCAGCTCGTATATCCTTATGTAACTTACCATATCTACAAGAGCAGCCATGCCCTGACCCCCCGGCTGCAGACGCAGCCCGGGATCCTGGATGCTCCGGTTCCTGTCCTCGACGGGAACGTGATATCCTGGAACGAGGTTCCCGGTGCGGCGGGATATGTCGTCCTCGCCCTCTCGAAACCCGCGCACGGCAGCCAGTGGACCGCTTCCATCGTCCGGAACTCCGGGACGCAGCGCTCTTTCACCGGAAGTCCGGATACCAACTATATCATTCTCGCCCGGAACGGTTCTTCCCGTTCTTCCTACTCGACGCCGGTCTACATTCCCGCACCGTGACGCCGGTGGGCCTGTTTCCATTCACCGGGCATCAGTCCGGTGTGGCGGTGAAACTGTTTGGAGAAGTTGGATTGGTCTGAAAATCCGATCCGCTCGCAGATCTCCCTCATATACCGGAAATCCGTTTCGTTGATCAGCCTGCAGGCTTCCTTGATTTTCAGGCGGATCCGCCAGGTCCGGCAGTCCTCGTGGATAACATTCCGGAAATAGCTGTCCATCGCCCTCCGGTCGATTCCTATGCTCCGGGCCATCTCCTCGTTGTTCCGCATATTCTCGCAGAAGCCCTTTGTCGATATCCATCGGGCCAGTTTCCGGCTGATTTCCGGGTATTGTCTGAGAATGGGGGCGGGGATGTTTTCGATTCCGTCATATCTGACCGGATACGGTCCCTTTTTCAGGGGTTGGAACGGGCGCAGAAGCCCGTCAAGAAGAAGACTTTTCATAAATCTGGTTTAAGTGTTACAAATTTACATTCTTTTATCTATTTTTGCAATTGGTTAGTATGTCTATGGAAAAGAGTGTATTTGAACGGTTGCTTTCTCTGGAAACGCCTGTCTATTATTATGATATGGATCTCCTGAAGGAGACGGTCGACTCGCTTGCCGAGACCGCCGCCGCCCATGGGGTCAAGGTCCATTATGCCGTCAAGACCAACAACGAGGAGCGTATCATGCGCTATATCGCCTCGAAAGGCCTGGGCGCGGACTGTGTCTCCGGAAATGAGATCGCCTGGGCCGTCCATTGTGGTTTCGCCCCTGAATCAATCGTCTATGCCGGAGTCGGAAAGACGGACAAGGAACTGAATTCCGCCCTTCTCGCCGGAATCGGAGCCTTCAACTGCGAATCCCCGGAGGAACTCCGGATCCTGGACGAGCTCGCCGGCCGCTGCGGTCGCAAGGCGCGCGTCTGTCTCCGCATCAATCCCGACATCGACGCCCATACCCACCACTATATCACGACCGGGCTGGAGGAGAACAAGTTCGGCATCTCCCGCTTCGCTTTCGAGGAGGTGGTCGGGATCGTCAAGTCCTCTGAGAATCTGATCTTTACGGGTCTCCATTTCCATATCGGCTCCCAGATTACCTCCGTGCGTGAAATCTTCGCCGTCGAGGTCGCCCGGGCCGAGGAAATCGTCGGCTGGTTCGAATCCCGCGGACTCCGCGTCGACAACATCGATCTAGGGGGAGGACTCGGAATCGACTATGAGGATCCGGACGGAAATCCCGTCCCGGATTTCAAGGGGTGGATTGAAACCGTCTCCACCTTCCGTCGCAGGCCGGACCAGATCCTCCATATCGAGCCCGGCCGTTCCATCGCCGCCCAGTGCGGAAGCCTGCTTTCCCGGGTGGTTTATGTCAAGAAGGGCGAGACGAAAGACACCGTCATCCTGGACGCCGGAATGAACAACCTGATCCGGCCCGCCCTGTACGGAGCCTATCACAAGGTGGAGAACCTTTCCGCAGGATTCCTGCGGAAGGATGCCCCTTTGCATTCCTACGACGTCGCCGGCCCCGTGTGCGAATCGGCGGATGTTTTCGGAACCAAACGTCTCCTTCCGGAGACCGTCCGGGGCGATCTGGTGGCCATCCGTTCCGCTGGCGCCTACGGTTCCGTCATGTCGTCCCGTTACAACATGCGGGGCGATGCACCGGCGGTTTTCAGCGACGAAATCTAGAGCGCGGTCTCTTTCTCCTTGATTCTCAGCAAAATAAACGTAGGCCTTTGTCCTGTTTGGGACAAAGGCCTACGCTAAATTGGCTGTTACTCAGCGGGTTGGGTGGTGCTATTTCTCTTTGGGAGCCAGGGCGCACCAGACAAGGGCGCTGAGGGCACCGCCGACGAGCGGGGCGCAGATGAAGACCCAGACGTTCTTCAGGGCGTCGCCGCAGGCGAAGAGGGCGGGACCGATGGAACGGGCCGGGTTCACGGAAGTGCCGGTCAGGTTGATGCAGACCAGGTGGACGAGAATCAGGGAGAGACCGATGGCCAGTCCGGCGAAATTGCCGGCGCCGACCTTGGAATCCGTCGTTCCGAGAACCACGAGGACGAAGATGAAGGTAGCGATGACCTCGACGAGGAAGGCACCTCCGACACCGCCGGCATTGGCGACACCGTTGCTACCCAGGGCTCCGGTCAGATCAGGAGCCGCAACGACTTTGGCGAGGAGATAGAGGACGGCGCCGGCGATGATACCGCCGATTACCTGGCCGATCCAATATCCGCAGGCATCCTTCCAGCTCATGCGGCCCGAGAGGGCGACGCCGAGGGTGATGGCCGGGTTGATGTGGCAACCGCTGATTCCGCCGATGGTATAGGCCATCGCGACGACGGCGAGACCGAAGGCGATCGCCGTTCCGACGACACCTGCCGGCGTGGTGCAGCCGAGGAACATGGCCGTTCCGCAGCCGAGGAGTGTAAGTACGAAGGTACCGATGCACTCAGCAATGTATTTTCTCATAATATTGAAAATAAATAAATTGGTTAATGCTCCCCAAATTTAGCAAGAAATTCCGTCAATCCAAACGACTTGATTGAATTTCTTTTCCTCCGGGGGACGGGTTTCGGATATTGCGGATTATTCCTTATATTTGTAGGTTAATTCATTTGAATATGTTCGAGAATTTGAGCGAAAGGCTTGAAAGGTCTTTCAAAATACTGAAAGGTGAAGGGAAAATCACCGAGATCAACGTCGCCGAAACCGTCAAGGATATCCGGAAGGCGCTCCTCGACGCGGACGTCAGCTACAAGGTCGCCAAGGAATTCTGCAATACCGTCAAGGACAAGGCCATCGGACAGAACGTCCTGACCGCGGTCCGGCCGCAGCAGATGATGGTCAAGATCGTCCACGACGAACTCGCCGATTTTATGGGCAGCAGCGCCCAGGACATCAATATCAAGGGAAATCCCGCCGTCGTACTCGTCGCCGGCCTGAACGGTTCCGGTAAGACGACCTTCTCCGGCAAGCTCGCCCTCCATATCAAGAGCAAGCGGGGCATGAAGGTTCTGCTCTCCGCTTGCGATACCTTCCGTCCCGCCGCCATCGAGCAGCTCAAGGTGCTCGGCGAGAGCGTCGGGGTTCCGGTATATACCGAAGAAGGGGAGAAGGATCCGATCAAGATCGCGAAAGCCGCGATTGCCAAGGCCCGTTCCGAAGGCTATTCCGTCGTCATTATCGATACCGCCGGCCGCCTTGCCGTCGATCAGCAGCTGATGGATGAGATTTCGGCCCTGCACGAGGCTGTAAGGCCGACCGAGACCCTCTTCGTCGTCGATGCGATGACCGGCCAGGATGCCGTCGAAACGGCCAAGGCCTTCAACGACCGCCTCGATTTCGACGGGGTCGTCCTGACCAAGATGGACGGCGATACCCGCGGCGGCGCCGCCCTTTCGATCAAGGCCGTTGTCGGAAAACCGATCAAGTTCGTATCCTCCGGTGAGAAGATGGAAGCCCTCGATGTCTTCCATCCGGACCGTATCGCCGACCGGATCCTCGGGATGGGCGATGTCGTCTCCCTCGTGGAAAAGGCCCAGGAGCAGTTCGACGAGAAAGAGGCCCGTGAACTCAAGAAAAAACTCGCCCGTGACAAGTTCACCCTCTGGGACTTCTACAATCAGATTCAGCAGGTAAAGAAGATGGGCAATATCAAGGACCTTGCCTCGATGATTCCCGGGGTCGGGAAGGCGATCAAGGATGTCGATGTCGACAACGACTCTTTCAAGAGCATCGAAGCGATCATCCTGTCCATGACTCCGTATGAGCGCGAGCATCCGGACATCATCAACGGTTCCCGCCGCAAGCGGATCGCGGACGGGTCCGGGACCTCCCTCCCGGAGGTGAACAGGCTCCTGAAGCAGTTCGAAGGGACGCGAAAGGTCATGAAAACCGCGATGACGGGTAACCTGATGGGCCAGATGCGCGGATTGAGAAGACGTTAACCAGAGTACAGACGCAATATGAAAAGATGGATTTTACCGGCCCTTGCCGGACTGTTGACGCTCGTCGGCTGCGGCGTTCTCCGGGAGACCCCCGAGGAGCGTGCCGACCGGCAGATGCGTGAAGCCGCTTATGTCCATGAGAGGATTCCCGCTGCGGATTTCAAGATCCACATTGACAGGATGATCCCGCTCCGGGGCATGAGCCGGACGCTTTCTTCTCCGTATTGGATCAAACTCAAGGACGGTATCCTCTACTCGGCCCTCCCGTATTTCGGCCAGGCCTGGCAGGTGCCCTACGGCGGAGGCCATGCCCTCAATTTCGAGGCTCCGATCGGCCATTACGAGTACGGCATGAACCGGAAAGGCGGATATGAGGTCCGGATCTATGTCAAGACCGATGAAGACGAGCATATCTACTCGCTGACGGTCTTCGACAACGGATCGGCCTCGCTGGACGTCCAATCGAGGAACCGGGAACGGATCTCGTATACCGGGACCGTGGATTTCACGGCGGAGTAATCAGCGTCCGAGCGGAATGTGACGGGCCGCGCAGGCGGCCTTGCAACGGGACCCGAAAAGGTCCCGTTCTTCGTCGGGAAGGGTGGCGTCGATGAACCGTTCCCAGATATAGCGGGCGGCCTGGGGGCTGGGATGGACCATGTCTTCGGCCCACCAGCGGTAATCCCTCAATTCGTCCATCATGATCTCGTAGGCGGGGAAATAAGCGCCGTGGACGGCCTCGACGGCGAGCAGGAGGGAGGCCTTCGAGAGCTGGTTGGCATGGGCCCCGTCGGCAAGGTGCCGGATCGGACTAACCGTGAAAAGGAACCGTTTGTCCGGATTCCGTTCCATGAGACCTTTCAGGAGGAGGGCCGTCCGTTCGGAGGGAAGGGCGTACCGGGTGAATTCCGCAGCCGGCCGTTTCAGGCAGTTCGCCACTGTCTCTCCCGTGGCATCGTACCGGAAACACCACGAGGTCCCCAGCGTCACGAGAACCTTGTTGCTTTCTTTCCAGAAGGCGGAAGCCGTTTCCAGCGCCGCGTTGGCGCCTTCCAGGAAGGCTTCCGGCGTTTCCCGCGCGAAGGAGGTATGGTGGGAGAAAGAGCAGATCCGCCCGTCGCCCGCCCCGATTTCGACGCAGTCGTCCGCCGTAAAAGGAATTCCGGAAGCGAGCCGGGCGGCGGCGTTGCAAAGGGAAACGGGGTTATAGAGGGGACCGAACGGGTTCACGCAGACGTCGAATCCCGTTTCGGCGAGCCGCCGGCCGGTTTCCTCGGCGAAGCAGCTGCCAAGGACCATGATCTTGTCCCGGTAGGAGATCCCGAAGGGCAGGGGAGGGACCGTGACCGGTGTCTGGAGTTTCAGCATATCAGCCATATTTTCAGTAAAAATAAGCAAAAATTAGTAAATTTGTACGTTAATCCAGCTGTTATGAGACGATTCCTGCTTCTGGTCCTGCTGTCCCTTTCCGTTTCGGTTCCCGGAGCGGCGCAGGGACTGGAAGATTTCTTCGGCGAGTTCTTCGGCTTTCCTTCCAGGACGGAGAGGAAACCCTTCTCCTTTACCGGCGACCTCCTCTTCGACTGGACCTTCCTCAATGATGAAATCCGTCCCGAGGGGCCAGAAGGCCTGGTTTCCGGGACCATGGCTGGAGCTCGCCTGACTCCTTTCGCGGGTATCAAGGTCGACGGCGGCAAGGCCGGGGTCCATCGCATCCTCGGCGGCATGGACATATTCAAGGAGTTCGGAGGCGACCCTGTCCTGGCCGGCGAAGTCCTTCTGTATTACCGCTATGACAACCGGTTCGGAAATACGGAATTTTCAGCCCTGGCAGGCTGTTTCCCGAGGCTTAAGACCGGGGGAGATTATGACCGGATGGTCCTTTCGGACGAGGTCCGTTTCTATGACAACAACCTGGACGGACTCCTCCTGCAGTTCCGCAGGCCGCGTTCCTTCTATGAAATCTGCCTCGACTGGAACGGCAAGTACGGGGTGGAACGCCGGGAAGAATTCAATGTCTTCACCTATGGCGAGTCCGCCCTTCTGGACTGGCTGAAACTGGGCTGGGAGGGAATGTTCCATCACTATGCCAACAGCGTCGTCGCTAAGGGCGTCGTAGATGATCACGTGCTCAATCCCTGGGTCGCCTTCGACTTTTCTTCCCGAACGCGTCTCCAGGCGCTTTCGGTGAAAGCCGGGCCCGTCCTTTCCTATCAGCGGGACCGCCGCTACAAGGAATTCGAACTGCCTTGGGGCTTCCTCGTGACGACCGATGTCCGGAACTGGAGTTTCGGGATCCGGAACGACCTCTATTACGGATGGAGCATGGTGCCTTATTTCTACAAGACCGATTCCACCGGCTCCCGCTTCGGAACCGACCTTTATATGCGGTCGATGAAGATCGCCCTCGATACCGGATATGACGGCGGACTGGCCGATATCCTGTCCTTCTACTGGGCCCCCCGCCTCGGCGAGTTCCTCTCCGTCCGCGTCAACTGCGAACTCCTTTTCAACCGGGGAAGCTATATCGGCATGGACCAGTACGGAACCCTTGTTTTCGACCTTGAAAACATCGGGAAACGGAGATCATCCGCCCGCGGCCGAAGAAATCCCCAGACCTTCCAATATTCCTTGTGATGAGAACGAAAACCCTTCTGACTGCGGCTCTCGCAGCCCTCCTGGCCGTTTCCTGCAACTCCCGCCTGAAAGACGGCGAGTACAGCCTTACCCTATTGACTACCAATGACATCCACGGCCACTATTTCGATTCGACCTATACCGGAGACCGGCTCTCCAAGTCGCTCTTCGCCGTGAACCGGGTCGTGGACAGCGTCCGGACCGAAAGGGGAGCGGACCGGGTCATCCTGGTCGATGCGGGAGACATTTTCCAGGGCGACAACGCGGCCTACTATTTCAACTATGTCGATACCCTGACGCCGCACGTCTATCCCAGGATGGCCAGATATATGGGCTACGATGCGATCGCGGTAGGGAACCATGACGTCGAGACCGGGCATCGGGTCTATGACCGTGTGGCCGCCCAGTTCGCCGAGTACAAGATTCCCTTCCTCGCCGGCAACGCCATCCGGAACGACAACGGCAAACCCTATTTCCCGCTTTATACGATCCTGAAGCGCGGGGGCCTCAAGGTCGCCGTCCTCGGCTATACCAACCCCAATATGAAGGCCTGGCTGAACGAGAGCGTCTGGAGCGGCATGCATTTCGAGTCACTTATCCCCCTCGTGCAGCAGGACGTCGACCGGGTCGTCGCGAAGGAGAAGCCGCAGGTCGTGATCGTCGCTGTCCACAGCGGTACCGGATCCGGGAAGGGAGAAGCGCTTGAGAGCCAGGGACTTGATCTATTGAAGAGCCTTCGGGGTGTCGATTTCCTCGTCTGCTCGCACGATCACCGTCCCTATACCGAGGCGGCGGACGGAATCTGCCTGATCAACTCGGGAAGCCATTGCCGGAACCTCGGTCTCGGGGAAATCAAGGTCTCCGTCCAAAAGGGAAAGGTCGTGGGCAAGGAACTTTCCTGCGGGCTCATCCCGATCCGGGAGGGAGCCGTGGACAAAAAGATGCAGGAGGAATTCCATGCCGATTACGAGGCGGTCAAGGCCTTCACCCTCCGGGAGGTGGGAGAACTCAAGACCGACCTCCGCACCCGCGATGCTTTCTGCGGGATGAGCGATTACATCAATCTGGTCCATACACTGCAGATTTCCTGTGCACCCGCCCAGATTTCCTTCGCAGCGCCCCTGACCTACAACGGATTCGTCAAAGCGGGTACGCTGATCTACAACGACCTTTTCACGATCTATCCGTTCGAGAACCAGCTCTATGTCGTCCGGATGACCGGTGAAGAGATCCGGAACTATCTGGAATTCAGTTATGACAATTGGATCCAGACGGTATCCGGCAAGGATGACCACGTGCTCAAAATCCGCCAGCGTGATGACGCGAGGACGGGGCAGAAAGGCTGGTCCTTCGTCGCGCGGAGCTATAATTTCGATTCCGCTGCAGGCCTGAATTATACCGTAGACGTGACGAAACCCCGCGGGGAGCGGGTTTCGATCTCTTCCATGGCCTCGGGCGAACCCTTCGATCCGGCCAAGGAGTACTTCGTCGCCATGACCTCCTACCGGGCGAGCGGAGGTGGCGGACTGATGCACGGCGGTGCCGGTATCGACACGGACAGGATCGACGAGCGCGTCGTTTCCCGCTATCCCGAAATCCGGAACATCCTCTACAACTATCTGCTGGATATGGGGTCCATCGATCCCGCCGTCACGGGCGATCCCGCCCGCATCGGCACCTGGAAATTCGTACCTGAAAAGATCGCCGTCCCCGCCCTCGAACGCGACATGCAACTCCTCTTCGGGAGGTAATTATCCGATCTTCCTGATCTGCGTGCGGCGGGCGATGATGGCGTTGTAGCGGTCGATGGCTTCGCCGGCGATGTCCTCCCAGGAGCGGACGATCCGGTGGGAGGCGGCCTCTCCTACGCGTGCGATGCGCTCCCGGTCGGCATACAGGGAGCGGAGCGCCGCTTCGAAGTCTTCCGCCGTGTTTTCGATCAGGAATCCCGTCTCCCCGTCCCGGAGCATCCCGGAAGCGGAGGCGTCGCGGAGCATGATGGAAGGGGTATGGAGGGCGGCGGCTTCCCGTACGACGAGCCCGTCCGTGTCATAGAGGGAAGGGAAGAGGAAGAGGTCCGCCGCAGCGTAGTGCCGTGTCAGTTTTTCCCTGTCGGTCAGCCGGCCGACGAAGGTGACCTTCCCGTCCAGTCCCAGTTCGCTCACGAGCGCCTTCATCTCTTTCTCCGCATATCCGGTTCCGATGAAGAACATCCGGAAGGGGAGATCCTTGATCCGGGCGAGGGTTTCGATCGTGAGTCGGACGTTCTTCTCCCAGATGTGCTGGCCGACGAATAGGAGCGAAAACTCTTCCGGGGCTATGCCGAATTCCTTCCGGGCCTCCGTAAAGAAGGTCTCCGGGTAGTCTCCGACGAGGTCGCAGCCGTTCATCATCACCTCGATGTTCCCCTTGTAGCCGTAGCTGTAGAGCACGTCCTTGACGGATTCCTGGGGGACCCAGACCTCGTCGGCCTGCTCATAGAAGCGGACGATTTCGGAAATGATCGTATCGACGAGGACGGTGCCGGGGATGACGCGGGAGAAATCGTCGCGGTATTTCGAATGGAAGGTGGCGACGAGGGGTATTTTCTGGTTCCGCGCGATCCGGGCAGCCGTCATGCCGGCCATGAAGGGACTGTGGGCGTGGACGATCCGGAAGCGGCGCCGGAGAATTTTCCTCAAAAAGACCGGGTCCATCTCGGAAATGCCTGTCACATAAGGCGCCCGGAAGGGAACCTTGACGGACAGATAGTCCAGTACCTCGTATTTCTTGTCACTGTAGTCGGCTCCGGGGTTCCGGGGGGTGACGACGCAGACGCCGCCGACTTTTTCCTGCATCCAGCGGGCATAATTCTCCACGCAGATGGCAACTCCGTCCATGACGGGCGGAAAGCTTTCGTTAAAAAGACCGATGTTTGAAATCATAGTGTCTGTACTCTGTTCAGGTCATCCTGTTCTCCTACGATCCAGAGAATGTCCCCTTCTTCGAAAGTGATCGAAAGGTCCGGCTTCAAAAGGTTTCCGTCGGTCTTTTCGATGCCTGCGACGAAGCAGTGGTACGTATCCCTGAGTCCGCTGGAACGGACATCCTTCCCGATGAGGGAAGAGTCCTTTCCGATGAGGAGGTGGTTGAGTTTCATTTCGTTCTCCGCGGCCATGGTCTCGTCGACGGTGAGGGACTCGTTGCGGAGTTCCGTCGCGAAGGCTTCCATCTCGCTGTCCGTGGCGATGACCTGGATCCGGTCTCCCGGATAGAGCCGGTCGTTCCCCTTCGGGATGTTGATCCGCCGGTTGCCGCGGAGGATGGACACGACCTGGATGCCGAAGCGTTTCCCGAGGTTCAGTTCCGAAAGGGTCTTGCCTATCCATCCGGATTCGCCCGGAATCTCAAAGTCGCTGAGGTGCAAGTCCTTGGAAATCAGGTCTTCGGCATATTCTGGCTTCTTGGAGCCCAGGTATTCGTCCCTGAGGTCCCGGGAGCGGAGGTTGTTCAGGAAGGTCCGTTCGATCCGGATCGAGCGGCGCTTGACCCAGCGGCTGAAGATCATGACCGCGATCAGCACGAGGGCGAGAAGGATCAGGAGGGCGCCGGAGGTATGGAAGAGGCGCACGAGCGTCGTGAACACGAATCCGAGGGCAATGGCGATCCGGATGACGATCGTCCCGATCAGCGGGGCGCGGTTTCCCTTGTTCTGGTTCCAGAGGGCGACGAACTCCTCGGAATGGTTCTTCTTGATCATGATGGACCGCAGGAACGGGGCCATCAGGAGGATGGTCGCGGCGGCCGAGACGATGTCGGACCAGGGTTCCGGGATCCATTTCGCCACGAAGGGAACGAGGAAGCGGAAGGCGAGGGTCTGGATCGCGAAGCAGATGATCGAGTAGACGACCGTCAGCTTGACGATGGCGAAAAGGAAGTCTTTCCAGTAGCTTTCCCGGCCGGTCGCGGCCGGAGCGCCGCCGGAAGCGTAGCGCCCGAGGAAGGAGATCCATTTCTGGGGAAGATGCCGCTCCAGGAAGCCGTAGAAGGGCTCAGCGAGGCGGATCATATAAGGCGTCAGGAAGATCGTGATGACCGAAACGGCCACGACGATCGGGTAGAGGAAGTTGCCGGTCACCCCGAGGGAAACCCCGAGGGAGGCGATGATGAAAGCGAATTCACCGATCTGAGTCAAGGAGAATCCGCACTGGATGGCCGTCTTCAGGGACTGTCCGGAAAGCAGGACGCCGAGGGTGGCGAAGAAGGCCTGCCCGAAGAGGACGGTCAGCGTGATGACCACGATCGGCAGCCAATACTGGGCGATCATGGCCGGGTCGACCATCATTCCGACGGATACGAAGAAGATGGCCCCGAAGAGGTCCTTGACCGGTTTGACGAGCCGGTCGATATGCTCCGCTTCGACGGTTTCGGCGAGGATCGAGCCCATGATGAAGGCCCCGAATGCGGCGGAGAAGCCGGTCTTGGCCGCCAGGACGACCATCCCGAAACAGAGAGCCAGGGCGACGACGAGGAGGGTCTCGTCGTTCATCAGTCCCCGGGCCTTCCGGAGCAGAAGGGGGATCAGGTAGATGCCGACGACGAACCAGAGGATCAGGAAAAAGACCAGTTTCAGGATGCTCTGGAGCATTTCTCCGCCTTCGACGCTGTTGCTGACGGCCATGGTCGACAGGACGACCATCAGGACCACGGCGAGGATGTCCTCCAGGATCAGGATGCTCAGGACGAGCCCCGTAAACTGCTTTTTCCGGAGGCCCAGGTCGTCGAAGGCCTTGTAGATGATCGTCGTCGAGGACATGGCGATCATGCCCCCGAGGAAGATCGCGTCCATCTTGCTCCACCCGAAGGAGGAGCCGACCGTGAATCCGAGGAAGATCATCCCGAAAATGATGGTCAGGGCGGCAATGATGGCCGGCCCGCCGACCTTCACGATCTTTTTGAAACTGAACTCCAGGCCGAGGGCGAAGAGGAGGAAGATCACGCCGATGTCAGCCCAGATGTGGATCGAGGCCGCATCGATGACGGACGGGGTCAGGGCGAAATGGGGACTGGCGATGAAACCGGCCACGATGTAACCGAGGACGAGCGGCTGCTTTAGTTTCTTGAAAAGCAGGGTCATCACTCCTGCGCAGATCAGGATCAGCGCAAGGTCGGCGATCAACGGGGCGAGTTCGGACATATCGCGTCAGTCTTTCAGGCCGGACTGCAGGAATTCCACGAATCCGGGTATGCTCAGGTTGTATCCCCGGGGACCGGCGAGGGTATTTCCGTCGGAATCGAGGATGACGTAATTCGGCTGTGCGTTGACGCCGAAGCGGTTCAGCGCGATGTAGGAATTGACTCCCGCCATGTCTTTCAGCACCTTTCCTTTCGGGGTCGTGATCCATTCCGATTCCGGAAGCGGTTCACGGAAATCGGTATAGAGGGCAACGATCTCGAAACGGTCGCGGAGCAGCTGCAGGACGGCCGGATCGCTCCAGACACGGGCCTCCATCTCGCGGCAGTTGGTGCAGCCTTTGCCGGTAATGTCGACAAAGACCGGTTTTCCGCTCGCTTTCGAAGCGTCGAGCGCTTCCTGGAGGGAGAAGTATCCGGTCAGTCCGTGGGGCATTTTCAGGTCTCCGCGGGTGCTTCCCGGAGCGGGAGCGGAAACCGTCGTCCCCTGGCCTTCCGCGTAGTTCGCGATGACGAAGTCCTGGGTCTCGATCGGGGGCAGGTAGCCGGAAAGGGCCTTCAGCGGGGCTCCGAACATGCCCGGGACCATATATACGACGAAGGAGAAGACCGCGATGGCGAGCGAGAGGCGCAGGACGCCGATGCGCTCGACGGGTTCATCGTCGTTCTTGAAACGGATCTTTCCGAGGAGGTAGAAGCCGAGGAGGGTGAACACGACGATCCAGATCGCCAGGTAGACCTCCCGGTCGAGGATGCCCCATCCGTAGGTCTGGTCGGCGACGCTGAGGAACTTGAATCCGAAAGCGACTTCGATGAAGCCCATCACGACCTTGACGCTGTTCAGCCAGCTGCCGCTCTTCATCTTCTTCAGCAGCTCCGGGAAGAGGGCGAAGAGGGTGAAGGGGAGGGCGAAGGCGATGGAGAAGGCCAGCATCGTGATGATCGGGGTCCAAACCTCGCCTTGGGTCGACTTGATCAGGACCGAGCCGACGATCGGGCCGGTACAGGAGAAGGAAACCAGCACGAGGGTCAGTGCCATGAAAAAGACGCCCCCGAGGCCCTTCATTCCGGTATTCTTGTCACTCTTGTTGACAAGGGAAGAGGGAAGGGTGATCTCGAACGCTCCGAAGAAGGAGGCTGCGAAGACCATGAACACGAGGAAGAACAGGATGTTCGGGAGCCAGTGGGTGGCGAGCCAGTTGAAGATGCTGGCCGTCACGGCGCCGCCGCCGATCACCCAGGTCAGTCCGATGATGATCGCGATCGGAACGGTATAGAGGAGGACGATGAAAAGCCCGTACATGAAGGCCTTGAAGCGTCCCTGGTGGACATTGTCGGATCCTTTCAGGAAGAAGGAGATCGTCATCGGGACCATCGGGAACACGCAAGGGGTCAGGAGCATGGCGAAGCCCCAGAGAATCGCCTCGATGATCAGCGCCCAGAGTCCTTTCCTGCCTTCACCGCTGCTTTCCGGATCGGAGATCAAGGTCTGGTTCCCGTCCGCAGGAGAGACGGCCGCGGCCGCAGGATCAGCGGCTCCTATCTTGATGCTGAACCCCTCTTCTTCGGGGAAACCGCACTGCGTATCGGTACAGGCCTGCCAGCCGATCGTTCCCTCGAGGACGGCTTCCCCTGAGGAGCGGACATCCTGGACATAGACGGCTTTGTTGAACAGGACGTCTTCATCCTTGTACACGACCGGCTTGGAAATCTCCTGGAGGGCTCCCTCCAGCTGCGCTCCGCCCGTCGAGGTGAAGGTAACCTTCGTCGGATTGAACTCGTGGTTGGCTGCGTAGATGTGCATGCCATCGTTGATCCTTCCCGTGAAGGTGATCCGGTAGAGGTCCTCTCCGGTCTTTTCCTGGGTAACGGACCACTGCACGGATGCGGATTCTCCCAAATCCTGCGCAAAGGCAGAGACGTTCACCAGGAACGCCGCCAGGAGTGCGGTGATTCTGAATAGTTTACTTCGCATAAGCTACGGATCTGGTTTCGCGGATAACGGTGATCTTGACCTGTCCAGGATAGGTCATTTCGTCCTGGATCTTCTTCGCGATATCGCCGGAAAGGGTAGCCGCCTGTTCGTCGGAGACCTGCTCGGCGCCGACGATGACCCGCAGTTCGCGGCCGGCCTGGATGGCGTAGGACTTGGTCACGCCCGGATAGGCGGCGGCGAGGTCTTCCATTCCCTTGAGACGCTTGATGTAGGACTCGATGACTTCGCGGCGGGCTCCCGGACGGGCGCCGGAGATCGCGTCGCCGACCAGGACGATCGGAGCGATCAGGGAGGTCATCTCCGTCTCTTCATGGTGGGCGCCGATGGCGTTGCAGATCTCGGGTTTCTCCTTGAACTGCTCGGCGAGCTTCATGCCGAGGATGGCGTGCGGAAGCTCCGGATCGGCTTCGGAAACCTTGCCGATATCATGCAGGAGGCCGGCCCGCTTGGCCATCTTGACGTTGAGACCGAGCTCGGAAGCCATGATCGCGCAGATGTTGGCCACTTCGCGGGAGTGCTGCAGAAGATTCTGGCCATAGGAAGAACGGTATTTCATCCGGCCGATGAGCCGGACCAGTTCCATGCTCATGCCGTGGATGCCGAGGTCGATGCAGGTCCGCTTTCCGGTCTCGAGGATCTCGTCCTCAAGCTGCTTCTGGACCTTCGTGACGACTTCCTCGATGCGGGCGGGGTGGATACGGCCGTCGATGACCAGCTGGTGCAGGGCGAGCCTGGCGACTTCCCGGCGGACCGGATCGAAAGCGGAGAGAAGGATGGCGTCCGGCGTGTCGTCGACGACGATTTCGACGCCGGTCGCGGCCTCGAGGGCACGGATGTTCCGTCCTTCCCGTCCGATGATCCGTCCCTTGATTTCGTCGTTCTCGATCGGGAAGGTCGTCACGGCATTCTCGATCGCCGTTTCGGTCGCGGTCCGCTGGATCGTATTGATAACGATGCGCTTGGCTTCCTTCGCGGCGTTGAGACGGGCCTCGTCCATGGTGTCGTTGATATAGGCCTGGGCCTCGGTGCGGGCTTCCGCCTTCATATTCTCCATGAGGGTGTTCTTCGCCTCGGTCGCCGTCATCCCGGCGATGTTCTCGAGAAGGCGGTTGGCTTCGCCGATGCGCTTTTCGTACTCGTCGGTCCTGCGGGCGAGGGCGTCCTGCTGGCCCTTCAGGGAAGCGCGCAGGTTCTCGATTTCCTTGCTCTTTTTCTGGAATTCGGCGGTCTGCTGGTTCAGCGTGCCCTCTTTCTGCTTGATGCGGGATTCCGCCTCGCGGATCTGGGAGTTCTTCTCATTGACATATTGCTCGTGCTCGCTCTTGAGGTTCAGGAACTTCTCCTTGGCCTGGAGGATCTTTTCGTTCTTGATCTTCTCTGCCTCGAGGTTGGCTTTCTCAATGATGTCGGCGCTCTTCCCCTTGAGGATCGAGCGGTTGACCAGTATGTATGCCACAAGTGCGACCACGGCACCTGCGATAAATGCGAGAATGATAGGTAATAAGTTCATTTTCAGTTATATATTTGTTGTTGTCGTTCATGCAAACAGGCAGCCTCCCAGTGAGGGAAACTGCCTGATGAAAGAAAAAAAGCCGTCAGCATCTGTGTCAGAAAATCTTATTACTAAGATTTGGGTTCCGACCGGTTCTGAAATCCCACGTCCCGCCTCGCGGCGGAATCCCCGAAGGTCACTGGGGGCCTGTCATCCCTGGTCTGAGTCCACCCGGTACGCTTGTACTTGTTGTTTTCAGCAAGAGGTCCTGACGGCTATTCCGCTATTTTGTCCAGATAGCTCTCCGTATCTTTCAGCAACTGTGCGGTTTCGGACTTCGCCGCATCCAGTTCTTTCTGGAGCGAAAGGGTCCCGAAAGCCATGTTCAGGGCGATCAGCGTCATCTTGTCCAGATCGCTTTTCCCCGGAATCGAGGCATTGAGGTGGTCCAGGCGCCGGTTGATCCATTCTGCGGCGGTCCTCAGCAGCGTCTCGTTCTCGGGGGACGAGGCACTGAGCGAGTATTTGCGCTCCGCAATCGTGATCGTAATCTTCTGGTCCATCGTCAGCTCTTTTCAAGCAGGGAGATGCATCTGTCGATCTCCTTGATCATCCTGTCTATTTTTTCTTTCGAGGCGGGGGGTGTATTTCCGCCTGCGGTGAAAGCTTGCGTGAGTCGAAGCGTTTCTATCTGTTCTTCCAACCCGGATATCTGTTCCCTGTAGGAGTTGACGGCAGCCCTGCTTTCGGATAGCTGGGAACGCAATTTCTCATTCTCGGTTTTCTCCGCCTCGTACAAGGCGATCAGCCGGTTGATGTTTTTCCTGATATCTTCAAGCATAGCTTGCCATTATACCTAATCATGGCAAATTTAGTAAATTTTTTTAAGAGAGCATCTTTTTTTAACCAATTTTATTTAAATTCGCAAAACGAGTTGTTTGTCTAAGGATGGAAAGTTTCGGTTTTATCAGGGTGGCAGCGGCTTCGCCGCGAGTGAAAGTAGCTGATATTCAATACAATACTTCTGAAATCATCGCTTTAATCGACCGTGCGGACGAGGACGGGGTTTCCCTTCTGGTCTTCCCGGAACTCTCCGTGACAGGCTATACCTGCGGGGACCTTTTCGGCTCGAACCTCCTGATCGAGCGTGCGGAAGCGGCGGTCGCCGCCATCCGGGACCATCTCCGCGGGAAAGAAGTCACCGTCGTCGTTGGTGCCCCGGTCCGGTATAATGACAAACTGTACAACTGCGCCGTCGTCCTCCGGAACGGACAGGTCAAGGGCATCGTCCCGAAAATCTATAATCCGACCTACAACGAATTCTACGAGTCCCGCTGGTTCTCCACGGGAGCCGATTTCCTTTCCGGTAACGTCCATAACGAAGGCCGTTTCCTGGATAACGGCAAGGATTTCGTCCGCGAGGGGTTCTGCGCGGAAATCGTTTTCGCCGGGAGCCGGTGCAACATCTCGCCGAACATCCTCTTCCGGATCGGAGATGACGCCACCTTCGCCATCGAAATCTGCGAGGATCTCTGGACCCCGCTCCCGCCGTCTTCGTTCCACAGCGTCGCCGGCGCCCAGCTGATCGTCAATATCTCGGCCAGCAACGAAGTCCTGCTCAAGCATACCTACCGCAAGAACCTGGTCTGCGAGCAGTCCGCCCATACCCTTTCCGGCTATATCTATTGCTCCTCCAATTACGGGGAATCGACCCAGGACCTGGTCTTTGCCGGCTCCTCCCTCATCTATGAGAACGGAACCCTGATGGCGGAAGCGGAGCGGTTCACGATGGACTCGACGATGATCCTTGCGGACCTGGACGTCGAGAAACTGACCGTCCTGCGCCAGAAACAAAGCTCCTTCTACTATGTCACCCCGGACGGCACCCGAGCCTCGACCTATGCGCAGATGTACTCTCGCGTTTTCGTCGGGAAACTGCCCGCCACCGACTTCCGGGGACGTTTCTACCGCTATATCGAGCCGCATCCGTTCGTCCCCGCCGGGGATCCGGCCGAGATCAAGGCCCGCAGCGAGGAGATTATTTCGATCCAGACCCTCGGTCTTGCAACCCGGCTGGAACACGTCGGTGCCAAGACGGCCGTCATCGGCATTTCCGGCGGCCTCGACAGCACGCTCGCCCTCCTGATCACGGCGATGGCCTTCGACAAACTGGGCTGGGACCGCAGCCGGATCCTCGGCGTTTCGATGCCCGGCCTCGGAACCTCCAGGCGGACCCGTGGGAACGCGGATGACCTGATGGACGCCCTCGGTATCACATCCAAGGTGATTTCCGTCGTGCCGGCCGTCAACCAGCATTTCAAGGACATCGGACACGACCCCTCGGTCATGGACACGACATATGAGAACGCCCAGGCCCGGGAGCGGACGCAGATCCTGATGGACCTTTCCAACCAGACCGGCGGTATCGTCGTCGGAACCGGAGACCTGTCGGAACTCGCCCTCGGCTGGTGCACGTACAACGGGGACCATATGTCCATGTACGGAGTCAACGCCTCCGTTCCGAAGACGCTGGTCCGTTATCTCTGCAGCTGGATCGGGGAGACCCGTTTTTCGGACAGGGCCAGGGTGGGGGACCGGACCGTCAAGGATATCATCGCGGATATCGTCGCGACCCCGATCAGCCCCGAGCTGACCCCCGCGGACGAAAACGGAAACATCGCCCAGCTGACCGAAGACCTGGTCGGACCCTATGAACTGAATGATTTCTTCCTCTACCATTTCTTCCGCTTCGGCTGCGAGCCGAAGAAGATCCTCTTCCTCGCCGGAAAGGCGTTCGGGGACCGGTATGACGGGGAGACCCTCCGGAAATGGCTCTACAATTTCTTCCGGCGTTTCTTCGGCCAGCAGTTCAAGCGTTCCTGTCTGCCGGACGGGCCGAAAGTCGGTTCCGTCAGCCTTTCCCCGAGAGGGGACTGGCGGATGCCGTCGGATGCGAAGTGGGCGCTCTTCCTGAATGAACTTAACCCTTAAAATCCCTTTATATTATGGCAAGAATCGTTTACATTGTCGGTGTCGTCCTGTCCATCCTGGCAGTTATCGACATCCTGAAGAAACCCATCAAGCTCGGACCGAAGATCCTCTGCATCATCCTTGTCCTGGCGACCAGCTGGATCGGCCTCGCCGTCTACTATCTCTACGCCAAGGATAAACTCGCAACCTGGTTCAAGTAGACTCCATCCCTGAAAAGGGCCCTGTCCATTCTGAAACCGTCGCTTCGCGACCCCTCCCAGCAAGCTGGGCCCCTCCCTCTCATAGTGCCGAGGGTGGCATAGGTTTCAGAATGGACAGGGCCCTTTTTCAGCTAAGGATTCGGGCCTCAGCCAGGTCAGAGGCGCTCGAGGAGCGTCTTGAAGAGAATGGTCATGCGGTCGGCGGCGGCGTCGGCCGCTGCTATGATGGCATTGCCGTCGGTGACGTATTCCTCATCGTCCGTCGCATGGGCGACGTCCGTGATGACGGAAATCCCGAAGCAGGGGATATTGCTGTGGCGGGCCACGATGACTTCCGGCACCGTGCTCATTCCGACGGCGTCCGCGCCGTAGCGGCGGAAGCAAGCGTATTCGGCCGGGGTTTCATAGCAGGGGCCCGTGAGCGCGTAGTAGACCCCTTTCCGGAGGGGAATTCCCTTTTCTGCGGCAATCTCATCGGCGAGGGCGATGAGTTTCGGGTCGTAGGGACGGGTCATGTCCGGAAAACGGGGACCGAATTCGTCCAGGTTCGGTCCGATCAGCGGGTTCGGAAGGTCGTTGATATGGTCGGTGATGACCATCAGGTCTCCGACATGGAAATCCAGGTTCGTGCCGCCGGCCGCGTTGGAGACCAGAAGATACTGGATTCCAAGTACTTTCATGACCCGGATCGGCAGGGTGACGAGAGACATCGGATAGCCGTCGTAATAATGGATCCGGCCCTGCATCGCGATCACGCACTTCCCGCTGAGGGTTCCGACGATGAATCTGTTCTTGTGGCCGATGGCCGTGCTGACTGGGAACCCCGGAATCTCCTCATAGGGAACCGCAACCGGGTCTTCGATCTGGTCGGCGAGCTTTCCGAGTCCGCTTCCGAGGACGATACCGACCTGGGGCTGCCGGTCTCCGATTCTTCCGCGGACCGCGTCCGCTGCAGTATAGATAGTCTGTAAAAGGCTCATTCTTAAAGCTTTTCAATCATTTTTGCAAATAGGGCGGACATCTTGTCGGTCGCCTGGTCCGCGGCAACGACGACATCGTGTCCGTCGTTGACATAATCGTCGGAGTAGTTGTCGTGGGCCTCATTGGTAATCACGCTCATCCCGAAGACCGGGATGCCCGCGTGACGGGCGATAATCACTTCCGGGATCGTGCTCATGCCGACCGCGTCGCCGCCGGAGAGACGGAAGAACTTGTATTCGGCGGGGGTCTCGTAGGAGGGACCGGTTCCGCCGAGATAGACGCCTTCCTTGACTTCAATGCCCATCTCGGCTGCGGTTTCCTTGGCGAGGGCGATGAGTTTCGGGTCATAGGGGCGGGTCATGTCAGGGAAACGGGGGCCGAATTCCTCGAGATTCGATCCGATGAGCGGGTTCGGGAGGCGGTTGATATGGTCCTTGATGATCATGATATCCCCGATGTTCAGGTCGTAATTGACACCGCCCGCCGCGTTGGAGACGAAGAGATAACGGATGCCGAGGACCTGCATGACACGGATCGGGAGGGTGACCAGATCCATCGAGTATCCCTCGTAATAATGGAACCGGCCCTGCATGGCGATGACTTTCTTGCCGGCGAGGGTTCCGAAAATGAGGTTCCCCTTATGCCCGATCGCCGTGCTGACCGGGAATCCCGGAATATCCTGGTAGGGGATGACGGTCTGTCCGGTAATCTGGTCCGCCAGACGCCCCAGGCCGCTCCCGAGCACGATTCCAATTTCCGGGCGTTCTTCGCCCAACTTGGAGCGGACGAAATCCGCCGCATTGTGAATCCTTTCCAGTCTTTTTTCCATAACTGATTGATTATATGATTTTTTTTAATACTTCCTTGGCATAGAAGAGAATCGTTTCCTCGTTTTCCACGATGCGGTTTTTCATGATGAACCGGCCGCCGCAGATCACGGAATCGATACAGTCGCTGTGGGCGGAGTAGACGAGATTGGCCGTGAAGGGGGCGGGGGAGAGGAAGTAAGAATTGTCCGTATCGACGATCGAAAGGTCCGCCACAGCCCCTTCGCGCAGTACGCCCGCATCGATTCCGAGGGCTTTCGCCCCGTTGACCGTCGCCATGTCCATCAGTTCCCCGAGGGGCATCTGGGCAGGGTCGTTCCGCCATGCCTTCTGGAACAGGGCGGACGTTTTCATGGTCTCGAGCATGTCGTGATTGTTCGAGGATCCTGCCCCGTCCGTGCCGAGGCAGACATTGGCGCCGGCGTCCCTGAGTTCGTTGTATTTGAACTTGTAACCCGAGCTGAGCTTGGCGTTGGAGTTGATGTTATGGACGCAATTGACATGGTTCTCGCCGAGAAGGCGGATATCGTTCCCGCTGAGCCACAGCGAATGGGCCGCAATGATATGCGGTCCGAGAATCCCGAGTTCGTCGAGGTACTCCGTCGGGGAGAGACCTTTGTGGGCGGCCATGCAGTCCTGGTTCTCTTTTTCGGTTTCGGAGAGGTGGATGTGCAGTCTCAACCCGTGCTCCCTGGCGAAATCCGAGGTCCATACCATCAATTCCGGGCTGACCGAATAAACGGCGTGGAAGGCCATGACCAGCTGCGCCCCTCCTTTCCAGGAAAGGGATTTTTCGTACATCTCCCGGCACAGGTCCATCTGGCGCCCCGTCTCTTCCTTTTGGTACTGGTCGATGGCGGCATAGGATATGAACGGTCGCAGCCCCATTTCTTCGGCGGCCTGCCGGGCGGCGTCGGAGAAGAAGTACATGTCGTTGAAGGTCGTCGTCCCGCCCTTGATCATCTCGAGACAGGCGACTTTGGTTCCCCAGTAGACGAAATCGGGGTCGATCTTCTCCTCGATCTTCCAGATGTTGGCGAGCCAGGTGTGGAAGGGGACGTCTTCCATGATTCCGCGCATGAGGGACATGGCGGCGTGGGTATGCATGTTGATGAAACCGGGAATGGCTGCTTTGCCGCGGCAGTCCATGACCTGGACCCCGGCTCCCCATCCCTGAAGGGTGCCGCTTTCAATCCCGGGCTGGATTTTGCAGATCTTTCCATTTTCGATCAGCATGTCGACCACCCGGCCGTCGAGGGTAATGTCTTTCAGAAGGATCATAGTGTCGGCGGAGTTGAAAAAACCGGCGCGCGGCCGGTCGGATAAATGTTGTCAGAGTTCGTCGAAGGAGACATCCGTGAACTGGCCGTTTTCGGTGGACGGCGTGTCTTTCAGACAGTTCTTGCGGATATAGGCGATGGCGTCTTCCAGCCCTTCAGCGAACTTTTCGAAGTCTTCCTTGTAGAGGAAAATCTTATGCTTGTCGAACGAGAAACTGCCGTCGCGTTCCTGGCGGCGCTTGCTTTCCGTAATCGTCAGGTAGAAGTCATTGTTCCCCCTGGTCGACTTGACGTCGAAGAAATAGGTACGTTTCCCCGCCCTTACCGGTTTGGAGTAAACGTCTTCGCTGTTTCTCTCCTGAGGGAAGCCCCTCTCGTAATCCTCACTGTACATATAGTATGCATTTTATTCTCTACAAAAATAGGGAAAATTCTTACAAATCACTATATTTGTATAAATTTTTTTGACTGACTCCATGCTGAACCGACGTATACTGAGGACAAAAGCTTTCAAGACCCTCTTCTCCTTTTCCGAAGACAGGAGCCTCTCCCTGAAAGACAGCCTCTCCCTTCTTGAGATTTCCTGTGAAGCGACCCGCGACCTGTATCTGTTCATGCTTTCCTGCGTGAACCCCCTGACGGAAGAAGCCGCCCGCCGGATCGAGGCCGCCCGTTCGAAGTTCAATCCTTCCGAGGAAGAGCGGAACCCGAATATGAAATTCGCCGGGAACGCCATGGCCCCCATCCTTGCTGAAGATCCTGATTTCCAGAAGCTTCTGGAAAGGAAAAAACTCTCCTGGGAGCCTTATGACGTCCTTGTGAGGAACCTCTTCGATTCCATCCGCGAAAAGGATTATTTCAAGGCCTATATGGCCGCCCCGGGGCATTCCCTCAAGGAAGACGCCCGCCTGTTCAAGAAGATCTTCGAGAACGAATTCGAAGACAACGAAGAGCTCGCCCAGATCCTCGAAGAGATGAACATCTACTGGATTGACGACCTCGGATACGTCCTCCGATTCGACATGAAGGCGATGGACGAGATTGCAAGGACCGGCCGGTGGACCTATCCGGACCTTTATCCGGACGCCACGGACCATGTCTTCGTCTCGAAACTGGTCGCGAACGCGGTCGCCAACTATGACCGGATTTCCGCCGACGTGGCCGCCAATGTCTCGAAATGGGAGAGCGACCGCCTGTTCAATACGGATATCGCCCTCATCGTCCTCGGTGTGACCGAAGCGGAGTCCTTCGACGACATCCCGGTACGCGCGACGATCAACGAGTATGTCGAGCTGACCAAGTTCTACAGCACTCCCAAGAGCCGTTCCTTCGTCAACGGTCTTCTCGACCGGCTGATTCGGGCGGAGATGGAAGAAGGCCGGATTACGAAACGTTTATAAGCGCACTTAAATTGTTAACAATATGATTTCCATGAAATTATTGCAGGCAGCCGCACCTGCGGCGGGTAGCTCCGCCGGAATGTGGATCATGCTTCTCCTGGTCTTTGTCGTCATGTGGCTTTTCATGATCCGGCCGCAGCGCAAGCAGCAGAAGGAACTCCAGAATTTCCGCAATTCCCTCAAGAAGGGTGACAAGGTCGTGACGGTCGGGGGCATCTACGGCGAGATCGTAGAAGTCAACGATAAGACCGCCCTCATCAAGGTCGACGGCGACGTCAAGCTCCGCGTCGACAAGAATGGCCTCGTCAAGGATTATTCCGAGACGCAGCAGTAGTGACCCCGCGTCTGATAGACCGTTTCCCGATAAGGGGGAGAGACTGGATCCTGTTCCTGACCTCTCTCTTTCTGGCTTCCGTCGTCTGGCTGGTTAGCAACCTGTCCCGTTCCTATTCGGGCATCGTCAGCATCCCGGTCGTCGCGGAATGCCGGATTGACGGCCATTCGGACGTATCCGCCAACGTGGTGACGGTGGCGGCCCGGTGCCATACGACCGGCTTCCGCCTCATCTCCAACCGCTATTCCAAGGACCGCAAGCCGGTCCGGATCAAGGTGGACCGGCAGGACCTCCATCTCTCCGGCAAGGAGGAATTCTACCTGACCGGTCCGGTCATGAACAATTACACCGGGGAGATCTTCGGGGATGAAACCCAGGTCGACGCGTTCATCTCCGATACACTTTGGTTCCGTTTTCCCGCCCAGAACCACAAGAGAGTCCCTGTCGAGCTGGTCCAGGACATCACCTACCGTCCCCAGTACATGAGCTCGGCCGCGTTGAAAATCGAACCCGATTCGGTTACGATCTACGGAGAGGCCGCGCGGATCGACAATGTGGACCGGATCTTCACCTCGTCCCTGAACCTGTACGATGTCCACGAAAACCGCCACGGCACCCTCCGTCTCGGAAAGATCAAGGGTGTGCGGCTTTCGGAGGAAGAGGTCCATTACACCATGACGGTTTCCCGGTATGTCGAGATTTCGGTGAATCTTCCAGTCGAAGTCTGGAATGCCCCTGCGGGCCGCCGCATGCAGGTCTATCCTTCCTCCGCGGATGTCGTTTTCCGCTGCGTTTTCCCGGTCAGCAAGGACCCGACCGAGTCCGTCCGTCTCTATATCGACTATGAGGATTTCCTCTCGTCCCTGAACGGACGCTGCATTCCGAAGGCCTTGTCCCTGCCTCCCGGAGTCATTGACTATTACGTATTTCCGGAAGTTTTCGACTGTATCCTGACCGAGTAATGAAGACAGTAGCCGTCACAGGGGGAATCGGAAGCGGGAAATCCGCCGTTACGGCTTTTCTCTCTTCCAGGGGGATTCCCGTCTACGATTCGGACAGCCGGACCAAACTTCTCTACGATACCGATCCGGCGCTTGTCCCGGAACTCGAGGCTCTCTTCGGTGTCCCTCTCCGGGGGGAAGACGGACGCCTGGACCGGAAAAAGCTCTCGTACATCATCTTCTCCGACCCCGGTGCGCTCGCTGCGCTCGAGGCCGTCGTCCACCCCCTCGTCCGCTCCGACTTCCTTTCCTGGCGGGAACGCCGGGAGTCTCCGCTGGTCGTCATCGAGTCGGCCATCATCCTTTCCAAACCCCTTTTCAGCGACCTCATCGACAAGGTCGTCTTCGTCGACGCCCCCGAAGAAGTCCGTCTCCAAAGGGCCGTTTCGCGCGACGGAGCGGATCCGGAGGCCGTCCTCGCCCGGATGCGGGCCCAGCGGTTCGACCTCTCGCGGGTCGACATGATCATCCGGAACGACGGTTCCCTAGAGGACCTGTACCGGTCTGTCGGGCATGCGTTCCGTTACCTTTTTGACGAAGATTTGCTATATTTGCAATCTTAAACGTTAGTATGAAATGAAAACAGACCTTACCAAAACCCTATCCGTTTCCGGGCAGCATGGACTTTTCCATTATGTCGCCCAGTCGCGCAGCGGCGCCATCGTCGAGGCTTTCTCCGACAAGAAACGCACGATCTTCGATTTCAAGAGCCGGATTACGACCCTGGCCGATATCTCCATCTATACCGACGAAGGGGAAATGAAACTCCAGCAGGTCTTCGAGAAACTTCACGAAGTGCTCGGCGACGCAGAGGCTCCGGGATCGAAATCTTCCCCCGAGGAACTGAAGGCCCTTTTCGAAAAGGCCGTTCCGGACTATGACGCCGACCGTTTCTATGTTTCCCATATGAAGAAGGTCGTCGACTGGTACAACGAAATCAAGCGCTACGCTTCCCTCGAATTCACCGATCCCGAAGCGGAAGAAGAAGCCCCGGCCGAAGAGGCATGAGCACCCTGCAGGTCATAACGCTGGGGTGTTCCAAGAACACGGTCGATACGGAACATCTTCTCTATCAGCTCCGTAATGAGTACGAAATCATTCCGGAGGGGGAGACCGTTCCCGTCGACATCCAGCTGATCAATACCTGCGGATTCATCGGGGATGCCAAGGAACAGTCGATCCAGGTCATCCTCGCAAGCGCCGCCCGGAAAGCCGCCGGCGAAATCGGCAAGATCCTCGTCTTCGGCTGCCTTTCCCAGCGTTACCGGGACGAGATGCCCGGACTTATTCCCGAAGTGGACGGCTGGTTCGGCGCACGCGACCTGGATCCCCTGATCCGGGCCCTCGGCTGCGAGCCGGACCATTCGCGGGACCATCTCCGTCTCCGTACCGAGACCTCCCGACCTTATGCATTCCTCAAAATTTCGGAAGGCTGCGACCGCCGGTGCTCCTATTGCGCCATCCCGCTCATCCGGGGTCCGCACCGGTCCGTCCCGATGGAAGTACTTGTCAAAGAAGCGGAAAGCCTGGCCTCTGAAGGGGTCCGGGAGCTGGTCGTGATTGCCCAGGATACGACTTTCTACGGCCTCGACCTCTATAAACGCCGCGCCCTGGCGGAACTGCTCAGGCGCCTCTCCGCCGTCGAAGGGATCGAATGGATCCGGATCCACTATTCCTATCCCGCAGATTTCCCCGAAGACGTCCTTGACGAGATGGCCTCCAATCCGAAAGTCTGTCGCTATATGGACATCCCCCTCCAGCATATTTCCGACAAGGTGCTCGACAATATGCACCGGCATGTCACGGGGGAATGGACGCGGGAGCTGATCCGCCGGATGCGGGAGAAGGTCCCGGGCGTCGTCCTCCGCACGACACTGATCGTCGGACATCCCGGCGAAGGCCCCAAAGAGTTCCGTGAACTCCTTGATTTCGTGGCTGATGCCCGTTTCGAGCGGATGGGCGCTTTCCCGTATTCCGAGGAGGAAGGGACCTATGGGGCGGACCATTTCAAGGACTCCGTGACGGACCGGACCAAGAAAAACCGGCTGACACGCCTGATGGACCTTCAGCGTGGCATTTCATTTGCATTCAACCAATCCAGGATCGGGACGGTTGAAAAAGTCCTTGTCGACGATTACCTGGACGGTGTCTTCGTCTGCCGGAGCGAATTTGAAAGCCCGGAGGTCGACGGAGAGATTCTGGTACGGTACGATTCCGAGGCGTTCGGAGGAGTGGAACCGTATTCGATGGTCGGGGAATTCATCGACGTGCGGATTACCGCGGCGGACGAATACGACCTTACCGCAGAACCTTTGTAATAACACGATACCATGAGAAGAAACTTTATCCTCATCGCCGCGGCCTTCATCCTTGCCGCCTGCTCTCCGGAGACGTTTACGATGAATATCGAGATGAGGCATCCTTCCCGGTCCGGACTGGACCTGGGCAGGAAGAGCATAGCCGTCGTCTATGCCGATAACGGGAATTCCCGCGACACCCTTTTCCTCAGGAATGTCGCCGCCGGTTTCGCCCAGACGATGGAGGAGGATTATTACGGCGGTCAGGAACTGATCACCCTTTTCAGAACGCCCGCTGATACGACGCTCTCGTCCAAGGAGCGCCTGACGAACCTGATCATGGAAACGGGCAGCGACGTCGTATTCGTTTTCGATACCCCCGAGTTCGGGGAACCCATGGCCGGCGAGAAATCCGCTGCCCTGCCTTTCAAGCTTAAACTGTACGCCTACGATTCCATGAACAAGGACGACCAGGTCCTTTCCTATAACGGTTCGAGCGCGGTGAAGACGGATGTCACTCCCGAAGACCTCTTCACCCATGAAACGATGGCCGCAGCCATCTGGAAGGCCATGCCGGAACTCGCAGCCGAGGTCGGCCGCCGCTCCACGGGCAATTTCGTTTCGAACTGGCAGACGGAACTGTACTCCTTCTATTATTACGACAGTATGTCCACGGATTGGGACGCTCCGTCTCAGGCGGCATTCGAATACCGCTGGACCGATGCGATCAAACTCTGGACGAACCTCCTGAAGACGAACAGCCCCGAAAAGAAGGCCTGCGCCGCATATGACATCGCGACGGCCTGCTATATGCTCGGCAATTATCCGCTCGCCATCCAATGGCTCGACCGGGCGGACAAAGAGTGTTCCCTCGCCCTTTCCCCGGGTCTCCGGAGAAGGATCATGGAAAAGATGAAATAATTAGATGTCAAGGGCTTCGGCCAGGACCGAGATCGGATTCCTGACCTCGAGACCGGTCGACATTTCAATCTGCCATTTGCACGTTTCGCAGTCGCAGGCTACATAGTCCGGTGCGACGCGCGCAATCTGGTCGAAGAGCGGTTTCCCGATGGCCTGGGAGACCTCGTAGTTCTCTTTCTTGAACCCATACGTTCCCGCAATCCCGCAGCAATTGCTGTCGAGAACGGTCAGCTCGATCCCCGGAATCATCTTCAGCAGTCCTATCGAGAAGACGCCCCAGCCGAGTTTCTCCATGTGGCACGGGGTATGGTAGGCGATTTTCGCATGGAAATCCTTCTTGAACGGCAACTTGACTTCTCCGGCAACGATTTTCTCATACAGGTACCGCGTCGCAAGGGTGATCGAATCCCGGACCTTTCCGTTGTCGATCCCCAGCAGTTCCGGATACTCGTCGCGCATCGTGAAAGTACAGGTCGAGGAAGTCGTCAGGATCTTCTTCCCGGACTCGACGGCTTTCCCGAGGACGGCCACGTTGTGGGCGGCGTGCTTCTTCGCGCCGTCGATCATCCCGTTCGAGATCATCGCGACCCCGCAGCACTTTTCCTTGTCGAGGAGACTCACTCCGATTCCGGCCGCGTTCATGACCTTAACGAAATCCTTTCCGAGCTGAGGGAAGTTGTAGTTGACATAGCATCCATGGAAATAGGCCACCTGTTCCGGGAAACGGGACTGGTCCGGCGCTTCTTTCCGGAACCAGCTTTCAAAGCCTTTGAAGGCATATTTCGGGAAGGTGCGGTGCTTGTCGATGGCGAAAGTCGCATCGAGCACGGCCTTGGTTGCGCCGAGTCCGGTCATTCCGTTGACGACCGGGGCGAAAGGCCTTGCCAGCGTTCCCATGAAATCGGTGCTGGCGAGGATCCGGTCACGGAGTTTCGGCTTCGACTTGCTGTAGCGGATGCGGGCGGCCTGGATGATGTCGGCAACCTTGACCCCGGAAGGGCAGGCGACCTCGCAGCGTTTGCAGTTGAGGCAGTATTTTAGGGTTTCCTCGAAAAAGAACGGATCTTTCAGGCGGAGACGCTCCCCGTCGGGACCGGCCTGTTTCGGTCCCGGATATTTCGGATTGGCCGGAACGACCGGACAGTAGGCCGTACAGACCGTACACTTCATGCACTCTTCGAAGTTGTGGGAACTGGATGTATATTCTTGTAGTGTCATCTTCCGCTGGAATTAAATCGTTTCTGCAACCGAAAGGGCCGTTACAAGGGCCACGCCCGCACCGCATCCCAGGGCAAGGGACCGGCATCCGCCGAGTACGGAGCCTGCGGCGTAGAGATTCTCGAAGGGGACGCCCTCCTTGAGTACCTTGAATCCGGGGGTCGTCGCCACTCCGTAGGAGAGGAAGGACTGGGGATTGAAGAAGTTCGGATCATACCATGAACCGCGTCCTTCGTCCTGGATGACGTCGGCTGCGAAGAGAGGCTCATAGACGTGATTCATATCGGAAGCGATGCCTTTGCTGAAATAGCTTCCGGTCGCGAGGATGAAATCCTTGGCGCCGATCCTCCCGATGTTGCGGGTCTCGACGGAGCGCACGCGGGCTTCTCCCGTCTCTGCGGAGAGAACTTCGTCTCCCATCAGGAAAGTGCCACCGAGGGCCTCGTAGGCCCTTTTCAGCTGCATCTGCGTCCGCATGCCGGGGACGGACGGCGGCATGGTCCCGACGAAGAGGACCCGGGCGGGAACCGTTTCCCGGATCTGCGACGGAACGGTTGCATCGCGGAGTCCGAAGACCTGGGGCAGGATGACCCAGTCCTCGTCCTTGAGGAGAGATTTGACCTCGCCGGCGACCTTGACCCAGGCATTGTCCATGACCCTGGCGATATTGACGGATCGCATCTCGCTCGGGTTCTGGCGGAGACGTTCCATCTCCGGAAGCCGCAGGGTTTCGACCCGGCAGGTGCATCCCTTCTTCTCGAGTCCGAGCGCAAGGAAGGACGTATTGAAATCAAGATATCCGAGGAGATTGACGATGAGGACCTTATGGCCTTTGACGGCAGCTTCGTCGGGGAAGAGGTCGACTTCCGGGAGGGTCAGCCAGGCCCTTTTGAGAGCGCCTTGCGGAGTCAGCCGGAACCCGTTGCCGAGCGGATTCCCGTTCAGTTCGATCCCGGCCCGGGCGAAGAGCCCCTTCGCCTTTTCGGCGAATGTCCGGAGAGAATCGGCGCCGATTCTGGCGTACGGATGATCTTCGTCAAGTTCCGCGACAGCTCCGAAAGGATCCTCTCTGTCGAGCAGTCCGAAGGCTCCGGATGAGAAATGCAGGGCGTTCTGACCCGCGCTGACGATTGCAGTACGCTTTCCTTTTTCCTGGAGGGCGAGTCCCGCGGTCAGGCCGGCGAGTCCGCCTCCGATGATCATGACATCAAATTCCATATCCTACTGCTCGTTAAGTCCTAAAACATAATTGTAGACCCACTGGGTATATTCCGCCTCCCGGAGCGTATTGCCCCAGGCGATCGGATACATCCCTTTCCACCGCTCGTTCAGGAATCCCTTGAGGTCGGCTTCCGCCTTTTCGGCACAACCCCGCGCTTCGGCGATCATGCCCGCAGCCCTGCAGGCGCAGAGACCGCCCTGGCAGGTGCCCATTCCGACGCGGGTGCGCCGGCGGAGGTCGACCAGGTTGTCCACTTCGAGATGGTCGAGGGCGTACCTGACCTCACCGGACGAGACCTCCTCGCATTCGCAGACGAGGGCCTGGTCGAGGGGATTGTCGAGAGGAATCACTTTCGCGCGGGTCCCGGCCCGGCCGGCAGCCGCTTTCTGCGGGGCGCTCGGAACGGACCAGATCTTTTTCGACACTTCTTCCGTCTTCCCGCCTTCCGAACCCGGGAGGGGAAGTACGGCGGTTTCGCACTTCTTATTGATATTCAGTTTCTTGCATACGAGATCGGCGGCTTGTTCTCCCATCAGGCGATAGGTCATCAGCTTGCCGCCCGTGATGCTGACGAATCCTTTGATTCCGTCGCGGGTTTCATGGTCCAGGCAGACGATGCCGCGGCTGATGTTTCTTCCGGAAGGGTCGTTGTCCGCGCTCACGAGGGGACGAACTCCGGCGTAGGCGCGAAGGATCCGGGTCGTGGCGAGAGCGGGGGCGAGTTTCGCACCTTCGGTCAGCAGCAGGTCGACCTCGTCGGGAGTGACGTACATATTGTCGCATTCTTCGAATGGAACCTTCGTCGAGGTCGTCCCGATGACGCAGACCGTATCGCCCGGCACGAGGATATCGGCGTTCGCCGGTTTGCGGCAGCGGTTGATGACGATGCTGTTGACCCGGTGGGCGAAGATCAGGAGGGCTCCCTTCGCAGGGAACATCCCGATGTTCGCGCCGGCCAGCGCAGCGACATGGTGGCCCCAGATGCCGGCCGCATTGACCGTAACGGGAGCGTAGAAGTCTTTGATTTCCCGGCTCCGGTTGTCGCGGACCCGGACGCCCCGGACCGTGTCACCTTCTTTGATGAACTCTATAACCTCATGATAGACGAGGATTTTCGCTCCATGGAGCTTGGCGTCCAGCATGTTGGCTGCACAGAGACGGAAAGGATCCACGCTTCCGTCCGGAACGCGGACGGCTCCGATGAGGTCCGGGTTGACGGAAGGCTCGAGGCGGATCGCTTCCTTCGGGTCGATGATCTCCGCCCGTATTCCCGCGGCCGTGCAGGACTCTACGAACTTGGTCTGGTAGGCCAGGTCATCTTCCGGGAGGGTGATGAAAAATCCGTCGGTTTCGTCGACGCAGTGCCGGGCGATCCTTCGGAGGATCATGTTCTCTTCGATGCATTCGGTGGCGGATTCCCTGTCCGTGACGGCATAACGGGCACCGGAGTGGAGCAGGCCGTGGTTCCGTCCCGTCGCACCGGTGGCGATGTCGTGACGCTCGATAAGGAGAACGTTCAGTCCCCGGAGGGCGCAGTCGCGGGCCGTTCCCGCTCCAGTAATTCCGCCTCCGACGATGATGACGTCGAATTCGTTATCCTTTCTGTTACTCATATGCGATATTCAATTGAATTCAATCAACAAATATAGGGTTTTTCCTTTCAAATCACAATACAATCTTTCATACGGCGCGCGGAGAAACTGTAAGCCATTGATTGAAAGTCCGTTGCGGATCATCTGTGCGCTGTTGTGGGTGTAATTATCTGATATTAAGATATTTGTGGGTCTGGAGCGAGAGACGCCAGACGGGGTGGGTGAGGATATAGGCGACGGTTTCCTCCGTATTGCTGCAGGAGCAGGGTTGGAGAAAGTGCCAGCGGGCCGGGAACGCTGCCCATTTTTGAAGAGGTTCATCCGGGGATTCCGGGGAGAGGCCACCCAGATAGACTACCTTGACCTCGTCGGCTTCCCGCAGCACGACCGTCCCGTCTCCTTTCAGTCCGGGGACGTCCGTCTTGGGACTGAGCGTGACCCAGTCGATGCCTTCCGGAAGGGGACGGGTCCCGTTCGTCTCGATATGGATCCGGTATCCCGCCGCATGCAAGGCTTCGACAAGAGAGGAGTCGGCCTGCAGGGACGGTTCGCCGCCGGTGAGACAGACCCGGTCGATTCCGGGACCTTCCTCACGGACGCGCCGGATGATATCGTCTGCGCTCATTTCCAAGTAGTTCCGATGGTCTGTATCGCAGAAAGGACAAACGAGGTTGCACCCGCTCATCCGGATGAAGACGATGGGCGTGCCGGTCCAGAATCCTTCGCCCTGGAGGCTGCAGAAAATCTCGTTGACCCGGTACATCAGTCCCTTTCGTAGGCGGCCATGTTCATTTCGGATTCCCAGACCTCGACGCGGTAGGCGTTCTCGACATGGTCGCAGATCCACCGGGCGATGTTCTCCGCGGTCGGATTGAAAGGCAGCACCTCGTTGAGGTTCTTATGGTCCAGGGCTTCGGAGATCTGCCGCTTGATCACGGTGAAATCCGTGACCATCCCGTCCTCGTTCAGGGTCTCGGACTTGCAGTAGATTTTGACGATCCAGTTATGGCCGTGCATCGCCTCGCACTTGCTTTCATAGGAGAGCATGAGGCTGTGGGCTGCCGAAATTTCAAGTCTTTTGCAAACGTAGTACATAGTCTTGCTTCAAATACATCTGCAAAAATAGGAAAAAATGCGCGGATTATGCTTAATTTAGCGGTTGATATGGAAAAGACTGAAAAGTATTCGCTCCTGCTGGAGCAGATCAGGGCTCTCCTCGAGGGAGAGGAAGACTGGGTTGTCAGGATGGCCAACGCCGCAGCCGCCATCCACACCGCTTTCGGATTCTGGTGGACCGGCTTCTACCGGGTCGCGGACGATCCCGGCGTCAAGGTTCGCGGCAGGGACCTCATCCTGGGACCCTTCCAGGGCCCCGTTGCGTGCATGCACATCCCCTTCGGAAAGGGTGTCTGCGGAACGGCATGGAAGGAAGGGAAGACCATCATCGTTCCCGATGTCGAACTCTTCCCGGGACACATTGCCTGCAGCAGCGCTTCCCGGAGCGAAATCGTCGTTCCGCTCATCCGTGACGGTGTCGTTACGGCCGTCCTGGACATCGACAGCGACCGTCTCGGCACCTTCGACGAGATCGATGCCATCTGGCTTGAAAAGATTGCCGAAATCGTCTAAGCTAAAATCTCTAATTTCAGCTCTCGATTTTGTTACGTCTGGTGAATTCACCGGACGTAATTGTTTTATCGGGGGCGTCATCGGGATTGTTGCAATTTTGATAAATTGTTAAAAAAATATTACAAAGCCGTTAAAAATCAAAATTCAAATGATAATGTAATATAAGATTTTGTAATTTTAAGTCGAAAACCATTAATAAGTAACCATATTCTTTTAACTAATTCTAACTATATGAGAATCAAATCATTGGTAAAAGTCTTGATGCTTTGGGCGGGACTGATGCTTCCGCTCATGGCGTCCGCCCAAAATCAGTTTGGCGGAAAGGTGCTGGATCCCAACGGGGACCCGCTCATCGGGGCGAGTGTCATGATCAAGGGGACATCGACCGGTTTCATCACCGATGTCGACGGATCCTTTGCCATGAAGAACGTCCGGTTCCCTGCGACGGTGGTTGTTTCGTATATCGGTTACCAGGACAAGGAGATTGTCCTGACCGGAAACGAAACGCAGCCGTTTGTCATTGCCCTTGAGGCCGACCGCAACGTCCTTGACGAAACGGTCGTCGTCGGTTATGCGTCGATGAAACGCCGCGATCTCGTCGGTGCCGTCGACCAGGTCGGCAGCGAGGTGATCGGCAACCGTGCCAATGCCAACCTGGCCCGCTCCCTGCAGGGAGAAATCGCCGGTCTGAACATCACCGTCCACGACAGCAAGCCGTCCCACAACGGCTCGTACAATGTCCGTGGTACCAGTTCCATCGGTGCCGGCGGTACATCTCTCGTGCTGATCGACGGTGTGGAAGGGGACCTCAGCATGGTCAATCCGCAGGATGTCGAGAGCGTATCCGTCCTGAAGGATGCTTCCTCGACGGCGGTCTACGGCGCCCGCGGTGCTTTCGGTGTGATTCTCGTCACGACGAAGAACGCTAAGAAAGGAACTCCGGTGATCAATTACAGCGGCTCCATGACGGTCAACCGCAGGACGGTTATGTATGACGGTATCACGGATTCCAACGAGTGGCTCGACTGGTGGATCACGGCCTACAACGGCTACTACAATGGATCCAAGGCCCTGCTGAACCACATCGACTCCAAGGCCCCGTATTCCCAGGCGATCTATGACGAGATCATGCGCAGGAAGGGGACCGATCTCCCGAAGGCGGAGGAAAGCTATGATGTCCCGGGCTTCGGTTACGCCTACTATGACTGCCACGACTGGTTCAAGGAGTTCTACCGCGATTATCACTGGACGACGGAGCACAATGTTTCCGTCTCGGGCGGCAACGAGAATGCGGACTATTACGTTTCCGGCCGTCTGTATGACTCCCAGGGTGTCTACAGGGTCGGTGACGAGCGTTACAAGAAATACAACATGCGGGCGAAGGGATCGCTGAAGATCCGCCCTTGGATGAAACTCACCAACAACATGAGTTTCACCATCGACGACAACTACATCCCGACGAGCTACAACGACAACTCCGTGACCCGTTACATGCAGCACTGCGTGCAGCCGATGGCCCCGCTCCGGAACCCGGACGGTTCCTGGACTCCGGCGTCCGGTGTTTCCGGTTACGCCAGCATGTACGAGAAGAGCAGTTACATGACGGACAAGTACCTGTATCTCCGCGACAAGGTGGACCTGGATATCGACATCATCAAGGATGTCCTGAAGTTCCAGGTGGACTATTCCTTCAACTATACGGGGCGCACCCGCGGCTCCGTCCATGTCCCGGTGGTGTATTCCAAGTCTCCGGGCGTGATGATCACGACGACGACTTCCAAGACCGTATCCTGGATGGAACAGCAGGATTACGATACCCGCTATCAGGCCGCCAACGCCTATGCGACCTTCTCCCCGAAGCTTGGCGAGAAGCACAGCCTGACGACCCTTCTCGGTTATAATGTCGAGTGGAGTAAATACAAGACGATCACGGCGACCCGTGTCGGCTTTACCTCTGACAAGCCTTCCTTCAAGTTGATGGACGGAGAGGCGACCATCGATGCCGGCGGTAACGAATGGGCCTATCTCGGCGCCTTCTTCCGTATCAATTACGGCTTCCTGGGACGGTATCTCCTCGAGGTGAGCGGCCGGTATGACGGATCCTCCAAGTTCCCGTCCAACAGCCGCTGGGGCTTCTTCCCCTCCGCATCGATCGGCTGGCGGGTATCCGAGGAGCCTTTCATGGAGTGGAGCCGGAGCTGGCTGGACAACCTGAAGTTCCGCGTATCCGCGGGTTCGATGGGTAACGGTAACGTAAATCCGTACCTCTATACATCCGAAATGTCCGTAGCCAAGGCGACTGATACGGTCCTCGGCGGCAACCTTCCTTCCTACACTTCCGTCGCGAGTATCGTTCCGTACTCCCTGACCTGGGAGACGGCGACGACCTATGACGCCGGTGTCGATTTCGACCTCCTGAACAGCCGTCTCTCCGGATCCTTCGACTACTATGTCCGTATGACGACCGATATGTACACGGCCGGAGCGACGCTTCCGGGCGTCTTCGGCGGATCGGTTCCGAAGGGTAACAACGCCGAACTCCGGACCAACGGCTGGGAACTCTCCCTGCAGTGGAGGGACCAGTTCGTCCTGGCGGGCAAGCCGTTCACATACAGCATCAAGGGTACCCTCTGGGATTCGATGTCGACGGTCACGAAGTTTGCCGGCAACGATAAGAATACCTTCGGTTCGATCGGTGATCTGGTCAACAACATGGGACAGCCGCAGTACTACGCCGGTATGACGATGGGTGAGATGTGGGGCTATACGGTCCTCGGTCTCTTCAAGGACCAGGCGGATATCGATGCCTCTGCCAAGCAGAGCTACAAGCAGTCCAGTGATAAGAAGACCCGTCCGGGCCATGTGAAGTTCGCGGATCTCGACGGGGACGGCGAGGTGGACTACAGGGATTTGACCCTTGACAATCACGGCGACCTGAGCATCATCGGCAACAGCACCCCGCGCTACCGCTTCGGTGTCAATCTCTCCGGCAACTGGAACGGGATCGGCCTTTCGGTCTTCCTGCAGGGCGTCGGCAAGCGTGACTGGTATCCGGGCAAGGACTGCGGTTATTTCTGGGGCAAGTACTCCCGTCCGTTCTTCTATTTCATCCCGACGATCCACGCGCAGGACAACCCGAACGTGGCGAAGATGAATGAGGATTTCTCCGAATGTCTCAACTACGACACCGCTTATTGGCCGAGACTTACGACCTATATGACCAACGGCGATGCAAACAAGACGACAATCATGAACATGCCGAATACGCGTTACAAGCAGAATGCAGCTTATCTCCGTGTAAAGACGATCCAGCTGGACTACACGTTCAACCAGAAAGTCTGCTCGGCTCTCGGCCTGACCGGCCTGAAGGTCTATGTCAACGGGGAGAACCTCTTCACCTTCACCCCGCTCCACAAATGGGGACCGAACCTCGATCCGGAAGGAATCGACGGCGGTGATACTGACTTCGTAAGCAGCGGCATCAACGGCAATACGTATCCTATCTTTAAGACCGTTACCTGCGGTGTGAACATTACATTCTAATCAAAGGAGGACAAGAATATGAAAAAATATATTGCATTGGCCTTTATGGCCACCAGCCTTCTTGCCGTTTCCTGCCAGGATTTCCTGAACAAGGAGAACCCGAACGCGATCGAAAGCGAACACTTCTTCACGGGAGAGACCTCTCTCGAACTCTATTCCAACGGCCTGATCCGCGGTTATCTGCCGAGTATCCTGGACTTCATAAACATCGACCGCTACTCGGACACGCAGGCCTGGGACGGAGAACTCCTTTTCTATACCGACCGTTTCACCGTGGCAGACCAGGGCAGCTGGAGCTGGACCCGCCTCCGCTCGATCAACTATTATCTCGAGAACCTGCGCAAGGCGGACTGCGAGGAGGCCGTGCTGAACCACTATGAGGGCGTCGGCCGTTTCTTCCGTGCCATGTTCTATATCGACAAGCTCCAGACCTTCGGGGCCGTGCCATGGTATGACCATGTGATCGATCCTGCGGACGAAGAGGAACTCTACCGTCAGCGGGACGCCCGTTCGTTCATCGCCGGGAAGATCCTCGAGGACCTGGACTATGCCTGCGAAAACTGCTCCGCGGATGCGAAATTCAGAGTCCGTTCGACCTATGTCAACAAGTATGTGGCGCTCGCCATGAAGGCGCGTTTCTGCCTGTTCGAGGGGACCTACCGCAAGTATCATACGAACGATCCTTCGACCGGGAAGGCATGGACCTCGGAGGAGAAAGCAGAGTCTACCAAGTACCTGAACGAGTGCGTGAAAGCCTGCGAGGCGATTATGAACTCCAAAGTCTATTCCCTGATTGACGATCCGGCCAAGCGTGCGACCCAGTACCGGAACATGTTCATCGACAAGGATGGCTGCAGCCAGTACACGAAGGAATGGATCTGGGCGGTCGACTGCGACGAGAACCTCGGCGTGAAGAATGCGAGCTACTCGATCAACGACTACATGAAGAACGCCCAGCATGCCCAGTACGCGTTCAACCGCGACTTTGTCATGACCTACCTGAAGCGCGACGGCACTCCGTTCACTTCCGATTACGAGGGAACGTCCTACTACAATGTCTCGTTCCATGATGAGATGCTCGCCCCCCGCGATTACCGTCTGACCCAGACAATCAAGTATCCGGGCTTCAAGCGTGATGGAGGGAAAGTGGCGATGGCCCCCGACTTTACCTATTCGAAGACGGGCTATCAGCCGATCAAGTACCTGACGGACTATATCAAGGATGAGATCAACGACGCGACCTTCTCCGATTTCCCGCTGATCCGGTACGCGGAGGTTCTCCTCAGCTATGCGGAGGCGAAGGCGGAGCTGGGCCAGTGCTCGCAGGCTGTCTGGGACCAGACGATCAAGCCGATCCGCGAGCGCTCGGGCGTCACGAGCATCTATCCGACGAAGGCCGATCCGTACATGGTCCAGTATTTCCTGAATACGGTCACGGACCCGATCCTCCTCGAAATCCGCCGCGAGCGCGGTACGGAATTTGCGATGGAAGGTCTTCGTTATCAGGATGATATGCGTTGGCACATGGGCCAGTTGCTGATCAAGACGAAGACCGGTATGTACATCCCGGCGATCGAAGTGGACATGGATCTGGACGAGGACGGCAAGATGGACAACATCGTGAGCAACAAGCTCAAGGAGAAAGCGGGCATGTATGTCCTCCAGATCGATTGGGCAGGCGGCAACGACAACTTCTCCGGTGCAGGACACCGGCTTTCCGAAGGCGATCACGGATACATCCTTGGTTACAAGAAGCTCTCTGACAGCTATACCTGGCCTGAAAAGAAGTATGTCCGCCCGATTCCTTCGCCCGATGTGACGTTGAACAAGGACCTTTCTCAGAACGCGGGCTGGTAACCGTATCCATATGAGAAAATGCAGCATGCATATTTTGTTGGGAGGGGCGGTCTTGTTGACCGCCCTTTCCTGCTGCTGCCGCCCGAAAACGGAACCGCATCTGTATAAGATCATCGCCCACCGGGGCGGGTATATCGAGAATGGCCTTGCGGAGTGCTCGCTGGAGTCCCTGAAGGCGACGATCGCCCTTCGCTGTTACGGGAGCGAGTGCGATGTGATGTGGACTGCCGACGGGAGGGTGCTGGTCTGTCATCCCGATGACCACGGGATGGTCAACGGACTCGTCCCTTCGCAGCATACGCTCTCGGAAATCCGCGCGGCGGGTAAACTGCCCAATGGGGAGGAAATGCCTTGCCTGGAGGATTTCCTGACGGTCCTGACCGATCCGGAGATCAATCCGCTCGGGACGAAACTCTGGCTCGACATCAAGGGCGGGGAAGAGGATCCGGGAGGAGACAAGGTCATGGCTGCATCTGCCGAGGTCGCGGAACGGATGGGCGCCTGCAATCTTGTCGAATATCTGGTCCCCGGATACTATAAGGACTATCCTGCCATAGCCGCTCGTTACCGGGAGAAGTACGGGATCAACTGTGCCTGGAACGGCAGGATTACGGAAATTGGAGAATACGGTCCGTCGGGATGGGCCCAGGTCCAGTATGAGGGCTTCCGGAAATCGGCCTACTGGCCGCCGGACGGCTATCTGGATGCGGGCCTTACACTTAGCATCTGGCATACGCCTCCCGGACTGACCGGGATGAGGGGATATAAAGAAACCGGGTTCGACCCCGGCATCTTCCAGTACTATCCGCGCCTGAAAGCCCTTTTTGTCAATCATCCGCAGTACGTTATCTCCCGCCTGATTGAAGAGGGCTATGAAACGCCTTGATGATTATTCTTCATACTCCGTAGGATCGAAGCCCGCAAGGGCTTCTTTCCGTTCCGTGCAGGTTCCGCAGACACCGCAGTGCTTCTCGCCGCCCTTGTAGCAGGAGTAGGTCCGGGCATAGTCGATGCCGAGGGTGCGGCCGCGGAGGGCGATGTCCCGTTTGGTGAGGTTGCAGTAGGGAGAGACGATGCGGACGCCGTTATAGGTGCCGGCAGAGGCCGCCCTGTCGAAGGCTTCTATGAATTCGGGGCGGCAGTCGGGATAGATGGCATGGTCCCCGCTGTGGTTCGCGAGAAGGACGGTGTCGAGGTCCCGGCTCTCGGCGAGTCCGGCCGCGACCGCGAGCATGATGCCGTTCCGGAACGGGACGACGGTCGAGTGCATGTTCTCGTCGCTGTAGCTGCCTACGGGAATATCGCCCCCGCCGAGGAGAAGGTCGCTCCGGAAGTACCTGCCGATGAATTCGAGGGGAATGACAAGGTGCTCTATGCCGAGCAGGGCGCAGTTCTCCCGGGCGCAGGCGATCTCGCGGGCGTTGTGCTTCGATCCATAATCGAAGGTCACCGCGAGACGGATTTCGTCCTTGTATTCATACAGTAGGGTCGTGCTGTCAAGCCCGCCCGAATAGATCAGGATCGCGTTCATGCCCCGAGGAGATACTGTTCGATGCCTTCGACGGCCCGTTTCGCGCTGACGACCGCTTCGACAACCGTTTTCGGCCCGAGGATGAAGTCACCAGCCGTAAAGACATGGTCCATCCCTTCGATCTTCAGCCGGTGGAGTTCATCCTTGACCGCCCATCCCCAGGAGTCGAGTTCCGGCTGGAAACGGCCGAGGGGACTGTAATCGGGCTTCTCGCTGATGGCTAGGATGATGCGGTCGCATTCGACTTCGTGGTCGGTCCCTTCGATGATCCGGGTGACGATCTTACCGGTCTGAGGGTCGGTCACGTTCTCGCAGTCCCGGAAGATGACTGAGTGGTCATGGACCTCGACGGGAGCCTGGAAGACACGGAACTGGACCCCGTCAGCCTTGGCTTCTTCGATTTCAGAGGGGTTGGCGGGCATATTTTCGAAGGTTTTCCGGTAATAGACCCAGGTCTCAGCGCCCCGGCGCACGGCGGTCCGGCAGGCGTCCATCGCGACGTTCCCGCCGCCGATGACGATGACCTTCTTTCCAAGTTCGAACGCGTCCGGATTCTTGAGGAAGGGGAGTGCCTGCATGACGAGGGGCTTGCTTTCGCCGGGAATTTCCAGGTTCATGGCCTTTTCCGCACCTGTTCCGATCATGACGGCGTCGTATTTTTCATGGAGTCCCTCGATCGTGATTTCCTTGCCGAGTCCGGTATTCCCGACGAAGCGGATGCCGGCTTCCGCGAACATCCTTTCAAAGGGCTCGAGGATGCTCTTGTCGAGGCGGAAATCGGGGATGCCATAGCGGAGAACGCCTCCGAGGCGCTCGTTGACGTCATAGATCGTGATGTCGGCTCCTTTCCGCCAAAGGAAGATCGCCGTGGACATGCCGACGGGCCCGCCTCCGACGAGGGCGACGGATTTCCCTTCGAGCGGCGTCTCCGAGGCTCTTTCGAGGTGGTGGGTCTTGAGGTATTCGCCGGAGATTTCCTGTTCGATCTCGTACCAGCGGACGGGAACCTGCTTGACATTCAGGACGCAGTGCCCGAAGCAGAACTTGCTCCAGTCGCAGACGAGCGAGGTGATGGCGGACAGGGGGTTGTTTTCGAAAAGGAGACGCCCCGCTTCTTCGAGGCGCCCTTCCCGGTAGAGGGCCATGCACTCGGGGACCGGCGTATTGACCGGGCATCCGTCCAGGGCGCATTTGGGACGTTTGCAGAGAAGGCATCTCTGCGCTTCCATATTGTTCATATCGTGACGATTCATGCGATTAGCGCGCAAAGATAACAAAAAGTGCTCATCTTTGCTACTTTTCTTTAGAAAAGAAGCAGGGGCTGGCCTTCCGAAAGGTCAACCCCTGCTTAGGTCTGGTGGGGCCGTAAGCCGGTTTCTGTTTTTAAATCTGCCATTTATCTTCGCAACCTACCCCCTGACATCGGACGGGCAGCCCTCATCTGTCAGTATATTTGGTCTTGCAGGCCCGGATACCGTACCCCCGGTGCGTCGCCGCAACAGGTCGTGGGCTCTTACCCCGCGTTTTCACCCTTGCTAATTGGAATTAGCGGTTGTTTTCTGTTACGATATCAAAAGATTACTCCCTTCTGCGCTTTCCGCAGTCGGGTGCCCTTTCCTGTCCGGACTTTCCTCACCCCGCGAATCTGACTGTCGCCAAAACACAGGGCGCGGCAGATCGTCCCACCCTAATATCTATTCAACTTGCCGCAAAAATAGAAACTCTTTTGCGAAAAAACAAAAACAGTGGCTATATTTGCAGGCAGTTAAGTGTATTTCCGGATGAAAAAGATCATTTTTTCATTATTCCTGGCCCTTTCGGCGCTCGCATCGCCTGCCCAGACGATCCGTTATCCCCTTGATCTGAAAGACCTCTTCGAACGCAGCGACAGGGTCCTTTCCGACCTTTATTATGACGCCTCGGAGCGTTTCACGGAGGCGGCGCCCGCGATGATCGGCATCTATGCGCCCGCTCCGGACACGCCAGGGGTTCGGGAGATTGCGGAAGCGGTTGTCCGAAAGGGAATGAACCCCGTCGTCCTTCCTTTCGGAACGGAGGGAATCCCTGCGGATTCCGGTGCGGCGACTGATGAAGCCATCGCCGCTGCGGACGCGATCATGTCCACGCTCTCCGGCGTGGTCTTCCCGGACGGGGCGGTCCGAAACTCCGACCCCCTGTCCCTCGTCTACTTCAAGGCTGTCTGCGACTGGAATGTTCCGTTTCTCGGGGACAATCCCCTGACACAGCGGATCAACAGGGCTCTCTGGCGCTGCCAGAACAAGATTCCGGACCTGGACGCCCTTCTGGAAGAAGCCGCTCTTTATCACCGGGCGCGCCTCCTGCAGAAAAGGATATTCCTGCTTGACACCCACGCTGACCTTCCGGATATCTACAACGAGGGCTTCCGCCTCGGCCGGCGCAGCACGAACCAGGTCAGCCTCCGGAAGATGATGGAAGGCGGACTGGACGGGACTTTCCTGATTTCATACCAGGGAGAAAAGGACCAGCCTGAGGAGAACGCTTTCGCCTATTGCCTTTCCCAGATCGATAAGATCTACGCCGATGTCCGGGCGAACGAAGGCCGCTGCGAGATCGTGACGACCCCGGCGGAGGCGCTCCGCTGCAAGGCGGAGGGGAAGCGCGCCTTTTTCATCGGAATCGAGAACGGCAAGGGACTCGGCCGGGACATCCGGAACCTCAAGCGCCTCGCCGAGCTGGGCGTACGCTATGTCAGCCTGACCCATACCTATGACAATATCGTCGCGCATTCTTCCACCCATTCGGCCGATACGACACGGGGACTGACCCCCTACGGGCGGGAGGTCGTCGCGGAAATGAACCGGCTCGGGATCATGGTGGACTGCTCCCATGCCAGCAGCGGCACTTTCTGGGACTGCATCGCCGTCAGCAAGGCGCCGGTTATCTGCTCCCATTCCGGGGCGAAGAAGCTCTTCAACCACAACCGGAACATCACCGACGACCAGCTGCGCGCCCTCCGCGACAACGGCGGGGTCATCCAGATCTATGCCGTCTGGAATTTCCAGTCCCGGGACAAGTACACCACCGATATCGAGACCTATCTGGACCATATCGACCATTGCGTCCGGGTCGCGGGGATCGACCATGTCGGCATCGGGATAGACATGGATGGCGGCGGGGGATACACGGGCGTTTTCGGCTCGAATGATGCCGTTAATATCACGATGGGACTCCTCCGGAGGGGCTATTCCGACGGGGACATCGAAAAAATCTGGTCCGGGAATCTTTTCCGGGTGCTGGAGAGGGTCATCGCCGTGGCCGGAGATTTGCAAAGAGCGGAAAAATAGGCTACCTTTGCACCATGAAAATGAGATCCATCCTTCTGATTGCGGCAGTCCTGCTTCTGCCCGCCTGCTCCACGGCCGCCAAGGTCAAGCAGTACCGGGTCAAGGTCGTGAAGGAGTATCCGCACGATCCTGCCGCCTATACCCAGGGGCTTTTCTTCCATGACGGAAAGCTCTACGAGAGTACGGGCCAGTTCGGGAACAGTTCCTTCCGGACGGTGGATCTCGAAACCGGGAAATCCCTGACTTCCATGCAGTTCAACCGAACCTACTTCGCGGAAGGATCGGTGATTTTCAAGGATGACCTCTATATCCTGACCTGGACGAACAAGGTCGTGTTCAAGTACGACCCCGTTACGCTGGCCTACCGGTCGACCCAGCGGTATCCCCGGGAAGGATGGGGACTGACGACGGACGGAAAGTCGCTCATTGCCAGCGACGGAACGGCGAGTCTCTATTTCATGGACGCATCCCTGAAAGTGGAAAAGACCCTGCCGGTCCGCATGAACGGACGCCCGGTCCGGTACCTGAACGAACTGGAGTGGATCGACGGAAAGATCTGGGCCAATGTCTATACGACGGACCTGATCGTAGTGATCAATCCCAAAAGCGGCGAGGTCGAGGCGACGGTCGATTGTACGGGTCTGCTGCCCCAGAGCCTGAGGGACGCGGATACCGATGTCCTGAACGGCATCGCCTATGACGGAAAGAATGTCTATCTGACGGGGAAAAACTGGAAACGCCTCTATCAGATAGAGTTGATAGATAAATAAATATGCGGGGGTACCGCCCATGGCAGGCGGTTGAGAGAGTCCCAATGAACCTGATCCGGTCCATACCGGCGTAGGGAAGCATTCCTTCTCGAGGGTATGTGCATACCCGCCCCTTGCATCAAAACAAATTGTTTTATGCGAGGTTTATTATTTGTATCCGCGCTCATGGCGCTTTCGTCCCTCTCCCTGTCCGCCCAGGACAAGCCGGAGAGGCTGGACAGTGTGGTCGTCTCCGCTTCCCGGGCGGGATCCGGCACGCCGGTCACCTTTTCGATGGTCGGACAGGAGGAACTCCGTTCGGCCAACCCCTCCTTCTCCCTTCCGATGAGCCTTCGGCTCGAACCTTCCGTCGTGACCTGGAACGAGGGCGGAACGGGTCTCGGGAACTCCTCGATGACGATCCGGGGATCGAAGGGATCCCAGATCAACGTCACCTTGAACGGCATCACCCTGAACGATTCGGAGTCCCAGGAGGTCTTCTGGGTCAACATCCCTTCGCTGACGCGCCTGCTCTCTTCGGTCCAGGTCCAGCGGGGTCTCGGTACGACGGCGGGCGGATCCGGCGCTTTCGGGGCCAGCATCAACATGAACACCGCTTTCGTAACGCTTGATCCATATGGTTCCTTCGACTTCAGCGCCGGAAGCTACAATACCTTCCTGACTACCGTCTCGGCAGGGACCGGTCTGCTGCCCGGAGGCTGGTATCTTTCCGCCGCCTTCTCCAAAGGGGTGACGGACGGGTACATCCGGAACGCCTTCGTCGATTCGAAGTCTGCCTTCGTCGTCGCCGGATTCCTGAGGGGACGGAATTCCCTCCGGCTGACCTGGCTGATGGGGGACCAGCGGAGCGGCATCACCTGGGACGGCATCGACTATGAGCAGTACGAAAAAGACCGGCGCTACAACGGGGCGGGGAAGTACAAGGACGAGTTCGGGAATGTCTTCTATTACGACAATCAGACGGATAACTATACCCAGCACCATCTCCAGCTGAACTACACACGGGTTCTCGGGAATGGCCTGACCTGGTCGAATACGTTCAACTATACGCGCGGAGACGGCTACGACGAGTATCTGAAGACGGGACGCTCGCTTTCCGATTACGGCCTTCCGGATCCCGCCGGAGTCCAGTTCAGCGATATGATCTACCGGAAGAAGATGGGGAATGATTACTATGTCCTCCATTCCGACCTTCGCTACCGGCGGGAGCGGCTCGACCTTACCGGCGGAGTCAATGCCGCCCGGTATAACGGCGCCCATTTCGGGGAGATGCTTTGGGCCAGGATCCTCGGAGAGGATTTTGATTACGCGAAGCTGAACCGGGAGGGCTCGTGGTATGGCAACGATACCCGGAAGACGGATGTCAGCGGGTTCGTGCGGGGAGAATTAAGGCCTGTTCGGAATCTTGTCCTGTACGGGGACCTGCAGCTGCGGAGGATCGGTCTTCTGATGGACGGAGCGGATGACGACGGGGCGTCGGTCGATTACACGGCGGACTGGACCTTCTTCAATCCCAGGGCCGGAGTCTCCTGGTATCCGGCGAAGGGCCATAAGGCCTATGCAAGCATCGCCCTCGGTCACAGGGAGCCCGGACGGAGCGATATCAAGGAGAATGTCAAGGGAACCCTCAGCCCGATCCGTCCCGAGCGGATGACCGACATCGAGATCGGGTATGAATGGACCCTGGACCATTTCCAGGGCAGTGCGGACATCTATCTGATGGAGTACCGGGACATGCTGCTCGAAACGGGGCGGCTGAGCGATTCCGGCTACAATATCAAGGAGAATGTCCCGAAAGGGTTCCGACGGGGCGTCGAAATCGCCGCGGCGTGGACTCCGGTGCAGCGTTTCCGTCTCGATGGAAACCTGACCCTCAGCCGGAACCGGATTCGGGACTATGTTTCCTATGTCGCCCGTGCGGACAACAAGGGGACCGTCGCGGTTCCCTATGGGGATACGGACATGCTGATGTCCCCGCAGGTGATCGGCATGTTGCGCGGAACGGCATCCCTCTGGAAAGGGGCCTCCGCTTCCCTGGAAGGGAAGTATGTCGGGAAACAGTTCATAGACAACACGATGCGGGAGGAGATGGCGATTCCGTCCTATTTCATCGCCGATTTTTCGTTGACGCAGTCTTTCCGTGTCAGGACCGGGACCCTGTCCGTCACGGGCTATGTCAACAACCTCTTCAACCATCTTTATTATGCTTCCGGCTGGCGCTGGGAAAGCTGGGATGACGGGACGGTCTATACCGGCATCGGGGTCTACCCGCAGGCTCCTTGCAATGCCACGCTGAGGGTCGCTTACCGCTTCTGACATCAAAACGCCCCGCTGTCTCAGCGGGGCGTTTTGGTTAGTTAGTAGTGTATTTACCTTGATTGAAGAAGGTCAGTTATTTGGTTAGATGATGCGGTTCGCGCGACTCTTTAATAAAATATTTTAATAAATTATCAATGGAATTGCTTCCACTTGCAAATATAGGAAAACAATTTTAATCCGCAAAATAAATTTATCTTATTTTCCTTTTTTATTCAAAAGATTACCCGAAAGTAGGGTTTATTTTTTAAAATTTTTATTAATTGAATCATCCAGCAGGGCGGGGCGTCTCTGCCGGGTACGCTCGACCGCCTGCTCGTCCTGCCAGGCCTGGATCAGCTTCGGATTGCCGCTCAGAAGCACCTCCGGGACCTTCCAGCCGTTGAATTCGGCAGGGCGGGTATAGACCGGGGGAGCGACCAGTCCGTCCTGGAAAGAGTCGCTGAGAGCGGAGGTCTCGTCGGTCAGGGCGCCCGGGATGAGCCGGACGATGCTGTCCGCGAGGATGGCCGCAGGTATTTCCCCGCCGCTGACGACGAAGTCCCCGACGGAGATCTCGCGGGTCACGAGATGTTCCCGGATCCGTTCGTCGATGCCCTTGTAGTGCCCGCAGAGGATGATGATGTTTTCCTTCAGGGACAGTTCATTGGCGATGCCCTGGTCGAGGATTTCCCCGTCCGGAGCCATATAGATCACTTCGTCGTAATCGCGTTCCGCCTTGAGGTCCCGGATGAGGTTGAAAACGGGTTCGACCATCATGACCATTCCGGCATCCCCGCCGTAACTGTAGTCGTCGACGGTTCTCCGGCTGCCGAGCCCATATTCCCGAAGGTCATGGACATGGATTTCAACGAGGCCTTTTTTGATGGCGCGGGCGACGATGGAGTACTGGAACGGACTTTCCAGGAGTCCCGGTACAACGGTTATGATATCGATTCTCATTCCTGATTATTAGGGGTTTGGATGTTGCGGGTGAAGTACATGACAATGCAGAGCAGGGCGAATAGGATGAGCGTCCCGAAGAGGAGGGCATAGGTCTTCATCTGCAGGAGCACGTAGCAGAGCGCATAGGCCAGGGCGATAAGGGCGCCAAGGACCCAAGCGGCCTTGCTCTTGAGGATTCCTCTGAAATAGAGGGTCAGGGCTGTCGTCGTCATCGCAGCCGACAGGGCGTAGGCTTTTCCGAAGGACAGGAATTCGGAGAAGGAGAGTACAAGGGCGTAGAAGAGGACGAGCGAGAGTCCGATGATCAGGTACTGGACCAGGTGGATTTCCTTCTTGCCGGCCAGTTCCGTGACTAGGCCTGCGATGAAGACCAGCAGGATGATCAGGATGCCGTATTTGACAGTCCGGGTCGTCTGCCGGTACTGGGTCAGGGGCTGGAGGAGATCGACGCCGAAAACGGTTTCTTCCGGCTTTCCCCGGTTGATCCGGGAGACAACCCATTGGGCCGTGAACCCGTCCGCTCTGATTTCCCGGTTCGTCGGAAGGAAGTCTCCCGTAAAGGACGGGTCCGGGCAGTCGGACTTCATATCAACTTCGGTTACATTGCCGAAAGGCTTGAACATCAGTGATTCAGACCCTTTTACCTGAAATGTGAGTTCAAATGGAATCCGGGTCTTTCCGTCCTGGAGTTCACGGGGGATGGAGAGGGCTTCCAGCATTTCTTTCTCGGCACTTTCCGAGAAGGATCCCTCCAGTGCACCGAGTTTAAACCTGGCGTCCCCGACGATGCCGCGGAGGTCTTTGACGCCCATGGCGAGAACGGTCTCTCCATCGAGGTCCGCGACGTCGGCGGGAAGGATGAAATCTCCCGTGACGCGGACGTCGGAGTTGTAGACCATGATGTCATAGATGGACCGGTGGAGCAGCTGGGTTTTCGCGTCGATGTCCATCGAGAGGGTTTCCGGATAGATGGACCGGGTCTTCAGGACGGTCTTTTTCTTGCCGGAATCGTCGGATTCGAGGGTCTCATAGGAGATATCGAGGCGCGGGCCCGAAAGGGTCTGGGCGCGTCCCCAGCTGGCGGATACTTCCCGGGAGCTCTCGTCGGCGCTGTCCTGCCGCTCCCGGACGAGTACCTTGACCATCTCGAGCGGAATCAGCAGCAGGAGGGTCAGGACGCCGATGAGGACGATTTTCCAGGTAAAGGAATTCTTGATTTTCATCCAAGTATGGGTTTAAGAGCCGAGGATGAGGACGAAGCCTCCGCCCGGGGCGAGATGGACCTTCGTGCGGCCACCCGAAACGGTGACGGCTTCTTTCCGGTAGTCTTTTGCCGCGCTCCGGGCGTTCACTCCGTCACGGTAGAGGGTTCCGGAGGCATTTCCGATGCCGAGCGGGGAGAGGTCGATGTCCATGTCCATCGCGTCCCAGCCGTTCATCCCGGCGATGTACCAGCGGTTCCCGCTCCGGCGGGCCATCAGGATGAATTCCCCGATCCTGCCGTCCAGGGCGACGGTTTCATCCCAGACTGTCGGGACGGAGGCGATGAAGGCTGTACATTCGGGTTCGGCGAGATAGCTGGTAGGGGAGTCGCAGAGCATCGTGAACGGGGCGTCGAAGACGATGTATTCGGCCAGCTGGCGGCAGCGGGTGCCCTGGCTCATCGGTTCGCTGTAGACGGGGCGGTAGTTGCCGCGGGTGGCGTTCCGCATGGCCCCCTGGGTGTAGTCGCATGGACCGGCGACGAGGCGGGTGAACGGGATCGTGACGTCATAGGTGACCTGGTCGACTTCGGGGCCGCTCCATTTCATCTGTTCGAGGCCATGGACCCCTTCGAAGTTCAGGACATTGGGATAGGTCCGGGAGAGTCCCGTGGGCTTGAAGGCGCCGTGGAAGTCGACGAACTGGTGGTACTTGGCGGCCGTTTCGGCGGTCCTGCGATAGAAGTCGACGACTTTCTGGTCGTCCCGGTCCATGAAGTCGACCTTCCACCCGGCGATTCCCATCTGGGAATAATGGCGGCAGACGGCGTCCATATCCTTTTCGAAGGCGGCGTATCCGGCCCAGAGGACGAGACGGACCCCCTTGGAAGCAGCATAGCGGGCGAGTTCCGGGAGATCGATTTCAGGAACGATCTGCATCAGGTCGGCCTTTTTGTTGACGGCCCATCCCTCGTCGAGGATCACGTATTCCACACCGCTCTTTGCGGCGAAATCGATGTAATACTTATAGGTCTCGGTATTGATGCCGGCCTGGAAGTCTACGCCGGAGAGGTTCCAGGCGTTCCACCAGTCCCAGGCGACCTTGCCGGGGCGGACCCAGGAATAGTCCCCTTCGGAAGGACGGGCGAGGCGGTAGACCATGTCGCTCTGGGCGAGCTCCCGGTCATTTCCTGCGAGAATGAGGACCCGCCAGGGAAGGGCTTCCGGGACCGTTCCGCGGTAGATGTAATCTTCCCGGGTCTCGACGAGCCACTGGAGGTTGTTGTGGCCACCCTGACGCTCCTTCTTCGGATACCGGGCGAAAACGCCGTGGATATTCCTGCTGCCTTCAGTCCCTTCGAGGTACATGCCGGGATAGTTCAGCAGGTCGGCTTCCGTAATGCAGACTTTTCCGCCTCCCGGAGTCGTCAGCGTGACGGGCAGGAAGGCGATCCTGTCCTTTTCCCAGGCGGATACTTTCTGGACCGCATAGGTGTTTTCGAAGGAGTTGAAGAACTGATTCTCATAGCTTTTCTGTTTCCGTACATACGGGATCCAGGCAGTCGGATCTTCCGGGAAGCAGAACTCCGCGGTTTCGTTGCAGACCGTTACGGGCGAGAAGGTCTCGAAACGGTAGGCTGCTCCGTCATCGTAGGCGCGGAAGATCACCTGGAACTTCTTGTTTGAAAGACGGAGTTCGTTACAGGCGTTCTGCACCGAGGCGCGTTTGTAAAGGGGTGTGGAGAAGGACTCGCTGACCGATACGGTCTTCGCCTTAAACTTTCCCTCGCCGCCATAGACGCTTCCGTCGGAGAGACGGAGGGAGAGCCTGGAAGGGGAGAGGACGGCCACCCCGTCCCTGGAAACGGTCCAGGTCAGATCGGCACCTCCCGTCGTGACGGTCAAGACGGTTTTCCCATCAGGAGAGGCAAGGGTATAGTCTTTGGCAGCTGCGGAAAAGGCCGTGAGCAGCAGGACGGCAAGGAAAATGGTTCTTTTCATAGCGAATGGATTATCAATACGCAAATATAAGGAATTAAATCAGGGAATAATATACCTGTTCAAACCTTTCGGCCCCTTTCCGGAGAAGAATTTGTGTCCGGGGAGTTGTGTCCGCTCGCTCCATGGCTCGGGCGGGCATCTCACGCCTCCCGGGACTCCACTTCTCCGTGATTTTCTGACGGAATTCCCCTTGCGTGTGCTCCTATGGGTCCACGGTTTGGACCGGTAGGAGCAAAAACGCCCCCAAATGCTCTTAAGGGTCCAAACCGTGGACCCATAAGAGCACCTGGCACCACTTTAGACTGCTGAAGACTCTTTGGAAGCCCCGCAAAAGGACCACTTTGCCATCGAGGCGGCGAACCAGCCGCTCATCAGAGCGTCCGGCGGAGACCGTGTCCGAGGAACGAGGACTTATAGGTCGGGAGCCGCAGGGGTGGTAGGGGGCAAGCCCTCTCAACCAGGACGCCCCGACCCGAATCATGAAGCCGGGAACACTCGCTACGCCGGAAACTTCTCCGGAAGGAAAGTGGGGGAAGAAAGCGGGGGTTATTCTTCGTACAGAAGGTATTTCTTCCGGAGGGCCTTGAAGGCGTCGACTTCATCTTTCCAGCCATCTTTGATCCGGGCGGAAAGGGCGGCGGGGGATTCCTCTTCTCCCGCGTTTTCAATCATTTCGCGGACTCTCCGGGTTCCGGTCAACAGTTCGAAATGGTCTCCGAGGTCATCGATCCCGAAGAAGGCGTCACCGATGCCGAGATTCCGGTAGGAATCGATGACGGGGACGAAGTCGATCCCGCGGGAAAGAAGCGTATCCAGAGGGATCGGCCTCAGGTCCTTTCCGTGGCATTCCTTCCCCATAAACCGCGGCCGGCTGGCCCCGGGAATGCTTTCCGGGGTGAAATGGAAGGGCTGTCCTGTCATGTCCGGATGGCCGTAGACCTCGAAGGGGAACTGGGTCCCGCGACCTTCTGAGACGATGGTCCCGGCGAAGAAACACGTCGTGCTGTAAAGATAGACGCTCCGCATCGTCTTCAGGTTGGGAGAAGGGGGGAGGATCAGGCTGTAAAGGGTCTTGTGAGAGTATCCGAGACAGGGGATGACGGTCAGGCTGCACTTGAGTCCGTCCCTGAGCCAGCCTTCACCGTTCATCATCAGGGCGAGTTCGCCGAGGGTCATTCCATGGACCGTGGGGACCGGGATGGACCCGATGCTGGAGTAATAGCGCTCTTCCAGGATGTCCCCTTCGACATAGAAGCCGTTGGGATTCGGCCGGTCCAGGACAACGACTTCTTTTCCGTTCTCTGCACAGATGGCCATGGCATCCTGCAGGGTGATATAATAGGTATAATACCTCAGGCCCACGTCCTGCAAATCTGCGACGAGGATGTCGAAGGAGTCGAGGACTTCCCGGGAGATCTCCATCTTTCCGCCCTTGTAGAGCGAGATGACGGGGACGCCGGTCTTGGCGTCACGGTCGTCTCCGACGAGTTCTCCAGGATCCGCCAGGCCACGGAAACCGTGCTCGGGGGAGAATACGGCGGCGACGTCGACGCCTTTTTCAAGCAGTACATCCAGCAGATGGGGGCCCAGCCGGTCGCTGCCGAAGGGAAGGAATGGCTCGTCGACGGTTTCTGCATTGATTTCCCTGCGGTAGGGCTTTCCGTCCACGACATCTCCGACGATGCCGCTCTGGTTGCTGAGGATAGCGACGCGTTTCCCCTTGAAGAGGGGGAGATATTCTTCCATGCGCTCGTCTCCGAGCACCACGTCTTTGCGGGTTTCCCGGCAGGATGGCGAAAGGATCAGCGCCAGGGTCAGAAGGATCAGGATCTTTCTCATGGCAGGATAACGTCTACGAAGACAGGAACATGGTCGGACGCGATTTTCACGTCGCCGCTTTTGAATCCCGTGCATACGGAGGACTTGACGACGGTGTAGTCCCGGATGTTGTTAAGGATCAGTACATAGTCGATGCAGCGGTCCGGATTGGAGGACGGGAAGGTCGGATTCTTGACGCTGATGACCGTCCAGTACTTGTTCAGTTCAGCCATCGTGGCGGCGTCCGGCCGGGAGTTCATGTCTCCGGCGAGGAAGACAGGTTTGCCGCCCGCCCAGTAATCTTTCCTCACATATTCATTGATCAGCTGCGCCTGTGTCAGCGAAACCGATCCCGACGTATTGAGGTGGGTGGACATGAACACGAAATCCTCCGTTTCGACGGCGAGGACGCCCATATGCCGTACGCCAGGGGTCTTCGGGATATCGTAGCTCCGGGTGCCGGTAATCTTCCGGGTCGTTTCGATGCCGATCCCGTAGCCACCGCCCTGGTACGTGTACATGGACTGGAAGACGAAGTTCCAGCCGTTCCCGAGGCATTTGTTAAGCTCTTCCAGCTGATAGATGTTGTGCCTCCGGTTGCAGCTGTCGAGTTCGTTGAGGCCGACGATGTCGGGCTGGGCCTCTTTGAGGAGGTCGGCCACCAGGGGAATGCTGTTGTCGATATATTTGCCGAAAACGCCGACACTGTAGGTCATGAGGCGGATCGCCTTGGGAGCCTTCGAGTAGTCGGGAATGACGGTTGCGGCCTCTTCCTGAGGCTCGTCCGCAGGTTTGGGGGTCTTTTTGCAGGAGGTGCATCCCAGGACGGAGAGGGATGCTGCGACCAGGCAGATCAGCAGGTAGGATCGTTTCATGTTCAAATAAAGAAAAAGACAGGAGCGGAGGATCCGCTCCTGTCATCGTTAATCGATTGAAGACTAGTTGCCGTCGTTGGAAGCGTTGTTCTCCCAACCCGGATTCTGGGTGATGTTCGGGTTACGGACCATCACCATGGCAGGGATCGGATAGAGATACTGCTTCTTGCCGAAGACGCGGACATTGTCCTCCTGGGAATCCCAGGACAGATTGTAACCGCCACCCGCAACGGCATGGGCCTGGAGGTTGGAGGAAGTCAGGTCGGTCGTGATGAGACGGGTCATGACCTTGCTTCTCTCACTCTCGGGGACAAGCTTGAGAGCTGCGTCACGCTTGTCGTTCGTCGTGAAGTAGATGACATCGGCGATGCCGTCATTGTCCATGTCGAGCGGAGTGTCGATATCGGAAATGTACATACCGGTCCAGGACATGGTCATGGCCTTGCCGCAAGCCCAGCGGCGGATATCGTCGAAGCGGAAGCCTTCGAGGCAGAGCTCGACGCCCCTTTCACGACGGACTTCGAGGATGACCGGATCGTTCACGTTCGGGAAATAGGTGTTCTTCAGGTACTGGTCGACCTTGGTCGGCTTGGTCGTCAGGCCACCGGTGATGCAGCCACGGGCGCGGAGGGCACCGACGGTCTGGGCCCAGTCGGCATCCGTCAGGGTACCGAGTTCAGCCTTGGCTTCCGCATAGTTGAGGAGGACCTCAGCATAGCGGAAGAGGGACAGGGCATTGGTGTTCAGGGTCTTCTCGTCACCGACAGTCGAATCGACGCAGAGCTTGATCGGCTGGTAGCCGAGGCGTGCGTATTTGTCGAATGCCGGGAGGGCCTTCTTGCCTTCGCGCATGTACCCGGGGGTACGGATGATCTGGGCGAGACGGGCGTCACGGTTCTGGCACTCTTCGTAGAACATCTCTTTCTCCCAGCCTTCGCGGTCGGTATATGGGGTGCCGTCGGCATTCAGGAAGGTGCAGATGAACGGCCGGATGAAGTTGGAGCAGCTTCCGTAGGTCTGGGAAGTCCAGATCCAGTTCGCGTAGTGCGTCACGGAAAGGCTTTCGCTGAAGATCATCGCCATCATGACTTCATCCGTCTGCGGAGCGGTGTTGATGAAAAGGTCACGGTATGCCAGCTTCGGAGACTGGGTGTTCTGGTGGAGCTTGTAACCGGAATTGTCCATCACGTACTTCGCCGCGGTCGCCGCACGGTTCAGCCAGGTCTGAGGAGAGGTCGGGAGGCTGAGGTTGTGGTACTTACGGAACGTACCTTCGAAGAGGGCGATACGGGAGGCGAATGCATAAGCGACCCACTTGGTCACCTGCGAGCAGGTACCGTCCTTCGCGAGGGTGAGATTCTGCTGGGCGAACTCAAGGTCCTTCCAGACATTCTCCATGACAAGTTCACGGGAATCCCTCGGAGCCATGAGCTCTTCGGTATCTTCGACATCGAGCGCACGTTCGAGCCACGGAACGTCGCCGAACTGACGGACCTTGTCATAATAGAAGTATGCCCTCCAGAAACGGGCCAGGGCGAGATAATTGTTCTTGACTTTCTCCTCGACCGGGGACTCCTCGCAGTTCTGGATGAACCAGTTGATGTTACGGAGCGTGGTCCAGGACCAGCCGCCGGCGTTCTCGGAGTTGTACGCGCCCTTGCGGAGGAAGGCATTGAATGACGTCGCATCCAGGAAATCGACGCGTGTTCCTTCGACATAGGCCATGTCGTTTCCGGACGGGAGTGCATTGTAGAAGGACCAGGAATAGGTCTGGAGTCCGGATTCCGAACTGAAGATCGCTTCCTTGCCAAGCTTGGAGATGGGTTCCTCATTGAGGTCACAGGCCGTCAGAAGAAGGCCGACACCAAAAAGAAGATATACTAACTTTTTCATATGCATCTTGATTTAGAAGGTAAGGGACACACCGAAAGCTACAGAGCGGAGAAGCGGATAGGAGTTACCGTCGCCGTAGTTGGAACTGCTGAGGTCGGCATCAGTACCGCGGCTGGCGGTATAGACGTCCTGGTGACGGTGGGTAAGGCGGTAGAGCGGAGACCAGCTCCAGAGATTCTCGCCGGAGAGATAGACCTTGAGGTCGCTCAGGCCCATCTTGGAGACGATCGTCTGAGGCAGGGTGTAGCCCAGCTGCATGCTCTTGAGGCGGATGTAGGCGACATTCTGGACATAGCGGCTGTTCGGATAGTTGCTTCGGCCGACCGTTCCGTTGTAGGTACAGTAACGGGGCAGGTAGGCGTCGGTGTTTTCCGGCGTCCAGTAGTTGCCGAGGTGCCATTTCGGGATGTTGTTGTAAGGACGGTTGTACTGGCCCCAGAAGGTGGATTCGGAGCTAGGATACCAGTCCTGCTTGCCGACGCCCTGGAAGAAGGCGTTCAAGAAGATGCCCTTCCAGTCGCCGCCGATCGTGAAGCTATACATAAAGCGGGGAGCCGTGTTACCGATGATGACCTTGTCACCGTGGTCGTCGAGCGTGTTCTTGCCGTAGTCGACCTTGCCGTTGCCGTTGAGGTCGAGGTAACGGACGTCACCCACCCTCCACTTGTCGGTGGAAGCGGTTACGAGCGTATTGACATATCCCTGGAGTTCAGCTTCGCTCTGGAAGAGACCGTCGGATTCGAAGCCCCAGAGTTCGCCGATCGTCTGGCCGACATAGTAGTCGGAGAGAAGCTTGTCGGCATTGTTGTACTTGTCGATTACGGAGGTGTAGTCATGCATCGTCGCACGGACCTGATAGCGGAACGGGCTTCCGCCGAGGTCGAACTGATCCTTCCATTCGAGGGAGATTTCCCAGCCGCGGGTCGTCATGTCCGCGTAGTTACCCTTCGGGGAAGAAGCACCGAAGACGTCCGGCAGGGTCATACCCACGGTATACATGTCGGTGGTCTTGCGGACATAATAGTCGCCGCTGAAGGTGAACCTTCCGTTGAGGAGCTGGAAGTCGAGACCCACGTCTGCCGTGGTGGCGGTTTCCCAGGTCAGTCCGTTCGGGATGACGGCCGGTACGCTGACGTACTTGTTCTGCTGGCCGTTCAAGATCAGGCTGGAATTGGACGGGGAGAGAAGCTCGAGGTAGCTGTACGGAGCGACGTTACCGTTTCCGAGCGAACCGTAGGAGGCGCGGATCTTCACGTTGCTGACATACTTCGGATCGACATGCCAGAAAGGCTCTTCGGAAATTCTCCAACCGGCGGAGACAGAGGGGAAGAACGCCCACTGCTGGCTCGGCGGGAATTTGGAGGAACCGTCATAGCGGCCGTTGAACTCGAGGAGATAGCGGTCCTTGAAGGAGTAGTTGACCCTGTAGAAGAGACCGGCGATCCGCCAGCGGTTCGCATCGCCGCCGGTGGTGATATCGTCACCGAGGGAGAGGTTGATGTTCTCACCGGTGCTGACGATCAGACCGTTGCGGGAAAGCGTGAGGGCGTCGTATTTCTGGGTCTCGTAGTTCCAACCGGCCATCAGCTTGATGGTATGGGCATTGGCGAACGTCTGCTCGAAGTCTGCGTAGACGTTGGTCGCGGTATAGAGCCTTGTCGCTTCCCAGTTGGTGATGAAGTTGTTCGTCGCACCGTTGAGGGACGAACTGGTCGGACCGGTATAATAGACGATCGGCATTCTCTTATAGAGGTAGCCTTCATCGCCGTAGCGGAAGGTGAAATCCGCATTGAGATGCAGCCTGTTGTCGAGGAAGGTCGCACGGGCCGCCGTGGTGTTCTTGAGGAGGCGGTCGTCGTTGTCCCTGTAGTTGAGGCCCTGCTCGAAGGCACCGATATTATAGGAGGCGCAGTAGGTCGCGGTTCCGTCCGGGTTGAAAACCGGCATGGTCGGCCATCCGGTAACCTCGATGTAGCGGTTGATCATGATGGAACCGGAGTTGACGTACGGCTGGTGATAGAAGGACTGGTTGAACTCGAAGTTGTTGCTGACCTTCAGCCACCGGTTGACCTGCAGGGATCCCTTCGCGCGGATGTTGTAGGACTTATAGATATCCGGGTTGTAGTTGTACAGACCGTCGAATTTGTAGAAACGGCCGGAAATGTAGAAGTCGGCCTTGTCGGTACCGCCCTGGATGGTAATGTTGTGGTCCTGGGCGAAACTGCGGTCCTTGTACATGATGTCATAGTAGTCGTCGTTTCCGTAGTAGACGTATCTTCCGTCGACGACCTCGTAGTTCTGGGTGTTGCCTGCGGCCTTGCGCTCACGGAAGGTATCGAGCCAGGCGTCGGAGAAGGGCTGCTGGGCATTGATGGATCCCGGAACCGTGAACAGACGGTTATAGTAGCTGTCGCGGAACATCTCGGCCCAGGTGACACCGTCGGTGACGTTGTCCGGGGTCTCGGTCGGGGCACGGAGCGAAAGGTTGGTCGTATAGTTGACACGCATGCGTCCCTTTTCAGGATTCTTGGTCGTGATGAGGACCACACCGAAGGTACCGCGGGCTCCGTAGATGGCGGCGGAGGCGGCGTCCTTCAGGACGGAGACGGACTCGATGTCATTCGGGTTCAGCAGGGAAGGGTCGCCTTCGACACCGTCGATCAGCACGAGGGCGCTACCGCCCTGACCGATGGAGGTCGTACCACGGACGTTGAAGCTCGCGGAACGGCTCGGCTTACCGTCGGTGAGGTTGATGTTCAGGTTCGGCACCGCACCTTCGAGGGCCTGGGCGAGATTGGAGACGGAACGGTTCTCGAAGACTTCCTCTCCGACCTGCTCCACGGCTCCGGTCAGGTTGACCTTCTTCTGTGTACCGTAACCGACTACCACGGTTCCTTCCAGCATCTCTACGTCTTCGGACAGCGTGACGTTGATCACTTTCCGTCCGTCAAGCGGGATGACCTGGGTGTTGAAACCGATGCTGGAGAAGACTAGGTTGGCACCTTCCTTCACGGTAAGGGAGTACCGGCCTGCATTGTCGGTAATCGTACCGTTCATGGTACCTTCTTCCTGGACTCCCACTCCGATCATCGGATTGTTGCCGGAGTCCACAACGGTACCTGATACGCTCACCCTGTTCTGTGAGAACGCGAGCGGCGCTGCAATCAGGACCGTCAGGCAGACAGCCAGAATCCGCCTGAAAGCGGAAAGCCTGCCTCTGTCATGGGTTTTGATCATAATGTAAATTGTTAGTTAACAAGCTCCTTTATTAATGTTACCACTAAAAACAGGAGCCATAAACATTAATAGTGGTTTACGCCCATAAAGATAGTAAAAATATTTCAATTGATTCTTCAAATTATGGAAAATTATTAAAGATGAACCTTATTTTTCCACGGCTGATTGTATATCCGAAGGGTTTTCTCTATTTTTGTATTCAACCATTTATCTGATAATGCTATATGAACAATCGTCCCCAACTCCAAAAAGCTGTACGGCAGTTTCTGTCCTGCTGCATCCTCGTCCTTTCAGGTCTGACGCTCAGGGCTGAAGAGGGGGTTATCGTGGTCCGGCCTGCCGAGGAAGTCGGTCCGATCCGCCCCCTGAACGGAGCGAACAACGGCCCCTCCGCCCATAATACGTTCTGGTTCAAGGCCGCCCATATTTCCTATATGAGGACCCATGACACGCCATTCGACCCGCTCAGTTACGGTCGTTTCACGTTCGACATCCGCTCGATCTTCCGGGATTTCTCCGCCGATGAAAACGATCCCGCGTCCTATGATTTTTTCTCCTCGGACAAGGTGCTCAAGCGTTCCCGAGCCTGCGGGGCGGAAATCCTGTACCGGCTGGGCCAGGCGATCGAGGCGGCGGAGAACAAGTATTACATCTTCCCTCCCGAGGATTATCTCAAATGGGCCCGTATCTGCGAGCACATCATCAGCCACTACAATGAAGGGTGGGCGAACGGCTATCACTGGAACATCCGGTACTGGGAGATATGGAACGAACCCGACCTGGACCGGAACGACCGCTGGAAAACGAATCCCCGTTGCTGGGGAGGCCCGGCGGAAGAGTTCTACCGGTTCTACAATCTCACATCCAAGTACCTGAAAAACCGTTTTCCGAACCTGATGATCGGAGGCCCCGGCCTTTCCAATCCCATCAACGGGGAGTGGATGAACGGGTTCCTGGCTTCGGTGGCGGCCGGGAAGGCGCCACTGGATTTCTTCTCCTGGCATATCTATGCACCGACCCCGGAAACAGTCCTGGAACGCTCCAGGACCGTGGACGAGGCCTTGGCGAAGTACGGCTTCAAGGATACGGAGTCCGTCCTGGACGAATGGAACTATGTCCACCAGTGGACAGAGACCTCCCAGGAGAACGTGCGTGTCCGGAATTCGATCAAGGGAGCGGCCTATGCGGCGGCGACGATGGCAGCCTGCCAGAACGAGACCCCGATTAAATTCATGACCTGCTACGATTTCCGGCCCGATTCCCGTTACAATATCGCGTTCGACTATGCCGACAGGCGGCCCCTGATCGGCTATTATCCTTTCTATGCCTGGGGGAAATTGCTCGAGTGCGGAACCCAGGTCAGGGTGGAATCCGACACCCCCGAAATCTATGTCGTCGCTGCCAAGGCTCCCTCGGGGCGTCTGCGCATCCTCGTCTGCCGGTACACCGATGACAACAATGTCATTTATGCGAAGAAGATCCGGGTCCGGGTGGACGGTATCGTTCCGGAAGAAGTGCGCGCCTGGCTCGCTGATTCAAGGTTTTTCTATTCGGACTATCCGATGCCGGTGGCGAAGGACGGAAGCGTGGAGATTCCGCTTGAACCCCGTTCCTTCGTCATGATCGAGATAGATTAGTATTTTGTATTCAAAAATTGTTATCTTTGCATCTTGTAGTAAAGTATAACAATTAACTCCATCTATCATGAGTGAAGAATTTAAGCCTGAGGTCCAGAACACCCCAGATGTAGCACAGGAAGAACAGAAAACCGTAAAAGAGACGCTGACTGAAGCCGTAGACACCCTTGTGGATGCCGCGTCTGACGTAGCTGCCGCCGTTTCCGACAAGGTCGCCGAAGTGGTCGACCAGGTTTCCGACAAGATCGGACAGTTGAAGGAAGAGCATTCGGACGATATCGAGCAGGTGAAGGAAACCATCGCCGATGTCAAGGAAGCCGTCGTCAACTATGCGGAAAAGACGCTTGCGGAGCTTTCCGGTCTGTTCGAAAGCCTGTCCGAAAGCGTGGACAGGATGAAACGGTCGAAGGAAGCCGAGGCGATCAAGTCCGCGTTCTACAAGCGTCTTTCCAAGGAAAAGGCGGACGCCGGACTCGGAGAAGCCGTGGACGAGCCTGTCGGCGAGCAGCCGGAAGAACCCGTCGTGGAGGAACCTGCAGCCGAGACTGCATCGGACAATCCTTTCGCCGCCATTGAAGCCGGATTCAAGAACCTTTATAATAAATACAAGAAAGAGCGGGCGGAATACAACCGCCAGCTGGATGCCGAACGCGAGGACAACCTCGTCAAGAAGCAGGCCGTCATCGAAGATCTCAAGGCTCTCATCGAAGAGCAGGGCGAGATGAAGGATGCCTTCCCGAAGTTCCGGGAGATCCAGAACCGCTGGCGCGAGATCGGTCCGGTCCCCGCAACCGCTTTTCGCGACCTGAACGATACCTACCAGCTCTATGTCGAGAAGTTCTACGACCTCGTCCAGATCAACCGCGATCTCCGCGACCTCGACTTCAAGAAGAATCTCGAGGCGAAGGAGCAGTTCTGCGAGCAGGCCGAGGAGCTTGCCGCCGACGACAATGTCGTCAATTCGTTCAAGGAACTCCAGAAACTCCACGAGCAGTGGAAGGAATACGGCCCGGTCGCGAAGGAGTACCGCGATCAGATCTGGGAGCGTTTCAAGGCCGCCACTGCCGTCATCAACCGGAAATACCAGGCTTATTTCGAGGGACTGAAGAGCCAGCAGGCCGAGAATCTCGAGGCGAAGACCCGCCTGTGCGAACAGGTGGAGGAAATCGCCGCCCGCGAGATCGCCACGTCCAATGAGTGGAACGTTCTTTCGAAGGAAATCGAGCAGGTCCAGACCCAGTGGCGCAAGATCGGCTTCGCTTCCAAGAAAGAGAACCAGAAGATCTACGACCGCTTCCGTGCCGCCTGCGACAAGTTCTTCGAGCGGAAGAGGGAATACTATTCCCAGTTCAAGGACAGCATGAACGAGAATATGGAGAAGAAGCTCGCCCTCATCGAGCAGGCCGAGGCGCTCAAGACCAGCACCGACTGGAAGAAAACGACCGACCAGCTGATCAATCTCCAGAAGCAGTGGAAGGAAATCGGAGCGGTTCCCCGCAAGAAATCAGAGCAGCTCTGGAAGCGTTTCCGTGCTGCCTGCGACGAGTTCTTCAACGAGCGGGACAAGCAGGCCCGTCCGGAGAATGACTTCTATGGAAACCTGAAGGCCAAGAAGGCCCTTATCGCCGAGATCGAGGCGTTTACGCTTCCTGAAGACGAAGAGGCTGCCGCCGCCGCGATGCGCGAATTCAACGAGAAGTGGGGTGCGATCGGCTTCGTTCCTTTCAAGGAGAAAGATGCCGTCAACGCCGCTTTCCGCAAGGCCATGTCCGATAAGTTCCCGTCCTTCAATACCCGCCCGTCCCGCAATGCCGGAGCCGGCCGCACCGGCAGCGCTCCCCGCGGCCCGAGAAGCGAGAAGGATGTCCTGGTCCAGAAGTACAACCAGCTCCAGCAGGATATTGCCACCTACGAGAACAACATCGGGTTCTTCGCCAATTCCAAGACGGCCGAGTCCATGATCAAGCTCATGCACGAGCGGATCGACGCCGCCAAGGCTGAACTCAAGGAACTGGAAGGAAAGATCCGGGAAATCGAAGCGAAGGAAACCGAGAACGAATAGGGGAGAGGAAGATGGATAAAAACACAGTTATCGGCTTCATCCTCATCGGCCTGATCATGTTCGGGTTCATGGGGTATCAGTCGAAGCAGTATCGTAAACAGCTCGAAGCACAGGCCCAGATCGATTCCCTCGCCCAGGTGGAGGCGGCGCGCCAGGACAGCATCCGGCAGGCTTATCTCCGGGAGCATCCCGAAGACACCGTCACCGTCAAAGCGGTAGCGGCCGGTACGGCGGCTGCCGTCTACAGCGACACCCTTCTCAATGCCGCTGCGCGTGGAGAGGCTTCTTTCGTCACGCTTGAGAACTCCAAGGTCGAGATCGTCTTCACGACCCGGGGCGGCCAGCCCTATTCGGTCCGCGTGAAGGACTATCAGAATTATGACAAGTCCGACCTGTACCTTTTCAAGGATGGAAACAGCCAGCTCGGATTCGTCGTCTTCGCCCCGAATGCGGTCGATACCCGGAAGTTCAATTTCAATTATATCGCAGAGGCGTCTTCGGACAATACGGTCGTCATGCGCCTTCCGTTCTCGAACGGAGGCTATATCGAGCAGAAGTTCACCCTTGCCGAGGATTCCTATTCGGTCGACGAGCAGGTATCCTTCGTCGGCATGAAGGACCTGATCCCCGCCAACGTTCTGTCCATGGACGTGGACTTCGACGTGACGGTGCCGCGGATGGAGAAGGGATACAAGAATGAAACCCAGTATTCCCGTCTCAACTATTACTTCCCGGACGACAAGAAGCCCCAGAACATCGGAAACGGCCGAAACGGCAGCAAGCGTTTCGACAGCCGGATCGAGTGGTTCTCCTTCCAGCAGCAGTTCTTCTCCGCGATCATGCGGGCGCCGAAGGATTTCACCTCCGGCGAGTTCCGGATCGATTTCGCCCCGAAGGACAATGAAGAGGGGAACCTGATGGTCTGCTCCGCCCAGATGCGGACGGATTTCACCCCCGGAAGCGACAATATCACGATTCCTTTCGAGTTCTATTTCGGTCCGAACCACTTCAATACCTTGAAGTCCTATGACCACAAGTTCGAGAAGACGATTCCGCTCGGCGGCTGGCTGGTCGGCTGGTTCACCCGTTTCGTCATCATCCCGCTGTTCAATTTCCTGAGCAAGTTCATCTCGAACTTCGGCCTCATCATCCTCCTGATGACGATTTTCATCAAGATCGTCGTCCTCCCGTTCGCTTTCAAGTCTTATTCTTCCTCCGCGAAGATGCAGGCGATCAAGCCCGAGATCGACAAGCTCAATGAGAAATACCCGAAGCAGGAAGATGCGATGAAGAAGCAGCAGGCGACCATGGACCTGTACCGGAAAGCCGGCATTTCGCCGATGGGAGGCTGTCTCCCGATGTTCCTGCAGTTCCCGATCCTCTGGGCCATGTTCCGGTTCTTCCCGGCTTCCATCGAGCTCCGTCAGCAGAGTTTCCTCTGGGCGGAGGACCTGAGCGCCTATGACGACATCATCCATTGGGGCCACAGCATCCTCGGCATGGACCATATCTCCCTTTTCGCTCTCCTGATGGCGGTTTCGATGTGGCTTTATTCCAAGGTCATCTCCGGCAACCAGATGTCCGGCAACGATCCGAACGCCCAGATGATGAAGTTCATGAGCGTCTGGATGATGCCGATCATGATGTTCTTCATCTGTAACAACCTATCTTCGGGTTTGAGCTATTACTACCTGCTCTCGAACCTCATCACGATGCTTGAGACCTGGGTGATCAAGAAGTGGTTCGTCCATCCCGAGGACATCCGCGCCAAACTCAAAGCCGCGGAAGGGAAGGCGGCGCCGAAGTCGAAATGGCAGCAGCGTCTCGAGGAAGCCCAGAAGATGCAGCGCCAGATGCAGCAGCAACAGAGCAAGCAGAATGGAAAGCGTCGCTAACCGTCTTGAGAGAATCTTATCCGAACTGCCGTCAGGAGTGCGCCTGGCGGCAGTTTCGAAATTCCATCCCGTCGACCGCCTGATGGAGGCCTATCGGGCGGGACAACGCATCTTTGCGGAGAACCGTCCGCAGGAACTGGCCGCCAAGGTCCCGCAGATGCCTTCCGACGTGGAGTGGCATTTCATCGGGCATCTCCAGACCAATAAGCTCAAGCTGGTCCTTCCGTATGTTTCCCTCGTCCAGTCCGTTGATTCCATTCATTTGCTCCGGGCTATCGAGGCCTGGGGGGCGGCCAACGGGCGTACGGTGTCTGTCCTGCTGGAACAGCATATTGCATCCGAAGAGAGCAAACAGGGCTTCAGCGGACCGGAAATCCTGGAAATCCTGCAGGACGCCGTTTCCTATCCGCATGTGCGGTTCCGCGGGCTGATGGGTATGGCTACCTTGACGGATGACGAATCCGTCATCGAAGAGGATTTCTCCAGGATTGCCGGTCTGAAAGCGACTGTGAACGAGAACCTTCCTGACTTGAAAGACTTTACTGAACTGTCCATCGGAATGTCGGACGACTGGCGTATCGCCCTCTCCTTCGGGGCGACGATCGTCCGGATCGGCACCGCTATCTTCGGGAAGCGGGAGTACTGAGCAGCTCCTTCGCCCGTTCCTGCCTTGTACTCATCGAGGGAAACCAGATGTCTTCTTTTGTCAGGCCGCAGCGGCGGGCCATGTCAATGCTGTATTCCAGTCTTCCGAAATTCGCGTCGACGTTGTTGGTCCCGAAGGTGAACTTCAGGCCGCGGCGCTTCGCTTCCCGGATGATGGTTTCGTTCGGAATGCGGTAACGGGCGCTGATCTCGAGCGCGATTCCGTTCTTTTCCATCACGTCAAGCACCCGTCCGTACCGCTCCGGGGTCCAGAGTTCATCGAAACGGTCCGAGAGGAAATCGGGGAGGAAAAAGGCGTTGGCGAAGAAATCCGCAGGCTCATTGGAAAGGATCCCGACCGTCCGGTCGACGAGCATGTCCATGTACTGCCGGTCGCTGAGCCCTTCTGTCCAGACTTCCTCGTTCCGGTAGATCCGCGACGTGCGCCCCTTATGGTCGATGATCGTCATGGCGTCGGTAAAGAGGTAATCGAAGATCCCGAGCGCTTCCGGAGAGAACTCGTGGATCCATTTCCGTCCTTCTCCCTGGACTCCGGGAATAAAGGGCAGTCCTTTAATCTCTTCGTAATAGGAATATACTTCCGCATCGTTTCTGAGCATACGGCCGACACCGCCTTCCCCGGCGTTCGGGGCGACGCCGTAGTTGATGCCGTAGTTCATGGACATCGCCTGGGCCTGTTCCGCCGTCAGGCCGCCTTTGAGATGGACGTGGTAATCGATGACGGGAAAGTCCTCCTGCTGGAGCCGGATCGCCCGGTCGGCCGTTTCATCGATAGGAGGTAGGGTATCGTTGGGATTCAGGACTTCGGCGCCGATCTTTTGCAGCGACAGGTTCCGGAAACCGACCGTTCCCTCCCGGCCCTCGAGCCGGACAGTCCCGCAGCCGAGTCTCATCTTTTCATAAGCAACTGTCCTGTAAGGCGTTTCCGGTTCTGTATAGCAGACGACATCGGTGCCGGCGATGCGGACGGAGATGTTCCTGCCCCTCACCGCCACTTCGAACGGAGTCCATTCCCCTTCGTTCCCGAGCGACCGGTAGAGGTTCCTGACATGGTGCAGGGAACCGCTCTTGACCGTTCCGTCGACCGGCCCGTCATGAAGGACGATTTCATAGCCGCTCCCGGTTCCGTCGTCGTGGAAGGCGATCGCTCCCGTGGCGGTGCTGTCGGTTCTGTATTCACCGGTCAGGATGAAATGGGATACATTTTTCCCGAGGGTCCGGGATTCTCCCTCCCGGAGGGTACAGGAGGGACGGTTGCAGGAAACGGCTGCTCCGAGAAGGACCAGCGGCAGGAAATAACGGAACGGTATCATATCTTACGCTTGTTTCAGCTGGGTTATCATCTCTTCAGCGACGGCTTCCGAGGCGCCGCTGCCGCCAAGAAGGGCCCGGATTTCGGCATAGTCGGCCTTCATCCGTTCCTGGTAGGGGAGATCTCCGACAAGCCGTCTCACTTCGGTCTCCAGGTTTTCAGGGGTCATATAGTACTGGAGGAGTTCGCGGAAGGCGGAGCGTCCGAGAATCAGGTTCCCGAGACTGATGAAAGGGGTCCTGATGATCGTCCGTCCGATCAGGAAGGAGATCCGGCTGTCCACGCCGTACCCGACGACCTGCGGGGTCCCGATGAGGGCGGCCTCCAGGGAGGCAGTTCCGGAATTGACCACGGCTGCTTCCGCGTGGCGGAGAATGTCATAGGTCCGTCCGAAGAGGACGCTGACGAATCCTTCCCGTCCCGAGACGAGCTCCCGGTAATCTTCTTCTTTCCGGGAAGGGGCGCCGGCTGCGATGAACCGGAAACCGGCGAATTCCGGATCGGCATGGAGCCGGTCGGCAAGGGCGGCGAGCCGCGGGATCATGAACTTGAGTTCATTGCTCCGGGATCCCGGAAGCAGGGCGATGAAGGGTCCCCCGTCCAGCCCCGCACTACGGAGGAAGTCTTCCCGGGATGTATGCATGGCGGGTGAGCCGTCGATCGCATCGATCAGGGGATTGCCCTTGTAGACGGCCTTCACGCCCTTTTTCTCGAAATAGGGGACTTCGAAGGGGAATACGATGAAGAGTGTGTCGACATCGACCCGGAGCTTCCTGATGCGGCTTTCGCGGGAAGCCCAGACCTTGGGCGCGATATAATAGAACACCTTGATTCCCGCCTTGCGGGCAAAGGAAGCGATCTTCAGGTTGAATCCGGGGTAATCGATCAGGATGACCACATCCGGGCCCCACGCGAGGATGTCCTTATTGCAATCAGTGATTTTTCCGAGGAACTTCCTGGCTTTCAGGGCAACTTCCACGAATCCCATGACGGCCCCGTCCTTGTAGTCCCGGACCATTCCGCTTCCTTCCTGGTTCGCATGGAAAACGGCGTCCATCATCGGCCCGCCCCAGAATCGGATGTCCGCTTCCGGGTCCCTTGCGTAGAGTCCTTTCATTAGGTTCGATCCGTGAAGGTCTCCGCTGGCTTCTCCTGCGATGATGTAGTATTTCAAGGGTTGAAGGGTATTTCCTTGTTTTCAAGCCGGCCGAGCTCTTCAAAATCGGTCCGGTCCAGCTGGTTCGGGGTGATGGTGATCCATCCTTCGTCGTTGAGGCGATGGTCCGCGAGGCCGGTTTCCGGCTCGTCGTCGATGAAATCTCCGGCCATCGTGAAGGCGGTTTCTCCTTCCTCGAGGGGGGTATCGAACTGGCCCCAGATGGCGTAGCCGGCGAATTCCTTGGTCTTTTCGAGAATCGAGTCGTTCCAGGGCCGGAACTCCCGGACCCAATGGCAGCGGCCCTGGCGGGAGAAGCGGATGCCCTTGATCCGGTCAGCGGGAAGGGCAGGAAAATTGATGTTGTAGAGCAGCCCGTACCGGTTTTCCGGCCAGTTGTCCATCAGCCATTTGAAAATGCCCGGGAACAGGGTGCGGATGGCGCTGAAATCGGCGTCCGGACGGTAGTCGCAGATAGAGATGCCGATGGCCCTGCAGCCATTGAGCGCCCCTTCTTCCGTCGCGCCGAGGGTGGCGGAATAATTGGCGGCGCTGCCCGCATTGGATCCGTGGTTGATGCCGCAGACGACGACGTCGGGATTCCTCCTGTCATATTTGTATTCGAGGCCGAACTTGACACAGGTGGCAGGGGTCGCATCGAGGTAGGACCAGTCTCCGGGGGCGAATTCGGGCAGGGGTTTGTAAGCCAGTTTCTTGAATCCGAGCGATACGGACATCGACATTGCGCTCTGGTGGTATTTGGGAGCAACGACGGTAATCTTGCCGAAGGGGGCGAGGCAGTCCGCCAGAACCTGGATCCCGGGGGAGCGGTAGCCGTCGTCGTTGCTAATCAGTATTTTCATGCTTTACAAGGTTCAAAAAATCAATGCAAATATAGCGAATTATTAGAAAAATTCGTAAATTTGCGACGCTTGAATGACAAGCATTTTGTTAGTGGGTATTTGTTTAACATTCAATAATAATTTTATTTATCATGATCAAACTCGGTATTAACGGTTTCGGCCGTATCGGACGGATGGTTTTCCGTGCAGCTGTTGAGAATTTCGCAAACGACATTTGCGTTGTCGGCATCAACGACCTTCTCGATCCCGACTATCTCGCCTACATGCTCAAGTATGACTCCGTCCACGGTCAGTTCAACCACGACATCAAAGTCGAAGGCAACTATCTCATCGTCGACGGCAATAAGATCCAGGTCTTCTGCGAGAAGGATCCCGTCAACATTACCTGGGGTGCCCTCGGTGTCGACGTCGTCGTCGAATCCACCGGTTTCTTCCTCACCGAGGAACTCGCTTCCGCTCATATCAAGGCGGGCGCCAAGAAGGTTATCATGTCCGCTCCTTCCAAGGACGCGACCCCGATGTTCGTCTACGGTGTGAACCACAAGACCTATGCCGGCCAGACCATCATCTCCAACGCTTCCTGCACCACCAACTGCCTTGCTCCTCTTACCAAGGTCCTCAATGACAGCTTCGGTGTCAAGCGTGGTCTCATGACGACCGTCCATGCCGCTACCGCTACCCAGAAGACCGTCGACGGTCCTTCCAAGAAGGATTGGCGCGGTGGCCGCGGTATCCTCGAGAACATCATCCCGTCCTCCACGGGTGCCGCCAAGGC
>JAFRUH010000001.1 GCA_017438975.1 Bacteroidales bacterium
TCTTCAAAGAGGGCTTCGGAGCCTGCTTCGTCCCCGCTCTCCGCCAGCGCCGTTGCCTTGTCGTTATAGCACATGAAATGATTCATTATCCATTGCTGGAGTTCCTGGAGCTCTTCCGAAAGCGGACTGCCGCTTACGGTAGCAATCCCATCCTCGATCTTCACGGTGATTTCCTTGCTGTCGGGAATCAGGGGGACTGGGTCGCCCTTTGGCACGGTGATGACGGAGATTCCGGACAGAGAGTTCCTTTCGCATGTCAGGGTGAATGAACCATCTTGAACAGCAGTGGCATCCAGACGTTTTCCCGCGTTATCCACCAGATATACACTGTCCGGTTGCGGACTGACAGAACCTGTAATGGTGCATGTCCGGTTGGAGGAACATGCGACGGCTCCTATCAGGAAGGATGCGGCCAGTAATGATTTGCGTAACATATTAATTGTCGAATGTTCTAACTATAATCACGTAAATTCATATCTCTTGCGAATTAAATTCGCTGCAAAGATAGCAATTATTTTCATTAAAACCTTATCTGCAGACCTAAGCCTGCGGAGGGGCTCTGCGAGCCGGACGGGGGGGGGAAAACAGACTCCTGTGTGCCTACATGTAAATGGTAAAGTATTCTTATATTTGCTCAATTTTAAAAAAGCCGTTGACAGTTAAAAAATTGTATAACATGAAGACCAGTATGTATCTCACGGGCATCGCGTCCCTGTTTTTGATCGTCAATGCCTGCAAGCCTTCCGGCGACTGCGTCGTGAAAGGCACTGTCCAAGGCGTCCGGAACGGCGTCCGGGTCGAACTGACGAACGCCTGGGACAACTTCAAGGTTGTCGGTACCGGGGTGGTCCGGGATGGCGCATTCGAGATTCACCCGCGTTTCTCCGGCCCCGCCCATGTGTATCTGTATACGCATGGAAGCCAAGGCATTCAGTTGAAAGATTTTATCCTGGAGCCCGGGACCATTCTGGTAGAGGCCACGGCGGAGGATGAGAGTCTTCTCTCCACCGGAGCCGTCGGAACTCCTTACAACGACCTTCTGTACAGGTGTCGGGAGCTGCTGCATTCCGGACAGACCGGAGCCGCGATGACCATCCGGGATTCCGTCATGGCGGAAGACCCGGCCGGTCCCATGGCCCTGTACTTCTCGGCGAATCACGAATCGGCCGCAAAGGCTCTGGCCACGCTGGACAGGCTGGCCCCGGAGCTTGCATCGATGCCCTTCGTGGCAAGCCTGAAGGAAGAATTAACCCGGCGCGCCAGGACGGAGCCCCGCGTCTCGGACAGTGAACCGGCCCATCTTTTCGTGGACATGGAATTCCCGGACACGGACGGGAATCCCGTCAAATTGAGCGATGTCGTAGGCAATCCGGCCAACCGATATGTCATCCTGGACTTCTGGGCGACCTGGTGCAGCCCCTGCAGGGAGGCGCTTCCCAAACTGAAAGAGGTGTACGCCAAATATCACGGGAGAGGCGTCGAGATCTATTCCGTCTCCGAGGATGCCAACGAGAAGAATTGGAAGCAGTTCATACTGGACAACGGGATGGATTGGATCAATGTACGGGACACAAAGCCGGGACGGGGAAGCGGTACGATGTGGGAAACCTATGCCTTGAGCGGCATCCCTACCGTGTTGCTGATTGACGGGGAAACCGGGGAAATCCTCGCCCGGGACAACCATCTCGACCTGGACGCAATCCTCTCCGGATTGCTGCCGTCCTAAAGCAATCAGGATCAGGGCATCCGCTCAGGATTGCGCTACTCCTCCGGTTCGGAGGCGAGGGCTTCCTTGAAAAGTTCGATGCCGCGGAGCTGGAAATCCGTCCCTGTCGGCGTGCATGCGCTCCAGGGAGCCATCATAAAGCCGTACAGGTGGTCCTTGGAAATGACCTTCCGGCAGGTTTGGACGAGTTTCCCGATTACGTCCTCCGCATCGATCTTCAGCTCCCGGCGCTTGAAGCCCACCCAGTTCGTTCCGCAGGGTACCTGGTCGTAACCGGCTTCCTCCAGTCTCCAGAAACCCATCAGGCGGTCATAATCCCTCGTCTTGTTGGTCTCGGGGTCGAATCCGCCGTAGGCTTCGTCATAATACCAGTTCTGCTGGATGACACTCTTGGGGCATCGTTCATAGAAATCAGGGTGATACCAGCCGTAATCGCTCCAGACCCAAGGCCTTGCGCCGTTTCGCTCCACCTCGCCGACGATGAAGAGGAAGTCGCGCCACCACGATTCGTCGACCCGCTGCACCCGGTAATTGAAGGTGTTCTGGTGGGCGGTGGTCTCTTCGTCGTAGCCGATATGGAAGAAACGCGGATGGCCGAAGATTTCCATCGCATCGGCGATCACGTCGGAGCACATCTGATAATAGGGAGCGGACGAAACCATATGCCGGTAGTCCTTCATCCATCCGTTGTGCGTGCAGGAAAAGTTGAGTTTCGGGATGACCTCCATCCCGAGTCCGTTCAGACGGCGGATTTCGTCCCGCATCTTCTCCACGCTCCAACTTCCTTCCACGGCCAGTTCAGGATGGCTCGGGAACTGCAGCCCTTCTCCGAGGTCCACGACCAGCATATTGATCCCGTTCGCGGCGGCGTAATCCGTCACTTTCCGCCACAGGGAATCCACGGTAGCGAGTTTAAGGTCGGGGCGTTTGCGCTCGGGAAGCAATTTGACGGCCTCTTCCAGGTCGGAACCCATGGTCTGCGTGGGCCAGTCGCACCACATATTGTTACCCAGGCGGATATACAGTGCCCTGATGTCGCCGACAGGAGCCTGGAAACTTTGGGAGAAAGAGTCCTGCTTCTTGCAGGAACCGAAGGCGAGCATGATTGATGCCGCGAGAAAAAAGTACCGGAGCGATTTCATATGAGACAAAGATTAGACTGATGTAAATATAGGCACTTTTTTTTAAAACGGCATTCATTTCATGTTATGATAATTGTCACTATCTTTGATAAACCGCTTTATTCCATGAGAAGATTGTCCGCCATCCTGGGACTCTGCGCCACCGTGGCCTTTGCCTGCTCCCGTCCCGTCGAAATCATCCCTACCGACCGTCCTTGCGCCGATCCGGAAACCTCCGCAGCCCTGTTCGGCAGCTGGGTGGAGAACCCCGGAGACATCCCGTTTTCCTTTGTTTATGACGGCGTGGTCCATGAGGGCCCGGAAGGGCTTGAACTGCTTTCAAAGTCTTGCGGACCAGTTCCTTCCGGAAAGAATCTGAAAGCAGTATTCCGTTTGGACAAGGATGTGGAACTGAGTGTCGACGCCCTTCTCAATCAGGAATTCGGAGAATTGGAATATACGGTCTGGATTGAGAACAAGGGAAGTTCGCCCAGCAAGGAAATCAAGGACTTCGCAAGTGCGGTGATTCCGTTCGAAGGAGAGGATCCGATGCTGAGGGGTTGTCTAGGAGACCACGGCAATCTCTACGCCGACTATCAGACCGAACTCAGGGACACCGTCGTCAGTTTCGTCTCTTCCAACGGGCGGGCAACCCACATCGTCTTCCCTTATTTCGACCTTGTCCATGGGGACGGAGGAACGCTTCTGGCCATAGGCTGGGCAGGCACCTGGATGTCCGAATTCTGGAGCGAAGGATCGACGACAATCTGGAAGGCCGGGAATTGCAACCACTTCGACTCCGTGCTGATGCCGGGGGAGAAAATCCGTTCCGCCCTGGTCGTGATGCTCCCTTACAAGGGACGGGACCGGGACGACGCGACGAATCTATGGAGGGAATGGTTCATCAAATACAACATGCCCGCTGCAGACGCCCGGGGCAATCGCATTCAGCCCTTCTCCACGACCTGTTTCGCCGCGGATACCGGACTCCCCAACTCGGACGGCTCGATCTCGGAGCGGTTTTACACCTGGAAAAGGACCCTGGAACGCCTCGTTTACGAAGATGTCGTCCCCGATTTCCGATGGTTCGACGCCGGATGGTATTTCGACCCGAGGGGTGAGACGGTCCCCTCGAATTGGTACGGAACCGTCGGGACCTGGGAACTGGATACGGTCAAGTGGCCGGGCAAGTCCTTCCTGGAGTCGAATGAAGCCTGCCACAAGGAAGGCATGAAGGTGCTGACCTGGTTCGAGCCCGAAAGCGTCTGCGACGTCGAAGACCTGGCGAGGAACTACGGCTACAACCCGGAATGGGCCGATTATAACCGCGGCAACCGGTACACCAGCAACCTCGGCAACCCGGATTGCCTGGAATGGACCCTGGGCAGGATTACCCGGATGATGGGAGAGAACGGAGTGGACTTGTTCCGGGAGGACAACAACTCCAATCCGGTGAAAGCCTGGAAAGGGTTCGACGCGAAGGAAATGGAGAAAACCGGGCTCCCGCGCACAGGAATCACTGAAAACAAGGCCATCCAGGGCCACTATGAACTATGGGACAGGATCATCGATTTCTGCGCGGCGAACGGGAAATGCACCTTCATCGACAACTGCGCTTCCGGCGGAGGGCGCAACGACATCGAATCCCTTCGCCGCAGCCTCCCGTTCATGAGAAGCGACGCCGACCGTACCACTACGGCCCTCCGTCTCTCCATGACGACGTCCTTCAACCGATGGATCCCTTTCCACGGAGCGAATACCAAGGAATCGACCGGAGAACTGGATCCGGGCATCGAAGGAGGAAGCACATTCTACATCACCCGGGCCTCCTGGCTTCCGGTCTACAACATTTCCGAAGTATTCACCCACGACGTGAATCTGGACTACGACCGCCTGCGCGCCACCTTCGGTGAATGGAAGAAGTATAACCACCTGCTGGTCAAGGATATATACCCGCTCACCCCCTGGCATCGCCATGATGACGACTCCCACTGGACCGCCATCGCATGGCATGACCGCGAAACGGACGAAGCCGTGCTCCAGGCTTTCCGCCAGGAGACCTGTCCCGATTCCGGATATGTTGCACGGTTGAAATTCCTGAAAGCAGACAAGAAATACAGGCTCACGAACGAAGACTCGGGAGAGACCCTGTCCATGACCGGCGCGGAACTGGCCTCGACCGGAATCAGAATCGTTCTTCCGGAGCCCAAATCATCCGCCGTATGGCACGCCGTCCGCGAAGAAGCCGGCAGATGAACCGGGTATAGCGCTGCTTTCCGATAGGCACACGGCAACCGTGGATGAAGTTCATCTCGGACAGGACCTTGACAGCCTCGGGATGGGAGCGGAGCAACTTGAAATCCAAAGTGCTGGCGCAGTACCAGCCCCCTCTCATCAGAATGTCGATGCCACAGGCTTCGAGGGCTACCCCGCCCTTCGGTAGGGCATCATAGAGCATCAGCATATTCTCCGCGGACTGCCGGTGACTGGAGACCAGTGATTTAGCGGTCAAGGCTCCTCTCCTCCGACGGCGATAGTGGTAGAGGGGTTCATTCAGATGGACCACTTTTCCCGCCTTGCAGAGGACCTGGGTCTGGAAGACCAGGTCTTCGTGATAACCGTGCACCGGGACGAACATCGAAGGAAGGTCATACAGCGAACGGCGCTCCAGCTTGTTCCACATGTATCCCCGTATGATGCTGTTGTGCATGGCCTTGACGGCCGCCGGACCCGTTCCGGGCGTAAAATCCCCCTCTTTCGCGACCTTGTTCCTTTTCGGATACTCCTTGAAAAAATCGCAATACACTACGTCCGCATCCTCCTCCAGGGCTTTTCCCAACAGATGGCTGATGTAGTCGGGCTCCACCCAGTCATCCGAATCGACATGGATGATATAGTCCCCTTTCGCGGCGGCAAGACCCTTCATCCGGGCCTTGGGAAGTCCGGAATTGGACTGATGGATGATGGTCACGGAGGGAATCAGATGAGGGAAGTCTTCCGAAAGGATCTTTTCAACGATGTCGATGGAACGGTCGTCGGAGCCGTCGTCCACGAAAATGAACTCGCAGTTCTTCCACGTCTGGGAGAACAGGGAAACCGCACACTGCCCGATATACTGTTCAACTTCATATACGGGCACGATGACGGACACTTTCGGATATGTATTCTCGGCCATCTGTTGTATTAAATACCGTTTCCGCGAAAACCTTGCTTGCCAAAAAGCAAAAAGTAAGCCTTTCGCCTAAAAACAGGCCGCGAAGTTACATTATTTTACAAGAATAGCCAAAAAACCTTTCCTTTTCCGGGATTTGTAACATTTTTTTATCAATCGTTTTTGCCGAAATCGATGGTCTGGGCGAGTTTCTCGATATTGAGGCTCCGGGCGGAAGCGTCCATGATGTCCTTGTAGACCCCGCCCTTCTTATAGAGTTCGTCCGGGGTGCCGCTCTGCTCGAGATGCCCTTCCTTCAACGCATAAACCATCTCGCTGTCTATGATCTGGGAGATGGAATGAGAGATGATGATGACCGTCCGGTCCTTCTTGATGGCATCGATCGCGGACTTGATCTGCTCGGTCGCAACCGCATCCAGCGAAGCAGTCGGCTCATCCAGGAAAATGATCGGGGGATTCTTGAGGAACATCCGGGCGAGGGCGACCCGCTGCTGCTGGCCGCCCGAAAGGTTCGTCGCAGCGGTTTTGAAACCGTTCGGCAGGGCCGCGATCTGGTCGTAAAGGCTGGCCTTCCGGGCCGCCTCGTAGACCTCCTCCGCCGTCGCTCCCGGCTTTCCGTAACGGATATTCTCCTCGACGCTGCCGTCGAAGATATGGTTCTTCTGAAGGACCAGGCCGATGTTCTCCCGGAGGAACCGGGTATCCCATTCCCGCAGGTCGACCCCGTCCAGGGTGATGCTTCCGCAGTCCGGCTCGTAGAATTTGTCCAGCAGGTTGACGATCGTGGACTTTCCCGCCCCGCTGAGCCCGACAAGGGCCGTGATTTTTCCGCTGTCCACCTTCAGGGAGATGTCATGCAGGGCTTTCGTTCCGTTGGGATAGGTGAAATCGACCCCTTTCATCTCGAAGTTGCCCTCGACTTTTTCCGGCCTGTAGCCTCCCGTAGGCTCGACCTCGCTGTCGGCGTCCACGATGTCGAAATAGCCTTCCGCATAGATTACGGCATCGTTGAGGTCGTCGAAAATGCGCTGCAGCTGGGTGATCGGGGCCGTCACGTTGGAAAAGAGCATGATATGGTACATGATCTTGCCGATTGTCATCCCGGGATAACCCGTCAGCACCAGGTAGGAGGTCAGGATGATGATCAGCACCGTACCGGTCTGGCTTACGAAACTCTTCAGGGAATCGTAGCCGAAAGAGGCCTGGCGGACTTTCATCTGGTTGCCGTAGAAACCGGTCTGCAGCTCTGTCTGCTTGGCCATTTCGATCTCCTCGCGGTTGAATGACTTCACGACATTCATGCTTTCGAGGATGTTCATAATGCTGCCGCTGCGCTTTTCATTGAAACCCCGCATGTTCCGTCTGGAGCCCTTGAGCTTCTTCGCCTGGCGGGAGGTAATCCAGAAATAGACCGGAACAATCGCCAGCGCGGTGAGTCCGACATACAGGTTGGCGACGAAAATCAGCACCAGGGCCAGCACGGAGCTGACGATCATCGGAAGCAGGTCGATGAAAAAGCTCTGGATGGTCCTGGAGATGCTGTTCGCTCCCTGGTCGATCCTGGCCTGGAGCATGCCCGGCGCATTCTCGCTGCGCGCGAAAAAAGCCATCCGGTAGGTAAGGATCCTCTTGACGACCCCGAGGGAAAGACTCTGGGAGATGTTGATCCTGAGCTTCTCGCCGAAATTCCGCTGGGCGAAGGAAATCCCGGCCCGAAGGATCTCCTTCCCGAGAAGGACGATGCTGACGATGGTCAGGATTCTCGCCGCCTTGCCCCAGGTGAATTCCGGGGAACCGACCAGGTCGTTGATCGAATCGACCGTCCAGTCCAGCACGACCGCGTTGACCTGGGCCAGCAAGGAACCTATCAGGGTCAGGAACAGGGTGATCGCCACGAGGAAGCGGTATGGCTTCACATAGGGCAGGATCTTTCGGAAAAGGGTAACGAGGTTCATCAGAATTTCTTTCCGGAAAGATAGTGATTATTCCTATCTTTGCAAAAGAGTATGGAACGTATTCAGCGACTGGTCATTGACGCGGGGTTCACGTGCCCGAACCGGGACGGGACCCTCGGGCGGGGCGGCTGCACCTTCTGCGACAACGCCGCCTTCCATCCCGCATACAGCCATCCGGGGAAGTCCATCCGGGAACAGATCGACGACGGAATCGCCTTCCACCGCGCCCGGGGCCGGAAGGCGGACGGCTGCCTGGCCTATTTCCAGTCCTTTACGAATACCTATGGACCGGTTTCCAGACTCCGGGAACTCTACGGGGAAGCCCTCTCCCACCCCGCCGTCAGAGGTCTTGTCATCGGCACCCGCCCCGACTGCGTCGACGAGGAGAAACTGGACCTCATCGCGTCCCTGCCGGGGAAAGTCATTCTCGAATTCGGCATCGAATCCTGCTATGACCGGACCCTCGAGAGAGTCAACCGGGGCCATACTTTCGAGGACGCCCGGCGGGCGGTCCGGCTCAGCGCGGAACGGGAAATCGACACCCGGGCGCATTTCATCCTAGGCCTTCCCGGAGAAACGCGGGAGATGCTCCTCGGGGAATGCGGGATGATCAATGAACTTCCCCTGACCGGAATCAAGCTGCACCAGCTCCAGATCCTGAAAGGGACGCCCATGGCTCTGGAATATGAAAAACATCCGGAAGAATTCCTGCTCCCGGACCTTCCGGACTATATCGAACTCTTGGCGGATCTTCTCGAACGGCTTCGGCCAGACCTTCGGATCGACCGACTTGCGGCGGCGGTCCCGCCCCGTTTTCTCGCCGTCTCTCCCTGGTCAGGGGCCCGGCCAGACCGGATCCGGACGCTGCTGGACGCCTGTCTCGCCCGCCGGGGGTCCCGTCAAGGCAGACTCTTTGGAGCAGGGTATCCCCTCTGAAACCTATGCCACCCTCGGCACTATAAGAGGGAGGGGCCCTAAGGGAGGGGTCGCAAAGCGACGGTTTCAGAGGGGATACCCTGCTCCGAAGAAAGGAGCGCGGGGCCGGCCGAGAGCAGCCGCTGCACTTCGGCGTCATCCTGCCCTTCCGCATAATAGCGAACAATGCTCTCGGTCTCGGAAGCCCGGATCAGCAGCCAGCGGCAGTCGCCCTCCAGGATATACTTGATCCCGTTGACAATGCCGCGGGAAGAGAGGAACGTCTGTTCCGAGACCACCGGAAATCCCGCCACGGAAGAAAGGGCTGCGGCATGGAGACGGGGCAGCAGGGCGGTCCTGTCCGGACGGTCGCAAACGACATCGGTGCGCGCGTAATGCGGTTTTCCCAGCACCTTTTCCCGTTCTTCCACATAGGCCGACAGGGTGCTGAAACCGGACTCGGACAGCATCTCAAGGAACAGCAGGCCCGAGAAAATACCGTCCCGCTCCGGCAGATGGATCGCATAGCCGAATCCGCCGCTCTCCTCACCACCGAAGCAGACCGTCTCCCGCACCATAATATCGGTAATGTACTTGAACCCGACCTGGACATCGTAAACCGGCGTTTCCGGAGAAAGGAAATGCTTCCGCAGCAGACCGGTCACGGAGGAGGTATGCACGATGGCCCCGGGTAGGCGCCGGACCCGCTTGAGATAATCCACCAGCAGAAGGATGGTCGTCTGGGCAGAAAGGAAAGGTCCCGTTTCCAGGCAGACGCCCAGCCGGTCGGCGTCGCCGTCCGTAGCAAGGCCGATCGAATAGACCCCGGGAGCGGAGGCGAGCGCCTCTCCGAGGGGAGAGAGATTGGACGCTATCGGCTCCGGCAGCCGTCCAGAGAAATCCTCCGACGGAGAGCCGTAAACCGTATCGGCGGGGCAGCCGTTCTTTTCCAGGATCTCTTGTAGCAGCGTGCCGCCGGCCCCGCCCATCGAATCGACGAGGGGACGGACCCCCGCCTTGCGGATTGCGGCAAAATCGATTCGGGATTCCACGTGGGCGACATAGGCGGGAAGGAGATTAACCGTCTTGGGGGATTCCGGCGAAAGGACCGGTTCCGTACGGTACAGGAGCGCTTCCACCGCCTTCGTCTGGTCCAGGGAGAAAGGTCCTCCATACGCAGCCTTGAACTTGATGCCGTTGTAGCGGGGAGGGTTGTGCGAAGCCGTGACCATCACGCCGGCAAAGCAATGCCGGTCCGTCACCGTAAAGGACAGCACCGGCGTCGGCACGATCCGGTCCGAGAGCAGGACTTCGATCCCGTTCCCGGCGAGGACGCGGGCGAAGACGGCGGCAAACTCTCCCGAACAGCGGCGCGAATCATATCCGACCGCAACGGAGGGGGACTCTCCCCCTTCCTGCAGGACATATTCCGCAAAGGCCTGGGCGACAACCGCAACCGATGTGGTATTGATCTCCTTGTCCAGCAAGGCTCTCCAGCCATCCGTCCCGAAAAAGATGTTCATTGCTCCAAGGCTTTTACAAACCAACTTGTGACAACCTGCGGCCGGGTGATGGCGGAACCGACCACCACGGCGTAAGCGCCGTTCCGAACGGCCCCGGCAGCCTCGGCGGGCGTGTTGTACCGTCCTTCCGCGAAAACGGGGCAGTCCAGGGTCCGGACACATTCCCGAAGAAGTTCCAACGAAGGGCCCTCCGAGGCTTCGGAAAGGGTTTCGGGCGTATAACCAGCCAGCGTCGTGGAAACGCAGTCCGCTCCGGCGGCCCGGCAGAGGACCGCCTCCTCCAGCGTGGAAATGTCGGCCATCAGCAGCTGGTCCGGGTGCCGTTTCCGGATCCGGGCGATATACTCCGGACCCGTCAGGGCACCTTCCCGGAACCGGAGCGTCCCGTCCACCGCAACGACATGGACCCCCAGCGAGACCAGGGCGTCCACGTCGTCTATCGTACCTGTGATGCAGACCGTCCCGTCCGGGAAAGAGGATTTGGTCAGGGCGATGACGGGAAGATCCACGGCCGACAGGACGGCACGGGCCTTTTCAATCCCGCAGGTACGGATGCCCGCGGCCCCGCCCATCACGGCACAACGGGCGAAATCGGCCACCCGCTCGGGCGAATCGAAGGGAGAAGGGGGTTCGGCCTGGCAGGACACGACCAGGCGCCCTTTCAAAGACTGGAAAATGTTATCTGAACGTGTCATATGGACCCGACGGTTTGTTTTTTACAGTAACTGCGAAACAGGATGACGAGCAGCAAGGCCAGGGAACAGCAGGCCGCCACGACCCAGAAAATCCGGATGGCGGAGAAATCATAGACCGCCGCCCCTTCCACCAGTTGCTTCTTCCCTTCGATGAAATAGCCGCTCAGCACATCCTGGATACCTGCGGCGGCATAGCTGGCGATTCCGATGACCCCCGCGGCCGCGCCCACCGCCTCGGCAGGGGCCAGGTCCACAGCCATCAGGCCTCCCAGGAAACAGATCAGCACGCCGATCGACAGGCCGAACAGGACCATCGCCGCGATATCCACCCAATAATTGCCCTTGGGGACAAAGAGGAACATCAGCAGGGAAACCAGGTTCATGGCCGAAGCGATGACGGCCGGACGGTTCCGGTCCCCGTGGAACAACTTGTCGGAAATCAGGCCAGACAGGACCGTGCCGACGATACCGCAGACGGAACTGACGGCGATCAGGGACGATGCCTGTACGACGGTATACCCCTTCTCGGCCTCGAAATAGAAGATTCCCCAGCTGTTGACCGCATAACGCGCGACATACATGAAAGCAGACGCCAGTGCCAGCACCCAGATCATCGGCATCTTCAGCACCGTCAGCTGGTGGCGGCTGATATCTTTCTGCCTCTGGAGACCGGTCAGCTGCGGCTCGGCGCCCGGCGGATAGGGTTTCAAAAGGAGAACAATCAGCCCTACGCCCAGCAGGCCCAGGGCCGAGGCCGACAGGAAACCCGCCTGCCACCCGTACGCTCCGACCATGACGGCCGTAAAGATGAACGTCACGGCCTCGCCGATGTTGTGGCTGGCGCTCCAGAAACCGTAGACCGTGCCCATTCCCCCGCCGCCGAACCAGCGTTTCAGCGCGATGACGCTGCTCGGAGCCCCGGCCGACTGGAACCAGCCGTTCAGGGCCCAAAGGCCCACGAAGAGCCAGAACGGGGCCTTGAGTCCCAAGGCGAAATTAACCAGCGCGCACACAAGCAGCGAACCTCCCATGAACCAGCGGATATTGACCCGGTCGGCGAGGAATCCATTGACGAACTTGCCGATGGCATAGGAAAAGAACAGGGCGGATCCAATGATCCCGAGCTGGGACTCCGTCAGAAAGCCGTCATCCACGATCGCCTTCTTGAGCACGTTGAGGCTCAGCCGGCAGACATAAAAGAGCCCGTATCCGAGGGTAACGGCCCAAAAAACACCGGCACGGGGCGATTTCGAGAATATTTCTTTCATTCCGTTCTAGAATGAGAACTTGTAAGTGACACCGATTGTCGTATTGAATCCTTTCTCCCAGGTCAGAGACTTGAGTTTCGTCCCTTCCTTGTTCGTATCGACCTCCTTCTCCTTACACCAGTCCCCGAAGAGGAAGAAGTCCAGGGTGTGCTGCAGGGAAAGGCTCCATTCCAGGCCGAGCGCGCTCCGGACCCGGTTCAGGTAGATGTCATTGTACCCCAGGAACTGGTAGTCCGAATAGGTTTCCGTAGAAAGGGAATATGTAGCAGAGCAGCGGGGGTCGTTCAGGACGTTCCGGACCTCCACGAAAGCGTAGGGTTCGATTGCGCTGAAGCCACGGTAGGAGGCTTTCAGCCGGGAGCGCAGGGCAACCTGGTTCCGCACCGTCTGGTAGGGGTTCAGGGAACCGGTCTTGTTCGTGACCTGGACCCGTTCCCGAAGCGAGAACCGCCAGAATCCGGTCTTGAGGGAGCCCGTCAGGTCCATGTTCATCCGGTGGCGCGGGACCCATTCCCCGGTGCCGTTCACCTGGTTGAAGAAGGTATAGCTGACCCCGGTCTTGAGATACGAGTTGATCTTATAGCTCATTCCGAGCGAGCCGGAATAACGCTTGAAAGTCCCGAAATTGTCATACGCACGGACTTCCCCTTCGGCGAAGACATGGAGTCCCTTGGCCAGTTTCCGGTCGATCTCGACGCTGAAACGGCCGCGGATGTCGTTCCCGACGTCCACCGTCTCCTGCTGCGCTCTTGAAACCGAAGGGACGAGCATCAGCGCCGCGATAAGGATATGGATTCTTTTCATAAAGCTACTGTTCAATGAATTCGTTGGCCTTGGTCAACTGGTCGATCGTCGCGTTCTCTCCTTTTTCCAGCGTATAATAGACCTTGATATAGGCAGCATCCCGAAGGAAGTCCACATGGCCGATCTCCAGGTTGTCGATCTGTACGCCGACCCGCTTTTCCAGGTCGGCTACCAATTCCGCCCGCCGTTCCGGAACGATCAGCTCGATCCGGTCATAGAGGATGAGTTTCGCGGAAGTATGCTTGAGAAGACGCTCGTCTTCCAGGATCCAGATCAGGCAGACGACCAGCAGGTTGGACAGGACGAGGACTGCGATGTTTCCGGCCGGAAGGACATAGTGGGGGTTGTCCGTCACGCTGCCCGCAAGGCGGTAGACCGGAGCCAGGCCGTTCATCGCGGCGAGGGCGATGATCACGAACAAATAAGTCATCTCCCGGATCGGCACCGTTTCCGTCCGGTAGCGGATGACCCCGAAAATCGCGAAAAGACCGAGGGTCAGACCCACTCCGATTTCGACGTTGCCCATGATGTACAGGAGCATCAGCATCGCGGTGGAAAAGACCATAAACGTGAAATAATAGTCCCGGCGGCGGCTCTTCCGGTAATAGAAGAACTGCACGAGGATCCAGCAGACCAGAAGGTTGATCCCGAAACGGATCGCCAGCTCCGTGATGCTCTGGGTCGTCGTCATGGCCGCTTCCGCGATCTCGCTGACATCGATGACGGCTTCGTCATCGAGATCGTACTCGCCCAGCGAGGACAGGTCCGCCTGCAGCGGCTGGAACGCCAGAAGGCCGGAAAGGAAAAGGGTAAGGATCTTTATCATGATGTCGTGATTTTAGTATGGATGATTCTCCGGATCGCCCGGACCTTGACTTTGAAACGGTTGGATTTGGCATCGGGATCGGTCAGGGTCGTTCCGATGCAGTATTTGCTGATCCGGACCGGTTTGACCCGAAGGGACAGGAGGATGCGTTTCATATCGCTCTCCCCTCTGCCATCCTGCTTGAGTTCGATGATGACCCCGTCCCCGAGATCCGCCGTCTTCCCCGTCCGGAGGTTCCGGAAGCGAAGGTTCATGTCGATGGTCAGGCGCTCGGTCAAGGCGGCGTTGACGAGGGTAATCCGGTCAAAAGTGGTTTCCAGGGCCGGGAAAATTCCCTCTGCTGTATAAGAGGAATGGCCCTCCAGATAGTCCACGGCCTCTTTTTCGCCCCGGAAATCCCAAAAGAGTTCCGGAGCGATCCGGGTCCGTTTTTTCCGGGTGCGGCCTTTGTTGTTCTTCCGCTTGACCTCCAGGAAAGTCGCTCCCGATGAGAGGTAGACCCGGGTCCGGATCTTTTCCCGGACAAGTCGCCGGTTATGGTGGTCCAGGTACATTTTCAGGTCTGCGGTATCATAGTAGAGCGAGTTGTACGGCGAGAGTTTGACCCCGTCGGCCAGCAGGGCCCTGTAACCGCACCGGAAGGCATCGGAGAGAATCCGCGCGAGCGTTTTCTCCTCCGTCATGAACTTCGTATCGATCCGGTTCATCAGACGGATGGAGTCCATTTCCCCGAGCGAGATCGGAGGGAGGGCTTCCAGCCTTCCGGCTATGGGTCCGGGACACTCAGGCATCTTCGGTCTTATATTCAAATATCTTCACAGTCAGGAGCTTACCCTTCGGATTGTAGGTATACTGGGTCTTTTTGCGCCCGAATTCGTTGTACTCGAATTTTTTGTAGTTGACAAGCTTGTTATTCTCATCGTACAACATTTCCTTCGAGACTTTCCCGTTCGCCCCGTACTCGAAACGCTTGCGCCATTTCTGCTTCCTGGAGCCATATTCGATTTCTTCCAGTTTCTGTCCTTCCGAATTGAAGGTGGTCACATGGTCCAGAACCTTGGCGTTGGTCCTCACGTCCGTATTCCACTCCTTGATCACCAGGTTCTTCTTGTCGATCTTCGGAGTCTCCTGGGCCCGCAAAGCGGGAACAAGGAGGAGCAATGACGCTGCAAATATCAGTATCCGTTTCATTTGTTTCAAATCTAATGTGGAAAGATACGAATAATTCTGAATTCATCCAAAATCACCATCTTCCGCCGGGACCTCCGCCACCGCTTCCGCCGCTGTAGGAGCTGAGGGAGACGGACGATCCGCCGGATATTCCCGAAGTCGCCCAGATTCCGTTGGCATATGTCGCGCTTCCCACGCTGACGCCCTTATAACCCTTGGAAAGGGACGGGGCGGAAACCACGACACTGGACACCCCGGAAGGAGCCTTGAAAGCGGCGATGAAGGAACTGCCGGAAGAAAGCGCATTCCAGTTCCCGGCCGTACAACTCATGCTGTAAACGGATTGGGAAGCGGAATAGCCTCTTTCCAGCCCGCCATAAGCCACGACGGTCGCGCCGCTGTTGATATAAAGCTTGTACCCGCTCTCCGTGTTGGCGTCCAGCGCGACCTCGGGGCTGCCTTTGGTCGTAACGGCAAAGACATAACCGCCGGAAAATTTCATATCGTGATTCGCGTCCATCGCATCGTTTGCCGAGGAATAGGCATAGAGATAGCCGCCGCTGACATTCAGTTCCGCCTGGGCGTTGATGGCATCGTCCCCCGTCGAAGAAACATAGGTCTCCCCTCCCGTGAACACCATATTCCCCTTGGATTCAATTCCTTCGCTTTTCGAGCAACTGACGGTGATCTTCCCGCCGCTGATTTTCAGGTTCCCGGCGTATCCCGTGACCTTGGCCCGGTCGCCGCTGCCGCTTTTGGTTACCCAGCCGATCTTGATTCCCTTGGAAGAGACGTCGTTGGACTCCGAGCCTGTCGTCTTTATGGTCAGGGAACCCCCGGAAATATAACTGTCCGCGACCGCATGGGTCTGGCTGTCATAATCATAGCTGCCGGCGCTGATGCCCTTGCCGCCGTTGCCGGTATTCGTGATGGCCAGGACTCCTCCGGTCATGGCGAAATAATTGTCCGCCTTGATGCCTGCCGAACCCTTGTATTCCGCCTCCTCGCTGTCATAAGCGACGCCCCCGCTGACCGTGATGGTCGAGGTTCCGCCTTCGACGAGCACATAATCATCGGACCCGATGCCCTTTTTCATGGCCGCCTTGGTCGTGATGTCCAGGGTTCCGTTGCTGATTCGGACATATTCCTTGCCCCGGACCCCATGACCGGCACCGGTTCCCGCCACGACCCTGACGGTCGGACCGGACATGAACCGGACATAATCGTCCGAGACGATGCCGGACTTCGACTTGGCATTGTCGGCATTGACGGTCAGGGTGCCGTTTCCGCTGAAAAGGAGCTGTCCTTCGCTGAAAAAGACGCCCTTCATATCCGTGTCCCCGGTGGTCGAATAGGCGGCGGAGGAACTGTCTGACAGCGTGTTCGAACCCTCCACGAAGACGAATGTGCGCTTGCCGCTCTGGTTGTTGATGGCGGCGCCCGTCCTGCTGGTGATCGAAACCCCGCTCAGCCAGACCGCCTGCTTTTTCGAACTGCTTAGCGTAAAGGAGCCGTCCGCCGTCGTTCCCGTCAGTTTGTATACGATACATTCCGAACCGGAATTCGAAACGGTGACATGGTTCCCGCTGACCGAGACGGAAAGGTCGGAAGAGGCTCCCTTCACGGCCGCTTCCCCACCTGTGGAATAGGTCACCGTGACCATCCTCGTAAAGATCGTATTCGCGATGTCGTCTTCCGAAGACGGATCCCCCGCCGATGCGAAGGTATAGACCCCCGCCCCTTCATCCACCGCGTTGACGACTTTCAAGGTGTAGGACGCGGAGGCGGCCATATAGACGCCATTCCCTTCAAAGATCGCTGAAATCGTTGTCGTTCCCGCTCCGGCGAGGGTGACGGCTCCGTTTGCGTCGATGGCGGCGACGGCCGGATCGGAAGAAGTATAGACCGGGACGACCGGTGCTCCTGCCGGATTGACCGTCAGGGTCGGGAACCGGTTCTCTTCGGAGCCGAGGGTCGCTGTACAGCCGCTTTCACTCCAAGTCAGTGAAACCGATGCCTTGCTGACCGTCAAAGTATAGAAGGCGCTGCCTGCAGCATACGTATCCGTCGCTTCGGAGGAAACGGTAATGGTCGTCGTTCCGGCGCCCACGAGGGAGACGGTCCCGTCGGAGGCGACGGTCGCGACAGCCGGCGATGAAGAGGCATATGAAACGGCCAGGCCATACGGATTGGAAAGAACGGGGGACGGGAAGGGACTGCCCATCGTCGCACTGTATCCGGTCGCCGGCCAGGCCAGGTCGGCGCTCTTCAGGCTCACCCCTTTTTCATCGACCGTCAGCGTATAGGACACACTGGCAGAGACATGGGTACTGCTCTCTTCGGAGGTCGCCGTGATAATCGTAGTCCCCGCCGACTTCAGAGTTACGACTCCGTCGGTTCCGATGGCGGCCACGCTTTCATTGCTGGACGAGAAGGAAACAGCCTGCTTTCCGGGATTGACGAGGGTCGGGAAGGTGTTGTCCGTTCCCCCGATCGTTGCCGAGCAACTGTCCATGGACCAGGAAATGCCTTGATCGCTCTTCGAGACCGTCAGGGTATAGGATACGCTTTCCGCTTCGTATACAGCCGTTTCCTCGGTGGAGGCCGTAATGACGGCCGTCCCGTCGGATTTGACCGTAACGGTCCCCCGGGCATCAACAGACGCTACGCTTTCGTCGCTGGAAGAGTATGTAACCGCCAGATCGTGGGGGTTGCTGAGTGTCGGAAGGAGATAGTCTCCTCCTATGATAATCTCGGCGCTTGCGGCGGACCATGAGAGTCCGGACCCGCCTCTTGCGACGGTCAGCGCATAAGAGACGCTGGCGGCCTCATACGTATCCGTCCGGGCGGAAGAGGCCGTTACGACGGTCGTTCCCGCTCCGGCGAGGGTGACGGCTCCGTTTGCGTCGACGACGGCGACGGCGGGATCGGAAGAGGTGTAGGTTACCGTTACGCCAAATTGATTGGACAGGGTCGGAAAGGTGTTTTCCGACCCCAGGACGGCCTTGCAGACCGTTTCGCTCCAAGATAGTTTCGGATCGGCCAGGGACGTGGACGGCTCTCCGTCCGTCGGTATCTCAATGGGTTCAATCAAGTCTCCGGAGCAGCCCCAGAGCGCCAATGCGGCGATGGGAATCAGTATCTTATTCATTTTTACCTCCCGTTCAGTTTCCTGAAAGATAAGCAATTCGCCGGCCATCGGAGAAGTTATTCAGCGAACGCGGCATTTTTATCAGCGAACGGCGGGTTCCGTCCGGAAATCTTTCGTACTTTTGTAGCCGGACCCGATACCATGAAACACATGGAAAAAGAAACCCGGCAAGAAAACATCTTCTATCTGATCCTGTGGACACTTATCTTTGCAGCCGCTCCCGTCCGGCTGCTGTTCCGCTGGCTCTCAGGGCATTCCCTGACCTTCGGTGCCAAGGAGATGATATCGGCATGGCTCGCCATCCTTCCGTTCCTTGCCCTGTTCCTGATCCATAATTTCCTGATCGCACCCCAGCTGATCAAAAAGCGCCGGACCGCCCTCTACCTCGCTCTTCTCTCCGTCCTCCTGGTCGCTTTCGGTTCCTTCATTTTCCTGAGCCACAACAATTTCTCCAGGCAGGGCCATCCCCTCCCGCCTCCGCAGAAGCATATCCACGCCGACGCCCCGGAAAGAAGACCCGTTCCGGAAAGAGGACCGGCTCCAGAAATGCGGCAGAGGCAGGGAGACCCCGGGAAGAGACCGGGAAGGCCCGGAGGAGAACCTCCCATGAGACCGGAAACGATGAAAATCATCATGGGAATCCTGCTGATCGGGGCGAACCTCGGAGCCAAATTCTTCTTCGAAGCCAGGCGCGGGGAACGGCGGATGGAACTTCTGAAAACGGAGCACCTCCACAACCGGCTGGAATCCCTCCGCTACCAGATCAACCCGCACTTTTTCATGAACACCCTCAACAACATCCACGCCCTCGTGGACATCGATCCCGATAAGGCGAAGGAGAGCATCGAGGAGTTCTCGAAACTGATGCGGTTCGTCCTCTACGACGGAGACCGTCCGACCATCCCCCTCGCCCGGGAACTGGAATACCTCGACCATTATATCTCCCTGATGCGCATCCGCTATGCGGATTCGGTCCGGATTTCAGCGGCGTTCCCGGCAGAAACGGCCGATGAACAGATTCCACCCCTTCTGCTGGCCTCCTTCGTCGAGAATGCCTTCAAGCATGGGGTCAGCTATGAGCGGGAATCTTTCATCGAAGTCGGTGTCACCCTGGGTGACGGGATGATCCGCTTCTCCTGCGAGAACAGCCGGCAGGGCGCCGAACAGCAGCGGAAACATGGAATCGGACTTGCCAATGTCCGTCAGCGGCTGGACCTGCTGTATGGCGGAAACTACACCCTTGAAATACAGGAAAAACCTACAACCTACAGTATTTGTCTGCAACTGCCGGCGGCTCCACCTGATCATCACGAACTATGATACGCATTCTTCTCATAGATGATGAGCCGCTGGCTCTCAGGCAGTTGGAGATGTATGTCTCGAAAGTGCCTTTCCTCGAGCGAGTCGCATCCTGCCATAGCGCGGCGGCAGCCGTCCCATTTCTGGACAAGACCGACGCAATGCTGGTGGACATCAATATGCCGGACCTTTCCGGACTCGATTTCGTGCGGTCCCTGGAGCGGCCTCCCCTGTTCATCTTTACAACGGCTTATTCGGAATTCGCCCTGGAAGGATTCCGGGTCAATGCCGTCGACTATCTCCTGAAGCCATTCAGCTTCAATGAATTCCTCACTTCCATGGAACGGCTGAAGGAGCGGTTTGAGATGATGCGTGCAACCTCGCCCGAGATGGAAATCCTGTCCTTCCGGACCGACCGTCGGACGGTTCTCGTCTCTCCGGACACGATCCGGTATGTCGAGAGCATGAGCGAGTATATCAAGGTCCATCTGTCCGACACTCCGGAACCGCTCGTCGTCCTCTACAGCCTTCGCCGCCTCTCCGAGCAGCTCCCTTCCGACCGTTTCCTCCGGATCCACCGTTCCTACCTGGTCAACCTGTCCCGGATCCGTTCCGCCGGCACGGGCTCCGTCATTCTCGACGACGGCACCCAGCTCCCCGTCAGCGACCTCTACCGCCCCGCCCTCAAAGCCTTCCTTAAAGGTTGATTCGCCGTGCTGCATAACTATCTGTCTTCCAGATAATAACTTCATTGAGGGGCCCTTCCTCCAAGGTCCCTACTATATGTGATTTTACTCATTATCAATACGTTACGAAGCACAGATTGTTGTTGCTAGGCGGGCGGGCGCGAAACAGCCGGGGAGGACTTGGAGATTTCCAAACTTTTATCGACCTTTGACGAAACTTGAAAAACTTCTTTATGAGACCTGCACGAAATCTCTTCGAAGAGGAAGAACTGATTCACATTTACCAAAATACCATAAACGGATCTCTTCTTTTCTATTCAATCAGTGATTATCTGGTTCTTTTATCTCTTATTTCCGTAGCAGCCCGCAGTTGCGGGATCTCTGTGATCTGCCTGTGTATCATGATCGATCACATCCACCTTCTCATCCATGTCGCTGACAGAAAAACACTGGAACGATTTGTCATGCTGTACACATCACCTTTTGTCCGCTTGTACAATACCTCGTCCGGGCGGGCGGGACCCTTGTTTCATTCTCCCTTCGGATGGTCAGTAAAAACCGGATTCAAAAAAATCAGAACAGCAATCGCATACAATCTGAATAATCCGGTCGAAAAGAAACTTTGCAAAAAAGCGGAAGATTATCCCTGGAATTTCCTCGCTTATGGTTCCTCCTCACATCCTTTTTCTATGCCTCTGGTAAAAAGCCACGCCTCACAGCCCCTCAGAAAGGCCTGCCGGATCATCGATGCATTCTACAACCGGGGAGAAGCCATCAACTATGCCCTCCTCCAAACAATCTCCACAAAACTGGACAATGAAGAAAAGAAACAGCTGACCGACTATGTCATCCGAAAATACAACCCCATTGATTACAAGAGTCTGATTGGATATTATGGAAGTATCTCATCACTTCTGACGGCAGTCCATTCGAATACTGGCAGCGAATACGATATCCGTGAGGATACTCTGGGGGGAGATGATACCGTCTACCGGAGAATAACAACCTTTTTCCTCAAAGAAAGAATCCTTGATAATCTCAAATGTATTCCGGGACTTCCTGAAGGAGAAAGAAGGAAACTACTATCCCTCATTCTGACCCATGTTCCCGCCGTCAAGAAAAAACAAGCCGCAAAATATCTTCATCTGCCGTTCCCGTGAACCCTTGTCAGCAAAGGCCTCCTGACCGGGACAAAGGGCACTCCCCGTGCCGCTTAACTGTCTATTATTCAAGGAATTGCTTCGCTAAAGGGCCTCTCTTTTCAGGGCCCTTTGATTAACGAATTTACTCATTATCAACAAGTTAGGCGGCACGGCTCTGGCGGAGCTACAGGCCGAGGTCATGGAGGTGGCGTTCCCAGGCCCAGGCCGCGGCGAGGGTCTCCTCGACGGTGCGCTCGGCTTTCCAGCCCATCTCCTCGTTCGCGAGGGTCGGATCGGCCCAGATCGCGGTCACGTCACCGGCGCGCCGAGGGGCGAACTTGTAATTGAGTTTCAGGCCATTGACCTTCTCGAAAGCATTGACCAGTTCCAGGACGGAGACAGGCCGGCCCGTGCCAATGTTGAAGACCTCGCAGTCCTCCTTCATCTTTCCGTCCAGCATCCGGGAAACCGCGGCGACATGGGCCTTGGCGAGGTCCACGATATCGATGTAGTCGCGGAGACAGGTCCCGTCCGGGGTCGGATAGTCGTTTCCAAAGATCGAGAGGCATTCGCGCTTTCCGATCGCCGTCTGGGTGATGAACGGGACGAGGTTGTTGGGAACTCCCCGCGGGAGCTCGCCGATGAGGGCGGAGGGATGGGCCCCGATCGGATTGAAATAGCGGAGCAGGATGCCCTTCAGCCTGCCTTCCGAGGCCCTGACGGCATCGCGGAGGATATCCTCGCACATCTGTTTGGTATTCCCATAGGGGGACGTCGCGGGTTTGCGGGGCGTCTGCTCGGTAACGGGAACATGGTCCGGTTCCCCGTAGACGGTCGCCGAGGAGGAGAAGAGGACATTGCATCCACCGGCCTTCTCCGCAGCCTCGAGGACATTCAGGAAGCTCTGGAGGTTGTTCTTATAGTACATCAGGGGTTTCGCCACCGACTCGCCGACCGCCTTGAAAGCGGCGAAATGGATCACGGCGTCGATCCGGTTCTCCGCGAAAAGACGCTCCGCAGCCTCGGCGTCGCAGAAGTCCATCTTCACGAGCGGAAGGTCTTCCCGGCCCGTTATTTTCTTGACGCCTTCGAAGCAGGTCGTGTCACAGTTGGAGAAATTGTCGGCCACGATAACCTCGTAGCCCGCCTGGAGGAGTTCCACCGTTACGTGGCTGCCGATGAACCCGGCTCCGCCCGATACCAATACAGTCTTTTTCATATTCGATTCTTTTAGGCGCAGGGAAGGGGGATACCCCTTCCCCTGCACCGTTATTATCGCAAATTTACAAAATATCCGTATCTTTACGGCAAAGAATCGGTTTTATGAAAAGATTTGCCGCCCTCGTCCTGCTGCTCCTGACCCTTCAGGCAGCCGCCCAGAATCCCAAAGCCCAGGGATGTATCGACAGGCTCTGTACCATGGGCCCTCTCAAAAACGCATCCTGGGGCGTTCTCGCCATGGACGGGAACGGGAAGGTCCTCGCCAGCCTCAACCCGCAGCAGATGCTTACCCCCGCCTCCAACACGAAACTCATCACGACCGGATGCGCCCTGCATTCCCTCGGGAAAGACTTCCATTTCGGAACCTCGATCGCCTACAGCGGTGAAATCAAGGACGGGATCCTCGAAGGGGACATCTACATCATCGGCGGCGGCGACCCGACCCTCGCCTCGGCGGACAGCATCGCCCTTAAACCGGACGCTTTGTTCTGGAAATGGAAAAGCGCCATACGCGAAGCAGGGATAAACGCGATCCACGGACGGATCATCGGTGACGGGCGCTTCTTCGAAGGAAACCTGGAAAACAGTTCCTGGGAGTACAACGACATGGGAACCGACTATGGGACAGGCGGAAGCGGGCTGTCTTTCTATGAGAACGCCCAGGATTTCGATGTCAGCGCGGGATTGTCGGTCGGGAGTCCGGTCAACGTCAAGCAGAAATACCCCGAGACCCCTTGGATGCACTTCGCCTTCCGGGGAACGACCGGGCCGGAAGGATCCGGAAACACCCTCTACATGTACACGACGGATCTCGCCCCCTACGCGGAGATGCGGGGGACCTTCGGCATCGACCGCAAGCCCAAGACAGAGAACTGCTCCAACAAGTTCGGAGCGATGACCTGCGCCTATTATTTTTGGAAAAACCTCACTTCGACCGGCTGGGTCATCACCGGCGGCTATGCCGACATCGACCGGGGCGGCTATATCCGGGGAGCGGATTTCGTTCCGGCCGAGAAAGCGGCCGACGAGATGAAGAATATCTGCACCACCTGGTCCCCGACCCTCGACCTGATCGCGAAGGAAACCAATCACCGCAGCGACAACTTCTACGCCGAGACCCTGCTGAGGACCATGGGCAAGAACGCGACGGGAACGGATCTTTACGACAGCTGCTATGTGGCTGAATTCGAGGTGCTTGAAGACCTGAAAGTCGATACGTCCTACGGGGTGAAGATCGAGGACGGGAGCGGCCTGTCCCGACACAACTTCATCACGCCGGACTTCTTCGTCCGCTATCTGACCGCGATGGAAGCCTCCCCCGCCTTCCCCGTCTTCCTGAAAACCCTGCCCCAGCCCGGCAGCAGCGGAACGCTCCGGAATGTCCTTGCGGGCAAACCGGAGACGCTCAAGAAACGGATCTGGATGAAGAGCGGGTCGATGGACGGGGTGCTCTGCTACAGCGGGTATATCATGCCGGCCGGCTATGTTCCCGGACAACCCGTTCCGAAAGAGGCCATCGTGTTTTCCATCCTCACCAACAACTGCGTCGCCCCCGTTTCCGAGGTGCGGAGCAGCATCATGGACATCATTACCTTCCTGGCGGAATAAAAGATTACAACGCGCGGAAGAGCGGATCCGACTTGACGGAGGCAAGGGAGCTCTTTCCGAGAGCTGCGTCCCTCAGCTTCTGATTGAGACGGGTGTCGATCTGGTCGTCATAGGGACGGCCGACTCCGATGTTGTGCGGCCACTGTAGATCCTCGTCCAGGAAACGCAGCGCCGCCTCCTTGTCTCCCCGTTCCAGGGCCTCGACAGCCCGGAAGATTTTCACCTTGTGGTACAGGTTCCGGATGTCGTTCTGCCCCTCGAAAGGCAGGAAAACGGTTTCAGTAAGGATCTTATCGGCTTTTTCCAACCGTCCGGAAGCGAGCATGGCGCGCACGGCGACGGCCGCGAAGGCGAAACAGTCCGGATGGGCCTCCAGGAACGGTCCGGCTTCGGCCGCGGCCTCTTCAGGGCGGCCTGCCTTGAGGAGCGCTTCGACCAGGGCCTTGCGATATCTCCATTCATCCGGAACGAGCTTCACCGCCTGTTCCGCATCCGCAATCCGTTCCGCGTCCGTAGCGGCATAACGGGCCCGGAAGGCATAGAAAGGAGCGTAATCCGGGGAAAGGCTTCCGAGAATCTCCTTCATCCGGTCCAGGTTCCCGCGGGATCCTTCCAGCAGGGCGAGCATCCACGAAGCCTTCCATCCGCCTCCCTGCCCGACTGCCCAGAGAAGGGCGGCGCGGCTTTCATCCCGGAACGGGAACGCGAAGTCCACGTCCGCATCCTGAAGCAAGGACAAGCTCTCCGGAGAATTTGTCAGGAAGGACTTCCAGACGCATACAAGCGCGTTCGGCTCCGCAATCAGGCCGAGAACCTTCGCCGCATCGGCGTCCATGCCGAGACCATGGAAAAGACAGGCGGTCTCAAGGATGTCCTGCCAGGGGAACTCCTCCCGGAATCCGGCCCTGATCTTCTCAGCTCCGGTCTTCCCGGCCAGATAGGAAAGGATCGCCGGGAAACGGGACAGGGGGTCGAGGTCCTCAATCCGGCGGGCGGCTTCCGCGGCCTCGCGACCGTCTCCGGCCGCATCGCTGGCAAGGGCAAGTATCTCGAGGGCAGTCATATCCGCCTCATTTCCTCCGATGGCCTTCAGGGCATAGTCCCGGGCGCAAGCCGCATCGCCCCGCCGCATGGCCGATTTCGCCAGTTCCACCCAGGCTGCCTCCCGAAGTTCGGCTGTTTGGGCAGCCATTGTGAAACAGTCGGCGGCATTGATTTCATCGCCGAGGGCGGTATGCGCGATTCCGGCCTGGAAGTTCGCCATGGCGTCATACTGGTCGACCGCAATCGCGGAAGAACTGAATTCCAGGGCTTTGCGGTACTCGAAACGGAGGTTGCAGAGAAGGGCTTTCAGGCCGAGGGCCGGGATGAAACACGGATCCTTGGCAAGCGCACCGTCCGCATACGGCTCCGCTTCGGCATATCTCCGCATGCCGATGAGGTCCCTCGCCATCAGGGTCATCCCCTGCACGGAAGCGGGATCGAACGCTTCGGGAAGGGTGCTGGGCCGGGCGAGCGGCACCTCCGGAGAATAGAGTTCCGCTCCGTCCAGGACGACGCGGCCGATCTCCGCTGCATCGATCTCACGCACAAAGAGTTCTCCGGTCCCGAGGTTTATCTCTTCCGCAAAAACGGCCTTTCCGGAGGGATCCAAAACTTGCAGCTTCCCCTTGCAAGGGACGGCGGGGTAGAAATGCAGGACGCAACCCGGTTCCTTCCGCTCGAGGCGGACGACACCGGCACCGGTCGCATCGGAAACGCCTCCCGTCCCGGAATAGGGATACCAGCTCTCGCACCACCGCTCCGTGGCGTAAGGCTCCAGGAGGTATTGCCGGAAAGGCGTGGTCGAGCTCGCTTTCATGTTCTGGTTGAACAGACGGCCGCTCTGGAGTTCGACATAATAGCCTTTGTCGTCGGTCAGGAGTTCCTCCCAGAGGTCTCCGGAATCATTGAGCGCCCAGGTAAAGAACTTGCGCCCGAGTTTCTCGTCGGGGGCGGAGTAATGGATGATTCCGAAATCCGACACGGCCCACCAGGTGCCGAAATAGGTCTTGTTGACACCGGCCATATGGAACGACTTGCTCCCGCCGTAATCGAGGTTGCGCCAGATCCGCAGGTCGATATCCCCGTCCATCGGCCATGAACCCTTTTCCGCGCCGTGGCCGATCCAGTAAGTGGCCGGATAGACGAGATTCAGGTCATCCGTCGCCGTCACGCCTGCATTCACCCAATTGTAATAGGGCTGGTGCAGCGGGGATCCGTTGTGCCAGATGGAACGGGTGGTGAACTTTCCCGAGCCTGCGGCCAGGTTGATCTCGATGGTCCACCGGCTCCGGGACAGCATGTCCAGCGTTCCGATGTAGCAGCTGACGCTCCCGTCCTCCTTGCGGACAGTCTTGTAACTGACCGGGAAGGAGCAGCTGGGGGCATGGCCCAGGATTCCGTAGTTGAACTCGATACCGCCGCTCGTCCACGGGCCGCGCATGGAAATGTCGCGGAACTTTACTACATCATTGTCATAGAACATCTCCCCTCCGGTCCTTTTGTCCACGACGGACCATACCTTCCCTCCGATCTGCGGAAGAATCTTTATCTTAAGAAACTCATTCTCAAGGGTTACGACCGTCCAGTCCTGCTGCGCGGCTTCGGACGTGAATCCATCGTACCGGTAATACGGCCACATGATGCCGACCGTAGGAACCGGATCCGGATCCGAAAAAGGATAGGTCCGAAAGGATTCCGCGGATTCGCTGATGCGCGTTCCGCCGCCGGTGCAGGAGAACAGACCCACGGCCAGGGCGAAGACCAGCGGCAGGGCAAGGAGGGAAGGATGTTTCATGGCTTATCGGATAAATGTCGTCAGGACCTTCATGCGGCCCGAGGGTTTGAACGTCAGGCCCTTGGAAGTGGCCGGGATGAGGACGGACATGCCGCGGCGGAGAGTCACGGCATGGCCCTTCGTCGGACCGGGGCGTCCTTTCTCGTCAAAAACGGGCTCGGAATCCAGGAGTTCGCCCTCTCCTTCCACGCAGATGACGACCACGAAAGAGTCGACCTCTTCCAGGGGAAGCCGGAACTTCTTTTCGAGGTCGAAAAGTTCCGTCGTGAAATACGGGCAGTCGACCAGCAGGGTTTCTCCGTCCGGAACCACCTCATAATCGGTCTTGTATGAAGAATGGACCGTATAGTCGACCGCTTCGGCGGCCTTGTCGAGGTGCAGTGCCCTCGGCTTTCCGTCGAGACCGGGGCGGTTGTAATCGAAGATCCGGTAGGTCAGGTCCGAGGTCTGCTGGATCTCGGCGAGAAGGACTCCGCCGCAGATGGCATGGATCCGGCCTGCCGGCAGGAAGAACACATCCCCGGGCGCCACGTCGTACCGGGCCAGGGCGTCCGTAATCCGTCCCTCGGCGACAAGGGTCCGGAACTCCTCCGGAGTAATTTCCCGGGAGAGGCCGCTGTACAAATGGCCGCCGGGAGCGGAGGCGACGACGTACCACATCTCCGTCTTTCCGCTCGGCTCGCCTTCGACCCTCCGGGCCATGGCGTCGTCCGGATGGACCTGGATCGAGAGGTCCGCGGCGGCATCGATGAACTTGATCAGCAGCGGGAAACGGTCTCCGTACCGGGCATAGACCTTTTCTCCGACGAGCCGCTCCTTGAACAGGGCGACGAGTTCATTGACCGTCTTTCCGGCCAGGGGGCCTTCCGCGACGGCGGTTTCATGGTCCGGATGGCCGGAGATTTCCCAACTCTCTCCGATCTTTTCAAGGTCGGTCTCAATCCCCTTGAACGGGGCGATACGATCCCCGCCCCAGATCATGGGGCGGAGAAAAGGGGTGAATATCAAAGGATACATATTCATATTCTATTCAAGTCCACGGCCGCGGAGAAGGGCTGCCGGATCGGGATCCGCACCTCTCCAACTGCGGAAAAGGGTCATCGGTTCTTCGCTTCCGCCCCTCTCGAGGAAGGTCTTGCGGAAGGAGGAGGCGAGCTCCGGATTGAAGAGTCCCTCTGCCTCGAATTTCTCGAAGGCGTCCATATCGAGGACTTCGGCCCAGAGGTAGCTGTAGTAGCCGGCGCTGTAGCCGCTGTTGAAGATATGGTTGAAATAGGTCGTGCGGTAGCGAGGAATGATCTCGTCGATCAAGCCCATCTCCTTGCATACCTTTTCCTCAAATGCGCGGACGGCGTCGGCTCCCTGGATGGCATTCAGTTCATCGAGGGTCAGTTCGTGCCATTTCATATCGAGGATCGAGGCGGCGCAGAGTTCCCCGGTCATGAATCCCTGGTTGAAAGTCAGGGACTTCCGAATCTTGGCGACCAACTCTTCGGGAATCGTTTCGCCGGTCCGGCAATGGTGCGCATAGACATCGAGGATCTCCTTCTGGAAGGCCCAGTTCTCATTGAACTGCGAGAACATTTCGACGAAATCGCGGGCGACGGAAGTTCCGCTGACCTCCGGGTAGCGGCACTTCGTGAGGAAGCCGTGGAGGGCGTGGCCGAACTCGTGGAAGGCGGTCTGGACCTGGTCCACGGTCAGCATGGACGGCTCGGTTTCGGTAGCCGGAGGGAAGTTGCAGACGTTGACGATTACCGGGCGGACATCCTTTCCGTCCGCGTCGACGTACTGGTCCCGGAAATTGTTCATCCAGGCGCCGCCCCGCTTGGTGTCGCGGGAGTACCAGTCCGCATAGAAGATTCCGAGCAGGGAGCCGTCGGCATCCGTCAGCCTGAAGGCCTTGACGACCGGGTTGTAGACCTCTACGTCAGGCGCTTCCTCGATCTTGATGCCATAGAGTTTCTCCGCGGCATGGAAAACGCCCTTGCGGACGCTGTCGGCCTGGAAATAAGGTTTCGTCTCGGCCTCGTCAAGGTCGTATTTCTCCTTCCGGACCTTCTCCGCATAATAGAACCAGTCCCAAGGCTCGATCTTGAACCCGGCGACCCTTTCCATATCGGCGATCTCTTCCTTGGCTTTCCGCATGGATGCGTCCATGATCGGGGCCAGGAAGGCGTCCACGGTCTCCGGATTGCCGGCCATCTTGTTGTCGAGAAGATACTCGGCGGCGGTCTTGAAACCAAGGAGGTTGGCCTGTTCGGTACGGAGTTTCAGGATCTCGAGGGCGATTTCGTTGTTGTCGTACTCATTGCCGTGGTTGCCCCGGGAGGAATAGGCCTTGAAGGCCTTCTCGCGGAGAGCGCGGTCCTCGCAGGTCGACATGAACGACGGATACTGGGAAACCGTCACACCGATCTCCTCCTTGAACGCATTGTTCTCGGCGAGGAGGTTGTTTCCGAACTTCTGGCGGAGGACGGCGAGGCGGCCGTTGAGTTCCTTGAAACGGGCCTGGCCGGCCTCGTCGAGGCCGATTCCGTTCCGCACGAAGCGGTCATAGATCTTCTTAGTGACCATCTGCTGCTCCCGGTCGAGAGCGTCCATATTCTCGTACACGGCCTTCACGCGGGCGAAAAGACCGGCGTCGAGGAAGATCTCGTTGTCGAAATCAGACAGGATCGGGGTCAGTTCCTCATCGATCTTCTGGATCTCGGGGGTCGCATCGGACTCGGAAATGTTGGTGAACACGCCGAGGACCTTGGAAAGATCCTTCCCGGAGAGCTCATAGGCGGCAATCGTATTCTCGAAAGTCGGGGCGTCCGGACATTCGACGATGGCGCGGATCTCCGCCCGCTGCGCCTCGATCCCGGCCTTGACGGCAGGGATATAATCGGTTGTTTTGATCTGGCTGAACGGAGCGGTCCCGTACGGAGTGTTCCATTCTTTCAAAAAGACGTTTTTCTGTTGACAGCTTGTCATGGCAATAAGGGCCGTGAGGCATACAGCCTCGAGGAAATACCTTGTTTTCATATGGTTAATTCTTCTTTACGGAGAGGGACGGTTCATCCACGAGGGTGAACTGGGCCGATCCGTCGTAAATGGTCAGGATTCCGGTGATGTCTACGGTCGCGGTCCCGGCAAGGACGGCCGGGTCCAGCTTCTCGTCGGCGAATTTGGCATATCCGCTGGTCCGGACCTGGATATCCGTCGAACCCAGCTTGAAATAGTGAGAGACATAGTTGGCCGTAGCATATTTGACCAAGATCTCCTTGTAGGTCATGTCGGCGTCCATGCCGAAGCTGTCCAGGGTCTTGCCCGCGGGGAGATACTTCCGCGGAGTGCCGGTGATCGGGCCGTAGCGGGTCGAACCGCTGCCGACCTCGGCGGCGTCCAGCTTCCCGGACTGGAGGATCGAGATGAAACCGGCCTTGGAGAGGGCCCAGGTGTCGATGCCCCAGGTATAGTCCACGCCGGCGACGGGCCCGCTCTGCGGAGTCGACAGGAAGACACGGTTCTCGGGATTGGCGCTCTTGTGCGGCAGGTTGCTGTTCGGATAAAGCAGGGCGAAAATCTCATTCCCGTAGCGGAGACCCTTGATGGTCACGAGCTTGCCCCAGAGTTCATGCTGATAACCCCGGGTACAGGCAGCCTTGACCGCGGCCTCGTCGGCGACAACCGGAGCGAGCGGGGTCGCATAGGCTCCCTTGAAGACATGTTCGTTGATGATGGCCTGGACGTCGATGTAAGACGTCTCGTACTCGTTGGTCGAAGTCCGGTCCGGTTCCATGCCGAGCTGGGGCATTCCGTTGTAGGAGCCGAGGGTCAGGCCGCCGCAGCTGACATAGACCCACTGGCCGACCTTGTATTCGCTGTAGAGCGAGGACTTCCCGAGCTTGACGTCGATGCCGCCGGTCTCGTCCTGGATGTAGAGTTCCCGGTAGATATTGCCGGTGCGGTCGGAAGAGGTGACCTGTCCGCGGATCCAGATATTCCCCTTGATCTCGACCCCGGGCGATCTGTACAGGGCCTTGAGGTCTTTGATGGTTGTGAATGCCGTGAAACCATAGGAGGACATGAGCTGCTGTTCCGTCACGGGGACAAAAGCGGCGGGCTCGTTGTCGCCGAAGGTGAATACCGGCTGCCATTCTTCTTTCAGACTCTGGCAGGAAACGAGGGCGAGCGCTGCCGAGAGCGCGATCAATAACTTCTTCATGGCTTAGAATCTGAAATAAATGTTCAACATGTAATTGGTTCCCGACATATAGAAATACTTCGGGTCGAACCGGTAGAAGCGCTCCTTGCCGACCGTGTTGTCGACGAGACGGGTCTGTTCGTAACCGCCGGTCTTGACGTCGCGGTTGTTCAGGAGGTTCTTCACGTTCAGCGAGAAACCGAGCTGATACTGGCGCTGGATGTACCAGGACTTGCCGATGCTGAAGTTGACCAGGAAGGCCGGGTCGAACTTCTCCTGGGAAGTCATGTACTCAAGCTCGACGGGGGTGATGGTGTTGTCGAGGCCCGCGGTCGCATAGTCGGTCCGGTAGAGGGGGTTCATGTCCAGGTAGGATTCCGCGAAATACTCGATGTCCCCGTCGATGAACCAGTAATTGTAGTTGTAGCTCAGGCCGAGGCTGGCAGCGAGCTGCGGGGTCGAAGGCACATAGTGCCGCTGCATCTTCTCGTATGCTCCCGGATCGGAAACCGTGATGTTTCCGGAGGCGTCCTTCGGATAGACGGGGCTGCTCTTCCAGTAAGGGACGAGAACGTTTTCCATCACGACCTCGGCGCTGTTGTCGACCGTCTGGGTCATCCTCGGGTTGGAGATATATTCATACCGTCCGGCCGCCAGGACACCCTGGAGGAAGAGGTTCGAAACGACATAGGTCGGGACCTTGAAGCCCAGCTCGATACCGGCGTTCCGCTGGTCGATGCCATTGATCGCGAAGTTGGAGAAGGCGTTCTGCAGGTCGTCAAACGCGCTCATGACCTTGGACTGGTCGAGGATGAGGGTATAGAAGGCGGTGGCCCGGAAGTTCAGTCCGTTGTCGGTGTACTGCCAGTTCAGGTCGCCGGAGATGGTCTTGATCGTCTCCAGGTTGTCGACCAGAGAGTTCCGCGTGCGGGCGGAAAGGAAGGCCTGGTTGAACTTCGGGGCGTCGTTGAAATAGCCCATGTTCGCATAGATCCGCTGGTTGCCCTTGAACATATAGGTCAGGCCGGCCTTGGCGGCATAGGTCAGGAAACCGCAGACATCGGATTTCCCGAAGGAGGTAACCGGCTTCCCCTTCGAATCGTAGGTAGTCAGGTTGACCCCGTCGACCACGATCTCGCGGCCGCTCTGGTCCAGTCCGGCGAAGAGGCCCTTCCGGACGAGACCTTCCCGCCAGAAGGATTCATAGCCGAGCCGGCCGCCGAGGGCCGCGCGGAAGTTCCCGAAAGCGAACTGGCCGTTCAGCCAGCCGCCCGCGCTCCGCATCTTGGCATAGTAGTCATAGCCGTACTTGCCGCCGACGCCGATCTTTTCCGCACTGCCGTGGGAAAGGTAGTAGTCCAGGTCATTCTGGATCTTCGCCTCGGAGGAGCCGAAATCCCGCTCCGCGAACGAGTCGACGTTCAGGAAGTACTCGCCGCCCAGCAGGTCCGCGAGGACCTTATAGTACTCGGTCCGGTTGACCCGGGCGTCGAGGCCGCCCGTGAGGGTCAGCCAGCGGTTCGGCCGGGACTTGAAGGTCGCTGCGAAATTCAGGTCCCGCTGGTCGGTCCGGCGCTCTTCCTGCGCATACTTGGAGCGGCCTTCCTGCAGGCGGTTGACATTGTAGAGACGGTCCCAGTCGACATGGGTCAGTGCCGGGAAATCCTTGGAGTGGGTCCATACCTCGTTCGCCCAGGCGTACTTGACCATGTTGTTCCGGTTCATGTCCGGATTGGCGTCGAAGAAGTAGCTCGGCAGGTTGCGGTAGTAGTCCGGACGCGGATCCTGGGCATCGTACCAGTCGAGGGCCGTATAGCCGTTCTTGCCGAATCGGTACAGGACCGTCGCGGAGGCCTGGAAACGGTCGGACGGCTTGAATTCGTACCGGAGGAACGCGACCGGTTCGTGGGTCTTGCGGACGCGGGCGTTGCGGACCTTTCCGTTCTGGTAGCCCCAGTTGGAATTGTACATGTTGTCGCGCATCAGGTCATAGACCTCCTGGGTAGAGGCGTTCTGGGCACCGCGTTCTCCGGGAGTCCCGAAGATGGCGAAACTCAGCATGTTCGCGTCGTTGATCTTCTTGTCCGCGGCAAAATAATAGGCGAATGAACGGTAGTAGACACCGTCGATCCAGTCATTTCCGCCAAGCCGGGCCGATACGTTGACCGCCCAGGCCCATCCCTTGTCCGTCATGCCCGAAGCATAGGAACCCATCAGGCGGAGCCGGTATAGCGTGCTGTTGCTCAGGACGCTGCCCCTGAGGCCTTTCCGGACGTTCGAGGCGTTTCCGAAAATGTTCGTCAGACCATTGTAACCGCCGAAACCGAAGTCGGAGGTCTCGGTACCGTTGACGGTCTCCTTCGAACGCATGGCCTCGTTCAGGCCGCTCCACAGCGAGAACGGGGAATAGCCCGTGATCGCGTCGTTGAGCCGGACACCCGCCAGATACACGTCCTGGGACTCGGAGGCGTAGCCGCGGGCGCGGAAACGGACCGAGCTGAAATTGTAGCCGGCGATGTTGTTGAAGACGTCGTTCGCCCCGAAGAGGATGGTCGGGTTGTCATTGTACCCGCTCCCCTCCATGTCAAAGGCGGAGAAAGTGTCGTCGTCCACTTCCGCGACCTTTTCCATCGAAGTCAGGGAGAGGTTGAACATATTCTTGACATAGCCGTCGTTGACCGTGACCTGGACATGGGACTCGAGGAAGTCGGGAGCGGTGATGACCAGAGTGTACATCCCGTTGGGGAGATCGAGGATCTGGAACGTTCCGTCTATCTCGGTCTGGGTGCTCGTAATCTCCGTCGCACCCTGCATGAGCACCAGGCGGGCGTTCTCGACGGGCTGCCTTCCATTCCTGTTGACCACGGTTCCCGTGACGCCTCCGGTATACTCCTGGGCGAAGAGGACCGTGCTGCACAGGGCGGCGGCAAGGATCGTTATCAATCTTTTCATATTATTTCCTGATTACGATATAGGTCGGATAATGGTCGGAATACCCTCCGACGAACGCTCCGTTGGAGAACGTCCGGAAAGGCGTATCCTTGTACTGGCCGGTCTGGTTCGTCATGAACGGCTTCTGGAAGATGCGGCCATAATATTTCTTTTTCGTGATAGGCACGATCTGGAAGGTTCCCTTCGGAGCATGGGCCAGGTTGTAGTTGACCATGATGATGTCGAAAATGCACCACTCGCCCCGATATGCCAGGGAGCCGTAACCCGCCTTGAACATGGACAGGAAGGGGTTGAAATAATCGACCGGTTCCATCTCCTCGAGAGTCTGCTTCCCGTGGAGGTAGACGCACATCGAGGCGTCGTCCGGATTGTCGTTCATGTCCCCCATGACCACGCACTTGATCCCCGGATACTTCTGCATCATCATCAGCGAATGCTGGTAGGCGATTTCGGCACCGCGGCCGCGCAGGTCCTGTCCCTTGTCGCCGAGACGGGACGGAAGATGGCAGACATAGAAGGCGAAATGTTCCCCGTCGATGATGCCGTGGACCATCAGGATGTCACGGGTCCGGAAATCCTCCTTCCCGGCTTCGTCCAGGTCGAAGACGATCGAGCTGTTGAAGTCGAAGGGGATGGATTCGCTTTCGACGACGGTCATCAGCTCCGGCTTGTACAGCAGGCCGACGTCGACGCCGCGCCGGTCGGGACCGTCATAATGGACGATCTGGTAGTTGGCTTCCGCGATCTCCGGCTCGATGACGAGGTCCTCGAGGACATGGCGGTTCTCGATTTCGGACACCCCGAGGACCGTATGCCAGACGCCGTTGTCCTTTTTCATCTCGGCGATGACATGGGCCATGTTCTGGAGTTTCTTCCGGTACTTGGCCTCGGTCCATTTGTTGGCCCCGTCGGGGAGATATTCGTAGTCGTTCTTCCCCTCGTCGTGATAGGTGTCGAAGAGGTTCTCGAGATTGTAGAAACCGATGACATGGCTTTTCGGTCCGGCCCATGCGGAAAGGGACGCACCGAGCAGCAGGATCATCGAAAGGGTAAGGAATCTTTTCATTATCTATTCGTTATTGTTTCAGTTATTTCCACCAGGATACCGGAGTTTCGGACTTGATCTTGTCCGCCGTAGCAGCTCCCACCTTTGCGGGGAGGTTGACGAAGAAGGTGAATCCGGTCTTCCTTTCAAGTTCTTCGACGGACAGGATGTAATCGGTACATTTCCCGTTCGCGATCGAAGCGGAATGGGGAAGGTAGAAGCCGCAGGCGAGATAGCCGCCGTACCCAACCGTCGAGCCCGGCATGTAGCGGAGCAGCGCCTTGAAGTAGGCGGACGGAATCCGGACCGGTTGGCCGGCCCTGTCCGTCAGGGTACCGGAGGCGGAATCGATGACACATCCCGTCACGACATAGAGGGTGTCCGACTGGGTTGCGTATCCCCGCACCCTCGTCTCCAGGTCCGCCCAGATCCCGCCGTTGAAATTGTAATCCTGCGGGGTCATGTTCGTGGCGAAGAAGGTCGAGACGTTTGCCGCATAGGTCAGACGGTCCGCGGAAGGGATCTGATGGCCCCGGCTGTGCCCCGTGCCGTAGGCTCCCGAGACGATGGACTGCTGCTGTTCAATGGGCAGAAGGGGATCGAAGCCCCAGGCGTTGGTCCGGCTTCCGCTTCCGATCAGGGCCTTGTTCAGCGGATAGGCGACCCAGCGGGAGAGACGGGAGGACGGGTCATACTCGAAGGACCAGTTCCTTCCGCCCTTCTGGGTGAAATAGTCGCCGCCCTGCATATCGTGGGCGAACCAGACCAGACCGTCCCCGGAGTTTGTCCGCGGAAGTTCCAGCCAGGCGACCGGAGCGATGTCGTAACCGCTTACGGAAGGAGAAGAATGCCCCTTCTGGACGAGGGTCAGGACAGATTCCCCTCCGGCGGAAGACAGGGTGATCGCAGCGGAACGGTCCTCTTTCCCTCCATTCTCATCGTAGGAGAAAATCACGCTGTTCCTGTCTCCGGAACCGGAAGAAGGCGAAACGGAACCCCAGGCGGTCTCCCTGCCGAAATCGAGGCTGATGGTCCAGTCCCCGCCGGCCGAAACCGACAGGAAAATACTCCCTGCGGAAGCATCGAGGGATGTGGATACAGCGGTGAGGACCGGGGCCTTTTCAGGCTCGGCCTTCTCTTCGCAGGAAACCCCCGCCGCAGCGAGAATCGCTACGACGAGAGCAAATCCGATATGCCTCCGCGGGTCCATGGACACTTATTCAGCAACGTATTTGACCAGGACCTTGGCGATCCGTCGCTGGCCGGAAGTGCCTTCGATCTTGAAGGTGGCAGCGGCCGCAGGGCCATCCCAGTGCGAATCACGGAAGGTCCCCGGGGTCGCGGTAATCTCGTTCTTTCCGTCTCCGGAACCGAATTCCAGATCGATCGAAGCGATCTGCTTGCCGGAGGATGCGACGGTCATGGTGTTGCCGGAATAGAGACGGACGGCGGTTCCGGTATCATAATACTTCGGACCGTTCTTTTCATTGGATCCGTTGGAGAACGTCAGGGTCAGGTCCCCGACCTTGAGTTCGGAAACCGCCTGGGCGTTCGTATAACCCTGGGCCGTCAGGTCGACGGTCACGTCCGCGGTCTGAGGCTGGTCGCCGCCGCCTTCGCCGGAAGAGATCTTCTCGATGAAGTAGGCATATTCCATTTCGGCTTTGCCGTTGTACTCGCCGCGATAGCCGTTGATGACGATCTTGTCGCCGGACTTGAGGCCGAGGGAGGCGAACGAATTGTCATTCGTCGATCCGTAAGGCAGTTCCGTGGCGGTCAGGCCGTAGATATAGACCGTGCCGGTCTCGTCCGTCAGGTCGAAGGTGCCGAGGTTCGTATTGACCTGGGAACCGATGGTTCCGGTCAGCTGGTAGCGCTGGTTCTTCGATTTCTCGGCGGCCAGGAACTCGGCGACCGTCACCTTCTTGATCTCCGGAAGCGGCTCGGCGCTCTGGTCTGAAGTGTCCAGTTCGACGCCCTTGGAGAAATCGAGGGTCGTACCGGCAGCGGAAGACGCCTGCAGGGAAATATCGTCGATCCGGTAGGAACTGGCCTTGTCGGCCGAGAAGTAGACGCAGACGGACGTCGTGCCGGACGGAACCGTGAAGGTCGAAGAGGCAAGCCCCCAGTCGGAAGTCGTCTGGTCCGGATTCTTGAACGTGTAGCTGAGTTCGACCCACTTCTTGTCATCGACGCTCACATATGCGTGCAGGCCGTCCTTCGGGAACGGAATCGCACTTGCCTGATAGACATAGTAATTGGCTCCGAAGGAAAGAGTCATGCTCGTCGAGGTGACGGCGATGTTCTTGATGGCGACCCAGGCATCCGCGCCGAAGAAGAGGTTGTTGGAACCCGAAGCGTCATAGGTGCCGTTCGTCGAAGGAACGGTGGTACGAGCGGAAACGGCGTTGAACGTATACACGAGGTTGGAAATGCCGGTTCCCTTCTCATGCTTCCATCCGTCGAACTGGTCGAGATACGGATAGTTGCTGGCGGTCGCTCCATAGATCTTCTGGGCGGCTTCCTTGTCGAAATCGTTGTAGTAGAAGCACTTCGCAGGATCGATCTTGTCCGGGTCGACCGGGGCGCTCTCCAGGGAATAGAGATATGCCTCCTTGTCCGCCGTCTCCGGGGTGTTGCCCTTGTAGTTGACAAGCTTGCCGCAGAGGACGACCTTGTCACCGACCTGGATCTGCGGATCGTTTTCGGTCCACTGCTTATTGTTCAGGTAGTAGATATGGTAGGCATAGAATTCCGTCCCGTTCCGGGTGCCGTCTTCCGTGATGTAGAAAGAGGCGTTGCCGTACTGGGCGCCGTACTTTTCCTTGATATGGGAAATGACACCCTTGATATAATATGTATCCGGGGTGTTCTGGTCCGCGGGAAGGGCGGACACGAAGGCGTGGGCTCCGGCGGGATTGAACGGATCCGCCTGCGTTCCGGTGCCCTTCGGGGTATCGGTGGAAGGCTGGTCGCCGCCCGCCGTCTTTCCGTTCAGGGAATAGATATGGCTGGCGCCCTTGCCGACCGTCTCGGGCGTATTGCCCTTGTAGTTGACGACCGGTCCATAGACGATCACCTCGTCACCTACCTTAACGTCCGTATCGCCGGAGGTCCACTGGCGGTTGCCGAGATAATAGGTTTGGAAGACATAGAAGCTGCCGCTGCCGTCCTCGCTGTCGACGATCGTGAAATTCGCATTTCCATAGTTTCCGCTGGCCTGGAAGGTCGTCGAGACTTCGGAAATCTTACCTTTGATATAGACCTTGTTGGGGCTCTGGACATCCGATCCCAGCGAGGTGGCATAGGCCGCCGCGCCTGCCGGATTGTACGGATCCTCGAGGGTTCCGCTTCCCTTCGCCGCACCGGGCTGGGTGGAGCCGCCGCCCTCGGACACGCCGTTCAGGGAATAGATATAGCTGGCGCCCTTGCCGACCGTCTCGGGCGTATTGCCCTTGTAGTTGACGACCTTGCCGCAAAGGACGACCTCGTCGCCGACCTTGATGTCCGTCTTGCCGGAGGTCCATTTCTTATTGCCCAGATAATAGGTCTGGAAGGCATAGAACTGGGTGCCGGAAGCCGAGCCGTCGTCGGAGATATAGAAATTCGCATTCCCGTAGGTTCCGCTCGCCTCGAAGGTCATGCTGACGTTCGAGATGACGCCCCTGACGTAGATCGGGCCGGATTCGGTATCGGCCGGGAGGGAGGAGACATACTCGAAGGCCGCCGAAGCGGTATACGGGTGCTCAAGGGTGCCGTCGCCCTTGTCAAGCTCGCCTTTCTCTCCTGCCTGGACGACATGGAGATACTGTTTGCTGAGACCGATCGTAAAGACCACATCCGTCTCGCGGTTGTTTCCGGCATTGGCGATGACGGTGACATTGACGGTCTGGGGCTGCGTGGAGGCCTTGCCGGAGGACGGATCCAAGGCAATCCAGTCCGGGACGTCCTGGGACGTCCAGTCTCGCGTCGCCGTCAGGGTCACGGACTGGCTGGAAACCGTTGAACCGAAACTGAGCGAGGTCGGATTCAGTTCGATCCTGGCGACGCCGAGATCCTCTTCCTGCTGGCAGGCGGCAAAACCCAAAGCCGCCACCACTGCGAAGAATAAATGCTTGATTTTCATATCCATTTGTTTTTATGTGATTAATCGGACAAGTTCTGCTCCTATAATCTACAAATATAATGAGAACTTTCCGGATTTCAATCCGGAGCGGGCTTTTTGTTTCCGAAAGGAAATGAAAACAAAAGAGGGTGACTAAAAAGTCAGTTGACTGATTGGTCACCTTCTTTTTTGTACATAGTAGGAAAGGTGCCCCTACGGGGGTAATAAATAATAGCTATTCTTTTGATAATCAAAGGAATAGCTATTGCTTTTCTGATAAA
>JAFRUH010000010.1 GCA_017438975.1 Bacteroidales bacterium
CTTTCCATGCTCGATCTTGGCGAACTTGGTGATGACGGCGTTCTCGTCCCCGTCCACGGTCCCTTTGAGGACTTGCGCCAGCTGTTTTGCGGTGAATTCCATAGTGAAAGATCTTATCGTCTGCAAAGATAACACTTTTCCCAGCCACAGCCAAAGGGGCGGTCTTTCGGTTTCCCGGAAAAAATCGTAGATTTGCCCCGTTATGAAACGAACCATCCTTTTCTTCATCGCCCTGACCCTGGGCCTGTTCCCTGCTGCGGCCCGGGAATTCGCGGTCTCCGGACCGGAGGGCGGGCTGGCCATGAAGGTCGCCCTGCCGGACGGATTCAACCCCGAAACGGACCGGTGTCCCCTGGTCATCCTCATGCACGGCATTTTCTCCAGCAAGGATTACAACCCCATGCCTTCCCTCGCGAAAGCGCTCGCGCGGGCCGGAATCAGTTCCATCCGGTTCGATTTCGACGGCCACGGGAAGAGCGAAGGGCGGATGCAGGACATGACCATCGAAAAGGAAATTGCCGACGCCATGGCCATCTGGAAATATGCGGAATCGCTTCCCTACGTGGACGGGATCGGCTTTCTCGGTCATTCGCAGGGCGGAGTCATCGCGTCGATGACCGCCGGAAGGCTCGCCGCCGCAGGAGGCCGGGTTCCGGACGGAGTGGTACTCCTCGCCCCGGGTTCCGTCATCAAGCAGGCGTGCCAGGGCGGCAAGTTCTTCAATGCCCGTTTCGATCCGGCCGACCCGCCGGAATACATCCGCTGCTGGGGGATGATGAAACTCGGCCGGGAATACCTGCTCACGACCCAAGCGCTGGATATCTACGGAACGGCTGCCGCCTACATGGGCCCCGTCCTGCTCCTGCATGGGACGAAAGACTCCATCGTCCCGATGTGGTGCAGTGAACAGTATCTGGAAACATACGGCGACCGGGCGAACCTGGTGAAGGTCGAGGGAGAGAACCACTTGATTACCCGCAAGAAAAAGGAGATCTGCGCACAAGTCGTCGCCTTCTTCCGCGGGCTGTTCAACGAGACACGCCCTTAAATTATCGGAGGTACCGGTCCCTGTCCTCCGGAGTGATCTTACGGATGACACGGCAGGGATTGCCGGCAGCCAGGACGCCTTCCGGGATATCGTTAATGACTACGGAGCCGGCGCCGATGACAGAGCCCGATCCGATGGTCACGCCCGGCATGACGCACACCATCCCGCCAATCCAGACATCGTCGCCGATGGTGATGGGAAGCGAGTACTCGAGTTTCCGGCGCCGCAGGTCAACGTCCAGCGGATGCCCCGCCGTATAGAAGCCACACTGCGGAGCGACAAACACGTTGTTCCCAAATGTAACCTTCGCTTCATCCAGGATAACACAGTAAGCATTGATGAAGACATTGTCCCCCACCTCGATGTTAGAGCCGTAGTCGCAGAAGAACGGTTGGTTGACAATGAAGTTCTCCCCGACTTTGCCGATGAGCTTGCGCAGCAGATTGGTCCTTCCCTCTAAATCCGTAACTCTCAATGCATTGTAATCCTGGCACATCTCCTGCGTCCGGAGCAGTTCATCCAGGAGTTCCCCGTTCGAAGCGTCATACAGACGTCCCGACATCATTTCGTCCCTTATACTCATGCCTTCAGAATATCTTGCGAGACAATGGTTTGCGTTTCGCGGGAACCGGCCTTGGCGAGGCGAATCATCGCAGCAGCCACCTCCTCCGTGGGCATGGGCTTCCAGGAGCGCATGAGGCCGATGGCATTGAGGGCCCTTAGAATAACGACACCGGCTTTCTCGCCGAAGCGGTCACTCCCCTTCCGGATGAGGGAGGGCGGCTGGAGAATGTAGCAGGCCGGGAAGCCAAGCTTTTTCACCGCTTCTTCCAACTCGCCTTTCATCCTGGTATAGAAGATCTTCGACTTTGGAGAGGCGCCGATGGACGAGACGAGGGCATAGGTGGGCACACCGTTTTCCCGAGCAGCCTTCGCCGCTTCATACTGATAGGTATAATCGACCTTCCACTGGGCATCTTGACTGCCGGCCGCCTTGATGGTCGTCCCCAGGCAGGAAAACAGCACATCCCCCTCGAACAGGCGAACCCACTTTTCGGAGTGGTCGAAATCGATGATATGGACCGTCAGCTTCGGGTTCTCAAAACCGAGGGGACGCCGGACAAAGGCCGCGACGCTCTCGAAGGAATCATCCTCCAAAAGCATCTGTACCAGGTCTTTCCCGACCGCGCCGGTCGCGCCGATGACAAGGGCTTTCATGGTACTCACGCCAATTTGACGGCTGTGCCGGAAGCGGTCACCATCAGCATGCCACCTTTCTCACCGAGAACCTCATAGTCGATGTCGATGCCGACGACCGCATCGGCCCCGAGCCGGGCCGCCCGGTTGGCCATTTCATCCATGGCCTGCGTGCGCGCCTTGATCAGTTCTTCTTCGTAGGACCCGGAACGGCCGCCGACGAAATTCCGTACGCTCGCGGCAAAGTCACGGAGGAAGTTCACGCCGGAGATGACCTCTCCGAAAACGACGCCCCTATACTCCAGGATAGTGCGTCCTTCGATGGCAGGTGTGGTGGTAAGGATCATGACTGTCGATCATTGTGTTCTTTCAAAGGTAAGAATTACGGAAGAATATTCAAAACGGGAGGAATTTCCGGGCTGTCATTGCACCTCCGGAGTCGTTCCCGAGCACCCTCTGACGCAAAAACCGCATCTCACACGCTGAAATGCGGCAGACCCCACTTTGCAAACCGGGATCTGCCGCGTTTTCGCACCCACAAGCCCGTTTTTGCTCCAGACGAATCTGGGATAGAGGTTCTTATTGGGGGTATCAAGCCTGAAGAACGCGAACCATCAATAGAATGCAGGCTGGCGCGTATTTCAGTACCTACACAGCCTGCATTTCGAGTTCAAATGGAAAGAAAGGTTAACGGGGCAGCGATGTGCGGAAAGATGGCCTACTTTCGATGGGAGTATCCATCCGTGCTCTCTTCTTCGTCAATAAAGCTGGGACACGTCAACTAAGACTACCAGTGGTCCAAATCCTCGTAGAAGAAATATCCGCCGCAATGGGGACACCTCTGAACCGATGAGGGATGGCGCAACATCGGATAATCATGCTTCGTGTCAGACCAATGCGTCGCCCCGAATGTATTTCCGGAAGCGATGGAAAGAATATATTTGAACTTACCGCAGTGCGGGCAGGTCATCTGGTAGGAGATCCTAGTGTCATAATATAATCGGTTTTAACTGATTGCTGTTTAATATTCAATGGGTATCAGCATTGCGCACTTCTTCTAGCAATCTCCTTTCCCTTTTCAGTCGCTAATCTGGCAGGATCCGGAATGATTCCAACCCTTCCCAGATCCAAACGATCAGCATCAAAGCACGCATCAATAGTCGGATTCCCTGTCATGTCCGTCTCTGTATGAAGACGGCAGGCCTCCCTCAACAGGTGGATGTCTTCGTCAGAGACATCCTTGAGAAGAGTGCCCCTGATAGTGTCGATGAACTCTGCCGCCCGCGGTCCGTGCTGCAGATCGTAACCGTCATTCTCGCGACAGGAATCATGGAGGTATGCAAACAATCAAAGCTAAACAATAATCCACAATTATCCAACAATGATTATCTTTGTATTTTGGAACCATAACCTCATAGAAATGAAGAAGTTTATCCTGATTCTCATTGCCGCGGTGGCCGTCCTTTCCTGCAAGAGCGCCCCGCAGCCTGCCGTTGTTTCCTTTGACGATGTCATCGCCTCGCGACGGAGCATCCGCAGCTTCGACGCCAGTAAAACCATTAGCGAGGCGGAGATCCGGACGCTCATCGCAACCGCGCAGGAAGCCCCTTCCTGGGCAAATACGCAGACCAGCCGCTACTATGTGGCCCTGTCCAAAGAGAAGGCGGATGCCGTACGGGAAGTCATCGGCGAGTGGAACAAGAAGAACACCGAGGGTGCGCCCGTCTTCATCGTTTCGACGTACGTGAAGGACAAGTCCGGCTTCCGCAATGACGGGATTCCGGCCAACGAAGTCGGCAACGGATGGGGCGCTTATGACAACGGTCTCAGCGACGCGCACCTGATCCTGAAAGCACGCGCCATGGGCTTCGATACCCTCATCATGGGCGGTCGGGATGCGGACGCGCTCCGTTCCATCTTCAACATCCCGGAAGAAGAGGCCATCATGGCCGTCCTCGCCCTGGGCTACCGGGCCGTCGACCCGGACCGTCCCGCAAGAAAACCGTTGGATGAAATCCTGAAGTTCTTCTGATAAACGGATACA
>JAFRUH010000011.1 GCA_017438975.1 Bacteroidales bacterium
CTCCGGCGGCCAGCAGCAGCGTATCGCCATCGCACGTGCCATCATCAACAAGCCGAAGGTGCTCCTCCTCGACGAGCCCCTCGCCGCCCTGGACCTCAAGATGCGGAAGGACATGCAGATCGAACTGAAAGAGATGCACAAGAAGCTGGGCATCACCTTCATCTATGTCACCCACGACCAGGAAGAGGCCCTGACCCTGAGCGACACGATCGTCGTCATGAACGAAGGGAAGATCCAGCAGATCGGCACCCCCGTCGACATCTACAACGAACCCGTCAACTCCTTCGTCGCCGATTTCATCGGGGAATCCAATATCCTGAACGGCACGATGATCCGCGACAGGGAGGTCAGTTTCATCGGTCACGATTTCGCCTGCGTGGACACCGGTTTCGGCGAGAACAATCCCGTCGACGTCGTCATCCGCCCCGAGGACATCTATTTCACCGAAGATCCGGCCAAGACCCAGTTCACGGCGACGGTCAAGTCCTGCGTGTTCAAGGGCGTCCACTACGAGATGTTCGTCGATACAGACAGCGGAAACGAGCTGATGATCCAGGACTACGACGCCTATCCCGTCGGAAGCACCGTCCGCCTGTACATTGATCCGGATGACATCCAGGTCATGAAGAAAGAGCGTACGGCCAATGTCTTCGAAGGAATCGTTAAAGATTCGGAACATATAGAGATCGAGTCGCTTGACCAGGAATTTACCATCCAGAATCCCTTCCCGGCCGGAACTTCCGTCCGTATCACCATCCCTTTTGACAAGGTCGAACTCCTGGACAACCTGGACGAGGGTGAGATCACCGGCGAGGTCCATTTCATCCTTTACAAGGGTGACCATTACCACCTGACCGTCAAGACCGAGACCGGCACCTATGTCTATGTCGATACGAACGACATCTGGGACAAGGGAGACCTCGTAGGCATCCACGTCGCACCCGAGAGCATTAAGATCGACAGGAAAGATGAGTAAGCGCAGCAACTGGAGTATTCCGTATCTGATCTTCCTGATCTTTTTCGTGGTCCTGCCGCTGATCCTGGTCCTGGTTTACGCCTTCCAGGACAACGCGGGACGGTTCACGCTGGGAAACATCACCAAGTTCTTCACCGACAAGGACGCGCTGAGCACCTTCGCCGTGTCCCTCGAGGTGGCCCTGGAGACGACCCTGCTCTGCATCCTGCTCGGATATCCGGCCGCATGGATCCTGGCCAACAAGAAATACAACCGGAGCGCGGTCACGATCGTCCTTTTCATCATGCCGATGTGGGTCAACGCCCTGATGCGGACCCTGGCGACCGCCCAGCTCTTTACGATGTTCGACATCACGCTCGGAAAAGGGACCCTCCTCTTCGGTATGGTCTACGACTACCTCCCGTTCATGATCTACCCGATCTACAACGTGCTGAGCCGGATGGATCCCTCCTATGCGGAGGCCGCGGAAGACCTCGGCGCCACCCCGGCGACCGTCTTCCGGAAGGTTACCGTTCCTCTTTCCATGCCCGGTGTCGCAAGCGGCGTCCTGATGGTCTTCATGCCAACCGTCTCGACCTTCGCGATCTCCGAGTTCCTCACCAACAACAAGATCAAACTCTTCGGTACCATCATCCAGGAGAACATCAACTCCTCGATGTGGAACTACGGTGCGGCACTCGCCCTGGTCATGCTGATCATCATCGGCATCACTTCCCTGTTCTCGAAGGATAATGAAGAAGTTGAAGGAGGACTGATCTAGGCCATGAAAAAGATACTCGCAAAAATCTATATCTGGGTCCTGCTGGTCATCCTGTACGCCCCGCTGGTATTCATCGCCATTTTCTCCTTCACGGAGAGCAAGGTGCTCGGGAACTGGCAGGGATTCTCCGTGAACCTGTACAAGAACCTCCTGACGGGGAACATGCAGGGCAATTCCTCCCTTCTCTCGGCGGTTTACAACACCCTCCTCATAGCCCTCGTAGCCGCCGCGTTCTCGACCCTTCTCGGGACGATCGCGGCCATCGGGATCCATAACCTCAAGGGAGGCCGGAAAAAGGCCATCACCTTCCTGAACAACATCCCGATGATCAATCCGGACATCATCACGGGTGTCTCGCTGTTCCTGCTGTTCGTATTCCTGCGGATCAGCCAGGGCTATGTGAGCGTGATCCTGGCCCATATCACCTTCTGCACGCCTTACGTCGTCCTGAGCGTCCTGCCGAAACTCAAGCAGATGAATCCGAACATCTACGAAGCGGCCCTGGACCTTGGCGCGACGCCTTCCCAGGCCCTCTGGAAGGTTATGGTGCCGGAACTCCGGCCGGGGATGGTCTCGGGGTTCATCCTGGCCTTTACGATGTCCCTGGACGATTTCGCCGTCACTTTCTTCACACGCGGCACGATCGGCCTCGACACCCTCTCTACCTATATTTATACGGATGCCCGCAAGGGTGGTCTCACGCCGGAACTCCGGCCGCTGATGACCCTGATCTTCATACTCATCCTGGTCCTTCTGGTCATCATCAATGTCCGCCAGGACCGCATGAACAAGAAACAAGCAGCACAATGAAAAAACTCCTGACTTTCGCAGCGGCGGCCGTCCTGCTCTGCGGATGCGCCGAGAACCGCGAAAATGTTCTCAAAGTGTACAACTGGTCCGACTACATCGATGAGACCGTCATCGGGGAATTCGAGCAGTGGTATGAGGCCGAGACCGGCGAAAAGGTCAAGGTCATCTACCAGACCTTCGACATCAACGAGACGATGCTCTCCAAGATCGAGAAAGGACATGAGGATTACGACGTCGTTTGCCCTTCCGATTATATCATCGAGCGGATGCTCCAGAATGACCTTCTGATTCCCCTCGACCGGGATTTCGGCAAGACCCCGAACTATATCGACGCGAACCTGTCCCCGTACATCCGCGCTTGTTTCGACAAGATGAACGGAAACGGGAAGAACGCGAACGATTACTCCGTCGGCTATATGTGGGGAACGACCGGCATCCTCTATAACGCGAAATACGTCACGGATGAAGAGGCTTCCACCTGGGACGTCATCCGGAATCCCAAGTTTGCGGATAAGATCTTCATCAAGGATTCCGCCCGCGATATCTATTCGCAGATTATCCTGAAAGTGAAGGAGAAGGAAATCGCCGAAGGGAAATATACCCTCGACGAGTTGATGAACTTCACTTCGGACGAGGACCTCGCAGCGGTCGAGGCCTACCTCAAGGAAGCGAAGGATCTCGTCGCAGGCTGGGAGGCCGATTTCGGAAAGGACCAGATGGTCCAGGAGCAGGGCTGGGTCAGTCTCAACTGGAGCGGCGACGGTGTCTGGGCGATCGAGGAAGCGAAAGAAGCGGGTGTCGACCTGCGTTTTTCGCTCCCGAAGGAAGGATTCACGGTCTGGTTTGACGGCTGGGTGATCCCGAAATACGCACAGAATGTAAAGGCTGCGAAGTACTGGATCAATTTCATGAGCCGGCCGGACATCGTTATCCGGAACGTCGAGGTCAGCGGCTATGTCTCCGTCTGCGGTGCTCCCGAAGTAAGGGATGCCTTCACGGACGAGGATTACGAACCGATCGACCTCTCCTATTTCTTCACGCCTGCGGATACGGCGGTCTGCGCGAATCCGGTCCTCTATCCGGCGAAGGCCGACATCGAGCGTTCCACCCAGGAGCACGACTGGGGTGAGAACACGGAGAAACTGATTACGATGTGGTCGCGGATCAAAGGAGACAACGCGAGCGGCATGACCTATATTATTATAGCGATCGCCCTCGTGGCCCTCGTAGCTGCCCTCCTTGCAGGCAACGCAGCGAAGAGACGTAAAAGACGCGCCCGGAGGAGAAGATAGTTCTTCTTCCAAGCACCTATTGCAAATGAACCGCCAGCGGCCCCTCTCCGCTGGCGGTTCTTCTTTATCCTCCACACCGTTCCTTTCCAGAGAAGTCTTCGATGTGAGTGTGGGATTCCCTTCCCACGCACAGACATCCTTTTGTGGCTATCAAGGGATGGCATGGTGCTCTTAAAGGTCCACTGGCGGGACCCTTAGGAGCATTTTGGGCTGTTTTTGCTCCTATCGGTCCAACGAATGGACCCATAGGAGCACCGACGAGAGAAACGTAGCCTGGGAGAACGGAGAAATCGGATTGGGAAGGGGTGTGCCCCGAGCGGAGATGAGGGAAGATACAAAAAGGGCTGACCGGTTGGGTCAGCCCTTTGAATCTCAACAACAATCAGGATTACTGGATCTTGATGGTGACGCTGCGGTTCTTCTCCGGAGTGTCATAGATGTTGTTGGTGTCACCTTCAGCGAGGGTGGAGATGCGATCTACGCTGATACCGAACTTCTCGACGAGAGCCTTCTTGACAGCGTCAGCACGGCGCTCGGAAAGCTTCTGGTTGAACTCGTGAGTACCTTCCTGACGGCTGGCGGAACCAACGAGGAGAAGGACATCGGAGTCATTCTCGAGAGCGTTCTTGGCATAGAACTCGATGTGAGCCATTTCACGATCGGAGATCTTCGCAGAACCCTTGTCGAAGTAGACGATGGACGGAGTGGTGACCGTCTCGACAGCCTCGACGAACTTGCCATTGTCATAGACATAGAGCTGGCCGTTCTTGAGAGCGTCAAGCTTCGCAGCCTTGGCACCGAGGGTGTTGACCTGATCCTTGAGGGAACCGTTCTCCTTGGCGAGAGCGTTGACCTGATCCTGAAGAGCGTTGTACTGATCGACAGTGAAAGGAACAGGAACGACAACCGGGGTGATGGAGGTGTGGCGATCCCAACCGGTGCGGCCGAGGTTGAAGATAAGACCGGCGGTGACGGAAGGAAGGATAGCCCAAACTTCGCTCTTGACGATCTTGTGAGTCGGAAGTTTATACTGGGAAGGCATACCGTTCTTGACGATCAGACCGGTAGCATCGATATAAAGGTCGAGGCGGTTGCCGAGCCGGAGGTCGTTGAGGAGACCGAGGCCGAGACCCCACTCGCGGTTGCAATAGACACCCTTGTCATAAGCGGGCTTGTAGTTGCCGCCCTTGGTCTGGATATAACCGGCACGGAAATAAGGAACGAAATCCCAGAAACGGGTTTCCTTGTAACCGCTGATGGCATTGGAAATGTTCCAGAGGACATCAACGTTACCGGCGGCGAGACTGAGCTTGCCTTCAGCGTCGGACATGAACTCATAACCATTCTGGATAGCAGTGGTAAGGCCGAGGCCCTTGAATCCTACACGGGCACCGACAGACGGGGTGAACCACTTGCCGATGAAAGCATCAGCGGAGAGGGCGAACTTACCGTCAACACCATGTCCAAAGAAGGTGTTGACACCGGCGCCACCGCCGATGAACCAGTTGTCTGCGAAACCGTTGGTTTCGTAGGCACCGCGAACGACCTTGCCGTTTTCGTCACGGTTGTTGTTCTCCTGAGCGTTTGCGCTGACGGAGAAAAGGAGACTTGCCGACGCAATAACTCCCAAAATCAAACGAATACTTCTCATAGATACTATAAAAATTTAAAAATTATTCGAACACACTATCTACTAAATCAAGTGCAAATATAAGCATATATTTTTTATCCGGCAAACTTTTTTGACTTATATTTGCACAGAAATCGAAAAAAAATGAAATTCAGACTGCATTCCGCATATAAGCCCTCCGGAGACCAGCCGGAAGCCATTGAGGGCCTCTGCAAGGCACTTTCCGATGGAATTCCCGATGTAACTCTCTTAGGCGTAACGGGTTCCGGGAAAACTTTCACCATGGCCAATGTGATCGAAAGGCTCCAGAGACCGGCTCTGATCCTCAGCCACAACAAGACGCTCGCCGCGCAGCTCTATGGTGAATTCAAAGCTTTTTTCCCGGAAAATGCCGTCGAATATTTCGTCTCCTACTATGATTATTACCAGCCCGAAGCCTATATTCCGGTCACCGACACCTATATCGAGAAGGACTTGAGCATCAACGACAAGATCGACGAACTTCGGGTCAGCGCCGCCTCCGCCCTCATGTCCGGCCGGAGGGACGTCATCGTCATCTCCAGCGTCTCCTGCCTCTACGGCATCGGCAATCCGGACGATTTCCATGACCAGACGGTCAAGGTCCAGAAGGGACAGCAGCTCTCGATGACCCGGCTTCTGTACCAGATCGTGGATGCCCTTTATTATAGAACGGAGAGCGATTTCAAGCGCGGATCCTTCCGCGTCCGGGGCGATACGGTCGACATCTTCCTCGGCGGTGCGGACTATGCTGCCCGGATCGAATTCTTCGGGGACGAGGTCGACGCCATCTCCCTCATCGACCCGGTAACCGGGGCGACCCTGGAAAAGATGGACGAAATCCTGCTCTATCCGGCCAAAAACTTCGTAACCAGCAAGGAAAAGGGCGCCATGGCCGTCAGCCAGATCCAGGACGACCTGGTCAAACAGGTCGAATATTTCGAATCCGTCGGGAAATACCTCGAAGCGAAAAGGCTCAAGCAGCGGGTGGAATACGACATCGAAATGATCAAGGAGATGGGATACTGCTCGGGAGTAGAGAACTATTCCCGTTACTTCGACGGGCGGAAACCCGGCCAGCGGCCCTTCACCCTGATCGACTATTTCCCGGACGATTTCATCACGTTCATCGACGAAAGCCATGTTACCCTCCCGCAGGTACGTGCGATGTTCGGCGGGGACCATTCCCGCAAGGAGACCCTCGTGGAATACGGATTCCGCCTTCCCGCCGCCAAGGACAACCGTCCGCTCACCTTCGATGAATTCGAGGCCGTAACCGGACAGAAAGTCTATGTCAGCGCCACGCCGGCGGAATATGAACTTGAGAAATCCGAAGGACTCGTCGTCGAACAGATCGTCCGACCGACCGGCCTGCTGGATCCCCCGATCCAGGTCCGTCCGACCGTGAACCAGGTCGACGACCTCATGGAGGAGATCCGGCAGCGTGCGGAGCGGGACGAGCGGGTCCTGGTCACGACCCTCACCAAGCGGATGGCCGAGGAACTCGACAGCTATTTCACGAAAGCGGGCATCCGGTGCCGGTACATCCATTCGGACGTGGACACGGCGGAGCGGGTCGAGATCATCGAAGACTTCAAGAACGGTCTCTTCGACGTCCTGATCGGCGTCAACCTGCTCCGGGAAGGTCTTGACATTCCGACCGTTTCGCTGGTCGCCATCCTGGATGCGGACAAGGAGGGATTCCTCCGTTCCGGCCGGGCTCTGACCCAAACGGCCGGCCGTGCGGCCAGGAACATCAACGGACTCGTGATCATGTACGCGGATACGATCACCCAGTCCATGCAGGAAACCATCTACGAGACCGACCGCCGGCGGAAAAAGCAGCAGGAATACAACAAACTGAACGGCATAATACCGACCCAGGTAAGCGCACGCCCGAACATCCTGATGAGTGAACTAGTCACCTCGAAGGACGACACCACCCATGTCAGCGGCTTCCTCCTCGGAGAGGACGAATCGGGGAAACCGGTCAATCCGCGGTTGAAAAACAGCGTCAGCGGCCATGTCAGCGCCGAAAACTCCGTCGCCGATCCGACCTATGTCCCGAACCCTTCCGACCTCGGCCGCGGAAGTGTTTCCGTCGGTCTCGGTCACGATGCCAAGCGGCCGACCAACTCGGCTTTCGAGAACGGCGCGATCAAGGCGGATCTCGCGGCGGTCCTGCAGGACCCCGTCATCCGCTCGATGACGCGGGAGCAGGTCGAAAAAGCCACGGAAGAAGCGAAACGGAAGATGCAGAAGGCCGCGGCAGACCTGGACTTCGCCGCAGCCGCCCGTTTCCGCGACGAGATGTGGGCGCTGCAGCAATACCTCAAAGTCTGGAAAGACTGACCCCGGAAAGGGGCTCTCCCGGGAAACCCATGCCACCCTCGGCAATGTAAGAGGGAGGGACCCTTTAGGGAGGGGTCGCGAAGCGACGGTTTCCCGGGAGAGCCCCTTTCCGGGGTCAGACCCGGCCGACCTTGATGACCTGACGGAGGGCGCGGATCTGGGAAACGACCTTGTCCAGCTCCAGGTTCGAAGGCACCGAAATCTTCATCGCAACCTCGTAAGTCCCCGCACGCAGATTCTCCGAAACATTGAATGAACGGATCGAAGCCCTGAAATTGTTCACGACCTCCATGATCCGGTTCAGGACCGAACCGTCCAGTTCGGCCGTCACCCGCAGGGACACCTGGAAAGTCCCCTTCGAAGGTACATCCGCCCAGCGGACCTTCTGGATCCGGTAGGGATACATCTCGATCAAACGGGCGGCGTTCGGACACGTAATCCGATGGATCTTGATCCCTTCGGCCCGCGTAACGAACCCGAACACATCATCTCCGAAGACCGGGTTGCAGCACTTCGCCATCCGGTAATCCAGCCCCTTGAGATCCTTGGCATTGATGACCAGGATATCGTCGTGGCCGTCCCCCTCGCCTTCCTGGAAGGTCTTCGCCGCCTCCGCCGCCTGGGCGGCTTCCAAAGCTTCCGCCCGGCGCCGGTCCTCGGTCAGGATATACTCCTTGATGACATTGATGTCCAGAGAGCCGTCCCCGATCGCCGCCATCATGCTCCGTTCGCTCGTAAAGCGGTTCCGCTTCATGAACTCGGTCATCATCTCATCCGGGAATTCCAGCTTCCAGTTCTTCAGGCGGCGGAAAAGCAGTTCCCTCCCGTCGGAAGCCTTCCGGAACTCGTCCTCGTTCATGGCGACCTTGATCCGGCTCCGCGCCTTCGCCGTCACGACATAGCCCAGCCAGTCCCGGGCCGGTTTCTGGTTCTTGCCCGTCTGGATCTCGACGACATCGCCCGTGCGCAGCTTTTCCTTGATCGGAACGGGTTTCCCGTTGACCTTGCCGCCGACGCAGTGATAACCGATGTTCGTATGGATATGGAAGGCGAAATCCAGGACGGAGGACCCGTTCGGCAGGGTCCGGAGCTCCCCCGTCGGGGTGAAGATGAAGATATCTTTCTCAGGCGGCTGCGGCAGGTCCTCCGGGGCGTCCGTATCGGGATGTTCCAGGGCATAGCGGACCGCGGTCAGCCACTTGTCCATGCTCTCTTCGCGGCGGATCCCCTTGTAGGACCAGTGCGAAGCGAAGCCGTTCTCCGCCATCTCGTCCATCCGCCTGGTCCGGATCTGGACCTCCACATAGCTGTTGTCCTTGTTCCGGACCGTGATATGCAGGGATTCATAGCCGTTGGTCTTCGGATTCGTGATCCAGTCCCTCAGGCGCGAGGTGTCAGGTTCATATTCTTCCGTAACGAAGGAATAGACCCGCCAGCAGAGATCCTTCTCGACCTTCGGATCCTCCTCGCAGTCGATGATGAATCGGATGGCGAAAACGTCATAGACGCCCTCGAACGGGACCTTCTGCTTCTGCATCTTCGTCCAGATCGAATAGGCCGCCTTCGTGCGGATCTTCAGCTTGTATTTGATGCCGGCGTCGGAAAGCTTGTGCTTGAGGGGCTCGATAAACTCCGCCATCAGCTTTTCCCGGTCCTTTTCGGTCGCCTTCAACTTGTTGGTAATCAGGCGGTACTGCTCGGGTTCAGCATAGCTGAGATAGATATCCTCCATCTCCCGCTTCATATTGTAGAGGCCGAGCTGGTGGGCCAGCGGGATATAGAGCAGCAGCGTTTCCATGACCTTCCTTTCCCGGGAGGTCTTGGGAAAAATCTCCAGATGGCGCATGACCTCGAGCCGGTCCGCCAGTTTGAGCACCGTCACGCGGGGGTCGCGGGAATACTGGATGATCAGTTTCTTGTAGTTTTCCGCTTCCAGGCGGGTATCCTTCGGCTTGATCGTGGAAATCTTGTTCAATCCGTCGACCATCGTGTAGACGCTCCGGTCGAACTTCAGCCCGGCGATGTCCACGTCGGGATGCATCCGGACCGCTTCATGGAGGAAAACGGCGGCGACGCACTCCGGTGGCAGGCCGATCTCATCGGAGACGATGCGTGCGACGCCGAGGGGATGCTCGATGAAAGGTTTCCCGTCCCCCCTCACATCGCCCTCCAGCGCCCGGGACGCCACACCAAAGGCCACCCGGATCAGTTCCCGGCCTTCAACGTTGTAGTTCGGGAACCATTCGTCAATCCTGTCCATACTCCAACTTATTTTGAATAGACGTACAGTTCGTGGATTTCCCGATCGTATCCTTCATAGAAGCCCCTTGGCATACCGAGGATGATACGGGCTCCCCGGTTCGTAAGAACCGTCAGTTCCTTCTTGCCGGGATCATAGGTAAGGCCCTCGATCTCTCCGGTGCGGCGGAAATCGGTCATGGTCCTGAAAAGGGACGTTTCCGTCTTTTCCATGATTTTCCCGTCCTTGTCATAGAGTCCGCAGACGTACAGCCGGTCCGCCTCGTCTTTCTCCGCATCCCCGTCGTCGCAGGAAATGAGCATCTTCCCGTCCATCACGCAGATTCCCTGCTGCAGGGCGGGAACCGGCGAGAGTTCCGTCCGCCCGAGATAGGCGGAGGTGGCAAGGTCGTAGCAGTAAAGGGCGTGGCCGTCCACCCAGTCGGCCATCCAGACATGCCCCCTGGCCGCATCGACGGCGAGGCCGCAGCATTCCACCTGGCCCGAGGCCGGCTCCCAGGGAATGGCCCTGACATAGAGCAGCGTCCGGGCATCGTAGACCGCGACCTGGATGTTCTCACCCTTCCCGTCCATGAAATACTCGCATCCCGCATAGATTTCCCCGTCATGGACATCGATGTCCCCGATATGGTTGACGGGACCCTCCATCCCCTCGAACGGCGTTTCGTTCGAAGCGACCAGATGACCGGCGACGTCATATTTGTAAAGCGCTCCCGAGCCGGAAACATAGTAATAGTCCCCGTCGGTCGCGACGCCCTGGCGGCCGGCGACTTCGATGACCTCCTTCAGGACGAAGGGCTCCTTCCCGGAACGGTTGCAGGAAAGGGGAAGGACAAGGATGAGGAAGAGGAAGAAGCGTTTCATATCAACCTTATTTTTGAGAGGCTTTCTCCCGCAGCCGGTCCGTCAAGGCCTTTTGGAAAGCCCGGGCGTTCCGCTGATGCTCGGAAAACGTCGCGGCGAAAAGGTGCGAACCGTTGAAAGCGGGGTTGGCGCAGAAATACAGGTAATTGTGCGATTCCGGGTTCAGGACGGCCTCGAGACAGGATTTCGGGGGGCAGGAAATCGGTCCGGGAGGGAGTCCGGGATAGAGATAGGTATTATAGGGAGAATCGTATTCGAGATGGCGCCGGAGGATCCGGTTCAGGGTATAGCCGAAACAGTAGGCCACCGTCGGGTCCGCCTGGAGTTTCATTCCGACCCGGAGCCGGTTCAGGTAAACGCCCGCTATCGTCGGCTGTTCGGGGACATAGCGGGTCTCCCCGTCGACGATGGACGCCAGGATGGAGACCTCGTCCGGCGTAAGTCCCTGCTTGAAGGCCTTCTGGCGGCGTTCGGCCGTCCAGAAGCGGTCATGTTCCTCCTTGAACAGGGTCAGGATCTCCGGGACGGTCGAGGTCCACAGGATTTGATACGTATCCGGAATGACCATGCAGAAAAAGCGGGTCGTATCGGTCCCGAACCGGGCGAGGGAATCGGGAGAGAACACATAGGCGGCGACATCGGCCGAGTCTACCAGCATCTGCGCCCCGATCTTCCGGGACAGGACCTGTCGGGATCGGACACTGCCCGAGAGGGTCAGGTTCACGGGGGTCTGCCAGCCGAGTTTCAGCATCCTGGCCACATAGACGCTGGACAGACCCGGATCTACGGTATAATGTCCGACGCGGATCTTGTCGAGGGTCTTCTCGCGCTTGAACGAGCGTTTCAGGCTCGCCGGCTTCAGTACCTTTCCGGACGCGAGGATCGAGTCAAGGACGGCGGCGGGTTCCATGTCGGGATAGACATACAGTTCGAAACGGCCGGAGAAATTCGACTTTTTCCGGTCATAGATCTGATGATTGACGAAAAGGACCGCCGCCAGGAAGGCGACGGCTGCCGCGGCCACAGCGATCCACAGCAGGGGCTTTCCTTTTATCTTTTCCATAATCTGAAACGTTTCCTGACCGGACGGAGCAGGAGTTCATCCCCTTCGCAGAGGCGGTCTCCCTCGCTCAACCCGTTCAGTTTCATAAGGTCCTTCTTGCGTACGGCAAAACGCTGGGCGATATCCCGGAGCTGTTCTCCGTCCTCTCCGACGATATACTTGTCCAGTCCCTTCGCCGCCATCTTCTTCTTCGCTTCCAGATAGACGACCGTCCCGGGGAGAAGAGGTTCCACATGGTCCAGGTCGTTGATCCGTAGGATCTCCTTGAGGAACAGTTTCCTTCCAGCCGCGATGCTTTCATAGGTTTCCCCTTCCACGGAGTAGAGGAAGGGCACGCCGTTTTTCGCATAGAGGGTCCGGGACAGGGAGAAGGAACGCTCTTCGGCATAAGCGGGACGGTATACGGTCGCCTCTTCGATCTTGAGCGGGGATTCCGGAATCTCTGCGGGATAGGATTCTCCGTCCTCCAGCGAGAGGATCTCGCCCTTCGGAGCGGAGGAATAGACCTCTCCTACCGTCTTGGTATCATACTCATAGAGACGGTAGTCCTCGATATACCGGATAAGCTTCGGAGCATAGGAGGGATCGGTTGCATAGCCCGCCTTCTTAAGTCCGTAAGCCCATGATTTATAATCTGTTACTGGATAATCAAACAGGAATTTGTAGCGGTCGTTGAAACGGAGGAAGTCGGAGTGGTCCCGGAAAGAATCCTCCGCCGCACCGTAGGCGCGGAAGCATTCGTTCTTCTCGTCGTCGTCCGCCCGGATGGTTTTTCCTTTCCACTTGCTGTGGCACTTGATGCCGAAATGGTTGTTCCCTTCGGTGGCCAGCCTCGACCGTCCGGATCCGGATTCCAACAGTCCCTGGGCAAGTGTGATGCTCGCCGGAACGCCGGATCGGTACATCTCGGCGACGGCGATCCCGGAATACCGGGTGATGTAGTCCTCCTGGGGGCCGCTTCCGGCTCCAGCCTGAAGAACGGCCGCCAGCAACAGGACCGACAGCAGGGACACGATCTTTTTCATCATGTCCAAATATAGGGATTATTTTCCGATTTCAAAAACATCGCCGTCGGAAGCGGCGACCGTGTCGGGAAAGACGGTCCGGCACTCGGCCTCATAGGCCGCGATGTCCCGGGAACGGGACGAATAATGTCCGATGATCAGACGGGAAACCCCGGCGCGGAGGGCCAGCGTGGCGGCCTGGATGGTCGTCGTATGATGCCTTTGCTCCGCCTGGGGGGCAAGTTCCTCCAGATAGGTCGTTTCGTGATAGAGGGTATGGACCCCGCGGAGCCAGACTTCCTCTTCCGGAAAGACGGCGGTATCCGAACAGTAGGCATAGCTCCTCGGGACGAAGGGCTTGTAAGCGAGTTCGGCGAGGGGAACGACCCCCTCGGGACGGACCAGGTCGCCGCCCTGCTTGATGGTTCCGATTTCGGCCAGGGTGAGACCGTACTGTGCAATGGCTTCCTTCCGGACATTCCAGAGCGGCTCCTTTTCCCGGAACAGATACCCGTAGGTCTCGACGCCGTGATTCAGGGGGAAGGCGGAAACGGACAGGGACCTGGTCTCGTAGATAACCTCCGGAGCGCTCATTTTCAAGGGGTTGAAGCGGATCTCGAATCCGAGTCCATCCCCGTAGTAGCTGAGATAAAACTTCAGGATCGGGCCGAAATTGGCCGGGGCGTAGAGGTTCATCGGGGCCGTGCGCCCCTTCATGCCCAAGGTCGAAAGCAGGCCGAAGATCCCGAAAACATGGTCCCCATGGATATGACTCAGGAAAATGGAGTCGATTTTCATCATCGGGACCCCGTAGCGGACCATCTGCCCCTGGGTCCCTTCACCGCAATCGATAAGGAACAAGCGCTCATGTACCTGAAGTACCTGAGCGCTCTGGTTCCTTTCCAAGACGGGCATGGCCGAAGCCGTGCCCATCATGGTTACGGTAAAATTATTCACCCTTCTCGAGTTTATCCTTGAGGGCGGCCAGTTCGGAAATGTCTCCGAGCGTGGTCTTCTCGATGGTGCTGTTGACCTTCTTGATCGCCTTCTTGGTGCCTTCTACCTCGGCGTTCTCGCGGGCCGCCTTGGCCTCGGAGTAGGTGCGGAGGTGGGAAACACGGACGGTGCGGGTGCTTCTCCGGAGTTCGACGACCTTGACGGGGAGCTTGTCACCGACGATCGCCGGCTTGCCGTCTTCCTTCACCATTTCACGGTTGAAGGCCGAAGCCTCGGTTCCGTCTTCGAAGGTAACGGTAGCGCCCTTGTCACCGGTGGCGGTAACAGTGGCCTCTACGACCGTACCGACCGGATACTTGGCCTCGAGCTCATCCCAAGGATTCGGGGTCAGCTGCTTGTGGCCGAGGCTGAGCTTGTGGTTCTGCTCGTCGAAGTCGAGGATGACGACATCGATGGAGTCGCCGGCCTGGACCATCTCGGACGGATGCTTGATCTTGTTCCAGCTGAGGTCGCTGATGTGGATCAGGCCCTCGACGCCGTCCTCGAGTTCAGCGAATACGCCGAAGTTGGTGATGTTGCGGACGACGGCTTTCTGCTGGGAACCGACGGGATATTTCTCGCGGATGGACTCCCAGGGATTCTCGGTCAGCTGCTTCAGGCCGAGAGACATCTTGCGGGCCTCGCGGTCGAGCGTAAGGATGACGGCCTCGACTTCGTCGCCGAGCTTGAGGAACTCCTGCGCGCTGTGCAGACGCGGGGACCAGGACATCTCGGAAACATGGACAAGACCTTCGACGCCGGGAGCGACCTCGATGAATGCACCGTAGTCGGCGATGGCGACGACTTTGCCCTTGACGGTATCCCCGACCTTCAGGTCGGCGCTGAGGTTCTCCCAAGGATGGGCGGTCAGCTGCTTGAGACCCAGGGCGATACGCTTCTGCTGCTCATTGAAGTCAAGGACGACGACCTTGATCTTCTCATCGAGGGTGACAACCTCTTCCGGATGGTTGATACGGCCCCAGGAGAGATCGGTGATATGGATGAGACCGTCAACACCGCCGAGGTCGACGAATACGCCGTAGTTGGTGATGTTCTTGACGGTTCCTTCGAGAACCTGACCCTTCTCAAGCTTGGAGATGAGTTCGGCCCTCTTCTGCTCCTGCTCGGCCTCGAGCAGAGCCTTGTGGGATACGACGACATTGCGGAACTCCTGGTTGATCTTGACGATCTTGAAGTCCATGGTCGTATTGACATATACATCGTAGTCGCGGATCGGCTTGATATCGATCTGGGATCCCGGGAGGAACGCCTCGATGCCGAAGACATCGACAATCATGCCGCCCTTGGTACGGGTCTTGACGAAGCCCTTGACGACATCGCCGGCCTCGTTGGCCGCATTGACCATGTCCCAGGACTTGAGGGCGCGGGCCTTCCTGTGGGAGAGGATGAGCTGACCCTTGCGGTCTTCGGCGGCCTCGACGAGGACTTCCACCTTGTCACCGACCTTCAGGTCAGGGTTGTAACGGAATTCAGGAGCGGAGATGACGCCTTCGCTCTTGGCGCCGATGTTCACGACGACCTCTCTCTTGTTGATCGCGGTGACGGTTCCCTCGACGACCTCGTTCTCGACGATGCGGGAGAGGGTCTGGTCATAGAGTTCTTCGTCTTTCTGCCTGTCTTCAGCGACGACACCGTCATTCTCGAAAGCATCCCAATCGAAGTTTTCGGGATCTACCGATGCGTTGAGAGCGGTTTTTTTAATTTCTTCTGCCATAATTTGTTTTAATGAATCAAACTAGGGGTTAAACATTATTTTTCATGCTTGCCGGAAGGCAAAAAAAGCACGCCTCCGGAAAAAGCGTGCAAAAATAGGAAAAAATTTCGGTCGCACAAAATTTATTTACAGCATTTTGCGCCTTTTGAAAATATACAGGATAACGATGAAAGACATCAGCATCACGCAGATGATGATGATCCAGTTCCAGGGCGACGCGTTCGGGTCGTCGGCGCCGATCATCGGAAGCCTGACGTTCATGCCGTAAAAGCTCGCGATCAGGGTCGGCGGCATCAGGAGAACGGACACCAGCGTGAAGATCTTCATGATCCGGTTCTGGTCCAGATTGATGAGACCGACGACCGTATCCTGCAGGTATTCAAGACGTTCGAAGCAGAAATTGGTATGATTGATCAGGGACGAGATATCCTGCAGCATGACGTTGAACCTTCCCTCCAGCCGGTCCGGGGTCTTCGGGCTCTTCAGGAGGTTGGAGATCAGGCGCTGCTTATCCACGACATTCTCCCGGACGATCATCGTATTCTCCTGCAACTGGCTGATGTCGATCAGGAGGTCTTCGTTGATGTCTTCCTGCTCGTTGATCCGCTTGGCGTACTGGGAGATTTCCTTGGACAGGATCTCGATCATATCCGCATCGAGGTCGACACGCCTGTCCAGGATCGTCGCGAAGAGGGTGAACCCGTCGGGATACCGCTTCGGATTGGCCTGAAGGCGCATCTGGAGCTCGGTGAAACTGCGGATCGGAACCTCCCGGAGGGTCGTGAGCGAATCTTCCACAAGGGTAAAGGAAACGGCCTGCATCATATACTCTTCCGGGCCCGGGGTCAGGAAGTTGGTATTGGCGAAGATGGCGCCTTCCGTCTCGAAATAACGGGAGGAGCTTTCGATCTCTTCCGCCTGCGCGCGGCTCTGGATCTCCGTGCCGAGGAAGGACTCCACGGCCCTTTTTTCAGCGCCGGACGGATCGATGAGATCGATCCAGACGACATCTTCGATTTTAATCTTGGAAAAAACTTTCTCCGACTGGGAGACACTGATCATTCCGTTTTCTCTGTAGAAGATATTCAGCACATCACTTCCTCCAGAATTTAGCTCCGGGCCAGTCGCTCCGGATGGATTTCACATAACAACCAGCCGCCATTACGGAAAAGACGGCCTGCAAATTTACATAAAAATCCGTAACATCCAATCCTTTCAGCTGATAAACTGAGAAAAAAGCGAGGACGTATCAGACCTTCCCGTTCTCCGGATCGTGCGAATAAAGCACCGTCGGGTAGGATGCGTTGAAACAGGCCATGCACAGGTCCGTCCTTCTTCCCGCCCTGAGCAGTCCCTCCTCCGAAAGGAAGGCCAGGGAATCCACCTCGATGCAGCGGCGGACTTCTTCCGCCCCCATCCGGGATGAGATGAGTTCCGTATCGGACGAGATGTCTATGCCGTAGAAGCAGGGGTGCCGGAGCGGCGGGCTGGTGATGCGCATATGGATACCGGTTGCGCCAGCCTCCCTCAGCATCCGGGCGATCTGGCGGGAGGTCGTACCGCGGACGATCGAATCGTCCAGCACGACAACGCTTTTTCCTTGCACGACCGAACGGACTGCGGACAATTTCATCCGGACACCCGCCTCCCGGAGACTCTGGGTCGGCTGGATGAAAGTCCTCCCTACATACCCGTTTTTCACCAGGGCGGTTTCCAAGGGAATGCCGGAGGCTTTCGAGAAGCCGATCGCTGCGCTGAGACCGGAATCGGGCACCCCGGTTACCAGATCGGCCCGGACGGGACTCTCCTCGAAGAGGATCTTTCCGGATTCCTCCCTGAAAGCATGGACATTGATTCCTTCGATATCGCTGTCCGGCCGCGCGAAATAGATGTATTCCATCGCACACATGGCGTTCCGGCGGTCAAGCGAGTAGAAAGAGCTCCGAAGGCCATCCTCCCCGATTTCGATCACTTCACCGGGCAGGACATCCCGCTCGAATTCCGCCCCGGCCGCACGCAGGGCGCAGGTCTCGCTGCTGACGACGAACCCTTTCCCCAGCCGGCCGACGGACAGGGGCCGGAACCCGTTTTTGTCCCGGCAGGCATACAGGCGATCCGGCGTCAGAACCAGGAGCGAAAAGGCGCCTTCGATCCGGTTGAGCGCCCTTCTGACGGAACCCTCGTCGATGCCCTTCCTCCCCGGCCCCTCCGCCGCAATCATATGGCCTGCGATTTCACTGTCTGAAGAAGACAGGAACAGGGCCCCGGATTTTCCGAGCATTCCCTTCAGTTCCTCCGCATTGACGAAGTTCCCGTTATGGGCAAGGGCATAGCGGCAGCCATGACGGGAGAAGAGGAACGGCTGGATATTCTCGGTTTCCCTCCCTCCGGACGTTCCATAGCGGACATGTCCGATGGCGCAGCGGCAGGACGGTGCATGGCGTTTTCCTTCCGGGAATACCCGGGAAACGAGACCGGGTCCCTTGCTGACGGAAAGGGTTCCCGAAGCCTCCGTGAAAGCGACTCCGCACCCTTCCTGTCCCCGGTGCTGCAGGGAACTGAGACCGGTCAGGACCGTCTCGAAGGCATTCTCGACGCCGAATACGCCGAAAACGCCGCATTCTTCGTGCAAGGAATGGAAGCTTGTTTCCATCTTTTTCCCGATCTTGCTATTTTCGGTTCTTCCGTTGACCGACCGCTGCGGAAATGAGACTCACGAACAGGGGGTGTGGACGCTCGGGCGTGCTTTTGTATTCGGGATGGAACTGGACCCCGATGAAAAATGGATGTGCCTGAATTTCAACGATTTCTACAAGGCCGGTCCCGGGATTGTGCCCGGAAGCCCGGAGCCCTGCTTCTTCCATTTCGCCGGCATAGACGGGATTGAATTCATACCGGTGGCGATGCCGCTCCGAGATTCTGTCCGTTCCGTATATCCTCCTCGCAAGCGACCCCTCCTTCAACTCACATTCATAAGCGCCGAGCCGCATCGTTCCCCCTTTCTCCTTCAACCCTTTCTGTTCTTCCATCAAGTCGATCACGGGATGCGCCGTATCCGGGCGTACCTCCGTCGAATCCGCGTCAGGGTAGCCGAGGATGTTGCGCGCAAACTCGACAACGCACATCTGCATTCCCAGACAGATCCCGAGGAAAGGAATCCCGTGCTCCCGGGCATATCGGACGGCCTCGATCTTCCCTTCCAGTCCCCGGGAACCGAAACCCGGGGCGACGAGTATCCCATCCATTCCTTTCAGTAATTCCGGAGCTGTTTCGGACGTAATGGTTTCACTGAGAACGGGATGGACATTCACTTTCGTTTCAAGCGAGGCACCGGCGTGGACGAAGGCTTCAAGGATTGACTTGTAAGCGTCCTGCAACGCTACGTATTTGCCGACCAGGGCGATGTCGGTTTCCTGACGCGGATTCTGCAAACGGTCCAGGAAACGGCGCCAGCCGTCCAGACGGGGCTGCTCGAAATTCTCGATCTGGAACTTCCGGATTACAAGGTCGTCCAGATGCTCTTCATGCATATTCAGCGGTACCTGATAGATACTCCAGGCATCGAGGCTCTGGATGACATGACCCGGCTTGACATTGCAGAACAAAGCGACTTTCCTGCGGATATCTTCCGAGAGCGGATGCTCTGTCCGGCAGACTATGATATCCGGATGGACACCGGCCTGCTGAAGCATCTGGACAGAGTGCTGGGTAGGCTTGGTTTTCAATTCCTTGGCGGCATTCAAAAACGGAACAAGGGTCAGGTGGACGGAGACGAAATCCTCCTCCGGCAGTTCCCACTGGAGCTGACGGACCGCTTCGATGAATGGCTGGGATTCCATGTCACCTACCGTTCCCCCGATTTCGGTAATGACCACATCGTAATCGCCCGACTTCCCGAGCAGGGTCATCCGTCTTTTGATTTCGTCCGTAATGTGGGGAATGATCTGGACGGTTTTCCCCAGATAGGCTCCTTCCCTTTCGCGGGTGATGACGGTATAGTAGATCTTGCCCGTCGTGACATTGCTCGCCCGGGAGGTCGGGACACCCAGGAAACGCTCATAGTGTCCCAGGTCCAGATCCGTCTCCGTCCCGTCATCCGTCACGAAACACTCCCCGTGCTCATAGGGATTGAGCGTACCGGGGTCGATATTTATATATGGATCGAATTTTTGAATCGTAACACGAAGGCCACGGCTTTGGAGCAGTTTTGCCAATGACGCGGCGATGATCCCTTTTCCCAGGGAGGAGACGACACCGCCGGTGATAAAAATGTATTTCGTATTCATATCCCGTTTGTTGATGATAAACATAACGGGATTCAAATATACGAAACAATTCCGGATATTAAAAATATTTAAAAGGGAAAGCGGCTCCCAATCGCCTCTTTCAGAGAAGAATATGGATACCGAGGGCAATCAGGATGATTCCGCCGGCGATCCGCACGGGAGAACCGAAACGGGTTCCGGCGGCACTACCGGAAAGCATCCCCGCAACGACGGCGAGGGCGGTAAAGATGAACACGGAAATACTATCCGGAAGGATGTCGGTCCATTCCTGCCCCGCCAGGCCGAACGAGATGCCGACGGAAAGGGCGTCGATGCTGGTTGCGACGCCGCCTAGGATGATTCCCCGGAGCCCGGAAAGCGAGAAATGGCCCGTCTCGCCCCGGACCGCATCCAGGATCATCATACCCCCGACATAGAGCAGCAGAAGGAAGCCCGCCCAGCGGGCGACCGTGGAAAAGCGGTCGAAGTGCAGCGACAGCCAGTCGGCGAAGAGGGTGGCAGCCCCCCAACCCGCCAGCAGGAAAGAGGTCTGGATCACGGCGAAGACCGCCGCCACTTTCCAGACTTTCCGACGGGCGCGGACCAAGTCGACTGTCACGGATGAACAGAGCGAAACGGCGAAGCAGTCGGCCGAGAGAGAGAGGCCGGCGAGGATGGAGAAAAGAATCGAAGAACCCGTCATGGCCTGAATTCCTGGCGGTTGACGATCGAGCGGCCGAGCGTCAGGCTGTCGGCGTACTCGAGGTCGTCCCCGAAACCGAGTCCCCGGGCGAGGGAGGAGATCCGCACCCCCGAGGAAGCGATCTGCCGGTAGATGTAAAAGGCGGTCGTCTCCCCTTCCACATCTCCGCTGAGCGCAAGGATGACCTCGGCCCCGGAAGGGTCCGGGAGGGAAGAGATCCGTTCCGTCAGCTCCCGGATCGTCAGGTCGGAGGGGCCGATGCCGTTGATGGGCGAAATGATGCCGCCGAGAACGTGGTACAGTCCGTGATACTGGCCGGTATTCTCGATGCTCATGACGTCCCGGACGCTCTCCACGACGCAGATCTGCGCCCGGTTCCTCGAACGGTCCGAGCAGATGGAGCATTCCTCCTCGTCGGATATCATCCGGCAGACCCGGCAGTAACGGACGTCGTCCCGGAGGGTGTCGATCGCCCGGGTGAAGTGGTGGACATTTTCCGCCGGCTGCTTCAGGAGATGGAGGGCAAGACGGAGGGCGCTCCTTCTCCCGACGCCCGGGAGGGAGCTGATCGCATCGACCGCATCCTCGAGGATACGGGAGGGATACTGGCCGTAGTCCGCCATCAGGCCTGCTCGGAAAGGTCGTTCCTGTACGCGGTCACGGCCGCACGGACCTGTCCGTATTTCAGGAGGAGATCCCGGGCCATATCGTAATCGGCGATGCCCGTTTCGTCCATGATCATCCGGGTTCCCCGGTCGACCAGTTTGCTGTTGGACAGTTGCATGTCGACCATCTTGTTGCCGCGGACGTGGCCGAGACGGATCATGCAGGCGGTCGAAATCATGTTCAGGACCAGTTTCTCGGCGGTACCCGCTTTCATCCTGGTACTTCCCGTCACGAATTCAGGGCCCGTGACGACTTCGACCGGGATTTCCGTCGCTTCCGCGAGGGGACTGCCGGCGTTGCAGGTGATGCATCCGGTCAGGAGTCCCCGGGAACGGGCTTCCCGGATTGCACCGATAACATAGGGTGTCGTACCGGAGGCCGCGATCCCGATGACGGTATCGTCCGGATTCGCCTCGAAAGCCATGATGTCCTTCCATCCCTGGAGCGGATCGTCTTCCACGTTTTCGGCAGCCGTCCGGATGGCGGAATCACCGCCGGCCATCAGTCCGATGAAGGCATTGTAGACACCGTAGGTCGGAGGGATCTCGGACGCGTCGACGATGCCCAGGCGTCCGCTGGTCCCGGCGCCGATGTAGAAGACCCGGCCTCCGCGGCCCATCCTTTCAACGATGCCTTCCACCAGCTTTTCGATGTTGGGAAGTGCTTCGGCGACGGCGACGGGGACGGTACGGTCTTCCTGATTGATGCCCCGGAGGATTTCCAGGGTCGACATTTTGTCGAGGTTGTTGTAACGGGAGGATTGTTCAGTCGTTCTCATGATTGATGATATTCTATGAGTCCTTCAAAAGGCGAAGGCATGATTCTGGAGAATGTCACGCCGTTGACCGCTCCGACTTTGCGGAGGATATCCCGGCAGGCGTAGCCGAAGCCGCCGACGATTCCGACCTGGTAACGGTCGATATCGTATTGCTTGAGCGACCGGTCGATGTAAGCCTTGAAATTGTTTTCCACCAGACGGGTCACATACTCGTCCTTACCGTAGAAACTGAGGATATAGGGTGCGAACTGGCCGAGATACCCGGAAGGAGCGTTCCCGCGGTATACATTCTTTACGATCGTCGGATAATCGGCCTGATAGCGAGAGGCGAAATCCTTCGCGATATACTCCGGCATCTGGTTTTTGAGGAAATCAGCGACAAACAGTTTCCCGAGGACGGCGCCGCCGCCTTCGTCACCGAGGATGAAACCCCCGCTGCTGATATTCTTGACGATCTTCTCCCCGTCGTAGAAACAGCTGTTCGAACCGGTGCCGAGGATTCCCGCGATGCCGGGTCCATGGCCGCAGACGGCCCTCGCGGCGCCCAGGAGGTCGGATGCGAACTCCCTGGGAACGCCGGGGAACATCTCTTCGAACCTCCAGTCCAGACCCTTTGCTTCTTCCGGGACTCCGCTGCCGCGGGAAACGATGCCGGCGGCATAGAAATGGATGGCCTCGAGGTTCTCCGGTTCCAGGGCAGCTACCGCCTCGTCCACGATAGGACGGATCGCGTCCATCGACATGGTCGCCAGGTTGATTCCGGCGGTCTTGACTCTTTTCTCAGACCCGTCAGGGCCTTTGGCGCACCAGTCGGTCTTGGTCGCGCCGCTCTCGATGATGATTTTCATTATCTGTTCTTTTTCAGTGCTTTCTTGATAACCGGGGTGAGCAGGTCCGCATAATGGACCGCACCGAGATCCGTCAGGTGCGTTCCGTCGACGGTGTCATCCCCTTCCGGGCCGAGCATCCGGTCGGCCTTGACGTAATAGACGTTCTTCTCGCCGCTCCGAACGATCCGTTCGAATACGGCACGCTGGACGGCGGCCTTCTTCGCGAGGGTTTCCCGCTCTTTCAGGTCGAAGGCCTGGAAGGGATAGGGTGTCTGCTCCACGAAAATGACGGGGACCTTCGGATGGGCGTCCCGCAGGATGCGGAAGAAGGCTTCGGTCCTCTCCTCGATCCGCTCGGCCGTACAGTTCGGAGCGTTGTCCAGGACGAAGACCCCCGGATCCTCCGCCGCGGCCATCCACTGCGCGATCTCGGGGTCGAGATGGGCATTCCCGCTGAACCCGAGATTGATGACCTCCCGGTCCAGCCGGCGGGCGATGATATGGGTGAAGGCCATCCCCGGACGGGTCACGCAGCCTCCCTGGAGGATGCTGGTCCCGTACATGATGACCGGCTTCCGGATCGAAGGGCTGTCCAGGGCGGGTCCCTCGATGAGGGTGCCCTCCTCAATCCCGATCTCCAGGGCCTCGACCCCGTCGTAGAGGGAGAGATGGACCATGCATTCCTTCATCCCGGGTTCCATGTTCCGGACGGAGCAGACATCGGTCACCGCCGTCTTTGCGGGGCGGCCGCTGCCGGCGAAACGCCACTGCTTCCCATCGTGGATATAGAGGTCCAGTCCACGGTCTCCGGTCGGAGACATATGGTTCATATAGTGGCTGTTCAGGGATTTCCAGCGCAGCCGGATCGACGGGGAATCGGTGCGGAAACGGACATAGACGCCGGCGCTGTTCAGGCCGAGGCTCCAGACCGGACCGCGGGTCACCCCTTTCAGGGACGCGGGGAGACGGCTGTACCGCATCGCGGTATTGTCCGCGACCTTGCCGAAAACGGGAAGGGTCGCGGCGTCGACATACCGGTATCCATCGGCTTTGGCAGGCTCCTGCTGGGCGGAGAGGGTGAACGCCGCCAGCAAAAGACCGAGTGCGAGAAGGAGGGTTCTTTTCATATTCATTCGATATAGGATCCTTTTTTCATCCAGTGGAAATAGCCGTACACGGCGGAGAGGGCATAGGCCAGGTACAGGACCGCCATCCAGGGCATCCCCTGGTGCAAGCACAGGGCGGTGGACAGCATGTCGGCGACAATCCAGATCATCCACTGCTCCGGATAGGAACGGGCCAGCCACCAGGTTCCGACGGCGCTCATCACCGTCACCACGGCGTCGAGGATCGGGAAACTGTCTCCGGTCGCCCGGAGGACGGCGGCGAGGGCCAGGGACCCGGCGACGAATACGGCCGCGCTCCAAAGGCCGGTCTTTTTTGTCAGGCGGTTCAGGTGGAGAGATCCTTCCCCGGCTGCCGCGCCGTCTTTCCGCCACTCGCGGAGGCCGATCACCGACACGACGACGTAATAGATGTTCAGGCCCATCGATGCCCAGAGCCGCTGGGCGGCAAAGGAATATGCGCAGGCAGCACCGGTGAGGATCCCGATGATCCACATCAGGTTCTTCTGTCCGATCTCGAGTATGACATACAGGACACCGGTGACAAGCGCGAATATCTCTATGGCCTTGATCCAATCCATACAATCTGCAAATTTATCAATAAAATCGTATCTTTGCAATCGGACAGCAACACACATTTTACCATGGATAAAAAAAGTTACGCATTTGGAATGAGCCTGGCGGGGAACCTGCTTTCGTCAGGGGTCCACGGGCTCGAATTCGCAGATTTCATTGCCGGAATGAAGGCGATCCTCAAGGGTGAAAAACCCGCTCTTTCCGTAGAGGAAGCCGGCGAAGCGCTGGAACAGTTCTACGCGGAAATGGAGGCCGAGCAGCGCGAACGCTCCGCCGTAGCCGGAGCCGCCGCAAAGGAAGAAGGCGAGAAATTCCTCGCCGCCGTCGCCGGGGAAGAAGGCGTCCGCAAGACCGCGAGCGGACTGATGTACAAGGTACTAAAGGAAGGAAGCGGCCGGAAGCCGAAAGCCACCTCCCAGGTACGGTGCCATTACGAAGGGACCTTCCCCAACGGCCAGATCTTCGACAGTTCCTACAAGCGGGGCGAGCCGGCCGTCTTCGGCCTCAACCAGGTCATCAAGGGATGGACGGAAGGCCTGCAGCTTATGGCGGAAGGAGCAAAGTATGAACTCTATCTCCCCTACCATCTGGCCTACGGCGAAAACGGGGCCGGCGGGGCGATTCCCCCCTACAGCGCCCTCAAGTTCGTCGTCGAACTGCTTGAGGTTCTCTGATGAATCCCGCCGTCCTCCTGCTGGCACTTTCCTTATCCGCTTCCTCCGAACAGGGAGCGGATTCGTTACGTGCCTCCCGGGTGACGGCGCTCCGGCAGACGGCGGTCGCTCCCCCTTCGGATACGGTACGCATGTTCCGCCTTCGCACGGGAGGAGATCTCGCCGACGCCCTCCGTGGATCGGGAGCCTTGATGGTCAAGGACTTCGGAGGGATCGGCGGACTGAAGACCGTCAATGTACGGAGTCTCGGCAGCGCCCATACGGGGGTCTTCCTGGATGGGATCGCCGTCGAGGACGCCCAGAACATGCAGGTCGATTTCGGACGCTTCTCCACGGACGACCTCCGGGCGGTCGAGGTCTATAACGGACAGAAGAGCGGCCGCCTCATGAGTGCGAAGGAATACGGAAGCGCCTCGGCCGTCTATCTCGAGACTGCCCGGCCTGCGCGGAACCGGACGGTGCTGCGGATCCGCGGAGGCTCTTTCGGAACCGTCAACCCTTCGTTCACCCGGGAACAGATGCTCGGAGGGAAGACGGCCCTGCGTCTCTCCGCTTCCGCTCTCCGGTCTTCCGGAAAGTACCGGTTCCACCTCTCCCGCTATCTCGAAGGAGAGGACGGGCTGCTCCGCGGGTACGATACGGTGATGGTCCGGCAGAACGGCGATGTCAGCCGGGTCCAGGCCGAAGGACAGCTCTTCGGATCCGTCCGGGGCGGAGACTGGCAGGTCCTAGGATCCTTCCAATCCCTGGAACGGGGTTTCCCGGGGCCGGTGGTCCGGCGTCCTTCCGTCTTTCCGCTCAGCGCCGAGCGGCAGGAAGACCGCTCCGGCTTCGTCCAGGGGCTGTTCCGCAAGTCGGTTTCGGACCGGTACGCCATTGCCCTCCGAGGCAAGGCGGAAGACAGCCGGACCCATTATTCAACCCACCCCGAGCTGAATCCGGCAGCCCTCCCCTATGACAACCGGTACCACCAGCAGTCGGCCTATCTCTCCGCGGCCCACCTCCTTTCCGTCGGGGAACGGCTGTCCTTCCATCTGGCGACGGACCTGCAGTATAACCGCCTGAAGGCCGATATCCTGCAATTCGCCGATCCTTCCCGCCTCACCTTTTTCGGAGCGGGCGGGGCGGACCTGGACCTCGGGGAACTCCGCCTGTCGGGAAGCCTTCTCTATACCGCCGCCTACGACCGTTTCCGGAAACAGGCCGGAGGATTCAGCCTGGAAAACAGTTTCCGGGATGCCTGGACCCCGTCGCTGATCCTGTGCCTGGAGCCCCTTGAAGGGACCGTCCTGACGGCATTCGCGAAACGTTCCTGCCGGCTTCCCTCTTTCAATGACCTGTATTACACGCTGGTCGGGAACAGCCGGCTCCGGCCGGAAGACGCCCTCCAGTTCGGGGCCGGAATCCGTTCTTCCGTCCCGCTCGGATCCGGATGGACCCTCGGCGGCAGGGCGGAAGCGTTCGCCAACCGGGTCACGGACAAGATCATCGCCGTCCCGACCGCCAACCAGTTCCGGTGGACGATGTACAATATCGGGAAGGTCGGGATCCTCGGTACCGACCTGGTCTTCGACCTTCGACGGGAGGGACCCGTCGAAGCAGGCCTATCCGCCCGATATACTTTCCAGAAAGCCCTGGACCGGTCCAATCCCGGATCGCTCACCTACGGGGACCAGATTCCCTATATCCCTGTCCACAGCGGTTCGCTCACCCTGGATCTCAAATGGAAGGGTCTGACGGCGGAGTCCGTGACCGTCCTGACTGGAAAACGCTATTCCTCCAGCGCCAACATCCCGGATTACGCCGTGGATCCCTGGATGACGACCGACCTGAGGCTTGCCTGCACCTTCCCGCTTCGGAAAGAGCGGGTCCTGACCCTCAGGATGAACCTCAACAACCTCCTCGGGCGGCAGTACGAGATCGTCCAGGGGTATCCCATGCCGGGATTCAATGTCATGGGATCCGCAGAATTTGCCTTCTAGGGGTTTCATTTCCCGAGGGATTCTGCTATCTTTGCATCAATCATTTTGATGATACGTTCTATGAAATGGAAAACACTGCTGGTTTTCAGCGGCATCCTGGTCTGTGCGGCCACCGGATGCAGAAAGGATCCCATCGTAGATCCTTTGCCTGTCGTCTCCGAGGATGAGGACCTCGCGGGCGAGTCTGTAACAGTAGGTGAAACGGGCTTCTTCACGAAACTCTTCGTACTCAACGAAGGGAAGATGGGCACCAACAACGCCACACTGGATTTCTTCCGTTTTGCAAACGGAAAGTACGTCAGAAACGCATTTGACAGAATGAACCCCTCGCAGGCCCTCGGCCTCGGCGATGTCGGAAACGACATCAAGATCTGCGACGGAAAGATCTGGGCGGTCATCAACAACTCCGGCCTTGTCGAAGTCATGGACGCTTTCAACGAAAAGCATATCGCGACCATCCCGGTCCGCACTCCCCGGAACATCGCTTTCGACGGGAACTATGCCTATGTCACCTCCTACGCCGGCGCTTTCGTCAACTACCAGGCCGACTACACCGTCGGAGAGCACCTGATCTGCAAGGGACGGGTCTACAAGATCAACCGCAGTTCCTACGCGGTCGTCGATTCCGTGGACGTCGGCTACCAGCCGGAAGGCATCGCCTGGTACGACGGAAGGCTTTATGTCGCGAACAGCGGCGGCCTCTCCTATGCGGTCACCTACCAGTATGAATCGACCGTCAGCGTCATCGACGCCGGTTCCTTCAAGCCGATCGGGACCGTCGAGGTCGCCCCGAACCTAAAAGAGGTATTCGCCGATCCGGACGGGAACATCTACGTCACGAGCCTCGGGGACTATTACATGAACCACTCCGGGATATTCTCTTTCCGGCCCGGCGACACGAAAGCGACCCGTGTCCGGACGGAAGGGATGAACTGCAATGTAACCTGCGCCGCACTGTCCACGCGTCCCGGCAATCCTGCCGTTCCCGGAAACGAGGTTTTCGTCATCGGGACGGAAGAGGAATGGAACTGGGATCCCGCGGCCGATAAGAATTACTATCTCTTCTCGGTCAGCGGCGGAAACAAGGTGACCCGCTATTCCTCCTTCCGGTATGACGGCAGCGTTCCTTACGGACTCTGCGCCGCGATGGAAGGGAGTGGCCTGAAGTATCTTTTCGTCGGGGACGCCGTCGATTATGTCAACCCGGGAGCGGTTTCCTGCTATGCGGCCGGAGACGGATTCAAACGGGTCTGGTCAACGACTTCCGGCGTAGACCCCGGCCATTTCTGCCTGTATTGATTGTATAATTATGATAGGTATTTTCGACTCCGGCTCCGGCGGAATGTCCGTCTTCAGGGAAATCGTCCGTCTGCTTCCCGAGGAAAAGTATGTCTATTTCTCGGACAATGCCCACTGTCCCTACGGGGAGAAGACGGCCGGATATATCCAGGACCGCGCCAGGGCCATCACCACGACGCTGCTCGGGAAGGGATGCGGAATCATCGTCGTCGCCTGCAATACCGCGACGGCGGCGGCCATCCGCACCCTCCGGACGGAGTTCCCCGACACTCCTTTCATCGGGATGGAACCGGCTGTCAAGCCGGCCGCTCTCGGAACGAAGACCGGGGTCATCGGCGTCCTGGCGACCGCAGGGACCCTCAAGGGATCGAAATACCTCAAGACGCGCGGAATCTACGAGGATGAAGTCCGGATCGTCGAGCATGTCGGCGAAGGCTTCGTGGAACTCGTCGAGCGCGGGATCTTCACCGGTCCGGAAGCCGAAGAGACCGTCCGCAGGAGCCTCCGGCCCCTGTTGGACGAGGGAGCGGACACGATCGTTCTCGGGTGCACCCACTATCCTTTCCTCAGGGATACGATCCAGGCCATCGCCGGGCCGGATATCCGGATCATCGATCCCGCCCCCGCCGTCGCCCGCCAGACGCTGAGGGTCATGTCCGAAAAGGGCCTTTGCGACCCCTCCGGCTACGGAATCGAAATCCTCTCTTCCGGCGACCCGGCCTCCGTCCTGCAGATCTATTCGATGGTCCGGCCGGACCAGGAAAAGGAATAAAAAAAGGGCGGTCCCGAGGGCCGCCCGATATTTTAGAGTACTCCGGAATTACCGGTAAGGATTGTATTTGTTGTACAGGTCGCCGTACATCTGTCCGAGAACCTCAAGATAAGGCTGCGACTCGAAAAGCATCGTACGATAGACCGTGTTGTCTACCAGGTAGTACTCGACTCCGTTCATCACGATCGTCTCGTAATCTTCCGGGAGCGAAGTCACAAGGGCTCCGGCCGGAGGGATGATTACGGTATACTGACCGTTCTGCTCGATGTAGAACACACCGTCCTGATAGAAGTAATTGGAGTTGGCGTACGCGTAGCTCTGGACCAGTCCGAGATTGTTGGCAATCTCGTAGGCGGACAGGGCCCGGGTGGAGTTCAGCGCATAGCTGGCATTCTGCCTGGCAATGGCTGCGTTGTTCTGGGCAATGATCCGGTTCTGAGCCGCTATCGTCTCATAATTGTCGAATACCGTCCGATAGGTCCAGTAATCCGAGCAATAGTAGGAGAAGCGTACGGAGTTGAAGATTGCCCTGTCGATCGCCCTGTCGATGATCGTCCCGAAAGGAGGACGGCATACGACATAGACATTGCCGAAGAGTCTGTAGTAGATTCCATTGTAGAGGTAGTAATCGATACCCCAGTGGTGGATCCTGCGGTAGCGCGGAGGAATGTAATTCACCCGGAAACCGTAGTAGTGAGGATGATCTGCGAAGAAGTGGTAAGGCCTGTCATAGGAGAGGAAGCCTCTCGAACGGGGCGGTACGCGGTGCAGGTCATGGTGGTCGTCGAGCATGAACTCGTGATCGTTGTAGCGGTAGTTGCCGCCCCGGTCACGATAGTTGTCCATCGGCTGACGCGTATCCGTGTTGTTGGAAACGGCCCCGCCGGTAAGTCCCTGACGGGTCACGTTGGAATTCTCACGGAGCGTTCCGCCGGAGGAACGGACGGTCGTGCCGGACTGGGTGGCGCGGGAAACCGTCGAGTTCTGACGGGATCCGGTCGTCGCGGACTGGGTCGCGGTGCCGGTGGCACGGGAGGTGGTTCCGGAAGAACGGACGGTCGTACCGGACTGGGTAGCACGCGAGGTGCTGCCGGACTGGGTAGCCCTGGAAGTCGATCCGCTCTGACGGGAAGTCGTCGTGCTCTGACGGGTCGTCGAACCCGACTGAGTCGCCGTTCCGCTCTGGCGCGAAGTCGTTCCGGACTGCGTAGCCCTGGAAGTCGTACCGCTCTGGCGGGAAGTCGTCGTGCTCTGACGGGTCGTAGAACCGGACTGGGTCACGGTTCCGCTCTGGCGCGAAGTCGAACCCGACTGGGTGGCGCGGGAGGTGCTGCCGGACTGGGTAGCCCTGGAGGTCGAGCCGCTCTGGCGGGAAGTCGTCGTGCTCTGGCGGGTCGTGGTCCCCTGTCGGGAATACGACGGAGCGTTATAGGAAACAGACCGGGAAGATGAACCGGAAGAGACCCGGGAGGTACTTCCGGAAGAACTGCGGACCGAAGTAGAGGTAGAGCCTCTGGACGTCGAAGACGTAGTGGCACGGGAAGATGAAGAGCCGCCTCTTCTCGTCTGCTGGGCGAGGGCCGAAGGACTGAAGACCAGGGCCGTCGTCATCAGGATCGCTGCAAGTGTAGTAAATCTTCTCATGACTCGTTATGTTTTAAGTTATTCGTATAGGTAGTATTTTCTGGAAAGTTTCTTGAAAGTCTCGACATCTTTTTCCCAGTAGGATCGGATGTCTTCGACTTTCAACCGCTTCCCGAAATTCTCTCTTACATAATCCGTACCACAAACGATATCGAACATCCGCAAACGTCCTGCTTCGGTAAAAGGATTGCGGTCCGGATAGAGTTCTCCGATCGCCTGCATGACGTAGAACTGGGTCAGCGTAAGGGAGGCGGCCTCGTAATCGGTATAAAAATACTGTACGCCGTTCAGGTCTTTTCCGGACAGGCCGCCGAAGAACGGCTTGTAATGGATCGTGCGGAAAGCGATCCCCGGAAGATGGTAACTGTCCAGCTTCGCCTTGAGAAGATCGGCGTCGATCCACTCCGCCCCGAAGACCTGGAACGGGAGGGTGTACCCCACCCCGATGTTCAGGTAATTCTGGAACTCTCCGGCGATGCCGGCGGTCGGGTATCCGATGGCGGCGTCAGGGGACGGGATCTGCGGGGAAGGCAGGATCCAGGGAAGCCGGGTATCCACATAGGTCATTTCCCGTTTCCATCCTTTCATGGGCACGACGGTGAGCTTGCAGACGAGGGGCTTCTCATCGCCCTTCTCGCCGCAGTTCAGGCCCTCTTCGTTGATCAGAATCGCAAGTTCCCCGACGGTGAGCCCGTAGACATAGGGGATCTTGAACTCGCTCACGAACGAATGGAATCCCGGTTCCGTGCAGCAGCCTTCCACCTTCCTGCCGCCGAGGGGGTTCGGACGGTCGAGGACGACCACCTCGATCCCCTGCTCCGCACAGGCCCTCATCACGAGCCCGAGGGTGCTGATGAACGTATAGGAACGGGCCCCTACGTCCTGGATGTCATAGACCATGACGTCGACGCCCTTGAGCATCTCCGGAGACGGTTTCCGGAACTTTCCGTAGATCGAATAGACCGGAAGCCCGGTCGTGGGATCGGTGTAATCGCTCACCTTTCCTCCTGCATAGACATCCCCCCGGACGCCGTGCTCGGGTCCGTACAGCGTCACGAGATTCACTTCAGGCGCCTCGAAGAGGATATCGATGGTCGAGCGGAGATGGCTGTCCACCCCGCTGGGATTGGTTACAAGACCGACTCTCTTTCCCTTGAGGCAGTCGAATCCGCGTTCGCGGAGCACTTCGATGCCGGGTTTGACCTGGGCCGAAAGGCTGAGAGACAGGAAAAGGGCCCCCAGCAGGAGTTTGAATTTCATGGTACCGAGATTATTTCTTTCCATATTCCGAGTTGATTTTTCTTCTGACCAGGATGGTCACGGCAAGGGTCGCGAAACAGCAGAGCATCACCATCCAGAAGAAATTGAGATAGCCGATGGACTCCTGGATGAACCCGGCGACGAATCCGGGGAGCATCATGCTGAGCGCCATGAAAGCCGTGCAGATGGCATAATGCGAGGTCTTGAACTCCCCGTCCGAGAAATACATCATATAGAGCGTATATGCCGTGAAGCCGAACCCGTAGCCGAACTGCTCGATCGCGATCGCGACGGCAATGACGACGAGGTTCGTCGGCTGGGCGGCGGCCAGGTAGACGAATGTCAGGCAGGGAAGGGTCATTCCGGCGGCCATCCACCAGAGCGCCTTCTTGAGGCCGACCCTCGAAGCGAAAATCCCGCCCAGGATACCGCCTGCGAGGAGGGCGATCACCCCGATCGTCCCGTAGACGATGCCGACGGAATCCGTGCTGAGGCCGAGGCCGCCGTTCGCGACCTTGTCCACGAGGAAGGGCTGGCACAGCTTGATCAGGAAGCCTTCCGGAAGGCGGTACAGGAGCATGAACGCGATTGCGAGGAGGATCCCCGGCTTCGTGAAGAAGGTCTTGAACGAATTCCCCAGTTCGGAGAGGGTCGACGTCCCGTTTTCACCGGTCACCCTGGGATGGTCCTCCGCACTGCGCGGAAGCATGAAGGTATGGTAGAGGGTGACGAGGAAGAAGATGACCGCGGCCACTGCGAGGGTCACCTGCCAGGACCAGGGAATGTTGCCCGAACTCCGCTCCACGCGGCCGGCGATGAACACAAGCACGCCCTGGCCGAAAACGGAGGAGATCCGGTAGAAGGTATTCCGGATTCCGATGAAGGCCGCCTGGCTGCTAGTGTCCTGCGCGAGCATATAGAACCCGTCCGCCGCAATGTCGTGCGTCGCGGAGGCGAAAGCCGCGATGATGAACAGGACCAGCGTAAACCAGAAGATGCCAATCCCCGTGTTCCCGGAGGCGATGAGGTCCGGAGAGGGCTTCGGCAGCGTAAGGGTCAGGAGAATCATCAGGGCCGTCAGGAGGGCCTGCATGGTGATGATCCACCACCGTTTCGTCTTGACGACATCTACGATCGGGCTCCAGAGTCCCTTGAGGAACCAGGGGAAATAGAGGAGGGTCGTGAAGAAGGACATCTGCCCGTTCGGGACGCCCATCTTCGCAAACATCAGCACGGAGATGTTGTTGACGATGAAATAGGGAATTCCTTCCGCGAAGTAAAGCGTAGGAATCCAAAACCAGGGTGAGCTTTTTGTCTTATTCATGAGAATGGTCTTTCTAGGATTGAGCCCGGATAATAGTGCTGAAGGATCCGGTCATAGGAATAGCCGCGATAGGCCATCACGGCGGCCCCGATCTGGCAGAGGCCGACGCCGTGGCCCCATCCGGCTCCCGTCAGGATGACCCTGTCATCCTTGAATTCTACGATGAAAGCGGAGCTGAAAAGGTGAGATTCAGAAAGGAATTTTCTGATAATCAGTTCCTTCCCGACATCCATCGTCTGGTTGGTCCCGACGATGCGAAGCCGTTTGATCCGTCCCGACGTTCCCCGTTCCAGGGGGATGAGGTCCCGGATCGTCCCGAAATCGATTCCGCTCCGGCGGTGGACCAGTTCGGACAGTTCGCCGACACTGTATTCGACCTTCCACCGGAAGAAATCCTTGGTTTCAAGGTCATAATCGTTCAGGACCTGCGACAGGATCGCATGGTCATGGGTATTGCAGAAGGCGTCGGGGGCGGAAAGGATCCACTCCCGGGCCTGATCTTCGTCGGTCAGGTCGGGGAACTCGTCGACCGGGCCGTCGCGGCGGGCGGCCAGATAGGGATGAGGGGTATCTTCCCAGCAGGTTCCGAACTCCTCCATCACCCCTCCGCAGCATTTGGAGAAGCGGGCGTCCACGATCTCCCCTTCGTACATCATGACCTGCCCCCAGGTCTCGTCAATGGCCGTCCGGACGTTCTCTCCGACGGCCCCGGTAAGGCCCTGGTAGCGCTGGCAATGGTCATCCGCACAGACATCGAAATGCTTGTGGTCGTCGTGGTCGAACCACTTGACCAGCTGCGGAATCCCGTTTTCATCCCCGTCGATGGAAGCACCGGCATGGAACCGGGCGTCGAGGTCGGTCACGACGGAAGGAAGGTCCGATACCTCCGGCGGCAGCGTACCCGCGGCCCGCTTCCTCCCGGCGATCTGGGACATTACCCAGGAACGGGAGATCACCGCATGGGCCTTGAGGAACTCGAGCGTCGCCGAAGCCTTCATCTCCGACGAGATGACGCTGAGCAGATAATCCTCGACCCCGATGATGTTGACAGCCGTCACCTTGCCGTCTTCGACAATGAATTTCAGGGTTCCGGCAAACTTCTGGTCCTGTTTCCGCTGCCAGTGGAAATCCACACCGATCGTGACGCCGTACAGGATGAAGGAAGGCTCGGCGAAGAGGGTCGAAATCGTCATCGCATCGAAAACGAGTTCGTCATAGAGGGCTCCGTTGTAATCGATCTTTCCCTCCCGGTAGGACACTTTCTGCGGTCCGGCACCGTCCGAAATGATTTCAAAGACGATTTCCTGCCCTGACATGATACCGACCTCCAGCTTCGGCTGCGTGCGGACCAGGCGCCATATGGTCCTCTCCTCCAGTTCTTTCGAGACGGAAACTTCGGAATAGATCTCCGTCAGCGTGACGGCGTCAAGCCGTTCGAAATCGCTCTCCCTCGGGGTGATGACATATCCGGCCATCTCGGCGGCACCGGCGCTGATGAGATAGCCATTCCCGCCTTCGTAATAATGGTGGGAGCGCACCTCGTTGCGGAGCGTCACGATGCAGCGGTACTCCCCTTCCGAGAAATAGGTGAAAGCGTTGAACCGCGGCTCCGTCTCTCCTTCCAGAAAGGGGGCGCAGTCCAGCAGGCGGTAGAACAGCTTGGCCATCGACTTCGACGTCCGCGCCCTAAGGGCGAAGACCCCGCGGGTGAAATGCTTGTAATGGAAGAGCTGGGCGTCCTGGACGGACGTGATGTATTCGATGTCGTCCGCGATGGAATCCGGGACCGAACAGACCTCCGATGCATTGGGGACTCCGGCTTCCGGCTGGGCTTCCGACAGGATGCGGAGCAGGCGGTCCACCGCCCTTTCCAGCGGGAGATACCCCTTCGGACAAGCCTGGAAATGGAGATGATAAGGGGCCGAGGCGCCGGCGGACGGGCCGTTGTACCAGATTACATAGTCATCCAGGTCACGGGCCATGTCCAGCATGTCGACGAAGCGGTGCCAGATCGACTGGGGGACATGATCCTCGCTGGCGAGGAGGATATGGTTCGGAAAAATGGGGAAATAATTGACCAGGATATCATATTTCCGGCCTTTCCGGCCTTCGAATTTAAGGCCGCGCTGCGCCTCGGGCCGGTTCTCGGCGCAAAGGAAACAGGAAGCCGGGGCCGGGGGGGCGTCCGCGGTTCCGGCTGTGCAGGACCCATAGCGGAGCGGGTTGTACTGGAGGGTCGTCATCAGCCCTCCGGAAGGGATCTGGCGGGTCTGGACGGACTTGAGCGCCCGGAAATTCGACGCCGCCTCCGGCCAAACGGAAAGCTGGTCGTGGACGAATTTGTCTATATCTACTGTCATAACGGTTGCGGTTGCACCCGGGAAGTACTACAGCAACGCCAGAAGCGTGTCTGAAATCTTCCCGAACTCTTCCTCAAAGTTAGGAGTAAATATGGATTTCTCAAAATTATCTTTGATTTCCGGATAGCTCCACCAACGGCCTTCGCTAACTTCCTCATTACAAGGGTTGATGCTGAAGTTTCCGACGGCGGCGAAAACATTGGCGAGTTCCTTCTCGGTCTCGCTTTCGTGGACATAGCTCATCAGGTAGACCGGGTTCATTTCCGTCAGTCCGAGCTCTTCGCGGGTTTCCCGAAGGAGCGCCTCCAGGATCAGTTCGCCATAGGAGACATGCCCTCCGACGGCCGTGTCCCAGCGTCCCGGATAGAGATCCTTGGAAAGGGACCTTTTCTGCACATACAGTTCCCCGTAGCGGTTGATCAAGTGCAGATGGACGACGGGATGGAGGACCTTCGATCCGCCATGGCAGTATTTTCTGGAGGCCTGGCCGATCACGAGGCCGTTCTCTTCCACGATGGGAAGCATCTCCTCCCCGTCCGACACGACGGGACCGGGAGAGTTGAAATTGGGGAACGGCAGGACGGGCGCCGGTCCGGAAGGATAGATCAGCTCGAACATATCAGGCAAGGGCGATCAGGATCATAACCTGCGCGACCAGGACCCGCATGAACATGGACAGCGGATAGACGGTCGCGTAATTGACAGGAACATAATCGGTTCCATATGCCTCCTGTGCGAAGGCGAGGACGGGCGGATTCGTGGAAGAACCGATGACAAGGCCCATCAGCTTGTAGAAATTCAACTTGCAGAGGTACCGGCCGACGAGGAACGTAATGACAGGAGGGATCAGGGTAATGGCCGCACCGTAGAGGATCCACCAGTAACCGCCTCCGGTCAGGGAGGAGACGAAATCCTGTCCCGCCCCGAGGCCGACCGCCGCCAGGAAGAGCGAAATGCCGATCTCCCGGATCATCAGGTTGGCGCTCACGGTCGTATAGGTCGTGATCTTGAACTTCGGGCCGAAATGGCCCAGCAGGATGGCGACGATGAGCGGTCCGCCGGCCAGGCCCAGCTTGACGGGTTGCGGGACGCCGGGAAAACGGATCGGAATGGACCCGAGAAGGACGCCGAGGACGATCCCGAGAAAGATCGGAACCAGATTCGGACGGTTCAGGGCGTCGTTCGTATTGCCCACATAATCGGCGACCCGGTTGATTCCCTGCTCGGGACCGACGCAGATCAGGCCGTCCCCCATCTGGATGTACAGCCCCGGACGCGCCACCAGTTCGACGCCGGAGCGGATGATCCGGGTCACGGTGATTCCATAGTCGGAACGGAGCCGGAGGTCCCTCAGTTTCTTTCCGGTCAGCGAGGATTTGGTAACCGTCACGCGCTTGACGACCATGTGATGGTCCTTCTCCCGCCATTCGCCGACATGCATCGGAATTTCTTCACCGAACAGGATCCTGGCCTTGTCCACGGCATCCTGGGTAATGACCAGGAGGAGTTTATCCCCTTCTTCCAGGACGGTTTCTTTGTCCGGGAAGAGGATCTCGTCGCCTTTCATGATCCGGGAGACGACAAACTGCTTCTCGCCGAACTCGTGGAGAACATCCCGGAGTTTCTTTCCGAAGATGGCGGGATTTTCGACCCGGACGTGCATCCGGCGGGCCTGCTCTCCCGTATCTTCCTCTTCCAGAAGTTCCTTCTCCTCTTTCTTCAGGTCGACCTTGAAGAGGACTTTGGCGAGCATGACGGCGAGGATCAGTCCGAGGACGCCGAAAGGATAGGCGACGGCATAACCGCTGGCCATCTGCGCCGTCTGCGCGGCCGCTTCCGGCAGGGACATGCCCGAAGAGAGGCTGAGGTCACTGACCGTCTGCTGCGCGGCACCCAGTCCGGGCGTATTGGTCACGGCTCCGGACATGACCCCGACCAGGGTCGGAACATCCTCGCCCGAGAGAGCTGCGATGGCATAGGCGACCGCCACGGCGAGGAGGATGTTCATCACTGCCAGCAGGTTCATCTTCACGCCCCCGCTCCGGAACGAATGGAAAAAGCCGGGACCGACCTGCAGGCCGATGGAAAAGACAAAGAGGATCAGGCCGAATTCCTTGACGAAATGGAGTATGCCGGGATCGGGGACAAGGCCGAAATGGCTGACCAGGATTCCGACGAAAAGGATCCAGGTCGAGCCGAGGGTCACCCCTTTGAATTTGAATTTCCCCAGATAGAGTCCTGCCCCAATGACAAAGGAAAGGAGCAGGATCGCCTGTGCGGCTACCGGTTTGAATAACAGATCATGCATAAGCTACAGAACCAGTTTGACCGTAAAAGCGGATCTGCCGTCCACTTCCCCTTCCACGTAAAACACATCCTGTCCGGTCTCCCGCGCGGTAAAGAGCGCGACCTCGTCGCCCGGAACTGTTTCCTTGTTGAAATTGATATAGACATCCCGGACCCGGCGGGAGACCATCTCCCCGTAGTCCAGGGAATCCATCGCCCAGACGAGATACCTGGCGTTGTTGGCATGGCCGAGGATGTCAACATCCGAATAGGAGACCTTGCGGACGCCCGCCGGAACCTTTTCCAACTCCTTGGGAATCGAGACTTTCGGAGCCGGTTCGGGGATGGCGTCATCGACCCTTTCCCGGTCGACGGACAACAGGCCGAGGGTCTCTTCGTCCCGGACGATCCGGCGGGTCTCGACATTGATGACCAGCCAGGAACTGGTCGCCGTCACCAGCGGACCGCCATCCTCGGAACGGAGGACGAAGTCACGGAGATAGAACAGGCCCTCCGCGCCTTTGTGCCAGGTATACAGATCGACCGTATCCCTCCATTTCGGAGGGGCGGTGAAACGGATATGCATCCGGGAAAGGACCCAGGCAGTCTTGTGGCGCTGCAAGTCGTCATACCCGAAACCCAGTTCCTGGGCCGCCCAGTAAGCGATTTCCTGGGCCATATCCATAAAGGAGGCCGGCTTCAGATAAAAACAGGCATCCGTGTCATAGCAGGGAACACAGATGCGCTGGCGGAACCGGTATCCTTCTCTTTCTACATTACTCATAACTTCAGCAATTCCAATTCTTCCCGGGTATATAGGAGACGGTCGGCAAGGTCCGGCGCCACCCGCCCGAGAATGGCAAGCAGGATCAGGAACAGGGCAAAGGCAGCCAGCAGGATGCATGCGATGACCGCGACCCGCCTCCAGAAAGAAGGCGCCGGCACCGCCAGTGCTTCAGGCTCCGCCGGAACGACCGGTTCTTCCCGGGTCTCCCCCGCCGCGGACTCCTCCCCGGCAGGAAGCTCCTCGACCGAGGCGGCAGGAATCTCTTCGAACGGTTTTTCCTCAACAGGTTCTTCTTCGGCGGGTTTCTCTTCTGCCGGAGGAACGGGGGCGAAAGCGGCGGCGAGTTCCGAGACGGCGGAACTCACCTCCTCGGCCGTTTCCTGATGGGTCTTGAGCGATATCGGATAGAGACCGAAACCCGTCGGATCGATATCCGGATTCTCGTCCGGGACGAAGAAAAAGTTATTCTCCCGGGTCGCCCTGAGCCTGCCCAGCCCCGGCAACGCCACGGCTTTCCGGCTCATCAGGGTTTCCCGCAGGCCGGAGAGGAATTCCGACAGGAGTTGCAGGGCCTCCTCCCTTGAAACACCGTTCGATGCGGCGTACAGGTCGGCCAGACGGGTATCGCCGCCTTCCCGGTGGGAGAAAGACAGTCTCCGGTACGGAGGGTTGATCGTATAGCCCTTGTCCGAAAAGGACGCCGGGACCACCTCGGCGACAAAAGAGCCGAGGCCCGGCAGGGTCACGGATTCCGTCTCGAGAATAATCTCCCGAACCAACTTTGAAAGCTGTTCTGCGTCCATTCCTTCTTCAAATCTTTCAGCAGGCACAAAGGTACGAAAAAAAGTTTATTCCAGCGTCAGCTCTCTCTCCTCGAAAGGGATGGGATATGCCGTTATCCAGACCTCGGGAGAAAGCCCCTTCTGCCTGGGAGCGTCGTCTCAGCCCTTGAGTCCGAGCAGCCAGATCTCGACGTCGCGGCCGATCATCCCGTCGGTCATCACCGGTATCCTATGATTCATATCACTTCAATTCTTCCAACTCGGAATCGGATTTCTTGTAGATTTCTTCAGGTTTGAAGAAACGGGTGAGCATGGTGGCGATAACCTTGTCCTTGTAAACGAAAACAAAGTCGTAGTAGCCTGGAGCGACTTCATCGGGATGGAGGTAGAACGAACCCCACATGGCGGATTCATCACCGTCGGGGTCCTTGTTCAGTTCGCACTGCTGGATATAGCCGGGAGTCTCGTCGTTCAAGGAGTTTTTCAGGTAAAAACCCGGGTCCGCCCTGTGCGTGAAGACCATTACCTTGATGCCTGATCCCGCACCGGTCTGCGGATAGAACTCTATCCATTCGTCCAGTTCGAAAACAGCGCGGATTCCTTCGGCTGCATACGGTTTGTGGTTGAAAGCTTCAGTACCGCAACGGTTGCCGAGAAGACTCAGGGCGGTCATGACTGGCTGTTCCCCCTCTTTGAGGTTTACGAAATAGAGTTTGCCGAGAACCGTTGTATCCTGGGCCTGCGGGGAATTGGCGGCGCCGGCTGTCGCAAACACGGCGAATACCGCGGCTAAGAGTATGGATATTCTTTTCATAAAACTGATGTTGTTAAATTCTTACAGGGTCTTTGCAAAGAGACGCAGGCTCTTCGTATACATGTCTGCGCCCGCATAGGATTTTCCGATGGAGTGGGTGACATTCTTGTACGTCACCACCTTCACATTTTTGATTCCCGCCCCGGCGAGGGCCTCGCGGTAGCGGCGTGCATTGTCCGGGCCGGCGGTAATGTCGGCGGTGCCGGTGAACAGGATCACCTTGTAAGACAGGCCGGTCTTGGATTCCGCTATCTTGACGGGCGAGAAGCGGTCGATGTACTCCGGGTTCCATCCGTTCAGGAACACGTCGTAGCGCTGATGCTTCGCCACGTTGGACTCGGGAGCGTAAACGCTCATCGTATACGGCAGGTCATAGGCCCCATACCAGCCCGCATAGGCCTTGGTCTGCGGGAAATGCATGGCGCAGCAGGCCGAAAGATGCCCGCCGGCGGAACTGCCCACGAAACCGATCCGTTCGGGATCGATGCCGAACTCCTCGGCCCGTGAAAGCACATATTCTACGGCGTCATAACAGTCGCCGACCGTGTCTTCCATCCGCACCCCGGGGGCGCTGGCCATGGAGTACTCGATACTGACGACGGTAATCCCGTACTTGCCTGCAAGGGTTTTGCAAAAGGCGGCAGCTGCTTTATAAGTTCCTGAATACCAGGCGCCTCCATGGATATGAAACACAACGGGCGAGTTGCTCCGCCCCGACCTGTATACCATCAGGGGAAGATCGTCGCCGGTCACGCTTTTCTTATACACGAAGGTTTCGGGAACGACCTTTTCCATCGCAGCGTTGTTGTATGCCGGCACCTTGGATTCATAGGGGACGAGTGCCTTGGGGAGCCGGTACGGATCGCCGATCAGAGCCTCATATTCCTTGGCGTTCTTTATCGAATAACCGCCGTCGCTATTCTCGACCAGGGCCATTCCGTAGCGGTTGTAAATGCCTGCCGCCTGAATCGGCGTCAGCGAAAAGGTCGAAGCGACCAACGCAAAAAGGAGTACTTTCAGGAACTTCATATCATCAGGCTTTAATATGAGTTCAAGTATACGCAATTTACGGCACAAAAACAAATCAAGCACCTACGTTTCCGTAAGTGCTTGATTTTAAGATGCTCCCCAGCTAGGACTTGAACCTAGGACCCCCTGATTAACAGTCAGGTGCTCTAACCAACTGAGCTACTGAGGAATATTGTACAGCCTTGGCTGCTTCCCTTTTCCTTTCGGGATTGCAAAGGTACTACAAAAACTTGATTATGCAAATTTTTTTGCAATTTTTTTGGACCCGTCCCGTCATTGAACGGAACTGCCGCCGATCTCCTTGAACGAGCTGAACGAGTAACCTCTCGCCTTCAAGCCGTCGATGATTTCCCCGAGGCGGGTATAGGTCCGGTCCGCATCCTTCCGGTCGGGATACCGCATCGCATGGACAAGGAGGATCACCCCGTTCAGGCTTTCTTTCCTGTCAAGGTCCCAGATGCTGTCGATGATCGTGTCCCCGTCGATGAAATTCGGAGCGCCTTCCGGAGCCCAGTCCTCCCCGGTCAGGATCCCGGGCGTCGGATTGACCAGCTTGTAACCCAGTTCCCTGAGGATTCCCGCCGAGAACTCGTTGTAATACTCATAGGGTGGAATCATCCAGGAGAACTCTTCCTTCTTCAGGCCGAGTCCCGTCAGTTCCGCCTCCATCCCCGCGATGTCGTTCTTCAGGGAGTCCGCCGTGACAAGGTTGACGCTGCGGTCCTCCTCCGAGCAGAGCAGGAGGTGCTTGTTGGAATGGGCGGAAAGATAATGGCCTTCCCGGATAATCCTTTTCAGGGGTTCCTTATACCTGTCGACCCGGAAGCATTCCCCGGTCGGGAAGAAAGAACCTTTGACGCCTTTCTCTTTCAGCACGTCCAGGACGGGAACGATTCCGTCAAAATTCTCGAAGGCGCCTTCGTCGTTCCGGCTGTAATGCGCCGTGAATACCAGATAGACGGTTTTTTCATCCGGATTCATCCGGGTGATGACCCCGTATTCGTCGGTCTGCGCCCCCTGCAGGGGATCCGAAGGGCGCCGGTTGCAACCTGCCGCGACGAGCAAAACCGCAGACAGGAGGAATAATTGGAAAATGGCTCTGACTTTCATCGGTATGGAATTATATGGGTGGAATAGGCGCTCCTTAGAACTTGATGGAAAGGGCGATGCCGTTGAGTCTCCGGTTATTGGATATGATCATGGGGATACCGGCCCCCAGGGCGACGATGCCCGCCCCGGCGGTGATCAGTCCCGCCGTTGTATAAGGTTTTCCCGCAGACGCTCCGCTTTCCGCCGCATCATGGGCCGTATCCGGCCCGCCGATGCTGCCTACGACGGCCCCGGTCGCCGCCCCGATGACACTGGTGGCAATCCCGATCAAAGTCAGCGCGCCCCCACCCAGGGCGGCCACACTGCCGCCGACCGTGAGCCCGATGCCGAGATTCCTTCCCGACACGGCCTTGTTCCAGGCCGGATTGAAGTCGGTTCCATCGATGTTGGATAGAAGAAGGATCTGCTGTTCAGGAGAAATCCGCTCCCCGTCGACCTTCAGATGGGTTCCCGAGCGGGTAACCGTTCCCGGAACGGCGTACTGGGCCCATGCCCCCAAACTGAAGAGGAGAAGGAAAAGCGTACAGAACAATCTTTTCATGCGGTTAACCGTAAAGAATTAATGACCCAAGATAAGCATTTTTTATTAAATTTGTACGCAGTAACCATTTTATACGATCCATGAGTACCAGAAGAGACTTCATGAAACAGCTGGCGGGAGCCGGTGCGCTCATCGCCACCTCCCAACTGCCGGCTTTCGCAGAGGACAACCCGGAAATCTTCCCCGAAAGAGGAAGGTATGAGCGGTTGTCCCTGAGCTACGGCGTGGTCCATATCGGACTGGAAAAGCCCTTTTCGATCCTGCACATATCCGACTCGCACCTGACCGCCGCCTATGAGCATGAGAACGAGAAAAAGCAGAAACTGCACACCAGACGGACCAAGACCTTCGGCGGGAGACAGGAAGAAGCCCTTGCCGACGCCCTCGCCTGGGCAAAGCAGCACGTCGACTTCGTCGTCCATACCGGCGACCTGATCGACTGGCAGAGCGAGGCGAACTTCCACCTGGTCAGGAAGTTCTTCGGGGACTCCTATATCGGTTCCCTGGGCAACCACGAGTTCAGCCCCGACATGGGATACAGCGAGCCGAAGGAAGAGCACACCGAGGCCTTCAAGGACAGGACGCGGGACCTTCTCCAGAGCGTCTATCCCTTCGACGTCCGGTTCCAGTCCCAGGTCGTGAACGGGGTGAATTTCATCACCCTGGACGACGTATACGGCTATGTCACGAAAGAGCAGGTCAAACGGTTCAAGAAAGAAGTGAAAAAGGGATTCCCGATCGTGCTCTGCATGCACGTTCCGTTCTTCTCAGACGACATGTGGCGCGCCAACGTCCGCTTCTGGGACGACAAGGGGCCTATGAACTACAGCGCCCTACCGGAAATCAAGAGCGCCTACAAGGTCCAGCAGGAGGATAAGGTGACCCGGGACTTCATCTCCTACCTGAAGAAGGAGAAGCTTCTCAAATGCATCCTAGCAGGCCATCTGCATTACGATGTCCAGGACCAGTTCTCCCCTACCTGCCGGCAATATGTCGTCGCCGGAAGTTTCCTCTTCCACGGCGAAGAAATCCTTTTCATCTGATATGGACATCCTGAAAACACTGGCCGTCGCGGGGGCGCTCGCCCTCGGAACGGCCCTCCTGCCCTCCTGCAACACCGGGGCACCCGTCAAGACCGAAACCCTGGAATACGCGGATTCCACCGCCCACGCCTACGTGACCGTCCACCTGGAACTGCCCGAAGCGGTCACGGGGAAAGCCGGAAAGATCCGCGAAACGCTGATTGACGTCATGGACCGCCAGATGAGTGCGGTCGCCCCTGGTGAAGACGGGAGACTGTTCCCCGCCTATGAGGGAGACAGGACGAAGACGGACGAACTCTTCACTTATTACCGTCAGCAGCTCATGCAAGTCATCGGCCGGCTCTCCCAGGAAGACGCCGACAGCCGGATCGCGTATATGGAAAACCCGGCTGAATCCGAAATGCCATCGTGGGGATACGAATTCAATCTCGAAAAGATTGCCGACACGGACCGTTACGCCGTCTTCTCCTCCCACAATTATCTCTATATGGGCGGAGCCCACGGAGGAGTCACGGGAGAGGGTTCGCTGACATTCGACAAAAAAGACGGACACCTGGTCCAATCCTTCCTCCGGCCGGACTGTCTCGACGAGATCCAGCCCCTGCTCCGGCAGGGCCTGATGCGCTATTATGGAGAAAACGGTGAGGATTTCCCGGAAGAAAAGCTGATGGAACGCCTGCAGATCGAAGGGGACAGAATTCCCCTTCCAGCCTGGAGCCCTTTCCCCACCGAAGAAGGCCTGACCTTTACCTACCAGCAGTACGAAATCGCCTGCTACGCCGATGGAATGCCCTCGTTCACAATTCCTTACAAGGATATCCTGCCCTTTATCGACAAAGAGGCGAAGAAACTGGTCAAATAATAATCAATTGTTATGAACATCAATCAAGTTGGAATCAAAAAAATCATCCGTCTTGTGCTGACGGTAGCGGTCCTTCTCCTGGTCGTGAGGCTGTGTACCAGCAACTTGGGGAGCGTCATCAACCTCCCCGGCGGTCTGGGCCAGGAGAGCAGTAACGATTCGGAAGGATCCGGGGGCTGGTTCAGTCCGAAAGGACAGACCGGCGGAACGACGTCAAACGTGGACGAACTGGACATCAAGGAACTGGAAAGGGAAATGGGCATCGGGACAAACAAAGGTCCCGCCACCACGACCACCACGACTACCACGACTACGACTTCTTCGGCATCATCTCCCCTCGCCTTCAAGGGTATTCCCATGACCGGCACGCTTTCGGTTTTCGGGACGGAACTGGTCAAGGCAGGATTCAAGAATGCCGGGAACGGCACCTATACCGGTGATTTCGCCGGATACAGCGGATGCAAGATAACGCCGTCCGGCAACAATCCGGTCCAGGAAGTCCGCGTCGATTTCCCGGTCATCTCCGATTGGGACGCCCTTGAGAAGGCCTATGATTCCCTTCAGGCCTCCCTTACCCAGAAATATGGGATCGAGCCGCAGACCTCGAGCGGCAGCAATGTCGCCGTCTATAACCTTCCTAACGGAACCATCACCCTGGACGCCGATGTAAAGGACCGCTCCACCTGGCACGTGATCCTGAAATACGCGAATTCCCTTTCGCTTGCCACGCCCGGCACCCTTGGAAGGAATCCCATCGACGACCTGTAAAGAACCAACTGATCCGATATATAAAAGAAGGCGGCCGGAAACGGTCGCCTTCTTGCCTTTGTGCGCGAAATCAGAGTCGAACTGACACGCCCTTGCGGGCACTACCTCCTGAGAGTAGCGCGTCTACCAATTTCGCCATTCGCGCTTCAAGGGAATGCAAAATTACAACTTTTTTTTGAATCTCCAAAAAATGAGAGGGGAAATGCACTCAGAAAACGACTTCGTGACGGATCCCGTCCTTCCATCCGCCCCCGGTAACGAGGATGTCGGTCAGCGCGCAGTCGACCTCGACTGTCAGGTCGCCGAGATCCCGGGCGGTCCAGTCGTACCCGGTCGCCGCGATATACTCTCCGAGGGCGAAGGTCCGGATCCCGCCGCCTTCTGACCGGACTTCCAACCGCAGCGAATCATCCGTCTGACGGGGCAGGAAGACCCTGTATTCCCTCACCAGCGGTCTCGTCCCGCCCTGCAGGGGAACCCCGATCGGCGGGATGCAGGAAAAATCCCCCTCCAGCGGCTCTCCCGGCCCTGAATAGCCCCCGATATGCCCCCGGATGGTCATCGTATAGGGAGCCAGGGCTCCGAATGGTCCGTCGATCCGGAGCGTCAGGCAGCAGTAATCCTTCTGGGGAAGCACCTTGCAGAAAGCCGTTTCCCCGTCCGTATCGACGTCCCCGCGCCACCAGGTCAAGGGCGGGGAGCCGTGGCCGGCGGGAATCTCCACCCCGCTGTCAAACATCCCTTCGTCGCCGGCCACGACCCATACCCTGACCCGTTTGTCGGGAACCACAATCTGAAAGAAACCGGAGCAATCCTCTTCATCCAACCATCCGGTATAATCCGTACGCTCCCCTTCCACCCGCAGCAGCACGGGGTAGTCCTCGTCACGGACTTTCTCCCGCACCGCCGTCAGGTCCAGGCCCAGCGCACAGGGACATCCGCTCCGGTCCTCCTTGACGCTGCAGGACAGCGGAAGGACCGAAACTACGAGCAGGCACATGATCCGTTCAAAACACATACACAAGCGCAAGGATCATGTCATTGGGGAGGAAGAATACCTTCTCCCCCGCATCGGTGGTCAGGCCGCAGACCGGACAGGCATAGACCGTATACCGGTCATAGCCGCCCCAGAAGCCGATCCCGAAATCCAGGTTCAGGTGCGGATGGAGCATATAGGAATACCCGGCCGAAAGGCCCGCCCCGTAGCGGTCCCCCTCCCTCGTTTCGGGAGAGACGATCCCGCCGCGGTTGTATTCCTGGTACTGGAGGCTGCCGGCCATCCACCATCCCGAATACACGTTCCAGGGCCAGTACCGGACCCCTGCCCGGTAGAGCTGCTGCCGAGCGGAAACCGGCTCCGGCGTCCCCGCCCGGAAGAGGAAGGGGTTGTACTTCATCCCCGCATCGACGCTCCAGCGGCGCGACAGGGCCGCCGAGGCCGTGATGTTCATCGTCCCGAACCCGGCATAGTCCGCGACATTGGTCCCGACGCTGTAGTTCTGGGCCGCCAGGGGTAGCAGGAAAAAGAGCGAACCCGTCAGGCAAATCAATATCCTTTTCATGGTCAATTGTCTGAATATCTGTCAAATACTTGGTCGATGACGCTTTGGTATCCCGGATACAGGGAATTCAGTTTATCCCGGAGCTTATCCCGGCTGTCCACCTCGGAGGTCAGTGCCCGGAAGATCTGCTCCCGGCCCAGTCCCCGCTCGTCCAAATACCGAAGGATCTGGGGGCGGAACCAGAAGGAACTCCCGAAGGTCGGTGTCACGCCGCCGTAACGCTCCCGGAACATCTTCGCCTGGTTGAAATAGGCCCACATCTCGCCCACCTCGCAGCATCCGGCATCCTTGTCAGACCCCGTCCCGTAGCTCTCCCCGCCCGAAAGCACGAAAGAAGCGATAATATAGGCGATGTAGCGGTCCCAGTAGGCGTTTCCGACCTGGGCGTAGTGGCTGGCATGGGACATCTCATGGGTCACGGCCTGGTAGAGATCGGCGTACTCGACGGCGTCTTTCGTGCCGATCGTAATGTCCGGGACAAAATGCCGGAGGATCCCGGTGTAGTTCCCGAGATACTCGGTCAGGAGCTTGTTCTCCAGGAAGGCGCCGTGATGGAGCATGCAGGTGCTGCTGGAAGACAGGTGCGGGAAAATCCAGAACCTCAGGTCCTTGGGCGGAGCCTTGATGTCCATGTCCTCCTCCTTGCACCGTTCGTAATACTCGTAGGCGGCGTTGTTGACGACGCAGCGGCGGAACAGGGCGCCGTCCGATGCGGAGGTGACGTTCAGGTCGACTCCCTCCGGTCCGTTCTTTCCGAGGGTCGAGACGGAAGCGGGGACCAGGATCAGGTTGATTCCGATCCCGAAGCCCTTCTCATTCTTGAAAACCAGCCGGTAACGCGGTTCGGTCGAGAAGGATGCCGGAATCTCGTAATAGCCGTCCCGGTCCGTCCAGGCCGACGAAAACTTGACGAAGGTATTGCAGGAAACCCGCACGCCCGCGACCCCGAACGGCTTCCCCCCGTTGGCGTCCGGATCCTCGATCGTAATCCGTCCGGAAGGATGGAAACTCTCCCCGCGCACCGCCGGGACAAGCAGGTCCGCATTGCCCGTCAGCCGGTACGACTCGCGTTCGACCGCCTCCCAGTCTATTCCGTCTCCACCCCGCGTCGGCCCCGCATGCTCGGCGATGTAGCACTGGTCGATCAGCTCGCAGCGGATTCCCTCGGGGAGGCTGAAACCGGCCGGAACGACCGTGTACTGCCAGGTAATCAGGTCCTTCCCCACTTCCGGGTCATGGTAATAATCCCCTTCCCGGACGATCTGGTAATCCAGCGGATGGTCGAAGAGCTGGAGTCCCAGGGCGACCAGTTCCTCGTACTGGTCCTTCGTAGGAAGGATCCGGACATAAAGGTCCGTCGGAGTAATGTCCACGCGCTCGGCACGGGTCGGATAGAGGGATTGCAGGGCGCGGGTGATGTTCCTGACGGCGTAGGGATCCTCCATGCGCCCGCCCAGTTCGATCATCCCGTGGTAGACCGCCCCTGCCGTGCCCGGGGTCTCCGGGGAGAGGACCTCCTTCCGGCAGGCGACAAGCAGCGGCAGGATCAGCAGCCAAAGGTGAAGTTGTTTCATAGTCCGATCATTTTTCCGCAAAGCTACGGGAGAAGAGCCGTTTGCAGAAAAATCAAACGTTTAAGTTCCAAAATCGGCCGCTCTTGCGGATGAGAGGCCGATTTATTATCTTTGCAGACGGTAATATCTGTAAATAATGAAACATCCTTTCCGTCCCCTGCTCCTTGCCGCCGCATTCCTGGTCCTTACCCAAACGGTTCACGCACAGATGGATCCGTCCCGATATGACACCGATCCGGACTGGGGCACAAGCGTTTATCATCCCTATGTCTTTCCGGAGATCCGGGATACGAAGGCACCCCGGGGATTCAAGCCGTTCTACATCAGTCATTACGGTCGCCACGGCTCCCGCCACCAGACGGAAAGCAACGGGAAATACGCCTATGAAATCCTCTCGAAAGCGGACAGCGAAGGAATCCTGACCGACAAGGGAAAGGCGTTATACAAAGATGTCAAGACCCTTTATGATGAGCACGTCGGGCTCTGGGGAGAACTGACCGGGAGGGGCGCCCGGGAGCACCGCCTGCTCGCCCGCCGCATGCGCTCCCGCTTCCCCGCCGTCTTCCGAGGCCGGAAGCGCAGGGAGGTCTTCTGCCAGGCCAGCACGGTCCCGAGATGTATCGTCAGCATGGCGAACTTCACGTCCAGCCTCCAGCGCGAATCCCCCCGCCTCAACTTCGACTATGTGACCGGTGAGAAATACCTGGACATCCTCGCCCACAGTTTCTACAAGTCCAGTGAGATCTTCGCAGCCGACAACCGTCTCTTCGATTCCCTCGTCCGGGCGAACTTCAATTCCGACCGCTTCTTCCGGACCTTCTTTACCGGGAACAAGGAAAAAGTCGGGGCGGTCGTCTCCGATACCACCCGCTTCTTCAAGGCCCTCTACACCGCCGGCGCCGTCTGCGGATGCCTTGAAATACCGGGCCTCAACCTCTACAAGAACCACCTGACCAAAGACGAGGTCATCCCCCTCGCGAATGCCTACAACAACCGGATCTTCGGCAACTACGGCCACTCGATCGAATTCGGAAACCGCTGCTCCTGGGCAGCGAAATGGCTCCTGGAGGATATCGTGACCCGGGCCGACCGAGCCCTCGAGCCGGAAAGCGGCATCGCCGCCGACCTCCGGTTCGGCCACGACACCGGAATCATGCCCCTCGCCGCCCTGATCCGCCTGGAAGGCTTCGACAAACCGGTTTCCAGGTTCGAAGCCCACAAGTACTTCGACACCTCCGTCATGATGACGATGGCGACCAACATCCAGTTCATCTTCTACCGGAACCGCACCGGAGAAGTCCTTGTGAAGATCCTCTATAACGAAAAAGAGACCCTCCTGGCAGGTATTCCCGCCTATGAAGGTCCCTTTTACCGTTGGAGCGAGCTGAGAGCGTATTTCGAATCGCTCTTCGCCGACAAATCGGATCCGGTCTAGAAGAAGGATACGGTCTTCTGCTCGACCGCGGAAAGCAGCTGGTTGGCGAGCCGGCTGACACCGAGCCGGAACAGGTCCTTGTTCAGCCACTCCTTTCCGAGGATCGAAGACACGATGGAATAGTAGCAGACGGCGTCCATCGCGGAGGAAATGCCTCCCGCGGCCTTGAATCCGACCTTCCTTCCCGTCTTCTCGTAGAAAAGCTTGATGCAGTCGCACATGATCACCGCCGCCGTCGGGGTGGCGTTGACCTCGACCTTTCCCGTAGAAGTCTTGATGAAATCCGCACCGTTCTCCATCGCGAGGAAAGAAGCCTCGGCGATGAGTTCGGGAGTCACCAGCAGACCGGTCTCGAGGATGACCTTGAGAATGATCTTTCGCTCCGGGAAGACATGGTCGATGCAGGAGCGGGCGGCGGCGATTTCCTGGCCGGCCGTCTCCAGGTCCCCTGCAAGGAAAGAGTTGAGAGCCAATACGATATCCACCTCATCAGCACCGGCGCGGACCGCCTTTTCAATCTCGAGAAGTTTCACGTCGAGGAAACTCTGCGAGGTCGGGAAGCAACCCGCCGTCACCGTAACATGGACCTCCGGGCAATGGCAGCACTCCCTGAGGACAGCGGCGAAATTCGGATAGACACAGACCGAAGCGGGATAAGGGAAATCCGGGTATTCCACCTTGAAGGCGTTGACCTTTTCCATCAGCTTCGTGACCGACTCGTTCGTATCGGTCGTCTTGAGGGTCGTAAGGTCCATGAGGCCGAAGCACTCCTTGTAAATGGTTTCGGAGGCGACGCTCTCCAGATTGGCGGCGATGACCTCGAGCCGCCTTTCGATCGATTCTTTGTCCGGAACGTATCCGTACTTGTTCAATAATGTAGACATATCCTGAAAAATTATCCTTTGATCTGAATGTTGAATCCTTCTTCGAGAAGCGGAAGGACGAGCGTCCTCATCTCCTCCGCCGTATATTTCCGCAGCCCTTCGGCCGGTGTCTCCCGGTCGATTGTATAGACCATCACCTCCCTCGGCCGGAGATGCCGGACGATGTCCATCCACCTTTCCGCCATCGCGGCCGAATCGACCCCGGGTCCCCGCAGGAACATCGTCTGGAGCACGAAATCCCCCTTGAACTTCTCCATGTTGCGGACTACGGCCTCGACGCTGTAGCGCCCCTGGGGCCGGTTGATCTTCTTCGCGTCCTCCGTCGTGACCGCGTCCAGCTTGAGGATCGGATTATCAACCTTCCGGAGCGCCTCGAAGACTTCTTTCCGTCCGAGACGGGTCGCATTGGTCAGCACCGAAACCTTCGCCAGCGGATAGTACAGATCCCGCAGCTTGAGAACGTCTTCCACCATCCGGGGGAACTCGGGATTGAGCGTCGGCTCCCCGTCCCCGCTGAAGGTGATCGAATCGATCGGGGTCCCCTCCTCCAGGCACTCGGTCAGTTTGGCGGCAAGCGCCGTCTTGAGCTCCCGGGCCGAAGGGAGCCTCGTGTCGGCTCGGCCGTCCCTGTTCCATCCGCATTCGCAGTAGATGCAGTCGAAATTGCACAGTTTCCCTTTCTCGGGAAGGACGTTGATCCCGAGCGAGGATCCGAGCCGCCTCGAGAATATCGGACCGAAAACCAATTCTTCCCGCATCATAGGCTATATGAGTCTTTGGGAACGGCTGGAGCAGGTCAGCTGCCCCTCCGTTCCGAGATGATCGATCAAAACCAGCCCCGGACGCTTTCCGGGAACCAGGGCGCCCAGTTCCGGCCGGGCCAGGAAATCCGCCCCGTTCCGGCAGGCCCACGTGAGGAGTTCCCCGAGGGAAAGCCCCTCGAAATTCTCCTGCAGACAGAAGAGTTCCTTCACCATGTCGAGATCGTCGTTGCTTGAAAGCGAGTCGGTTCCGACGCAGAGTGTCAGTCCGTTCCGCCGCATCAGCGGGACGGGCGGCAGGGCGTTGTGGATATAGATGTTCGAGAGTGGACAGAGGGCGATGTAAGGATGGTCCATGACCGCTTTCACGGCATCGATGCCCTCCTGGTCCATGCAGACTTCGTGGACGAGAAGGATATGTTCCCGGAGCGGGGCGGGACGGGCTGCCAGGAGCCGGTCGATGAAATACAGGAGGGAGGACTTCCCCGTAACGGGAGGGACGCTCATCCCGGCCGCCCGGCGGTTCTCCCACATCGGCCCGGAGCCTTTCCGGACCATTTCCTCTTCCTCCTCTGTTTCCTCACTGTGGAACGACAGGAAGCCGCTTTTCAGCCCTTCCGCGGACGAGGCCGTCACAAGTTCCGGGCTCATCGTATAGCAGGCGTGCGGGGTCGGAGCCGCGTCGAGCCCGTATGCGCGGGCCTTCTCCTGCAGGGCGAGGACTCCTTCCATGACCCCGGCGCAGTCCTCCGATTCGGTCCCGAAGACCTCGAGGAAGGTGCGCGTGTACATCGGATGATCCGCCTTGACGGCGAAGGAATCGTCGCAATTGCTGATATCGGCCATCGCCGATACGCCCCGCTCCCACATCAGGTCCATCGCATCCCGCAGGTTCCGGACCTTCTCTTCCCTGGGTTTCGTATCCCGGAGCGCATTGATCTGGTCGATGAACCCCGCCATGCCGGTTCCCTTCCGGAAGAGGCCCTTCATATAAGAGAGTTCGACGTGGCAATGGGCATTGACGAAACCGGGCGCAAGGGCTCCCGCGAGGACGGGTTCATCCGCTCCGCACACCCCAGTGCGAAGGACGGTCCCGTCTTCGTCCATCTCTACAAATCCCCTTCTCAGAGGCGTTTCCGAGTCAAGGGTATAAAGATATTCCGCAGCGAAACGTTTCATCTGTGTCTTCTTACTGGAGTTTCCGTCGTCCTCCGGCGGTGGGATCTCCTTCTCGCCGTATCTCTTTGGGTCGGGGTCGGAACGAGTTCGATGACTTCCTGGTCGACCGGTTCGGCTTCCGCCTCAACCTCTTCCCTGGCCTCCTGGGGGCGTTCCTTCAACTGGGGCGTGGCCAGAGTATCCAGCTTGAGCGTATCCCGGCGCAGGGTGTCCACGCGGAGCGAATCCGGCAGCCGGACAATCATCTCAGGGCCCCGGAAGACCGTATCTTTCGAATAATCGGTCAGATAGATTTCCAGATCCTCGTTGACCATGACCCGGGGCCATCCGTGGAAAATCGAATCCCGGGAGAAACGCGCCAGGACCTTCTTCACGGGCGGAGCCGCGTGCAGGTGCAGGCTCTCGAGATAATGCTCCCGTTCCAGCACCTTGTCGAGGAGCTTGATCTCCTTGTCGAGCTTCACGCCGGCCCTCCGCATGATCTTGGAATAGATATTCGGCTCCCGCATATACCGGGTCTCGCTCTTGAGATAATCGTCGGTCGTATAGCCGTAGCGGCGAAAAATCGGTTCATAGACGAGGGCCGTATCGGTCGTCTTGTTGACCTCCTGGTGGATCCGCAGCCACTGGTCCGTCAGGATCATCTCGACGGAAATGTCCGCGAACTTCTTCTTCGGGATGATCCGGGCCCGGTGGCAGGATGTCACCGAAAGGGCCAGGAGCGCCGCACAAATGGCTATGGACCGGAAAGGATGCATTATCTCAGAGTCGCACCGAATTTGTTCTGGAAGACGGAGAGGATCCGGTTCATGGCATTTTCCACGTCCGCATCCGTCAGGGTCTTCTCGATATCCTGCAATACAAAATTCATGGCATACTGCTTCTTCCCCGCAGGAATCTTGTCCCCGCGGTAGACATCGAAGAGCGAAACGCTCTTGAGCAGCTTCTTGCCGGCCTTGAACGCGGCCTTGCGGAGGTCCGCATACGGGACGGATTCGTCGAGCAGCAGCGCCAGGTCGCGGCGCACTTCCGGGAACTTCGGGAGTTCCTTGAAGCTGAACTTGTCCCGCTTGACGAGGGAGAAGAGAACCTGCCAGTTGATCTCTGCGGCGAAGACCGGCTGCTTGATGCCGAAACGCTTCGCGAGGGCCGGGAGGACCGTACCGAAAGTCACAAGCACCTTCGGCTCCTTCCCGGGCAGGGAGTAGACGAGGCCTTCCGAGAAGATGTCCGAAGGGGCGGCCGAGCAGAACAGGGTCTGCGGATCGATCCGGTAACGCTTGAGGATCATCTCGACATAGGCCTTGAGTTGGAAGAAATCGCTCTTTTCGGCCGGGTTGCGCCAGGCTTTCTCCGGGGTTCCGGTCAGGAGCAGGGAGAAGTTCTGATGCTCTTCATACCCTTCCAGCTTAGTGCCGTCCTTTTCCGGAAGCCGCTGATAGACAGAGCCGTATTCGAAAATCTTCATCGAAGAGATCTGGCGGTTGATATTGTAGGCGATGACCTCGAGACCGTTCAGGATCAGCGTCTGTCGCATCACGTTCAAGTCGGAGCTGAGCGGGTTGACGATATGGACGCAGCGCTCGGCCGGGAAAGTCTGCAGGTTCGTATAATACTCCTCCTTCGTGAGGGAATTGTTCATCGTCTCGACGAAGCCGTTGGCGGCGAGAAGGTTCGAGATGTTGTTCCGGATCGCTTCCGGCTCCGGGGACGGGGTCGGGTTCACCGACATCCTGAGACTCTCCGGAAGTTCGATGTTGTTGTACCCGTAGATGCGGAGGATTTCCTCGACGACATCGCACTCGCGGTAGACGTCGACCATGTAGGTCGGGGCCGCGACGAGGGCTCCGCCTTCATGTTTTTCAACGAATTCGTAATTCAGGGCGGATAGGATCTTCTCAATCGTTTCGTGACCGATCTTCTTGCCGATGAACCGCTCGATCCGGTCATAGTCGAGGTCGATCCGCTTCCGGTCCATCCGGACGGGATAGCTTTCCTGGATCTTTCCGACGACCTCTCCCCCGGCGAGTTCGAGGATCAGCAGCGCGGCCCGCTTAGCGGCGTACATCGCAGCCTCGGGATCGGCGCCCCGCTCGAAGCGGAAGGACGCATCCGTGGAGAGCTGCTGGCGCTTGGCGGTCTTCCGGACGGAAGCCGGATCGAAATAGGCCCCCTCGATGAAGACATTGACCGTGCTGCCGGTCACGCCGGAATCATCCCCGCCGAACACGCCGGCGATGCACATCGGGCCTTCGGCGTCTGCGATGACCATATCCGTCGCGTCCAGCGTACGCTCGATCCCGTCGAGGGTGCGGATCTTCTCGCCCTGGGAGGCCCTGCGGACAATTACCTTCCCGCCCTTGATCTTGTCGGCGTCAAAGGTATGCAGGGGCTGGCCGGTCTCAAAGAGGACGAAGTTGGAGATATCGACGATATTGTTGATCGGACGGAGACCGACCGCGAGGAGTTTCTTCTGCAGCCATTCCGGGGAAGGAGCCGCCTTTGCACCGCGGACCGTAATTCCGACATAACGTGGAGCGCCTTCTGTATCAAGTACTTCCACGGGCATCGCTTCGCCTTCTCCTTCGCGGAAAGCGTCCACGGAAGGAAGGGTCAGGCGGCAAGGAAGATCACGGGATTTGAGATAGGCGTAGAGGTCGCGGGCCACACCGATATGGGAGGCTCCGTCGATCCGGTTCGCCGTCAGTTCGATCTCGATGACGGCCTCCTCGGCGAGGTGCAGGTACTCCTTGGCGGGAGTCCCGACTACCGCTTCCGGCTCGAGGACCATGATCCCGGCATGGTCCGTGCCGATGCCGAGTTCATCCTCCGCGCAGATCATGCCGAAGGACTCGACCCCGCGGATCTTGGATTTCTTGATCTTGAAATCCCCGGGAAGGACCGTTCCGAGACGGGCGAAAAGCACTTTCTGTCCGGCCGCCACGTTCGGAGCGCCGCAGACGACGGTCAGCAGTTCCCCGCTGCCGTCATCGACCTTGGTGATGTGCAGGTGGTCTGAATCCGGATGGGCCTCGCACTCCACCACTTTCGCAACGACGACTCCGGCGAGTCCGCCGGGAATCTCTTCCTGGACCGTCACGGAATCCACTTCCAATCCAATCGATGTAATCGCCTCGGCCATCTGGTCCGGGGTCAGGTCGCACTCAAGATAATCCTTGAGCCAATGGTACGAAATCTTCATGTCTATTTATTTTTCAATATCTTCTTTTGAGAAAAGGGAACTCACGAACTCCTTCTTGTCGAATACTTTCAGGTCATCCACTCCTTCCCCGATGCCGAGGAACTTGATCGGGAAACGGAACTGGTCGACGATGCCGACGACCACCCCGCCCTTCGCGCTGCCGTCGAGCTTGGTGACGGCAAGGGCGGTTACGTCGGTAGCCTTCGAGAATTCCTTGGCCTGGACGAAGGCGTTCTGTCCGGTCGAGCCGTCGAGGACGAGCAGGACTTCGTGCGGGCCGTCGGGGACGACCTTCCGGATGACGTTCCGGATCTTCGTCAGTTCGTTCATCAGGTCGATCCGGTTATGGAGCCGGCCGGCCGTATCGATCAGGACGACATCCGCACCTTTCGCGACCGCTGAGCGCACGGAATCATAGGCCACCGAGGCGGGATCCGAGCCCATCCCCTGCTTGACGATGTCCGCTCCGGCGCGTTCGGCCCAGATGACAAGCTGTTCGACGGCGGCGGCGCGGAAGGTATCGGCTGCCCCGATGACGACCTTCTTTCCCTGGGCGGCGAGCATGGAAGCGATCTTGCCGATCGTCGTCGTCTTCCCGACCCCGTTCACGCCGACAACCAGGACGACATAGGGTTTCTTCGTGAAGTCGAAGACCTGCACCGGAGCCTCTTCCCCATTGACGTTCAGGAGCTTCCCGATTTCGTCCCGAAGGATGTCGACCAGTTCGTCCATATTCATGAACTTGTCGCGCTCGACCCGGTCCTCCAGGTTGTCGATCAGCTTGAGAGTCGTATCGACGCCCATGTCCGACGAAAGCAACGCCTCCTCGATCGCATCGAGCACATCCTCGTCGACCTTTGACTTGCCGACGATCGCCCTCGAAAGCTTCTGGAAGAAGTTCTGGTTGGTCTTCTTGACCCCTTTATCGAAAATTCCCATAAGAAATCCCTTTAACTTGCAAATATACGGAATTTCTCACGGGAATACAACACAAGCCGCGCCCCTCACAAAAACCGCCAATATCGTGGGTCGAACCGGCGACTAGGTCCCGGCCGCCCACAGCGAGGGCCAAAATCGTGGGCGGGACCGCAGTCAAAACCCGGCCGCCCACAATAACCGTCAAAATCGTGGGCGGGATGTTGTCTCGAAGAATAACTGCCGGAGTGATCAGAAAACGTAACCGGCATGGAACCCCGCAAAACTGTTCGCCCTGTCACTGACCGTGTAATCAGAACGAGAGACGATAGCTGATACTTGGCATGATCGGGAGAAGAGAGATTCGCTTCCACCCTCTCTCCTCCGCGTCATACGTGATCATGAAAGGATTGTGCTGGTTTGTTAAATTATAGATTCCAAGATTCAGTTCCTGCAAGAACCGGAGACCTTGCCATTTGGTATACCATCCCGCATCCCAGCGGAAAAACATAGGCATCTGATAATTATTCGTGGTTCCATAAATATCAATCCAGACCCGGTCTTTATCCAGAAGCGGAATCCCATACTTTCCGGCTGGGACCGTCTCCCAACAACCAGACTGCAGCGTCAAGAAGGTGGTGACGCCCGTTTCATGGTTCAAATTCTTTCGTAAGACATACTTCCCGTATAGATTCAGGATATGCCGCCTGTCAAATTTAGCTGGGAACCGTTTCCCCTCGTTGAGCCGTGCGAAATAGCGGTCTGTCTTTGAAAGCGTATAGGCTCCGTGAGCGGAAAAACGGCTCCCCGAATAGCGATATGTGGCCTCCAGGCCATAGGAGAGCCCATCTCCGACACATACTGAAGAACGCCAGTCTGCCAGCGCCGCCCGGAACAGACTTCCGGCATCCATGAAATGGACAAGATTGTCCATCTTCTTCCAGTAACCGCCCATTCTGAATGCATGATTGCTCCTTTCGCCGAAAAGACCGGCATAGTACTGACGCATCGTCTCAGGGGGATGTCGTTCATCGGAAGGGACAACCATATCTAGAGCCCATCCCACCGGAATCCCTTCCAAAGTGTGATAATACTGAACCCGATCGTCGTACGTAAGCTCAAACCCCAACCAGAAGATGGGGGACCATCTCAGATAGGCACCGTATTCATGGTTTTTGAAGAATCCATGCATATTATATCTCCATGCGGCACGTACCGAGAGCTGGTTCATACGTTCATACGCTGCCTGGGCGTGCCAGGTTTCCGTTTCCGCATCCATCCGGTTGTCCACAATCGGAATCTCCCTCCCCGCTGAAAGTTCATTGCCGGCATACGAAGTGGATGATCCGGGGTTGAATCCCGCCCACCGCCGGGAATAGCCTCCAGATAAGGTCCATCCCCCATGAAGTATGGCCATAACTCCATCCAATCCTTTTTCCCGAAGACTGTCCCTGATCATGAAGGTATTCTCGACCCCCATCGCCGTCTTCACCTGACGCTGGTCCGATGTCTTCAGATCGGCATACGCAGATGCAGAGAACCGTATCTTCCAAAAATTCCATTCCCAACGTGACAATGCGATCTGGTTCTGCCAGCCCATCCTTTCATTCAAATTATCATGAAAGGAGAAAAGATACTCGTCCCCGCTTTGGAAATAGCTTCCTTCCAGACTGCTTCCTTTCCAAAGACGAACTTTGATCTTCCCATACAGATCATGGATTGAAGCGTCGACATCCCGGATACCCTTCAGGCGCCCTTCAAGCAGTTTCGCTTCCCAACCCGCCGGCGACCAACGTCCAGCCGCGACAAGACCCACCCTCTCTTTTATGACCGGAACTTTGATGGACGCCCCAGCCATAAAGTTACTGATACTTGCAGAGGCCCTGAAAAACGACATATCTGCCGGCGTCGAACGTAAGAGGACATGGGACGAGGTGAGATTCCCTTCATCAGAGGCAAAGCCGCCAACCCTGAATACCGTTTCGGAAACAACATCATTTGAAAAAACGGACATCAGACCCAGGAGATGACTCCCCGCATATACCGGCACTCCGTCAATAGTAACAATGTTACTGCCGAGATTTCCACCCCTGACATACAGTGCCGACGATCCGTCCGCACCGGTCGCCACCCCCGGGAGCATCTGAATATATTTGTAATAATCTCCCTCACCTGTCGGGGAAACCATCGCACGGATTTCCGGAGCCCGAACCAAGATCGCGCCAGTCGTCCGGACGGGCCTGACATCTTCCTTCATGGCGGCATGGAGCGTGTCCCGCAACTCGGAGGTTTGCTGCGCAAAAGACAGAATCGATAGAAACGCCATTAAGAACCCCGCAAGAATCGTCTTATTCATTTTGTTATCCATTGCAACCCTATGGACCCGTCTTCTTCGATGCAATACTCATAGTCGTGGTGATAGGGAAAGATATGTATGGACTCTGCCCCGAAAAACCCCTTCGCCCCGCCAAGGATATTGCACGCTACTTCTTGGCGATTATACATTGTCTCAAAAAGATCCCCTGATTCGATACTGAGACCCTTCTTATATATATCTTTTAGAAACTGATCATAGTCGTCAGAAACGACACGGATTTCAGTAAACAGTTCTGGCCGGTATCCAGTTTCATCCCGGTGACGGATCGCATATTCTGAATCATATTCACCCAGGACGAAAAACAACACCCGCTTTTCAGCATCCGGGACAATCGTCCAATCTTTCAATTCTTTTGCGTTCTCCGAACGGTCCTGCTCTGTTTCGGTTTCTCTTGGAAAATGGATTCGAACCGCTCTCCAATACAATCTGGAGTCGGGATTTAGATAAGGATAAAAAGTATGGCTGTAACGAGAATTCATCCCAGCCTTATCCCATACATCCGAGCGAAAACAGGCCAAGTCTGAAAGACAAAGCGGCGTAGCGTTAAATGCATCAACGAATGGATGGGTTGTTGTTAGAAACTCACTATAATGCCGTTCACCTTCGGAGAGCAAGTGATACTGGGTAATCCAATATGAGATCGGTCCGGTGAGAATGGTGTCTCCTTTTTCTTTTTCAATCATTCTGGATACCCGATACAGGTTCCAGCCGTCCTGTCGAAAAACCTCCCACTTCTCCGGATAATCAGCCTGGGCTGTAAATCTCTGACCAGTAGACAATTCGACCTCAAGGTGACATCGTTGTCCATACAAAACTGAAAACTCTGATGTCTCCCAGACACCTTCTCCTTTGTAGTGAAAGTCCATTGATCTTGCCTCTGTCGTATAAAGACGAGCACGGACGACTTCTTCCTCCGGTATCGGAATCAGCGTCTCGCCCTCAGAAGGAAGGGCGGCGCGCAAAAGCTGCATCCTCTGAACGCTGGACGTATCGTTCAGTACACAATACACCACAACCGGCTTCTCCTCCTTCGGATCCATGACAATCGTCTCCACACAAGACATGGCCAGGAGGCAACAGAGAGAGAAATAAAAGAAGTGTTTCATGCTTAATCAAAACACCCAGCCGGCGGAAACGTAGTAGGCCGGCTGCGCGGCCCGGAAAATATGGGAACAATAATGATGGTGGCCGAATGTCAGGCGAAGATGACGGAACAATTCCAAACCCGCCCGACAATGGAGATCAAAGCCCCATTTTTTCCAGCTGTGACCATCGCTTAACTTTGCAAAGTCATACTGAGGCCCGGCCCCGACGCCGAAAAACGGCGAGACGACCGATCCTGAAAACGGGTTATACTCGGCAAGGATGTTCAACGCCTGCGTGACCCCTTTTGACGCGAGCATATTGTAGCCGTCTTCGTCTACTCCTATCAAGGTATCGCTCCAATTCGGCATCAGCTGATACTGCGCGGCAAGGGAAAGGCCCTTCCGAACATTGTAGCGATACTCGCCGTATAGAATCATGGCGTTATGGCCCCCTCCGTCGCCGTCCTTCGTCATCTTGTCCATGAACGAAACGCCGCCTCCGAATTCGAACGAACTCTTGTTCTGGGCCCCGAGCATCACCGGGACCACGATCAGAATCATTGCAAGAAATCTTTTCATTTTTCCCCCTTGTTCATTACTGGTCTAAACCTAAATTCTCTCCCGTCAGATCGAAAAAGAAAACGATTTGATTTACATAGTGGCTAAAGTCGGGAAAAACTACGTCGGGAATAGAACTTTGGTTTATGTCAAACAACTGTATTCCTCCTTGTTTATAATCTGCCGCGTACCAGGTTTTCAACAGTTTCTTCTCTCCGTCTTTTAGTGAGAAAACAGATAATGCCGCGCCGTCAACATTCTGAACCAAATCCTCTATTGTGATGGAGTATGGTCCTCTCTCTTGTTTTATAAAATCTTTGTTCGACATAGCCGGCATCGTATTAGCGGCTATGATCGCACTGTTTTTCACTTTGATCTCCCCTATGCTCACAACGGACGAGCCGGAAATATAGGGGTTATACTTTTGCAGGAAAGAAACGCAATTGGTCTCAATGGCCAAGGGTTCATCCGTCTGGTTTCGAATGGCGAAAAGGACTGTCATCTGTCCTCTATTCTCAAAAATGCAGGATGTCGCAGATAACAAAATGACTGCTAAACAAATAAGTTGCTTCGGCTTCATAACTAAAACGAATGAATTATTGACACACTGTCAGTTTAACCCACATTCTTCGGCGTTTTCTTTATTATAGATGCAATTCCAGGCCGATTCGTTGCAACGCCCCTCCGGGTCTTGAACATGCGCTTGTGGTGGAACCACTTGCCGATGTGAAGAGGATGGTTCCGCAAACGACCTTGCCGTTGCCGCACATGTCACGACCAAAAGTAGGACGGACATCAGGAAAAGTATTTTCTTTGCCATAAATGATATAATAATGTTCGGCAAAGGTAAAGGCACGACAAAAGAATCACAATCAAGAATTGTGACAAACAATAATGTAAACAACTGATAATCAGATAGCGATCTCTATTTCTTTGTGACAAGAGCCAACAAAGATGTCGCAGCGGGGGTTCCTTGACTCTTTAATTTAGCGGACAACCTGCTCTTTCTTTTGCGAACTAAATCATAATCAAGCCCGGACAAGAAAGCGACATGATGATTATCAAAACCGGACAAGAACAAAACCAGCAGACGAAAATCTGTTTCATCGAGTCGTTTCCCTTTCTCCGCCAGGTTCGAAGACTCATCGCGTAACTGCGAAATCAGATGATCGTTGCATGCATCCGTTTCTTCTTCTAACTTGACAAGCATTTCCCGATCTTTTCGCAATTCGTGAAGCTGAGCCCTGAATTTCTCTAGTATCTCACCCTCCGTAGCGAACTCTCCTTTACGCCGTTCTTTCTTGAAATTATCCGTCTCCCAAAATAAATAACTGTTTGAAAGGGTCTTTAAAATTCTAAGCTTATCCCTATACTGATTGATAACAAGTGTTTGTAACCGATTTTTTGATTTCTCGGTGAAAGATAGATTATCACTCAATTCAGCCGCTCTTGTAAGAGCTTCTGTTAAAGCAAGCCGGCTTTTCCGGTACCATGACAATAGCATACCGATCATAAAGAAAGCTAAAAGAGAGATCAATACGAACAATAACTTCTGTTTGTCAGAGCGTAATTTCTCCGTTATCAGCCTTTCGTTTTGATGCAAGGTCAAGGAATACGCTACCGAATTATTCAACTTGACATGAATCAGAGAATCTTCATAAAACATAGTTGAGGCAAAACAATCCACGGCTTCTTCATAAAGGCTATGACGAATTCTTGCAACTCTGTATTTGTTATAATTCACCTCCGCCGAATCCTTCCGAGAAGAGCATCGTTTATCGGCGCACTGCAAATAGTAATTCACTGAATCTTGTATCCCCAATAATGAATAACCATATCCCAAGTTACTATAATCCAATGGAGAGAACTCTCTTCGATGGTCCGACGACGCTGTTTGATAAGCAGAAATGATTCTCATTCCGTCTCTATCCTCCCATGCGCTGATTATTTGGGCTTGGATAAGAGTTACCGATCTTCTCAAGTTTTGATCGATTGTGACATCGGATAGCAATAAATCACATAATTGATTTGCCTCATTTGCCATTCTATTTCCATACAAATACGCTATCTTGTCAAAGAGGCAATAATCTTTATACTGTTTTTTACCACATATGTCAAAATAATCAATGGCTTTATCAATTTCCAACAATGCATGGCGGTTATCATAAACTCCTCTATAAACAGACGCTTGATTTCGAGAAATAAGCCCCTGATAAAAAACATTCCCTATCCTCTCTGCCGACTCTTCCGCTTCTGTCAGGGATATGATCGCCGAGGTCCATTGCTCCGCATTGATCTGCACACGTCCCAACGAATACCAGGCGAGCATCCTGTGTCGATCCGATCCCTTTGTATCGTAATATTCGACAGCGACCCGAGCAATCGAGTCATTCGTAAAGTCATGGTAAGTCTTATCAGCGGCCAGGCTGTACAGGAGGGCATGATATGCCCGTAAGTGTTTCGTTGACAGAGAGGCTCCATCCATTTTGTTGATCTCGGTCCATGCGCTGTCAGGGTATTCATGCAAATATCCATTGATCTCGTCCAGGGCTCGTCCAACCTCAAATGAACGGCATGATGATAAAACCAGCGATATCAGTAAGATAAGAAACGAAGAAGTCTTTTTCATAGAAAAATGCTCGAATTATGAGTAAATATACAAAAAATGGATGAGAAAAAGAAGGCCGTCATCCATTATTAATCTTTATGTCAAAAGAAAAACGACAGCCTTCCCAAAAACTCCGAAATTGGTAGACAATAAAAAGGGTGGACATCTACCTGAGCGACGGGACTTCTGACGGTCCACTGCTTTCGATTGCAAAGATAAACACCTCAGCCGATTATTCCAACTTTTCTTGCCCAGTCCCCGGCCGCCCACGAAAACAACCAAAATCGTGGGCGGACACCCAATCAAGCCACAGCCACCCACGAAAACCGCCAATATCGTGGGCGGGAGGGAGTTTAGCGTTGAAGGTTGGCGGACAGCGGAAACAAGGCATCCACCATTTTCGGGGGAAGCCGCAGTATTCGGGTCAACTGGGCATTCGAGGCGCCATACTTGTTCTTCAGCCGGACCGCAAGTTGGACTCGCTGCTCATCCTTCAAGTCCGCCGGCCGGTCCGTAAAGTATTCCGACCGGCAGATGCCGCAAACGGCTGTCCATAGTTCTTCATCGCTCAAGACCGGTTTTTCACCCAAATGTAGGGCGGCCTCAACTTGGGATTCAACGTTCTTGAACAGCCAGAACATGAATTTCCTCGCACTCGGGAAAGGCGATTCCACCAGTCGGTAGTTCACGAAACTCCCCGGGAAGATACAATCGCCCGACACGGTCAATCCATCCCGGATGGAACCGTCCATCGAGGCTGTCAAAGCCCTTCTCTCCCGAACCGTCAGTCCAGAGACGGGACGCACCGGCATGAACCGGAGCAAGGGATTATAATAGAGAAAACCGGAACTCCACGGATCTGACAATGGATTCACATCCGTCCTTACGACAAAGGCGTTCCGGAGTACATAGGCGACCTCGTCGCGGAACTGTTTCAAGGATGTAATGGGCGTCAGGGCGAAATCGGGTTTCGCCAATACCCCCGGCCTGCCATGGCGCGACAAGTACTGTTTAAGCCGATCGAAAAACGAACGATAATACGCTATGCAGCGATCCTCCTCCCCTCGAAGAATTTCATGGAGATGGTTGCTCATGATCTGGTAGGCAAGGATTTCTATGTCAGAAGACAGGATGCCCATCAAGTTGACGGCCTGTTTTCTCTCGCGATCCGTTTCAAAGAGGATTCTGTCAAGCGGGGCCGTATGCAGATGGTAGAAGGGACCGGACTCCGCAAACAGTTGCTGCTGCCACAATTCGATCTGCTTTTCGCTCAAGGGTTGTTTTTCATAGCTGTCCATGATGTAAACCTACGAATGAATCCGGTGTGTTCCAATACCGGATGCTGGTTTTTTCTATTGTCCATCGTCTTTTCCGATTTTTACTGTTCCCTCCTCCCCAGCCGCCCACAACAAGGGCCAAAATCATGGGCGGAACCGCGATCAAGCGCCGGCCGCCCACAACAGGGGCCAAAATCGTGGGCGGGACCGCGATCAAGCGCCGGCCGCCCACAACAGGGGCCAAAATCGTGGGCGGGACCGTAATCAAGCCCCGGTCGCCCACAACAGGGGCCAAAATCGTGGGCGGGACCGCAAACAAGCCCTAGCCGCCCACGTATACCGCCGAAATCGTGGGCGGAACCGCAATCAAGCCCCGGCCGCCCATAACAAGGGCCAAAATCGTGGGCGGGACCGGGCGGCGCGCCCTCGACTGAAGCCACATGCACCGCGGGCGGCGCGACAAAAGGCCGGGCCTGGATTATCCTCCAGGCCCGGCCTTTCAGTGACGGTAGAGAGAAATTACTTCTTGTCGAAGAACTCTTTCTCCTTGCCTTCCTCGACGAGCTGCTCAACGAAAACGTAAGCGCCGGTCTTCGGAGACTTGTCCATGCGGATGACTTTGACCATGTGCTTGGCACCGGCCTTCGCATCGAACGTTGCAACTGCTTTTTTTGCCATATCTTAAATCTCCTATACTTTACTTGATCTCACGGTGGAGAGTGACTTTCTTGAGGTAGGGATTGTATTTCATACGCTCAAGACGCTCCGGCGTGTTCTTCTTGTTCTTGGTGGTAATGTACCGGGACATGCCGGGAACACCGCTAGCTTTCTGCTCGGTGCACTCAAGGATGACCTGCACCCTGTTGCCTTTCGCTTTCTTTGCCATAATTCGTTCAATTAAACAAGGTTAACATATCCTTTCTTCTGTGCATCCTTCAGGACGGCGTCGAGGCCATTCTTCTCGATGATCCTCATGCCCTTGCAGGACACTTTGAGGGTGATGTACCGCTGCTCGGTCTCGGACCAGAAACGCTTGGTCTTGAGGTTGAGATCGAAGGTACGCTTGGTGCGGAGCTTGGAGTGGGCGACGTTGTTGCCGACCATCCGCTTTCTTCCGGTTACTTGACAAACCTTTGACATAATCTTATCTTTTTTTAATTTTATTAAACAAACTTGAAGAAACGGTTCCACCGAATGTTGTTCGGGAATTTCCGGTTCTTGTCCGTGGAGAGCCAGATCACGACCGGCCGTCCGACGATATGGTCTTCGGGAACGAAGCCCCAATACCGGGAATCGAGCGAGTTGTGCCTGTTGTCTCCCATCATAAAATAATAATCCTGCTTGAAAGTATAGCTTTCCACCTTCTCTCCGTTGACATAGATTCCGTCCGCGGCGACCTTGAGGTCATTGTGCTCGTAATCCCGGATGATCCGCTCATAGAAAGGCAGCGACTCTTTGTCCAGCTTGACCGTAGCTCCCTTCTCGGGAATCCAGAGCGGTCCGAAATAGTCCCTCGTCCAGCATGTCTTCTCCGTGAAGGGGAAGATCAGCAGATACGAATCCATCTGGGACGGATAGGTATCGAGGACGGGTTCCACGCTGACGACGTTCGAAAGTCCCTTGATCTGCTCCAAAGCCTTGGCGGTCAGCGGCATGGCCGCATAGCCGGGGAGGCGGGAATCGTAGGAGAAGTCGCCGGGATTGAGGCGCATTTTCTCCAGGATCTTGGAGTTGATCTTGTGGCCGTCCGTGATGACCCGGTAGGTCAGCTGGACGCCCGGATAAACTTCCTGCTGCTCCCCGTTGACCCAGACAAGTCCGTCGCGGACGGTCAGGGTATCGCCGGGCAGGGCGACGCAGCGCTTGACATAATGGTCCTTCTTGTCGGTAGGACGGACGATGACCGGGCCGAGCCAGGAAATCGTATAGTCCCTTCCGGAGGTCCTTTCCCAGGCGTAATAGTCGTCGGCCGGAGCTTTCCGGAGGACGGTATCGCCGTTGGGGAACCCGAAGACCACATAGTCGCCCCTCTTGACGTTCCTGAGACCTTTCAGGCGGCGGTAGTCATTGTGGATCAGGGTCGAATAAGACTCCTTGCCCATGAATACGTTGTGCGTGAAGGGAATCGTGAGCGGCGTTTCGGGGACGCGCGGGCCGTAGGTCAGCTTGCTGACGAAGAGATGGTCTCCCGTATAGAGGGAACTCTCCATCGAAGAGGAAGGTATCTTGAAAGCCTGGAAGAAGAAAATATTGATGAACGTGACGACGACCACCGCGAAGATGATTGCATCGAGCCAGTCGAGCCAGACATTGTGCTTCTCCCCCTCCTTGTACTCTTTTTTCCAGAAGAGCCACTTTACCTTCTTGGTAATCAGGAGGTCGAAGATGATGCCGAGGCCGAGGAGCCACCAATAGTTTCCGAGCCAGATCACCCACGCCACATAGAGCAGGGACCAGAATCCCAGCTTGACCCAGCGGTTGCGGATGATTTCTTTCAAGCTCATGGCTGCAGGACTACTTTACAGAGTTGATGATAGCCTCGAATGCCTGAGGATTATTCATGGCGAGGTCTGCCAGCACCTTGCGGTTCAGGCCGATGTTCTCTTTGGCGATGCGGCCCATGAACTGGGAGTAGGTAAGGCCGTACTGACGTGCGGCGGCGTTGATACGCTGGATCCAGAGGGAACGGAATTCTCTCTTTTTCGCTCTTCTGTCACGGTAAGCATAGGTAAGACCTTTTTCGTAGGTGTTCTTTGCAACCGTCCAGACATTTCTCCTGGAGAGGAAGTTGCCGCGGGTTCTCTTGAGAATCTTCTTGCGGCGTGCCCTAGAGGCAACTGAATTGACTGATCTTGGCATAATTTTTACTTTTTTTGGAGGCAGTGGCTTCCCGTAGAAGCTCTTTCGACTGCGTTCCAGTTAAACATGATTTTACAGGACCAACATCTCCTTTACTCTCTTGACGTCGACATCCTCGATGAGGGCGAAATGGTCAAGATTTCTTTTCTGCTTCTTGGTCTTCTTGGTGAGGATGTGGCTGTGGTAAGCGTGCTTCCTCTTGATCTTTCCCGTTCCGGTAAGCGTGAAGCGCTTTTTGGCACCGGAGTTGGTTTTAAGCTTTGCCATTTGTTAAACAATTAATAATTATACATTTCCGTCCATTGACGGATTATTTCTTCTTGGCGGGGGCGAGCATCATGTGCATCCTCTTCCCCTCGAGGACGGGCATGCTCTCGGCCCTTCCGTACTCTTCCAGTTCGACGGCGAAGCGCAGGAGCTGTTTCTTGCCCTGCTCCGCAAACTGGATCGACCGTCCGCGGAAGAAGATCGAGGCTTTCACCTTGGAACCCTCCTGGAGGAATTCCTGGGCATGCTTGAGCTTGAACTGGAAGTCATGCTCGTCGGTGTTGGGGCCGAACCGGATCTCCTTGATGACCACCTTGGCGGCGTTGGCCTTCATTTCCTTGGCCTTCTTGCGCTGCTGGTAGAGATACTTCTGGTAGTCGAGTATCTTACATACGGGAGGATCGGCCTTCGCACTTATCTCAACAAGATCCAGTTCGAGTTCGTCGGCCATGGCCATGGCCTTCGAAATCGGGTAGACGCCCGGTTCGGGGACATTGTCTCCGACAAGGCGTACCTGAGGAGCAGTGATTTCTTCATTGATCCTCAATTCATTTTCGTCCTTCTTGGGGCCGTTCTGGCGCTGGGAAGGCTTCGGTCTTGCGCCCGCGGGTCTCGGGGCTGGTTTGTAAGGTGCTGCGATAGGTCTTTCCTCCTATAAATAATTAAACATAATATGTTACTGGGCCAGTTCTTCGGCGACTGCGTTCCGGATGTACTGTACCAATCCTTCGACAGTCATCGTTCCCTGATCCACGGCTTCCCTTCTTACGGACACGGTCCCGTCGGCCGTTTCCTTTTCGCCGACAATGACCTGAATCGGAACCCTCTTGAGCGAAGTCTCGCGGATTCGCTTTCCGAGCGTTTCGTTTCGATCGTCCATTGAGGCGCGAATATCGGAATTATTCAGCAGATTAACAACTTTTTTTGCATAATCTGTGTATTTTTCACTGACAGGCAGCACTTTAACCTGGTCGGGATGCAGCCAGAGGGGCAGATGACCGGCCGTATGCTCGAGCAGGACGGCGACGAAACGCTCGAGGGAACCGAACGGAGCGCGGTGGATCATGACCGGGCGGTGCTTCTCGCCGTCAGCCCCCGTATACTCCAGTTCGAACCGCTCCGGCAGGTTGTAGTCGACCTGGATCGTTCCGAGCTGCCAGCTGCGGCCGATGGCGTCCTTGACCATGAAATCGAGCTTCGGGCCGTAGAAGGCGGCCTCGCCGGTCTCGATCACATAGGGCAGGCCCTTGTGCTTGGCGGCCTCGATGATGCCGGCCTCGGCCCTTTCCCAGTTCTCGTCGGAACCGATGTACTTGGAAGGGTTCTTGGGATCGCGCAGGGAGACCTGAGCGGTGTATTTCTCGAAATGGAGGGTCTTGAAGACATACAGGATCAGGTCGATGACCTTCTCGAACTCTTCCTGGATCTGGTCCGGACGGCAGAAGAGGTGGGCGTCGTCCTGGGTGAATCCGCGGACGCGGGTCAGGCCGTGCAGCTCGCCGCTCTGTTCATAGCGGTAGACCGTTCCGAACTCGGCGTAACGGAGCGGAAGGTCCTTGTAGGAGTGCGGGCTGCTGCGGTAGATCTCGCAGTGGTGCGGGCAGTTCATCGGCTTGAGCATGAACTCCTCCCCTTCCTGCGGGGTATGGATCGGCTGGAAGGAATCCTTCCCGTACTTGGCGTAGTGGCCGGAGGTGACATAGAGGTCCTTGGCACCGATATGCGGGGAGACGACCTGAAGGTACCCGTATTCCGCCTGTTTCTTGCGGAGGAAATTCTCCAGGGTGTTGCGGAGGGCGGCGCCGCGGGGCAGCCAGAGCGGAAGGCCCGGGCCGACGCGCTGGGAGAAGGTGAAGAGTTCCATCTCCTTTCCGAGCTTGCGGTGGTCGCGCTTCTTGGCCTCTTCGAGGACCGTGAGATACTCGTCGAGCATCGACTTCTTCGGGAAGGTAATGCCGTAGATGCGGGTCAGCTGGCCGCGGGTCTCGTCCCCTCTCCAGTAGGCTCCGGCGAGGGACATGATCTTGACGGCCTTGATGACATCGGTATTGCGAAGGTGCGGTCCGCGGCAGAGATCCGTAAAAGCACCGTTGGTATAGTATGTGATCGTGCCGTCCTCGAGCTCGGAAATCAGCTCCTGCTTGTACTGGTCGCCCTTGGCGGTGAAGTAGGCCATGGCGTCGGCCTTGGAGACTTCCTTGCGGACGAAATCCTGCTTCTCGCGGGCCAGTTCGAGCATTTTCTTCTCGATCGTGGCGAAATCAGCGTCGGAAAGGGACGCTCCGCCGAGGTCCACGTCATAGTAGAACCCGTTCTCGACGGACGGACCGATTCCGAACTTGATTCCCGGATACAGGGCTTCGAGAGCCTCGGCCATCAGGTGCGACGACGAATGCCAGAAAACTTTCTTTCCCTCTTCATCCTCCCATTTGAGGAGTTTCAGTTCCACGTCTTCGTTGATCGGACGCAGCAGATCGATGGTGGTTCCCTTCGAGCCTTCCGGTTCACCCGGTTTCTTCACGGATACGGCCAGCACATCGGCGGCGAGCCGCGGGCTGATCGACATGGCGATATCATATCCGGTCACGCCCTTTTCATAGGATCTGACGCTGCCGTCAGGGAACTTGATATTGATCATCATAATGGTTGATTTTAAATGAACAGTTACAATCATGCAAAGATAAGGAATTTTTCCTTATATTTGTCCTCACGACAGTCAAGGAATGGACGAAAGAGAAAAAAACAGCCTGATCTGGAACCTGGCCTCGAAGAACGGCATCCTCCTGGGGATGTTTTCGACCCTGTGCCTTGCCTTGAAGCAGGTTTCGGCCCTGATCGGATCGGAGACCCTCGCCTCGGGAGCCGGGATCATCCTCTGGACCCTCGAATTCGTGGGCTGCATCTGGCTCCTCCGCCGGTTCATGAAACGGTACGTCGCAGACTACCCGGACGCGACGAACGCGGAGACCTACGCCCTCGGCAAACGAACCTGTCTCTTTTCTTCGCTGATCCTTGCCGCCGCCCTGGTTTTCATGGTCCTGTATGTTCCGGACAACCTTTTCTCGCGCTCCTTCCAGGACCTTTCCGAGACCTATTCCGCAATGCTCGACCCGTCTGTCCTCGAAGGGATGAACCTCGCTGACAGACCGGGAATCGTCTTCTTCTCCCAGTTCCTCTACTGCTGGGTCTACGGCATCCTCGTCTCCTCCTTCCTGTCGAGGAGCATCCCGCAGGATCCCCGGATCCAGGAGATGCTGGACGAACTGAACAGGCGCGGCTTCCCGGACGAAACCGACGGGGCCGACGAAACCGACGACCAAGAAAGCACTGACAACCAATAAGATATGGAGTATTCAAAAGACATCAGCATCATCGTTCCCCTCTATAACGAGGTCGAATCCCTCCCCGAACTGGCCGCCTGGATCCGGCGCGTCCTCGAGCAGGAAGGCCTTTCCTACGAATTGCTGATGGTCGATGACGGAAGCACCGACGGTTCCTGGGAGAAGATCCGGGAACTCTCCGAAACCGACCCGTGCATCCACGGCATCTCCTTCCGGCGGAATTACGGCAAGTCCGCCGCCCTGTACGAGGGATTCGCCGCAGCGGCCGGGCGGGTCGTCATCACGATGGACGCGGATCTGCAGGACTCCCCGGACGAGATTCCGGAGCTCTACCGGATGATCACCGGGGAAGGCTGGGACGTCGTGTCGGGATGGAAACAGCACCGCCAGGACAACCGGTTGACCAAGAATCTCCCCTCCAAGCTCTACAATGCGACGGCCCGGAAAGTCACCGGAATCAAGCTGCACGACATGAACTGCGGCCTGAAAGCCTATCGCAACGAGGTTGTCAAAAGCATCGAAGTCTACGGGGAGATGCACCGTTACATCCCCTATCTCGCCAAGAACGCCGGCTACGGCCGGATCACGGAAAAGCCGGTCCGCCACCAGAAACGCAAGTACGGGACCAGCAAATTCGGAATCGAGCGTTTCTTCAACGGAGTGCTGGACCTGATGAGCCTCTGGTTCCTGTCGACCTTCGGAAAGAAACCGATGCACTTTTTCGGGACGAGCGGCATTTTCATGTTCCTCCTCGGCGGGATCCTGACGGTCTGGATCATCGTTGCGAAACTCGTCCACCAGGCGAAGGGTCTCCCCTACCGGGCCGTGACCGACCAGCCGCTCTTCTACCTCGCCCTCCTCGCCGTGATCCTGGGAACGCTCCTTTTCCTCGCCGGATTCCTCGGCGAAATGATCGCCCGCACCTCCCAGAACCGGAACGACTATAACGTCAAGGACCGGTTCTAACCGATTTCGTCCCAGGCTTTTACCTTCAAATCATCCGGAGAGAGCTTGCAGAACGCCTCGACAAAGGCGGACGCGAGCCGTGCGTTCGTCACCAGCGGAACGTTGTGGTCCACCGCGGCTCGGCGGATCTTGTACCCGTTCGTCAGTTCGTGACGCGTGAAATTTTTCGGAACATTGATGACCAGCGCGACCTTTCTTTCCGCGATCAGGTCCATCGCCGCCTCGCCCCCTTCCGTTCCGTCCGGTTTCTCGTCCGGCCAGTAGGCCCGGAGGGCCGGGACGCCCTGTTCATTTAGGTAGCGCCAGGTGCCGGAGGTGGCATAGAGGACATACCCCCGGGCAGAGAGGACCCGGCAGGCTGGCAATAGATCCGCTTTCTGGAGGGCGTCTCCGGATGAGATGAGGACGGGACCGTCCGGAATCCCCAGCCCCACCGAAAGGAGGGATTTGAGGAGCGCCTCGTCGAAGGAATCCCCGATGCAGCCCACCTCTCCCGTCGAGACCATGTCGACCCCGGTCACGGGATCCGCCTGGTTGAGCCGCGAGAAGGAGAACTGGGAAGCCTTGACCCCGACATACTCCAGCTCGAAGGCTTCTTTGACGCAAGGGGCCGGCCGGAGGCCGAGCATCGCCTTCGTAGCCAGATCTATCAAATTGATCTTCAGGATCTTCGACACGAATGGGAAACTTCGCGACGCGCGAAGGTTGCATTCGATGACCTTGATATAATCGTCCGTCGCGAGGAACTGGATGTTGAACGGGCCCGTGATCCGGAGCTCCTTCGCGATCCGGGCGGAAATCTTCCGGATCTTCGCAGCGGTCACCCCGTACAGTTTCTGGGCGGGGAACTGGATCGTGGCGTCGCCGGAATGGACCCCGGCGAACTCGATGTGTTCCGAGATGGCGAAACTGAGGATCTCTCCCCCGTCCGCGACGGCGTCGAATTCGATTTCATTGCAACGGCGCATGAACGAACTGATCACGACCGGATGCTCCTCCGATACCTCGACCGCCTTGGCCAGGAACTCGCCGAGGTCCTCGTGGCTGTAGCACACGTTCATCGCGGCTCCCGACAGGACGTAGGAAGGCCGGACCAGCACGGGGAAGCCGACTTCGGAGATGAAGGCGTCGACGGCCTCCATCGTGGTCAGTTCCTTCCATTTGGGCTGGTCGATGCCGAGCCGGTCGACGACGGACGAGAACTTGTTCCGGTCCTCGGCCCGGTCGATATCCTCAGCGGAAGTGCCCAGGATGCGGATTCCGTTCTCGTGCAGGGGCATCGCCAGGTTGTTCGGGATCTGGCCGCCGACGCTGACGATGACCCCCATCGGATCCTCGAACCGGCAGATCTCCAGGACCGTCTCGAGCGAGAGTTCGTCGAAGTAGAGCTTGTCGCAGATGTCGTAGTCCGTGGAGACGGTTTCGGGATTGTAATTGACCATGATCGTCCCGTACCCGTTTTCGGAGAGGGTCCTGACGGCGCTGACCGAGCACCAGTCGAACTCGACGCTGCTCCCGATCCGGTATGCCCCGGAGCCGAGGACGATGACGCTTCCGCGGCCCTCCCCGGAAGGGATGTCGCTCGCCACGCCGTTGTAGGTAAGGTACAGATAATTGGTCATCGCCGGGAATTCCGCGGCGAGGGTATCGATCTGCTTGATGCAGGGATGGAGCCCCTTCGCGTAGCGGAAGGACCGCACCTCTTTCTCGGGAACGCCGAAGACACGACCGATCTGGATATCGGAAAAGCCCTCCGACTTCGCCTTGAGGAGCAGGTCGTCCCCGACATCGGAGAGACCCGGGCAGGCCTCCAGTTCCCGGTAGGTCTTCTCGATGTTGTCGAGGCGGTCTAGGAACCAGCGGTCGATGCGGGTCAGTTCATGGATCCGGTCGACGGAATAGCCGGACTCGAAGGCCGCGGCGATCGCGAAGATGCGGGTATCGGTCGGGTTGCGCAGGGCGTCGTCGAGGTCATCCACGACATAGGGCTTGTTGCAGACGAATCCGTTCGCACCCTGCCCGATCATCCGGAGGCCCTTCTGGATGGCCTCCTCGAAATTGCGGCCGATGGCCATCACTTCCCCGACGCTTTTCATGCTGGACCCGAGGGTCCGGGAAACGCCCTTGAATTTCGCCAGGTCCCACCTCGGAATCTTGCACACGACGTAGTCGAGGGCCGGTTCAAAGAAGGCCGGGGTCGTTCCCGTCACACTGTTTTTCAGTTCGAAAAGGCCGTAACCAAGACCCAGTTTAGCCGCAACCGAGGCGAGGGGATAACCGGTCGCCTTGGAAGCAAGGGCGGAAGAACGGCTGAGCCGGGCGTTCACCTCGATGACCCGGTAGTTTTCCGAGACCGGGTCGAAGGCGTACTGGACATTGCATTCCCCTACGATGCCGAGATGACGGACGATCGCGATCGAGAGTTTCCGGAGGAAATGGTATTCATCGTTGGTGAGGGTCTGGGACGGAGCGACGACGATGCTCTCGCCGGTATGGATTCCGAGCGGGTCGAAATTCTCCATGTTGCAGACCGTGACACAGTTGTCATACCGGTCCCGAACGACCTCATATTCAATTTCTTTCCATCCCTTGAGGGACTTCTCGACGAGGACCTGCGAGGAGAAGGAGAGCGCCTTGGTGACGATCGTCTCGAGCTGCTCCCGCGTATCGCAGAATCCGGAGCCCAGCCCCCCCAGGGCATAGGCGGCGCGGACGATGACCGGATACCCGACATCCTCAGCCGCGGCGACCGCCTCGGAAAGGGACGTGACGGCATGGGACCGGATGCAGCGGACGCCGATCTCCTCCATCCGGGCGATGAACCGCTCTCGGTCTTCGGTGTCCATGATGGCTTCGACCGGGGTTCCGAGCACTTCCACGCCATATTCTTCGAGGACGCCGCTTTGGAAGAGTTCGACGCCGCAGTTGAGCGCCGTCTGGCCTCCGAAGGAGAGGAAGATCCCCTGCGGGCGCTCCTTTTCGATGACTTTCCGGACGAAGAAGGGCGTCACGGGGAGGAAATAGACCTTGTCGGCGATACCCTCCGAGGTCTGGACCGTTGCGATGTTCGGATTGACGAGGACGGTCTCGATGCCCTCTTCCCGGAGCGCCTTGAGCGCCTGGGAGCCGCTGTAGTCAAACTCGCCGGCCTGCCCGATTTTGAGGGCGCCGGATCCGAGCAGGAGCACTTTCTTGAGCGAAGGGGTCATAGCATCGAAATGAATTGGTCGAAAAGGAATTCCGTGTCCACGGGACCGCTGGAGGCCTCCGGATGGAACTGGGTCGAGAAGAAGGGTTTGGAGCGGTGCCGGATCCCTTCGTTGGTTCCGTCGTTCATATTGACGAAATACGGTTCCCAGTTGGGGCCGAGGGTCGTTTCGTCGACCGCGAACCCGTGGTTCTGGGAGGTGATGAAGCATTTGTCGGTACCCGAGAGGCGGACCGGCTGGTTGTGGCTCCGGTGCCCGTACTTGAGCTTATAAGTCTTCGCTCCCGCGGCGAGCCCGAGGAGCTGATTGCCCATGCAGATGCCGAAAACGGGCTTGTCCCCCTGCAGGGCCTTCCTGAGATGATCCACCGTCTCCCGGCAGAAAACGGGATTGCCGGGGCCGTTGGAGATGAAGAGTCCATCCCATTCCAGGGTATTGAAATCATAGTTCCAGGGCACCCGGACCACTTTTGCGCCGCGGGAGACGAGGCAGCGGAGGATCTGGTGCTTGACTCCGCAGTCGACGAGGACGACGGTCTTGGGACCGTCCCCGTACGTAAGGACTTCCGGGCAGCTGACCTTCGCGACCTGGTTCTCGGTATCGGGGTCATAAGGCTCCGGAACGGGACTGCCTTCCGGGACAATGAACCCGGTCATGGACCCTTCCGTCCGGAGGATTTTCGTGAGTTCGCGGGTGTCGACCCCGCAGATGGCCGGGATCTTTTCTTCCTTCAGCCAGTCGCCGAGGCTCTTGACGGCGTCGTAATGGCTGTATTTGTCACTGTAGCCGGATATGACGAGGCCCCGGGCGTGGATTTTCTCCGACTCGAAAAGGGTCGAGATGCCCCAGCCGTCCTTCACATCCGAGGGAACGCCGTAATTGCCGACAAGCGGATAGCTCACGCAGAGGATCTGACCTTCATAGGAAGGGTCGGTCAGACTCTCGGGATATCCGACCATGGCGGTCGAGAATACGGTCTCCCCGCTTACGGGGGCGTCGTACCCGAAGCTCCAGCCGTCGAAGACATGGCCGTCGGAAAGAAGTAAACGGGCCTTTTTCATAATGAAATCACGGTTCCGGCGCCGGGGTCCAGCAGGTCCGACGCCTGTTTGATCGTTACCCGGACCGTCCCCTCCCGGAGGGACCGGAAGGCATTGTCCAGTTTTGGGACCATCCCGTCCGCGATCCGGCCTTCTTCCTTCAGGGCGCGGTATGAGACCGGGTCCAGGGCGGGGATCACGCTCCCGGAGTCCGAGACGTCCCGAAGGACACCCGGCTTCTCGAAGCAGACGGTCAGTTCAGCCCCGAGTGCGGAGGCGACCGCGGAAGCGACCGTGTCCGCATTGGTATTCAGGAGGTTCCCGCATCCGTCATGGTTGATCGGACTCAGCACCGGGACGAGGCCCATGCTGATCAGCCCCAGGAGGACCCGGGTGTTGACGGAGTCCTTCCCCACGTCGCCGACATAGCCGAAATCCACGGCTTTCCCACCGATCTCGAGAGGAGCTCTCCGGGCGGCGCAGATGATGTTCCCGTCACAGCCGGAAAAGCCCGCAGCCGGACACCCTTCCGCCTGCAACAAACTGGCTATCTTCTTGTTGCACCACCCCGCATAGACCATCGTCACGACCTGGAGGGTTTCCGCGTCCGTAACCCTGCGCCCTTCGATCCGGACCGGTTCGATGCCAAGACGCTCCTGCATCCGGCTTCCGAGGGCTCCGCCGCCATGGACCAGAACCCGGGGGCCATCGAGCGAGGCGAAATCCTTGCAGAACCGCTCGAGTGCGAGGGAATCGTCAATCACGTTCCCCCCTATTTTGACGACCCGGATCATAGGCTCTGCAGCAGCATTTTCAGGACGGTCTGGGCCGAAACGACCCGGTTGGCCGCCTCGGGAATGACCAGGGACCGGGGGCTCTCGATTACCTCATCGCTGACAATCATATTCCTCCGCACCGGCAGGCAGTGCATGAAGAAAGCGTTATTTGTCAAGGCCATCTTTTCCTTCGTGACTGTCCAGCCCATGTCCTTGGAGATGACTTTCCCGTAGTTCTCCCCCTCGTAAGCGGCCCAGTTCTTCGCATAGACGAAATCGGCTCCCTCGAGGGCTTCGTCCTGGTTGTGGGTCACCTTGGCGTTCCCCACGAATTCCGGGGCGAGGTCATAACCTTCCGGGTTCGCGATCACGAACTCGTAATCCGTCAGGTTCAGCCCTTCAGCGAAGGAATTGGGGACGGCCTGCGGGAGTGACCTCGGATGCGGGGCCCAGGTCATCACGACCTTCGGGCGGGCCTTCTCTTTGTGCTCTTCGATCGTGATCATGTCCGCGAAGGTCTGGAGCGGATGGCGCGTCGCCGCCTCCATGCTGAAGACGGGTCTTCCGGAGTACTTGATGAACTGATTGAGGATCACTTCGTTATAATCGTCTTCCTTGCTTTCGAAACGGGCGAAGGAACGGACGCCGATCAGGTCGCAGTAGCATCCCATGACCGGAATCGCTTCGAGCAGGTGCTCGCTCTTGTCCCCGTCCATGATGACGCCCCGCTCGGTTTCGAGCTTCCAGGCACCCTGGTTGACATCGAGGACGATGACATTCATCCCGAGGTTCAGGCCCGCCCGCTGTGTGCTGAGCCGGGTCCGGAGGCTGTTGTTGAAAAAGACGAGGAGAAGGGTCTTGTTCCGGCCGAGTTCCTGGTCGGCGAAAGGATTCTCTTTCACATATTTAGCGGCTTCGAAGGCCTTCTGAAGGTCGCCGAGCTGTTTGACGGAAGTAAAGGATTTCATGCTGTCAGTTCTTTCCAAGCTTTGACGAATTTTTCCGCCGTCTCCAGCGAAAGGGTCAGGGACGGGAGGAGCCGGATCACGCCGGCCCCGGCGGCACCGGTAAAGAAATGTTTCTCGAAGAGGAGCCGGTCCCGGAGGCCGATGTAGGGTTCATTCAGTTCCAGGCCGATCATCAGGCCGCGGCCGCGGTACTCCTTGACCGCCTTGTCGCCGGCGAAGGCTTCCTCGAAATAAGCTCCGACCCTGGCCGCATTTTCGACCAGTTTCTCGGCCTCCATGATTTCGAGGACGGCGATGGCCGCCGCGCAAGCGAGGTGGTTGCCGCCGAAAGTGGTTCCGAGCATCCCGTACTGCGGTTTGATGGACGGAGAGATCAGGACGCCCCCGATCGGGAATCCGTTCGCCATTCCCTTGGCGGAGGTGACGATATCGGCCCGGATGCCCGCGTGCTGATGGGCATAGAAAAGCCCCGTCCGGCCGTATCCGGACTGGATTTCATCGGCGATCAGCAGGGTTCCGGTCTTGTCGCAGAGGTCGCGGAGTCCCCGCAGGAACGCGTCTCCGGGTTCATAAATGCCTGCCACGCCCTGGATACCCTCGACGATCACCGCGGCGTAGGATCCGTCGGAGAGGTCCTTGTCGACGGCCTCCAGGTCATTCAGGGGGACGAAGGTGACATGGCCGCTCTCGTTGAAGGGAGCGCGGATCTTCGGATTGTCCGTCGCTTCGACAGCGCCGGAAGTACGGCCATGGAAAGCCTTGGAGAAGGCCAGGATCTTGGCCCGGCCGGTAGCGAAGGATGCCAGTTTCAGGGCATTTTCATTGGCCTCCGCGCCGCTGTTGCAGAGGAAAAGGGCATAATCGTCATAGCCGCTGGCCTTGCCGAGTTTCGACGCCAGTTCGACCTGCAGGCTGTTCTTGACGGCATTGGAGTAGAATCCGAGGGTAGCGGCCTGGGCGGTCAGCGCCTGGACATAATGGGGATGGCAATGGCCGACGCTGATGACGGCATGGCCGCCGTAGAGGTCGGTATACTCATTCCCGTCCTTGTCCCAGAGGGTTGTGCCGAGCCCTTTCACCGGCTCGATATCCCATAATTTATAGACTTCGAAAAGGTTCATCAGAATGCGGATGCTTTGAGTTGTAGGCCGGTCCTTTCGTCCAGGCCGAATATCAGGTTCATGTTCTGGACCGCCTGCCCGGCGGCGCCCTTGAGGAGATTGTCGATGACGGAGGTGATCACGAGACGTTCTCCGTGCTTTTCGACCCCGACGAGGCATTTGTTGGTATTGACGACCTGCTTGAGATCGATGCTTCCCGGATAGAAAAAGGTGAATGGAGCATCTTTATAGAACGTCCGGTAGAGGTCCTTCGCCTCCTCCTCGGAGAGAGGGCAGGCGGTATGGAGCGTCGCGAAAATCCCCCTTGCAAAATCACCCCGGAGGGGGACGAAATGGAGCTCCGGAAGGAAACCGCCCTGCAGCAGGCCGAGGTTCCGTTTGATCTCTATAAGATGCTGATGTTCAAATACTTTATAGGCAGATACATTGTCCGTTCGCCAGCTGAAATGGGTCGTTGCGGAAGGCTTGACGCCGGCTCCCGTGGAACCGGTCAGGGCCGTGATGCTGACTTCCTCTTTCAGGATTCCTGCAGCGGCAAGGGGCAGGAGCGCGAGCTGGATAGCGGTCGCGAAACAACCGGGATTGGCGATGGAATCCGCCCCCATGATCCGGGCCTTCTGCCATTCGGGAAGTCCATAGACATAGCCGTCGGACTCGTCCCGGAAATCCTGGGCCAGGTCGACGACTTTCAATCCCTCAGGGCGCGGGTTCGCCTCCCAGAACGACCGGCTCCGACCATGGGCCGAACAGAGGAAGAGGACGTCGACGGCCCCGAGGTCGAATTCCGATGCGAAATGCAGGTCCGTATCCCCGAAGAGTCCTTCATGGACCGCATACAGGGGGTTGCCGGCATTGCTTTCCGAATGGACGAACACCAGCTCCGCGGCGGGATGATGGACCAGGAGGCGGATCAGTTCCCCTGCGGTATACCCGGCCCCTCCGATGATTCCAACCTTGACCATGGCCTATTCTCCCGGATGATGGATCTCGAGGTGCTCGTTCGGGTCATAGAGGAGACCGGTGCAGATGCACATCTTGTAATCATGGCTGCAGAGGATGTCGAAATGGCGGCATCCCTCGCATCCTTTCCAGAATTCGGGGTCGTCCGTCAGTTCGTTGTACGGAACCGGACGGAAGCCGAATTCATAGTTCATCTTCATCACGGCGGCACCGGTCGTGATGGAGAAGATCTTGGCGTCGGGGAAAAGGGTCCGGGAGAGAATGAAAGTCTGCTCCTTGATGCGCTTGGCGATTCCCTGCCCGCGGTATTTGTGGGCTACGATGAGGCCCGAGTTGGCGACGAACTTCTTCCCGCCCCAGGATTCGATATAGGAGAAGCCGGCGAACTCACCGTCTTCGGCGAGGGCGATGACCGCTTTCCCGGAGGACATCTTGTCGATGATGTACTCCGGGGTACGCTTGGCGATACCGGTTTTCCGCTCGAGGGAGGAAAGGTATATCTCCTGGCAGATCTCTTCTGCATAGATTGCGTGGCTCGCATCCGCCACCTTTACAACAATATTCATATAATATGCATTAATTCGCTGTTTGTTTCGACAAAATTATATAATTTACAAATAATATCCAAATTATTTACAGATAAATTCAAGGCCGTCGACATAATCACGGTCCCAATGAGAAAAAAGCAAAAACGATTGTGTATATTTGTTCTGTTGTATTCTTTTACAAAAGTATCAATCTCTATGTCAAGATTAGCCAAAGTCGCGTTTGCGCTTTCCTTTTTCCTCCTGGCGGATGCATTTTCCTGCCATGCCTGCACGAGCGTCATCATCTCCGGCAAGATTACGGAGGACGGCCGTACGGCAGCTCGTCGAACTGAACGCAGTGACCGACAGCGACCTTGAAGCCTTCTATAAGGAAGAGTTTGACCTATAAATAAACGACAAAAAGCCCTGACCAGAAGATTCTGATCAGGGCTTCGAAGAACGGCAGCTACCTACTCTCCCACCTGGTGGGGCAGTACCATCGGCGTGGGTGAGCTTAACTTCTCTGTTCGGAATGGGAAGAGGTGGATCCTCACCGC
>JAFRUH010000012.1 GCA_017438975.1 Bacteroidales bacterium
ATTATCTGCAATCGGACTGTCGGCCGCTCTCCTGCTCCTCGCCGGATGCGACATCGACAAGCCATACGAAAGGATCTCGGGGATCGACTCCTCCAAAGCCCGCCCGGAGAACTTGGAGCTCGACGTGGACGGAATGTCCGCCACGTCCATCTCTTTGTTCTGGGACGGAAAGAAGGCTATCGCCGAGAATGCCCTTTCTTTCACTGTACAGCTTACCGATTCCCTCGACTCCGCCGGCGACAACTACTCCTCTCTCGCCAAGACGATCATGGCGACCGACGAAGCCGGCAACATCAATGAAGCCTGCTCATTCAGCAAACTCACCAAGGGAAACAGGTACTTCGTGAGAATCCGTGCGAACTACGCCTATTCGGTCTATTCGGAATGGGTCTACCTCAAACGCGATGACATCATCGTCCAGGTCAGCGTCGGCAACGGCCTCGTCATTTCCGAGTTCGTCGAGCCACAGGACCTCGCCGCGGCAGCCAAGACCTACAGCTCCATCCAGGTGTCCTGGTCCCTTACCGGACCCGCGGACGGATACCAAGTCGAGTATGCCAAGTCAGGGTCGAACGACTGGGTCGTTTTCGGAGAGAATATCGTCGACGGATCCTGCACCATTCCCAAACTCGAGCAAACCACCTCCTATGACGTGCGCGTAAAGGCCTTCCGGAATGTGGGAGGAGAGAAGGTGTTTACCAACTACTCGACCGTTACCGGGGTCCAGACTCCCGTCAAACCTGACTTCGCCCCTGCCATCACTACCGCCGAGCAACTCTCCCGATTCTTCAGCGAGATCGCCGAGCAGGCCGGCGAAGCCGATGTCTATACGCTTGAGAACGACATCGATATGACCGGCTATGATATCATTTCCGCCAAGACCTTCAGCGGAACGCTGGACGGAAAGAACCACAAGATCATGAACTGGTCCAACGGCGGAGAACCGCTCTTCCAGATCAATGCGGGCACGATCAAGAACCTCGTCATCGACGCAAGCTGCGTCATGACGATCGTTCCCGGAACGACGGGATTCATCGCTGCGACCAATGCCGGAACGATCGAAGGCTGTGTGAATAATGCCAGCGCCCGTTGCGACGGCGACCTGACGGCCGTCACCTATTTCGGCGCCATCGCAGGCCGCTCCACCGGATTGGTGAAAAACTGCACCAATAACGGAGACATGATCTTCGAGACCTCGGCGGGATCTTCGTCCAACAACTGCATCGGCGGTGTCGTCGGCCAGTTCGAGGCCGCCCCCGGAGTCGTTGCCGTCGAGAACTGCACCAATAACGGTGCCGTCAAGTTCACCACCGGCAGCACCCCGAAGAACATGTACATCGGCGGGGTCGTCGGCGGATCCGTCGTCAATGCAAAGACTGCCGGAAATAACAATATCGGGCTGAAAGACTATGGTATCGTAAAGGGCTGCACCAACACCGGGGCCGTGTCTCACGTCTGGGCGGTCAATGCCAGCGGATCCTACTGTGACGTCGGCGGAGTCGCCGGTTACATCGAGGGTGCGATAGAAGGCTGTACCAACAAGGGTACCATCACCCTCCAGGACAATGACGATCCTGCCGCCTCAAGTACCCGTCCCGCTCTCGGCGGCGTAGTCGGTTACGTGACCAAGAGCGCGAAGGACTGCGTCAATGAGGGTACCATTATCGCCAAGGGCGTCTGGGCTGCCGGTACGGAAGGCAACGCAGGTGCGGGCGGTATCCACCAGCCTCTGTTCGGCGGTGTCATCGGCGGTGCCGGTGAATACTATCTGGCCTCCTGCGAAGGCCTGGTCAGCGGCTGTATCAACAAGGGCAAGATGGACCTCCAGGTCTGCCAGAAAACGGCCGGCGGCACCCAGTCCGGCGGCGGCGGCGTGATCGGTTACAGCAGCGTTCCTGTCGAGAACTGCCACAACCAGGGAGAACTCAACATCGGCCTCTGGCACAAGATCGCCCGCGTGGGCGGTGTCATCGGATGGTCCTATGCAAAGACCCTCACCAACTGCACCAACTCCGGAGCGCTCACCTTCGACTGCAACAGCGCAGCGCTCGGTTCCGACGGAACCAATTTCTTCTCCTATCAGGATTATGTCGGCGGTATCGTCGGCGCCTCCCTCGTCGCGGCGACCATCACCGACTGCGAGAACAGCGGGACCGTCACCTACAAGAACGGAGTCACGCAAGCCGTCCTCAATTATATCGGTGGCATCCTGGCGACCTACAGCGGCGCCCAGACGATGACCGGCTGCAAGAACAGCGGCAAGGTCGTGATTGACAGCGCCGAGGCCATGTGCGTCGGCAGCCTTTGCGGCGCCTTCAACGGTGTGATGACCGGATGCGAAGCGACCGGTGACGTCGAGGTCAAGAAATGCGTAGGCATCGCCGGCAAGGAACCTGAGATCGGCACGCTCGTCGGCTATGCCAACGCTACCTTCACCAACTGTACCGCGACCAACAATGTCTCTATCGAGGCCGGTGGAACCAGCTTCTACGGCGGCATCTGCGGCGGCTTCGGACAGGCCACGAAGCAGTGGAGCGGCTGCAGCATCAACACGACCCTCAACACGGCGGGGTCCGTCACTTCCGCCAGGCTCATCGGCCGCTTCCGGAACGACGGCACCGGCTACACGGTCTATTATAAGGACATGACCTTCGGCGGGAACATCGGATCCCTCGGTCTCCTCGGCTACCCGAACAACGGTTCGGTTTCGGAAGGAACCATGCCTGAATAATCCTGGACGAACCCTTTGAACACAGAGGTGACGGAAAAACCGTCACCTCTTTTCTTTATTCATTTTATGCCCGCTTTTATAAAAAATGGTTAAATTTGTGTCCCAAACTGAACAAAACAGCAGGTTGTCATGTCAATGAAACGATTCCTGATCCTCTTCATCTGCCTTGCCGCCGTATTCGCCTGCGACAAGCCGGACAACAAACAGCTCGATCCAACGACCATCAACGGGAACTGGGTCATCTCAGCGGAAAACGGCGGCGCCGGGTGGATAGACCTGCCTGTTTCCACGGTTTATACTTTTGACGGGAAGGGCTCCTACACGGTTCGTACGCTGGAACCGGGCACGCCCGCAACCTCCTACTTCGATGGCCGCGTCTATGCCGATGAGACCTCATTCGTCCAGAGCGACAAGAAGGTCTATACCTCCCGTCACGCCGATGCGGAATATCACTTCGAATCCCTTCCCGGCACCTACCGGCTGGCCAGTTCTTCCTACGACCAGATGGTCTTCAACTTTGAGGGGACTCCGGCTACGGTCAAGGGGTACAAGTTCTCCAAGGTCATCCTTTTCAAGGCCGCCGCTCCGGACCCGGAAAGCGGGACCATCAACGGGACGACCATTGCCGAATGGAACGATCTCGTCGGCCTGATCAAGGACAGCAAAACGGGAAAAGGCATCCCCGGAGTCGTCGTCTCGGACGGCTATGACTGCGTCAGGACGGATGAGAACGGGGTATACCAACTCAAATCCAATGAGTTGACGCGCATGATCTATTATTCCACTCCTTCCGAGTACAAGGTCGCCACCGGAGCGACCCGCAGCATCCCGGTCTTCTATAAGGCGATCAATCCAGTAGGAGCAAGGATCCGCACCGATTTCCAGCTGGATCCGCTGGAAGGCGGGAAAGAGACGAAATGGACCTTCATCGGAATCGGGGATCCCCAGTGTGCGACCGCCAGCAATGCCGACCGGTACACCACTGAAACCATCTCCGACATCAAACAGGCTTTGGCCAACCGGAAGAATGTCTACGCCATGACCCTCGGCGATATCGTATTCGACAGCACGAACATGTGGCCGGCCATGGTGGCGTCCATGTCTTCCGTCCTGACGGGGACCTGGTACATCCCGTTCTTCCAGACGATCGGGAACCATGACCACGATTCCCTCCAGCCGGACACCTCCGACAATGCAAAGGACGATTACCTCGCCACCTCCACTTTCGAGAGCTATTTCGGACCCGTGAATTACTCCTTCAACCGGGGGGATGTCCATATCGTATCGATGGACGACATCATGGTCACCTCCCAGAAAGAATCCGGTAAGAGCAACGGGAAGACCTGGTCCTACAGCGGCGGTTTCACGGACAAGCAGATCGAGTGGCTGAAGAAAGACCTCGCCCTCGTCCCTGACAAGCAGGATAAGATGATTTTCGTCTGCTGCCATATCCAGTTCCGCAATTCCTCGTCCAACAACTACCAGGAAGTCCTCAAACTGATGGATGAATTCAAGGAGGCCCATCTGATGATCGGGCATACCCACTATACACAGAATTTCATTTATACCACCTCCCACAAGGCCAAGGGCGGACTTCCCGTCTATGAACACATCCACGGATCAGCCTGCGGAGCCTGGTGGACCAAGTCCAGCAGTTCCACCGTCAGCGGAGAGCCTTCCGGTTATACGATCTACGAGATCGAGGGCGCCCATATCAACGACTGGATGTTCAAGGGGACCCGGAAAGACGCCGATTTCCAGCTTCGCGTCTATGACGGGAACGAAATCTACTACACATCCCAGTATCCCCTCAACTGGTATACCTCATCCCAAACGGTCGGTTCCTATACATTCACGGTGAAAGGAAACACCGCTTTGAAAAACTGTTTTGTCGCCCAGGTTTTCAACGACGACGATACGTACTGGACCGTCGAATTGAGGAGGAAGAGTACCGGCCAGAAGATCGGGAACTTCACGCGTCTGGCCAACGGGACCTGTTCCAACATCGCGATGTCGGCCCACTATTACAACAAGAAAAGCAAGACGTCCGACAGTTACCGGTCCTGGACGGCCAGTCACTATTGGTACTACAAACCTGCGTCCGGCAACCCGGCCGGAGAGACCGACTGGGAAGTGGTCGCCACGCACAAGCTGCCGGGCGGAACGGCCCAGCACGTGTTTACCTGTTCAAAGATGACAACGGAAGCGGACTTCGAAAAAGAATTCTACTTCTGATAACGGATGATCCGGGTAAGCACCGCGTAGGCGGCGCTGTCCGGATGGAAACGGTCGGCGCGGGAAATCCAATTCCCGCGTTCGTCGTATTCATAGGTGTAGTACCTTTCGGGACGCTCGTCCAGGTCAGGAGTCCACTGGAGCTCTCCCCGGGAATTCAGGACGACATTCCGGCTCTTGACGGGGAGCCCTTTGTCGTTGTACTCGATTTCAATGTCCACTCCGTCACCGAGGATGCGGGATGGTTTTGTCTCTGTCTTGAAGAAATCGACCGTAGCCTTCCCTATCAACTCTCCGTCCGGTCTGCGGGTTACTTCTTCGTAGCGGCTGCCGCTGAAGGTCTTCGTCATGGTATATTCCAGCTCCCCTTCCCCGTAATACTCGCTCCTGACGATATGGTGGCCGTCATTTTCATGGACGTAACGGTGCATCTCCTGCGTGTTCATCCCGTAGACCCGGCACTCGCGGAGGAACGCTCCGTCATACTCGTATTCATAACGGATCTCCGTTTCCTGCTCGTCGTTGATGCCGACCGACTCCGACAGCCGGCCCTTGCTGTCATACGTACAAGATTCCTTGAACCGGAAGGAGCCGTCAAAGCCGAATGTCGTCAGGGTTTCGACGCACCCCTTGTCGTTGAAGAGGACCGAATAAGGGAATTCCAGCGTATCGGACTGAAGGCTCAGTTCCACCGCCTTGCAGTTGAGGGCATACTTTTCAAGGTCGTTCGCAACGGGATGACAGGCGCACACGGCCACGAGTACAGAGAGGGTAAGGATCTTTTTCATGGATGCAAAGATAGGAATTATTTCAATGAATTGATCCGCATCCGCCTGCACCAGGAGCTCGGAGATTCGCCCATAATGGCCTCGAAAGCCATCGTGTAGGTCGTAATCGTATGGAAACCGGACAGTTCCGCCAGGTCGTTGACCTTGAGACTCATGTTTCTCATGAACAAGTCTTTGGAATAAGAGATACGGTATTCGTTCAGGAACTTTCTGAAATTTTTTCCGGATTGGTTGTTGATGGTCCTGGACAGGTACGATTTATTGGTATAGACGGCGTTGGCAAGGTCGGAGATGGAGAACGACTCGACAAGATAGGGTTTCTTCTCAGTCATATACCGGCAGCACCGTTCATAAAGGACGCGTTCCGATTCGATCCCTTCCGCCGGTCGGGCGGCTTCTTCAGCCTGCCGGGACGCCTCCTTCAGTTTCATCTCGAACGAGGGAATCGTCGACAGCGGATTTCCGGAGCGGATCCGGCAGAGGAGAACGGACGCCAGCAAGAGGCAGGCCACCGAAGCGGACAGGGCAGGTACCGGGCCGCACAGGGTCAGCGCGGGAAGGCCCGTCCACACCATCGCAAGGGAGTCCGAATACCTCTCTTCCGCACTGTCACGGAACTGGTACGAAAGGACGGAAGTACTCAAGGTCAGCGTCTTCCTTCGGGATAGGATATGTCTCGCCATGAAGGAGAATCCCAGCATAAGGATGACGGTTATCCAGGAAGGACAGCCGAAAACGGGAAGGATTCCGACGGCGAGAACTGCCGGTTCGAGGATACGGAGATGGTACCTCCTGTTATAAGGAACGGGAATCAGCAGTAGGACAAGAACGGAGGCGCATAAAGGGAGCGCGATCTCATCCGGAGCCGGGACATCGTGAAGGACGAGGCGGTAGAGGAACTGGGCAAACGGGGCGAAACAGGCGAGAATGACGGAAGATGCTCCGCCGGATCTTCTCTGGGACTGGAAAGGTTTCATGGTTTCAAAGTTTAGTATCTGGGGCAAACATACAAAAAAAAGCCTCTGAAAATTGGTTTCAGAGGCCCCAATAAAGATTTTTTCGAATTTTATTGTTTTTCGCTGTTTTTTTCTGCCTGAACGTTTCCCTTGATCTGGTCGAATCCCTTCCCGTATACGCCCGAAACCGAAGAAACGGACAGGAACGCGTGCGGATCGATCGACTTGATGCGGCGGAGCATCAGGTTGACATCGGTCTTCCGGGTCAGGACCATCAGGACTTCCGTCTTTTTCTGGGAGAACCAGCCCTTGCCCTCCAGGACGGTAACGCCCCGGTGGAGTTCGTGTGTGATCGCCTCGGCGATCTGCTCGGAATGCCTGGAAAGGATGAAAAGCTGGACGCTCTGCTGGGATCCGGACAGGTACATGTCGATGACCCTCCCGTTCACGGTGACGAGGATCAGGCCGTACACGACCGTCGTGATTTTCTCCGCCCAGGGCATCAGATGGGTAAGCGGATGTCCGTCAGGGCCGAGGAGGACTCTTCCCGTCTCCGGGTCATAATCCTGGACGACCGAAGGGACGAAGAGAGATGAAAGGATGATGACGAAATCCAGATAAAGGATCACCTTCCCGGGAGAGACATTGCGATAGCGGGTATAGATGAGGGCGATGATGTCGGTTCCGCCCGTACTCCCGCCGTTGGAGATGGACATGCCGATACCGATGCCGGCCATGATACCGCCCATGATCGTGGACATCAGCTTTCCGTTCTGCAGGGCGAGGGCCTGGATGATCTCGGCTGGAATCAGGTCGGGCAGGACCCTGAGTCCCACGGAAGCCAGGATGATGGCGAAGATCGTCTTGGCCCCGAAACCCATGCCGATGATCACGACGGCAGCCACCAGCAGGATAGCGTTGATGGCGAAATAGGTATATCCCATCTGGATCTTCCCGGCCGTCGCATACTGGATGATGGAACTGATACCGGACACTCCCCCGCCGACGAGATTGTTCGGGATGAGAAAGATGGTCCATCCGGACACATAGATCAGGATTCCCAAGGAGACGAGGAGCCATTCCTTGACGTTGGTCCAAAGACTTTTCTTAATGGGAGGCATGATGATTACAGGGAATTATCCATCTTTTTCTTGCGGGCGCCCTCGATGCCGGCCTTGATCTCGTCGAAACCTTCCCCGTATACGTCGTTCGCGGTGACGACGGAGACGAAGGCTTTCGGGTCGATAGACTTGACGATCTTGGTCACTTCACCGAGCTGGAATTTGCGGACCAGTACGAGAAGGACGTCCTTTTCTGACTTGGTGAACCAGCCGACAGCCTTCAGGACGGTGACGCCGCGTTCCATCCGCTGGTTGATATAATCGGCAATCTGATCGAATTTCGAAGAGAAGATCAGAAGCTGGACCGATGACTTCCGGCCCATCAGGAAGAAATCCAGGCCGAAGGAGAAGGAAAACATCGTCACGTAACCGAGGATCACATCCGAGAAAGTATGACCCGGGATGAGAAGGATCGACGCAATGACGACGAGGTCGATATAGATGTAGACCTGTCCGGGAGAAACCGGCCAGAACTTGTTGACCAGCAGGACGAAGATATCGGTTCCTCCGGTGCTTCCGCCCCGCCGGAAAATCAGCCCGATTCCGATGGCTTCCATCAGGCCGCCGATCATGGCGATCAGGATCCGCTGGTCCACGTACAGGAATTCGCCGGGGACCGACTGGAGGAAATGGAAGGAATCGCTGCCGAAGACCCGGAAAAGCACCGTGGTCACGGCAATGGCGTACAGGGTCTTCGCACCGAAACTGGTTCCCATGATCCAGACGGCCAGAATGATCAGGATAACCTGCAGAGAAATATAGAAAATATCGACAGATATTCCCGTCGCCATGGACAGGACGGCGCAGATACCCGTCAGGCCGCCGTCGATGATGCCGTTCGGGAGCAGGAAGGAAGTCCACCCCATCACGAAGATGGCGCACCCGACCGTGATGACCAGATACTCCCAGATGACGAACAGGATCTTTCTCGTCTTACCCTTCATACGATCCTACTTTTTCAAAACGACATTGACGATACGGCCGGGCACGACGATCACTTTCGAGATCGTCATATCTCCCACATACTTCGCTGTCATTTCGTGCGCGCGAACCGCCGCCTCGACCTCGGCGGGGCCCATGCTCTTCGGAAGATCGACCATGAAGCGGGTCTTCCCATTGAAGGAGACAGGGTATTTGACATTATCCTCCGCCGTATAGGCCGGATTGTAGGCAGGGAAGGCAGCGTAGGTGATGGAATCCGCGTGACCGAGCTGATGCCAAAGCTCTTCCGCGATATGCGGAGCGAAGGGAGAGAGCAGGATCAGCAGCGGTTCGAGAATCGCCCGCTTCGAACAGCCCTGCAGCTCGTTGATGGCAATCATGAAAGCGCTCACCGTCGTATTGTAAGAGAAGTGCTCGATATCGTCCTGCTCCTTGGCGATCAGCTTGTGGAGAGACTTGAGTTCAGCGGGAGTCGGGGCTTCGTCGTTTACGAGGAAGGTGTCCCGGTCCCAGAACATGCGCCAGACCTTCTTGAGGAAGCGGTTGACGCCGTCGATTCCCTTGGTATCCCAAGGTTTGGACTGCTCGACCGGTCCCAGGAACATCTCGTACAGACGCAGGGTATCGGCGCCGTAGTCGTCGCATACCTGGTCGGGATTCACGACATTGTACATGGACTTGGACATCTTTTCGACGGCCCAGCCACAGACGTATTCCCCGTTCTCGAGGATGAACTCGGCCGTCGCGAATTCAGGCCTCCAGGCCTTGAACGCTTCGATGTCGAGCCGGTCGTTGCGTACCAGGTTGATGTCGACATGGATCTCCGTCGTCTCATATCCGTCCTTCAGGCCGGCGGAGACGAAGGTATTGGTATTCACGATCCGGTACACGAAGTTCGAACGGCCCTGGATCATACCCTGGTTGATCAGCTTCCGGAAAGGTTCATCCTCGCAGACATATCCGAGATCATAGAGGAACTTGTTCCAGAAACGGGAATAGATCAGGTGGCCCGTGGCATGCTCGGTTCCGCCGATATACAGGTCGACGCTGCGCCAGTATTCGTCCGCCTCGGGGCTGACGAGGGCATTGTCATTGTGGGGATCCATGTACCTGAGGTAATAGGCGCTGGATCCGGCAAAGCCCGGCATGGTACTCTTTTCGAGCGGGAAGCCGTCGAAGGTCCAGTTCTTTGCGCGTGCGAGCGGAGGTTCGCCGGTCTCGGTGGGTTTGTATTCATCGATCTCGGGGAGGGTCAGCGGAAGCTTGTCCTCGGGAACGGGCGTCGCGATGCCGTCCTTGTAGTAAATGGGGAACGGTTCTCCCCAGTAGCGCTGGCGGGAGAAAATGGCGTCGCGGATGCGGTAATTGATCTTCCGGCGGCCGATTCCATGGGCCTCGACGTAATCGATCGCGGCGGGGATGGCCTCTTTGACATCCAGTCCGTTGAGGAAACCGCTGTTCATCATGATGCCTTCCTTCGCGTCGAAACTTTCCTCGCTGACATCCGCCCCTTCGATGAGGGGAATGATCGGCAGGTCGAATTTCCGGGCGAAGGCATAGTCGCGACTGTCATGGGCGGGAACGGCCATGATCGCACCGGTTCCGTAGCCCGCGAGGACATATTCGGAGATCCAGACGGGAACGGAGTCCCCGGTCAGCGGATTGATGGCGTAGGATCCCGAGAAAACGCCCGTAACGGCCTTCCCGGCAATCCTTTCGCGCTCGGTCTTCTTCTTGACCTGGTCGAGATAGGCGGCGACGGCCTCTTTCCGGTCGGGAGAAGTCAGTTTGGGGACCCACTCGCTCTCCGGGGCCAGGACCATGAAGGTCACTCCGAAGACCGTGTCGGCCCGGGTCGTGAAGATCGTCATGTCGTACTCTTCTTCCCCGTTCCGGACCTTGAAGACCATCTCGGCGCCCTGGGACTTTCCGATCCAGTTCTTCTGCATCTCCTTCAGGGAATCGGTCCAGTCGATGCGGTCGAGCCCTTCGAGCAGGCGGCCGGCATAAGCGGACACACGCAGCTGCCACTGGACCATCTTCTTCTGGAAGACCGGATGGCCTCCTCGCTCGGAGTAGCCGTCCTTCACCTCGTCATTGGCGAGGACCGTTCCGAGTGCGGGGCACCAGTTGACCGTCGACTCTCCCTGGTAGGCGATCCGGTAGTGCATCAGGACGTCGGACTTCTCTTTTTCGGAAAAGGCTTTCCACTGCTCCGCCGTGAAGACGGGGGCGTCGTTGTTGGCGGCGTCCACGGCTGCGGAACCGCCCTTTTCGAAAGCGGCGACGAGTTCTTCGATGGGACGGGCTTTCTGCAGGACATTGTCGTACCAGGAACCGAACATCTTCAGGAAGGCCCACTGGGTCCACTTGTAATAGTCCGGATCGCAGGTGCGGAACTCCCGGTCCCAGTCGTATGAGAAGCCGATCCGGTCGAGCTGCTGGCGATAGCGGGCGACATTCTGGTGGGTCGTCTTTTCCGGATGCTGGCCGGTCTGGATGGCGTACTGCTCCGCCGGAAGGCCGAAGGCGTCATAGCCCATCGGATGGAGGACGTTGAATCCTTTCAGGCGCTTGTAGCGGGAGAAGATATCGCTTGCGATGTACCCCAGCGGATGACCGACGTGAAGTCCCGCTCCGGAGGGATACGGGAACATGTCCAGCACATAGTATTTCGGTTTGGAGGAATCGGGCTCGGCCCTGAACGTCTTATGGGAGGCCCAGTATTCCTGCCATTTCCTTTCGATTTCTATGAAATTATAATCCATATGTAATTATTTGATTCTTATTCCGTTGATTCCGAATCCACCGCTTTTTTCCTTCTTTTCCAGGCGGAACTCCACCGTCAGGGTCATCGCCGTCCGGACCTTCTTGCCACGGACCCGGCCCGGCTTCCATTTCGGAGAAGCGCTGATGACACGGACCGCTTCTTCGTCCAGGGCGGGACTGACTCCCCTGGCGACCCTTACATCCCGTACGTTACCTTCCTCGTCGATGATGAAATCGACGACTACCCGTCCCTGATTACCGGCTTCGAGGGCCTCTTTCGGGTATTTCAGGTAGGCATAGACCCACTTCTGCATGAAGGTCGAAGGATCCTGGCTGCCCAGGAACGAAGGTTTGTAATCACAGTCATGGAAGGCTACGGCGTCTTCCCGTACAGGCGTCCGGGAGGTTGCATCCGGACTGAATGCCGGCTTCGGGGCACCCGTCAGGGCGACCGTACAGGAATAGATATACTCCAGTTCCTTTTCCATGGACGCATAATCCAGGATCGAGGGAGTATCCTTTTCGGTTCCGTGCTCGGGATAGCGCCCCGTCGTGAACAGGACGGAGGGAATTTCCTTGTCATAGAACGCCCGGTGGTCGGAAGGATAGGGTTCCGTCGAGGTCAGTTCGGGAACGATCGGGAGGAGTTCCCCCTGCAGGGCTGTCAGAATCATGTTCATATCCGCATTCGAGCTCGTATATGCATAGAATCCGTGACTGGCCGTTCCGAGCATATCCAGGTTCACCATGGCGTCGATCCGGTCCGTATCGGAGAAGGAGCGGTTCAGGAAGTACCAGGAACCGGCGAGGGTCCGGGTGGATGCTCCGAAGGCCACCAGGAGGACGGAACGCCTGAGATTCAATCGGTTGGTCCGCAGCATCCGGGCCAGTTCCAGGAAAAGGGCGAGGCCGGAAGCGTTTCCGTTGGCGCCGTAGTAGATCCGCCGCCGGGGTTCCCCGTCGACTGTATAGGTATCTATCCCGAGGTTGTCCATGCGGGCGCCGACCACGATATAGCGGTCGTTGAGGGCGCTGTCCGTTCCCTGGATGAAGGCGGCCACGTTGCGGGATAAAAGGGTATCGCCCGCCTCGCCGAGGATTCCGAAAGTCTCTCCCGCAAGCGGTGTAATCAACTCAAGTCCATAGGATTTCAGGACCGTCCCGACATACTCGGCGGTCATCGCCTCTCCTTCCGAGCCGGCAAGGCGGCCTTCCGTCTGGGCGGAAGCGATATAGGAAACGTGCTCCTTCAGGGCCCTGACGGTTTCGGAATCATATAGGTCCGAATAATCCGGAGTCCGGAACTGGGCGGTTGCAGACAAGCCCAGGCAGAGGGCGAGGGTGAGGCTGGCCAGGATCTTCTTCATCACAGGGTATCGTTTACGAGGATCCATCCCTCCTTGGGACAAATGCCTTTCCGTTTCAGTTCATCCATATTCCGCACGGTCTCGGAGATCCGGTCCGAGGGACAGGCACCGACAGCGTTCATCCCGTTACGGAAAGGAATGACGACGGCGGAATACCCCGCTTCCGTACATTTACGGGCCTTTTTTCCGGCATTTTCGGGACTCTTGAAAGAGCCGGTGACGACATAGTAGCGATGGTCCAGAACGGTCTTTCCGAGTCCTCCGAGACGGACGGGTCTGAGGAAGGTTCCTTTCTTCCGGCTCAGGGAGTCCAGCAGACGGGCTTCCAGGGCGGCCTCCGCTAGAGAATCGACCTTCCGCTTGACTTCAGCCTTCTCCAGGGAATCCCGGACGGCCTCCTCACGCAGGCGCTGCCGCTCGGCGAGAACCTCACCGCGCTTCTTCTCCAGGTCGGCGGAAGTCGGTCTTCCGGCCACCGTCCGGAAGAAATCGCACCCGCTCACCGATAGCAGTACCGGGACGAGAAAAAGAAGGATCAGATACTTTTTCATGCACATAAGGTCCAAAACATGCAAATTTAACGAAATATCATTCCTCGACAAAATAAAATTGTATGTATATTTGTAATCAGAGTGAGAAAAGGAAGATTCATATGGATTGCCGCGATCGCGGTTCTGCTCATACCCGGAACGGTGTCCGCCCAGCTTCTGCCGACACGGCGCGACACTCTCGCGCGGGAGTCCCTGCTGAGACTGCCCTCCGCTGAACTGGACCTGGACATCTTCAATCCCCGCAGCAAGACCGTCTCCCTGTTCGTCGTCGGTGATGTCATGAGCCACGGAGCCATGATGAGAAGCGCTTTCGAGATGTATCGGAGGGACCATCCAGACGCATCCCGCGACCGGCATGAGTGCTACGACTACTCTTCGTTCTTCCGCCCCATTTCCGACTGGATCACTTCGGCCGACATAGCGGTCTGCAACATGGAATTCCCCCTGGCCGGGCCTCCTTTCGCCGGTTACCCGAGCTTTTCCGGCCCCGACTCCTATCCCGAATACCTGTCCGACGCCGGTTTCGACGTCCTTCTGACCGCCAACAACCACATCCTGGACAAGGGAGATTCCGGTCTCCGGCGAACCGTCGAGGTTTGCGACCGGGTTGAAAAGGAACGGGGCGTCCGCCATACCGGCGTCGTCTCTTCGGAAAAGGACATGAGGCGGCGCTACCCCCTCCTGATCGAGAAGAAGGGAATCCTCATCGCCCTGATCAATTTCACCTACGGAACGAACATGGGATCCGAGGTCGCCTGGCCGAGGGTCAACCGGATGAACCGGATGGACATCGGGAAAGCGATCGAACGGGCGAAGGACGCGGGGGCCGATGTGATCGTCGCCCTTCCCCACTGGGGAGTCGAATACCAGTTCCGGCACTCCCCGTCCCAGGAAGAACTGGCCCGGTGGATGATCGCCCAGGGTGTGGACCTTGTCATCGGATCCCATCCGCACGTCGCACAGGACATCCAGGTCATCGACGGGAAAACGGTCATCTATTCACTGGGGAACGCCGTGTCGAACCAGAATGACCTGATCGCCCGCCTCGAACTCTGCGCCGCCGTCGATATCCGGATCGGAAAGGACGGGCGGGCCGTCGTCGAACCGCCGAGAGTCCGTTACCTTTGGTGCACGAAACCGGGAATGATCGACGATTCCTACACCGTCGTTCCGGTCGCTTCCTACCTGGAAAACCCGGGAGCCTGGCGGGTTAGGGAAGACTACGACAACATGGTCTCGACGTATCGCAAAGTACAAAAAGAAAACCACGTATATGAAGAAAACGATCCAACTGGAAGCCATTGACCCGATTGAAATCTACGGCGCCGGCAACCGCATCCTCACCGAATTTTGTTCCTATTTCCCGAAGCTGAAGGTAACGGCACGAGGGCATGAACTGATCCTGGACGGACGGGAGGAGGATATCGTTTCTTTCAGCGCCAAACTGGAGGAACTGATCCGGAGGCGGCACCACAAGATGAACCTGACCCCTTACGATGTAGACGACATCTTCGACGGGGAGAGTTCTCCGGACCGATTCCGGCTGGACGGGAACGCCGTCATCGTGCACGGAACGGACGGTAAGCCCATCAAAGCGCGGAACAAGACCCAGCAGGAGATGGTCAAGGCCTATTTCGACAATGACCTCATCTTCGCCGTCGGACCGGCCGGTACCGGCAAGACCTATGTCGCCATCGCCCTCGCCGTCAGGGCTCTGAAGAACCGTGAAATCAAGCGGATCATCCTGACCCGTCCCGCCGTCGAAGCGGGAGAACGCCTCGGCTTCCTGCCCGGCGACCTCAAGGACAAGCTGGACCCGTATCTCCAGCCGCTTTACGATGCCCTCGCGGACATGATCCCCTCCCGGAAACTGCAGGAGTTCATGGCGGAAGGGACGATCCAGATCGCCCCGCTGGCCTATATGAGGGGCCGGACCCTGGACCGTGCCTGCGTCATCCTGGACGAAGCGCAGAATACGAATATCGGGCAGCTCAAGATGTTCCTGACCCGAATGGGGTGCAACGCCAAGTTCCTCGTGACGGGAGACGCCACGCAGATCGACCTTCCCCGCCGCTCCGATTCCGGCCTCCTCGCCGGGATCCGGCTTCTCGAGGGCATCAAGGGGATCGCCACGGTCCGGTTCTCTTCCGAGGACATCGTCCGCCACCCCCTCGTCACCAAGATCGTCCGCGCCTTCGAAGAGACGGAGAACTCCGCGGACATACATCCCGGAAACCCGTAATACCCGGTCCGATATAAAGCAAAAAAAGCCTCCGGCGGAGGCTTTTTCCATCATCTGAAACAGACGCTTACTTAGCGTTCTCGAGGAAGTTGTTGTACTTCTCGTAAGCGGCCTGATAGTCGGCGCTTTCGTTACGGAAAACGAAGTAGAGACGCTTGAGGTAGTCTGCGACATTGGTCTTGACCGCGTCGTTCTTGGTCACGGCGAAGCACTTCTCGAACGGCTCGATGGCGTTCTTGAGGGCGACCTTCAGCTCTTCCTGCAACTGGTCGTATTTCTTGTACTCGCTGTACGGAAGGGCGGCGGCCTCTTCCTGGATCGCCAGGGCGCGGTTGAACCACATCACACCTTCACCATAGTGGCCCATCTCATAGTTGGGATCGACCTCGGAGGCCTTGCGGTATGCCTTGACGGCATTGTCATAATCCTTCATACGGCCGTAGATGTCACCCTCGACATAGTACAGGGACGGGTTGTTGGGAAGTTCGGCCTTGGCCTTGCCAAGCAGGTCGATGAGCTTGTTCGGATCCTCGTTGGCTGCGATGTAGAGGTTGATCAGGTTGGTCAGGACCTGCGGATTCTCCGGGAATTTCTGGAAACCTTCCTCGAGGTAGGAGCGGGCGGTCACGGTATCCTTCTGGTTGATCGCGCACTCGTACAGGTTGGCGTACACGCCGCCGTCGGAGAAGTAATTGTTCTTCAGAGCATTGGTGAAGTGAGCCTTCGCCTTCTCGAACTCCTGGGCCTCCATGGCGGTGACACCCGCGTAATAGATGGAAGCGGTGTCAAGTTTGGAAAGCGGGGCCTGGGCAAGCGCGGCCGCGCTCTTCTCGAAGAGGGTGCTGGCCTTGGACGGGTTGCCGAGATAATAGGCGTTGAAAGCATCCTGGTTGTAGTTCTGGGCAATGGTGTTCAGGGCCTCGGTGATCGCCTTGGTCTTCTTGCCGGCAGCATCGAGTTCCGCAGCCTTCTTATAGGCTTCGAGAGCCTTGGCAAGGGCGTCGCCCTGATAGGAAGGATTGGTCACTTCGGTGATGACGAGACTGCCGTTCTGATCGAAATACAGGTTCTTGTCCTTGTAGACGACCTTCTCATACTGCTGTCCACCCATCTCGACGGTTTCGGAGGAGAGGGGCTTGTCGTTACCCATGACCAGCTGGAGTTCGGTCTTGTTCCCGCCGACGACATTCGCGGTCGGATTGGAATAGGCGTTCTGGTAGGCCTGTCCGATCTTGATCCAGGTATCCGGATTGGCGGCTTTCTTGGCATTCTGCGCGGCGGCCTCGGCCTTCGCGATAGCCTTCTGGATATCAGCGGCAGGTTTGACCTGTGCATGAGCGATCGAAACGGATGCGATCAGTGCAAGTGCGAATAAGATTCTTTTCATGGTCTATAAAAATTAATTGTTTGTATTCTCAGTTTCTGTTCCCGTCTCTTCCGCCGGCAGTTCGACGTTTTCGGCAGGCTGGACCGGTTCATCCTCGCTGTGGGCCACGACCGAAACGGCTGCGATGGAATCCCCCGCCTTGATATTGATGAGTTTGACTCCCTGTGTCGCCCGGCCGGCCACGCGGATCGTGGAAACCGGCATCCGGATGGTCATTCCGGAACGGTTGATGATCATGAGGTCATCGTCATCGGTTACATTCTTTATTGCAACGAGCGAACCTGTCTTTTCGGTGATGTTCAAGGTCTTCACACCCTTGGCTCCACGCGCCGTCTGACGGTATTCAATGGGGTCGGAGCGCTTCCCGTAGCCATTCTCGCTGACTACCAGCACCTGGTGCTGAGCGACGTCCTCCGCGGTCGGGTCCTGGCATACGGCACCGACCACAAAATCTCCTTCATCAAGATTGATGCCACGGACGCCGCTCGCCGTTCTTCCGAGCGGACGGGCCTCCGTTTCATCAAACCTGACGCAGCGTCCGTTGTGGGCCGCGATCATGATATTGCAGCGTCCGTTGGTGAGGATCGCCTCGAGGAGTTCATCCCCTTCCCGGACCGTCACGGCGTTGACGCCGTTGGTCCTCGGACGGGAGTAAGCCTCGAGAGTCGTCTTCTTCACGATGCCGTTCCGGGTCACCAGCATGATGAAATTGCCGTTGATATACTCCTCATCCTTGAGGGTACGGACATTGATATACGCCTTGACGCAATCGTCGGGATCGATCATGAGGATATTCTGGATCGCACGTCCCTTCGAGGTCCGGTTTCCTTCCGGTATTTCATAGACCTTCAGCCAGTAGCAGCGGCCCTTCTGGGTGAAGAGAAGGAGGGTCGAGTGGGTATTGGCGATATAGATGTGCTCGATGAAGTCGGCGTCGCGGGTCGCGCTGCCCTTCAGGCCGACGCCGCCCCTGTTCTGGGTGCGGAACTCCGTGAGGGCGGTACGCTTGATATAGCCCAGGTGCGAAATCGTAATCACCTGGTCCTCGTCCGCATAGAAATCCTCAGGGTTGAATTCGTCCTCTGAAAGGGTGATTTCCGTCTTCCTCGGATCGCCGTATTTCTCCTTCAGTTGGAGGGTCTCTTCCTTGACGATGCCAAGCTGTTCGTCGACGCTCGCGAGGATCTCGTTGCAGCGCGCGATGAACTTCATCAGTTCGTCATACTCGTTCTGCAGGCGTTCGCGCTCGAGTCCGACGAGCTGACGCAGACGCATGTTCACGATCTCGGTCGCCTGGATTTCCGTGAAATCATAGCGATCGACCAGCATCTGCTTCGCCTCTTCGATGCTGCGGGACTCATATCTTATGATATGAACGATCTCGTCGATGATGTCCATCGCCTTGAGCAGGCCTTCGAGGATATGGGCACGCTTTTTCGCCTTGTCCAGTTCGAATTTCGTCCGGCGGACGACGACCTCGTGGCGGAACTCCACGAAATTCTGGAGAATCTCCTTCAGGCTGAGCGTCCGGGGGCGACCCTTGACGAGGGCTACGTTGTTGAACGAGAAACTGGACTGGAGCGGGGTGTACTTGTAGAGCATGTTCAGCAGGACGTTGGAATTCACGCCCTGCTTGAGACGGATGATCACGCGGGTCTCGCCGCGGGAAGATTCGTCATTGATATAGGAAATGCCCTCGATCCGCTTGTCTTCGACCATCTGGGCGATCTTCTCGATCATCTCCCGCTTGTTGACCATGTACGGGATCTCGCTGACCACGATCGTCTCCCTTCCCCGGTCATCGACCTCGATATCGGTCTTTGAGCGGATGACGATACGGCCGCGGCCGGTCTCATAGGCTTCCTTGATGCCGGAACGGCCCATAACGATGCCGCCGGTCGGGAAATCCGGACCCTTGATGTACTGCATCAGTTCTTCGGTCGTAATCGCGGGGTTGTCGATATAGGCGCAGATCGCGTCGCAGCATTCCCCGAGATTGTGCGGGGCCATATTGGTCGCCATGCCGACCGCGATGCCGGAAGCACCGTTCAGAAGGAGGAGCGGAGCCTTCGTCGGGAGGACCGTAGGTTCTTCGAGCGTATCGTCGAAATTCAGGGTCATGTCGACCGTATCCTTGTCCATATCCCCGAGGACGTCCTCGGCCATTTTCTGGAGTTTCGCTTCGGTATATCGCATGGCCGCCGGAGAATCGCCGTCCACGGAACCGAAGTTACCCTGGCCCTTGACGAGGGGGTATCGCTGGTTCCATTCCTGGCCGAGGCGGACCATTGCGTCGTAGACGCTGGAGTCGCCGTGCGGGTGGAACTTACCCATCACCTCACCGACGATCCTGGCTGATTTCTTCGTCTGTCCCGAGAATCCGAGGCCCATGGCGTCCATGCCGAAAAGGACCCTGCGCTGTACGGGTTTCAGACCGTCACGGACATCCGGAAGCGCGCGGGAAACGATGACGGACATCGAATAATCGATATAGGCCGTCCGCATCTCGTGGTCGATCTCCACCCGTTCGATGGTGCCGGTCGACTGCTCTTCCAACATGTCATTCTTCTCTTCGAAATTATCCATTTTTCAGTTCTGATTATTCATTGTCTATAAACATGCAAATTTAGCCATTTTTTTCGAGAATACAAAAGATAAAAGCGATGTGGGGAAAACGATTTTTTTCGTATGTTTGCATAAAATAAAAACTCACCGCTATGATTAAAAAACTCACAATCATCCTCGCTGCCGGCCTGCTCGCCGCCGGCGCTTTCGCACAGCCCAGACTTGTCGCCCACCGCGGCGGCAGATATGAAGTGGAGGAAAACACCCTTCCCGCCTTCGCCTCCGCACTCGAGGCTGGGATTACCGGGTATGAACTGGACGTACACATCACCGCCGACGGCGAGTACGTCATCATGCATGACAGCAATGTCTCCCGGATGTGCGGCTCGGACGGAGTGATCGAGAAAATGACCCTCGCCGAACTGCGCGCCCTCAAGACCCTGAAGGGGAACCTGATCCCGACCCTCGGCGAGGTCCTCGCCCTCTTCAACCGCTACGAGGGGATTTACGTGGAATTCGAGATGAAGACGACCAGCAAGGATCTTTATCCCGAAAACCTGCTCTACAAATATGCGGAAGACGTCGTCGCTGCGGTTTATGCCGCCAAGCCTGCGAACTCACTCTACCTCTGCACCTCCTTCGATACGCGGGTGCTCTGCTATATCCATAACCGCCATCCCGAGGTTCCCCTCGGCTACATTACCGCTGAGGGCTGCACGGAGAAGACCCGCGCCATCGCCGCCACGATCGGGACCAACCGCCTGATGTGCCACCGGGCCAAGACGACCCTCGTGGACATGGAGGCCGCCCACAAAGAAGGAATGCTGATCAACCTCTGGCCCAACGGCACCGTCGAAGACGTACGGCTTTCCTATGCCCTGGGGGCCGATTACATCTGCACCGACATCCCCCGCAAAGTCTCGGCCGTAATCAAGGAAGAATCCCTTGGAATAACCCCGTAACAGAATGGAAATCAAGATATCGGACGAACTCAACGGAATCATAAAATACGCCCGTGAAGAGGCGATGCGGACCGGAAGCTACGGCATCGGTCCCGATCACCTTTTCCTCGGCATTATCCGCCACGAAGACAACACCGCCTTCCGTGCCCTGCGGGATCTCGGACTCGACCCTGATGAACTCAAGCAGTTCATTGACGGAAAGGTGTTCACCAACGAAACGATCCCCTTCTCGGAAATCGACAACATCAATTTCTCACGGCTGGCCCAGAACGTACTGAGCATCACCATCATGGAGGCGACGCGCCTGAAAAGCCGCGAGGCCGGCGCTCACCACCTCCTCCTTGCCCTTTGCCGCTCTTCGGAAAGCTATGGACAAGTCTGCCTGCGCAACCACGGAATCGATTACGGACGCATCCTCGCCTATCTCGAGGACGAGGGGCTCCTTTCCAGCGCCTCACAGCCCTCGGAAAAAGCCGGTGGGAAGCCGGACCCGTCCGCCGAAACGGAGGAGAAGAAAGAAAAATTCGACATTCGGGAATATGGATATGACCTGACAGCGGCAGCGCGCGAAGGCAAACTGGACCCGGTCGTCGGACGGGATATGGAAATCGCCCGGCTCATCGAAATCCTCGGACGCAGGAAAAAGAACAATCCGATGCTGATCGGAGAACCGGGGGTGGGAAAATCGGCGATCGTTGAGGGTCTCGCCCTTCGGATTGCATCAGGGGAAATCTCCCCCGCACTGGCCAAGAAGCAGGTCCTCTCGCTTGACATCGCATCCGTCGTCGCCGGGACCAAATTCCGGGGCGATTTCGAGAAAAGGTTGAAGTCCATCCTCACCGAAGCTGCTTCGAACCCGGATCTCATCCTGTTCATAGACGAGTTCCATACCATCATCGGCGCCGGCGGGGCGCAGGGCAGCCTCGATGCCGCCAATATGCTCAAACCCGCCCTTGCCCGCGGAGAAATCCAGTGCATCGGGGCCACGACGATGGACGAATTCACCAAGATCGTCGAAAAGGACGGCGCCCTGGACCGGAGATTCCAGAAAATCGTCGTCGAACCGGCCGGCACGAAAGAATCCGTCAACATCCTGATGCACCTCAAGCCCAATTACGAGGCCTTCCATAAAGTAACCTATACGGACGCCGCCATCGAGGCTGCCGTCCGGCTTACGGACCGGTACCTGACGGACCGGAGCCTTCCCGACAAGGCCATCGACGCCATGGACGAAGCGGGTTCGATGGTCCGGCTGCACCTGAACAAGAAACGGCAGGCGGACACGATCGTAACCGAAGAGGACATCGCCGCCGTCGTCTCGAAAATGACCGGCATTCCGCTTACGAAAGTTGCGGAATCGGAGGGAAACCGCCTCCTCAACATGCAGAAGAAACTGAAAGAGAGGATTATCGGCCAGGATGAGGCCATCGATACCGTGGTCCGGGCGATTCGCCGCGGCAGGGCCGGACTCAAAGATCCTTCCCGCCCGATCGGCACCTTTCTTTTCTTCGGCCCGACCGGAGTGGGGAAAACGCAGCTGGCGAGGTCCCTGGCCGAGTATCTCTTTGACAGCGAAGAGAACATGGTCCGGATCGACATGAGCGAATATATGGAGAAATTTTCCGTTTCGCGCCTCATCGGGGCTCCCCCGGGATACGTCGGCTACGAAGAAGGCGGGCAGCTCAGCGAGCAGGTTCGCCGGAAGCCCTACTGCGTTGTCCTGCTGGATGAGATTGAAAAGGCCCATCCGGATATTTTCAATCTCCTGCTGCAGGTCATGGACGAGGGGCGTCTCACGGACAGCAACGGACGCAGGGTGGATTTCAAGAATACGATCGTCATCATGACTTCCAACGTGGGAAGCCGCGAACTCGACGAATACGGCAACGGAATCGGTTTTTCGACTGCGGGAAGAGATCCCGGGGCCGACAAGAAAAATGTCCTTTCCAAGGCCGTCCGAAAGGCTTTCCCTCCGGAATTCATCAACCGGGTCGATGAACAGGTATTCTTCAATGCCCTGAGTCGGGAAGACCTTGAGGAGATCGTGGACATCGAACTCAAGGGGCTGCGTGCAAGGGCGTTGGAATCGGGTTACCGGCTCAACGTCACCCCCGCCGCCAAACGGCTCGTGGCGGAGACCGGCTATGATCCGGCCTATGGAGCCCGCCCCCTCAAGCGGGCCGTTACCCGCCTGATCGAAGATCCCGTCTCCGAGTTCATCCTTTCCGACCGGATCCTCCGGAGCGGGAAAAAGGCCCCGGATGCGGTCCGGACGCTCCGGGTCGGCCTGTCCTCCGACAAGGAGAGCATCGCCGTGACCCTGAAGGAGGATTAGCGGGCGCTGATGACCGAGTCGACTTCAAGTTCGAAATCTTCAATCATTTCCTTGAGGGTCTGGAACGAAGCGTCCATCGAGAGGAACGAGGAGAGGTCATTGATGCTGAATTCCGTGTTTTTCATGGCTGCTATCTTTTATCATTCATTTTGTTTCACGGTACAAAGGTAGCGCTGACTTGTGCCAAGTTACTGCACAAGCAATATTTTTTCCAAAAAAAAATGAAAAAACTTGTGATTTTCGACCTGGACGGGACGCTGATAGACACCCTGAAGGATCTTGCGGAGGCGACCAACTTCGCGCTGGAAGGCTGCGGCTTCCCGAAAAGGGATCTCGCTGAATACAACTTCCTCGTCGGACGGGGCATCACCAACCTGTTCAGGGGCGCCGTCCCTCCGGGAAAGGACGATCCCGGAACCATCGCCCGGATGCGGAGCCTTTTCCTCTCTTACTACGAAAACCACATCCACGATTTCTCCAGGCCTTACGAGGGGATTCCAGAAGTGCTCCGGGCGCTCTCCGATTCCGGCGTTTCGCTGGCCGTCGCCTCGAACAAATACCAGGCTGGAGCGGAGCGGCTGGTCCGGCACTTTTTCGGGGACCGGTTCCGCACCATTCTCGGACAAAGGGACGGTCTTCCGATCAAACCGGACCCGGAAATCGTCTTCCTAGCCATGCAGGAGGCAGGAATCACGGATAAAAAAGGAGTCGCCTATGTCGGCGACTCCGATGTGGATATGATGACGGGAGGAAATGCCGGGGTCATGACCGTCGGGGTGACCTGGGGCTTCAGGAGCCGGGAGGAATTATCCGCCTTCTCTCCCGATGCCATTGCCGACACCCCTTCCTCCCTTTTATCCATTCTCCTCCCCTAAACCCAGTCCGTTTCCCAGTCGCCAGCAGGCGACCGGCCGACCCCGGGACTTTCGAGACGAAAGTCGGAAAGGGGGTTATGGCCGCAGGGGGTTCGGGGGAATCGTATTCCCCCGTCAATAGAGGCTGTCTAGCGTAGCGGCTTCCCACTTCGGGATATTGGGGTCGTCGATGTAGGCGTCGATATAGACGTTCTTGCCGAGAATGATATTCTGCTGCAGGAAGTACATCTGGAACGGCCAGAGAGCGGCATAATTGTCCGCGATGTCGTGGGCGTGCTCGTGGAAACGGTAGACGCAGAACTGGTATCCGTTCTTCCGGTAGATATCGTCCAGGACGTCCGTTCCCCACATTCCCAGCTTCAGGACCTGGGTCTTCTTGTACTGGACGGTACTGTCGGAAGTGCCGTGGAAGAAGAGGGTCGGGCAGGGAGCCTTCTTGTAAGAAGGGGTGCCGTCATCACCGACAATCGCACCGGCGAAGGAGATCAAGCCCTTGAAATTGAAGTCATCCGGAAGGACGGAGGCGATCTTCAGGCCATTGCAGATGGCGTGCTCGGCAGCGAGCGAGATGATGGCGCCGGAGGAGTTGCCGACCAGCACGATGTTCGCCGGATCGACTCCGAGACTCTCCGCGTTCGCGAGGATATAATTGACGGCGGAGAAAAGGTCTTCAACGCCCATATACTCGGCCTTGACGGTATTCTTGGCCGTCTGGATCAGGCCGATCGGACCGAAGTTCATCGGAACACCCTTAAGTCCGAGACGATAGTCGATCGTGATGACCTTGTAACCGTTCTCATTAAGGATCTTGAACCAGGGGAAATAACGTTCGTTGGAACGGAAACCGCCGACGAAACCGCCGCCGTACACGAAGAGAAGGGTCGGTTTCTGGTGTCCCTCATAGGTCGTTTCAGCCCCGGGAACAGGATCATAAACATCAAAAAACAAGTCGCAGGTATCGCGCTGGGCGTACATATACGTACCGGAGAGATTCTGGGCGGACACTCCGGAAGCCGCAAGAATGAAGGCCGCAAAGGCGGCAATGAAGAATTTTTTAAGCATATTTTTGATTGGTTATCAGAGTCTTGAAAGTCTGTCAACAACGAGTTCAATCAGTTGCTGGACCCTGGGTTTGTAATCCGGATTCGAACTCTGGAGATAGCGGTTGGCGATGGCGCAGCAGACCGTGCAGGCGTTGTGTCCGAGAAGGGCGGCAAAGCCTGCCAGCGGAGAACCTTCCATTTCGAAATTCGTAATCCTGTACTCGCCGAAGCGGAAACTTTCGATCTTCTCGAGCATATCAGGCATGGCGAGTCCGAGACGGACGACCCGTCCCTGCGGGCCATAGAAGCCGGGAGCTGAAATAGTCGCGCCCTTGATCGTACAGTCTTCCAGGATCTTGATGATCTTGGGACTGGCCTTGACGAAATAAGGGGAAGGAAGGGACGCAGGCCACCCCATATGCTTCTTGAAATCCGCCTCGACATCCAGCATGGAGATGGAATCCCGGCCTTCATACCAGTTCATGACCCCGTCGAAACCGACGGAAACGTGGGAGAGGATGAAGGAACCGAGGGGGATATCCGCGTGGAGGGCGCCGGAAGTGCCGATCCGGATGATGTTCAGGGAACGGTGCATTTTCTTGACCTCCCGGGTCTCGAAGTCCACGTTCGCCAAGGCGTCCAGTTCCGTCATCACGATATCGATGTTGTCCGGACCGATACCGTGGGAGAGGACGGTGATGCGCTTGCCGTTCTTGCGCCCCGTAACGGAGACGAATTCACGGGAGGCGTGACGGAACTCGATGTCGTCCAGATAGTAGGAAACCATGTCCACGCGGCCGGGATCGCCGACGAGGATGACGTTATCGGCGAGTTCTTCCGGCTTCAGGTGGATGTGGAACGCAGATCCGTCGCCGTTTATGATCAGTTCAGATTCAGGGATTTTCATATCAATCTCTTTTAGTTCGTGTTATCGTCAAAAGACAAATATAGGATTTTGTAAGTATTTTTCCTATTTTTGCATAAATAATTATCATTATGTGGCAGAGAATCCAGACCTTATATCTCGCAATCTCGACAATCCTCGTCGCCGTCCTTTTCTTCAGCACGGCCTTCACGTACAACGAAGCTGACGGTCTTCGGGAGATATCCTACCTCCAGCTTCAGAAACCTTATTTCGCCATCCTGCTCGGCGTCCTCGCCGCCATCGTCCTTCTGGCGCTGGTCACTTTCAAGGTCCGCATCCTCCAGATGCGCCTGTCAGTCCTGTCGGCCATGGTCGCGCTCGGCATGCAGATCTGGCTGACGGTCATGTATTTCCAGGCTCCGGAAGGGATTGTGTTCAAATGGACCGCCGTGTTCCCGATCGTCATCACGATCCTAAACATGCTCGCGGCCCGAGGATGCTACCAGGACCAGCTCATGGTCGAAAGCGCATACCGCATCCGGGAATCCCGCAGGAAGAGAGGAAAGAAATAGGGGTCGGGAGGATCACTGCACCGTCTTTCCTTCCGAGAACAGGGAAAGGACATTGTCCGTGTAGGTCTTCGTGACGGGGATCGGCTCGATACGGTCGTCGTCCAGTTCGAGTTCATACCCGTCCTTTTCCTTGCGGAGGACCTTCACCTTGGCCATGTTGACGATGAATTTCCGATGGCAGCGGACCAGTTCCGTACCGGCGAAACTCTCCTCGACGGTCTTCAGGCGGCAGCGCAGCATGTATGTCTTGAGATTGCCCTTGCCGTCCAGGTACCAGACCTTGATATAGTTGTCGTCCGACTCGATGTAGTAGAGTTGGGAACTGCTGACGGACAGTTTGAGGACGCCGCTGTTGTCAAACAGCGTGATCTTTTCCAGGCGTCCGTCCTTCTGCTGTCCGGATTCTCCCGGGACATCCTCTTTCATATTGATCAGACGGATCGTCTTTTCCTGATGGACGATCGTGAAGAACATCGCCGCGATGATATACGGGAAACCGAGGCAGACGAGGACATACTCGAGGCTGTTGATGAAAATGCCGGTCGACGTCATGTCTTCCGGACGCGCGATGGTCACGGTGAAAACCGTATAAAGGAGGCTGATCAGGACGATCTCCCCAAGGCACCACCCAACATACTGTCCCCAGGTCATCTGGAAGCTGTTCCGGGTCCGGTACATGATATACCGGCTGACAATCACAAGCAGCAGGCTCAGCGAGACAAAGAGGATCGTAAAGCCGAAAAAGACGCTGTTTCCGAGACGGAACCAGGCATTGTTGGCGAAGGGAATGCTGACCAGCAGGACCACGACCGAAAAGAGTGCGGCGAAGGTTACCGTACCGAGGATTTCGAACCGAGCCCTGAGAAATTCCGGGACATATTTCCTTTTCTTCTCCTCCATAAGAGCGGAATGGTCAGGATGCAAAAGTAATAAAAATTCGGTTGACGGCCAATTTTCACCCCAAATAAATACAAATCGCCCCATTTCACCCCGAATCGGAAAACTACCGGGGGATTCGCCACAAAAATTTCCCCAATCCGGAAAAAGGGGGTACATTTGCATACCCAAACCGAAAATCAAACTTTTATCCATATGAAAATCATTGGTACCGGCAGCGCCCTTCCGAAGAAAGTCGTAACGAACGACGACCTCGCCCAGTTCCTGGACACCTCCGACGAATGGATCCTGCCCCGCACCGGCATCCGCTCCCGTCACGTCATAACCGACGAACGCCTGGAGGATCTCGGCAAGGACGCCGCCCTCCTCGCCCTCAAGGACGCCGGACTCACCCCCGGAGATATCGACCTTTTCATCTGCTCGAACGTCGTAAACGAGTATCTGACACCGAGCCTCAGCTGCGTCATTTCCGCCGCAATCGGCATGCACTGTCCCGCGATCGACATCAACTGCGCCTGCCCCGGGTTCATCTATGCGATGGACATCGCCGAGAACTATTTCCTCGCCGGCAAGGTCAGCAACGTCCTGATCGTCTGTGCGGAGGAACCCACCCGCATGACCTCGTGGACGGACCGGAGCACCTGCGTCCTGTTCGGAGACGGGGCCGGAGCCGCCGTCTTTACCAAGGGCGACAATGTCAAGGCGATCAAATTGAATTCACAGCCCTCCGTCATCCATCTCTACGAAACGCGTCCCCTCCTCCCCACTCCTTTCATCACCAGGCACGAAACTGAACAGCCCCTCCATATGGACGGAAGGGAAGTTTTCAAATTCGCCGTTTCCACCTCCCTGCGGGATATCGAGGAGATTCTCCGGAAGACAGGGACCTCCGTGGACGAAATCGACTTTTTCATGATCCACCAGGCCAACTTGCGCATCATTGAAGGAATCCGCCGTGGACTGGGGGCGCCCGAAAGTAAATTCCCGTCCAACATCTACGACCACGGCAACTCTTCTTCCGCATCCTGCCCGATCCTGCTGGACGAATGCAACCGGAAGGGACTGTTCAAACGCGGGGACAAGCTCGTGTTCAGCGCCTTCGGGGCCGGACTCCTCTCCGCGGTCGCATTTCTTGAATGGTAGAATATTTTTTGTATATTTGTACTTTGTAAAAGGAGAAACGAATGACAAAAAGAGTTGTGATTACCGGTATGGGCGTCCTTTCCTCGGTTGGAAATGATGTCCCTACTTTTTGGAAAAACCTCGTTGACGGATACTGCGGCATTGATTTCGTCGAAGATTTCTTCGGGAACGACCTACCGGTCAAAATAGCCGGGAACGTCAAGGATTTCAATGCGGAAGACTATGGGATGGACAAGAGTTTCATCCGCAAGCAAGACAAGTTCACCCAGTTCGGCATGGCCGCCGCCTATCAGGCGATGGCCGACTCCGGGCTCTGCTCGGAAGGCGAAGGGGCCAACATCGATCCCTTCCGCCTGGGCGTCTATGTCGGATCCGGCATCGGCGGATTCGAGGTCCAGTTCCGTGAAACCGCCAAGATGATCGAGGATCCCTCCGGAAAATGGATCTCCCCGCTTTTCATCCCCACGATGATTTCCAACATTGCAGCCGGCCATATTGCGATCAAGCACCATGCGGAAGGCCCCTGCCTTGATATCGTCACCGCCTGTGCAACCTCGTCCCACTGCATCGGCGAGGCCTTCCGGGCCATCCGGCACGGCTATGCAGACGCAATCATCGCCGGCGGAACCGAGCACGCCACCATCCCGATCGGCATCGCCGGATTCGCGAACGCCAAGGCACTGTCCCGCGCCGAGGATCCGAAATACGCCTCCCTCCCCTTCAACCTGAACCGGCAGGGATTCGTCATGGGCGACGGCGCCGCCATCCTCATCCTGGAGGAACTCGAACACGCCAAAGCACGCGGAGCCAGGATATACGGAGAGATGGTCGGATACGGCAACACCTGCGACGCCTATCACGCCACCGCTCCCCGTCCGGACGGCAGCACCCAGGCCAAGGCCATCACCCTAGCCCTCGAGGAAGCCGGTTTTGACAAGGAAAAGGACAATCTCTACATCAACGCCCACGGAACCGGCACGCACCTCAACGACATCGCCGAGACCATCGCCTACAAGGTCGCCCTCGGCGACTATGCCTACAAAGCCCATATCAGTTCGATCAAATCTATGACGGGCCATATGTTCGGCGCGGCGGGCGCAGCGGAAGCCATCGCCACCATCCTCGCCCTCCGGGACGGGATCATTCCCCCGACGATCAATCTGGACACCCCCGATCCCGAATGCGACCTCGACTATACCCCGAACAAGGCGGTCCGGAGCGACATCACGATCGGCATCTCCGATTCCCTCGGGTTCGGAGGCCACGATGCCTGCGTCGCATTCCGTCGATATGAAGAATAAATCAAACTGAAACCCAAACCCGGACATGAATCGCGAAGAGATCCAGAAACACATTCCCCACCGCCCCCCGATGCTGCTCGTCGACGAAGCCTTCCTCGACGAAGACGGCACGGCGCACGGCAAATACCGTATCCGCGAAAACGAATTCTTCACGCAGGGCCATTTCCCCGGAAACCCGATCGTTCCCGGAGTGATTCTCTGTGAAATCATGGCCCAGAGCTGTACGATGCTCATGCTGGATGACATTCCCGGACACGATACCCTTTACCGGGCAATCGATGACGTGAAGTTCAAGAATATCGTCCGGCCAGGCGACCTGTGCGAAATCACGGCGCGGATCACCGAAAAGAAAGCCGGGCTTTTCTTTACGGAAGCCAAGCTTGAAGTGGACGGAAAATTGTGTTGCAAAGGAAAACTGACCTTCGCCCTGGTTCCGAAAAAAGAGCCGCAGGAATAACCTGCGGCCTTTTTTTACTCGTGCGTGGCGAAACGCTGTTCCGCCAGTTTTTCCCATTTCGTCCCCGGACGGCCGTAATTGGCATAGGGAAAGATCGAAATGCCGCCCCGCGGGGTAAAGAATCCGGTCACTTCGATATACTTGGGATCCATCAGGGCGATCAGGTCCTTCATGATCAAATTGACACAGTCCTCGTGGAATCCCCCGTGATTCCGGAAGCTGAACAGATAGAGCTTGAGGCTCTTGGACTCCACCATCCGGCGGTCGGGGACATAACTGATCCGGATCTCCGCGAAATCGGGCTGGCCGGTAATCGGGCAGAGCGTCGTGAACTCAGGGCAGTTGAAACGGACCCAGTAATCGTTGTCCGGATGCTTGTTCTCAAAGGATTCCAGCACCTCCGGCGCGTAGTCTTTCCGGTATTCGGACACGGCGCCGAGCGCCTGCAGACCTTCTTCTTTCCTTTCCATACGAATAGTTATTCGCCCGCCTCCTTGAGCCGTTCCGCATTTTCCGCGATCTGCAGCTGATCGATGCATTCCTGGATGTCGCCGTCCATGAAAACGGGCAGGTTGTACATGGTCCAGTTGATACGGTGGTCCGTCACACGGGACTGGGGATAATTGTACGTCCGGATCTTCGCGGAGCGGTCTCCTGTCGAAACCATCGTCTTGCGCTTCGCCGCAATTCCGTCGAGATACTTCTGGTGCTCCATATTATAGATTCGCGTACGGAGTTCCTCCATCGCGCGGTCCAGATTCTTCAACTGGGAACGCTCTTCCTGGCACTGGACGACGATTCCGGAAGGGATATGGGTCAGACGAACCGCCGAATAGGTCGTATTGACCCCCTGGCCGCCCGGACCGGACGCACAGAAGAGGTCTTTCCGGATATCGGCCGGATTGATTTCGATATCGAACTCGCCCGCTTCCGGGAAAACGGCCACGGATGCGGCGGAAGTCTGGATCCGTCCCTGGGTCTCGGTCTGGGGAACGCGCTGGACCCGGTGCACGCCGGACTCGTATTTCATGATTCCGTAGACGCCCTCGCTGTTGCTCGAGAGCTTGAAAACGATCTGTTTGTAGCCGCCGGAAGTTCCGGGAGCCTGGTCCGAGATCTCCAGTTTCCATCCCCGCTTCTCCGCAAATTTGGAATACATGCGGAAGAGGTCTCCGGCGAAGATTGCCGCCTCGTCGCCGCCGGTACCGCCTCGGATCTCGACCATCGCATTCTTCCCGTCGTCCGGATCGGCCGGGATCAGGAGAAGCTTGATGTTCTGCTCGATCTCGGGAATCCTCGGTTCGATTTCAGCGACCTCCTCCCGGGCCATCTCTTTGAGATCCTCATCCTTTTCGTTCATCAGGATGTCCTTCGCCTGGGAAAGTTCGTCGACAAGGCGCTTGTACTCGAGGCCGGCTTTGATGATCGGCTGCAGTTCCTTGTAATCTTTATTGAGTTGGACAAATTTCTTCATGTCTGCAATCACTTCAGGATCGGACAACTGGCTTTCCAGCTGCCTGTACTTGTCCTGGAGACTCAAGACTTTGTCCAATAATGTATTCTCCGCCATAGTATTTTCGTTTCAGTCGGCAAAGATACGGAAAAAACTCTTATTTAGAAAGAGGAGGGAATTCCTGCCGGAAAACTTCTTCCCGCTGCAGGAGTCCAGCCTGGACGAGCGAGATGGGATACTTGTCGGTCTTGCAGAAATCAGGTTCCATCAGCATGGCGAGCACATGGGCGGAGGGCTGGTCCATGTGGAAAACATAAGCGCCATCAGGGAACTGCCAGGTTTGTTCCGGGCCGAGAATGTCAAGATGGTACTTGTCCCCTTCTTCTCCGGGAAGGTAGGCCCTCAGGGACAGTTCCGTCCCGGCTGGTATTTCCGCCCAGGCGATGCCGTTCAGGCTCATGATTTCCAGGATTCGTTCCGCTTCGGCGACGTCCTTCGGAATGAGATAGGCCGCCGGTCGGTCGCGCTCGACAAGCGGGACCTCGTAATACCGCACGGAGAACAGCGAATCGCAGAGGACCGTGCCCTTTTCGAATTCGAAGAATTTCCGGCTGTACCGGTAGGCTTCCTCATTCTGTCCATGCTTGAGGATCAAGGGATTGCTGCCATCCCGTCCGCAGGCGACCGTCGCCTCGCGGTCGGCCGCGACCGTGGCGCGCAGCCGTTCGGAATTGGCGATGGTGAAATCGATCAGCGCTTTGGCCGCGAAGAAATGGGTCATCACGCGGCGGCCGAAGGTCGCCCTCCTGTCCACGGAAGCGTTGGGCGTCTCCACCAGGAAGTTCGTGCTGCCTCGGAGGGCGTAATAATGAGAAGCGTGCAGGGGAGCCTGGTCGGAATAGCCTCCCTGGGTGTACTCCCAGTAGCGCAGCCCTTCTTCGGCTCCGGCCGATTCGACATGGCGCATCATTTCCTTCATCAGGTCGTTCAACTCCGCAGTGTTGTTCTGGTTGCCGGACACGGTGATTCCGGCATCGTCGAGGAATCCGTCGTCACGGGTCACGTTGCGCCAGGTTCCGTATTCGTGCATGTCCACGACGACATCCGGCAGGAACAGGTTGTAGACCCGGTGGGTCGCTTTGACCTCAGGGTTTGCGCAGAGAAGATTGTCCCGGTTCATGTCGGGAGCCACGCTCGTGCCCCGGGTCCATGCCTGCGCCCCGTCCCCGTTCACACGCGGGAGGATGATGACATTGACATTCGGGAGTACCTTGCGGCCGTAACGTCCGTGAAGCGCGGCCGCCATGGCGAGGGCTCCGTCACACGGAGAGGGCTCGTTCCCATGGATCTGGGCGTGGAGGTACACGGTCGGCCTGCCGTTCCTGACAAGGGCGGCGCCGGCCTCTTCCAGGCTCTTCCCCCTCAGGTCGGTCTTGCTGAAAACCGCGAGGAAAAGGTCTTTCCCGAGGGTGGTCTGTCCCACCTTGAAAAGATACATGTCATCCCTTTTCCGGTCCATCTTCACGAGGTAAGATTCGATCTCTTCCTGCGTGGTGTGCTCCTGGAAGGGTTTCTTCCGGTTCATGCCGGGAGTCCGGAGCGCCCAGGGATACTTCCGGGAGAGCGCTTTCAGGTCCATCGCGTTGGCAAAGGTTTCATCCGTCAGGGCATAGACTTTCTCCGGAGCGTATCCGGCACTTCCTTTCCGCCCGGGATCGGCGTCGACCCACCGGCCCTTCACGGCCAGGAAATTCTTCTGGAGCGTATAATACCCTTCTCCTGAAGCGACGAGATGGTATTTTCCTTCCTCCAGTTCGAATATCCGTTTCACTTTCCCGCCGAAGAGAGATTTCTTTTCGAGGACGGGATCCCCTACGGAGACGGTGTCTCCGAATTCCCGGTAAACCCGGACGGTAACGTCGGCCGGCGCCTTCAAGGTCACCCTGCACTTTTCCGAAAACGCATCCATGCCCAGCATCAGGAGCACCAGAAACAACAAGGCTTTTTTCATGACTTACAGGATTATACCCTCAAAGATAACGATTTTCAGGGAAATACACACGGGGCAAAGAAAAAGCACCTGCTTGGGGACAGGTGCTTGAGTATTGGGGTGGGACTTGGCAGATTCGAACTGCCGACCTCTTGCGTGTGAAGCAAGCGCTCTAAACCGACTGAGCTAAAGTCCCGTAACGGGACTGCAAAGATACAAAAAAAATGTAAATACCAGCCCCTTTTCGACAAAATCGGACTATTTCGAGCGCGGAAGGACGTCAACCTTGAGGGTCTTGTAGGCCCGTTCGACTTTCTCAAGCGCCTTCTCGACCGTTTCAGCACGGGCGAGAAGCACTCCGAAGCGGCGGTGCCCCTTCACTTCCGGCTTACCGAAAAGACGGATATGGACATCCTCTTCCGCCAGGACGGCCTCCAGGTTGGAGAACACGACCTGGTCCGTATCCCCTTCTACGACAATCGCCTTCGAGGCGCTCGGGCCGAAGAAACGGATGGTCGGGATCGGAAGCCCGAGGATGGCGCGTGCGTGGAGGGCGAACTCGCTCAAGTCCTGCGAGACCATCGTGACCATCCCCGTGTCGTGCGGACGGGGCGAAACCTCGCTGAAGATCACCTGGTCCCCCTTGACGAACATTTCCACGCCGAATATACCCCTTCCGCCGAGGGCGCCCGTAATGCGGATCGCGATGTCGCGGGCCTTGGCAAGGGCCTCGGGCGTCATGGCCTGTGGCTGCCAGGACTCACGGTAATCCCCATCGACCTGGTGGTGGCCGATCGGGGCGAGCGGGGTCGTTCCTCCGATATGGCGGACGGTCAGCATTGTAATTTCATAGTCGAAATCGATGAATCCTTCGACGATGACCCGACCGGCGCCGGCACGGCCGCCTTCCTGGGCGATATGCCAGGCCTTATCGATATCGGCCTCGCTCTTGACGACGCTCTGACCATGGCCGGAAGAACTCATGATCGGCTTGATCACGCACGGGATGCCGATTTCGGAGATCGCTGTACGGAATTCTTCATAGGTATCGGCAAAACGGTAGGGAGCCGTCGGCAGGCCCAGTTCCTCCGCGGCGAGGCGGCGGATTCCTTCGCGGTTCATGGTCAGCAGGGCAGCCTTCGCGGTCGGGATCACATGGTATCCCTCCTGCTCGAGACGGACCAGTTCAGGCGTCGCGATCGCTTCGACTTCCGGAATGATCACATCCGGCTTCTCATCTTCGATAACCCGGCGGAGGGCCGCTCCGTCCAGCATGTTGATGACGTGGCAGCGGTGCGCGACCTGCATGGCGGGCGCATGGGCATACCGGTCGACGGCGATGACTTCAACGCCGAGGCGCTGGAGCTCGATAACGATTTCTTTTCCGAGTTCGCCGGAGCCGCACAAAAGGGCCTTGAAGGCGTGGGCAGTAAGGGGAGATCCGAGTTGAAGCATATCCAGAATGATTAATTATACAAAGGTAACAATAAAAATGATTATATTTGCAGTTTGAGAACAGAATATTCTGCTTATGGAACTGAATCACGCCTACTGCTCGGACAAGTACCAGTACACGATGGGAAAATCCTTCTTCGATACCGGCCGCAAGGACGAAATCGCCGTGTTCAACCTCTTCTACCGGAAAGCTCCGGAGAACAACAACTGGGCGGTCGTCAGCGGGACCGAAGAGATTATCGAGATGGTCACCAAACTCGGGAGCGAACCGGAGAGTTTCTATGAGAAATTCCTTCCGGGAGAAGAGTACCGGGAGTTCCGCAAATACCTGAGTACCATGCGCTTCACCGGTGAAGTGTATGCTATGCGGGAAGGTGAGATCGCCTTCCCGAACCAGCCGCTCGTCACGGTGGTCGGACCGCTGATCGAAGCGCAGGTCCTCGAGACTCCGATGCTCACGATCCTCAACCACCAGATGGCCGTCGCGACAAAGGCCTCCCGGGTCTGCCGGGCTACGGAGCATCCCGTCAGCGAATTCGGTTCCCGCAGGGCCCATGGCCCCTGGGCGGCGATCTACGGCGGCAAAGCGGCCCAGATCGCAGGCTGCGCCAGTTCCTCGAACATCCTGACCGGTGTCATGAACGGCGTCCCCTCGACCGGAACGATGGCCCATAGCTATGTCACTTCCTACGGATCCTCCGTCGAAGGCGAATACAAGGCATTTTCCGATTACATCCGGACCCACCGCGGCGAGAACCTCATCCTCCTCATCGATACGTATGATACCCTCCGCTGCGGCATTCTCAACGCCATCCGCGCTTTCCGTGAAAACGGCATCGACGACAGCTATCCCGGCGGCTACGGTATCCGTCTCGACAGCGGCGACCTCGCCTACCTGTCCATCGAAGTCCGCAGGATCCTGGACGAGCACGGGATGAAAAACTGCAAGGTCTTCGCGACCAACGGACTGGACGAGTACCTGATCACGGACCTGGAGCGCCAAGGCGCCCGGATCGACAGCTACGGAGTCGGCGACGCCATCGCCACTTCCAAGGCGGCGCCCTGCTTCGGCAATGTATACAAGCTGGTCCAGATCGACGGAATCCCGGTCCTGAAGCGTTCCGAAGACAAGATCAAGCTGATCAACCCCGGTTTCCAGATCACCTACCGCATCAGCATCCGGAGCGAAAAGGCGACCGCCCCGGACGGAACGGTCTACAAGGTCGACGTGACCTGCCTACGCGGAGACTCCCTTGAAAAAAAGATCCTCGCCGGAGAGACCTTCACCGTTCGCGACGAATACGACGGCTACAAATACAAGACGTTCGAGGCCGGGACCTATACCGCGCGGGCGCTCCAGATTCCGGTCATCTCGAAAGGGGTTCCCTGCCACGTTCCGCATACGCTCGCCGAGAAAAAAGCGTTCTACAAGGACAATCTCGCCCATTTCTCGCCGGCCGAACGCCGTCTGATCAACCCGCATTTCTACAAGGTCGACATCTCCGACGACCTCTATGACTGCAAGATGGGGATCATCAACGAACTCGTCCGCCAGATCGACAACTTCAAGATCGACTGATTCATGAAAGATACCGCCCTCATCGTCGTGGACATGCTCTACGATTTCATCGACGGCAGCATGGCCTGCCAGGAAGCCGACAAGGCCGTCGCCGGAACCCTCCGGTTCATTGAAAAGGCGACCCGCGACGCGATTGTCGGGGATGAAATCGGAATCCACGACACCTTCCCGATTCTGTTCGTCTGCGACCATCACCCCGCCGACCACTGTTCCTTCACCGAACAGGGCGGTCCCTGGCCGTCCCATTGCGTCCAGGGGACCCGCGGGGCCGAAATCCACGAGGCGCTCGCCCCGCATGCCCGCGAAGAATGCACCTTCTTCAAAGGGGAAGACCGGAACAAGGAACAATATAGCGGTTTCGAGGGCGTGAACCCCGCCGGACAACCCCTCTCCGAAGTCCTCAGGCTGCTCGATATCAGGCACGTGCTCGTCTGCGGGATAGCCACGGAATACTGCGTTCGGAATACGGCAGAAGATTTGCAGAAAGACGGATTCGATGTCTGCATCCTCAAGGATTGCATCGCATACGTCGACCGGGAAGGCCACGAAAAGGCCATCGCGGAGATGGAAGCGGAAGGCATCCGTTTCCGTTAAGAGTAAAAAGAAAGAATGAAGAACCTGCTCTCGAAGATGCTCCTCCCTGCCGCCCTGGCAGGATACGCCCTCGCCCAGACCGTCGGGATGGATATTCACCGGACGGAGCACGAGGGAGGGTTTCCCTCGCTTCGGGTCGCGGATATAGCTCTTTTCCAAATCGATACGACCCGCAAAGCCGATACGACCCGGACCTTCGCCGACAGCCTTCTCCAGAAAGCGGATTCCACGCTGGAAGACGCCCTCGACTCCCTGTTCTTCGGAGACGAGACCCCTCAGGACACGGTTCCCCGGATTACGGCACGGGATACGATGAAAGTGCCCGAGGAACTCCGTGAGACCGATCCTTTCCGGTACAAATGGTACGTGGCTATCAAGGATTCCCTCACCCACCGGATTGTCGTGGACTCCCTGATCGAGGCCGGAGACTCGCTGGAATGGCCCCTCATCGACTCCCTGTACCTGAAAGACTCCACGGACGCGGCGGCTGCCGCATGGGCGAAAAAATGGGCTTCGATGTCCAAGGCGGAACGGAAACGCTGGGAGTATGAGCAGAAACTCCCGGCGCTCCTCCACAAGCAGGACAGTATCCTGAATGCCAAGGACAGCATCAAGAAACACCGCGACAGCGTCATCGAAAATACCCCGCGCATCCTCGAGACCGCTTTCGTTCCGGACTCGATGCAGTACAAGCGGATCATATCCTGGAAGCACGACTCCCACTTCAACCGGGTCAGCCTCGCCGAACTCGACACGACCTTCGACTATCACTTCCACGACTATCCCTTCCTCCGCGAGGATGTCAACGCAACCTGGCTCGGCGTCGCGGGTTCAGCCGTCCAGACCTACGACTGGTTCAAGCGGAATCCCGGTGCGAGCGTCAGTTTCTACGAACCTTACGAGAGCTGGACCTACACCCCGGAAAAACTCCGGATGTACAACACAAAGACCCCTTACACCGAGCTGGAGTACTACGGAACCCTCCTCGCTCCGACCGCGAAGGAATCCGACAACCTGCGGCTCTTCACTACGCAGAATATCCTTCCCCAGCTGAACGTCACCCTGGAATTCAAGCGTCACGGCGGGAAAGGCATCCTGCAGAACGAGGAGACCACCAACAAGACTTCCGTCATCTCCGCAAACTGGCTCGGCAAGAAATATCTCGCCCACGGCGGATTCATCCACAACAAGGTGACCCGGACCGAGAACGGCGGCATCCAGGACATCTCCTGGATCCGGGACACGACCGTCGACGTGCGTGAAATCAGCGTACGGCTGGCATCCGCTTCGAACAGCTACAAGAAAAACACCCTCTTCTTCGACCAGTCCTACCGGATTCCGTTCACTTTCCTCGTGAAATGGAAGGACCGCAAGGAAATCAAGGCGGAGAAGCACCTGAGGGACAGCATCACCGCCACCGGCGACACCCTCCGAATCAACCGGATGGAGGAAAAGCTGAAAGAGAAAGAAGAGGAGCGACAGAAGTATTACGCGACCCTCGACACACTGAAGGGACTGACGACAGTTTTCATCGGATCGTCCACGGACTATACCGTCTACACGAAGGTCTACTCCGACAACCTTGCTTCGGACAAGGCCGGCACCGCCTTCTACGACAATACGTTCTTCTACAATCCGTCGACGAGTCTCGATTCGATCCGGATGATGCAACTGGACAACCGCGTTTTCCTCCGCGTACAGCCCTGGGCGGACGATTTCATCATCTCGAAGGTCGAAGGAGGAATCGGCGACCGCCTGCGCTCCCACCACATCGGCCGGTATTCCGACTACATCAGCCGGACACCCAATACCCTGTGGAACACGGTGTACGCCTATGCGGGCGCGGAAGGGAAACTGAGCAAGTACATGGACTGGGACGCCCTCGGCAAGTACTGTTTCCTGGGCTACGGGGCGAACGATTTCTCCCTGGATGCGAATCTCGCCCTCAACCTCTTCCCCTTCCGGCGGCACAAGAACTCCCCGCTGACCGTCAAGGGGTCCTTCAACATGGGCCTGAGGGAACCGGATTACTTCCAGCAGCATTTCTATTCGAACCATTTCAAGTGGGACAACGACTTCGGGAAGATCTACACCATGAACGCCCGGGGAAGCGTTTCCATTCCGAGATGGCACCTTTCCGCATCCGCCGGCTACGGACTGGAGACGGGACATATCCATTATGACACCCTCGGCGTCGTCAGGCAGGCCGACCATCCCGTCAATGTCTTCAAGGCCTCCCTGTCCAAGGAATTCGTGCTCGGCAATCTCTTCCATCTGGACAACCGGGTCCTCTTCCAGTACTCGACCGACCAGGAAGTCCTGCCGCTGCCGCTCCTGGCGCTGAACCTGCGCTACTTTATCCAGTTCAACATCGTCAGGGCGGACGTCATGAAGATGCAGATCGGCGCCGATATCCGGTGGAACACCCCCTGGTACGCCCCATCTTTCAACCCCGTGACGGGAACCTTCATGGCCCAGAACGAGATCCTCTACCACAACGGTCCCCGCTTCGACGCCTTCGTCAATATCCAGTGGAAACGAGCCTGCATCTTCGCAAAGCTTGAAAATGCCGGGCAGGGATGGCCGATGGAAAAGCACGACTACTTCAGCGCCAACCGCTATATCGTGACCGACCGGGTTCTCAAGCTGGGTATCTACTGGCCGTTCTATGTCCTTTCCGGGCAGCAGAGAGCCCTTTCCGCCAAGGCCGGTTCCGGTCTCGGCGCCGGGAGCCCGGGCGGCCTGAGGAACGCAATGCATTAGTCCATGCACCGGCGCATACTCCCATACCTCGCAGCGGGACTTGTCTGTCTATTGCTCATCCCGTCCATGCGTCCCCGGAGACAGCGCTCCGGCCCTCTGCGCGGGGAGGACTCCCTCCTAACGTGCATCCTCCGTCTCGACAGCCGGAAACAGGAACGGGAAAGCCGGATCCTCGTTTCCCGCTACGCTGCCGACCATCAGGTCCCGGTCACCTTCCTCCGTCTCGGAGAAGGAGGTGCGGATTCGGTTCTGCTGGGCAGGGCGGACCTTCTCGTATCGTCTCAGAAAGATACCCTTTCCCGGCAGGGGCTTGCTCCTTCCATTCCGGCTCCCGGCGGCACCCTCTGGTCAGCGGCACCGGACGATCCGGCCAGGGTCCAGACCGTCAACCGCTGGCTCCGGAGCATCACGACGTTCCCTGATTTCACGTCCATCAGCGCCTATGACCCGGTCATCCGGAAGGAGGCCGCCCGCTTCGGATGGGACTGGCGCCTCGTCGCCGCCGTGATCTACCGGGAATCCAAATTCAACGAAGATGCGGTTTCCGCTGCTGGAGCCGTCGGGCTGATGCAGGTCCGCCCCGGATCCGCCAGCGCCGACAGCCTCCTCGATCCTTCGACGAACATCCGGATCGGAACGCAATACCTCGAAAAACTCAGGACCCTCTTCAGCGACCACGCCGCCAATGAAACCGAGGGCATCAAGTTCGCCCTGGCCGCATACAACGCCGGAGACGGACGCATCCAGCAATGCATCCGCCATGCCGAAGCCCGAGGGATCGACGCCTCTTACTGGGACAATGTAACGTCCCTGTTCGAAGAGATGAAAGGATTCAGCGGAAGGGAAACGGTCGCCTTCGTAGACGGCGTCCTCGAGACCTGGCGGAAATACAGCCGGTTCTACCAGCCTTAATTCATCCGGACTGTCGTCGCCGGATCGACCCTGGAAATAAAGAGGGTGGGGAGGGTCAGCAGGGCCATGATCGCAAGCAGGGAGACCAGGTCGGCCCCGAGGATCAGGGGCAGATTCACATGGACGGGAACATACGACACGAAATAATTCTCCGGATTGAGCCGGATCAGGTGGGTCGTCCCCTGGATCAGGCAGAAGAGGAGAGCCAGGATATTCCCAACGGCCATCCCTTTCAGGACGACGCCCGAGGCGACCCGGAGGAAGACCGCGGAGATCGTCCGGTCGCCCATGCCGAGGGTCTTGAGGGTCCCGATAGTCGGGATGTTCCGGAAAAGGACGATCAGAAGCCCGGAAATCATATTGAACCCGGCTACCACCGTCATCAGGATCAGGATGAAGAGGACATTGAAATCCAGCAGGTTCAGCCAGGCGAACAGCTGGGGGTACCGGTCCTGTGCGGCGGTCGCCATCAGGCGCTGCTCCCCGGGATCGGAAGAAAGGGCCAGCGATGTGCCGATCCGGCCGGTAAGTTCCTTGACGATCCGGTCGCTCCTCATGGCGGGAAGGAGGGAGACCTCCAGCAGCGACGCCTCGTCGTCATCCCATTCGTTGACCCGCCGGATGTCCCCGATCGGGGCGTAGACGACAAGATTCTCGTCGAATTCGATGAGGTCGTCATGGACCCGGGCGATCCGGAACTTCCTGACCTTGACCTTTTCCCCGACGAAATACGTCAGCATGGAATCCCCTTCCCCGAGGCCGGTCAGTTCGGACAGGCGCTTCGGGATGGACACGGTGAGGGAAGAATCCGGATAATCGGTGACGCCCTTGACCAGGACGCCATGGATGATATCCCCGCTCCGGACGATGCCTGCCCGGAAGGCTACGGGGTCGATTCCGGCCACCCCCGGGAGAGAAGCGACCCCGCTCCCTTCGCTGAGCGAAGCGGGTATCGGATTCTCCCCCATCAGGCCGGCGGAATGGATCGAGGATATCTGGATATCCCCAGTGATGGCCGCAACCCCGTCCCGGACGGCATGCCGGAAACCGGACGAGATCGTGACCGCAAGGATCATGACAAAGAAACTCACGGCGATCGAAACCGCCGCGATGTTTCCCTGAAAACGAAGTTTCCGCGATATGAAGCGGGAAACGTCCATTACCAGATATGGACGCGCTCTTCTTCCGGACGGAACATCGGATCGCCTTCCTTGATGTCAAAGGCGTCGAAGAAGCTCTGGAAATTCCGGATCGAGACGTTCACGCGGTTCTCGGCGAGGGAATGGACATCCATCTTCGTGAGACGGGCCTTCTCCTGGTCGGTGATGTTCTGCGCCCAGATGGCGCCGTAGGAGAGGTAGAAGCGCTGCTCGGGGGTGAATCCGTCGATCAGGCCGACCTTCTTGCCCTTGATGGCGTTCTGCATGGCCGTGAAGGCGATCGAGAGACCGCCGTGGTCGCCGATGTTCTCGCCAAGGGTATACTTGCCGTTGGCCATGACTCCCGGAAGGATCTCGACCTGGTCGAACTGGGCGGCGAGGGCCTCGCCCTTCGCATCGAATTTCGCCTTGTCCTCGGCGGTCCACCAGTTGGACATGTTGCCGTCCTTGTCGAACATGCTGCCCTGATCGTCGAACCCGTGGCTCATCTCATGGCCGATCACCACGCCGATACCGCCGTAGTTGACCGCCTCGTCGGCAGAAGGGTCGAAGAAGGGTTTCTGGAGGATGGCGGCCGGGAAACAGATCTCATTGGTCGTCGGGTTGTAGTAGGCGTTGACGGTCTGCGGGCTCATGCCCCATTCGGTCTTGTCGGTCGGCTTGCCGAGTTTCAACATATTGTCGGCGACATACCAGGCAGAGGCATTCTGAAGGTTCTGGTAATAAGAGTTTTCCGGATTGATATCGAGGGTGCTGTAATCTTTCCACTTGTCCGGATATCCGATCTTGACGGTGAAGCTGGCGAGTTTCTCGCGGGCGCGCACCTTGGTGCTGTCGCTCATCCAGTCGAGCGCGTCGATATGCTCGCCGAGGGAAGTGCGGAGATTCTCCACAAGACGGACCATCTTCTCTTTCGAGGAAGCGGGGAAATAACGGTCCACATACATCTTGCCGACCGCTTCGCCGAGGATGCCGTTCGGAACGGACATCGCCCTCTTCCAGCGCGGACGCTGTTCCTGGGCACCGGCCATCTGATGGCTGAAGAACTCCCAGGATGCGGTATAGAAATCATCGCTGAGGGCGCCGCAGGCGGAGCTGACATACTGGCCGAGCAGATAGGCCTTGAGATCCTCGAGAGGGGCGCTCTCGAAGTACTTGGACAATTCTTCGAAATAGGAAGGCTGCTCGACGACGATCTTCTCCTGGGCGGGAATGCCGGCCTCTTCGAAGACGAGGTTCATCCTCAAGCCGGGATAGTTCGCGATGAACTGGTCGGAGGACATCGGATTGTAGATGGCGGTCATGTCGCGGAGACGCTCCTTCTCCCAGAAAATGGCGGCCATGGCGTCCTCGACGGAGAGGGCCTTGGCGGCAAGGACGGAAGCATCTTCCAGGCCGGAAAGGGTGAAAACCTTCTCAAGGAAAGCGAGATAACCGGCCTTCAGTTCGGCATTGGCGGGATCCAGGTAATAGTCGCGGTCTCCCATGCCCAGGCCACCCTGTCCGATATAGAGGATCTGGGTGTTGCTGTCTGTCAGGTCGGCTTCGACGCCGGCGCCGTAGAAACCGCCCTCACCCACCTTGGAGAGGGAACCGAGTTTACGGGCGAGAGCGTCCTTGGAATCGATCGCCCGGATTTCGGCGATGCCTTCGAGGATCGGAGCGGCGCCGTCGTTGTTGCGGCGGACGGAATCCAGGCCCATCTTGTACAGGTCGGAGATCTTCTGCTCGACGCTGCCCTTTTCGGTTTTCATCTCCGTCATGGCGGCGAAGAGGTCATTGAGCTGCTTCTGCGTGTTTTCGGCGATGGCGTCGAAAGAGCCGTAACGGGAGAATTCCGGCTTGAGCGGATTCTTCTTCCGCCATCCACCGGTGGCGTACTGATAGAAATCGACTTTCGGACTTACGGTCGTATCCAGATCGGTAAGGTCCAATGCGGGAGCCTGCTGTTTCGGGGAGGAGCAGGCTGCGAGACCCAGGATGGGAATCAGCATGATAAAGAACTTTTTCATATTTTGTAATTAATTCAAATATTCGCATCTTTGCGATTCAATCTACAAAGATATGAAGATTAATTCAAAAGATATACTGAAAAGATACACAATCGCAACCCTGGGACTGATCCTCGTCGCCTTCGGCGTCGCCCTGTCGCTGAAATCGAACCTCGGGACCGCTCCGATCTCCTGTCCCCCGGCCGTGTTCAATCTCAAATGGACGGGAATTTCAGTAGGGACTTTCACCTGGATGATGCACCTGGCGCTGATTCTCATTCAGGTCATCCTTCTTCGGAAAGAGTTCAAACTCAGCTTCCTGATGCAGATTCCCGCCGCTTTCGTATTCGGCTATCTCTGTGACGCCGCGATCTGGGCCGTCGCCCCGATCCGGGTCGAAGGATATGCGATGCGGATGGTCTTCTGCCTGCTGACCGTGCTCATCACGGCTGTCGGCATCCGTCTCGAAATCATCGGGAACGCATGGATGCTCGCCGGCGAGAAGACGACCGCCGTCCTTTCCGACGTGACGCGGATCCCCTTCAGCACCGTCAAGATCCTTTTCGATATCTTCATGGTCATCCTGGCGGCGGCTTTCGCCTGGTTCGCCTTCCGGAACCTGACCGGGGACGGCAGCCACGTCATCATCCGGGAAGGCACGCTGATCCTGGCCGTCCTGACCGGACTCTGCATGAAACTGACAGACCCCCTCGTCGACAAACTGTTCGGAAAATATGTCGGGATGGAATAAGATATCCGGCATCCTGAAAGACTGGATGCTGCCGATTGCAATCGTAACCGGAATCGGACTGTATCTGCTATACTATTTCTGCCCCGCCCTGCATCCGGCCGGGCGATTCTTCCACGTCATCGCCTCGGACGGGCAGCGGCTGATCGTCGCCACCCTCCTCTTCTTCCAGTTCGTCAAAGTCAGTCCGAAGGACCTGCAGTTCCGCCGCTGGCACCTGCTGGCCCTGCTTTTCCAGACGCTGATGTTCCTCGGATTCGCGGGGCTCGTCTACCTCACCCCGGAAGGACCGGGCCGGATCATCCTGGAATGCGCGATGCTCTGCCTGATCTGTCCCACCGCCTCCGCGGCCGGCGTCATCACGGAAAAACTGAAGGGATACCTTTCGGAAACGATGACCTATCTCGTCCTCATCAACACCGTGGCGACTTTCCTCATCCCTTCGGTTATTCCGATGGTCCGTCCCTCCGCCACTTTCAGTTTCTGGCAATACGTCCTCCGGATCGGAGAACGGGTCTTCCCCCTGCTGATCCTCCCCTGCCTCCTGGCCTGGCTGATCCGCTACACCGCCCCGCGCCTGCAGCGTTTCATGGTCCGGCTGAGCCGGTACACGTTTTACATTTGGGGTCCCGGCCTGATGCTGGCGATGGTCCTGTCCTCCCATGCGCTCCTGCACAGCCACCTCGGGATCGGCAGCATCCTGTGCATCGTCCTCGTTTCGGTCGCGAGCTGCGCCCTCCAGTTCTTCATCGGCAGGCGGTTCGGGAAAGACCGGACCGAACGGATTACGGCGGGTCAGGCCCTGGGCCAGAAAAACACCGGCTTCCTCATCTGGCTGGGGTACAATTACATGACCCCCGTCACTTCCGTGGCCGGGGGTCTCTATGCCATCTGGCAGAATCTGTTCAATTCCTGGGAACTGTACCGGGAAAATCACCCGGGACCTACTTCTTCCCGCTGATCGAGTCGAGCCGTATCTGCGCCGCCGTGCGGTCCTTCTCGTCGGGGGCGTATTTGACGAGCATCGGCAGGTATTTCTTTTCCAGCTTGAGATCCTTTTCCTTCCGGGCCAGGATGATGCAGTTCTGGATCGCGGTCAGGTCGTCGGGATGCTTCTTCAAGACCTTGTTGTAGTATTTCAGCGCCTTTTTCGAATCTCCCTGGCAGACCAGGTAATAGGATCCGAGATTGTCCATGAACAGGGGTTCGTTGGGATTGTACTTGAGCATCGTCTCGGAGAGGTCCCGGAACGCCTCCTGGCACTGGGGACTCCCCAGTTTGAAAAAGGTATAGCAGTGTTCCTGGACCAGGGCGTTGAACGTATCCCCGTCGACCTTGTCGATCCCGGGATAGACCCAGTCCGGATGGGATGCGTAGTGATAATCGATCAGGGCCTTGAGGGACTGCATGGCCATGTCGGGACTTTCCTTTTCATAGGCGGTCAGGGCGGAGACCTTCGCCAGACGGTAGTCCAGCCGCTTCGGGGATAGGGAAATGGCCTTGTCGAGGGCCTGGGTGGCCGTAGAGAAAAGATCGTCGTCGTATTCGGTATCCTCGAAATAGTTCCGGGCGACTCCGGTCGAATCCTTGTACGGGATCAGCGGATCACGGCCGAGATAGCGGTCCTGGGACAGTTGGATGACCCTCGGACTGCCCGATTTCTGGAAAAAACAGCCGAATTTCGCTTCGAGCATGTCCGTGTCGTCGGGATAGTCCGCCTCCCACCGCTGCAGGAGGGTCTCCACACCGACGCCGGAGAGGCCGACGCGCTGGACGAGCTGGGTATATTTCCTCTGGTATTCTTCTTTCGGAGTCTGGGCCGCCGTCGAAAGGGCGGCAAGGAGCATTGCTCCCGCACATAGCATTCTTCTTATCATTTTCATATGTTCATTCTGATCCGGTTCTCTTTCGGATATAGGTTGTTGCAGCGGGTGCCGAGATTCTTCGCCGCGCCGAGGGGATGACCCCGGTAGGCGATGGTCACGATCCCGAGCGGGGCGTCCGGCAGGCGGAGCGCATCCCCGTGCAGGTAATGCAGCGCCGTTTCCCGGTCCACATCAATCATCGGGCCGGAAAGCGGTTCCGCGGGGATTTCGCAGTCAAACAGGGCGAGAACATCCTTCCCGGGACGGCGGGAAGCCTCTCCGCCTTCTTTCCGGACGGCCGCGACATACTGTCCCTCCCCGGGGACATATCCCGGCAGGAGAGCATACCCGCACTCAGTCCTGAAAACGGAAGGGTACGTGCCGAAATCCAGCACCTCCCCACCCAGGACGGAAGCGGCCCAGGCGACATTCCCGTCATTCTCCCGGCGGTTGAACGTGCAGGTGGAATAGACGAGGATCCCTCCGGGACGCAGGGACGGCCAGATGTCGGAAAGGATCCGGCGCTGGCGGGCGGCGCAGAAATCCACCGTCTCCTCCGACCAGTCCTCCACCGCCTTCTCTTCTTTACGGAACATTCCTTCCCCGGAGCATGGAACGTCCGCCACTACGATGTCGAAAACGGCTCCGGCCCGGAAGCCGGCGGGATCCCGGGAGAGGACGCCGACCCGGGGGTCTCCCCAAGTCCGGACATTGCTCCGGAGTACGCTGAAACGCTTTTTCATCACCTCGTTCGAGACGAGGGAGAACCCATCCCCGAAGCGCTCCCTGAGGGATGCGGCGAGGTCTGTCGTCTTTCCGCCGGGTGCCGCGCAGAGGTCCAGGACGGAAGGGTGCGGGGTATCCAGCAGGTCGAGACAGCGCCTGAAAATCTCTCCGACCATCATCGCGGAAGAGTCCTGCACATAATAGCAGCCGGCGTGGAAGAGGGGGTCAAGGGTAAAGACCGGGCGCTCCGGGAGCACGAATCCCCAGGGGCTCCAGGGAACCGGTACCGAGGCGTCGAAAGGGCAGGAGCGGAGTTTCGCCGGATTCAGCCGGATCGAGACGGAAGGAGCTTCCGAAAGGCCTTCCAGGGTCTTCCGGGCCCGTTCTTCCCCGACGGCTTCGACGAGGAGCGCGGTGAATCCGGGGCTAAACATCCATCTTGAATTGGGAGGGGTCGAATCCGTCGGGCATCTTGCCGTTGGAGGCGTCGACGAGTCCGTCCACGACCTTGTCCAGGACTTCCCGGAGCTTGTTACCGAGAAGCATCTTCATCATGAAATTCAAATCGGCCTCGACGTTGATATGGAAATCGGTCTTGGAAGGGTCGTCCGGGACCGGATCGCAGTGCAGGGCGATGTGGAAGGCGAAGGGAGCGCCGTAATCGACCAGCTCCAGACGGGAATACGGGACCCTGTCATGGACCTTCACCCCGAAATCGAAGCCCTGGATCCGGGCCTGCAGGGTGTCGAAATCAGCCGCGATGTCCTGCCGCTTGTCCTCGGGCAGGAAACGGGTGAAGTTCCTGAGATCGGAGAACGACATGTAAATCTCGTACGGCTGGCGGGAAACGATCCCGTGTTTGCTTTCTATTTCTGTCATAATGATTATCTTTGCAACTTACAAATATAAGAAAAATATGCACAAGATATACTTCGAGAAACGATGCATCGTCATCTGCACCCCGGATGACGAAAGTCTCTCGGATCCGAATTCCGTCGAATTCCACCTCGGCGAAAAGGTCGATGTCGGCGACCTCGTCCGGATGTTCGAGGTACAGGACCCCCTTTCCCGCATCTACATCCCTACGGACGACCCGCAGCGGGCCTACCGGCGACTCTGTGCGGAATTCCGGGAAGTGAATGCGGCGGGTGGGCTCGTCTGCAACCGGCGCGGCGACTATCTCCTGATCTCCCGGAACGGACTCTGGGACCTCCCGAAGGGCCATCAGGAAGCGGATGAGGATATCGAGACGACCGCCCTCCGGGAAGTCCGCGAAGAGACGGGCGTCGACAAGCTGCAGCTCCGCCGCCTGATCTGCATCACCGACCACTGCTACCTCCGCGGAGGCGTCTGGCACCTCAAGCACACCTGGTGGTACGATATGCTCTACACCGACCCGACGGACCTGACCCCGCAGCGGGAAGAAGCCATCGCCAAGGCAGCCTGGGTTGCGAAATCCAGCCTCCCCCCCTTCCTGAAAAACACCTATCCCTCCATCCTCGAGGTTTTCCGCGAAGCACGGATTTGAAACTTTTTCCATAAATTGTCCGTATTAATAGAGTATCAATCCAAAACAAGAATGAAACTCTCTCAATTCAATTTCACTCTCCCGCAGGAGCGGATCGCGAAAGAACCCCCGCGCTGGAGAGACGAATGCCGGCTGATGGTCCTCCACAAGGACACCGGGGAAATCGAGCACAAGCTTTTCAAGAATATCATCGATTATTTCGGCAAGGGGGACATGTTCGTCCTCAACGACACCAAAGTCTTCCCCGCACGTCTCTATGGAAAAAAGGAGAAGACGGGGGCGGACATCATGGTCTTCCTGCTCCGGGAACTCAACCGGGAGCAGCGTCTCTGGGACGTAATCGTCGACCCGGCCCGTAAGATCCGGATCGGAAACAAGCTCTATTTCGGTGAAGACGAGAGCCTTGTCGCGGAAGTGATCGACAACACGACCTCGCGCGGCCGGACGCTCCGTTTCCTCTACGACGGACCCTACGACGAATTCAAGCAGGCCCTCTTCGCTCTCGGCGAGACCCCGGTCCCGCTCTGGGTCAAGGACAGCGTCACCCCGGAAGATGCGGAGAATTTCCAGACGATCTTCGCCGCGAACGAAGGTGCCGTTTCGGTTCCCGCCGCCGGCACGCACTTCAGCCGCGAGCTCTTCAACCGCATGATTCTCAAGGATATCGAGAAGACTTTCATCACGGTCCATATGGGCATCGGCCACTTCCGCCGCGTCGACGTGGAGGATCTCTCCAAGCACCGGATGGATTCCGAACGGATGATCATCACCCAGAAGGCGGCCGATGACATCAACCGCGCCCACCGCCTCGGCCACAAGGTTCTCGCCGTCGGCGTAACGGTCATGCGCGCCCTCGAAACTTATGTGACTACCGACAAACAGGTCAACGCCTACGACGGATGGACCAACAAGTTCATCTTCCCGCCGTACCAGTACGCCGTTCCGGATGCGATCGTGTCCAATTTCCATCTCCCCGAGTCCACCATGCTGATGGCGGTCGCCTCCTTCGGCGGCTACAAGGCGGTCATGAACGCATACGAAACCGCTCTCGCGGAAGGTTACAACTTCGGACCGTACGGAGACGCCCTCCTGATCGTATAAAAAACAGAAAAAAACAGGGGAAAACGTAAAAAACCACTCCCCTTTCCTCCAATCCTTCTATATTCGGAGCCTCAATCGCTTTGACTATGGAAGGATTTTTCGATGAGAGGACCTGCCTCTGCGCCCTCAACCGCATTTTCGGATATTCTCCCCGGACCGGCCGGGAACTGTGCACCGCCGCAGGCAGCGCCCGGGCTGTCTTCTCGATCCCGAAAGAGGAACTCGTCCGGATGCTCGGGGAGGAGGCCTCCCTCGCCGAAAAAGTCGGGCCGGCCGCCCTCGAAGCCGCCGTACGGGAACTGGAAGGAATCGCACGGAAGGGCGGACGCTTCCTGTCCATCGAGGACGAGGGCTATCCGGAGATCCTCCTGGAATGCCCGGATCCGCCGCTCGGACTCTATCTCAGGAGCGAATCCCCGCCCGGCCTGCTCTTCGACTTCCGCCCCGCCGTCGCCGTCGTCGGCACGAGAAAGGTCACCCCGTACGGGGACGCCTGGTGCCGGAGGATTGTCGAGACCCTCGCCTCCGCAGCGGTCAAACCCGTGATTGTCAGCGGACTCGCCTTCGGGACGGACCGGATCGCCCACGAAACAGCCCTGCAGTGCGGACTGCCGACGATCGGGGTCATGGCCACCGGCATCGACGATATCTACCCCTGGCAGCACCGCCCGCTCGCGGAAAGGATGAGCCGGGAAGAAGGCTGCGCCCTCCTGACGGACTATCCCACAGGAACTGCCCCCGTCGCCCTGAACTTCATGCGGCGGAACCGGATCATCGCCGGACTCGCCCGGGCGACGGTCGTCATCGAATCCGGAGTCAAAGGCGGGAGCCTCATCACCGCCCGGTATGCCAACGAGTACAGCCGGGATGTATTCGCCCTTCCGGGACGGCTCGACGATCCCTTCTCGGCAGGATGCAACAACTTGATAATGAATAGGATGGCAGACATCATCGCCGACCCGGACAGCCTGGCTGAAAGACTCGGACTCACGCCGGTCCGGCCGCGTCGCGAACTCTTGCTCAAAGAGAGGATCGAAGACCGGTTCTCTACCGGATGCACTCCTGAGGAAAGGCGGTTCCTGCTGGAAATCGCAGGGAAAATCGACGCGAACCGGGGCATTACAGCGGAGGGTCTCGCCGCCCTCACCGGACGTCCGTACCCGGAAATAGCCGGCGCCGTCACCCGCCTTTCCGCGGAAGGAATCGTCGCGACCGACCTCCTCCAGCGATGTTCGATTGTGAAATAAAATGCGTACATTTGCACCGATGTTCATCGACACCCATACCCACCTCTACGACGAGTGGCTCCTCCCGGATGCGGAAGAAGCGATCGCCCGCGCACTGGCGGCCGGGGTCGGAAAGATGATCCAGCCGGACGTGGACAGCCGGGAACGCGACGCCCTTTTCCGCCTGAATGACGCCCATCCGGGCGTGCTCTACCCCATGATCGGACTCTATCCGGGATCGGTCGACGGGCGATGGAAGGAAGAAATCGACCTCCTTCCCGCCTACCGCGACCGCGGCATCGTCGCCGTCGGCGAAATCGGACTGGACTACCACGAAGGGATTGAATTCAAGGAGGAGCAGAAAGAAGCGCTCCGGGTCCAGCTGGAGATGGCAGCCGCCTGGGACCTGCCGGTCAATATCCACCTCAGGGATGCCTGGGAGGACCTTTTCGCCATCCTCTCCGAATACCGGCATCTCGGTCTGAGGGGCAATCTCCACTGTTTCACCTCCAGCTACGAAATCTACCTCCGCGCCCGGAAATACGGAGACTTCTCCGTCGGGATCGGCGGGGTCGTCACCTTCCGGAACGCCTCCGTCGCCGAAGCGGTCCGGAAGATTCCTCTCGAGCACATCCTGCTCGAAACGGACGCCCCTTACCTCGCTCCCGTCCCCCACAGGGGCCACCGGAACGAAAGCGCATACATCCCCCTCATTGCGGCGAAGGTCGCGGAACTGAAAGGGGTATCCCTCCCGGAAATCGAAGAAACAACGACGCATAACGCCCAAACACTATTCGGAATATGAACAAAGCACCGATTCTCCTGATCTATACGGGGGGAACCATCGGCATGAAGATGGACCCGGTGGAACAGACCCTCAAGCCTTTCGACTTCGAGGCGATCATCGACGAAGTGCCCGAACTTTCCAAGTTCGCGGTGCGGATCGACTCCTACACCTTCGACCCGCTGATCGATTCCTCCGACGTCGAACCCGGCCTCTGGCAGCGTCTGGCCGAACTGATCCGGGACAAATATGACGACTACGACGGTTTCGTGATCCTGCACGGGACCGACACGATGGCCTATTCCGCCTCCGCCCTGAGTTTCATGCTGGACGGCCTGACCAAGCCGGTCATCTTCACCGGCAGCCAGCTCCCGATCGGGACCCTGCGGACGGACGGCAAGGAGAACCTGATCTCCTCCGTCGAGATCGCAGCTGCGAAGGATGCTGAAGGTCATGCCGTCGTGCCCGAGGTGGCCATCTTCTTCGGTTCGAAACTGATCCGGGGCAACCGGGCCGTCAAAGTCAGTTCCGAGCAGTTCAGCGCTTTCCGGTCCCCGAACTATCCCCTCCTCGCCGAAGCCGGGATCAACATCCGCTACAACACCGAGCTGATCCGGAGACCCCTGGACTGGTATTCCAGCCTGTCCATCAATACAAAGCTGGACATGCGCGTGTCCATCCTCAAGCTCCATCCGGGGATGACCCCGCAGGTGATGCGGGCCGTCGTCTGCGGACCGGAGACGCGGGCCGTCATCCTGGAAACCTACGGCGCGGGGAACGCCCCGACCGGGGAATGGTTCCTCGAAATCGTCCGGGAGGCCGAGGCCATGGGCAAGATCCTCGTGAACGTCACCCAGTGCCTGACCGGGTCCGTAGACATGGACCTGTACGCAAACGGGAAGGCGATGGCGAACGCAGGGGTGGTGAACGGCTATGACGGAACGACGGAAAGCACCCTCGGGAAACTCTTCTTCCTGATGGGAAAAAGCGGGGACAACGAATGGGTCAAAGAGATGCTCACAAAGAATCTCAAAGGTGAAATCACAAAATAATTATTGTACTTTGAATTTATTTTACTAAATTGCACGAGATTTAGAGGGCAGGACTGTGTCCTTACCCGGAAAGAAAATTATTAACTATTTAATAACTATTTAATTAACTCACAAAAACGTTATGAAAAAGTTTTTCATGTTTTTGGCAGTCGCTGGTCTTGTGACCTTCACTGCGAACATCGCTTCCGCTCAGGACGAGAACGCCGCTCCTGCCGCTCAGGAACAGGTAGCTGACGAACCGGCTCCGGCAAATGACGACGAGGTGATCGACCTCTTCGCCGGCTCGGGTGAGGAAATTCCTCTCCACCAGGCCCTCAAGACCAAGTTCATCGAAGGTGGTGCAGGCTTCATGTCCCTGATCGTCATCTGCTTGATCCTCGGTCTCGCTCTCGCTATCGAGAGAATCCTTTATCTGGCCTTCTCCAAGACCAACACGACCAAGCTTCTCGAGGATGTCGAGAAAGCCCTCGAGGAAGGCGGTGTAGAGAAAGCGAAGGAAGTTTGCCGCAATACCCGCGGTCCTGTCGCCAGCATCTTCTATCAGGGTCTTCTCCGTATGGACCAGGGTGTCGATGTCGTCGAAAAGACCATCGTTTCCTACGGCGGTGTCCAGATGAGCCTCATGGAGAACGGTCTGAGCTGGATCGGCCTCTTCATCGCGATCGCCCCGTCCCTCGGATTCCTCGGTACCGTTATCGGTATGATCCAGGCCTTCGATGCTATCCAGGCAGCCGGTGATATCTCCCCGAACGTTGTCGCTGGTGGTATGAAGGTCGCCCTTATCACGACCGTCGGCGGTCTCATTGTCGCGATGATCCTCCAGGTCTTCTACAACTATATCCTCGCCAAGATCGATTCCCTTTCCATCGACATGGAGGACTCCTCCATCCGTTTCGTGGATGCCATCACCAAATACAACAAAAAATAGTTTTTGGATTCAAATCAACCCTGCACAATGGAAAAACAGAAATACGCCAAAATAATCAAGGTGTTGCTGTGGGTGCTGATGATTCTCAGTCTCGGAGTCCTTATCCTCGGAACCGTCAAGGGTTTTGAGGCTAACGACGGCAAGATGACGGATCTTCTGTTCTACTGGGCTTACGTAGTACTCGGCATTGCGCTGGTCTCCGTAATCTGTGTAGGTCTGTATATTGCAATCCGGACGAATCCCAAGAGTCTTGTCAAACTGGGACTGATCCTCGTCGGGGCTGCAGTACTGGCATTCATCGCATACCTTCTTGCTTCCGGCAAGCCCGCTATGGGCTACAACGGAACGAAGATTCCGACCCCTACGGAACTTAAGATGACTGATACAATCCTCAATCTCGCCTACATCCTCGGCGGCGCCGCAATCGCCTCCATCGTGGTCGGTGAAATTGTAATGAGTCTCCGCAACAAAAAAGCATAAGACATGGCTAAGAAGAAAACACCGCAAATGAACACCAGTTCGACGGCGGACATTGCATTCCTCCTGCTCTGCTACTTCCTCATGACTACCACGATGGGAGAGCCCGCAGGTCTGCAGCGTCGACTCCCTCAGATCCCTGACTCGAAACAGCAGCAGGATGTGAAGGTGAACCGTCGTAATATCATTATCGTCAAGATCAACTCTGCCGATAAGCTGTTTGCCGGTAACGAAGCCATAGATGTCGCTTTCCTCAAAGACAAAGTCAAAGAATTCCTCGCCAACCCTACCGACGATCCGAACCTGCCCGAAAAGGAAATGCAGGAGCACGACGGTAAGATGTATCCCGTTTCCAAGGGAGTTATTTCCCTGCAGAACGACCGTGGTACCAGTTACCAGGCCTACATCGCCGTCCAGAACGAACTCGTGAAGGCGGTCAATGAGTTGCGTGACGAATGGAGTCTCAAGGAGTTCGGGAAGAAATATTCCAAACTCGATGAGGATAAGCAGAAGTTAGTCAGAAAAGTCATTCCTCAGAACATCTCGGAGGCTGAGCCTAAGGATGTAACCAAAAAAAGATAAGGAGATATAGTTATGTCTAAATTCGGTGGATCAAACAACAAGAAAGAAGTGCCGCAGGCAACTTCCAGTTCTTTGTCCGATATCGTCTTCATGCTCCTTTTCTTCTTCATGGTTACCACCCAGCTCCGTGAAACCGAGAACAAGGTTATCGTAAAGCTGCCTGAAGCGACGGAAGTCGCCAAGCTTGAAAGAAAGGACCTGACCTCGTACGTCAACATCGGTACCCCTGTGAAACATCTCCAGGCCATGTACGGAACCGATGCCCGTATCCAGCTCAACGATTCTTTCAAGACGGTCGACGACATCCGCGACTTCATCGCTGCCGAACGAGACGCCATGAGTGAGGCTGACCGTTCTTTCATGACTGTCGGCATCCGTGCTGACGAGGACGTCAGAATGGGTATCGTTACGGATGTTAAGCAGGAGCTCAGACGTTGCTCCGCCCTTAAGATCATGTACGCGGCAAGAAAACCGGGCGGCGACAAATAATCCCGTCCAATCCAATAGAAAGAAAGGCTGATCCGGAAGGGTTCAGCCTTTCTTTTTGTCAATAATTTGCCTATCTTTGCATGATTTAGTCATTAAAACCGATATGGAAACATTGAAAAGAACCAAGATCAAGAATCTGCTGCAGGCGGAGCCCGGCGGAGAGGTCCTCGCCAAAGGTTGGGTCAGGACCAAGAGAGGCAACAAACAGGTGAAATTCATCGCTCTCAATGACGGTTCTACCATCAATAATATCCAGGTCGTCGCAGATGCGACCCTCTTCGACGAAGAACTCCTGAAGAGAATCACCACCGGCGCGTCCCTCGCCGTCCGGGGCGAACTCGTCGCCTCGATGGGAAGCGGCCAGGCCGTAGAGATCCAGGCCCGGGAAATCAAGGTCTACGGAGACTGCGACCCGATGCGCTATCCCCTCCAGAAGAAGGATACGTCCCTCGAATATCTCCGCAGCGTCGCCCATATGCGCCTCAGGACCAACACCTTCGGGGCCGTCCTCAGGATCCGCCACGCCATGGCCTTCGCCATCCACCAGTTCTTCAATGACAAAGGATTCGTCTATCTCCATACTCCCCTCATCACGGAATCGGACGCCGAAGGTGCCGGAGATATGTTCCAGGTGACGACCCTGGACCTCGCCAACATCCCGTTCGACAAGAAAGGAAGGATCGACTTTTCCCGGGATTTCTTCGGGAAGAAGACCAGCCTGACCGTCAGCGGACAGCTGGAAGGCGAACTTGGCGCTACGGCCGTCGGTGAGATCTATACATTCGGACCGACCTTCCGCGCCGAGAATTCCAACACCCCGCGCCACCTCGCGGAGTTCTGGATGATCGAGCCGGAAATGGCCTTCTACGACATC
>JAFRUH010000013.1 GCA_017438975.1 Bacteroidales bacterium
ACGTATTTTCCTTTATGCATGTGCCATTCTACGTTAGTCTGGCAAAGATAAATTCAAATCGGCGCGCCTCAAAAACCTTTGTAATTACCTAACTTTCAATGTTTTCAAAGATCTTTTACGGATTTTTACCGGACACTAATGAGAAGGAATCTCTATAATATTTATCCGAATGAATAAGTACGGCAGGTGAGGAGAAAGATAAGGAAAATGAATAATTGAGAGGAAAGATGTGAATCCTGTGTTGTTTTCGCTAAATACAAGCACAACACGCAACGAAACCGGTTCCCAATGCATCTATACGGTATGAAACAGTTTTTCCGTTTGGTTCTTCTTTGTCTCCTGGCCATGTCCTGCGTGGAAACGATCGTCATGGATCCGAAGGAAGAGAAACCTTTTACAATTTTGTGTGTTCTGAATGATACAACCGATACGCAAATAATGAGACTATTTTATCCCGGAGGAGAGAATGATCCTGGAGCACCGGTCTCACCATCTGATGTTCATAAAGCGGAATTATCTGATCGGTATCATCACTATCCTTTCTCTTACGTGGATGGGGATATTTGGGAAGTTAACCTCCCGATGCAGTATTCTACAGAATATCATCTGACAATTGAATTGACCGGAAGCCGGTTCATAGAAGCGAATACAACAACTCCTAATAAATGGGAGGTAAGCTATTCTCAAGAAGGTTTTGACAATGCTTTACACATTTTTAAGTATGCTCCAAATGATTTCATAGAGAGTGGTCCTGTAGTTTACTGGATTTCGCGATATCAAGTCCTCTCAAATGGAGATCGCTATTACAGTGAATTCCTTGGTTCAATTATGGGCGGTACAACCGACTCTTTCAACAGGACCACTGTCTCAATGTCTGATGTCGAGAGTTTCTCGGAGAATCATCTTCGCAGCTCTGGTTTAGGAGAAGAAACCGGTCATTATTTCTTCGATTATATCCGTCTCTGTAAGTCAGAATCAGTCTCGTTGTACTGGAAATCATTGCGTATTAATCAGTCGGGTACCAGATCAGATGATTCCGACGAGGGCTCTTTTTCATGGTTGTATCCATGGGTGATTGGAGATTACGACTGGAAAGATGCGACCTATTTGTTCTCGACAAAGGGAATAAGGCCGAAGATGTTCACAGAAATCCATTTCCCTTCGACAGAATATGATATGTTTTTAAAACGACTGTACAAAAAAGGGTTTGATAATATATCGGGAGATTTGATGCAGCAGATGTTCGACCGCGAGGGACTCTATTCCAACATTGAAGGCGGATTTGGGATTTTTGGTGCAGAATCCATTCGCACCATCCCCGTCTTTTATGGGACGTCGATTGTCCAGGAAGAAGACGGCAGTTACTATATGATTCCTGTGACGCAATGAGAGGTTATTGTTGTTATGGTTCGTATCCACTTTTTCACGCTCCTTTTCTTTTCTGTCATGTCATTCATGATGACGGGTCAGGAGGTGACGTCCCTTCGTGATTCACTTCCGGCTGCCATTAAGGAGGACTACCGCTTCCGGCATGGTACTGGGACTCACCTCGTAAGTCCGTCTCAGATCCGCGCCGTCGTGTCCGCCTCGGGTGAGGCCGATTATATTAAATACATTCAGACACTTCCTGGCGTCTCTTCCGGAGCGGACGGATCTTCTGCCATTTATGTTCGCGGCGGGAATCTCGGGAACAACGTTGTGACCCTGGACGGGGTTCCAATTTATGGTTCCAGTCATCTTCTTGGAATGATGTCGGTCCTGTCGAATGAGGTGGTCGGAGAAACGATGTTCCGGGTCGGAGGCTTCTCTTCCGACGAAGGGAACCTGACGGCATCCCATATCCGGTTATCTTCAGCGGAGGACTCCTGGAGCGTCTTCCGGGGCAGCGGAAGCGTGAGTAACTTCATGCTGGGCGCTTCGGTTTCCGGTCCCCTCGTCAAGAATCGGGTCAGCCTTGTGGGGGCGGCCCGCTGGTCTCCGCTGGGAAAGGAGCTGCAGCTGTTCAATCGCTCTTTCGGAGGATTTACCGAGATGGGCGCCGGCATCTACGACGTGTATGGGAAGGTGTCCGCGAAGCTGTGGAAAGGGAGCCGGCTGGACGGGAGCGTGTTCCGTAGCGACGATTCCTACCGGTTCACGGTGGACGGGAACACGGCGGATCGTTTCGGGTGGGGCAACCTGATCGGGATGGTCCGCTGGGAATGGAAATGGAGAGGACTGGAGGTGAAAGCCGGAGGTTATTGGAACCGGAAGAATACCCATCAGATCCAGGAGAAGGAGACCCGGGGAGCCATGAACACGTTCATCCTCCGGGACAGTCTGGTCGAAAAGGGGTTCGACGGAAGCCTGCTGGTCCATTTGGCGAAGGGCCTTGCCGTCAGCGGTGGATATTCCTATCGACAGGGTTCATTCAATCCTGGCTCGTTTACCAGCTATTCCGGGAATTACTATCGGGAGGCCCGCGTTTCACCGATGATAGACAATCGGGAAGAATCGACGACAAGGACCTGGCACGTCCAGGGCGAATATGAACTTCCGGACCGGCTCTCTGCGCGGGTGGCGCTCCGGAGGAATGCCCATCAGGGGTTCGCGAATACCGAGCACAGCGCCATGCTGCGAATCCGGCTGATGAAGGGGCTGGCCATTGAGGGGACCTTTGACAACAGGTACCAGTACTATCATACGCTGGAAGGGATCCCGGTGGGATGGTCTCTGGACATGATCGTTCCGGCCGACAGCAAGCTGCCTCCCGAAAAGGCGCTGCAGTACTATGGCGGGATCGTTTCGGATCTCGGAGACCATCATTTTACGCTCGGGGGATATTGGAAGGAGATGGACAATCTGGTGTATTTCCAGGAGGCGGCGGATGTGTTCAGCATGGACATTGCGGGATGGAAACAATCCTCCCTTTACGGGTCGAGCCGGTCTCCGATCCAGGTCGGATCGGGCCTTTCGTATGGTCTTGAAACATCCTATGGCTATACGGGGAAGCGACTTTCCGTACGGGCTGCGTATACATGGTCAAAGACCGACCGGTATTTCCGGTATCTGAACGAAGGGAAGCGTTTCCCGGCCAAATTCGACCGGCCGCACATCTTCAACCTGAGCGGAAGTTGGATCCTTACCCGGAGCGAACGAAAAGAGACGGGCCTGACGGTTTTCATAACCGTTCAGTCGGGCTGCAGCGAGACGGTTCCTGCCGCCCGGTTTTGGTTCCCGCTGTTTCCGAGCGGGGAAGAAGTAGATTTCGATTACTTTACGACGTTGAACAATTATCGGATGCCGACGTTCTTCCGGACGGATGCCGGCTGGTATATGAAAATACGCGGAGACCGGCTATCCCGGGAACTGCACCTCGGCATCTACAACTTGACGAATCGGCACAACCCTTTCATGATCACGTATAACGCGGAGGAGCGGGTCTGGAAGCAGATTTCCCTTCTTCCGATCATGCCAAGCGTCAGTTACCGCATTCTTTTTCATGGGACAGGTATGTCGGCCGACAGAGGGAGATAAATCGTTGTTTGCAAAAAATAAGGGAATGATATACTTTTGTACAGGTATGGTTTTTCAATTGATGTATCCTTCATGACTATTATGAAAATCCGAAATTATCTAATCCGTTTTTTCATTGTATTTAGCATTGCAATGTCGTTTACGTTCCAAGTATTTGGAGCGGACCGACTTCGTGAAGTCTCTTTTTCCATGGGCCTGGGAGCTCCTTCAGGAGGTTCGGCGGTGCCATATATCTCAGCTTTGTACACATCGGGATTCAATCTGAACGAGTATATCGCTATAGGATTGTCAACTGGTTTTGAATTGGGTTTGACGGCACAGCTCAGCCTGCGTTCCAGAATCCCGTTCTCGAGAGAAGCCAGAATGGGAGCTTATCTTTCTGCAAATGGCGGGGCAAGTTTCTTTTATGATGGAACTATACCTCTTGGATCCGTCTCTTTAGGGATCTTCAGAACAACTCGTTCAGGGAAAAGAATTCTTCTTGGCCCCTATCTTTCAAAATATTATACTGATACCGATGATTTATCAAACGGTAAAGCATGGGGAGGAAGTGTGGGGCTGAGAATTGGCTGGCAATTTTAAATATCCCGGAGCATAGGTTTAGAGGTCGACTAAAAAGGGTCGGCCTCTGCTTTTTTTGTGCGCCAGGTTTCGTAGCGGTCGGCAGCTTGCCTCTGAGAGGACTCCGCTCACTACGTTCGCTCCGGCCCCTCCCATCACCATCTGGAGACAGGTACGAATTCAAAAGCTCGGCTAGCAATAGGGATTACAGGAGCTGTTCTTGAGACGGCGACCGGAGTCACCTATGCTGCCGGCCTCTCGCTTGCCCTTCGGTTCTGAGTCCCACGCTCAAGGGGCGGCCCCGGAGAGCAGATAGCGTTTGAAGGAGGAGAAGTCGCGGGGGAGTCCGACGGCCTGTTTCTCTCCCTGCATGAAGGCGGCAAGCCGGTCGGGGATGGAGACAGGTTTCCCGATGATCCCTTCGACGGTATCCTTGAATTTGGCCGGGTGGGCCGTTTCACAGAAAAACCCGGTCTCGCCCTCGCGCAGCCCCTCTTTCAAGGCCCGGTAGCCGCAGGCTCCATGCGGATCCAGCAGATAACCGGTGCGGGCGAAACAGTCGCGGATGGTCCAGGCAATCTGCGCATCGGAATAGGATGCGCCGGAAATGTCCGCCCGGATCGCGTCGGGATCGTGCCCATACAGGTCCCAGATCCTGGCGAAATTGCTCGGATCCCCCACATCCATCGCGTTGGCGATGGTCTGGACGGAAGGACGGGGCCGGTATTCGCCCGTCTTCAGGAAATCCAGGAAAACGCAGTTGGCGTTGTTCGCCGCGATGAACCGCTTGACGGGAAGGCCCATCCGTTTCCCGAACAAGGCGGAGCACAGGTTCCCGAAATTGCCGCTGGGGACGCTGCAGACCACATTCCCGCGTCCGCCCAGCTGCGCACACGCCCAAAAATAATAGAAGGCCTGCGGCAGGAATCTCGCCACGTTGATGCTGTTGGCGGAGGTCAGGCGCATGGCCCCGTTCAATTCTTCGTCCATGAACGCGGCCTTCACCAGCGCCTGGCAATCATCAAAGGTCCCGTCAATTTCCAGGGCGGTGATGTTCCGCCCCAGCGTCGTGAACTGGCACTCCTGGATCGGGCTCACCTTCCCTTTGGGGTAGAGGACGGAGACATGGATCCCCTCGACGCCCAGGAAGCCGTTCGCCACGGCGCTTCCCGTATCTCCGGAGGTCGCCACAAGGACATGGATCTCCTCCGTCCCGGCCGTGAAGTGCCGGAGCAGCCGCGCCATGAACCGGGCCCCGACGTCCTTGAACGCGAGGGTGGGTCCATGGAAGAGTTCCAGGGCATAGATCCCCGGCTCTACCTCGACGAGCGGGCAGTCGAAGGAAAGCGTTTCCTCCACGATCCGCCGCAGCTCCCCGGCGGGGATATCTTCCCCGAAGAAAGCGTCGGCGACGGCCATGGATACCTCCGTAAAGGACTTGCTCCGGAAGATTTCTTCCGGAACCGGAAGGATCCGCTCCGGCATATAGAGTCCGCGGTCTTCCGCAAGGCCCTTGACGACAGCCTTGCGGAGGGAGGCGAGCGGAGCGCGGCCGTTTGTGCTGTAGTATCTCATTGGGCAAGCAGCTTGGCGCCCTTGTTCGTGACTTTCACCACATAGACGTCGCAACCGATCCCGTGTGATGTAAAGTGTTCTTTCATAATTTCTTCCGCTCGCGTGGCAACCTCCCGCCTGTCGGAGATGGAGAATACGGAAGGTCCGGAGCCGGAGATATTCATCGCCATCGAGCCGGATGCGAGGATCTTCTCACGCAGCTGGTCGAATTCAGGGATGAACTGTTTCCGGTACGGTTCTGCCACGAAATCTTTCATCGCCCGGCCGACCAGGCCGATATTGCCGGAATACAGGCCGGCGATCAGGCCGCCGACATTCCCCCACTGGCGGATGGCGTCGTGCATGGACACCGCCTTGGGAAGGATGCTTCGGGCGACCTTGGTCGAGACCACGATTTCCGGGTGGGAGACGGCGCAATAGAAATTGCCGGGGATGGGCAGCTGGATGATGTCGAGGGGTTCATAGCCGCGGATCAGGATGATCCCTCCGAGCAGGGCGGGCGCCGCATTGTCCGCGTGGTAGCCGCCGCTGGCCAGGTTCTCTCCTTCCATGGCGCAGATAACCATCTCTTCGTCGGAGAGCGGGCAGTCGAACAGTTCGTTCATTCCGTAGGCCGCCGCTGCGCTGGACGCCGCGCTGGAACCGATGCCGGATCCCGGGTAGATTTTCTGGCAGATTACGACGTCGATGTGCCCGGAAAGCCCGGTCATCTCGAAGAACTTCCGGATGACGGGGGTGATGACATTCTCCTCGATATCCTCGGGGAGAGGAACGTCGGTCTTGTTGGTGATGGTGATGCCATCCCCTTCGGTGGCGGTCATTTCCAGGATGTCTCCCACTTCGTCCAGGGCGAGGCCCATGACATCAAATCCGCATCCCAGATTGGCGATGGATGCGGGCGCGAATACTCTAACCTTCTTCATACGCTGAATACCCCTCAATTAAAACTAACTAACCTTATACTGCAAATATAGTCTTTTTTTGGCAAGATACGCTCTCCCCCTTCCTTTTCTTTCGGTTTCAGGGTATCCCCCCTGAAACCGCCGCTTCGCGGCCCCTCCCTGAGAGTTCCCCAAGAATCAGAGATTCCCGGGGTCCCCTCAGGGCCCCTCCCTCTTATAATGCCGAGGGTGGCATAGGTTGCAGGGGGGATACCCTGCAACCAAAAAAACAGGGAGGAATTGTCTGCCGGCTAACGAAGTAATAATCAGCATATTAAACAATCAAGGGGCCAGAATTTTCAGACCCCTTGATGTTGTTATCAATTGATATTCAGATGGTTGCGCGGCACGCGTCAGGCGGTCTTGCCGGAGACGGTCGCTCCGGAAGGAAGGAGCCGGTCGGGCGGGACCGTTATTTGAGGTAGATGTTGCGGAACTCGAGGGCGCCGCCTTCGCTCTGGAAGCCGATATAGCCTTCGGTGGCCTCCGCTACGGCTTCATTGACCAGGATGCCGTTGACCTTGCAGGTCAGGTGGCCGCCTTTGCAGGTGATTTCAGTCTTGTTCCACTCGCCGTCAGGCAGTTCCGGATCGGCCTCGCAGAGGGGCGCTGCCCGGTAGAAGGGACCTTCGATGCCCTCGAGAGGAATGGAACTGAACAGGAAACCGAAGTCCCTTTCCCTCATCTGGAGCTGGATGCCGTCAGGCCAGACCTTGTCCGGGTCCTGCAGGCGGTTGAAGATGCCGCTGTCGGCGCGGGGTCCGGCCCAGCGCCATTCGAGGAAGAGCGTGTAGTCTGCATATTTCTTCTCGGTCCGGATGTATCCGAACGGTTCTCCGGTGATGTGGAGAACGCCGTTCTGGACGCTGAATGTCGGCGGGGGTACGGGCATGTCGTCCGGGACGGCGGTGCTGTCCGCCTTGGTGATGCAGACCCAGCCGTCGAGGTCTTTTCCGTTGAACAATACTTCTTTCCGTCCGCAGCTGGCGAGGACGGCGATAAAGGCGATGGCGAATAGGATTCGTTTCATGACAAGGGGTTTTTATTCCGGATAAAGGTAGGGATTTCCGTTCAGTTGTCCAAATAACTTCTTATATTTGTCTGAAACCAATCTTCCCCTTCCCATGAACCGTTTTCCCCTCTTTCTTGCTCTCGCCGTCCTTCTCGCCGGCTGCAACCAGGCCGGCCCGGACCTCCGGCTGAAATACGATGCACCCGCCACCTTCTTCGAAGAGGCGCTCCCCATCGGGAACGGCCGCCTCGGAGCCATGGTCTACGGCGGGGTCGGTACGGAGCGGCTTTCGCTGAACGATATCACGCTCTGGACCGGAGAGGGTGAAACCGTTCCGAAAGACTATCCGGACGGAAGCCAGATGGGGAAATACGCCGACGGAGAATGGATCCCGGCGATCCGGGCGGCCCTCGACGCAGAGGATTATCGGCTCGCGGACGACCTGCAGCGGAATGTCCAGGGCCATTTCAGCGAGAACTACCAGCCCCTGGGCACGCTGTGGATCGAGTTCGGGGACAGCATCATGACCGGAGATTATCACCGCCAGCTGGACCTTCGGGATGCCACAGCGACCGTCCGGACGGTCCGGACAGGGGGGAAGGTCCAGACGAGGGAGTATTTCGCTTCGTCGCCGGATTCGGTCATCGTCATGTACCTGAAGGACGAGGCGGGAATCGACGCCCGCTTCCGACTCGAATCGGAACTCCCCTTCGAGACGACGGCCTCGGAAAACGGGGAACTCGACCTCCGGGGCTATGCGGCTTACCATTCCTATCCGAGCTATCATGCCCAGGAAGGAGTCCCTCATTTCCTCTATGATCCGAACCGGGGGATCCATTTCCGTACCTTGCTCCGAGTCCTTCCGAAAGACGGGGAAGTGGCCGCCGGAGACGGTGAGATCCTTCTGAGGAACTGCCACGAGGCGATGGTCCTGCTGACCAATGCGACGAGTTTCAACGGGCCCTTCAAGAACCCCGCGACGGAAGGGAGGGACTATGTCGCCGATGCGCAGCGGATCATGGACCGGGCTGCCGGGAAATCCTTCAAGGCCCTGAAAAAAGCCCATGTAGCCGATTACAAGAGCTATTTCGACCGGGTCTCCCTGGACCTCGGCCGGACGGATCCCGCCATCGCCGCCCTTCCGACGGACCGGCAGCTCCTCCGCTACACCGACAGCCTGGACGTCAACCCCGAACTGGAGGCGCTTTATTTCCAGTATGGACGGTATCTGCTCATCTCCTCGTCCCGCACTCCGGGAGTCCCGGCCAACCTGCAGGGACTTTGGAATGAAAAGATCCTGCCGCCATGGAGCAGCAATTATACCATCAACATCAATACGGAGGAGAATTACTGGCCCGCGGAGGTGACGGCCCTTCCCGAGATGCACGAAGTCCTGCTCGGCTTCGTCCGGAACCTCAGCGTCAACGGCGTCGCCCCCGCCCGGAACTTCTACGGGGTCACGGAGGGATGGAATGCCGGCCACAACAGCGATATCTGGGCCATGGCGACCCCCGTCGGGGCCGGCGTCGGCAATCCCCAGTGGGCCAACTGGACGATGGGCGGAGCCTGGCTCTCGACCCATTTCTGGGAGCATTATCTCTTCACCCGGGACCTGGAGGATCTCAAGAGGGATTATCCGGTCCTGAAGGGCGCCGCCGAGTTCTGCCTCGGCTGGCTCACAGAAAAGGACGGAGTGCTGCTCACTTCTCCCGGGACCTCGCCCGAGAATGCCTTCGTCACCCCGGACGGGTATCAGGCGCGCACCCTGTACGGAGGGACGGCGGACCTCGCGATCATCCGGGAATGCGTCGGAGATGCGGTCGCGGCGGCCGAGACCCTTGGCGTGGATTCCGATTTCGTCAAGGAGGCCCGCGGGAAACTGTCCCGCCTGCTCCCGTACCGGATCGGTGCGGACGGCGCCCTGCAGGAATGGTTCCACGACTGGCCGGACCGGGATCCGCGGCACCGGCACCAGTCCCACCTGATCGGACTCTATCCGGGACACAGCATCACCGGGGGAGACCTCGCGAAAGCCTGTGCGAAAACCCTGGAAATCAAAGGTTTCGAGACGACGGGATGGAGCTGTGGCTGGAGAGTCAACCTCCATGCCCGCCTCGGGGACGGCGAGAAAGCCTACCGGCAGTACCGGCGGCTGCTCCGCTATGTCAGTCCGGACAATTACAAGGGCAAAGATGCCCGGAGGGGCGGAGGTACCTATCCGAATCTGCTGGACGCCCATTCCCCGTTCCAGATCGACGGGAACTTCGGGGGGACGGCCGGAGTCGTGGAAATGCTGCTGCAAAGCGCGATGGACGGAAGCGTGACCGCCCTGCCCGCCCTGCCTGAAGCGTGGGCTTCCGGAGAGGTCCGGGGCCTCCGTACACGGGGCGGCGAGACCGTCGACCTGCGCTGGAAAGACGGCCGCGTCACCTCCCTGAAGCGGCGCTAGCCGAGGAAGGAAAGCAGGGTCGCTTCAAAGACGGCCTTCTCGTTGTCAGAGAGGAAATTCACTTCGATCGGGACCTGGAAAAGACGCTCCTTGAGGGCGTCGGGGACCTTTTTCGTGTCCACGACCCTCTGCGCGTCCTTCTCGGTCGTCGCGACGACGGCGGTCGGATTCTCCCGGACGGCGTGCGAAAGGGTCCGGATATCAGCGGGAGTGTACTTGTGGTGATCCGGGAAATTGAAGCGCTTGACGATCTTGTAGCTGTCCGACAGGTAGTTCCGGAGCTGGATGTCCTTGGCGATGCCCGAGAACAGCACCAGGCGTTTCGAGTAGACGAACCGGTTGTCGGCCTCCTCCTCGAAGACCGGAAGCATGTCCCGGTAGCCGATGTAGGAGAAGAGGAGGGTCTGCTGCTTCCCGCCTTCCCGGACGCCCTTGCAGGACGCGGCCTGGTAATTCGAGAGCCCGAGGTAACCCGCCCATTTCATCTTCTCCCAATCGTCGAGGTAGGGAGGGCACTTGGTCACGATGAGGATGTCCGCGTCCCCCAACCTTTTCGGCAGGTCCCTCAGCTGTCCCAGCGGGAGGAGCCTGTCCTTATGGACCGGGCGGTAATAATCGACGAGGACGATGTTGACCGAGGCGCGGAGTTTCCGGTACTGAAAGGCGTCGTCGAGGACGATGATGTCCGCGGCGGGGAGGTCCTTGTCCATGCACCGGCGGGCTTTCTTGTCGGTCTGGAGTTCGTCCGGGTGGCGGAGGAAGCGGCAGCCTTCGATCCGGTCCCTGTCCACCGCGACGGTCACGGAAGGGAACTTCTTCGCGATCTGGAGCGGCTCGTCCCCGAAGGTGGCCGCACTCCCGTCCCGAAGCACTTTCTGGAAACCGCGGCTCTTCCGCTTGTACCCCCGCGACAGGACGGCGATGTTGCTGTAGGCCCACCGGTCGCTCCGGAGCAGGGTCCGGAGGATCATCTCCGTATGCGGGGTCTTTCCGGTTCCGCCGACGGTGATATTGCCGACGCAGATGGTCGGGACCTCTGCAGAGACGGATTTCCGGAGGCCTTTCCGGAAGAGGAAATCCCGGGCCGCCAGGGTGAGGGTGTAGGGGAAGAGGAGGATTCTATCGATCATTGTCTCAATTGTTTACAGTCCATATACCGAGGTGACGGTTTCCAGGGGAGTGTCTCCCCAGCGTTCCGCTATGTAGTCCAGGATCCGGACAATTTCCTCCGGGTCGGTCTCGGTGACGAGCCGGATCCGGGTCTCCTTGAAATCGGGCAGCCCCTTGAAATAGCAGGAGAGGTGCCGGCGCATCTCGAAAACGCCCGTGACGGGTCCCTTGACCGCGAGGGACAGGGCGAAATGGCGCTTGGCGAGGGCGACCCTTTCGCGGACGCCCATCGGGGGCATCGGCTCCCCGGTCCGCAGCAAGTGCTTGATTTCGGTGAAGATCCAGGGGTGGCCGAAGGAGGCGCGCCCGACCATGATTCCGTCGACGCCCCAGCGGTCGAAGGCCTCCCGGGCTTTCTCGGCGGTGTTGATGTCCCCGTTCCCGATGATGGGGATGTGCATCCGGGGATTGTTCTTCACCGCCCCGATGAGGGTCCAGTCCGCCTCGCCCTTGTACATCTGGGACCGGGTCCGGCCGTGGATCGTGAGCCCCTGGATCCCGACGTCCTGCAGGCGCTCGGCGAGGTCCACGATGATTTTCGACTTGTCGTCCCAGCCGAGGCGGGTCTTGACGGTGACGGACTTCCGGACGGCCTTGACAATCGCTTCCGTGATCGCGACCATCTTGTCGGGGTCCTTCATCATCCCGCTTCCGGCTCCGCGGCCGGCGATTTTCGAGACGGGGCAGCCGAAATTGATGTCGATCAGGTCGGCTCCATGGCCCCCCGCGATTTCCGCGGCGCGGTCCGCCATCCGAGCGGCGTCGACCATGGGCTCCAGTTCGCTGCCGTAGATCTGGATCCCGATCGGGGCCTCTTCGTCGGAGGTGACCATCTTCGCAAGGGCTTTCCGGGCGTCCCGGATCAGCCCGTCGGCGGAGATGAACTCGGTATAGACCATGTCCGCCCCGGCTTCCCGGCACAGGATCCGGAAGGATGCGTCCGTCACATCCTCCATCGGCGCCAGCAGCACTGCCCTTTCCCCGAGGTCTATGTCTCCAATTCTCATAAAACTTACAAAAATAACGAAAAAAAATCAGCACAAAATCGTTATATTTGTAGAAATCTAAAACAAGCAGAAATGAGAAAGATTTTTCGGGTTTTCTGCGCGGGCGTCCTGGCCCTCGCAACCCTGAATGCCCATGCCCAGGTCAGCACCATGCTGACGGAACAGAATTCCCAAGTCATCAAAAATGTAGAGCTTGAGGGCGACCTGATCGTCTGCGGCGGCGGACTTTCCGGCGTTTGCGCCGCGGTCACGGCTGCCCGGCACGGGACGAAGGTCATTCTTGTCCAGGACCGTCCGGTCCTCGGCGGAAACGCCTCGAGCGAAATGCGGATGGGCATTGTCGGCGTTCTGAAAGATCAGTACCAGGAGGCCGGCATCCTGGAGGAAATGCAGCTTAGGAACTTCCGCTACAATCCCCTCCAGCGCTATACCCTTTGGGATGACGTGATCTATACGACGGTCATCAATGAACCCAATATCAAGCTGCTGCTCAACACTTCCGTTGAGGATGTCGTTATGGATGGAGATCGTATCGCAGCCGTGAAGGCATGGAACTCGAATGCTTATACGAAGTATCTGATAAAAGGAAAGCTTTTTGCGGACTGCACCGGCGACGGTATCCTCCGGCTTTCCGGCGCGAAATATCGCCGCGGCCGCGAATTCCCGAGCGAGTTCAACGAGAGCGATCTCGCCGAAGGCGGAGACTCCCATACGATGGGCAATTCAATCCTTCTGCAACTGAGGAAAACGGATGAGGACCATCCTTTCGAAGCCCCCGACTGGGCCTACCATTTCACGGATGCCGATTTCGATTATACGATTCCGGTCTCTACGATTCCCGGAGTCAAGTTCAACTACAAACGGATCTACAGTCCGAAGGATAATAATTTCTGGTGGATCGAGTTCGGCGGCCTGTACGATACGATTTTCGATGCCCCCGACATCCAGTTTGAGCTCAAACGGATCGCCTACGGAATCTGGGAATACATGAAGAATCACCCGGACGGCCGCGGAAAGGGCTACGAACTCGACTGGATCGGGTCCCTTCCCGGCAAGCGTGAGTCGACCCGTTATGTCGGACCGCATATCCTGACCCAGAACGACGTCCTCTCCGGCGGACACTTCGAGGATGTGGTCGCTTACGGAGGATGGACCCTGGACGACCATGATCCCGAGGCCTTCCACAAGAAAGGCCGGATCTCCGTGGAATACAGCACCCCGGACTATTTCGGGATTCCCTTTGACTGCCTTTACTCGGTCAATGTGCCGAACCTGATGTTTGCCGGGCGGGATATTTCCTGCACGCACATGGGCCTTTCCGCAACCCGGGTCATGGCGACCTGCGCCCTGCTCGGCCAGGCCTGCGGAACCGGCGCGGCGGTCGCCCTGCGGGAGGGAATCACCCCCGCGGAAGTTCGCCGGGACCATATCGCCGAAGTCCAGGACATGCTCGAGGATGACGACTGCATGCTCCCGTACCGCTGGCGGAAAATCTCTCCGCTGACCGCCGCCGCGACCGTAGATCCGGCCCTGGAGGTGCTCCGGAACGGGATCGACCGCGAGTGGGGCGGCGCCGACAACGGCGTCTGGGCCGCTCCTGGCGAGGAGTCGGTCGTCTATACGTGGAAGAAGCCGGTTACCCTTTCGGGCGCCCGCCTGATCTTCGATTCCCATTTCAAGATCCGTTCGAAGCGGATGCGGAAGCTCGAGGCGACGACCGAGCGGGTCCAGGTGCCTCCGATGATGGTCAAGGGCTACCGTCTCGAGGCGCGGGTCAAGACCGGACGCCGCACGACTGCCTGGAAGACGGTCTATGAGGAGGAGGGGAACTTCCTGCGCCTTCGCAAGGTCTCTTTCGAACCAGTCGAAGCGGACGCCCTCCGCCTTGTCGTGACGTCGACCTGGGGCTCCGAGAAGGGCCATGTCTTCGCTTTTGATGCACTGTAAACCATTATTGATATGAAACGTTTTTATCTGATTCTGACGGCCGTCCTGGCCGCTGCCGCCCTCCTGGTATCCTGCGGGGGAAACAAGAAATGCTCCGAGGACCAGAGCTGCTGCTATGAGTATGCCCGCCGTCTTCCGGTCGGGGTCCAGCTCTATTCCGTCCGGACCGAACTCGAGAAAGACTTCTACGGAACCCTGAAGAAGATCCGCGAGATGGGCTATGCCGGCGTCGAATTCTACGGTGAGTATTATGGCCATACGCCCGTCGAGGTGAAGACCATGTGCACCGAACTCGGCCTGATTCCCTTCTCCAACCATGTTCCGTTCCAGCAGATGATGGACGATCTCGACAAGGTCATCGAGGAGAATACCATCCTCGGCGTCCAGTACATCACCTTCCCGTATATGGACGAGGCAAGCCGTCCGGGCGTCAATCCGGAGCAGTTCAAGGAGACCGTCGCGAAGATCGGCGAGATCGGCAAGAAGGTCAAGGAAGCCGGATTCCAGCTCCTGTACCACAACCACGACTTCGAATTCGTCAAACTCCCTGACGGTACGGTCGGTCACGACTACATCTTCGCTTCTACGGAACCCTCCGACCTCCAGGTCGAACTGGATGTCTGCTGGGCCGACTACGCCGGTTTCCCTCCGGCAGAGGTCATCGCGAAGTATTGCGGCCGCATTCCTGTCATCCATGCCAAGGATTATTTCCTGGAGGGCAAGCTCAGCAGCGCCCCGTACGCCCTGATCGGCCTGTCCACGGACAATTCGATGAAGGATGACGGCGGCTGGTTCGAGTACCGTCCGCTGGGCAAGGGCCAGGTCGACATCCCGGCCGTCCTGAAGGCTTCCGTCGAGGCCGGTGCCCAGTGGTTCTGTGTCGAGCAGGACGAGCCTGTCAAGGAGGCCAAGGACCGTTTCGAGGGTATCGCCCAGAGCGCCTGCTACCTCCGCAGCATCGGACTGATGTAGTCCTGAACACGAAACAAAAATAGAAGGCGGCCCGGGCGGGTCGCCTTCTTTGTGAAAGAGAGGGCAGTACTAATACTTGCCCTTCTTGAGACCGATGAACTCGACGTCGGAATCTATGCTCACATAGACGTTGCCATGGACCGTGCCGGCGAATACGAGCGTGCCGACTTCTCCGTTATACCGGATCGGATCGATATAGTTGTCGGACATCGATTGTTTCCAATCGCCTGCATACCTGGTTCTGACGCTGCATGAGATATTGCCGTCGAGATACTCTCCCTTCTTAAGTTCGAGGGTATACTGCCAGGTATCGTTGCAGGTCATCTCTTTCTCGATGGGATCATGCTCGATATTCCTTTTGAGAATCTTTCCGGAGTTCTCGTCCACTAGCATCGTCCGATAGTAGAATTTGGGCTTTATCCGGGAGTTGACAAGCCCCTTGTTGTCCAGCTTGGAGCGAACCTTCAAAGTCAGCCGGTTGATACACTTCTTGTATTCCGCCGTGTAGTATTTTCCGGTAGTCCCTCTCTGGCAGACATCCTGGGATCCGAGGTAAGTCGTGGTGAACGACATGGGCAGTCCCTGGTTGTACTGGTTGAGCGTCAGCGCCTTGTTGCTTCCGTTATTGTCATATGTAGACAGCACCTTCCGGACGGTGGCTTCGTCCTGGATCAGACCCGATCCGAGGCTGGGATCGCCGCCTTTCATATATACGGAAATGCTGCTGGCCTTCTGATTTTTCATGATATTCGAGGACGAAGTAAAAGATGCTCCGGAATAGGAAGCCGACGCGGAGGCGTCCATCTTGAAATCGGAAGCCTTGTACTCGGAGAATTTGTACAGCCGGCGGCCGAAACTCATCTGATTGACGAATACGAACGGGGCTTTGTACTGCGCGACCATTTCTTTGATTTTATCTACCGTAACTTCCGGGCCGAAAAGGTTGGAATAGTCACCTCCGGCAGGGGTTACCACGACGTTATAATAGATTTGGGAAAGGTCGTCGAGGTGGGTGATCGTGACATGCTTCTCGTCCGTAGAGACCGAAGCGCTGAATTTGGCGGCGAAATTCACGTCACATCCGGCTTTGATGGCAATTTCTTCGGTACTGGAATAATCTCCGGTGATGCTTTTCATCCTGGCCGGCTGGGAATACTTCGATTCATAGATCTGGCGGACAAGCTCCCGAACCGCTTTCATGACTTCAGCATAGGAGTTTTCTACGTTTTTCTTGGCGAACTCCTTGCCTCCCGTGTCGATGTCGAGACTGATATCCACGCGTCCGTATCCCATTCCCGCTACGGTCTTGGGATTTCCGTTCGCAAGGCCCTTGTCTGCAACCAGCAGTACGCCCGGATAGATCCGGTTGTTATCCTCCGTGAAAATGTCCACGTCCTTGGTGTCGACATTGTGGGGGACTTCCTTCAATTCATAGAGATCGCCGTTTTCGATGACGAACTGGGGAAGTTTCTGCCCCTTTACGTCACGGACGAGGTTCGCGGGGTTTTCCATCTTGAACATCTCCTTGAGAAGATAGTCGTTGATGGCCTTGCGGCGGGCTTTGTCCTTCTCCTCTTCTGAAGATTTCGAGTCCAAAGCCTGTTTGTAGACAGGCTGCCTCATCTTAATTTCCTTCATTTCTTTAGTGCCCTGTTTCTGCTGGAGGGTCTTCCCCATCTGGGTAGCGTTCTTCATTTCTTTCCGCTGAACTTGGGCAAATGCACCGGAGACGACTGTCAGCGCCGCCAGCATCATGATCAAATGTTTGTAATTCATGGGCGTTATCGTTATGGTTCGGTTGTAAATATAATGATAATTTGCCCAACCGATTCTTTTTAGCCGAGAAAAATATACTTAAGTATGACTGTTTGGCAGGTATTTGCATATGTGGCAATATGGCATTATATTTGCGTAAATATTACGCATATTAACCCCAAAACACAAAACACCATGAAAGTATTCCATCTTAAGTTCAACAAAGGATCCGACGGCTGCTGGTACATTGATTTTCCCGGTTATCCCTTTGACCATCACAACCTTATGATGGTAGCGGGCGCGAACCTTCTTTGCCAGTATGTGGCCGGAAAGGAAGGTCATCCCGACTATGCGGTCGTCGACGTTACCACGGGCGATCACCTCATCGGAGGCCTGGATCTGCCCCGTTACCCTTCTGGTCCTCGGAAGGTATCCGAAGCAAATCAACCTTTATCTTAAGGATGAATAACTAAAAAAGCGTACCTTTGCGGTACTATGTTCAAGCAAAGGCTGGCCGTTCGCTTCAGGGCGTTTTCCATCTGGCAGAAACTGGGTTTCATGCCTTGGAGGAAGCGCCGTTCCAGATCCAGGAAAGGGGACTTCTACAGGGGAGCCTTCGACAGCATCCCGTTTCTCAACGATGATGCAAAGCGTACCTTCGTGCATCTTCTCCTGCGTCCGGGATATATGATCCGGGACTACATCAAAGGACAGCACGAGCGGTATCTCGCACCTTTGACCTCCTTGATCATTTTCTATGCTTTTTTCGCACTGGTTTCATCGATCGTCAACCCGGACTATCGTCCTGCGGCCAAGCCTGAAACCGGTCAGGTCCAGGAATCTGCCCCGGCTGTATCGGATCCGGTCGAGCCGGCTGATACTCTGAAGAATGCGGAGAAGATTCAGAAAGCGACGAAGATCGCAATCAATCTAGACTCCGTCATCGATCTGCTGGACCTGGACCGCCATCCTGAAAAAATAGACTCTCCCGCAAAGGCTTCCCTGGCTGCATTGGAAGATGCCCTTCGGAGCCAGGGAATCTATCTGTTCCTGTTCGAGTTTTTGTTCCTCTGGTCGGCCATGTGCCTTGCCCTGAGGAAAAGGAAGATGGGCGTGTCTGCTTGCGCGGCCATCGCAGCCTATGTCCTCTGTCAGTTCTGTTTCTTCATGTTCTTCTCCCTTTTCCTCGGGAGCAAGGAGAGAGGGGAGATCGGCATCAGCCTGATGGCTGTGCTTCTGACGATTGATTACCGGCAGCTGTTCGGAACCGGATGGAAGAAAGGCTTCTTGCTGGCGCTGAAAACCGGCGTCTACTACGCCCTCGTCTTCTGTTTCTTGATAGCCCTGCTGATAGGCGTCTTACTCCTCGTAATCACATTCAGTTGACGGTCTGTATGAATCACATTGATACGGAGGACTCTGCCACGTGTGTTCGCTAAAACGCTGATAAATAATCGTTTATAAAAAATCTCCTACCCGAATCATAGTAGGATATTTTTTGTATAGTGCAGTCAATCAGTCTTTTATGAATCACGCCCCTCATGCCTGAGTTGGATGCGTAGGTATTTGGCCACTTGTTCTGGAGGGGCACTGGTAGCACGAAGGAGTCGGGAGAATAGTTCCAGTTCTTTTATTATCCAGGAAGACATTTTTGCATAGTAAGCATCTGATTTACCGACGAAAACTTCATTAAGGTCATGTTCGCTCCCTGTGTTTGAGTGCATTGCCGTCAACATGTTCTGATAGCCATCGAAATAGCGTATGGCGGCATCATAGTCAATGCAATTGTACGTGGAGATGATATAATCGGTCAGTTGAAGTTTCTCGTCTTTTTCCAGTTTGCTGAATAGTCTTTTAATTTGTTTATACGTAAGAGGTTTTTCGGCAGCGTGTTCAGCATCAATCTCCTTGATCCCTTTCCGAAGAGCAGCGGAAGCCTCTCTACTGATCAGTTTTGGGGAGAAAGGGTGATCACTGATGGCATAAGCCAGAAAGGACCACCTGTATTCCTCCGCCTTTTTGCACAGCCGCCGCTCAACGCCATTGTTCCCGACATAGCAGAGATTAGTTCTGGCCTTCTTGTCTCCTATTACAGGAACACTTCCAAAAGGGCTCTCGAACAGTGGGCCTTCAGTGTGGCAGGTCTGGTTATGGACCCTGGAAAACCGGCGGGAATAATCAGCGACAAAGTTAGATAAATCATTACTACTACTGGAAATTACGGAGATATGGATATGGTCCGGCATCAGGGATAAGGCAAGAATGCGGACTCCGTGTTTTGGTGCGACGGTACAGATAATCGTAAATAAGACAAGATAATCGCTGACGTTGTAGAAAAGCAAGACTCCATCTTTAGTCCTTTGATAAACGTGATTCAAAATACCGCCGATAACAATCCTTTTAGCGTTTTTCATGTTGTTCGTTAAAGTTTAGATAGACTATTTAAAAAGCCTTTCCGAATCCAAGATAGGGATAGATGCTGAGTTTTGAAGAGGAGAAATGGTAGGAGGGTAATGCGCCGATCCGGAAAAGTAAGCCATTCTTCGTGACCAGCCGGTATCCCAGACTGAAGTAGGGGATGACCCCGAAAGAAATGACGGGCTCCGCTCCGGATTCCGAGGTATATCTGTCCATGCAGAGAACCGCTCCGACCCCACTCTCAAACTTGGATTTCCCCTTTCCTGCAAGGTAATTCACTTCCAGGGGAGCGGCGAACCGGAACATCTGGTTGTACGATTGGATTTGATCGCCTTTGAAATCGTAGAACAATGATAAGGTGGAATATGCGTAGCCGAAAGCCGCTCCGGCTCTCCAGCCGAATCCGTCGGCGGCACCCTTCCGGAAGCGGGCATCGTAGTTGATCCCGATTCCCTGCGAGGCTCCCAGCAATTCGCCATAGAGGCTCTTGCTGCGGTTTTGGGCGAGGCTGTTGATGTTGGCAAAAGAGATTATCAGAATAAAGAATAATACGGTCTTTTTCATACTGCTGAACCTACTATCTATAAGTGAATCACAAAGTTTACGGTTGACTAAAATCCGCTCTGGAAAAGATTGTCGTATTTGTAAGTTCTGTCCCGAATGTCAATCCGTAGAATAACCCTTCCGGGCAATCGATGGATGAAAGCGCATAAAAATCTTCCCCGGGATGTTCGGCTTCATATCGTTTTCTGTCGGCAAGAACAGACGCGGGAAGGACTGTATTCATATTGAGAGGATAACGAGTGTCCTGCCATTCATAACCATATCCTCTGTCCCTTAAAGTTACAGTCTTAATTATGTCATGATCACGGATGAACAGGACATTATTTCCTCCATCATTCACAGCGCCAAGGATCGGCACATCCCCATATTTGTTTCTCACGCACTCAATCGATGTTCGGATATCATACCACCAGATTGAGCGATTGAACCAAGTATGTGAGCATGTCAGCAGCGTCCCGTCTTCATCAATGACAATATTATACAAGAGGTTGTCTATCAGCCGTGAGCCCTCGACAAATGGGGCGGAACATACAAACTCGTATTGTTTCCTGGTCATCCCATTCCGCGATATTTCGACGACATAGTAACTATCGCCGTTGTAATCTTCGTTTTCAATGCCTGTCCCGATATACGTTCTGGCAACCTTTCTTGGAATCTTGTAAAGGAAATCGTCCGTATTAAATGTTTTTTCCGTAATCATCCAGGTCCCGTCGATGTAGATAGTCACACCTTCAAGGCCATCTGCATCGGTGAAGAGGATGATTGTTTTACCGTCATCCCTGTTTGAAATGTCGACTATGCGCGCTGACGGGCAGCGGGTCTTGAAGTCATATAGAATATACGGATCTGTTAGAATAAACGGATCCGTCGTTGGACGAACATCCGGAATCGTGCGTTCGCAGGAGAATAACAGAGATAAAACAACGAAAGAAGATAGAAGTATTGTAAACTTTTTCATATTTCATGTATTGTTAAAGGGCTGCGAAGGTACAGACTTTTCAAGAGAAAACCAAAAAAAGCACCGCTTCGCTGCAGTGCTTTTTCCGGAGTGCCCGAGGCCGGGCTCGAACCGGCACGTCTGTTGAGGACACAGGATTTTGAGTCCAGCGCGTCTACCAATTCCGCCACTCGGGCCTTTGCGGGTTGGACTGCAAATTTATCGCAAATTCCCTGAATTGCAAAATTTTTCATAAAATCGTAGTATCTTTGGATATGAAGACGATTTTAGCTTTTTTGCTGGCCGTGGCGGCTGGCGCGGCTCCCGCAGCCGGCTCGATCCACCCTGCCCGAACCGGGAAGGCCGACTTCCCGGAAAAGGGACCGGCCGCGTATGTCGACCCGTTCATCGGAACGGCGGGGATGGGCCATACCTTTCCGGGGGCGTGCGTCCCGTTCGGGGCGGTCCAGCTCAGTCCCGATACCGATACGATCCCCCACAACGTGGGCGGGCAGTACCAGAAACGGGTCTATGACCATTGCGCCGGCTACCGCCACGAAGATCCGACGATCGTCGGGTTCTCCCACCGTCACCTCAGCGGAACGGGCCATTCCGACCTCGGGGATATCCTGCTGATGCCGTTCCCGACACCGAAGGAGGGAACGGGGACCGGAGAAATGGGCGTGCCGCCGCTGCATCCGGGAACGGCAGATGACCCCGGAAAGGGCTACCGCTCCCGCTATTCCCACGATACGGAAACCGCGTCTCCCGGTTATTACGCCGTCGACCTGACGGACTACGGGATCCGGGCGGAACTGACCGCGACCCCACGGACCGGCGTCCACCGTTACACCTTCCCCGAGGGCGACCCCGGGACGGTTGTGCTGGACCTCGGCCACGGCATCTACAACTACGACGGAAAGGTCCGCTGGTCGACGCTCCGGGTCGAGAACGATACCCTCCTCACCGGCTTCCGGCTGACCGACGGATGGTCCCGGACGAACTATACCTATTTCGCCATTTCCTTCTCGAAGCCCATCCGTTCCTATGGGTCCGAGGACCGGAAACAACCGGCATACAAGGGCTTCTGGCGCCGGTTCGACACCCGGCACGACTTCCCGGACATGGCCGGGGCGGACCTCGCCGCCTGGTTCACCTTCGAGGGGGACGGCCCGCTGACCGTCAAGGTCGCCCTTTCCGCGGTAGACGCTTCAGGGGCGCTGCGGAACCTCCGGGCGGAGGGGGGCGGCTCGTTCGATGAAATCGCCCTCCGGGCGCGTCGGGCGTGGGAAAAGGAACTGTCCCGCTTCCGGGCGGAGGGGACGGACGCCGAACTGACGATGTTCTACACCTCCCTTTACCATACGATGATCAACCCCTCGGTCTACATGGACGTGGACGGACAGTACCGCGGGATCGACGGGAACATCCACCGGGCAGAAGGCTTTACGAACTATACCGTTTTCTCCCTCTGGGATACCTACCGGGCGGAGCACCCTTTCCTCGGCCTGTTCCATCCGGAGCGCAACGCGGACATGATCCGTTCGATGGTGGAGCATTGGAAACAGAATGCGGTCGGGATGCTCCCGGTCTGGAGCCTGATGGGCAGCGAAGGCTGGTGCATGAGCGGGTACCATGCGGTTTCCGTGCTCGCCGACGCGGTCGTCAAGGGCACCTGTCCGAATCCCGAAGAGGCCCTGGAAGCGATGGTCGCGACCTCGAAAGTCGCTATCTATGAGGGACTTGGAGATTATATGGAAAAGGGGTACGTCCCTTATGAGAAGAGCAAGACAGCCGCGTCCACGACCCTCGAATACGCCTATGACGACTGGGCCATATACGCTGCGGCGAAGGCACTCGGGAAGGAGGATGTGGCGGAGGAATACGCCCGCCGCGCCCTCAATTACCGGAATGTTTTCGACCCGGCGACCGGATTCGCCCGGCCCCGGTACGGCGACGGTTCCTTCAAGGATCCTTTCAGCGTCGACCAGACCTACGGGGAGGGATTCATCGAAGGGAATTCCCGGAATTTCTCCTTCCATGTCCCGCACGACGTCGAGGGGATGATCGGGCTCATGGGCGGGGAAAAGGTCTTTCTGGAGCGCCTGGAGGAGCTTTTCCGGGCCGATTTGGACCCGGTCTATTATGCCGACAACGAAGATATCGAGAAAGAGTGCCTGATCGGTGGATATGTCCATGGGAACGAACCCTCCCACCATGTCCCGTATCTCTTTGCATGGACGTCGAAGCCCTGGCTCACGCAGTATTGGGTCCGGGAAATCATGGGCCGGATGTACCGGAGCGGCATCGACGGACTCGGGGGCAACGACGACTGCGGCCAGATGAGTGCGTGGTACCTCTTCTCGGCCATGGGATTCTATCCGGTCTGCCCGGGTTCCGACCGCTATATTCTCGGGGCGCCGTACCTGCCCCGGATCGAGGTGACGCTTCCGAACGGGAATGTCCTGGAAATCAAGGCCCCCGGAGTTTCGGACAAAAACCGTTACGTCCGGCGGACAACCCTTCGCGGCAAACCTGTCGAACGCCCTTACCTCACGCAGGAGGAAATCCTCGGCGGCGGAGTCCTGGAATTCGAGATGGGAGACCGGCCGCCCCGGAAACGGCCCGTTCGATTTTGAGCATTCCCGAAAAGGTAGTATCTTTACAAGATTATGAATGAGAAGCTCGAAATAGCGCTGGACTCCCGGGAACGGAGTCTCGTCACGGGGGGACCCCTTTCCGGCCTTCCCACCCTCCTGGAGGGGGAACGGGAAGTCTTCCTTGTCTATGACAGGAACGTGGAGAAGGTGGCTGAAGGGATCATGGAGGCCTGTCCCGGAATCGTCGGGATGATGCCGGTCGTCGCCACGGAGGAGGAGAAGTCCATCGACACGGTTCTCGACATCTGCGGACGGATGATGGACGCGGACCTTTCACGCGACGCCCTTGTCCTCGCCCTCGGCGGCGGCGTCACGACCGACCTGACCGGCTTCGCCGCCTCGGTCTACAAGCGGGGCGTCCGGTATGCCAATATTCCCACGACCCTCCTTTCACAGGTCGATGCGGGAATCGGAGGGAAGACCGGGGTCAATTTCGAGTCCTATAAAAATATGCTCGGCGTGATCCGCCAGCCTGTTTTCACCTACCTCTCTTCGGAGGTGCTGGAGACCCTTCCGGAGCGGGAATTCCGCTCCGGCGCCGCGGAACTGCTCAAGACCTTCCTGATCGAGGACCGGGACGGCGGCTATGAAAAGGCCGTCCGCTATCTTTCCGGCGGGGATGGCGACCTGCAGCCTCTCCTGTTTGCGGCCGCTTCCGTCAAGGCCGGCATCGTTTCCCGCGATCCTTTCGAGAACGGCGAGCGCCGGAAGCTCAATCTCGGCCATACCTTCGCCCACGCCATCGAACACGAGGCTCGCCTGAGGGGTGACGACATCACCCACGGAGAAGCCGTCGCGATCGGCATCGTCCTCGCTGCTGCACTTGCCGACGGGCTCGGCGTCAGCCGGGACCTGGCTCCGCGCCTTTCGCAGGACTTCTCTTCCGCAGGACTGCCCGTCCGCTGCCCGTATCCCCTCTCCGCTCTCGCGGAGGCGATGGGCAAGGACAAGAAGGCCGCCTCCGGCATGGTCCGGTTCGTCCTTCCCGAGCGGATCGGCTCCGTCATCGTCCGTCCCCTCGCCGTCTCCGCAGCACTCAAAGTGCTGAGTACCAGATAATCAAGATATTAAGTGATGCTGAGAAATGATTTGCGTTTCAATACAGAACAAGACCTTTGACGAAATCTGCGCCCTGCTGGACGCGGGCGGGATCGAAATGGCCGAGATCCGGCTGGACCGCTGCCCGCTTTCCGACGGGGAAATCGGGGAGCTCTTCGCTTCGACCGACATCCCGCTGATCGCGACCTGCCGGATCGCCGAGGCTTCCCTCGCGAAAGCGGAGATGCTCCTGCTCAAGGCCATCGACGCCGGAGCGGCCTATGCGGATCTCGAGATCGAGGCTCCGCCCCAGACCGGGAAGCGCATCCGCCACGCCTGCAACGAGGCCGGGGCGGTCCTGATCCGGTCCTGGCACGATTTCGAAGGGACCCCTTCGATGGAGGTCCTCGAGGAGGTCGCTGCCCGCTGCCGCCGCTTCGGCGGAGAGATCGTCAAGATCGTGACGACGGCCCGCAGCGGGGAAGACATCGAACGCGTCCTTTCCTTCGCCGGGGCCGACACGGTCGCCTTCTGCATGGGCGAGGCGGGACGGGAATCCCGGCTGGAATGCCTCCGGAAGGGTTCTCCTTTCTCCTACGCCGCCCTGACTGCGGAAGAAGCGACAGCCCCGGGCCAGTGGACCCTGGAGGAGATGGCAAAGAAAATCTACGGGGGAACATCCCTTCCCCTCCGTCCTGAAGCGTCTGTTGCGATGCCCTCGTCAAAGAGTTTTGCGCAGCGGGCGATTATCGCGGCGGCCCTTGCGGAAGGTACTTCGCGCCTCTCGGGGTATACCCCCTGCGGGGACAATGAATCGGCGATCGCGGTCGCCAGGGCCATCGGGGCCACGGTCCGCCGGGAGGACCGGGACCTTGTCGTCGACGGCATCGCGGCGGAACCGGGCAGCATCAGTCTCGGCACCCTGCATACCGGCGAGTCCGGTTTCCTGACCCGGATGATGATCCCGATCCTTTCCGTGATCGATTCCTCCGAGGTTTTCGTGACCGGGGAGAAAACCCTGCTCAACCGCCCCCTCGCCGGGGCCCACGATATCATGGCCTCGTTCGGTGTGCGCCTGAGGCCCGGAAACGCGACGGCGATGAACCGGAAGACGGATTGCTGCGTCCCGCTGACGGTCTGCGGCCCCCTCGTCCCCGGCAAGGCCGACCTGGACGGAAAGGACGGATCCCAGCTGATTTCCGGTCTTCTCTCCGCCCTGCCGCTCTGCCAGGACCGCTCCACCGTCTATGTCCACCAGCCCCGGAGCATCCCCTATATGTTCATTACGGTCGACGTCCTGCAGCATTTCGGGATCCGGATCGGAAGCGAGATGGAAGGGGGCGAAGAGTTCATGGAGACCCGCGACTGGGGCCTCTGCGACGCGGTCAGTTTCAAGATCAAGGGCGGCCAGCGCTACAAGGCGGCCGATTTCCGGATCGAAGGGGACTGGAGCAGTGCGGCGAATTTCCTCGTGGCCGGCGCCGTTTTCGGCGAGGTCTGGGTCGAGGACCTGGACACGGCGTCCCTCCAGGCGGACCTCTCCATCCTGGACATCCTCCGCGATGCGGGGGCGTCCATCTCCCAGCTCGGGGAAGGGGATACCGCCGGCGCGCTCCACGTCCAGAAGGCCCCGCTCAGGGCTTTCGAAACCGATTTGAACAATTGTCCGGACCTCTTCCCGATCGTGGCTGTGCTGGCCGCCTTCTGCGAAGGGACCAGCCGGATCCTCGGAGCCGGGAGACTGGCCCATAAAGAGACCGACCGGGCGGCTGCGATCGTCGGCATGCTGACGCGGATGGGCGTCCGCGCCCGGGTCGAGGAAGATTTGATGACGATCGAAGGCCTTTCCCTGAGCCGCCGCCTTCTGACCGGGAGGCTCCTGCACGGCGGAGAGTATACCTCGAGCCGGGACCACCGGATGGTGATGGCCCTGAAAGTGGCCTCCCTCGGAGCGGACAGTCCGGTCTTGATCGACGACACCGCCTGCGTGGAGAAATCCTACCCGGGCTTCATGGAAGATTGGAAACTATTGGATAAGAGATGAATACGTTCGGAAGAATTTTCAGGGTCAGCATTTTCGGCGAGTCGCACGGACCGGCTATCGGAGTCGTGATCGACGGCGTGGAACCCGGCCTGCCCCTTTCGGAAGAGGACTTCATGGCGGATATCCGCCGCCGGAAGAGCGGAGCCCCCGGGACGACGCCCCGCATCGAAGAGGACCGCCCCGAGATCGTCAGTGGTGTTTTCGAAGGCCATACGACCGGCGCTCCCCTGACCATCCTGTTCCGGAACGGGAACACCCGCTCCGGGGATTATGAACTGCTCCGGGATGTTCCGCGTCCGGGCCATGCCGACCTCGTCGCATCGATCAAGACCGGCGGGTTCAACGATCCTCGCGGCGGGGGCCATTTCTCCGGCCGCATGACCCTGCCTGTCGTCGCGGCGGGGGTTGTCGCCAAGAAGGTCCTCTCGGAAACGGTCCGGATGGAAACGGAGGGCCATGTGGCCTTCTCCGCGAAGGCCCGGATCGTCGAGCTCGGCGGCGTTACCCTGGAAGAGGCGCTGGGCCGCTCCGGAAAAGAAGTTCCGGATTTCGAACTCTGGGCTCCTGAAATCGAAGTCGCTGCGGCGGAGGGAGATTCCCTCGGCGCCGTCGTGGAGTGCGTTGTGGACGGTCTTCCTGCCGCCCTCGGGGAGCCGTTCTGGGACAGCGCGGAGTCGCTCCTCGCCCATGCCGTTTTCGCCATTCCGGGTGTCCGCGGGGTTGAATTCGGAGACGGATTCGCCGCTTCCCGGATGCGGGGCAGCGAGCACAACGACCGCTTTGTCGCGACCGGCCACGGGATCGTCGCCCCGGAAACCAACCACGCGGGCGGAATCAATGGCGGGCTGACGAACGGCAACCCGATCGTTTTCCGTGTTGCATTCAAGCCGACATCCAGTATCCGCAAACCGCAAAAGACCTATAATCTGACCGAAGGGGAGATGACCGAACTCGTCGTTCCCGGACGCCATGATACCTGTTTTGCCCTTCGCACCCCGGTCGTCGTCGAGGCCGCCGCGGCCATCGTTCTCGCAGATTTGATAGACATCGCATAAATTATGAAAAAAATCCTCATTCTTTTCGCGCTTACGGCGGTCCTGATGCCGCTCTATGCCCAGAAAATCACCCGCGCCGACAAGGAGCGGGCCGAGGGCCTCGTCCGACAGATGACCCTTGAAGAGAAAGTCAACTTCATCGCCGGCGCCGTCGACGGTTTCCATACCTATGCCATCGACCGGCTCGGCATCCCCTCCGTCCGGATGTGCGACGGCCCCCAGGGGGTCAGGAACAATACGAAGAGCACCCTCTTCCCGTGCGGCGTCGCCGCCGCGGCATCCTGGAACCGGGATGCCGTCAGGGCCATGGGCCGGGGCATCGCCATGGACGCGAAGGCCCGCGGGGTCGGAATCATGCTCGGTCCGGGGGTGAACATCTACCGCAGCGCCGTCAACGGCCGTAATTTCGAGTATTTCGGCGAGGATCCCTACCTTGCTTCCGAAACCGCATCCCAGTATATCCAGGGCATGCAGGGCGAGGGCGTCATGGCGACCATCAAGCACTTTGCCCTGAACAATTCTGAATACGGGCGGCACTGGACCAGTTCCGTCGTCGACGAGCGGACCATGAACGAGATCTACTTCCCGACTTTCCGCAAGGCTGTCGAGGAGGCCCGCGTCGGTGCCGTCATGACCAGCTACAACATGGTCAACGGCATGCACGCCCCGGAAAATCCCTGGCTGATCCGGGAGACCCTCCGCGGCAGATGGGGATTCGAAGGGCTGGTCATGTCCGACTGGACCTCGACCTATTCCACCCTCGGCTGCATCAAGGGCGGACTCGACCTCGAAATGCCGAGGAACTATGTCTACCGCTATGATATCATCAAGGAAATGATTGACAACGGGGTGATTGCGGAAAGCGAGATCGACGAGAAGGTCCAGCATATCCTCCAGGCCTTCATCGCCTTCGGCTTCCTCGACCGGCCTCTCCAGGACACGACGGTTCCGGAGGACAACGAAGCCTCCCGCCAGGCCGCGTATGAACTTTCCCTCGAAGCGCCCGTCCTCCTCAAGAACAACGGAACCCTTCCCCTTCCCGCCGGCCGCAAGAACCGGATCCTCCTCATCGGACCGATGGCCGACGTGATGCCCTGCGGGGGCGGCAGCGGCGAGGTCCATCCCTTCGAGAACCGCTCCATCACGATGAGACAGGGCTTCCAGGCCCTTGGCAAGAACCGTCCGTTCGACTGCGTGACCGAAGGATATGACACCCCGACGGCGATTTCCCTGATGGACAATGCCTACGCGGTCGTCGTTGCGGTCGGCTATGGAAAGAAGACCGAGAAGGAGAATTCCGACCGGACCTTCACCCTTCCGGAAGGCCAGGATGAACTGATCGAGCTGGCCCTCAAGCACAATTCCCGCGTCGTTGTCGTCGTCGTTTCCGGCGGCGAAGTGGACATGTCCCGCTGGCACGACCGCGTCTCGGCGATCCTCTACACCTGGTATGACGGCCAGGACCTCGGAACCGCCGTCGCGAAGATCCTCTCCGGGGAGGTGAACCCTTCCGGCCGCCTTCCGATGACCTTCTGGGGCACGCAGGAGAAGAATCCGGCCTTCAACTACTACCAGCCGACGATGACCGCCCTGAAGAATACCACTTCCGAGCGTCACAAGGAACGCTTCTCCCGCTATGAGTATGCCGAGTACCGGGAGGGAATCTTCCTCGGATACCGCGGCATCGACCATTTCGGCGTCAAGCCGCTCTATGCCTTCGGCCATGGTCTCTCCTATACGAGATTCGACCATAACGGCCTGACCGCCAAGCCGGAAGGCGAGGGCGTCAAGGTCGAGGTCATCGTCCGGAACATCGGCGAGGTGGCCGGTTCCGATGTCGTCCAGGTCTATGTCTCCCCGATCAATCCGGAGGTCATCCGTCCGGTCCGCGAGCTCAAGGGCTACCAGAAGATCGACTTGGAGAAGGGTCTTGCCAAGACGGCGAGGATTCTCCTCCCGAAGTCCGCATTCATGTACTATGATGTAGAGAGCCACGAATGGAAACACCAGCACGGCCGCTACAAAGTCCAGATCGGAGCGTCCGCCGATAAGATTCTCTGCGAGACGGAAGTCATCTTGTAGGAACTTTTTGCTATCTTTGCGCTCCTAACGGTCAAGGGTAAGATGAACAGGGAAGAAGAAGACAGGATCATCCGGGAAGCGACCACCTCCGAATACAAGGAGGGGTTCGTGACCGACGTGGAGCAGGAATATGTTCCCAAGGGTCTGAACGAAGAGATCATCCGGACGATTTCCGCCCGGAAACAGGAGCCGGAATGGCTGCTGGAGTTCCGTCTTGACGCTTTCCGGAAGTGGCGGAAGATGGAAATGCCCTCCTGGGCCCATCTCGATCTCCCGCCCATCGATTTCCAGGACATCATCTACTATGCCGCTCCGAAGAAGGATGCGGACCGGCCGAAGGAGATCGACCCGAAACTGGCCGAGACCTTCGAAAAGCTCGGAATTCCCTTGAATGAACGCGAGGTCCTCGCCGGGGTCGTCGCCGTCGACGCCGTTTTCGATTCGGTTTCCGTTACGACGACTTTCCGGAAAACCCTCGCCGAAAAGGGGATTATCTTCTGTTCCTTCTCGGAGGCCGTCCGGGAGCATCCGGACCTCGTCCGGAAGTACCTCGCCACGGTCGTCCCCGTCGGGGACAATTATTTCGCGGCCCTGAATTCCGCCGTTTTCAGCGACGGTTCCTTCTGCTACATCCCGAAAGGGGTGCGCTGTCCGATGGAACTGTCGAGTTATTTCCGAATCAACGCCCGGGGAACCGGCCAGTTCGAGCGGACGCTCATCGTCGCGGACGAAGGCTCCTACGTCAGCTATATGGAAGGCTGCACCGCCCCGATGCGGGACGAGCAGCAGCTCCATGCCGCCGTCGTGGAGATCATCGTCGAGAAGGACGCCGACGTCAAGTACTCGACCGTACAGAACTGGTATCCGGGCGATTCCGAAGGGAAGGGCGGTATTCTCAACCTGGTTACGAAGCGCGGTCTCTGCCGCGGAGAAGGCAGCCACCTCAGCTGGACCCAGGTCGAGACCGGATCCGCCATCACCTGGAAATACCCCTCGACGGTCCTGCTCGGGGACCATTCCTCCTCGGAATTCTTCTCCGTCGCCGTGACGAACAATTTCCAGCAGGCCGACACCGGCACGAAGATGGTCCATATCGGGCGCGACACCCGGAGCCGGATCGTGTCCAAGGGCATCTCGGCCGGCCGGAGCCAGAACAGCTACCGGGGGCTCGTTCGGATCAACAAAGGGGCGCAGAACGCCCGGAACCACTCCCAGTGCGACAGCCTCCTGATCGGTTCCGCCTGCGGGGCCCATACGTTCCCGGTCATCCGGAGCGCAAACCCTTCCGCGGTCGTCGAGCATGAGGCGACCACCTCGAAGATCAGCGAAGACCAGCTCTTCTACTGCAACCAACGGGGTATCGGTCCCGAGGATGCAGTCGGGCTGATCGTCAACGGGTATGCCCGGGAAGTGCTCTCGCGCCTTCCGATGGAATTCGCCGTCGAAGCGCAGAAATTGCTGCAGGTTTCACTTGAAGGATCGGTCGGATGATGGACTGGATGGATACCATACTCTTTACCCTTGCCGGAAGGCCGGTGCTCGCGATCGATCTCGTGACGTCGGTCCTCGGCCTCGTCTGCGTTTTCCTCGCGGGACGCAACTCGAAATACAATTTCTGGGTCGGATACTTCTATACCGCCGCCCTTTTCCTGATGTTCTGGACCAAGAACCTCTATGCGAGCCTCCTGCTCCAGCCGGTCTCCCTGGCGATCAACATCCTGGGGCACTACCGCTGGACCCATCCGCGGGAAAATGAGCAGAGCTCGGAAAAGGCCGGCGACCTGAAGGTTTCGATGCTCAGCTGGCCGGAACGGGGCCTCGCCGCCCTGTCGGTGCTGATCGTCGCCTTCGCCTGGGGCGCGCTCTTGGACCGCCTGTTCCCCGCCGATCCGCATCCCTACCTCGACTCCTGCGTGACCGTGCTGATTCTTCTGGCCCAACTCCTGTCGGCGATGAAGAAATGGGACTGCTGGGTCGCCTGGCTGCTCGTCAACATCACCCAGATCATCCTCCACATCAGCGTCGGCAACGTGTTCATGCCGGTCGTCTGCGGCCTGTACCTCGTCAACGGGATCTGGTCGATCATTACCTGGATGAAACTATACCGAAGAAAAGCATAAGCATATGGCAGATATATTACTGGACATCCGCAACCTCCACGCCCGGGTCGAAGGGAAAGAGATCCTCAAGGGGATCGACCTGACGATCCGGCGGGGCGAGATCCACGCCGTGATGGGCCCAAACGGGGCCGGAAAAAGTACTCTCGGGGCGGTCCTGACCGGGAAACCGGGTTATGAAGTGACCGAAGGAAGCGTTTCTTTCGCGGGGCGAGACCTTCTTGCGATGGCTCCCGAGGAGCGCAGTTGGGCGGGTCTGTTCCTTTCTTTCCAATATCCGGTCGAGATCCCCGGTGTCGGGATTACGAATTTCCTGAAAACGGCTCTCAACGCCCGGCGCAAGGCGCAGGGACTGGAGCCGCTGAAGGCCCCGGAATTCCTGAAGCTGATGAAGGAAAAGATGGCCCTCGTGCAGATGAAACCGGAGTTTTCGAAGCGGGAAGTCAACGTCGGGTTCTCCGGCGGCGAGAAAAAGCGCAACGAGATTTTCCAGATGGCGATGCTCTCTCCGGTCCTGTCGATCCTCGACGAGACGGACAGCGGCCTCGATGTCGACGCCCTGAAAATCGTCGCGGACGGGGTCAATACCCTGCATACGCCCGAAACGTCCGCGATCATCATCACCCATTACCGGAAGCTCCTCGACTATGTGCGGCCGGATGTCGTCCATGTCCTGAAGGCCGGCCGGATCGTCCGGACGGGCGGGGCGGACCTCGCCGATGAAATCGAACGGGATGGATTTGACAAGTTCTGAGATGGGTCACGGTCGGTACATAGCGCCCGCTTTCGGCGGCGGAGTCCATACGGTTGGGGCGGGAGAGCGCCTGGTCCTTGATTTCGTGATCCTTCCGGGGCAGTCGCAGGACCTCAGGGTCGAGGTGGACCTGGTCGGGGAAGGCGCGGAAGTTACCCTGCGGGGGCTTTGGCTCTGCCCTGCCGACGAGCGGGTTTCCGTGACGGTGAGGGTCCATCACCGGGTCCCCGGCTGCCGTTCTTCCCAGCTTTTCAAGGGAATTGTCGGCGGTACGGCGTCGGTCCGTTTTGACGGGACGATCATCGTCGCTCCGGATGCCCAGCAGACGGAGGCCTACCAGGAGAACCACAATCTCCTTCTCTCGGAAACGGCTCTGGTCGAGACTTCTCCGCAGCTGGAGATCTATGCCGACGACGTCAAGTGTTCCCACGGGGCGACCGTCGGCCGTCTTAACGAAGACGAGCTGTTCTATATGCGCTCCCGGGGGATTCCCGAGGCGGATGCCCGCATCCTGCAGATGATTTCTTTCCTCTCTCCGGTCACTGCGAATCTTTCCGAAACGCAGAAGGCGGATATCGAATCCGCCCTCAGTTCCATGCTGTAGCCTGATTTACAGGATCTCCAGGGTGTAGTCCCACTTGTTGAAATACAGGTTCCCTTTCCGCCATTCGACCTCGCCCCGCTGGAAGTCGACCGTCTCGCTGCGCGGGTAGACCTTCCGCGGATAGAGGAACTGGCCGTAGTCGCTGTTGACGATCATCCGGTACGGATCGATGCCCCCGAAATAGAAGTATTCCGCTTCGGGAAGGTCCAGGACCGTTTCGCCGGAAGGAGCCCAGATCCCCATGAGGGGGCTCTTTCTCGCAGCGTAGGACGGGATGCCGAAGGACTGGTCGACCGGAATCCATCCGAGACCCTCGAAGTAGAGTTCGCCCCAGTCATGAAGGTTCCATCCGTGCGGATGCATCATGAACCCGCTCTGCCAGCGGGCCGGGATGCCGGCGTACCGGCAGAGGGTCAGCAGCAGGAGCGTGACCATCCCGCAGTCACCGTGGCCGCTCTCCAGGACATAGGTGGGGATGTTCTCCACGGTCGAATACTCCCGGGCGGAGGCCCAGGGGAAGTTGTCGTTGACATAGGTGAAATAGCGCCTCGCAATGAGGAGCGGGTTCTCGAGACCGCCCTTCAGGGAGTCGGCGAGGGCCTTGATCTCCGGAGTGAAGATGATATGGGCCTCGCGCTCCGACGTATACTCCTTATAGAGTTTGCTTTCCGTATCATAGGGCTTTACGTTCTCCGGAGCCGCAGGATGCCACTCGCCGGAAACCGTGTACTCGAATTCTTCCGAGAAGACGGTCGGCTGCCCGGCGACGGCGGTCTTTTCCATATAGACCGTGCTGTGGGCGTCCCATTCCCGGGAAGGGATGTACTCCGGCTCGCTGGTCGAGAGGAGCTTCACATCCTTCTGCCGGGAGGCGTCGCTCCGGGGGAAGGGCAGCCAGCAACGGATCTTTTCCCCGGCGGGAACGGCATCCGCCTCGACCGCAAGGGTATAGCGGACATGGAAATGCCTCGGCTGGGCGAGATAGGGGTTCTCCGCGCCCTCGAGGAGCTGCCTCTTTACGTCGGATACGATCTGCGGGATGACTTCGGCGTCGTCGATGTCATGACCGGAGATGGAATTGCCGCTGAGGGTTTCCGTGGTCGCCTTGATCCGGGTGCAAGCGGTGTCGATCCGGAAAAGGTTCGGTCCCGCGTTCCGGAAATAGCGGCGCTCTCCGCCGATGTCCATGGACTCCAGTTTCCCGGAAGCGGTCCAGGCGTCGATTTGGGCGTCGGTCACGTTCGGAATGAACCGGGCGACATAGGTTTTCACGTCTTCCCGGGAGCGGCTGAAATCATAGGCGATACGCTCCCGGAGGTCCTTCTCCCAGGCTTTTTCCGCCCGGCGGGCCGCGATCTTATCCACGGCGAACCAGGCTACGATGGCCGCGCAGAGGACCCAGAAGATCCAGTCTGACTTTTTCATAGGCATCCTTTAAAGCAGTTCGATGCCGATGCCCGGACGGTTCGGCAGGGTGAGTTTTCCATCCACGACCTTGACTCCGTCGAACCGGTCGTTCGCGATCAGAAGGTTGCCGTCGAGGTCGGCGAAGTCGACGGCGGGAGAGAACTGGGCGGCGGCGGAGACGGCGCAGGAGGTTTCGGTCATGCAGCCGACCATCACCTTCATCCCGAGCCCGCGGGCGAACTCGAGCATCTTGTGCCCTTCCCGCATGCCGGTGCATTTCATCAGTTTGATATTGATTCCGGTGAAAGCGCCCTTGAGGTGCTGGATGTCGCGGAGGCGCTGGATCGACTCGTCGGCGAAGATAGGGAGGGGGCTGTTCTCGGTCACCCAGGCGATATCGTCGAGCTGTTCCTTCGGCATGGGCTGCTCGACCATAACAATCCCGTGCTCTTTCAGCCAGTGGATCATCTCGAGGGCCTTGTTCTTGTCTTTCCAGCCCTGGTTGGCGTCGACGGCGATCGGCAGGTCGGTGATCTCGCGGATCGTCTCGATCATTTCCTTGTCGTTGTCGAGACCGACCTTGACCTTGAGGATCTTGAACTTGTCGGCGCATTCCCTGGTCTTTTCCCGGACGACATCGGCCGTGTCGATGCCGATCGTGAAGGTCGTGTTCGGGGCCTTGGCGGGGTCATAGCCCCAGATCTTGTACCACGGAACGCCGAGGATCTTGCCCACGAGGTCGTGCAGGGCGATGTCGATCGCCGCCTTCGCGGCGGGTTCTCCCTCGTCCAGGCTGTCTACATAGGTCAGGATGTCGTCCATCCGGAACGGGTCGTCGAACTGGTCGAGATTGACCTTCTCCAGGAATTTCGTGACGCTTTCGACGCTCTGGCCGAGGTAGGGAGGCATTGAAGCTTCACCGTAGCCGGTATAACCCTCGTACTCGAGCTTGACCTGCACGTCCGGGGTCGTCGTCCGGCTGTATGAAGCGACGGTGAAGGTATGCTGGAGTTTGAGTTCATAAGGGAACCAGCTCAGTTTCAGCTTGCCGCTGAGGGTATTGATGTTGACTTTTTCCGGCCGGCCGGCGGAACCGCAGCCGACGAGAAGACCGGAGCCGAGGGCAAGGGCTCCCGAGGTCTTGAGGAAATCTCTTCTTTCCATGGCGGGGATTATTCGTTATAGTAAGGATTCGTTTCTGTCGTGTTGAGGCCATCCTGCCGGTTGATATAGGGCAGGATCCGGCTGGCGTAGAGCAGCCGTCCGTGGTCATAGGCGTCATAATCCGGATCGTCCGGGTTGAGGCTCGCGATCTGGACAAGGCCGAGGGAGTGGATGAACTTCCGGTTTCCGATATAGATGGCGACGTGCGAGACGCGGTCGCGCTCCGGGGTGCGGCGTCCGAAGAACAGGAGGTCTCCCGGCACGAGGTTCGAGCAGTCCGGTTCGATCAGGATCCGCTCTCCCTTCGGGGCTTGCTGGGAGGCGTCCCGCGGGATGATGATGTCGTGCATGTAGAGGACCGTCCGGACAAAGCCGCTGCAGTCCATTCCTTTCGGGGACATGCCTGCCCAGAGATAGGGGAATCCGACCATGGACCGGGCTGTCCGGATGATGGCTTCCGCGCTCTGGTCCAGATGCTTCCGCCATTCGCTCTCCTTCTCGCCGAGCTTCCTGGAGAGGTAGCCTTCCCGTCCGTCGGGGAAGCCGACCCGGAAGAATCTCCCTTTCGTCCCGAGGAAGCGGAGCCGGTCCCCGCCGACGACGTCGGAAAGGGTCGCCGACTTGGCGGATGGCTGTTCATAGACGATGCCGGTCAGGGCGGTCACGACGACTTTCTCGGCGGCGTTCCAGGCGGAGTACTCCTCCTTCGTGAGGATCTGGATGCCGGCGCCATGGACCCATCCGGTATAGCCTTCCGGGCTCTGGATTTCGGGCCATCTGTTCCCTTCCGGGTTGATCCGGAGGATATGGACCGGCGTGCCGAGGAGGGCCTGTGAGACCATTTCCGCGTCGAAATCGGGGGTGCGCCGCATGTTGCAGACCGAAAGTCGGACGACCCCGTACTGCTCCTGGGCGGCGAGTCCGCCCGCCGTCAGCAGCATCAGGAAAATCAAGGCAAATCTTTTCATATCCTCAAATATACAAAAAATGGCCGTTGGTCGCAAAAAAGGTGTTATCTTTACACAGCTAAAGCATGAAAACGATATGAAACGCTTTTATCTGATCCTTTCGGCCGTCCTCCTGCTCTCCGCCTGTCAGACCGGGCAGGGCCCGCTTCCCCGGGGCAAGGCCACCCCGGCAATGGACGAGGCCTTCGCCTCTTATCTCCAGGCTGTCTCAGATGCGAAGGAGGACCTACACTCCATCATGGTCGTCCAGCACGGGAAAGTGCTGGAAGAGAAGTTCTTCGTGCCCGATACGGCGCATATCCTGAATTCTGTCAGCAAGACATTTACCTCGACGGCCGTCGGCTTCGCTGTTTCCGAAGGCCTGCTCTCCCTGGATGACAAGATTGTCGACCTTTTCCCGGAAAGCGTTCCGGAGAATGTTTCCGATACGATGCGGAGGGTAACCCTGCGGCACCTTCTGACGATGAATTCCGGCCATGGAAAGGATCCCACCGGGACCGTCCGTTCGGGCGACGGGGACTGGATCCGGGGGTTCATGGAATGGCCGCAGCCGTATGAACCCGGAACCTGCTTCTGCTACAACAGCCTCGGAACCTATCTCCTCTCCGCAGCGGTGCAGAAAGTGACCGGGCAGAAGGTCGTGGACTATCTCGAAACCCGTCTCTGGAAGCCTCTCGGCATCGAAAAGCCCCATTGGCTGGAGAGCCCGGCCGGGATCAATACCGGAGGCTGGGGCCTCTACCTCCGCACGGAAGACCTCGCGAAGATGGGCCTTTGCATCCTGCAGGGCGGGAAGTACGGAAAGAAGCAGGTCATCCCCGCGGACTGGGTCCGGGAGATGTCCGCCTGCCAGGTTCCTTCGGTCAACGCCGGGATTAATGAAATGAGGCTCAAAGAGATCCTCTCCGACCCTGAGAATCCTTCCCGGGAGCGTTACCTTCCCGAGAATAGCGACTGGGTCCAGGGCTATGGCTACCAGATGTGGCGCTGCCGTCACAATGCGTTCCGCGCCGACGGGGCGGCCGGTCAGTATATCATCGTCCTGCCCGAACAGGATGCCGTCATCGTTACTACAGCGCATCTCAAGAACATGCAGGAAGAAATCAATCTGATCTGGGACCACATCCTCCCTGCGCTGTAATTCCGGCTGTTTTTGTTATATTTGTAGGGTTATGAAAAAGATTGTCGCCTTTGTCAGCATCCTGCTGATCTCCCTGAGCGTATTTGCCGCCAAGCCCAAGTATGTTTTCTATTTCATCGGTGACGGAATGGGGACCAACCACGTCCTCATGACCGAGTTCTACCTTTCTTCCCTGAAAGGGGAATTCGGTCTTACTCCGCTCTGCTTCACCCAGTTTCCCGTAGCTTCCGTGGCTACCCATTATGCGGCCAACAGCAATGTGACGGATTCTCCCGCCTCCGGAACGGCTCTCGCAACGGGAGTCAAGACCCGGAACGGTTTCGTCAGCATCGATCCGGATGAAAAACCGCTGGAGACCCTCGCAGAGGTCGCGAAGGCCGCCGGAAGGGGAGTCGGGATCGTTTCGACGAGCGGTGCCAACGACGCGACCCCGGCCGCTTTCGTGGCTCATCAGACAACCCGCCGGAAAGGGTACGAGATCATGCAGGAGATGATTGAGCACGGCTTTGAATTCTACGGAGGAGCCAGCCTGATCAGCGAGGCCCGCACCTTTGACAGGGAACCCGCCCCGCCGATCCGGCCCCAATTCGAGGCCGCCGGTTATACGATCTGCAATCCCGAGGAGTTCCGCGCCGGATACAAGGATATGAAAAAGGTCCTGATGGTTCCGGGCAAAGGCCAGGCGGTCACCTACGCCATCGATGCGGTCAATGACAAGCCCGAGAACAAGGATAAGCACGTGATTTTCAGTGATTTCGTATCCTCTGCGCTGACCTTCCTGACGCAGGACGAGAAGAAGGGCTTTTTCCTGATGGCGGAAGCGGGCGAGATCGATCATGCCGCGCACAGCCATGATGCCGCGACCGTCATCCAGGAGGTCATCGACTTCGATGAAGGGATCAAGATCGCCCTGGAGTTTTATAAGAAGCATCCTAAGCAGACCCTCATCGTCGTCACCGCGGACCATGAGACCGGCGGCCTGACCTTTGCTCCGCATTCCACGAACGACCTGGCCAACCTGCGTGTCCAGAAGCACAGCGTGAATGTCATTTCCGATATGCTGAAGCAGCGGATGGTTTCCGAGAAGGCGATCCTGTCCTGGGATGAGGTCCGGTCGTTCCTCCGTGAGGAACTGGGCCTCTGGAAGGAGATCCGGGTTTCGTGGGAGGATGAGAAAATGCTGCGGGACATCTATGAATCTACGATCGCCCGCCGCGACCCCGGCTCCGAAAAGGACCTTTATGCGGACAATTCCAAAATCGTCGCAGCGGCCGTCGGCGTGCTGAACCGCAGCAGCCGCGTCTATTGGAGCGGTTCCCATACGGCGGGTTACGTCCCCGTGTTCGCCCTCGGAGTCGGGGCCGAACTCTTCTCCCGCCGGATGGACAATGCCGAAATCGCGAGGATGATCCGCCAGGCGGCCTACTGAAACCAATAACTTTGACATATGGACAGAAGAAAATTTCTCGGGAGCATGGCCGTTCTCGGCCTCCAGGGTGCCCTGCTGGAAGCGGCCCCGCTTGAAACCTTGCAAAAGATTCCCGCCGGGAAGCACCGAAGGAAAAGAAAGGGCGACGAGTTTGACGACAACCTGGTCGTAATCATTTCCGACCTGCATACCAATCCCGGGGGATACCAGCCGGCCAAGTTGGAGCGGACCATTGCGGATATCGTCGCCATGGACCCGAAACCCCGGAACGTGATCGCCCTCGGCGACCTGGCCTATCTCAAGGGGAAACCCGCCGAGTATGCCCTCCTGAAAGAGATTGTCGCTCCGCTTGAGGCTGCCGGTATCCGGCTGACCATGACGATGGGGAACCATGACCGCCGGAAACGTTTCGCGGAAGCTTTCCCGGAGATGGCCGCGGCCTCCCTGATGGACGACCGCTATGTTTATGTCGTCGAGACTCCGCGGGCGGATATCATCCTGATGGATTCCCTGCAGGAAGATCCGGACCCGGAAAAAGGAATCGTCGCCGGCGCCTTGAACGATGCGGAAAAAGAGTGGCTCAAGGCAAAGCTCTCGACCTATACCGACAAGCCCGTTTTCGTAACGGCCCACCATCCGATCGGGGAGACCGGCATTCGGGATATTCTCGTCAACAGCCCGACCTGCAGCGGTTATATCCATGGACACGACCATGTCTGGCGGGACGGCTGGGTCAAGAAGAATTACAGCGTCCGCAACCTGGTCCGGACCCTTTGCGTCCCTTCCACAGGGCACTGGGGCGACATCGGTTATACCGTGCTCCGTTTTGAGGAGGACCATGCCGAGGCGCAGATCCATGAATATGAATTCTTCTTCCCGAAACCGGCCGCGGAAGGGGAACCGATCCCGGCCCAGTGGAAGATGATCGAACAGGAGCATCGCGACCGCATCTGCTTTTTTGAGTACAGGAAATAATTGTTTATCAGCAATATGAAAAGAATCGTAGCTGTCGTTTTCGCCCTCTGCCTTGCCGCAGGGGCCTATGCCCAGACCCAGACGGTCCGGGCTTTCTCCCACCGGGGCGGCCGCCTCGAGCGGGATGAGAATACCGCCATCGCTTTCCAGGAAAGCTGGGACGCCGGGTACACCGGATTCGAGACCGACATCCGGATGACCAAGGATGGGGTTCTTTACCTGACCCATGACCATACGCTGGAGCGCACGACCAACGGGACCGGCATTTTCGAGGAAAAGACCTCTGCCGAAATCGAGAGACTCCGCACGAAGAAGGGGAACAAGCTGATGTCCTTCGAAGAATTCTGCCAGTTCCTGGACGGAAAAGAGAATCTTTATGTCGAGTTCGAGTTCAAGACCAAACCGGTCGACCTTTATCCCCAGGAACGCCTTGAAGAGTATGTGGAAAAAATCTACAAGAGGGTAAAGAAGATCCGTACGAAGAATTCCCAGTTCGTCTTCACGTCTTCTGATTACCGGGGACTCCGCTACCTGCAGGAGCACCATCCGGATGCGGAACTCCTACTGATCATCGGCAAGCCGATCAACGACGAGACGATCGCGATGGCCAAGACCGTCGGCATCTATACCCTCGGCTGCAAGACTGAAGGTACGTCCAGGGCCATGGTCGAGAAGGCCCACAAGGAAGGTATCACGGTCAGCCTCTGGCCGAGCCTTACGGTCGAGGATTTCGTCCTTGCCGTCTATCTCGGCGCCGACCGCCTCTGCTGTGACATTCCCGTGACCCTCAAGCAGTTCATGGACGAGAAGATGCCCTGGGTCAAGGTTGTCTATTAAGTTTTTCCCGGACGAGACTCAAAACAGCGGGCAGAATCTGATATCGCCTTCTCTTATGAGATTCTGCCGTGAGATATAAAGAGTTGATAAATAATCAATTAAGAAATTCCTCCTATGTAAATATGCATAGGAGGAATTTCGTAATAAGCAGTCAGACAGCCTGTTCCGCATCACGGGCAGTTCTCCGTTCTCCGCGGTCAGCAGGTTCCGGGGCCGTGGGGCGGCAGTCAGGACCGGGACCTACTTCTTGTCCAGGTCGAGGACGCGGACGTTGCGGATCTTCAAGCCTTCGCCGTGGCCGCAGAAGGAGATGTAGCCGGACTTGTTGAACATGCCCGGGTGGTTCCGCTTGTCGACCGTGTACGGGTTGGTCTTGCTGCCGTCCGGAGCGACATTGTGGCCCTTGCAGGCCTTGCGGATGTTCGCATCGACGATGACTTCTCCGTTGACCGTGACCTTGATGTGGTCGCCTTCGACCCGGATCTCTTCCGTGCTCCATTCGCCGAGCGGCTTATGGACGATCCGTTTGGCGGGAACGACACCGTAGACCGAACCATGGACCTGATACTCCCGGAGGTTCTTGTAGATCGGGGCATCATGGTCCAGGATCTGAACCTCGCACATCGCGTCATAGGCCGCGTCCACGCCCATCGGGGTGCGGATGCCGACGCCGTTGTTGACGCCCGGACGGAGGAAGCAGAACTCGAAACGGTAGACGAAGTTCCGGTACTCCTTCTTGGTGTAGAGGTTTCCGGTTGAGCCGTAATTGGCGGATACATAGATCGTTCCGTTGAGGGGGATGTATCCTTCCAGATCGCCCTGCCACTTGGAGAGGTCGGTTCCGTCGAAGAGCATCTCAAACCCTTGTTTCTCCTCTTCCGGAGTCAGCTTCGAAATCGGGGATGGTTCCGCCTTGGAGAGGATTTCCTTGATTTCGTCGATGGCGTATCCGTCGTCCGGATCGCCGGTCCCGGCATAGACCGCGGCGGCCTTCTCAAGGGTAGATTTCAGGGTCGCATAGTCCAGTTCCTCTTCCGTCTTGGCAGCGATTTTCTTGACGCTGTTGGCGGCTTCATAGGCAACCGCCGGTTCGCCCAGGTATTTCGCCGCGAGCCGGAAGGCCTTCATTGTCGGAACGTCGCCGACCGCCTTGAGAATCCCCTTCTTGATCTTGGGATTTTCGGTGAGGGAAAGGGCGGATGCATAGTCTGCGCGCTTCTTGTCGAGGTTCTCTTCATATTTCGCGACGAGGGAAGTGTAGCGCGGGAGGATTCCGTCGGCAAGGGACTTGTCCCCCTTGGCGATTTTCAGGAGTTCGGGAATGACCTTGGCATTGTCGATATTCAGGAGGCCGGTCAGGGCGTCCTTCTTATCTCCGTTCGCATAGGCTTCCGTCAGGATCTTGACGGCGTCGTCCATGCCGGTTCCGGCGAGGCTCGGGAAGAGCCGGGACGGATTCCGGACATCGTGCAGGAAGTCGTTGATCTTGTCGAAGGCATCGGCGGCGGAAAGGGTGTGGAGGGCTCCGGAAAGAGCTTTCTGAAGAGGAGCGATATCTTTTTCGGACGCCTTGTCGAGCAGGCCCACGATCTTCGCGGCGTCATCCGGAACGGTCACGCCGGAGAGAGCCGCGATTGCGGCGTCGTGGGTCGTCGGATTGGAGACGAGGTCGAAGATCCGGCCGGAGGAACCGGTCAGTCTTCTCGCACCGGCCAGGGCGACGAGTTTCGGGTCGGCCGTGCGCGCGAGCGCTTCACCGAGTTTGCCCCGGATGTCTCCGTTGTAGGCGGCAAGGGCCTGGCAGGCCTTCTCCGCGAGCGGGCTCTTGGTCTCGATCAGGGACAGCAGGTTTCCGAGATTGTGGTCTCCGCCGATCTTCCCGGCCGCGGCGACGGCCGCTTCCCCGAGTTCACCGGCTTCGCCAAGGCACCCGTCGACCAGGTCCTGCAGCGAGGAGAGTTTGTTCCGGCCGATCCAGTTGAGGACATCGGTCCTGGCATTGCCGAGTTTCTTGAAATTCTTGGCGATCACGGGGACGATGGCCGCAGGTCCCGCGAGTTCATCGGCATAGCCGAGGACGGCGTTGGCGTATTCGCGGTTTCCGCTCTTGAGGGCGCTCAGGAGGGTCTTTCCAATCTTTTTCGGCTGGGCGCTCATAAGCGCGAAGGCTCCTTTGCACATCTGGTTCGTCACGCCGCTCTTGAGAAGCTCCTTGGCTTCCTTGACGGTGGGCAGGACATCGGGAACGATCTCGGGAACGGGGCCGAGCATGCGGCAGAGAGAATTGAGGAACTGCTTGTTGGTCTCGTCCGTGCAGGCACCGGCGGCTTTCGCGAGCCCTTCAAGCACTTTCGCTTTCGATCCGGGATGGGCGGGATCGGTGACATATTTGACCAGGCCGGACAGGGCGTATTCCACCAGATTGTTGGTGGTCCCTGCGGCGGCCGGCTGGAGCATTCCGGCGAGAATTTCGACGGACTTCGGGGCTGAGGCCGCGAGGTCTTCCATGTCCCCGGCCAGGATATCGGCGGAAGGTGCGGGCATCTGGGCCAGCACGTCGGAGACGATGGTTTCAACGGTCCGCTGGCGGGCATCCTGAGCCGACAGAGACAGGATACCGACGGACAGGGTAAGTATGAGGGATACTAACTTTTTCATATCGATGTTCTCTTTCCGGTTATAACTTCATGTAATCTGCCCAAGGAGCCCGCATAGGCTGGTTGATCAGCAGGTTGGCCGCATCGTCACCGATAAACTTCTCCGTCTTCGGGTCGAAATGCAGGGTGCGGCCGAGACGCAGGGCGCAGGCGCCGATGTTGACGACCGTGGAGCTGTGGTACCCGATGATCTCGTCCAGGGCGAAATGCTGGCGGTTTTTGACGCACTCGAGGAAGTCGGTGTGGCGCGGCGCCGGGTCCGGGAGTTCCGCGAGGACATCCATGACATTCGGAATGGTGCACTCGAAGCCCTTGTAGACCTTGCCTTTCGGGCCTTCGATGTACGGTACCTTGCCCTTGCTTTCGAAGCCTTCGCCTTCGAGGATGATCTTGCAGCCGTCCTCATAGGTATAGGTTATGCTCCGCCAGGTGCCGACGGCGTCGCTGTGCTGCTGCGGGGCGTCGACTTCGACCTTGACCGGGAAGGTGTCGTCCTTGCCGAGGATGTACTGGACCGGGTCGATATAGTGCTGGCCCATGTCTCCGAGTCCGCCGCTGTCATAGTCCCAGTATCCGCGGAAGGTCTGGTGCACACGGTGGGGGTTGTAAGGCTTGTACGGAGCGGGACCGAGCCACATGTCATAATCGAGTTCCTTCGGAATCGGCTGGGGAACAAGGTTTTCCTTGCCTGTCCAGAAGAATTTCCACGCGAAGCCCGTCGCGCCGGAGATCCGGACGGTCAGCGGCCATCCGAGCAGCCCGCTGTCGACGAGTTTCTTGAGCGGTTCGACGGTCGTCCCGAGTCCGTAGAACGTATCCTTGAAGCGGAACCAGGTGTCGAGCCGGAACATCCTGCCGTAGTCGTGGACGGCCTTGACGATCTTCTGGCCTTCTCCGATTGTTCGGGTCATCGGCTTTTCGCAGAAAATGTCTTTTCCGCTCCGGGCCGCCTCGACGGCCATGATGCCGTGCCAGTGCGGCGGCGTGGCGATGTGGACGATGTCGACGTTCGGGTCGTGGACGAGGTCTCTCCAGTCATGGTAGGGCTGGAGGTTCGCGTCGAACTGTTTCTTGCCTTTTTCGAGGGCCAGGTCCAAATGGTGCTGGTCGACGTCGCAGACGGCGACGAGACGGCATTTCTCATCACTCATGAAATGGTACCGGCTCCGGCCGATGCCGCCGGTTCCGATGATACCGCGGGTCAGCTGGTCACTCGGGGCGACGTAATTCGTGGTGCCGTTCAGCTTGCCCAGTACCTCCCGGGGGAGAATCGTGAACGCGCCGATGCCGAGTCCGGCTTTTTTGATAAAATCTCTTCTGTTCTGAGCCATATGCTTGATTATTTGATTTTTACGTCAACGTAGACAGGAAGGTGATCGGAGGCGACAGTAACGTCTCCGCTCTTGAACTCGACGGGAACGTCCGAGGAGTAGAGTTTGATGACGGCCTTGTTGTTGAGTTTCAGGATGAAGTCGATGCAGCCGTGCGGTTCCTTTGCGGAGTAGGAAGGTTTGGGAACGGACAGGATGGTCCAGTCCTTCGTGAAATCGGCGATGGTCTTGCTGTCCGGATGGACATTCATGTCGCCGGCGAGGAAAACCGGCTTGTCGGAATCCCCGTAGCGGGCTTTGAGGGTCTCGGTGATGGTCCGTGCCTGAAGCAGGTTGGCTTCCTTGGAGCGGTGGTCCAGATGGGTCGATGCGAGGACATACCGCGGGGTCTCGACGACGCAGCAGGCCCTGGGCTCGGATCCCGAGTCCTTCGGAAGGGCGATCGTGAACTGGTCCAGGATCTCGTCCGGCACGGCGACTCCTACGCCATAGGCACCATCGCGGTAAGGCATGGCGCGGCCGAAACGGAAGTTCCATCCCCCCATCGCCTCGGCCAGGTCGGCCGTCTGGTTGTTCAGGTGCCGGGTGTTGCAGCTGTCCAGTTCATTGAGGGAGAGGGCGTCGGCATGGATCTCTTTCATCATGTCCGCAATCATCGGAATACTGTTGTCGATCTCTTTTGAGAAGGCTCCGACATTGTACTGGACGATGCGGAGGGTTCCCTTCGGCTTGGGATAGGCCTCCTTGTTCTTGCACCCGGCCGCCAGGAGAGCCAGGCAGGCGAGGCCGGTGAGGATCAGAGCTGTTCTTTTCATGGTATCGGATTAAAATTTTACGTCTGCGAAGATCGGGAAATGGTCCGAAGCCTTCTCGGAATCGGCGTTGTAGAGTTTGAGCAGGGTATTGCCCCCGACGACTTCGACAGGAGCGGAATCCTTGTAATGGAAGATGAAGTCGATGGTGCGGTGCGAATTGACCGTCGTGTAGTCTTCCTGGTTGGAAATGACTTCCCATTGCTCTTCAAGGGCTTTGATGGCATCCGATCCCGGGATGGAGTTCATGTCTCCGCAGAAGAAGACGGGGATCTTGGAGCCTTTGTATTTCTGGACCCAGGCGTTGATCTCTGCGATCTGCGACTGGATGTATTCTTCGGAGGAATGGTCGAGATGGGAGCAGGCGAGGATGTATTTGCCGGTGGTAACCGCAATCATGCCGCGGTCTTCGAACCGCTTTCCGTCTTCCCGTTCGATATCGTTCCTGAACTGGATGGTTTCCTTGGAAAGGACCTTCGTCTTCTTCGGTGTGATGATGCCGTTTCCATAGGCCCCGCCACGGTAGTCGAGGGTCTTGCCGTAGAACCAGTTCCAGTCCCCGGCCGCCTGGGTCAGGAGTTCGATCTCATTGACATTGTGACGCTGGTTGCAGCTGTCCAGTTCGTTGAGTCCGACGACATCGGGCTGGGCTTCCTTGATGATTTCCGCGAGCATGTTGACATTGTCTTCGAGGACGGGGATGTATTTGTGCATCGCTCCTACGTTATAGGACATGATCCGGAAGGTTCCTTTCGCTTTCGGATAATAGGATTGGGGGGCTTTAGGGGCGCATCCGGCGAGCATTCCGATGCAGGCGAGGAGCAGGATTGTTTTTTTCATGATATCAGGTGGTTCAGTTTGTCGGGAAAGTCACGTCTACATAGATGGGAAGGTGGTCGGAGGCCGTTTTCACATCTCCGTTGTAGAAGCGGGTCATGGTATTCGCCCCGAGCACCTTGACGGGTGCGGAGCGCTTGTAGTGGAAGATCCAGTCGATGGTGCTTCTTTCCGTGGTCAGGACGGAAGAGTTCGAAATGGCCTCCCAGGGGCCCAGGATGGCCTGGATGGCCTCCGATCCCGGCCTGGCGTTCATGTCCCCGCAGAAGAAGACGGGGATGTCGCTGTCCCGGTAGTGCGTCTGGAACCAGGCGTTGATCTCGGAAATCTGGGATTGGATATAATCTTCGGAGGAATGGTCGAGGTGGGTGGCGCCGAGGACGTATTTGTCGGTTTCGACGATGACCATGCCCCGGCTTTCATACGAGGTCGTGTTTTGGAAGCGGAGCCGGTAAACCTTGAGGATCTTCACGTCCGAAGGGGTCATGATTCCGTTTCCATAGGCCCCTCCGCGGTAATCGAGGGTCTTGCCGTAGAAGTAATTCCATTTCCCGGCCGCCTGGGCCAGGAGTTTGAGCTGGTACTGGTTGCAGCGCTGATTGCAGCTGTCGAGTTCATTGAGCCCGACGATATCCGCCTGGGCCTCGTTGATCATGGCTGCGATCATGTTCACATTGTCCGTCAGGACGGGAATGTACTTGTGGAGGGCGCCGACATTGTAGGACATGATCCGGAAGGCACCCTTCTCTTTGGGATAGTAGGTTTTCTCCGGATCGATGACGACCGGTTCCATTTCCTTCTCCTTGTCCCATTTATAGGGACCGTCGTCGATGTTGACCGGTTTGTTGTCCGGACCGCACGCGAGGGCGAAGAGCAGCAGGAAAGCCGTAAAGAAAAATACCGGAAAATATTTTTTCATAAATAATATAAAAGGAGGCGGGAAACCGGCGGTCCCCCGCCTCCTGGATAAAGGATTATTTCAGTTTCGGAGCGTCTCCGGAGAGATCCCAGACATCCTCGGGCCAGCCAAGGGACTTGGCGACGGAAGAGATCGTGGACCCGGCCGGGGCGGCGAGACCGTGATAAGGATAGTAATTCTTAACCTTCAGGGCGTCCTTCAGCGGCGCAGCAGCGGAAACGTTCGGGCTGTCGAAGATGGAAGGCGTAACCTCGCTTCCGTCAGCGAATTCCATATCCGGGCGGCGGTAGTTGTCCGTCAGCGTGTTGTAGACGTTGGATACCGCGATGACGGCGCCGGAGCTCCAGGTCGTCGGAGAGCCGGTCGGGCAGGTGATCGTCTTGTTCCAGGCGATGGATTGCTCCAGCGTGAAGTTGATGTCGTCGGTCAGGGTACTGGACTTCGCAAAGGCGATGAGACCGCCGATGACGGAGTACTCGGACTTGATGTCCCCGGATGCGTAGCAGCGGCGGACCGTGATGCCGGTCTTGTTCTCGATGACGCCGATGAGACCGCCGGCCATACGGCCGTTCGAAGCCTTGAGCGTGACATTGCCGGTCGCATAGCAGTCTTCGATCAGGGAATCGCCCGTCGTACGGGCGGCATTACCGATGAGACCGCCATTGTGGTTACCGCCGTTACAGGTGATGTTGCCGGTCGCATAGCAGCGCTGGATTGTGGACGTTCCGTTCATGGAACCGATGAGACCGCCGGCGTAGTGGCTGGCGAGGGTGGTGACATCTCCGGTCGCGTGGCTGTCCGTAACGGTGAGTTTCGGAGCATAGGCGAGACCGATGAGGCCGCCGGCATTCTGGCTTTCGGTGACAATCGTCATGGAAGAGGAGCACTTCTCGACCTTGATATCCTCGGCCGTGTCACGGATGTAACCGATGATGCCGCCGCCGCGCTGGTTGGCGTGGAGGGATCCCTTGGTTTCGCAGCCCGTGAAGAAGCAGCCGCCATAGACGACACCGGAGACACCGGCGATGGAGCTCGGAACCTTGTGGTCATCGTCCGCATCGAGGATGTCCGTCTCGACTTTCACGTTGGAGAAGGTCGTGTTGTAGGCCGTGCCGATGAGACCGCCGACGCCTTCGGAAGTACCGATGACATTGATCTTCATTCCGTTGACGGTGACGTTCTTGACCTCTGCTTCGGCGCCATCGGCGGTTCCTGCGAGGGCTCCGAGGAGACCGGCGGGAGTCCCGTTGACATCAAGGACCGGCTTTTCGAAGGTTACGTCGTGGATACTGCCGACGAGGCAGCCGACGAAGCTCGGCCAGGCGTCGGCGTTGCAGAAGAAGTTGCTGATCTTGTGGCCGGCGCCGTCGAAGTCGATGGCCATGTCGTACGGACTTGCCGCGTTGGCGGGAATCCAGTCTTCATAGCCATTCATATCGACGTCGGCGTCCATCTTGAAGTAGGTCTTCTGGCCGCTCTTCATGGCTCTCGGGACGCAGGCGAGTTCGGTCTGGTTCCGGATGATGTACGGGTCGGCCTCGGTCCCGGTTCCGAGTTCGAAACCGGACGCCGGGAGACCCTTGCGGCGGAAGAGGATGTAGAAAGTGCTGTCCGCCTGGCTCAGGGAGGTCGGGCTGCTGCCCTCGATCTTGGTGATCGTCAGGGGCAGGATCCGGGCCGTGTTGTCATCCGGCATGGCTGCACTGTTGAGCGTCAGGATCGTGGTGGACGAGACTTTGTTGTAGCGGGGAAGGAGCAGCTGGTCCTTCGTGAGGGAGAAAGCATCGCCGGGAACCGCCTCGAAAGAGGTTCCGTGGCTGCGGTTGTACGCCGCGACCTTGGAGGGGTCCGAGCCGATGGTCAGGGTGAGCAGGTCGTCCGCGACGCTGGATGCGGTGACCTTGACGGTGTAGGACTTGGTCCGCGGGGACATCAGCACGACCGTATCTTCCATCGAATCGACGGAAATCGTGAAATTGGCGGGCGTGTCGATCTTGACCTTCTTCTCATAGTCGTATTCCTGGTTGAAGCAGGAAACGGCCATGAGGGCGGTGAGTCCGATAAGCGCTAATATTCTGTACGTTTTCATTGCTCTTGGGTATTAAAACTGAACATCCACATAAATCGGGAGATGGTCGGATGCCATGGTGACATCACCGTTGTAGAACTGCGTCATCACATGGGATCCGACAACCTTGACCGGAGCGGATTTCTTGTAATGGAAGATATAGTCGATACAATTCTTCGCATCCCGGGAAGGGAAGGAATTCTCATTCGTGACGGAAAGGAGGTCCCACTCCTGCTTGAGGGCCGTGATGGTCTCGGTGTCGGGATAGTTGTTCATGTCCCCGAGGTAGAAGACCGGTTTCTTCGAGTCGCGGTATTTGGATTCCGCCCAGCGGTTCACGATTGCGACCTGCTCGATCTGGGCGTCGGTCGACTTGTGGTCGAGATGGGAAGCCCCGATGACGTACTTTTCGGTCTCGACCACCGCGATGCTGCGCTGCTCCGATCCGGAGCCCTTTGCGAGGGTGACCGTGTACTTGGACAGGATCTTGGCGTCTTTCGGGACGACGACCCCGTTGCCGTACGCTCCGCCCTTGTAGGCCATGGCCCGGCCGAACCACCACTGCCAGTCCCCGAGCTGCTTGGCCAGGTTCGCAACCTGGTTTTCGCCCGGATGGCGGGTGTTGACGGAATCGCACTCGTTGAGGCCGGCGACATCCGCCTTGACCTCGGTGAGCATTTTGGCGATCATTTCGGTACTCTCCTTCGTTGTCATATACTTGTTGAATGAGCCGACATTGTAGGAGACGATCCGGAAGGAGCCGCTGGCCTTCGGGTAGTAGGTCTGCCCGGGGTTTACCGGTTCAGGGTCCTTCTTGTCATCCCCGCCGACGGGCTTCCAGGAATCCGGCTCCTTGGATGTGTCGACCGGTTCCACTCCCGTTCCGCCGCAGGCGAAAAGGGTAGCCGCGGCGGCCAGGATTGCGAGATATGTAAAGATTCTTCTCATCACCATCCGGGATTCTGCACAAGATTTTCGTTAAGGCTCAGCTCGTCGGTCGGAATCGGATAATAGTAATCGCGATTCTCGTTCCAGGAACCGGGGTCGGTCGGATTGGTCAGCACGTAACCGCTGGTGCCGTTCGTGAGGAAGATGTCCGTTCCGATCTTGCGGGTGATCGCCGTGGATGGAATATCGGTCGGCTTCGTGTCCGTGTAGATGGCGTGGTCGATCACGCCGTCGCCGTCCAGGTCATAGTTCCCGGGACCCGGGAAGTAGAGGCCGAGGTTCTGGTGCTTGAAAGCCTGTCCGTTCTTCCAGCGGATGATGTCGTAGTAGCGGAAGTTCTCGTCGAAGAGCTCGACGGTCCGCTCGCGGCGGATTTCCAGGATGACGCCGGCGTTGGGTCCCGTCACATTGGGATAGCCCGTTTCGGCGGCCTGCAGGTACGGATCCGGCCTGGCATTGGCTTCGGCGAGGTTGATGTTCGGCATGCCGACGCGGTCGCGGAGGAGGCGGATCGACTTGTCGAGGTCGGCCTGGGTCAGGGTTCCGAGCTCGGCCTTGGCCTCGGCGAAGTTGAGGATCACCTCAGCCGCGCGGAAGAGCGGAAGGTCGTTGTAGGAGGCACCGTACAGGTCCACGCCGAGGTCGACGCCCTGCATGTACTTGGTGGGCTGGTAACCGGTCTCGGAGTCGGCGAGGCTCGGAGCCTCGGTCTTGTCGGAAGCGATCCGCTTGTAGCCCGGGATCCGGATGGACTGGCCCAGACGCGGGTCCCTGTTCTTCGTCTCATCCACGAAGCTCATCGTCTGCCAGCCTTCCTTGTCGGTGAAACGGGTTCCGTCCGCCATCAGGTAGGTGCAGAACATCTTGCGGGTCATGCCCGGGTTGCCATAGTTGCCAAGGGTATAGTAGGTACCGTTGTGCTTGACGTTGAGGGAGAGGTCATAGTCGCGGGCGAGGATGATCTCGGTTCCGATGGCGTCCGTGCTGGCGAAGAGGTCGCGGTAGGCGTTCGGGCCGGAATTGTAGATTCCATAACCGCTCGTCGCGATGAATTCCTCACCGGCTGCGGCGGCCTGCTCGAGGTACCACTGCCAGGAATGCTCAGGGAAGGAGATGTTGTGATACTTGCGGAAAGTACCCTCGAAGAGGCAGGCGCGGGTCTTGAGGGCCATCGCCGTCCATTTCGTGACCTTGTAGAGGGAGTGCTTGGTCGGGAGGTGCTCGATGGCGAAGTCGAGGTCTTCGACGACATGGGCCATGACGAGCTCGCGGCTGTCGCGCGGTTTGTAGAGCGCCTCGTCGGCAGAACCGAGCTGGGTATCATACCACGGCACGTCACCGAAACGTTTTACTTTTTCAAGATAGAAATACGCACGGAAGAATCGGGCAACGGCAACGTACTCGTTGCGGACGTTATCGTCCTTGCAGTTGACGGAGAAGTCGATCAGCGTATTGTAGTTGCGAAGGGCGCTCCAACTCCAGCCGCCGCCGGATCCGGGGACGGTACGCGCACCGCGCATCTCGTTGGTGAGGCCCATCTTGATGATCATATCGGACTCTTCCTCATAGACCGAAGTCCCGGGGAGGTCGGAATAGAAATTGTTTGCAAAGGCGTCCATTTCGCTCGCGTTGGAGAAATAGCTGTCCGGCGAGAGGGAAGCAAGCGGATACTTGTTCAGATCGCAGGCCACAACGGCGAGGGCGGTTGCAAGGATCAGGATTATATTCTTTTTCATATCGTGTTCCTCCATGGTTTAGAAAGTAAGATCGATACCGAACATATAGGACTTTTGCCACGGGTAGATACGGTTGGTCGAGTCGAGTTTCGCCATTTCCGGATCAATGTACTCGGAGTGGATTCCGGACCACTTCGCGAGGTTTTCACCCGAGAAGTAGATGCGGATGTTTTCGATTCCGATACGGTCGGTCAGGGTCTTCGGGAGGGTGTATCCGACGTTGAGGTTCTTCAGACGGCAGTAGGCGATGTTCTGGAGATAACGGTCGGTCGGGACGGTCAGCTCACGGTTGGAACCGAGGGCGACGTAACCTCTCGGACGCGGATAGTAGGCATCCGGGTTGTCTTCGCTCCAGATCATCTTGTGGAAGTCCTTCGGGATCAGGGTTGCATACGGACGGGCGTACGGTCCCCAGAAGAGGACGTTGTTCGTAGCCGGAGCCCAGTCAAGTTTGCCGATGCCCTGGAAGAAGATGGAGAAGTCGAAGCCCATCCACTGGAAAGCGAGGTTGAGACCGTAGTTGTAGCGCGGCTGCTTGTTGCCGATGATGCGGCGGTCGCCCGGGTTGTCGACGGTGTTCTCGCCGATACCGATCTTGCCGTCACCGTCGAGGTCGCGGAACTTCAGGTCACCCCCGTGGATACCGCGCTCGCTTCCGGCGGAGCCGTTGATTCCGTTGTTGACGTACTTCTGGTCGATCGGCCAGGAAGCTGCCTCGGCGTCGTCCTTGAACAGACCGTCGGTATAGTAACCCCAGATCTCACCCCAAGTCATTCCTTCGTAATAGCTCTGTGCGAGAGACTTGTTGGGGTTGTCGTACTTGGTGATCTTCGTGAGATAGTCGCTGAAGGAAGCGGTCACGCTGTAGTTGAACGGCTTGCCGGCGAGGTTGAAACCGTCTCTCCAGACGAGCTGGAGCTCATAACCCTTGGTGCGGAGGTCCGCAGCGTTCATCTTCGGGGAAGAAGCGCCGTAGACGGCCGGGAGGGTCTTGCCAGCGGTAAGCATGTCCTTGGTGTCACGGATATAGGCGTCGGCCGTGAAGGTCAGGCGGTTGCCGAGGAAGGCGAGGTCGAGACCGAGGTCATGCTGGAGCGTGCGCTCCCAGGTGAGGTTCGAAGCGACCGGAGCGCCGATCGTTGCGATCGTCGGCTTCGCGCCGGTACCGAAGAGGTAGCTTCCGGTGCTGATCGAAACCTTGCGGATATAATCGTAGTAACCGACCTGCTGGTTGCCGAGGGCTCCGTAGGAGTAACGGATCTTGGCGTTGTTGATCACGGGCTTGAGCGGAGCGAAGAACGCTTCTTCGGAGATTCTCCAACCGGCGGATGCGGAAGGGAAGAAACCCCAGCGGTGATCCGCGGCGAAGCGGGAAGATCCGTCATAACGGCCGCTGACCTCGAAGAGGTATTTCTCCTTGTAGTCATAATTGAGACGGCCGAAGAAGCCTTCGAGGGCATATTCGTTCTGACCGCCGGTGACCTCCATGCGCTGGTTGCCGTCGGCATCCGCGCCGATGAGGTTGAGGTCGGAGAGGGTCTGGCTCATCAGATAGTAACCGACCGCCTTGTTGTCCTTGAGGTGCTTGGTTTCCCAGTTGAAACCGCCCATGAGTTTGACATGGTGGTTCTGTGCGAAGGTCTCAGCCCAGGTCGCATAGACGTTGGTAGAGTAGTAGTTGTGGGTCTCGTAAGATTCCTGCAGCTTATCGATGGAACGGCTGTTGTTGACCGCGAGGAGCTCGCCGGGATACTGGGAGTAGTAGGTGACGAGGGCGCGGTTGGAGTAGCGGTTCTGGTCGAGGGCATAGGTGAAGTTGGCCCGGATTTCGAGGGACTTGAGCGGCTTGAGGACGAGTTCTGTCGTCGTCCGGAAGTCGGTCTTTTCGTCCTTGTTTCTATAGTTCGGCTCGTCGAGAACGGTCAGGAAGCCGTCCATGACGAAGTTGTTGTCCGCGAAGGACGTGAAGCCGATCGAGGTGCCGTCCGGGTTGTGGGCCGGGTAGCTCGCGAGGGCATGGACCGTCATCAGCGAGAAGACGGTATCGACACCGCTGGCGCCCGGATAAGCGTACTGGTACTTGTAGAAGGAGGTGTTGTTCGATACGCTCATCCACTTGTTGATGTCGAAGGTCAGCTTCGAGCGGAAGTTGTACTTGTTGAGCTTATCGGTATTCCTGCGGAACAGGCCCTCTTCGTAGTTGTATGCGCCGGAGAGGAAGTACTTGACATGTTCGGTTCCGCCGCTCAGGGAGATGCTGTGCTGCATCGAAGGACGGCGGTCCTGGAACATCTCATGCCACCAGTCCGTATTGGCATAATAGACATACTGGTCGCGGCCGTTGCGCTGGTCGATCATGACCCAGGGACGGTCGGGATTCTCGACGGAATCGTTGACACGGGCCCAGAGCTGGGCCATGTCGTCTTCCGTGTAGACCGTGTAATTCTTGCCGTTGTAAGCGCGGAAGAAAAGGTCGTTGAGATAGACGGAATAGTAACCGCGGGTTTCGAAGTCGGTCGAAGTCGTCGGCTCTTCCCAGCCCATGCGGCTCGATACCTGGACGCGGGCGAAGCCTTCCTTGGCGGAACCGGTCTTCGTCGTGACGAGGATGACACCGAAGGAAGCACGGGCACCGTAGATCGCGGCGGCGGAAGCATCCTTGATGACGGAAATCGACTCTACATCAGCAGGATTGACACGGGAGAGATCGCCTTCGGCACCGTCGACCAGAACGAGCGGGCTGCCGCCGTTGATCGAGTTGATACCTCGGATGTTGATGCTGGCGGAGTTGCCCGGACGTCCTGAACTGGTCGTAACGTTGAGGCCCGGGACGGAACCCTGCAGCATGTGGGTCAGCGTCGGAGCGACGCGGTTTTCAAGGGTTTCGGACGTTACGGAGGAGATGGCACCGGTCAGGTTGACTTTTTTCTGGACGCCGTAACCGACGACGACAGTCCCTTCCAGGTTCAGCGCATCCTCCTGGAGGACGACGTTGACGACGGTCTGGTTGGCTCCGACCGAGACCTTCTGCGAAATGTAGCCCAGCGACGTGATGTCGAGGACGACGGGACCTGACGGAGCCTTCAGGGAGAAGGATCCGTCCATGGCTGAGATCGTTCCCTGATTGGTCCCTTCGATCAGGACGCCTGCACCGACGACGGGTTCCTGATTCGCATCACGGATCGTACCGGTGATCGTCCTGTTCTGACCGAAGGCCCCCGCTGCTGTCGCAAGCGCAAGGAACAAAGTCAGGATCAAAGATTTAGAACGCATAATAAAAACTGGTTAGTTAGTAATGTATTTTTTTGAACAGGTTTTCTTCCACATTTCAAAAATAAATAAAAATATTGAGTGAACAAATAATAATACTTACTTTTGTGCGATGGGAAAAAGAAAATTTTATATCCTCCTGACGGTTTTGCTTCCCCTGCTGCTGGTCTCCTGCGGAAAGGGAAAGATTCTCGACGAACCCACACCTTTGCCTCCCGCCCCGAACCCTCCCGTCGTCACTCCCGGAGAGAATGGCGGTGGAAGCGGTACGTACGCATGGGAGGCCAACCGCGGCAAGATCATACGCCCTGCGGCCGGGAACGGCTGGACCGTAACGCCTGTCGAGGAAGGGATCGTTTACTATTCTTTCAGCGGAAAAGAACCCGTAACGAACACCAACCAGCGTATCTTTGTCACGGAGATCGACCTGAACAATACCTCTTTTTCGGTAAAACTGGGTTACTATAGCGGAAAAACCACCGCATCCAATGTCTTGAAGCAGACGGGCGCCATCGCCAGCATCAACGCCGGCTATGAGAAGGCGGCGTTGTACCTCAAGTGCAACAACTCGGTGATATCTACCATCAGCGCCGAAACCATCGGTTCGACGGGCGTCCCCCAGTGGAAGAGCGAAGCGGCGGTTTACATGGACCAGGAGCGTGACGTCCGCATCGAATTCACCGGCCGCGGAATGTCCCTGGCCGAGTGGCGTAACGTCTATCGCGCACGGCCCTTGCCAAGACCGAGGACAACCATCTGTTTTTCATTGTCGTCGACGGCCGGCGCGAAGGCATCTCCAAAGGGATTTCGGCTGCGGACCTGACCAAGTTCCTGGTCAACAACTTCAACCCGCAGTCAGCCATCAACATGGACGGCGGCGGATCCTCCACGATGTGCGTGAGAGGACAGGGCGACCCCGTAACATTCGTGGTGAATTACCCCTGTGACAACCGCAATGAAGACAAGAATGGTTCCCCCAAGGAAACCGACGGTCCCGACCATGCCGGCGAACGTCCCCGCGACACCTTCTTCTATGTGGTGAAAAACCAGACCCCTTAAACAGCTGAATAGTAAGCAAATAAAACTTCCCCTCTGTCCCGGAAAGGACAAAGGGGAAGGCTTGGTCACCTGATAATCAGGGAAAAAGGTTCTGTGGCGGGAGACGGACTAGAAGACATCCGGCTCATTCTGGCGCGGCTCTTCGGCGGGACGGTTCTCCCGGCGCGGGCCGTTGCCGCCCGGACGGCGGTCACCGCCGCGATCGCGGCGCTCGCCACGGTCATTGCCGCGGCGCTCTCCACCGTTTCCACCCGGACGACGGTCGCCGTTCCTGCGGTCTCCGCCGTTTCCGCCCGGACGCCGGTCTCCGCCCCGCTTGGGCTCGACATAGCCTTCCGGCTTCTCGGTCAGGGCACGCATGGACAGGCGCATCTTGCCGGTCTTCTGGTCGATCTCGAGGAGTTTCACGTCGACCTCGTCGCCGACTTTCAGGACGTCCTCGACCTTCTCGGTCTTGCCCCAGGCGATCTCGCTCACGTGCAGGAGGCCTTCCTTGCCCGGAAGGATCTCGATGAACGCACCGAACTCGAGGATGCTGACGACCTTGCCGTGATAGACGGTACCCGGCTCGGGAACGGCGCAGATGTCCTTGATGCGCTGCAGGGCGGTCTCCATGGACTCCTTGTCGGTTCCGAAGATGTCGACGACACCCTTCGTGCCTTCGCCATTGTCATTGGGAACTTCCTCGATGGTGATGGTCGTGCCGGTCTCTTTCTGGAGGCCCTGGATGGTCTCTCCACCCTTGCCGATGACGGCGCCGATGAACTCGGCCGGGATCTCGATCTGGACCATGCGCGGAACGAACGGCTTGTAGTCCTCGCGCGGCTCGGCGATGGTCTTGAGCATTTCGCCCATGATGTGCATCCTTCCCTGGCGGGCCTGCTCGAGGGCTTTCTCGAGGACCTCGTAGGAGAGTCCGTCGACCTTGATGTCCATCTGGGTCGCGGTGATACCGTCCTTGGTGCCGGTGACCTTGAAGTCCATGTCACCGAGGTGGTCCTCGTCACCGAGGATGTCGGTCAGGAT
>JAFRUH010000002.1 GCA_017438975.1 Bacteroidales bacterium
AACACCGCTCACGTCGAGTACGAGACCGAGAAGCGTCACTATGCGCACGGTGACTGCCCTGGTCACGCCGACTCAGTCAAGAACAGGGATACCGGTGCTGCGCAGATGGATGGTGCTATCCTCGTCGTAGCTGCGACCGACGGTCCGATGCCTCAGACCCGCGAGCACATCCTGCTTGCCCGTCAGGTCAACGTTCCGAAGATCCTCGTTTTCATGAACAAGGTTGATCTCGTCGACGACGAAGAGATGCTTGACCTGGTCGAGATGGAAATCCGCGACCTCCTCGCATTCTACAACTTCGACGAAGACTGCCCGATCATCCGTGGCTCTGCCCTCGGCGCCCTCAACGGCGACCCGAAGTGGGAAGAGAAGGTTATGGAACTCATGGACAATGTCGACGAGTACATTCCGCTTCCGGTACGTCTCGTTGACAAGGACTTCCTCATGCCTATCGAGGACATCTTCTCCATCACCGGCCGTGGAACCGTCGTTACCGGTCGTATCGAGTCCGGTACCATCCACGTGAACGACCCTGTCGAACTCGTTGGCTTCGGCGACGAGCCTCGCAACACCGTCGTTACCGGTGTCGAGATGTTCCGCAAGCTTCTCCCTCAGGGCGAAGCCGGTGACAACGTCGGTCTGCTTCTCCGTGGTATCGACAAGAAGGAAGTCAAGCGTGGCGAGGTTGTCGCTAAGCCGAAGTCCATCACTCCTCACACTGTCTTCAAGGCTCAGATCTATGTCCTGAAGAAAGAGGAAGGCGGACGTCACACCCCGTTCCACAACCACTATCGTCCGCAGTTCTTCATCCGTACCCTCGATGTGACGGGTGAGATCATGCTCCCCGATGGTGTCGAGATGGTCATGCCTGGTGATAACGTCGAAATCACCGTTACCCTCATCACCCCGGTCGCTATGAATGACGGTCTCCAGTTCGCTATCCGCGAGGGTGGTCGTACCGTCGGCGCCGGCCAGGTTATCGGTATCGTCGAGTAATTTCCGGCATCGAATCATGGCGGGAGCGGTCTCGTGACCGTTCCCGCTTATTCAGGGGAATAGAACAAGGGTAGTTCAGCGGTCTCCAAAACCGTCGATGTGGGTTCGAATCCTGCTTCCCCTGCCAAGAAAAATATCAAAGGTTACGATTTGGTAAATGTTTAACAGACCCGCCGGATCCGCTTCCAATTTCCGGAGAGTCCATTAAAAGCTAAGATGAGAAAGTTCATTAACTATCTGAAGGAGTCCTATAAGGAGCTCACCAAGAAGGTCACCTGGCCTACCTGGAGCAAGCTGCAGAGTTCTGCGGTCCTGGTCCTGGTCGCTACGCTGATCCTCGCGGTGGTCGTCTTCGTTATGGATTTCGCTTTCCAGCATCTGATGGAGCTTATTTACTCATTGTAATTCGATTGATCCATGAGCGAGAAGAAATGGTATGTCCTTCGGACTGCCGGAACCAAGGAAAAGAAAGTCGCTGATTATCTCCAGAAAGAAGTTGAAAGAAATGCTGACCTGCAGGCAACTGTGGATCAGATTCTTGTGCCCGTAAAGAAGGAAATCGTGACCAAGAACGGAAAGAGGAAGGAAGTTGACCGTATCCTCTATCCCGGTTACGTGCTCATCCATGCGGAGCTCAACGCCGATCTCGAGTATATCGTCAGGGGCCGCATCATTCCCGGTCTGGCCGGATTCCTCACCGAGAAGTCCGGAACCAACCCGAATGACAAGATTCCCGTTCCGATCCGTGAAGAAGAAGCCTTGCGTATTCTCGGTCAGCAGGATGAGAATGCCGTCAACGCGGCGGAAACCGAAGTGAATTTCAGCGTCGGCGAATCCGTCCGCATTACCGACGGTCCGTTCAGCGGATTCAACGGAACAATCGAAGAGATACTGGAAGACAGAAGCAAACTCAAAGTGATAGTTGTGATTTTCGGCAGGAAGACCCTGCTCGAACTCAGCTTTACACAAGTAACTAAAGAATAACAATCATGGCAAAAGAAGTTACCGGATTCATTAAGCTCCAAATCAAAGGCGGAGCTGCTAATCCCGCACCTCCGGTAGGACCGGCTCTCGGTTCCAAAGGCTTGAACATCATGGACTTCTGCAAGCAGTTCAATGCTCGCACGCAGGATCAGGCAGGGAAAGTCCTCCCGGTCGTGATCACGGTCTTTTCCGACAAGTCCTTCTCGTTCGAGGTCAAGCAGCCGCCGGTAGCGGTCTCCCTCAAGGAAGCCGCCAAGATCCAGACTGCCTCCGGAGAACCGAACCGCAAGAAAGTAGCTTCCGTCACCTGGGACCAGGTCAGAGAAATCGCCCAGTCCAAGATGCCGGACCTGAATGCGTTCACGCTCCGTTCCGCGATGACGATGGTTGCCGGAACGGCAAGAAGTATGGGAATCACCGTTGAAGGCAAATTCCCCGAGGACCTTTAAAATTCACATGCAATGAGTAGATTAACGAAAAACCAGAAAGCAGTACAGGAAAAGTACGACAAGGCGAAGCTCTATACGCTCAGCGAAGCATGCGAACTTCTGAAGGATATCACCTATACCAAATTCGACGCATCCGTCGAGATCACCGCGAATCTCGGTGTCGACCCTCGTAAGGCGAACCAGATGATCCGTGGCGTTGTCACCCTTCCTCACGGAACGGGCAAGGTTACCCGCGTTCTCGTCCTCTGTACTCCCGACAAGGAGAACGAGGCGAAGGAAGCCGGTGCCGACTACGTCGGTCTCGATGAGTACATCGAAAAGATCAAGGGCGGCTGGACTGACGTCGACGTCATCATCTGTACTCCGTCCGTCATGGCGAAAGTCGGTGCGATCGGCCGTATCCTCGGCCCGCGCGGCCTCATGCCTAACCCGAAAACCGGCACCGTTACCATGGAGGTCGGCAACGCGGTCAAGGAAGTGAAGGCCGGTAAGATCGACTTCAAGGTCGACAAGACCGGTATCATCCATGCCGCCATCGGCAAAATCTCCTTCGCTCCGGAGAAGATCGCCGAGAACGCGAAGACGATGATCAACGCCATCCTCAAGCTCAAACCGCAGACTCTGAAGGGTACTTATTTCAAGGGCGCGACCCTTTGCACCACGATGAGTCCTGCTCTCAAGTTGGACATCAAGGCATTCATGAACAGCAGTGCTGAGAAATAAAATAGGATAAGTATGAAAAAGGAAGTAAAAGCACAGGTATTGGAAGCTATTGCAGCCCAGCTTCAGGAATGTCCTAATTTCTACATCACCGACATTGCCGGTCTGAATGCTGAAAAGACCTCCAAACTCCGCCGCGACTGCTTCGAGCAGGGAATCAAGCTCAGTGTCGTCAAGAACACGCTTTTCGAGAAAGTTCTCAAAGATAAGAACGATCCCGAACTCGAGCTCCTCTTCCCTACCCTCAAAGGCAACACCGCGATCATGTACGCAGAGTCTCCGAACGTCCCGGCCAAGCTGATCAAGAAGTATCAGAAAGCCGGAGAGGAGAAACCGGCACTCAAAGGTGCTTATGTCCAGGAGTGTGCGTTCGTCGGCGCCGACCGTCTTGATGAACTCGTATCCATCAAGTCCCGTGAAGAACTCATCGGCGACATCATCACGCTCCTCCAGTCTCCTGCCCGCAACGTCATCTCCGCTCTCGAGAGCGCCGGCGGCAAGCTCGCAGGGATTGTCAAAACCCTTTCGGAAAAAGAATAATAACAATAACAATTTAAAATTTATCAATTATGGCAGACATCAAAGCACTTGCAGAAGAGTTGGTTAACCTTACTGTAAAAGACGTTCAGGAACTCGCTAAGGTCCTCAAGGAAGAATATGGCATCGAGCCCGCAGCTGCAGCCGTTGCAGTAGCAGCTCCGGCAGCCGCCGAGGCGGCCGCTCCGGCTGAGCAGACCGAATTCGACGTCATCCTCACCAGCGCCGGTCAGGCGAAACTCCAGGTCATCAAGGCCGTCAAGGAGAACGCCGGTCTCGGACTGAAGGAAGCGAAGGACCTCGTTGACAAGGCTCCTGTAGCTATCAAGGAGAAAGTCTCCAAGGCTGAGGCTGAGGCACTCAAGGCCGCTCTCGAAGAGGCCGGTGCTGAGGTAGAGGTAAAATAACTACCCCGGCTTCCCCTGGAAGGGAACAAATTCAGGTTTAGAGCCCATAGCAGGCTCTAAACCTTTTTTCCGTATTAAAGTTTTTCTCCCTTAGCGAAGGCAGAATATGTCAAAAAAGACTAACAACAAGCGTGTAAATTTCGCAACATCCAAGATCCTGGATTATCCTGACCTTCTCGAAGTCCAGCTGAAGTCCTTCAAGGACTTTTTCCAGCTAGAGACGACTCCTGACAGCAGGAAGAATGAAGGTCTCTTCCAGGTTTTTCAGGAAATTTTCCCGATCGAAGACACCCGGAACAACTATAAGCTCGAGTTCATCGACTATTTTATCGATCCGCCACAGTATTCGATCGAAGAGTGTCTTGACAGAGGCCTGACGTACAATGTCCCTCTGAAGGCAAAGCTCCGCCTTTCCTGCACGGATCCCGACCACGAGGATTTCGATACGATCGTCCAGGACGTCTATCTCGGGAACATCCCGTACATGACGCCCGGCGGTACGTTTGTCATCAACGGATCCGAGAGAATCATCGTTTCACAGCTCCACCGCTCCCCGGGCGTCTTCTTCGACCAGAGCATGCACGCCAACGGGACCAAGCTCTATTCGGCCCGTATCATCCCCTTCAAGGGTTCCTGGATCGAATTCGCGACGGACATCAACAATGTCATGTACGCCTACATCGACCGGAAGAAGAAGCTCCCCGTCACGACGCTTCTGAGGGCCATCGGCTACAACGGTGACAAGGACATCATCGACATTTTCGGTCTCGCCGACGAGATCGAAGTCAACCCCGAGACACTCAAAAAGAACGAGGGTAGGAAATTCGCCGCCAAGGTCCTCAAGACCTGGACGGAAGACTTCGAAGATGAGGATACCGGCGAGGTCATCCCCATCGAACGGACCATTCCTATCGTCGAAAGAGGAGAGATCCTCAACGAGGAGACCATGGAGAAGATTGCGGAGACCGACGTGAAGACGATCCTCCTGCAGAAGGACGAGGCCAATTCCGCCGAGTACGCAATCATCTACAACACCCTCCAGAAAGACCCGACCAATACGGAGATCGAGGCTGTCAACTATATCTACAAACAGCTCCGCAACTCCGAACCGCCGGATGAGGCGACCGCAAGGGATGTCATTGACAAGCTCTTCTTCTCCGAGAAACGCTATGATCTCGGAAATGTGGGCCGTTATCGTCTCAACAAGAAACTTACGCTTTCCATCGACCCTGAAGTCAGGGTCCTGACCAACACGGATATCATCGAGATCATCAAGTATCTCATCCAGCTGATCAACTCGAAAGCGACGGTCGACGATATCGACCACCTCAGCAACCGTCGCGTGCGCACGGTCGGCGAGCAGCTCGCCAACCAGTTCAGCGTCGGTCTGTCCCGTATGGCCCGCACCATCCGCGAACGCATGAACGTCCGCGACAGCGAGCAGTTCAACCCGATCGACCTGATCAACGCGAAGACCCTGTCTTCCGTCATCAATTCCTTCTTCGGAACGAGCCAGCTGTCCCAGTTCATGGACCAGACCAACCCGCTTGCGGAAATCACCCACAAGCGCAGGCTCTCCGCCCTCGGCCCGGGAGGTCTCTCCCGTGACCGCGCCGGATTCGAAGTCCGAGACGTCCACTACACCCATTACGGCCGTCTCTGCCCGATCGAATCCCCGGAAGGACCGAACATCGGTCTGATCTCCTCGCTCTGCGTCTACGCCCGCATCAATGAACTCGGTTTCATCGAGACTCCCTACCGCGAAGTACACGGGGGCAAGGTGGACCTGAGCGATACCGGCTGGAAGTACATGAGCGCGGAAGAAGAAGAGAAACAGCGCGTTTCCCTCGCGAACGTCCGGATGAGCGACGACGGCCAGATCCTCGACGACAGGATCCAGTGCCGCCTCGAAGCCGACTTCCCGGTCGTCACCAAGGAAGAGGTCGATTACATGGACGTCGCGCCGAACCAGATGGCTTCCGTCGCGGCTTCCCTGATTCCGTTCCTCGAGCACGATGACGCGCACCGGGCCCTCATGGGCGCGAACATGATGCGTCAGGCCGTTCCGCTCCTGAAACCGGAAGCCCCGATCGTGGGTACCGGCCTGGAGGAGAGGGTCTGCATCGACTCCCGCACCCAGATCATCGCCGCCCGCAAGGGAACGGTGACCTATGTGGACGCCAACGAAATCCATATCAAGTACGACCGCACCGATGACGAGCGTTTCGTCAGCTTCGCTCCTGAAGAGACGGTCTACAAGCTCCCGATCTGCCGCAGGACCAACCAGAACACCACGATCACCCTCAAGCCGATCGTCCGCAAGGGCGACAAGGTCACGAAGGGCCAGGTGATTACGGAAGGCTATGCCACCCAGAACGGAGAGCTGGCGCTCGGGCGCAACCTCAAGGTCGCGTTCATGCCGTGGAAGGGATACAACTACGAAGACGCCATCGTCCTCTCCGAGGAGATGGTCAAGTGGGACATCCTGACCTCGATCCATGTCGACGAGTACCTGACCGAAGTCCGCGAAACCAAGCGGGGCATGGAGGAACTCACCTCCGATATCCCGAACGTCAGCGAGGACGCCACGAAGGACCTCGACAGCGACGGTATTATCCGCATCGGCGCCCATATCGAACCGGGCGACATCATGATCGGCAAGATCACCCCGAAGGGCGAAAGCGACCCGTCCCCGGAAGAGAAGCTCCTCAAGGCCATCTTTGGAGACAAGGCCGGCGACGTCAAGGACGCCTCCCTCAAAGCCAATCCTTCCCTGAGCGGTACGGTCATCCAGACCGCCCTCTATGCGAAGGTGACTTCCAGCGGCAAGCGCAACGCCAAACTCGACCAGAAGGCCCGCATCGAGAGCCGTCAGGCCGACTTTGACAGGGCCGCAGAGAAACTCCGCTCCGAATTCCTCGACAAACTCTTCACCCTCGTCAAGGGCAAGAAGAGCGTCGGCATCAGCGACCTATACGGCGTAGAGATCGTGCCGAAGGGCAAGGAATTCACCGCCGAGATCCTCCGCGATATCGACTATGCCAACGTCAACTCCCTGAAGTGGACCTCCGACAAGTCGACCAACGCCCTCGTCCGCGAACTGATCAACAACTACTGCATCACCTTCAAGGAGGCGGAAACCCGCGCCAAGCGCGCCCTTGACAAGATCAAGGTCGGCGACGAACTCCCGAACGGCGTCATGCAGCTCGCCAAGGTCTACATCGCGAAGAAGCGCAAGATCACCGTCGGCGACAAGATGGCCGGCCGTCACGGCAACAAGGGCATCGTCGCCAAGATCGTCCGCCAGGAGGACATGCCGTTCCTCGAGGACGGTACCCCTGTCGACATCGTGCTCAACCCGCTCGGCGTGCCTTCCCGAATGAACCTGGGACAGATCTACGAGACGGTCCTCGGATGGGCCGGCAAGGAACTTGGCCTCAAGTTCTCCACGCCGATCTTCGACGGTGCGTCCATCGACGAGATCTGCGCCTATACGGACAAGGCCGGCGTTCCGCGCTTCGGCAAGACCCGGCTCCGCGACGGCGGCACCGGCGACTGGTTCGACCAGCCTGCCACGGTCGGCGTGATCTACATGATCAAGCTCGGCCATATGGTCGACGACAAGATGCACGCCCGCTCCATCGGTCCGTACTCCCTCATCACCCAGCAGCCGCTCGGCGGCAAGGCCCAGTTCGGCGGCCAGCGTTTCGGTGAGATGGAAGTCTGGGCCCTCGAAGCCTTCGGCGCCGCCAATGCGCTCCAGGAAATCCTTACGGTCAAATCCGACGACGTCGCCGGCAGGTCCAAAACCTACGAGGCGATCGTCAAGGGCGACCAGATGCCTACCCCGGGCATTCCGGAGTCCCTCAACGTGCTCCTGCACGAACTCCGCGGCCTCGGACTCAAAGTCACGTTGGATTAATATAGATTAGCAATATGCCTACTTTTAACAATAAAGAAAATAAGGTCAAAAGCAATTTCTCGAGAATCAGCATCTCCCTCGCTTCTCCGGAAGACATTACCGCGAGATCCTGCGGAGAGGTCCTGAAGCCCGAAACCGTCAACTACCGGACCTACAAGCCGGAGCGGGACGGTCTCTTCTGCGAGAAGATCTTCGGTCCTACCAAAGACTATGAGTGCTACTGCGGCAAGTACAAGAGGATCCGCTACCGCGGCATCGTCTGCGACCGCTGCGGCGTCGAGGTTACGGAAAAGAAAGTGAGAAGGGAAAGGATGGGTCATATCACCCTGACTGTCCCCGTCGCCCACATCTGGTACTTCAAGAGCGCTCCGAACAAGATCTCCGCCCTTCTCGGGATTCCCTCCAAGAAGCTTGAGTCCGTCATCTACTACGAGAAGTATATCGTGATCCGTGAAGGCGCCGCCAACGACGCCCTCTCCTCCGATATGCCCCAGATCCACAAGTATGACCTCCTTTCCGAGGAAGAGTACCTCACCGTGACCGACCGCCTGACCGACAACGGCATGCTCGCCGACGACGATCCGGGCAAGTTCATCGCCAAGATGGGCGCGGAAGGTATCTACGACCTCCTCAAGGAGATCGACGTGGAAGCCCTTGGCAAGGAACTCCGCCAGCAGATGCGGGTCGAGACTTCCCAGCAGCGCAAGACCGAACTCCTCAAGCGCCTTTCCGTCGTGAAGTGGTTCCAGGAGTCCCAGGACGTCAACCGTCCGGAATGGATGATCATGAAGGTCATCCCGGTCACCCCGCCGGACCTCCGTCCCCTCGTTCCCCTCGACGGCGGCCGCTTTGCGACCTCCGACCTGAACGATCTCTACAGAAGGGTCATCATCCGGAATAACCGTCTCAAGAAACTCATCGAGATCAAGGCTCCGGAAGTGATTCTCCGCAACGAGAAGCGCATGCTCCAGGAAGCCGTGGATTCCCTCTTCGACAACTCCAAGAAATCGAGCGCCGTCAAGAGCGAGTCCAACCGGGCCCTCAAATCCCTCTCCGACTCCCTCAAGGGCAAGCAGGGACGTTTCCGCCAGAACCTCCTCGGTAAGCGCGTCGACTACTCCGCCCGTTCGGTCATCGTCGTCGGACCCGAGCTCAACATGCATGAGTGCGGTCTGCCGAAATTCATGGCCGCGGAACTCTACAAGCCGTTTGTCATCCGCAAGCTCATCGAGCGCGGCATCGTCAAGACGGTCAAGAGCGCGAAGAAGATCGTCGACCGCCGCGAGCCGGTCATCTGGGATATCCTCGAGAACGTGATGAAGGGCCATCCGGTCCTCCTGAACCGTGCTCCGACCCTCCACCGTCTCGGTATCCAGGCGTTCCAGCCGCGCATGATCGAAGGGAAGGCCATCCAGCTCCATCCGCTCGCCTGTACGGCGTTCAACGCCGACTTCGACGGCGACCAGATGGCTGTCCACCTCCCGCTCGGCAACGCCGCGATCATGGAGGCCCAGCTGCTCATGCTCGGATCCCACAACATCCTCAACCCGGCCAACGGAAGCCCGATCACCGTTCCTTCCCAGGATATGGTTCTCGGTCTGTACTACATCACGAAGGCCCGGAAGGGTGCGAAGGGTGAAGGGATGCGCTTCTACGGTCCCGAAGAGGTCATCATCGCGTACAACGAGAAGGTCATCGACATGCACGCCGTGATCAAGGTGAAGCTCCCTGTCGACAAGAACGACGCATCCAAGGGCGAAACCCTGGTCGAGACGACCGCCGGACGTATCATCGTGAACCAGTACGTTCCCGACGAGGTCCCCTTCGTCAACGAAGTGCTCGGCAAGAAGGCCCTCCGCAAGATCATCACCCTCGTCATCAAGAACACCGGCGTGACCCGTACGGCCCGCTTCCTCGATGACATCAAGAACCTCGGTTACGACCAGGCGTTCCGCGCCGGCATTTCCTTCAACCTCGGCGACGTCCTCATTCCGGAAGAGAAGACGGGACTCATCTCCGAAGGTTACAAGGAGGTGGAGAACATCAAGGCCAACTTCCAGATGGGCTTCATCACCAACAACGAGCGTTACAACAAGGTGATTGACCTTTGGACCGCCATCGACAACAAGCTGACCAGCATCGTCGAGAAACAGATCTCCGCGGACCAGCAGGGCTTCAACCCGGTCTACATGATGCTGGATTCGGGAGCCCGTGGTTCCACCCAGCAGATCAAGCAGCTCTGCGGCATGCGAGGACTGATGGCGAAACCGCAGAAATCGGGTGCCGCCGGAGCCGAGATCATCGAGAACCCGATCGTTTCCAACCTGAAGGAGGGAATGACGGTGCTCGAGTACTTCATCTCGACCCACGGTGCGAGAAAGGGTCTGGCCGATACCGCCCTCAAGACGGCGGACGCCGGTTACCTGACCCGTCGTCTGGTCGACGTTTCCCACGACGTGATCATCACCGAAGAAGACTGCGGAACCCTCCGCGGACTGATCGCCACGGCCATCAAGAACAAGGACGAAGTCGTCGAGTCCCTCGGCGAAAGGATCCTCGGCCGTACGTCGGTCCATGACATCTTCAACCCGCTCACGGGCGAACTGATCATCTCCGCCGGCGAAGAGATCCGCGAGGATACCGCCAACCTGATCGACTCGCTCCCGATCGAGCAGGTCGAAATCCGTTCCGTCCTCACCTGCGAGTCCCGCCACGGCGTCTGCGCCAAGTGCTATGGACGCAACCTGGCGACGAGCCGCATGGTCGAGAAGGGCGAAGTGGTCGGCGTCATCGCCGCCCAGTCCATCGGCGAGCCGGGTACGCAGCTTACCCTCCGTACCTTCCACGTCGGCGGTACCGCCTCCAGCGCGACGGCGGATTCCTCCATCGAGTCCAAGTATGACGGCAAGCTCGCCTTCGAGGAACTCAGGACGATCCAGCGCGTCAAGGACGGAAATGTCGAAGATGTCGTCGTCAGCCGGATGACCGAACTGAGGATCATCGACGGCAACACCGGAATCACCTACTCCCAGTACGATGTTCCCTACGGCTCCACCCTGTACTTCAAGGATGGCGACACCGTCAAGAAGGGCGACCTGATCTGCGAATGGGATGCCTACAACGCCACGACCATCGTCGAAACGGCCGGTACGCTCCACTTCGAGAACATGCTCGACGGCCAGACCTACCGTGAGGAAAGCGCCGACGAGTATTCCAACAACAAGGACAAGGTCATCATCGAATCCCGTGACAAGACCCGCACCCCGTCCATCGTCATTACCGATGCGTCCGGCAACACCCTGAGGCAGTACAACCTCCCGGTCGGCGCCCACGTAATGGTCAGCGACGGAGACCAGGTCAACGTCGGCGACGTGATCATCAAGATCCCGCGCGCCATCGGCAAGTCCAGCGATATCACCGGCGGTCTCCCGCGCGTTACGGAGCTCTTCGAGGCCCGCAACCCGTCCAACCCTGCCATCATCTCCGAAATCAACGGAGAAATCATCATGGGCAAGGTCAAGAGGGGCAACCGCGAAATCGTGGTCAAGAACAAGTCCGGAATCGAGAAGCACTACCTGGTCCCGATGACCAAGCAGATCCTCGTCCAGGAGAACGACTATGTCAAGGCCGGAACCCGCCTCTCCGACGGCGGCATCTCCCCGACCGACATCCTCAATGTCCTCGGACCGGTCAAGGCTGAAGAGTACATCGTCAACGAAATCCAGGCGGTCTACCGTCTCCAGGGTGTGAAGATCAACGACAAGCACTTCGAGATCATCGTCCGCCAGATGATGCGCAAGGTCCAGATCAACGATCCGGGCGACACGGAATTCCTCCCCGAGGAACTCGTCGACAAGTGGGAATTCATGGACACCAACGACGCGATCTACGGCAAATACTATGTCGAGGATCCCGGCGACAGCGTGAAGTTCGAGACCGGTGACATCATCGGCGCCCGCGAGCTCCGGAGCGAAAACGGCTCCCTCGAGCGTCAGGGCCAGAAACTCATCGTCGCCCGCGAGGCCCATCCCGCTACCGCGAGCCAGGTCCTCCAGGGTATCACCCGCGCCGCGCTCAAGACCGGCAGCTTCATCTCCGCCGCCTCCTTCCAGGAGACCACGAAGGTGCTCAGCGAAGCCGCGATCCGTGCCCGCGTGGACTACCTCGAGGGCTTGAAGGAGAACGTCATCTGCGGTCATCTGATTCCGGCCGGCACCGGCCTCAAGGACTACCAGGACATCGTGGTAGGCCGCAAGGACGAAGTCGCCGCCCAGATGAACGACCTGTAGGCCTTCCCGCCTGCTGCTTTGAACGACCGGCCATTTCCGAATGGCCGGTTTTTTGCATATCTTTGCAGTAACGAACGAAAAACTGAAAAGCCATGAAAAAGACGATGATGATACTGGCGGTGGTTTTGCTCGCCGCCGTTTCCTGCGACAAGCATACCTATCGGCACCGGGAGAACACGGATCCGGTCGAAACCGTCCTCAACAAGCCCTCCAACTGGAGCATCCAGTACAAGGGACGGGAAAACTTTACGGAAGCGGACGGATATGTTTCACGCGTCGAGCGGGTCTCGGTCCGCTGTCCCGGCGCGGACTACTATATCCTCCGGACGATTTCGCCGGACGACCTCAAGGATCTCTATAAGAATGACCTGAAGGCCTTCTTCGAGGAAGAAGCGAAATACCTCCGCGAAGACGCGTACAATTACAAGGAGAAGGTGACCGACTACTTTTATGTCGAAGAAGTCCAGGACTACCTCCTCGACCGGATGCGGATGGGCAACTGGCTGATGTTCCTCGTCGGGATGGACGATAACGGCTTCATCACCGGCTCCTATGCCGAGACCTCCGTCAACATCCCGGAAGAAACCCCGACGGAAAGCTACAACAAGTGGATCGGCGAATGGAACATCGGCGACGGGAAGATCATCTATCCGATCAGCATCGAAAAGGGCGAAGCCAACTATACCTATATCATCCGGGGCTGGGAAACCGGCAGCTCGATCGACGAAAAGACGGGCGAGCAGATGAACCAGGAATACCTCGAGGCCGAATACGACAACAACAACGGCAACCTCTACTTCAAATCCCAGTACCTCGGCACCTATACCGAGAACAATGTCGGAATCGACGAACTCTTCCTCGGAAAGATCAACTATAAGGGGGAAAAGCAGAGTACGTATGACGGAATCTGGATCATCACTGACGAGGGATTCGACCTTGCCGCCGCAGAGATGAACGAAGGGATTTCCACGGCCACCGTGACCGGCTGCGACGTCAATGTCAAACTGGCCGACCATCTTCCCGAAGTCACCCTTCCTTTCATGTACATGCAGTACATCGCCGCATACATGAACGGGAATAATGTCGAATACGCAGAATACAACAAGAATGTCCCTGAGATACCGCTGACGATGGACCGGACCCGTTCTTCGGTCAACCGTCCCGCATGGACCCCGAGACCGTCCACCCGCGCCTCCGTCCACCACGCCCAGGTCCGCGAGCACCGCGACCGCCTGAACCAGACCGCCCGCGGCGCCGTCAGGGCACGATAAAACCCAACAAAAAGAACCCTATGAGACCGCTATACCTTACCAATACCCTGTCCCGGAAAAAAGAACTCTTCGTTCCGATCAATCCCGGCCATGTCGGCATGTACGTCTGCGGGCCGACCGTCTACGGCGACGCCCATCTCGGACACGCCCGTCCCGGCGTCACGTACGACGTCCTGTTCCGTCTCCTGAAGCACCTCGGCTACAAGGTCCGCTACGTCCGGAACATCACGGATGTCGGCCACCTGGAGCACGATGCCGATGAAGGCGAAGACAAGATCGCGAAGAAAGCCAAACTTGAGGATCTGGAGCCGATGGAGGTCGTACAGACCTATACCGGGCGGTATCACGAGGCGATGCGGAAACTCAACGTCGCTCCCCCGTCGATCGAACCACGCGCTTCCGGGCACATCATCGAGCAGATCGAGGTCGTGAAGAAGATCCTGGAGACCGGCTACGCCTATATCAGCAACGGATCCGTCTATTTCGACGTAGAGAAATACGACCGGGACTTCCATTACGGCATTCTCTCCGGCAGGTCCCTCGAATCGACCCTTGAAGGGACGCGCGCCCTGGACGGCCAGAGCGACAAGAAGGCCCCGTACGATTTCGCGATCTGGAAAAAGGCCGAGCCGGAGCACATCATGCGCTGGCCCTCCCCCTGGGGCGAAGGATTCCCCGGCTGGCACCTCGAGTGCTCGGTCATGGGCGAGAAATACCTCGGCAAGGAATTCGATATCCATGGGGGCGGAATGGACCTGATGTTCCCGCATCACGAATGCGAGATCGCCCAGAACCAGGCTTCGCGCGGTACGCAGGGGGTCCATTACTGGGTCCATAACAACATGATCACGATCGGGGGCCAGAAAATGGGCAAATCCCTCGGGAATTTCATCACCCTGCCCGAACTGTTCGCCGGGGCTCATCCGAAACTGGAAAAGGCCTATTCCCCGATGACGATCCGTTTCTTCATCTTCCAGGCCCATTACCGGAGCACGCTCGATTTCAGCAACGACGCCCTCCAGGCCGCGGAAAAAGGGTACAAACGGATCATGCAGGCGTACCGGGACCTCTGCGCCCTCGCCGGGAAGGAGCCCCTCAGCCTGGAATACGGGGAGTTCATCGGAACGACCGCCCCGGAGAAGGCGCCGGAAGGAATCAACCCCGAAATCGCCGGCCTCGTCGAGGGGGTCTATGAAGCCCTCTGCGACGATCTCAACACCCCCATTGCGATTGCGAAACTCTTCGACGGGGTCCGTCTCGTCAACAATTGCAAGGACAGGAAACTGACGCTCTCTCCGGCGGATCTCGCCGCTCTCCACCGGCTCTTCGAAGATGTCGTCTGCGGAGTCCTGGGACTCCGGGACGAAGAAGCTGCCGGCGGATCCGGGAAGGCGGAAAAAGCCCTGGAAGGGGTTATGGACCTCGTTCTGGAAGACAGGCGGAAGGCCCGCGCAGCGAAAGACTGGGCGGAGAGCGACCGCATCCGCGACCTTCTCGCGTCCCTCGGGATTACCGTCAAGGATACCAAGGACGGAGCGACCTGGAGTCTCGAATAACCGATCATCTTTTTTCGGAGGAGGGAAAGCGCCCCTGAAACCTATGCCACCCTCGGCACTATAAGAGGGAGGGGCCCTTCAGGGAGGGGCCGCGAAGCGGCGGTTTCAGGAGCGCTTCCCCTCCCCCGAAAACGAAAATAGATAGGATATGAAATTCATTTCGTGGAATGTGAACGGCCTGAGGGCCGTGGCGGGCAAGGGCTTCGCCGATATTTTCGTCGAACTCGACGCCGACTTCTTCTGCCTGCAGGAAACCAAGCTGCAGGAGGGCCAGATCGACATGGAGTTCCCCGGATACCGTTCTTACTGGTGCTACGCCGACAAGAAAGGATACTCGGGAACCGCCATCTACACCAAGCACGACCCCGTCTCGGTCCGTTACGGAATCGGGGTCGACGAACATGACCACGAAGGACGCGTCATCACGCTCGAGATGCCGGAATTCTTTCTCGTCTGCGCCTATGTCCCGAACTCCCAGGACGGACTCCGCCGCCTGGACTACCGGATGCAGTGGGAAGAGGACATGCGGACCTACCTGAAGGGACTGGACGCGGTCAAGCCGGTGATCCTCTGCGGCGACCTGAACGTCGCGCACCAGGAAATCGACATCAAGAATCCCGCTTCCAACCGCCGGAACGCCGGATTCACGGATGAGGAACGGGAAAAATTCACGACCCTTCTCGGGAGTGGCTTCACCGACAGCTGGCGCTTTTGCCATCCGGACGAGGTGAAGTACTCGTGGTGGTCCTACCGCTTCCGCGCCCGGGAGAACAACGCCGGCTGGCGCATCGACTACTTCGTCGTTTCCGACCGCCTGCGCCCGCTCATCGCCGGCACGGAAATCCACAATGAAATCTTCGGCTCCGACCACTGCCCCGTCGAATTGGACCTGACCCTGTAAAATCCCGACATGAAAAGAATACTCTCCCTCCTGCTGGCCATCGTCTGCTGCCACGGAATCCAGGCGCAGACGATCGACCTGGGCCGGACCGAACCCCTTTCCCCCTACGTATTCGGACATAACCTGGAACATACCCGCGGGGCGATCAGCGGCGGACTCAGCGCCCAGATGCTCCTGAACCGCAAGTTCGCCGGAAAGCCGTCGAGAAACGGCGGCGTGGCCGCCGACTGGGAGGGGATCGGCGACAAGGTCTTCTTTACCCTCGGCGCTCCCGCGTATACCAAGCATATCTGCCTGCCCAACATGAGGCGGCGCAATGAATTGAATTCGCAGACCGTCCAGAACCTCGTCGACGGCCAGACCGCCGGCATCCTCCAGAAGGGACTGTACCTCTCCGAAGGCTGCGAGTACATCCTCCGCACGGTGACCCGGACATCGGCACCCGTCACCCTTACCGTCTCACTGACAGACCGTTCCGGGGAGAAGGTGTATGCGGTCCATACCCTCCGTCTCGCCCCGTCCGAAGATTGGGCGGAGAATGAATTCCGGATGACCCCCGCCGGGAGCGACGACGAGGCATCCGTCCGTTACACGTTCACCCAGAGGGCGGAGCTGACGATCGGCGCCCTGTCCATGATGCCCAGCGAGAACTTCCACGGGATGCGGCCGGACGTCGTGGCCTGCCTGAAAGAGATCGGCCCGAGGCTGATCCGCTGGCCGGGCGGGAACTTCGCCGGGGAATACCGGTGGAAGGACGGCCTCCTGCCGGTCGACATGCGTGGCCCCCAGCAGTCCGCGAGCGAAATCCATACCCATCCGTTCACGCACGGTTACGACTACCACGAAATCGACACGGACAGTTTCATCGCCCTCTGCCGCGAAGTGGGGGCGGAACCGATGCTGACGGTCAACATGGCCTGGAATTCCCCCGAGGAGAGTGCCGAGTGGGTGGAGTATTGCAACGGCCCGGCCGATTCCGAATACGGCAGGATACGGGCCTCCAGGGGACATGAAGAGCCCTATGGAGTCCGTTTCTGGTGCATCGGGAACGAGATGGGCTATGGCCATATGGAAGGGCCCAACGGGGCGGAAGGTTATGCCACCCTGGCCAGGAAACATGTGGACGCGATGCTGGAAAAGGATCCGCAACTGGACCTCTTCTCCTCCGGTCCATATCCGAACGACACCTGGGCCGGCAAGTCCGCGGCCGTCCTCGCCGACAAGGTAAAATACGTATCGCTCCACCATTATGCCGATGCGGGGAAGCATTTTACCGATCCCGAGTCGACGAAGGCCTCGTACGTGGCCATCACGGAATCCTTCACAAGCTTCGTAGAGCGCGCCGAAAGGATGCGCCGCAGCCTCGACGCCACCGGGGAAAAACTGCATATCTCCTTCGATGAATGGAACCAGTGGTATTCCTGGTTCCGTCCCTCCAGCGTCGCCGAAGGCATCTTCGTGGCCAGGTCCCTGCACTTTTTCATGACCCGGAGCAACGACCTGGACATGCCGATTGTCTGCTATTTCCAGCCTGTCGCCGAAGGGGCCATCATTATTACCCCGAAAGGCTGCCGCCTGAGCGCCAACGGTCAGGTTTACGCCCTGATGAAGGCCCACCAGGACGGACGTCTCTGCAAAATCGGGGACAACGACGACTATTCTACCGTCGCGACGCGCAAGGATAAGGAACTGACAATCACGCTGATCAATCACTCCTATGACCAGCCCCGGGAATTCAGCTTCCCCCTGAAAGGAAAAGTGCGGGAAGCCGTCCTGTACTCCTCCGAGGAGGTGGCCCCCCACAGCTTCTTCGATTCCTCTCCGCTCGAAGTTACGGCAACCCGGAAAAACATCTCCACCGTACTGCCGCCCCACAGCGTCGCCCTGCTGAAGGTCGACCTGAATTTCTGATCCTGCCGTGCAAGATTTTCTGGAGCGATGGATTTAAGAGATGTAACTGACCCCATCTTCTGAGATTATGAAAAAGATTATTTTCCCCTTTATCTATGCCGTTCTGGCCATAGCCGGCTGCGAACAGGCAGAAGACAACAGTACCCTCCTGATTGCGAACGGCCAGGAATTGGTTCCCGGAGCTTTGGAGGAGGCACTGGTCGCCGACCGGATATTCCAGAAAAGCGAGTATCAGAAGGTTGTCAACCACTGGGAGCCCGTCGGGAAAGGAGACGGCGCTCCGGCTGCATACTACCTTTTCAACGGAGACCATAGTCTCATCATCCTGGGAAAAGGCGATGACAAGGGAGACAAGTCTTCGACAGACACCCAGCTGAGGCAGTCGGAATGGGCCCTGGAGGAGAATGGACAGACCCTGGTCATCGAGGGCTCCCCCTACTCGGTCTATCCGGACTCGGACTACAGTTTCTTCCTGAAAGCCGGGGAGCGGATGCTCTGCTTCCGGACGATTTCCTATGCGCTTTCGCTCCAGAAAGAAATCGACGAACTCCTGACGGCCGCCGTGAAGGTCTCGAGTTCCAATTCGGGATGCGGAAAAGATACGCGGTCCGGAAACGAGGAACTGCTCCGCCTGAGAGCTACCCCGGCAGGACTTGTCATCACCCACTATAACGGGACCTATAACTGCGGCATCAAGGTAGCCGAGCTCCAGGCCGAAGTAATCCTCAAAGGAAACGATCTCCGGGTCCTTCCTTTCGTAGAGCCCGCCATGAAATGCCTCTGCCCGGTCGACGAGGCGGAAATCACCCTGGACGGTCTTATGATAAACCGGGAATACGTCCTCTACTATAAAGATTTCAACCCCATCCAGTTCAGGTATACCGACACCCTTGACCTGACCATCAACCTCGCCGGCTATTACCCGGACTAATCCTATTTCAAAAAGGAAATCGCTCCGAAGACGCCGTAGGAGGCAAGGAGCATGATGACGCCGGCGAGAAGCACCCCGCCGAGGACATAGAGCACGCTCTTTTTGAAATCCAGGTCCAGCAGGCTCGCAGCCAGGGTTCCGGTCCATGCGCCCGTCCCGGGAACGGGGATGCCGACGAAAAGCAGCAGGGCTACATAGAGGCCGCGTCCGGCCTTGGATTCCAGCTTCTTCCCGCCTTTTTCGCCTTTCTGCAGGCACCAGGTAAAGAACGGGCCGATCACTTTCTTGTCCTTTCCCCACTCCAGCAGTCTCCGCGCGAAGAGGAAGATGAAAGGGACCGGAAGCATGTTCCCAAGCACCGCGACGATGCAGGCGGGAACGATCGGAATCCCGAAACCGACGGCGTAAGGAATCGCCCCGCGGAGCTCGATCAGCGGGACCATGGATATCAGGAAGACAATCAGGAGCCGTTTCATCGGATCTTGCTGAAGAATTTGACGATCTCCCGGAAGAGTTCAGCTTCCGAATACTGCTTGTCGGCCGGGTCCTTGATGACGAGGTCGAACGTATTCCCGGGAAGCTGCTCGCGGCCGATCTTGAAGCGGGCGCGAGAGACTTTGGCCATGAATTCGCCCGGGAAGTCGTTCTTCGGGAACAGGGAGATCAGCAGGTCCGGTTCAGGTTCGGAAAGCTGGGCGATTTTCTCCTTCGAGGGACGGCCGAACCAGTTCAGGTCCTTTTTCAGGACCGTGCCCGTGATGCTCGTGATCAGCCGCTCCCCTTCCGTGAGTTTCCTCAGGTCGACGAAAAAGATATCCGCCTTGATCCCGCGGTCACGGAAAAAGACGATGATATCGTTCTTGCATGTATCGAACGAGGTATCCTCGACATCGAGCAGGACCACGGCGGAACGGATCCTGTCCAGCGGCAGGATCCCCGTCGGGACGGTGCTTGCGTATTTCTTGAGGCTGCGGCGGCGCAGCAGATTCTTCACTCCTTCCAACATAGGCTATTTCGTATGGGCGGCGATCAGCTCCCGGATCTCTTGCTTGGCGGCCCGCCAACGGGGGATATCGATCTTCGTACCGACGATTTCGACGACCTTGGCTGCAATAATCGAGCCCACCTCGCCGCAGACCTTCAGGGGCATGCCGAGGGAATGGGCATAGAGGAAACCGGCCGCATAGGTATCCCCGGCCCCGGTCGCATCGATCGGAATCGCCGGCCAGGGTTCGATGAAATGGTACTCGTCCCCCTGCTTGACCATCGATCCTTTCTTGCCGATCTTCACGACGGCGATGTCGCAGTGGTTCGCCATCTCGTCCAGGGCCTCGCGCGGCGGAAGCTTGGTGAAAGCCGTCGCTTCGGTCTCGTTGGCGAAGACGATATCGACATAGTTGTCCACGAGGTTGTGCAGGAAGGCGCCGTTCGACTCGACGACGTTGTAGGAGGCCATGTCGATGGAGATGGTACATCCCGCCTCCTTGGCCATCCGGACGGCCGTCCGGATCAGGTCCTGGTTCTGGACCAGGTATCCTTCGATATGGAAATAGTCGTATCCCTCGAAATACTCGGGCTTGAGGTCCTCCGGGACCAGTTCCAGGGCGGCGCCGAGATAGACGGCGAAGGTCCGTTCGGCGTTGGCTCCGGTGATGAACACCATCGAGCGGCCCGAGGAATTCCTGCCTTTCAGCAGGCGGGACCTGACCCCGTACTGCTCCTGGTCGCTCTTGAAAAGGTGGCCGAGTTCATCGTCCCCGACCTTTCCGATGAAACCCGAGGGCATCCCGAAAATAGACGTACAGGTAATCGTATTCGCCGCGGATCCGCCTGCGACATACCGGACGCCGACCTCTTCCTTGAGGGTCGACCAGATCTGGTCTCCGGTCTCCATGTCCACGTGCTGCATGCTGCCTTTCGGGAGATGGTATCTCTTGAGGAATTCATCATCCGGAAGCACGGCGAGGATATCGGTAAGGGCATTTCCGATGCCGAGAATTGATTTCATGTCCTTTTTTTCGATGTAACTTACAAATTTAGATAAAATCCGAACATTTTGCACTAAATTTGCGGCGAAAACTGACAGAGATGGACAGAAGGGTCAAAGATATTCTGAAGTATATCCTCTGGATCGCGGTTGCGGTCCTGTTGCTTTACTTTTGTTTCCGCCGGGTAGACTGGAAGAATTTCGGGGCTGCGCTCACACAGTGCCGCTGGGAGTTCGTGATCCTGTCCATGCTCCTGGGAGCCCTTACCTTCTATCTCCGGGGACTCCGTTGGCAGATGCTCCTCCGCCCGATCGACCCATCCACCTCCAGCCTCACCTGCTTCAATGCGATGAATATCTGCATGGTCGTAAACCTTCTCCTTCCCCGCGTCGGAGAGGTCGTCCGGGCAGGATATGTCACGAAAAACTCCGCTAAGGGACCCGACGGGAAGCGGCTCGCCGGCATCGAAAAGGTGCTCGGAACCGTCGTCGTCGACAGGGTATGGGACGGGATTTCGCTGATCGTCGTCCTGCTGATCCTTCTTTCCTTCATGTGGGACAAGTTCGGGGAATTCTTCGAGACGAACATGTTCTCCGGCCTCTCCGGCAAGACGGGACTCCTCTGGATTCTCATCGGAGCGGGAGCCATCGCCGTCCTGTTCATCTGGCTCTGCTGGCGGTTCAAGGACCGCGGGCGGATCTGGGGAAGCGTCTGGGGCATCATCTCCGGAATCGGTGACGGGCTGAAAAGCTGTCTCCACATGCGCCATAGCTGGCTTTTCGTTTTCTACACGGTTCTCATCTGGGTCATCTACTGGTTCATGAGTGCGACCGTGATGTGGGCGCTCCAGGGCATCGATCCCTCCACGATGGCCCCTGAAATGGCCGCCGCCTGCGAGAAAGTGAACGGCCTCAACATGGTAGACGCCCTCTTCCTGATGTTCGCCGGCGCCCTGAGTTCCCTCGTCCCGGTTCCGGGGGGTTTCGGCGCCTTCCATTTCGTCGTGGCCGGCGCCCTGTCCAGCGTTTACGGGATTCCGTTCGAATTCGGCCTGATCTTCGCAACTCTCTCCCACGAGTCCCAGGTCATCACCGACGCCATCGCCGGCATCGGTTCCTACATCGGAGAATCTTTCCGCAAATCAGGCAATTGATCGATTCTGGCGGGATTCTTGCAACAAACAGCGACTTGTATCGTCTTTTATTTGAAAATTATTTGCAAATAAAAATAATTGTCGTACATTTGCAGTGTGATAGTAGACTAATACACTATAAAAATGCTGATCGAACTGAAAGACATCAACAAGACCTATAATAACGGACAGCCCCTGCATGTATTGAAAGGAATCAACCTTGAGATTGAACGGGGCGAATTCGTGTCCATCATGGGTTCTTCCGGATCGGGCAAGTCGACCCTCCTGAACATCCTCGGAATCCTGGACAATTACGATACCGGAGAGTACAGGCTGGACGGAAAACTCATCAAAGGCCTCAGCGAGAAGCAGGCGGCCGAGTACCGGAACCGGATGATCGGCTTCATCTTCCAGTCTTACAACCTGATCGGATTCAAGACCGCCCTCGAGAATGTCGAACTGCCCCTGTTCTATCAGGGAATCAGCCGGAAAAAACGCGAGGTCATGGCGATGGAGTACCTCGACAGGCTCGGCCTGAAGGACTGGTCGTCCCACTTCCCGAATGAGATGTCCGGCGGCCAGAAACAGCGGGTCGCCATCGCACGCGCCCTGATCACCCGGCCGGAAATCATCCTCGCCGACGAGCCGACAGGCGCCCTGGACTCCAGGACTTCCGTCGAGATCATGCAGCTTCTCAAGGAACTCAACCGGACGGACAACATGACTATCATCGTCGTCACGCACGAAAGCGGCGTAGCCAACGAGACGAACAAGATCATCCATATCAAGGACGGGATCATCGGCGAGATCGAGATGAACCAGGGCCATAACGCCTCCCCTTTCGGGACCGGCGGCATCATGAAATAGACGTATGCGGGATCTTTTCAAGGAAATCTGGAGCACGCTCTCCAACAACAAGCTGCGCACCGCCCTGACCGGGTTCGCCGTCAGCTGGGGCATCTTCCTGCTGATCTGCCTCCTCGGCGCCGGGAACGGACTGATGAACTCCTTCATGGGCAACAGCGAGGATTTCGTCAAGAATTCCATGCAGGTATGGGGCGGAAGGACTTCCAAGGCCTATGCCGGTTACAACGCTGGCCGCCGCATCCGTCTCGACGAGAAAGACGTCGAAATCACGGCCGGAAAGGAGTTCAAGGACCATATCGACATCGTCTCGCCCGTCAGCGAGAGCCAGTCCGCCAGGACCGTTTTCGGAACGAATTCGATCTCCGCGACCCTGTCCGGTGTCATGCCCGATTACCAGGAGATCAACAAAATCATCATCAAAGAAGGGCGCTTCATCAATCCGTTGGATATCAAAGACCTGCGGAAAACCGCCGTCATCGGTTCCAACCTCGCGAAAACACTCGTCGAAGGAACGCGTCTCCGGGAGAAGGACCTGATCGGGAAGACGGTCAAGGCCGGGGAAGGCGCCTTTACGGTCGCCGGCATCTACCAGGCGGACGAAAGTCAGATGGGCAACGAAATCTTCATCCCTTTCACTACGATGAAGGCGATATACAGTCCCGGACAGGATATCGGGACCCTTGCTTTCACCTTCCACGGGCTGGAAAGCATCGAAGAAAATGAAGCCTTTGAAAAAGAATACGGCGGCCGCATCAAGTCGCACCACGACGCGGACCCCACTGACGAGAGCGCCATCTGGATATGGAACCGGTACAGCCAGAACCTTCAGATGAACAAGGGACAGGCCATCCTGCAGACCTTCCTCTGGATCCTCGGCCTGCTGACCCTCGTAAGCGGCATCGTCGGCGTGTCGAACATCATGCTCATCAGCGTGAAGGAACGGACCCACGAATTCGGGATCCGGAAGGCCATCGGAGCAGCCCCGAAAGACATCCTCAAACTGATCATTGCGGAAAGCGTGACCATTACGGCCTTTTTCGGCTATATCGGCATGCTCCTCGGCATGACCGCCTGCGAGATCATGGACAAGACGATCGGCCAGAGGGCCGTCGATGTCGGTTTCACCCGGATCCATATCCTCGAGAACCCGACCGTCGGGCTGGACGTCGCCCTCGAGGCGACCCTCCTCCTGATCATCGCCGGAACCCTCGCCGGTCTCGCACCGGCCCGGAAAGCCTCGAAAGTCAGACCCATTGAAGCACTGAGAGCGGAATGAGAATCGACAGGGACACATTCAGGGAAATCCTCGACAGCATCACGAGGAACCGCAGCCGGAGCCTGCTGACAGGATTCGGTGTCTTCTGGGGCATCTTCATGCTGATGCTTCTCATCGGCGGAGGACAGGGGCTGAAGGAACTGATGGAGAAGAACTTCGAAGGCTTCGCCACCAACACCTGCATCGCCTTTGCGGGCGAAACGACGAAACCTTTCAAGGGATTCAAGAAAGATCGGTCCTGGGCCATGACATACAAGGATGTCGACCGGGTCCGGAATCTCGTTCCGGAACTTGACGTCGTCTCTCCGAACATCACGCTCTGGGGAAGAACGGCGGACCGGGACGACAACACTTTCTCGGGAAGCCTCAAGGGCGTATTCGCCAATTACTCGAAAATCGAAACCCCGAAACTCTACTACGGGCGCTACCTCAATGAGATGGACATCGACCAGGAGCGGAAAGTCTGCGTCATCGGGAAAAAGGTCTACAAGAACCTCTTCCCCGAAGGTGGCGATCCCTGCGGAAAGAGCATCCGCATCGACGGAATCTACTACCAGGTCGTCGGTGTCGACTACAACGAAGGGAACATAAGCATCAACGGCAGTGCGGACGAGACGATCTCCATTCCCCTCACCCTGATGAAACGCTCCTACAACATGGGAGAAACGATCCACCTGCTCTGCTTCACGGCAAAGGAAGGGATTACCATGAGCGACATCATCCCGAAAGTCAGGGAGGTCATCGCCCGGAACCACTACATCGATCCGACCGACGAACAGGCCGTCTTCATGATCAACACCCAGCTTTTGTTCGGTATCGTCGACAGCCTTTTCAAGGGAATCAATTTCCTGATCTGGCTGATCGGCCTAGGGACCCTCCTCGCCGGTGCCATCGGCGTCTCCAACATCATGATGGTCTCCGTCAAGGAGCGGACGACCGAGATCGGCATCCGCCGGGCCATCGGGGCGACACCGAAGATGATTCTCTCCCAGATCATTGCGGAAAGCATCGTGCTGACCCTCACGGCAGGCCTCATGGGCATCGTATTCAGCGTCCTCATCCTCGCGGGAGTGGAACTCGGCATGACCTCGGACGGAATCCTCAAGACCCATTTCCAGGTCTCCTTCGCAACGGCCATGCTCTCGGCCCTCCTCCTGACCGTGCTCGGCGTCCTCGCCGGACTCGCCCCCTCGCTACGCGCCATGAACATCAAACCCGTAGACGCCATGCGGGATGAATAAGATCATATAAAAATGTCAACGATATGAAAAAGGTACTCAAGTATTTGGTTTTCGTCCTGATCGGACTGGTCTTCATCGGGACCTTCGTCTATCTCTTCAAGCGGTCGCAGCCGAAAGAGGTCGCCTACGAGACCCTCTCCCCTGCGGTCATGGACATCCGGAAGACGACCGTCGTGACCGGAAAGATCCAGCCCCGCGACGAGGTCAACATCAAGCCCCAGATCAGCGGCATCATCTCCGAGCTCTACAAGGAGGCCGGCCAGACCGTCAAGGAGAATGAAATCATCGCCAAGGTCAAGGTCATCCCGGATATGTCCTCGCTCAGCTCCGCCCAGAGCCGCGTCCGCCTCGCCGAAATCAACCTGAAGCAGGCCCAGACCAACTACGACCGGGAAAAAGCCCTCTTCGACCAGAAACTCGTCAGCGCAGAAGAATACGACAAGGTCCGCCAGAGCTACAACCAGGCCCGCGAGGAACTCGCCTCCGCCAGGGAAGCCCTCGAGATCATCCGGGACGGCGTCTCCTCTTCCAACAAATCCGGCAGCTCGACCCTGGTCCGGTCCACGATTTCCGGTCTCATCCTCGACATCCCTGTCAAGGTCGGCAACTCGGTCATCAACTCCAACACCTTCAATGACGGTACGACCATCGCGACCGTCGCGAACATGGACGACCTGATCTTCGACGGGAATATCGACGAAACCGAGGTCGGACGCCTCAGCGTAGGCATGCCCGTCACCATCACGATCGGCGCCCTGCAGGACGTTTCCTTCGACGCCGCCCTCGAATACATCGCCCCGAAGGCCAAGGAGACCAACGGGACCAACCAGTTCGAAATCAAGGCTTCCGTCAAGGTCCCTTCGGACCTCACGATCCGCTCCGGATACAGCGCCAATGCCGAAATCGTCCTCCAGCGGGCCGAGCAGGTCCTGTCCATCCCCGAGAGCGCCATCGTCTTCGAGGGAGACAGCACCTTCGTCTATGTCCAGGGTGCCGCCGGCTATGAGAAGAAACCGGTCCGGACCGGCATCAGCGACGGAATCCACATCGAAGTGACCGAAGGTCTCACCGCCGCCGACAAGGTCCGCGGGAACATGATCATCGCAACCCCTAACAAATAGCGTATGAAACGGACTCTCGCCCTTTTCCTTGCGCTCGCCCTCGCACCGGGGGCCTTCGCCCAGGACCTTTCCCGTCCCTGGACCCTGAAGGAATGCACCCAATGGGCCATGGACCATAATATCAGCCTTCACCAGCAGGAGAATTCCCTCAAACAGCGGGAAATCGAGCTGGAGAACGCCCGGAACGACCGGCTGCCGTCCCTGAGCGCCAGCGCCTCGGAGAACCTTTCCTTCGGCCGCGGCCTGACGGCGGACAACACCTACGCCAATACCAACACGACTTCCACGAGCTTCTCCCTTGGCAGCGGGGTCAACCTGTTCAACGGCTTCCAGACGAAGAACAACATCCTCCAGAACGAATGGAACCTCAAGGCCGTGACCGAAGACCTCGAAAAAGCCCGTGACGACATCCGCGTGACCGTCGCCCGGAACTATTTCCAGATCCTCTACGACATGGAGATCCTGGACGTCGCCGAACGCCAGATCGGAATCGACTCGGCCCAGGTCGCCCGGCTGGAGGCCCTCTTCGCCAACGGGAAAGCCTCCCCGGCCGAGGTGGCCCAGCAGAAAGCCGCCCTCGCCCAGAGCTGCCTGACCCGCACCCAGGCGGAGAATACGCTCTCCCTCGCCCTGCTCGATCTCGCACAACTGCTGGAACTCCCGTCCCCGGAAGGCTTCCGGATCGTTCGCCCGGATACCGGAATGGAACTCCGCCTCCTCGAGAAACCGGAGGATATCTATGCGGAAGCCGTCCGGACCAAACCCGCCGTCAAGGCGGAAGAGTTCCGGCTGGAACAGGCCGGGACTTCCGTCGCCATCGCCAAGGGACGCCTTTATCCGAGCCTCTCGCTAAGCGGCGGCATCGGCTCGAACTACTATACGACGACCCAGGGCTACCCGCAGGCCTCTTTCTGGGACCAGCTTTCGAACAACTTCAGCCAGTATGTCGGGCTCAGCCTCAACGTCCCGATTTTCAACAAGTTCCAGACTCGGAACCAGATCCGGAGCGCCCAGTTGAACCGCCAGACGCAGGAGCTTCAGCTCGAAAATGTCAAGAAAGGCCTCTACAAGGAGATCCAGCAGGCCTGGTACAATGCGTCGGCCTCGGAAGACAAGTATATGGCCTCCAAGGCCGCTTCCGAAAGCTATGAAGAAGCCTTCAAGCTCGTCGAAGCGCGCTACGAGAACGGGAAGGCGAACATCACCGAATTCAACGAGGCGAAAAACCAGTATCTCCGCGCCGAATCGGAACTTCTTCAGGCGCGGTACGAGTATCTTTTCCAGACCCGGTTGCTGGATTTCTACAAGAACGGGGCGCTCGACCTATAAGGTCTGGCCGCCGATGAACTCCCGCATGATCGAGGTCGGCGGGATACAGGCGATCTCGGAAGGCTGGAGCGCCACGATGTAATCGAGGAACTTCAGGAGCCGTACCGCCTCCGTATAGGCCGGCGAGGACGGCAGGATCCGCCTCAGAAGCGGCTCGGCGAAGTATTTCAGCATCGGAAGCTCGTAGAGGAGCGCAGTATTGAGAAGGAAATCCGCATTCTCCTGGAAAGGGAAGATATTCCGGTTCTCGCCGGACCGGACGCTGTGCCAGCGGAGGATAGTGTCTTGCGGTGAAATGCCGCGGACCCGGTTGTCCCGGACCATCCGGCGGAGAAGCCGGTTGTCGGAGGTGGAGATGGCATTGTTCTCATCCACGTTCAGCGAAGTCAGGGCGGAGGCATAGACCCGGTAAATCCGCGTCTTGTCGACGGACGGAACCATGGCGGGATCCAGGGCGTGGATTCCTTCCATAATCAGGATATCCCGTTCATGGAGCCGGACCCGGTTCCCCTCGAAGAACTTGCGTCCCTGCTTGAAATCATAGCGGGGGATTTCCACTTCCTCCCCTGCGAGGAGGGCGTTCAGATGGTCCCCGAGCATTTTGAGTTCCATCGCCTCGAGCGCCTCGAAATCATAGTCCCCGTTCTCGTCCCGGGGCGTGAACTCCCTGTCTACGAAATAGTTGTCCAGCTCGATGACCTTCGGATTGAGTCCCAGGACCTTGCACTGCTGGGCGATCCGCAGGGACGAAGAGGTCTTGCCGCTGGAGGATGGGCCGGCGATGAACACGATCTTGATCCGGTCCTTTTCGGCAAAGATCCGGTCGGCGATTTCGACATATTTCCGTTCATGACGGGCCTCGCAGATATTGATCAGGTTGACCGCGTCCCCGTCGAGCAGGAGGCGGTTCAGGGATCCGACGCCGAGGGCGCCGTTGATGAAACACCACTCCGAATACTTCTTGAAAGTTTCGGAGAGTTTGACCTGCGGTTTGATCGGAATGAGCCTGGACGGATCCTCAGCCTCCGGATACTGCAGGCAGAAACCGTTGCTGAACGGGAAGAGGCGGAAAACCTTCAGATAACCGGTCGAAGGGACCAGCGGACCATGGAACGAGTCGGCGAGACCGTCCAGGTAATAGACGCTGCAGAAATACCGTCCGAGGGAACGGATCAATCCGGCCTTGAGCGGCTGGTTGTTGGCATCGAAGATCTTGCAGGCGTCCTCGGCGAGCATCTTGACCTTCGTGATGGGGAGGTCGGCTTCGACCAGTTCCTGCATCCGGGCCTGGATCAGGGAAACCTCCGCCGCATTCAGCAGGTACGGGATGCGCTTGCCTCTGTCATCCGGCTCCGCATCGACGATTTCGCAGAAGAAACCGCTCGGGAGGCAGTGGTCGATGATCAGCACCTTGTCCGGCCAGAGGTCCCTCACGGCGCGCTGCAGGACGAATCCCAGGGAACGGAAATAGGTCCGCCTTCCGTCCGGATGGTTGTATCCGATAAAGGTCACTTCGTGGTTGTAGAACAGGTCATAGGACAGTTCCTTCAGTTTGTGGTCCACAAGGGCCGCGAAAACCGGAAACTCCACGCCCGTCTTCGGGTCCCGGATCGCGGTGCAGCAACGGTCGGAAAACTCTTTCAGCGTCGTTCCGGCAGGGATCTCATACTTCTTGCCGGTATTCTGACAGGTTACGGTGATCTTCTTCTTCGCCATGGTATTCTTGAATGTCAGTCACAAATTTATAAAAAATCGGTGAGATTCCTCCTCAGAACTCCACGATGAGGGCGCTCTTCGGAGCGATCTCGAGCCCGTCGTCAAGCGTGACCGGCTTTCCGGTCAGGACGTCCGTCCCCCTGGCGGGGCCGTTGACGAACTCGTTGTAATGCCGCCAGTCGAGACCGCGAGGCTCGAAGGTGTTGTTGACATAGACAAAGACCGTATCCCGGTCCGTATACCGGAAGAAGGAATAGGTATTGTCCGTGACATTCCGCGCCCCGTAATTCCTGCGCGAGAGGAAATGGAGGGTCTTCCCGTGATGGACGGCATCACAGCCTTTCCGCCATTGGAAAAGGCGGGCGGCATAGTCGTGAAGGTCCTCAGCGGTCGAATAATCGGCTTCGGAAGTCTTCCCCGCCCTTGCCCGGCCTTCCGCCGTGAACAGATTCGCTTCGTCCCCTTTCCATCCCCCCGGGAAATCGATCCGCTTGGACCCGTCGTGGTGGTAGCCGGGGCGCTCCAGGAACATCATTTCGTCCCCGTAATAGAGCTGCGGGATTCCTCTGAGGGTTGCGAGAAGGGCCATTGCAAGCTTCATCCGGGCCGGATCGGCACGAAGGATGTCACCGGTACGGGGATGGTCGTGGTTGGCAAAGAAGGTCATCATGTGATCGAGATCCGTATAGGCGAAATCCTGGGCCAGGACGGTATAGATCCGGGTCATGCCCTCGCTCCAGAAGACCTCGTCCTCGGTCAGCGCGACTATCATCGCATCCCGGAGCGGGAAGTCCATGATCGAGGGAAGGTGGCTGTCGAAGCCGTTCTTGTTGGGATGGCCCGTCTGCCAGTAGGCGACCTGCGGAATGCTCTGGTCCCAGCACTCGCCGACGATATTGATCCCGGGATACTCCCGCCGGACCGCCTTGCACCACTCCGCCATCGGCCCCGGTTCGTTGTAGGGATAGGTATCGACCCGCAGACCGTCGAGGTCCGCGTACTCGATCCACCAGATCGCCCACTGCTGGAAGTATTTGAGCACAAATGGATTGTCGAGGTTCATATCCGGCATCGAGGGTACGAACCAGCCGCTTTCCTGCCGCTCCCGGTCGACGAGGGCGGCGTGCGGGTCCATATAGACCGAAAAGAGGGCGTTCATCTGCATGTACTCATCCCCCTGGTGGATCCAGTCCCGGAAAGGCAGGTTGTCCATCCACCAGTGCGCCGTCCCGCAGTGGTTCGTCACAACGTCCATGATGACCTTGACGCCCTTTTCGTGGGCCTTTCCGACCCAGGTCCGGTAGAGTTCATTATCTCCGAAACGGGGATCGATGTGGTAGTAATCGGCACAGGCGTAGCCGTGGTAGGACTCCCGTGCCTGATTATCAAGAAGGAGCGGGGTATTCCAGACGGCGGTCGCCCCGAGGTCCACGACATAGTCCAGATGGTCCATCATGCCCTGCAGGTCCCCGCCGTGCCGGGCCACGGGATCGTTCCTGTCGACCCGGTCCGGCGTCGGAGGAACGGTCCACTCCCTACCGGAGCCGTCGTCATACGGACCCGCAAGTTTGCTGTACCCCGTATCGTTCGTCTGGTCCGAGGAAGCAAAACGGTCCGGCATGATGAGATAGATCAGATCTTCCGTCGAGAAACTCTTCCGCTCTGCGCTCCCCTCCCGGCGCTCCCTCAGAAGGTACGGGACCTTGAAAGAACGCTCCCCGTCGGAGAAAACGAGATGATAGGTCCCTGCGAACGCGCCCGGACGGATGTTGACATCGACAAAGAGAAAGTCGGGACTGTCCGCCTTCTTCACGCCGAGAACGGAAACGCCGCTCCCGCCCTCGATCCGGACGTCATATCCGGAAATACCCGTTCCCTGGACCATCAGCTGGAGGGACGTCTTCATCCCGGTCCACCAGCTCAGCGGCTCCACACGGGAAATCTCGGCGGGCGTCGCCTCCGGGATGGCGGAAAGATCAGCCGCCGCCCGGCATCCGGAAAGGACGAGGGCGGCCGCTAGGATCAAAGCGGCTTTTCTCATACGTTTTTCTTCGTCAGGACGACGTAATCCCCTTTCGCGAGGTCCATCTCCTGGTGACCCTCACAGGTCTCCCCGAGGAAAGATTCCGTGTAGGTTCCGTCCAGGTCGAGGACGACATGGGCGGGAGCCTCCGGGGCGAAGGAGGCGACGACGATGACCTTGTTCCCTTCGACTTCCCGGCTGAAAGCGACGACATCCTTCGGAGCGTCCAGCCAGGTCACCGCACCGCCCTTCTCACCGGCAAGGAGAGCCGGATTGTCGTGACGGAGCGCGGTCAACTTCTTGAAGAATTCCGTGAATTCATTGGAAGACCAGTCTGTAACCGGGTCTTTCTCAAAGAATTCCAGGCGTCGGGAAAGGCCGATTTCCTGACCGGTATAGATCAGCGGCTGTCCCTTCGGAAGGGTGAAGCAGAGCACCTCGCAGGCATTGGCGCAGACGCCCATCCGCTCGAATTCGGTCCCGGCCCAGGAGTTCTCGTCGTGGTTCGAGGTAAACATCAGGCGGAAGAGGGTCTCCGGGGTATTCTCCGCGTCGCGGGCGATGTAGTCCTTCAGGTCGGAGACGGTCTTCTTGCCCTGCGAAAGCTCGTTGAGCAGATGATGGAGTTCCCACGCATAGGTCGCGTCGAAGGTCTCGGCGGGATCGCTGAGTTCCGGCTTCTCGGCCTCGGCGAGGAGATAGAGCTCCGGGAAATCCATCTTCATCTTCGGAAGGACGGCTTTCCAGAATTTCGGAGGCATCTCGCCGGCAGCGTCGCAGCGGAAACCGTCGACACCCTTCCCGATCCAGAACCGCATGCAGCTGTCCTGGGCAGCCCAGACGGCTTCGTTCTCGTAATTGAGGCTCCGGGTATCGGTCCAGTCATATTCCCAGATGGCGTTCCCTTCGGCATCCCGCTCATAGAAGTCGGCCGGACGGCCGTTCATCCAGATATGGTCCGGGGCGGTCTGGTTCGCGACCCAGTCGAGGATGACTTTGAAACCGGCCTCGTGCGCGGCGGCGAGAAGGTCTTCGAAATCGGCCATGGTCCCGAACTCAGGGTTGACCTTCGTATAGTCGGAAATGGCGTAATAGGACCCGAGAGTCCCCTTCCGGCCTTCGGTCCCGATCTCGTACATCGGCATCAGCCAGAGGATGTCTACGCCGAGATCCTTCAGGCGAGGGAGCTGGGCCTCGACGGCCTTGAAGGTGCCTTCCGGGGAGAACTGGCGGACATTGACTTCATACATAACGGTCCCGTAGGTCCATTCCGGATGGACCGGAGCGGGGGCTTCTTTTTTGTGACAGGCGGCCAGGGCAAGCAGCGCGGCGGCCAGGAAAAGGATCTTTTTCATATCTCGTTTGTTATAATTCGAATACGACGGAAGAATGGGCGTCGAGGGTCAGGCGGTTGCCGCTGACGCGCCCACTTCCGAGAAGGGCGACGGCTTTCTCCATGCTGTCGGAGACGAGGACCGTCTTCGCCGAGGAGGCTACATTATGGATAACCAGGAACTTCTGGCCTCCAGCGGTCATGTACCAGGCGGCGACGGCATTGTCGGTGATGCCCGTATGCGGGGCCATCTCTCCCTCGGCAAGGGCGGGCGACATGGTCCGGAGCCGGCCGAAGGTCCGGTAGACCTGGAGGAGGGAGGATGCGTCGGCGAGCTGGGCCTCGACGGAGATGGACGGGGTCAGCATCGCGTTGTCGACCTTGTTGCCGGGTCCCTTTTTCGCGCAGTCCTTCCCCGCCTTGTCCCAGAGGACCGGCGTGCGGACGTATTCGTCCCCTCCTTCCTTGGTTCCCCAGTAGCCGAGTTCCTCGCCCTGATAGACGAAGGGACGGCCTCCGGAGGTCAGCAGCATGGCGGCCGCCTGTTTCTCCAGGACCGGGTCTTTCCCGAGTTCTCCCGCCGCACGGTTCTGGTCGTGGTTGGTCATGAAAAGGGAGGTGACTGCATCAGGGCGCACGGCCGTATGGTCCTTGATGTAGCCGGAGACGGTCGGGGCGTAATTCTTCCCCTGCCCGTTCATGACGGCGTTCTTCAAGACCCCCCAGTACTCGAACTCGAAGCAGGAATTGATTCCCTTGTAGTACTGTTTCTCGACTCCGTGACCGTCCCAGGCCTCCGCGACCATGAAGATGTCGTCCGGATGGCCGGCGGCCTTGTACGAGGCGTTGCAGCGCTCGTACCAGGCTTTCAGCAAGGTCTGGTTGGCGGTATTGTTATAGGACGCGATACCGCCGCAGATATGCTTGACCGCATCCAGGCGGAACCCGTCGACTCCCATGCCGATCCACTTGTCGGCGGAAGCGGCCAGGTCCTTGAAACAGGCGTTGTCCGCGATGGACGAGACATCCCCGTAGTTCAGATCCGGCATCCAGTCGCTGAATGCGCCCATATAGTAGAGGGTTTCGGTGGAGACGTTCGTCAGTTCGATCCGATAGCGTCCCGAGCCGGAGAAGGAGATGTCGGCTCCCTCCGCCACCAGGTCCATCTTCTTTCCTTCCGTCAGTGTCGTGCTCCCGGTGACGGCTCCGAACTTGGACCCGTTGTCCCAGTTCATGTACTTTCTCACCAGCATCCCGCAGCTGCCGTCGATGTCCATGACGAGATAGAAGGTACCGTCTCCCTTGTCCGTGAAACGGACGGCTTTCCCGTCGCCGTTCTTCCAGAACCACAGGTTCCAGTCGGAGGTGCCGTTGGTGACCGCCTCGTCCGTCTTCCGGATCGTCAGGGCCGGGGAACCCGAGGTCGCCTTTTTCCATTCATCGGAGTTGTACGTCGTACCTTTCAGCATCGGGAAGGAGCTGTAGTCGGCGGAGGGGTTGGAGCTGAAGAAATAGTAATTCCGGTACGGACTGGCAGGGTCGGAGAGCGCCTGGGTGAACCAGGGATTGCCCTTTCCGGAATGGTTCAGGACATAGTCCATATAGACCTTGATGCCTTTTTGATGAGCCTTGTCGATCAAATTCCTGAAATCCTGCTCGGTCCCGTAGAGCGGGTTGACGGCGTAATAGTCGTCCACGTCATAGGCGTGGTAGCTGTCGGAAGGATGGGCCGGAGAGAGCCAGAGGGCGGTCACGCCGAGCCCGTCGAGGTAGTCCAGTTTCGAAACGATTCCGTTGAAATCCCCGATTCCGTCCCCGTCGCTGTCTGCGAAGGAGTAAATCAGAAGCTGGTAGGTCAGGGAGGTGCGCTTCCCGGATATGTCATAGGCGGGAGGCGTCGCGACGAGTTCCCGGACCTGCTCGGCCGGAGCCTCCTGCACGATGCTGACGGTCGTCGTCCCCCTGGCTCCGGAAGCATCGGAGAATGAAAGCGATACCATCCTGCGCTCCCCCTGGTTCCCGGCGGCCGTGACGGAGATTTCGCGGCTTCCGGTTCCGGATGACGGGGAAACCGTCAGCCAGTCGCCCGTGACGGACGTTTTCCAGGACTTGGAATCCGTCGTCAGGGTAAGCACCTGCGTACCGCCCCCGGCGGGAAAATTCAGGGAAGCGGGGCTGGTGGAAAACGAAACGGAAGAAGGGGTCTGATCGTCCGGCGCCTGCGGTTTCTCCGAGCAGGCGGCAAAGAGGACGAGGGCTCCCAGAAGGGGCAGTATAAAACGTTTCATATCCGAAAAATTGGCAGACTGGAGTCCGGTCAGGGGCTCCAGTCCGAAAAATGGGTTTATTCTACCGTAGCGGTACCGGCGTTGAAGTCAAGGGTGACTTTCTTGCCGGCTTCGACGGTGACGCGGTCCTGGTCGCCGCCCTTTCCGCGGTAGGCGATCTTGCCGTCGAAGAAGACGAACTCGCGGGTCCACCAGTCACTGGTCGCGGCGGAACTGTCTGCATACAGACGGATCTCACCCGCACCGGTCGTGGTTCCGACCACCTTGTTCCCTTCAACCGTGAAGGCCACCGGGTCGGCGGACCAGCCGCCGAAGCAGTCGCCCTTGCCGTAGACCTTGGCCGGTTCGACGACGACCTTACCGTTCTCGGCGTCGACATAGATCATGTACACGCCGTTCTCGGAGACGTAGCAGTTGCCGCCGTCCACCGTAAAGCCGGAGTCGTTGCCGAGGCCGGTGAAGTCACCGCCCCACTCCTTCTTGGAGTTGAATTTGAAGCCCTTGCCGGCCTCGATGTAGCGGATCGCCCAGAACTGGCCGTCCTTGGTGTTGACCGGGGTCATGTCCACGATATAACTCGCGCCCCAGTCCCAGCCACCGACACCGTCGCCGATGATGTACATGTTCTCCGGAAGGGTCGGGGTCTCGCCCTCTCCCTTGATCTGGCCCGTATCGGCGTTGAAGTCGAGGACGACTTCCTGTCCGGCCCGTGCGGGAACGCCCGGAAGCTCATCCATGATACGAGGCTCGATCTTTCCGTCGAGAATGTTGAATTCACGGGTCCACCAGCCGGACGTGGAGATGGAGGATTCCACATACATCCGGATGTTCGCGGACTTCGCGACCGTGGCCTTCATCGTCTTTCCGCTCGGTTTGAAGCGAGCGTCTTCCATCGCCTCGTTCCAGCCGCCGAAGGCATCGCCGATGCCATAGACACGGGCCGGCTCGACATGGACGATACGGCGCTTCATGTCGATATGGACAAGATAGAATCCATCCTCGGACACGACGCAGTTGCCGCCGTCCTCGGTGAATCCCTCATTGGTGTCGAGACCCCAGAAGTCACCGTTCCATTCGCGTTTCGAGCAGAACTTGAAGCCCTGACCGGCCGTGAAGTAGCGGACCGTCCAGAACTGGCCTTCAGCCTCGGCGCCCCAGTCGGGGTTGTGGAGGACGGGAGTCAGTTCGACGACACCGGTGGAATTCCAGTCCCAGCCGCCGAACTCGGCGCCGATCATGTACAGATGGGCCGGGAAATTGAGGGCCTTGACGGAATAGGTCTGGTCCAGCAGGTTGAGCGTAATCGTATAGTACACGGCTTCTTCGCTGCCGGGACCGATGTTGAATGCACCGATCTGGTCGTTGTGGGCCATGACGAACTTCCCTTCATAAGCGGATTCGCCGTTCTCGGCAGCACCGATGAAGGTTCCGTTCCAGAATGCGTCGCCGCGCTCGTAGGCGGATCCGGGAGCGATCTTGAACCAGTTGTCGACACGGTTTCCGCTGTCGTCGACCGGAGCCGGGATGGTCACGGAGACGACCGGATCGTCATAGTAGTCACCGCCCTTGTTGGTAAACTCGTAGGTCTTGTCCGTACTGCTCCAACCGTTGGCGGCGCCGATGTAATAGTAGTGGCTCTCGAGAGCGGGAGCTTCGGGGGTGACCTTGATCACGAACTCGTTGGACTCGAGACGGAAGCCCTGCTTCTCGATCTGGACGGAACTCTTGACAACCGCGGGGATCGTCCGCTCTTCGGGACGTTTCCCGAAGAGTTCGGCGACCGCGTTCTGCAGGGCGTCCTTGCTCACGAACAGGTTCTCGTCGGCTTCCAGGGCGTATTTTCCGTCAAGGATGACAGTAAAGGGACCGTAGGTCGCATCGGAGGGAAGGGTCGATGCGCCGAGGGTCGCCACCTGGACGGAGGCTCCGGAAACACTCGCGATGGCGATGCTTCCGACGGGATTCACGGTAAAGGCCGTAGGAAGCGTGCGGGCATCTTCCTGGGGATATGCCTGGGGATCCGCTGCCGGTTCGAACTCGGTCTCACAGGCGGCGAAGGCGAGGCATGCGGCCATCAAAGTATAAAGGATTTTCTTCATATCGCTTCAGTATTAATTATTTGACCTCACCCGTATTGTTGTTGAAGTCCACATAAAGCTTCTGACCGGCCGCGCCGTTGACAGAATAGTCGGCACCCTTGTTTTCATTCCAGTTGTTCGGAATATCGACATCACGGAAGAAGAGGGAACCCTTGTAGAGGGTGAATTCGGTTCTCCACCAGTCGAGACCGGGGACCTTGATGTAGGCGCGGACTTCACCGCCGCCGACAAAGGCAGGAGAAATGAACTTGTCGCCGGAGAGGGTCATCTCCCATGCCGGATCGGAATCGGTCCAGGAGCCGTCGGCGACATTGCCGATGACATAGGCGTGGGCGGGTTCGACCTTGAGCGTATAGGAAATGGTCTGTCCGGAGATGGAGCCTTCGAAATGAAGGACATACCAGCCGGCCTGCCCAAAGATGATGTTTCCGTCATCTTCCTTCTTGGAAATGCCGGCGCCGGCGTTGTCCTGGATAGACACGAGGTTGTCGTAGCCTCTCCAGTCATTCTCGGCTTCGCCCCACTTAAGGCCGTTGTCATTTCCGCCGCCGTTGTAAACCATCGTGTAGTACTCACCGGGCACGCCGTAGACGGCCGCGACGGGCTTCCAGGTGGACCATGCCGCGCCGATGTTGGCACCGACGACATAGAGGTTCGGGAGGAACTCGACCGGAGGCAGGGCGAAACTGGTACGGACCTTATTGAGAGTGATCACGTTCGAGGCGATCTGGGTTTCGGTATTCTTCACCTTGGCGATGGCCCTGAGGTAGACGGTCTCCGTAATCGGGAAGACCTCCTCGCCCTTGCCGCTGAGAGAAGTCACGTAGGCTGCGAACTCGTCGGCGGGCAGTTCGATCCGCGCGGTGGTCGAAGCCAAGCTGAACGTCTCATACTTGCCTTCGGTCGTGAAGTCGTTGTCGAGAGAGATCTGCACCGTATAAAGGGTCGGTGCCGTAAAGCCGAAGTCCGGCTGGGAACAGGTCAATACGACGACTTTCGAGTTGTCCAGGTCGTATTCCGCATTGGCGAAGGCCGGGGTGTTGAGCACGAAGGTCGTGGGGTCCTGGAGCGTGATGATTTCCCGCTCGTCCTCACAGGAGATGGCTGCACACAGGCACAGGACCGCTGCTGCTATGCTGTAAAACTTTTTCATTGCTTTTCGTATCTGTTAATACCCTTCGTTCTGAATCAGGTTCTTGTTGGCCACGATATCGGTCGTCGGGATGGCGAAAACATTGCGGTATGCAGGGAACTGGGTACCGGCATAGATGTCGGAAGAGCCCTTGTATGTCCAGGTGTAGGAGGTATTCCCGCCGTAATAGCCGAAGCGGATCAGGTCCGAACGGCGGCGGCCCTCGAAGTAGAACTCACGGCTCCACTCGTCGCAGATGGTCTTGAGGCTGGCGGCCTGCAGGGCGGATGCATGGGCCCGGGCACGCACGGCGTTCAGTTTCTCAAGACCGTCGGGGGTTGCGTTGCCTCCGTTGAGGCGGGCGTCCGCTTCAGCGTAGGAGAGGTAGGCCTCCGCTACACGGAAGAAGAAGAAGTCGGTATCCACATACTGGGTGTTGTGAGACGCGCCCTTGTCGCTGTACACATTGGTGAACTTGGTCACCGCGAATCCGTTGGTGAACGTACCCCACTTGTCGATGGAATAGGTGCGTCCGACACTTTCGAACAGCGCCCTGTCATCGTTCGCCGCCACTTTCATGGCAGCGGGCAGGGTCTCGGCGGGAGCATTTCCGGCCGGGAAGAACTTGTCGACGAGATCCGGGAGTGCACGGTTGCCGCCCCAGGCCTCGGAAGTGCCCCAGGCCGGCAGGTTGGCGTCACGGGTGGACGCGATCAGGAACAGGGTGCAGCCCCAGCTGGCGGTCGTCGCACCGTCCTGCATGATCGAGAAGATGCTCTCGACCTGGGCGCCGTTGGACCCGTTGTTTCCCATGAACAGGCGCTCGTATGCGGAATAACCGTTGACCGGTTCATCCGTGAAGAGCTTGTAGGAAGAGCCTATCACCTTGGCGGCATATTCCTTCGCCTTGGCCCACTGCGGGGTACCGGTGTACACCTGCGCGTTCAGGTAAAGGCGGGTCAGCAGGGCCCATGCGGCGACCTGGTCGACGCGGCCGTAGCCTTCCTGGCCTTCCTTGGCGACGCGGGCGGGAGCGAGCTTGCCCTCGATGTCGAGGAGTTCGGATTCGATGTAGTCATAGACTTCGTAACCGGTATAGTCGTTCTCGTTGATGCGGCCGCGGGCAGCGGGTTCGCCGGTGGAGTCGAATACCTTGATCAGGGGAATCCGGCCGCCGAAAGCATCCAGGGCCAGATAATACTCCAGGGCGCGGAGAAAACGGATCTCGGCGACCTTGACGGGATCGACCTCGATCTTTTCGGTCATGGCGATGAAGCTGTTGCAGAAAGTGATCGCCGTATAGAGACGGTAGTAATACCCGCGAAGCATGGGGTGGGAACCGTCATAGGAGTTGAAGTTGAAGCCGGGGATTCCTTCGTCGCCCCAGGCGCAGATCGCTTCGTCGGACGTGAGTTCGTTGGAATTCCACATCTGGCGGACGAAGCCGGAGGTACCGCCGTCGATACCGTCCACATCCACGTCGCCGTCCACATCGCTGTTGCCGGCCATAGCCAGGGTCGCATAGCACTTGTTGAACAGATTGTCCATGGATGCCGCATTTTCGATCACCATGTAGTTGGGATCGATCGGGGTAACATCCAGATCACCGACGCAGGCAGTCGTTCCGAACGCCAGGGCAATGCAGGCGGCGGAACCTAAAAGTATGTTTTTGATAGAACTATTCATGACTGTATCGATTGCGGATTAGAAATTAAGGTTGACACCGAAGATGACGGTAAGCGGACGCGGATAGATATTGTTGTCGATACCGCCGAACACTTCCGGATCGAGGCCGTTGTACTTGGTCACGCAGAAGACATTGTTGGCAGTCGCATAGAGGCGGCCGTTGATGCCTTCGTAGGCGGCTCCCTTGAACAGGCCGGAGAAGCTGTAGCCGAGGGTGATGTTGTCGCACTTCAGGAAGGAAGCGTTCTTGACATACATGTCGGAGTGGGTCGCTTCGATGTCATAGGTCTGCCAGTTGTTGACAAGAGAGGCCTTCGGGCGGTTGCCGAGGTACGTACTCTGTGCCCAGAGGGCGTTGTAGGACACGTTCGCCTGGCCGGCGAAGAGGTCATTGTACACGTAGTTCCCGATGTTGGCGCGGAGGTTGAAACCGAAATCCCAGTTCTTGTACTCAAGGCGGGTGGAGAAACCGGCCATATACGGGGCGTGGGGGCTGTGGAAATAGTACATATCCTTTTCGGAGATGATACCGTCGCCGTTGCGGTCCACCACGACGCCTTCGAGCGGATGGCCGTTCTTGTCATAGACCTGCTGGTACACCAGGAAAGAAGAAGCCGGATGGCCGACCGCATGGGCCTGGATCGTACCGCCGGTACCGGCGGAGATGCCGCCCGTCGGGACGTAATAGTCAGAGTCGCCGCCGATGAGCTCGGTGATCTCGTTCTGGTTGTAGGTGAAGTTGCCGCTGACGGTCCAGAACCAGTCCTTGGTCTGGAGCACCTTGTAATCGAGGGCGACCTCGATTCCCCTGTTCACGAGGGAACCGATGTTGACCAGCTGCTGGTTGCGGAAGGTGGAACCCGCGGCCACGTTGGCCGTGTTGATCAGGTCCGTCGTCAGGCGGTAGTACGCATCGATGCTGCCGGTGAGGCGGTCGTTCGCAAATCCGAAATCGAGACCGGCGTTGTAGGTCGTCGTGGTCTCCCACTTGAGATCGTTGTTATAGACCTCCGGGCGGTAGAGGGTACCGTCGCCGGCGACAGGATAGTACGTACGGTTGCCGTCGTTCTTCTTGTAGAGCGGGAAATAATAGTAGTCGCCGATGCCTTCCTGCTGACCGGTCTGGCCATAGCCGAGACGGAGCTTGAGTTCGCTGACCGCATCCACGTTCTTCAGGAAGCTTTCTTCCTTGATCTTCCACGCAAACGCGAAGGAAGGGAACAGGGCCCAGTGCTGGGCGAAACGGGAGGAACCGTCGTACCGGACGGTCGCCGTCAGGAGATAGCGGTTCCGGAAAGAGTAGTTCGCCCTGCCCAGGAAGGATACGAGATAATTCTCAGTCCTGTAGGTATGCTCATAGGCATTGTACTTGTCGCCCGGGGTGCCGGAAGTAGCCGTGGAAGGATAGATTCCCCAGTTCTCCGAGAACTGCTCCCTCCAGAAGTGCTGCCACTCGTAACCGGCCATGATGTCGAAATGCGATCCGCCGGCGAAATCCTTGAGATACTGGGCATAGGTCGTAAGGGAGGAGTTGAGTTTGTTGATCTGGTCCCAGCCTTCATATCCGTAATAGATGTTGGTCGGATAGGCGGAGGAAGCCCAGGTGGTCTGCTTTCCGGTAGAGAAGTCGACACCGAGATTCATGTGGAGGTGGAGATCCTCGAAACCATGGATCTTATAGTCAGCCTCGAGACTGCCGATCAAGGCGTTGGAACGGGCCGTGTCGCTGTACAGGCTCGGATCCAGGATGCTGACCGGGTTGGCCGGGGCGTTGCGCTCCCATGTGGAAGGCCAGGACGAATCCTTGTACTCGCTGTTGGCACGCCACTGGAAATAGTTCGCGAAATTCTTCGCGTCCACGGACGTATTGTCATAGATCGACTGGGTCGGGTCCATCCGGACCGCATCGCCGATCGCGCGGGTGTTGGCGTAGGACGTAAGGGCGAGCATCGCCTTGCCGCTGGCATTGAGCGTCAGGTGCTTGTCCAGCAGGGTCGGGTTCAGGTTGACAGAACCGGTGAGACGCTTGAAATCGGAGGTCTTGAGGATACCCTGGTCTCCGGTATAACCGAAGGAGATGCGGTAGGGAAGATTCTCGACCGCGCCGGTCAGGGTGATGTTGTGGTCCGTTCCGAGGGCGGTCCGGTAGATTTCCTTCTGCCAGTCGGTATTGGCCGTGCCCATCGCGAGGACGGCTGCGTCGCCGGGCTCGAAGAGGCTGTTGACCAAGGACCGGTACTCGTCACCGTTCATCACTTCCACACCGTTCTTACGCGTGGAAACGCTCATGGAACCGGCATAGCTGACCTTCATAGCCTGGTTTTCGCGGCCTTTCTTGGTCGTAATGATGATGACGCCGTTGGATCCGCGGGAACCGTAGATCGCGGTGGCGGAGGCGTCCTTCAGGACGTTGAAGCTCTCGATATCCGCAGGGTTCACCAGCGAGAGGGCGTTGGAAAGACCCTTGACGCCGTTGTTGTCGATGGCCAGTCCGTCGATAACGATAAGCGGGTTGTTGGAGGCGTTCAGCGAGGAGCCGCCGCGGATGCGGATGTTGGAGGATCCGCCCGGAGCGCCGCCATCGTTGGTGATGGAGACACCGGCTACCTTGCCGGCGAGCATGTCCTGCGGATTCACGACCAGACCCTTGTTCTTGGTGTCCGGCTTGAGAGCCGTGACGGATCCCGTGAGATCGTCCTTCTTGACGGTACCGTAACCGATGACGACGACGTCATCGAGGAATTCGGTATCCTCGGCGAGGGTAACGGTCTTCGGGACTTCACGGGCCGCGAAGGTTTGCGTAGCGTAACCGATGCAGCTGATTTCCACGACTGCATCGGGACTTGAAACGGTAAGGACGTAGTCGCCGTCGAGGCCCGTGGCCGTTCCGTTCGAGGTGCCCTTCTCCATGACGGTGGCACCGATGACCGGACCCATAGCATCGACTACGACTCCCTTAACCTGATATCCGGTTTGGGCGGATACGGATGTACCTATGAGCCCCAGAAGGAGAATAGATACGGCGGTTATAATCCTTTTCATTGAGAGTGTGTAGTTATTATTTGATTGTAAAAGAATTAATTCTGACGCTTGATCTCGACAAGGCCGACGCTGAGCGCGCCGAGGACGAGATAGACCCCGGCGAGGAGGAGCATCGACGCCTGGCTGCCGCCGACGAGGCCGAGGACGGCGCCGCCGGTCGCTGCCGCGATGATCTGCGGGAGGCAGATCGTGCAGTTGAAGAGACCAAGATAGGACCCCATGTACGGGCTTCCTTCCAGCGCGTTCGTCAGCAGGGTGAACGGGAGGGCCAGCATGGCGGCCCAGGCGAAACCGATGAGGAAGTAGCTCAGGAAGAGGACGTACTGGTCATGGATGAACAGGACGGACGCGAATCCCACGGCGCCGAGCAGGAGGCTGACGACATACGCGGTCTTCAGGTTCCTGAACCGGGGGATGACGAGGGCCCAGAGAATCGAGCCGACGGCCTGGACCGCGAAGAGGACCCCGACCCAGTTGCCCGCGCTCTGGTAGGCGGCGGAAGCCACGTCGGTCGTGCCCCAGCAGTTCCGGGCGATCGCCCCGTTCGTGTAGGTCCACATATACAGGAAGGCCGACCAGCAGAAGAACTGCACGAGTCCGACCGTCCAGAATGTCTTCGGAGCCTTGACGAGGAGCTTGAACAGCCCATCGCCTTTCTCCTTCTTCGCCTCGGCCTCCTGGTCGATGCCGTGGAATTCGGCATACTCCTTCGGAGGCATTTCCTTGACCTTGAAGAAGGTATAGAGGACGCAGAGGATCAGGATCGCCGCGCCGACATAGAACGAATAGATCACGGAATCGGGAACAACGCCTTCCGGAGCTGTATTGCTGATGCCGATCCACGTGAAGAAGATCGGGAAGAGGTAGCCGGCGAAGGATCCCGCGTTGCAGAGGAAGCTCTGGAGGGAATAGGCGGTCGCCTTCTGCTTCTCGTTGACCATATCCCCGACCATCATCTTGAAGGGCTGCATCGCCACGTTGATCGAAGTGTCGAGGAAGATGAGCGAGAACAGGCCGAACCACATGGCGGCGTTCAGGCCGAGGAAGACATAGGCCGTCGAGAGGTTCAGGCTGCCGGCGTTCGGCAGGAAGACCATGACCAGGACGGCGACGATCGCACCGACCAGAAGGTACGGTTTGCGGCGGCCGAGGCGGCACCAGGTCCGGTCGGACCATTTGCCGATGAGCGGCTGGACGATCATGCCCATCAGCGGCGGAAGGATCCAGAAGAACGAAAGCTGGTGGGGATCCGCGCCGAGGGTCGCGAAGATACGGCTGATGTTCGCGCTCTGCAGCGCATAGGCGATCTGGACTCCGAAGAATCCGAAGCTCAGATTGAACATCTGCCAAAAGGTCAAATCGCGTTGTTTGTTCATTATCGGAAGGTTACTGGTTTCAAACGTGGTGCGGCAAAGATAGTATTATTCCTCTTTAATATAAATAGAGCCGGCTCCGAACGGAACGAATAAACCGAAGAAAAGCGCAAAAATTCCGATGAATGGTGTAACTTTGCGGCCGCATTTTCCGGGTAAGTACGGTATGTGGTGGGCTTTGGCATTCCTCTCGGCGCTCCTGCTGGGATTCTACGATTCCTTCAAGAAAGCATCCTTGAAGGGAAACGCCGTCATCCCCGTCCTCTTCCTGAACACCCTGTTCAGCAGCCTGATCCTCCTTCCCTTCGCCATCCGGACGGGGTTCGGCGGATGGGAGGTCCAACGGTACATCCTCTTGAAAAGCTGCATCGTCCTGTCTTCCTGGGTTAGCGGCTATTACGCGATGAAGCATCTGCCCCTGACGATCGTCGGACCCGTCAATGCGACCCGTCCGGTCCTGGTCCTGATCGGGGCAATGGTCCTTTTCGGGGAACGACTCAACCCGTACCAATGGACCGGCGTCATCCTGGCGGTCCTTTCTTTCCTGCTCCTGAGCCGGAGCGGACGGAAAGAAGGGATCGACTTCAGGACGGACCGGTGGGTCTGGTGCCTGATCCTCTCCGCGGTGACCGGCGCCCTCAGCGGCTTGTACGACCGGTTCCTGATGTCGCCTGCAGGGGCGGGTCTGGACCGGATCCAGGTCCTCTCCTGGTACAACATCTACCAGTGCGGCATGATGGCGGCGATGGCGGCCCTGATCCGGTCCCCCCGGCGGAGGGAAGGGACACCGTTCCGGTGGAGATGGACCATCCCCTGCATCAGCCTGTTCCTCTGCGGAGCGGATTATGTCTATATGACCGCCCTTTCGGATCCGGACGCTCTCGTTTCGGTCGTGTCCATGATCCGGCGGGGTAGCGTCGTGGTGAGTTTCCTGTTCGGCGCCTTGGCGTTCAAGGAGAAGAACCTCCGCTCGAAAGCCTTCGACCTCGCCCTGGTTCTTCTCGGGATGGTCTTCCTGTACCTGGGGTCCCGGTGAATTTGGAGTTCCCGGGGGAAAAGCGTAAATTAGCGGATTATGAAACCGATCCAGCAGTCTGTCATCATCCATTCCTTCGCCCTGCTGCATGCCCTCGTCACGATCCTGTGCTCGCTGGGCGGGATTCCGGACACGCTGCTGCTGACGCTCCTGACCATGGCGATGACCGTCATCATCTGCCTGCGGAGGAATCTCTCCGTCGAGTTTACGGCGATCAGCGTCATCCTCTTCAACATCGGCGGACTGATCATCGGGACCCTCGGAGCGGAGTTCTTCGGGCTCTTCCTCCGGAACGACATGCTTATCCATGCCCTGTCGACCTTTACCACGACGGAAATCCTCGGCTGGGTCCTCGACCTGACGGCCCGCCGGATCAATCCCGACAGCACCCGTCCCGTCCGGCAGCAATGGAACAAAAGCATGGGCTGGCTGGTATTCGCCGTCGTCACCGTTTTCGGCCTCAGGGTAGTCATCAATCTCGCCTCCGGCAGCCTGTTCGAGGGAGAATCGATGGTCGCCCTGCTGGGAGAATTCCTTTCCAACGCCCTTGTCCTGATCCTGCTGATCGGGATCACGGTCACCGCGGTCTATCTTTTCAGGTCCGCCAAATGGAACCGCTGGCTGATCTCGGCCGCCGCGGCGGGATTCTTCCTCACCGTCGCCCTGGCAGCCGCCTTGATGGTCGGCCACGGACTCCCCTTCCATTTCCATAAAGAACTCTCATCCAGGGACTTCATACGTCTGTTCATCGTCGCGCTCCTTGCAGAAGTGACGATCTTCGCCATCGTCTATCTGATCTTTTATATGGTACGGGCGCACAATGAAGTCCTCAAGGAGCGGGAAAGGACCCACCAGGCCGAATTCCGATACATGACCCTCAAGCAGCAGGTCAATCCCCACTTCCTTTTCAACTGCCTCAACATCCTCGATTCGCTGGTCATCGACGGAGAACGCGAGGACGCCAGCCGGTATATCCACAAACTGGCCGGAATCTACCGCTACATGCTCCAGCACGAAGGGGAAAACCTCGTCAGGGTCAGCGACGAACTCTATTTCGCCGGCATGTATTATGAACTGCTGCAGGTCCGGTTCCCGGAAGGGCTCCAGCTCGAAACCGACGTCAGGGAAGGGGACCGCGGCCGTTTCATCGTCCCCTGCACCCTCCAGCTGCTGATCGAAAATGCGACCAAGCACAATGCCATCTCGCCGGACAATCCCCTGAAAATCAGGATATCCTCCAACGGGAACTATCTCAGCATCGAGAACAATCTCATCCCGAAAGCATCTCCGGTTCCCTCTACGGGACTCGGCATCAAATACATCACCCGGCAGTACCGGGACTCCGCCACGGATGTCCGCATCGAGAAAACCGCCGGGAAATACACCGTCCACCTGCCATTGCTATAAGACATGACCAGAGCATTCATCATAGAAGACGAGCCGAGGGCGAGGGCGTACCTCACCAAGCTCATCGAGACCAATTTCCCGGATATCCGGATCGTCGGTTCCGCCGGTTCCGTCCGGGAGTCCGTCGAATTCCTCGAGCGGGAGGGCGGTAAAACCGACCTCCTGTTCATGGATGTCGAACTCTCCGACGGGAACTGCTTCGACATCTTCCAGCGGACGGAGGTCCGGCCCGCCGTGATCATGACCACGGCCTACGACAACTACGCCGTCAAAGCCTTCGAGGTCAATTCCGTCGACTACCTGCTCAAGCCGATCGAGATGGAGGACCTCCGGAGGGCCGTCCTCAGGGCCGGGGAAAGGATCCGGGCGAAACAGGAAGGAACGGACTTCTCCAGGATCATGGACGCCCTGAAACTCCTCCGGGAGGGCGATGCCGGAGCCGCCGCCCCGAAAAAGGAAAAGTTCATCATCCGTCTCAACGACCGGATCGTCCCGGTCGGCGTCCGTGAAATCGCCTATTTCTACTCCGAGTCGAAAAACTCCTTCCTCGTTACCCTGGGCGACCTGTCCTATGTCATCGACGATTCCCTCGACGCGGTCGAAAACCAGCTCGATCCCGGCGCTTTCTTCCGGATCTCCCGAAGCTGCATCATCTCCTCCAACGCAATCGAAAGCATTTCCAAACTGTTCGGCGGCCGCATGAAAATATCCCTTGTCAAGGGCGTCGGAAGCCGCACCGACCTGACCGTCAGCCGCGCCCGGGTCGTCCCTTTCATGAACTGGCTTGAAAGATAGTATGGTCCTGAATCGATTTTTTACCATCAGTCCTCCCTCCGGAAAGACCGTACCCCCGGAATCCGTACCGGGAGAATACAGGCGGCTGCGCAGGCGCACCTTCTGGGGCGTCACCGTCGCCTACAGTCTCTACTATGTCTGCCGGATGGCCCTCAGCGTCGTCAAGCAGCCGCTGATCGACGACGGCATCCTCTCCGCCGGAGAGCTCGGCCTCATCAGTTCCGCCTTCATGTTCGTCTATGCCGTCGGCAAGTTCATGAACGGATTCATCGCCGACTACTGCAACATCCGCCGATTCATGGCGACGGGCCTCCTCATCTCCGCCCTAATCAACCTGGTCCTGGGCGTCCTCGGATGGGTCGGAGGATCTTCCACAGCGCTGATATTCATTGTCTTCGCTGTCCTTTGGGGCGTGAACGGATGGGCCCAGTCCATGGGCGCGCCTCCCGGGGTCATCAGCCTGTCACGCTGGTTCCCGCTCGCCGAGAGGGGGACCTGGTACAGCATATTCAGTTCGACCCCCTACATCGGAAAGTCGCTCACGATGATCGTCGTCGGCGCCCTGATCGGGGTCCTCGGCTGGGAGTCGGGGTTCCTTCTCGCCGCCGTCTGCGGGCTCATCGGCGCCGCCATCGTCGTCATCTTCGTTTCGGACACCCCCGAAAGCCGCGGGCTCCCTTCGATCCAGGACCTTTCCGGCGAAAAAAAGACGGAAGTGGACACTCTCCCGACCCGCCAGCTGCACCGCTGGGTCCTGAAGAATCCGGGAATCTGGGTCATCGCCCTCTCCAGCGCCTTCATCTATATCACGCAGTATGCAGTCAGCAACTGGGGGGTCCTCTTCCTCCAGAAATCCAAGGGGTTCTCGATCGAGAGCGGAGCGACGGTCATCGGCCTCTCCGAAGCCTTCGGCATCGCCGGGACCATCCTCGCCGGCTGGCTTTCCGACAAGGTATTCAAAGGGAACCGGGCGAAGCCCGTCATCATCTCCGGACTGGTCTGCTTCCTCTCCCTCGGCCTATTCCTCTTCACGAAAGGCGGAGCTGTGCTCAACACCCTCTATGTCTCGCTCTACAGCCTCTCCATCGGGGTCGTCTACTGCATCGTGGCCGGCCTGATGGCCCTCGACATCGTCCCGCGGAAGGCGACCGGTGCCGCCCTCGGCATCGTCGGAATCTCGAGTTATGTCGCCGCGGGCATCCAGGATATCGCGAGCGGATTCATCATCCAGGGCTCTGCGGCGGCCGGCTCGGCCGACTTCGATTTCACGGCCGTGAGTCTCTTCTGGCTTTCCGCCTGCCTGATTTCGTTCATCCTCCCGGTCATCGGGTGGAAACACCTCGCAGGCGGCCGTCCGTCGGACTTTTCCGGCCGCTCGTCGGGTAAAGAAACAAAAGAATCTGATAATTAGTATCTTTGTTGAGTTAAAACAGTAACCGACATGACCATTCAACTTTCTTTGCATTATCGTACTTCCTGGGGCGAGGAGATCAAGATCCGCATCGGGAAGAAGACTTATGATATGGAATATCTGGCCGGAGACGTCTGGCAGAAAACGCTCTCCGGCAGGGAACTCCGCCGGGGAAGCGAATACACCTATCTTCTCGTCCGGGGCGGGCGGATCCTCCGCCGCGAGTGGAGAAGCCACCTGTTCACGGCTCCGGAGAAGGCCGTAACCCTGGCCGTCCGGGACTGCTGGTTCGACAGGCCGGCCGATTCCGCCTTCTGGTCCTCCGCCTTCAGCGAGGTCATCTTCCGCCGGGAAGACGGCCGTTCCTTCCGGAGCGGCAAGGCCGCGGCCCTGACGGGGAACGTTTCCTTTACCGTCCGCGCCGCCTCCGTCCGGAGCGGAGAGCGGGTCGCTCTCTTCTCGAGCCTGGACGGATGGGCCTCCCCCGTCATCCTCGACGACAGCCGTTTCCCGTACTGGGCCGGATCGATCGAAGCCGGCCGGCCGTTCGAGTATAAATTCGCCCTCGTCGACGCAGCCGGAAAGACCGTTGCCTGGGAAAATGGCGGAAACCGATTCTTCGGGGAAACGCCCGCGAAGGGGGTCCATGTCGCCGTCAACGACATCGCCGCCTCTTTCCCGGTCCGTCCCTGGCGGGGCGCCGGAGTCGCCGTCCCCGTCTTCTCGCTGAAAACGGAAGAGAGTTTCGGCGTCGGTGAATTCAACGACCTCAAGAAACTCGTCGACTGGGCCGTCCGGACCGGGCAGAACATCATCCAGCTTCTCCCGATCAATGACACGACCATGACCCGGAAATGGCAGGATTCCTATCCCTACAACGCCGTCAGCTCCTTCGCCCTGCACCCGCAGTTCCTGCATCTGCCGGACGCCGGAGTCAGGAACGACAAGGCCTACAGGGCCCTCCGGGACGAACTGAACGCCCTTCCGAAGATCGATTACGAAAGGGTCAACGACGAGAAGGACCGTCTCCTCCGGAAAGCATTCGCGACCCGCGGCAAGAAAGATCTCGGCAGCGTCTCCTATACGTCTTTTTTCAAGGAAAACGAAACCTGGCTCCTCCCATACGCCGCTTTCTGCGTCCTCAGGGACAGCTTCGGAACGGCTGATTTCCAGACCTGGGGTTCCTTCGCCAGCTATTCTCCCGCTGCCGTCGGCGCCTTCGCCGAAGAGCACCGGGAGGAGATTGACTTCTACTTCTGGGAACAATTCCTTCTCGACTCCCAGCTCAAGGATGCGGTGCGTTATGCCCACCTCCACGGCGTCGCCCTGAAGGGCGATCTCCCGATCGGGGTCAGCCGGACGAGCGCGGACGCATGGGCCTCGCCGGAACTCTTCAACATGGACTCCCAGGCAGGAGCCCCGCCGGATGCTTTCTCCGCCGACGGCCAGAACTGGGGCTTCCCGACCTACAACTGGGACGCCATGCGCGCAGACGGTTATGCCTGGTGGAAGGCGCGCCTCCGCAAGATGAACGAATACTTCGACGCCTACCGCATCGACCATATCCTCGGATTCTTCCGGATCTGGGAAATCCCCATCCCCTACAAGAGCGGCCTGATGGGCCATTTCTCCCCGGCCCTCCCCTACGGAGCCGACGAACTCCGCGGCCAGGGATTCCAGATTCCCTGCCCGCAGGGCGCCTTTGAAGAGGATGTGCTTTTCATCGAGGACCCGCACCGGAAAGGCTTCTGGCATCCCCGCATCTCCGCCCAGGATACGCCTGCCTATCAGGCTCTTGAGCCTTGGATGAAGGACCGGTTCAACGCTCTTTACGACGACTTCTTCTACCGCCGGCACAACCAGTTCTGGAAGGAGAAGGCCTATGAGAAGCTCCCGGCGCTCCTCCGTTCCTGCAGCATGCTGTCCTGCGGCGAGGACCTCGGCATGATTCCGGCAACCGTGCCCGAGACGATGGACGATCTCGGAATCCTCAGCCTCGAAATCCAGCGGATGCCGAAGGATATCCATGTCGACTTCGCCGATCCCGCCCGCTACCCTTACAACTGCGTCTGCGCAACGGGAACCCACGATACGTCTCCACTGCGCGCCTGGTGGGAAGAAGACCGGGAACTGACGGAGAAGTTCTACCGCGGAATGCTCGGCGGTGAAGGGGACGCCCCTTACTTCTGCGAGCCTTGGATCGTGGAAAAGATTATCCGCCAGCACCTTGCCTCACCGGCCATGCTCTGCATCCTGCCGCTGCAGGACTGGCTAGCCCTTGACGGAGACGTACGCTACAGCGGAGATCCCGCCGACGAACGGATCAATATCCCGGCGAATCCGCGCCACTACTGGCGCTACCGGATGCATCTGTCCCTGGAAAAACTCCTGCAGGCGGACGGCCTGAACGACCGGATCCTCGACCTGGTCCACAAGAACGGACGCGGCCTCTGATTCTTTGCTGCAATTGATTTTTTTCGTAACTTTCGGGAAATAACCAAATCTGTTTCCGAAATGAAAAAAATCCTGGCTGCGGCTCTCGCCGTCCTTCTGCCCTTCTGCGTGTCCCTCCGGGCCCAAACGGTCTATACGGAAGCCTCTTCACTGACCCTTACCGGAAAACTGTTCCCCGACACTCCGAATCCCTACCACCGTGTCGATACGGTCCGGTTCAAGGGTTTCACGACGGGCGAAAATCTCCAGGTCCGGGAGTCCTCCGGGCTTGCCGTCGCCTTCCGCACCAATTCGACCTTCATCCGGGTCAAGACGGAATACGGGACCATCCAGTACCCGATGAACACGAACGGCATCGCCGCCAAGGGATATGACCTCTATATCCGGAAAGACGGAAAATGGCTGTTTGCAGCCGCTGGGGCCAAGGGGAACGGCAATGAGGACCAGGAACTGGACCTGATCAAGAACCTCGACGGCCAGATGCACGAATGCCTGATGTACCTGCCCCTCTACAGCGAGGTCCGCTCCGTCAAGATCGGGACTTCCACGGGCTCCGTCATCGAGGCGATCCCGAATCCGTTCCGGCACCGGGTCGGTATCTTCGGATCGAGCTATACCCACGGCTCCAGCACCTCCCGGGGCGGCATGACCTATCCTGCCCAGTTCACCCGGAACACGGGCATCCAGCTCCTCAGCCTCGGGTGCAGCGGCAACAGCAAGCTCCAGCCCTATTTCGCGGACGCCCTCAGCGCGGCGGACGTCGAGGCTTTCATCTTCGACTCTTTCTCCAATCCCAATCCGGACCAGATCCGGGAGCGCCTCTTCCCCTTCATCGAGAAGATCCAGGCGGCCCATCCGGGCAAGCCGCTGATCTTCCAGCGGACCATCTACCGGGAGAGCCGGAACTTCAATACCGGCTCCGACGCGTCTGAACGGGCGAAGATGGAAATGGCGGACAGCCTGATGAAAATCGCCTGCAAGAAATACAAGGATGTCTACTACATCTACCCGGACGCCACGTCCCCGGACCATCTCGCTTCGGTCGACGGAACCCATCCGACGAATTACGGCTACACCCTCTGGGCGAAGTCCATCGAAAAGAAAGTACTCAGAATCCTCAAAAAATACGGAATCAAATAACTTTGGCTTATGAAACGGTTTATCGCCATCTTCCTCCTCACGGCGGCCTGCACCCTTGCCGCCGCCCAGATCAAGTCCACCTCCGGCTATACGGCCAAGGACGCCAGGATCAATTACACGGAAGCCTCCTCCCTGACCCTTGTCGGCAAGCTCTTCCCCGACACGCCGAACCCGTACCACCGGGTCGACACCGTCAAGTACAAGGGATGGACCGCGACGCAGAATTTCCAGGTCCGCTGCTCCAGCGGCATCATCGTCGCCTTCCGGACCAACTCCACCGTCCTATCGATCCTGACCGAATACGGCCAGCTCTATTACGGGGTGACGACCAACGTCCTCGCCCACAGGGGGTATGACCTCTATATCCGGGCGACCGAGAACAAGGGAAAGTTCACTCCGTCCTCCGACGGGAAATGGGTCTACGCCGCCTCCGCGGCCCCGGGCCACGAGAAGGAAGACCAGCCTGTTACGATCATCAAGGATATGGTCACAGGGATGAAGGAATGCCTCCTCTACCTCCCGCTCTACAGCGAAGAAAGGTCCATCAAGATCGGAGTCGAGGAAGGTGCTGTCCTCGAGCCGCTTGAGAACCCCTTCCGTTACCGGGTAGGCATCTACGGATCCAGCTACACCCACGGAGTCAGCTGCGGTCGCGCCGGCATGACCTATCCCGCCCAGTTCAGCCGCCGGACCGGCATCCAGCTCCTGAGCCTCGGAATGAGCGGCCAGTGCAAGATGCAGCCCTGGAGCGCCGCGGCCCTCGCAGACGCGGACGTCGACGCATTCATTTTCGATACCTTCTCGAACCCCTCGATCGACGAGGTCAAGGAACGCCTCTTCCCCTTCATCGAGAAGATGCAGGCGACCCATCCCGGGAAGCCCCTCATCTTCCAGCATACGATCTACCGCGAAAGCCGGAACTTCAATATGGGCAGCGAGCGGGCCGAACAGGGCCGTATCGAAGTGGTCGACAGCCTGATGGCCATCGCCTGCAAGAAATATAAGGACGTCTACTTCATCAATACCAACGCCACCGAGCCGAACCACGAGACCTCCATCGACGGAACCCATCCGTCCGACTACGGCTACGGTGTCTGGGAAAAGTCGATCGAAAAGAAAGTGCTCAGAATCCTTAAAAAATACGGTATCAAATGATGAAACGCTTCCTTACCCTTATCGCGGCCGCCCTCCTGATCCTCGGCTGCTCCGTGAAACCGGCCGGACAGAGACTCGTCATCATCGGCCTGGACGGCCTGGGCTCCGCCTATATGGACACCCTGAAAATCCCGGTCATCCGCGGCCTGATGGCCGAAGGCTCCTACACGCTCCACAAGCGCTCCGTCCTTCCGTCGGCGAGCGCCATCAACTGGGCCTCGATCTTCAACGGTCTCCCTACCGAAATCCACGGATTCACCCGCTGGAATACGCAGACTCCTGATATCCCCGCTCCTTTCGTCCAGGAGAACGGCCTGCCCGTCACCCTGTTCACCCTCTGCCGCCGGGCCAACCCCGGTGCGAAGATCGGTGCGATTTACGAGTGGAACGGGGTCAAGTACACCCTCGACACCCTGGCCTTCAACGACCGTCTCTGTACGGTGGAAGACGTGATCGATCCCGCCTTTACGACGGAAAAGGTCGTGTCTTACCTGAAAGAGGAGAAGCCCGATGTCTTCTATGTCCATTATGACTGCCCCGACCACACCGGCCACAAGATTGGCTGGGGGACGCCCGAATATGCGGCGAAGGTCGAAGAAATGGACGGGTATGTCGGAGAGATCATCCAGGCCCTCAAGGACGCCGGAACCTATGACAATACCATCATCGTCGTCACCTCGGATCACGGCGGGAAGGTCAAGAGCCACGGTAAAGCGACCGTCGAGGAGATGGAAGCTCCGTTCGTGGTTGCCGGTCCGGGAATCAAGAAGGGCTATGAGATCCAGGAGTTTATGATGCAGTACGACGTTGCTCCGACCCTTGCGAAGGTCCTCGGGATTCCGATTCCGGATTACTGGAGGGGACGCCCGATGCCGGTTTCCGAATAGATCCGGCCCGAAGCGGCGGTCAACCAGAGCGTGCGGACCAGCAGGTGCACGAAATAGGCCGCCATCAGATAATGAACCGGCAGGTTCCCGACGAGGGGGCCTGCCGTTTTCGACAGGAGGATCCAGGTCAGGAAGAAACCGGCGGCCGCGCCCAGCGTGCAGTTCCGCATGGGCCGGGTCCGGGTCGCTCCCGTGAAGATACCGTCCCATGTAAAGGCCGGACAGCCGATGAGGGGCATCAGCAGTAGCCAGGGCAGGAAGGGGCGGCAGACATCGACCACCGCCTCGTCCGAAGTCATCATCCGGACCATCGGGACACCGAGGATACCGTACAGGATCATGAACCCGCCGACGATGCTCATGCTCCATGCGAAGGTCGCCCGGATGGTTTTCCGGACCATCAGAGGGTCCTTCATGCCGATGTATTTCCCCGTGAGGGCCTCTCCCGCATAGGCGAAGCCGTCCGTAAAGTAGGAGAAGATCATCAGGAGTTTCATCAGGATCGTGCTCGCGGAGAGGAGAGCGTCCCCGAAACGGGCGGACAGGATCGTGAACCCGATATAGATCGCGATCATGCCGGCCGACCGGATCATCAGGTCCGCATTCATGGAGAAAAAGCCCCTGGCGTCGATGCGGACCGCGTGCGCGGCGTCCCTGAGCCGGTATTCGTCGAAGACCATCGGGCGGTATTTGACGAGGACGACCCCGGCCGAGAAAAGGAATCCGGTCCATTGGGCGATCACGGTTCCGAGGGCGACGCCGTCGAAGCCCATGCCGGCCCCGAACGCGAGCCAGATGCTGAGGAAGATGTTGATTCCGTTGACGATGAGGTCCGAGACCATGGCGCTGACCGTGTCCTGCATTCCGATGAACCATCCCTTGAAAGCGAAGAGGCTGAGGGTGGCCGGAGCCGCCCAGATCCGGATTTCGAAGTATCGTTCGGCGAGGCTGCGGACTTCCGGGGAGCAGTCTACGACGAGGAAGGCGGCCTGGACGAAGAGCCACTGGACCATGATGAGGAAGAATCCCGAAAAGAGAGAAATCCAGAGGGCCCGGCTGAATACGTCGGCGCAATCCTTGAGAGCCTTGTCACGGGCGATGACGTTTCCCGTTTCCCCGGCCTTCCGGTAACGACCGAAGGCCTGGGCGGCGAGTCCGCCGGTTCCGCTCCGGAGGAACTCGAAGTTCCAGTACAGGAGGTCGAAGAGCATGGAGCCGATGGAAATGCCTCCGATCAGGGCCGCGGTCGTGAGACCTTCGCGGACGGTCCCCGCGCCGAGGTGGCCGACGACGGCGATGTCGACCATTCCGACGAGCGGGACGGTGATGTTGGCAAGGATGCTGGGCAGGGCCAGCTTCAGTATGTCACGGTTCAGTCCTTTCATCATCTATTTCTCTTTTGGCGAAGGGGGAAGGGTGGGACCCCGGAAACCGATGCCACCCTCGGCACTATAAGAGGGAGGGGCCCTTTAGGGAGGGGCCGCGAAGCGGCGGTTTCCGGAGTCTCACCCTTCCCCCTTCGCCACACACCGGAAACAGTTTATCGGAACTTTTGATCTTCTTCGAGCATGCCGAGGTAGGAGTTGTAGCGCTCGGCGCTGATCCGTCCCTCCTCGACGGCCTCCTTGACCGCGCACCCGGGCTCGTGCGTATGGGTGCAGGGCGTGAACCGGCAGGACCTGGAAGCCTCGAGCATCTCCGGGAAGTACTTGGAAATCTCTTCCTTGTCGAGATCGACGAGACCGAACCCCCGGATGCCAGGGCTGTCGATGACATAGCCGCCGGTAGCGAGCCGGTACATCTCATAGAGGGAGGTCGTATGCTTACCCTGGAGATGGGCGTCCGAAATCCGGCCGATTTTCGGATCGAGCGACGGGTCCAGCGCCTTGATGAGGGAGGACTTCCCGACGCCGGACTCCCCCGAGAAAAGGTTGATCCCGCCCTTGCAGGCCTCCCGGATCTCATCGATTCCCTTCCTTTCCGGGATGGATGTCTCGATGACCCGGTATCCGGCCCCCTCATAGATCGACTTGAAGGCTTCGATTTGCTCCCCGGCTTCATCCCGGTAGAGATCCACCTTGCTCAGCACGATCGTGACCGGAACTCCATAGACCTCGCAGGTCACGAGGATCCGGTCCAGGAACGGTAGTTTGATCTCCGGAAAATACAGGGAGACAATGATATAGGCCCGGTCGACATTGGCCGCGATGATATGGGCCTGGCGGGAAAGGTTCGTGGAACGCCGGATGACGTAATTCGTCCGGGGAAGGATCTCCGTGATCAGGGCAGGCGCCTCGGAGGCCGCATCGTCGGACTCGAAGCGGACCCGGTCCCCGACCGCGATCGGGTTGGTAATCTCGCTGGCCTTGAGCCGGATCTTGCCCCGCAGCACGGCCGGGAAGAGATTCCATTCCGGCAGGGCGGAGAGCAGATAATGGCTCCCCGCATTTTTCACAACCGTTGCTTCTCCCTTGACAATCATGCCACAAAATTAGTAAATTTGCACTGTAAAAAGAAAAAACATGGCGTACACCCCATCCCTTGAAGAGACCGTTCGGGAACTGTTTGACGGAATTACCTTTACAAAAGAACCGGAAGGACTCTACGACCCGCTCCGGTATATGATCGGAATCGGCGGGAAACGGCTCCGGCCGACCCTCTGTCTCCTTACATGGTCGCTGTACCGGGAGGGATTCCCCGAAGAAATCCTCTCGCCTGCCGCCGGACTGGAGGTTTTCCATACCTTCACGCTCATCCATGACGACATCATGGACAAATCCCCCCTCCGGAGGGGCTGTCCGACGGTCTGGAAGAAATGGAATCCGGACACGGCCATCCTTTCGGGCGACGTGATGTGCATAGACAGCTACCGGCGGATCGCGAAGGCGCCCGCCGCCGTCCTTCCCGACGTACTGTCGCTCTTCTCCACAACCGCGGCCGAGGTCTGCGACGGACAGCAGCTAGACATGGACTTCGAAGAACGTGAGACGGTCCCGATGGACGAATACATGCGGATGATCGGCCTGAAAACCGCTGTGCTCCTTGCCTGCTCCGCAAAGATGGGCGCGCTCATCGCCGGTGCCCCCGGGACCGACTGCAAAGCCCTGTACGACTATGGATACAAGATCGGGCTGGCTTTCCAGATCGCGGACGACTACCTCGACGCCTACGGGGACAGCAAGGTTTTCGGGAAACCGATCGGGGGCGACATCGTCAACAACAAGAAGTCCTGGCTGACGGTCAGGGCCTTCGAAATGGGTGCTGAAGGGCTGTCGGAAGCCCTCGCCCTCCCCGTCGGTACGGAAACGGAGAGGGAGGCCAAGATCCTGGAGGTCAAGCGGATCTACGGGGAGGCCGGGGTTCCTTCGGACGCGCTAGCCGAGATCGGAAGGCTGACCCGCGAAGCGATGGACACCCTCTCGGAATTCCCGGAAGAAGCGAAGGAAAGGCTGCGCGATTTTGCTGACAAACTGGTTGGGAGGACCCGTTGAGATGGACCGGAAAGAGCTGGAAATCATGGCCCCCGCAGGCAATTTCGAATGCCTTGTCGCTGCGATCGAAGGCGGCGCGGACTCCGTCTATTTCGGCATCGGGACCCTCAACATGCGTTCCCGTTCCGCCAACAATTTCCGCCGGGATGACCTTCCTGAAATCACCCGGATCTGCAGGGAGTACGGCGTAAAGTCGTACATGACCCTAAACATCACCCTCTACGACAACGACCTGGACGCCGCCCGGGAAGTGCTGGACGCCGCCCTCGCGGCAGGGGTGGATGCGGTCATCGCCTCCGACATGGCGGTCATCCTCTACTGCCGGAAGATCGGGATGGAGGTCCATATCTCGACCCAGCTCAGCATCTCCAACATCGAGGCGCTCCGTTTCTACGCGCAGTTCGCCGACGTCGTCGTCCTCGCGCGGGAACTCAACCTCGACCAGGTCCGGGAGATCCATGACGCCATCGTCTCCGAAGGGATCAAGGGCCCCTCGGGGCAGCTCGTACGCATCGAGATGTTCGCCCACGGAGCCCTCTGCATGGCCGTTTCCGGGAAATGTTACCTGTCCCTCCACGCATACGGGGCATCGGCCAACCGGGGGGCTTGTTTCCAGGTCTGCCGGCGCGGATACGAGGTGACGGACCTCGAAACGGGATACAAGCTGGATATCGACAACGAGTACATCATGTCCCCGAAGGACCTCTGCACGATCGAGTTCATGGAACGGATCATCGCCTCGGGCGTCAAGGTCTTCAAGATCGAAGGCCGTGCCCGGAACGCGGAGTACGTCAAGCGGTGCGCCTCCTGCTACCGCCGGGCGGCGGACGCCGTCTGCGACGGGCGGTACACCCCGGATCTGGCCGCGGAATTGAAAAGGGAACTGGGCGAAGTCTTCAACCGGGGCTTCTGGGACGGTTATTACCAGGGAGCCCGGCTCGGGGAATGGAGCGACATCTACGGCAGTGCCGCGACCCGGAAAAAGATCTACTCCGGAAAGGTCACGAACTGGTTCAACAAGATCGGCGTGGCCGAGGTCCATGTCGAATCGGAGCCGCTCCGCACCGGGGACGACATCCTCATCATAGGCCCGACGACGGGCGTGATCGAGATGAAGGTGGAGGACATGCGGGTCAATCTGAAGTCCGCCGAAGAGGCCGGGAAGGGCGTATACTGTTCCATAGCCATACCGCTGGACAGCATGCCCGAAGACAAGGTCAACACCCGCGAGGAGATGGAACCCTCCGAGAGGATCCATCCCCGCCGCGGCGACAAGGTATATATCTGGAAATCGGAATCATGAAAAGAATCTTCCTGGGACTCGCCCTCCTCTGCACCCTGACCCTTTCCTGCCGGGAAAAGCCCTATGAGAACCCGGTCATCGCCAACGACTGCCCCGATCCGAGCGTGCTCGACAACCGCTCCCGGGACGGGTATTTCTACGCCTATTCGACCCGGAGCCGGATCGGAGATACCCTCTATGAGATTCCGGTCTGGCGGAGCAGGGACTTCGTGCACTGGGAGATCGCAGGCGCCGCTTTCACGGCGGAAACCCGTCCGGACTGGGAGCCGAAGGGAGTCCTCTGGGCCCCGGACATCAATTACATCGATGGGAAATACGTCCTCTATTATGCGCTCGGAGTCTGGGGAGACCATGACAGGAGCGCTTCGGGCGTCGCCGTCTCCGACTCGCCGACCGGGCCGTTCAGGGACCTCGGGATGCTCGTCAGCCGGGAGAACACCGGTGTCGGGAACTCGATCGACCCGAATTTCTTCCGGGACGACGACGGACGGAACTATCTCTACTGGGGAAGCCTGGCCCATCGGACCGATTCCATTGCGGGACGGCTCAGCGGCATCTACGTCGTCGAACTGACCCCGGACGGACTGGCCCTGCAGCCGGGTACGAAGCCGGTCAAGGTCGCCGGAGACGGAATGGAGGGAGCTTATGTCCACAAACGGAAAAAGCTCTACTATCTCTTCGCCTCGGAGGGGAGCTGCTGCAATGGAGCCAGGAGTACCTACCACGTCATCGTGGGCCGTTCGGAGAGTCCGCTCGGGCCGTTCGTGAGCCGGAGCGGCATGTCCATGCTGCCCGAAAGGGGAATGCCCTATGACGGGACCATCCTCACCGCCGATGCGGACAGCCTGTTCCGCGGCCCCGGCCACAACGGAGAAATCGTCCGGGATCGGAGGGGACGCGACTGGATGCCCTACCATACCTATTGGAAAGGGAACGGATACAAGGGACGGCTGATGAACATCGACCGGGTTCTCTGGACCAAAGACGGCTGGCCGTATTTCGAAGGGGACGCCCCTTCGACAGGACGCCCGGGCCCCCGGTTCTGATCAATAGCTGATGGACGGCTTGGTCAGGGCCTCCCTGAGCTGGTCGTCATAGCGGATGCGGACCTGGACACCGGCTTCCTGGAACCAGTAACGGATTACGACTTCTTCTTCGATGAAGGGAACGATCTCGTCTTTCTTCAGGCGGAGGAAGGACTCCTTGTCGATATCGAGAGATTTCTCGAGAGCGGCGAGCTCTTCGGTCATCGTCTCGGAAAGGCCATCTTCTTCGAGGGTCTTTTTCATCTCATCGAACATCGTCTTCGCACTCGACCGGTAATCGAACTCCTTGTCCTTGGCGAATGCGACAAAGTCCTCATAATCCGTGAAATGGAAGTCTTCCGGCCGGGCGATGGATTCGTGGTCGCGGACGAACTTCAGGGCATACTGCTCGATGATGCCGTTCATGACGAGGGAGTAGGTCAGGCGGCTGTAGCGGTGGCCCTTGACCTCGAAATCGGGCGTGATTCCGCCTCCGTCCCGGACCGTGCGGCCGTGGAGGGTCTTGAATTCGTGGGTCAGGGAATCGGGGATATGCCCGACGCTGCCGTCCTCGTTCCGGTGGCTGTAGTCGATCGCCTGCACACAGCGTCCGGAAGGGGTATAATACTTGGCCGTCGTGACTTTCAGCTGGCCGTTGTACGGCAGCGGACGGATGCTCTGGACGAGCCCCTTTCCATAGGTACGCGTTCCGATGATCGTCGCCCGGTCGAGGTCCTGGAGCGCTCCGGAAACGATTTCCGAGGCGGATGCCGAACCGGAATCCACCAGGACGATGATGGGAAGGGTGGTGTCGATCGGGTCGGTCGTCGTCTTGTGCACGAGTTCGGCGCTCTCCTCCCGTCCCTTCTGGGTCACGACGACGGATCCCTTCGGCACGAAAAGGGAAACGATGCCGACCGCTTCGTTCAGGAGTCCGCCGCCGTTGCCGCGGAGATCGAGGACCAGCCGCTTCATTCCCCGGGATTTCAGTTTGAGAAACCCGTCCCGGACCGCGGAAGAAACCCCGTCCGTAAACTTGGTCTGGAGGATGTATCCGGTCTGTCCGTCATCCAGCATCCCGACATATTCGATCGCCGGCATATTGATCCGTTCGCGGACGATCGGGACCTCGATGACGTCCCCGGCCTTCCAGGTTTCGCCGTCCCGGAGCTTCTTCACCTTGAAAACAACGGTCGTTCCCGGCTTTCCGCGCATCTTTTCGCTGGATTCGCTGCTGGTCAGTCCATGGGTCGACGTTCCGTCGATCTCGACGATCTCGTCCCCGCAGACCAGCCCGCCGCGGGCCGCCGGAGATCCGGCGTAAGGTTCGTTGATGATTACATTCCCCTGGACGTCAGGCTTGAAGATTACGGCGCCGATGCCGCCGTAGACCCCGGTGATCATCATCTGGAAATTCTCCTGCTCCTCTTCGGGGACATAGACCGTATACGGGTCCAGCCCTTCCAGCATGGCGTCGATGCCGAGCCGCTCGATCCGGTTCAGCGGAAGGGTGTCGACATAGGAACGGTTCAGTTCCTTGAGTATGGAATTCTGGATTTCGACCCACTTCCCGAGGGTGAAACTCCTGGACTGTGCAAAAGCGGGAACGGCGGCCACGAGAAGGGCCAGGACCGTCAAAGTCTGTCTCATTGTTTTCATATCCACACAAAGTTAGCAAAAAATGTACTAAATTTGTTTTCGGACCAGAAAGTAGCCGTACAATGAAAAGGAAAATCGTTTTTGCCACCGCCAACCCCGGAAAGCTGCGGGAAGCCGCCGAGATTCTCGGGGAGAATTTCGAGATTGTCTCCGCCGCCGCAGCCGGCGTACCGGACGACATTCCTGAAACCGGAACGACCCTGCAGGAGAACTCCCTCATCAAGGCGGATCATATCTGGCGGAAGACCGGACTCGACTGCTTTGCAGACGACACAGGACTGGAAGTCGACGCCCTCGGAGGCGCTCCAGGGATCCATACCGCCCGCTACGCAGGCGAGGGGAAGGACTTCAACGCGAACATCGACAAACTCCTCCGCGAACTGGACCGCATCCCCGACGCCTCCCGGACCGCCCGTTTCCGGACGAGCGTCGCCCTCGTCCTCGGCGGGGAGCACTTCTTTTTCGACGGAATCATGGAAGGGGCAATCGCCCGCGGACGCCATGGACACGGCGGTTTCGGTTACGACCCTGTCTTCCAGCCCGAGGGTTGCGGCGGCCTGACCGCCGCTGAGATTTCCGAAGAGGAGAAAAACGCCATTTCCCACCGCGGCAAGGCCCTCCGCGCCATGGCCGCCTTCCTGAACGGCCGGGCGGAATGAACAATATCGAACTGATCATCCTGGGCACGACCAAGATCGACGGGAACGCCGTCGTCCTCCATACCCTCAGCCGGGAATTCGGGAGGCGCGGTTTCGTCGTCCATGTCGGGAAGTCGGCCGCCCCCTCCCTCCTGCTCCCGCTGGGGATCGTCGAAGCGGATATCGCGGAGAACCCGAAATCCACGCTCGGGAATGCCCGGCGCATCGTCTCCGCCGCCCCCCTGATCGGAATCCGGAACAACCTCTATAAGAATACGATGACCCTGTTCATGAGCGAGGTCCTGTACAGGACCGTCAAGGACGGGGCCAACGAGGAGGGACTCTACGACTGGTGCCGGAAGAGCATCCTCACCCTCGACGCCATGCCTTCCGATTTCAGCAATTATCATATCCGTTTCCTCCTGGAACTCTGCTCGGCCCTCGGTTTCAGCCCGACCTTCGAGGACCTGCTTCCGTATATCGGCGGAGAAGACGCCCGAGCCCATCTCGACGCGCTCCGCACCTTCGTGCGCTCCTCCTTTTCCGAGTCCATGCTGGTCCCCCTCTCGGGGGCGGACCGCAACAAAATAGCGGAGGAAATCCTCCGCTACCTTGAATTCCATACCGAGTCGTCGATCAACGTCCGCTCTTTGCGCGTCCTCCACGAGCTTTTCCTCTAGGAGGCCGCTCCGGAACGTCTTTCCGGGGTACCGGGGCGTCAAATCCTTCCTCAATCAACTCGTAATCAAGGAGTTTCTGCTCCAGGTTCGTTTCCTTGACCCGGATGCGGACCTTGTCTCCAAGGTAATACTTCTTGCCGGTCCGGCGGCCGACGGTGCGGTAGTGCTCTTCGTCGAAGGTGAAGAAGTCCCCCTTGATCGTCCGGAGCGGGATCATTCCTTCGACCTTGGTCGGCTCGATCTCGACATAGATGCCCCACTCGGTCAGGCCGGAAATGTACCCTTCGTACTCCTGCCCGATCTTGTCCTGCATGAATTCGACGATCTTGTACTTGATGCTCTCCCGCTCGGCTTCCGCAGCGATGATCTCGCGCTCGGAAGCGTGCTGGCACTGCTGCTCGTAATACCCGCGGTCCTGGCTCTCCGCCCCGCCGAGATACAGGGAGAGGAGACGGTGGACCATCATGTCGGGATAGCGCCGGATCGGAGAAGTGAAATGCGTGTAGAACTTGAACGCGAGCCCATAGTGCCCTATGTTTTCGGTGCTGTAGGTCGCCTTGGCCATGGCACGGAGCATCAGCAGCTGGATGGCGTTTTTCTCGGGACGGTCCCCGACCTGGACAATCAGGTTGTTCAGGGATTCGGCGATGGCCTTACCGTTACCGATATCCCCGAGCGTGTGGCCGAAGTTGCCGGCGAAACTGCGGAGACCGGTCAGCTTCTCCGTATTAGGGAGGTCATGGATACGGTAGACGAAGGTCTTCGCCTTCTTCGCGGCCTTCCCGCCGAAATGGCCGTCGGTGGCCACGAATTCGGCTACGAACCGGTTCGCCAGGAGCATGAACTCCTCGATCAGCCAGTTCGATTCCTTGCTGACTTTCTGCACGACGTCGACCGGCTTTCCGTTCTCGTCGATCTTCACCTTCATCTCCGGACGGTCGAACTCGAGGGCCCCGGCGGCGAAACGCCGTTTGCGGAAGATCGCGGCCAGTTTATGGAGTTCGAGCACGGCTTTTCGGATCTCGACGGGGACGATTCCGCACTCGCTGCCCTTCCCGAGCTCTTCCATCTTCAGGGAATCGGCGCCGCCCTCGATGATCTGCTGGGCGAGTTCATAATCGAACCGGTAATCGGACTTGATAATGGTCCGGCCGAACCAGGGATTGATCACCTTGGCAAGCGGAGTGATCTCGAAAACGGCCGAGAACGTCAGTTTCTCTTCGTTCGGACGGAGGGAGCAGAGCTTGTTCGACAGCTTTTCCGGGAGCATCGGGACGGTCCTGTCGACGAGATAGACGGAGGTTCCCCGTTTCATCGCTTCCTTGTCGACCTCGCTGCCCGGACGGACATACCAGGTCACGTCGGCGATATGGATTCCGACCTCGAAATTCCCGTTCTCCAGTGGACGGAACGACAGGGCGTCGTCATAGTCCTTGGCGTCGGTCGGGTCGATCGTGAAGGTCAGCACGTCGCGGAAGTCCCGGCGGCCCTTCAGATCCTTGTCCGTAATCTGGTCGCTGATCTTGTCGGCGGCGTCCTCCACCTGCTTTTCGAAGCGGTACGGAAGGCCGAACTGCGCGAGGATGGCGTGCATCTCCGTGTCATTCTCCCCCGGCATGCCGAGGAAATCGACGATGTGCCCGCTTGGGACGGGTTCCCCGCGTTCCCACCGGTCCACGACGGCGGCGACCTTCATTCCGGTTACCGCATGCTCCTTATCCGGAACGGGGACGGAAATGTCATAGGGCATGGTCCTGGAAGACATCAGGACCCACGCCTGGCGGTTCCCGACGACATGGAGGATTCCGACGAAAGGACGGCCGGACCGCTCCAGGATCGAGACGATCTCCCCTTCCGGGCCCTGTCGGCCCTGTTTCTTGGTGATGACGACACGGACCTTGTCCTCGTGAAGGGCTCCCCGGCTTTTCCCGGGACGGACGAATATCGGATCGGGAATACCGTCGACGCTGACGAAGAGGTTCCCTTCCCGGTTCATCCTGGCCACACCCTCGATTTCGATCCGCGGATGCTTCTTTTTCGGCTGTTCTCTCAATTTGCGGCTCTTTCCGCCGCCGGATTTCTTTCTGGACATATTGTTTATCGTATCAGTACGCTGGGTTTAACATAGTATCCGAGGGAGTCGTAATACATGCGCTCTGCGGCGCTCCGCTCGGAGAAAAAGACCGAATCCGCCCGGTCGGTATAGAGGATTCCGTCAAGATGGTCACATTCGTGCTGGAAGATGACTGCCGTGAAATCCCGGACGGTCTCGCTGACCCGGGTGAGGGTTTCGGGATCGGTATAGGAGATGACAGCCCCTTCCCTGCGGGGGACATATCCCCTGAGGTCCGGAACGGAAAGGCAGCCCTCCGTGCTGAGGGTGACCGCTCCGAAAAGACTGTCGATGCGGATGTTCGGATAGACCTCGAAAGGCTCGCCTTCCTTGTCGAAACGCTGGACGCAGATGACCCTCCGGCTGATGCCGACCTGGGGCGCAGCGATGCCGACCCCGTCTTCCCAAGGGGCTTGGACCGTCGCCTTCAGTTTCTCGGAGAAAAGACGGAAATCCTTGGATTTCAACATCTTGTCAGACAGGTCTGCACAGGGAGTCCGAAGAATGAGGCTATCCGAAGGATCGGTTACGACCGTCACATACAGGATGGAATCCTGTTCAAAGAGGATCCGCCGCTCCTCCCGGGTAAAACCGGAACGGCTTCCCGACAGGCGGCACCCGACGACTATGATTCCGCAGAGGAGGACCGGAACGGCCAGACGGAGGAACGTATTCTGTTTTTTCATGGCGCTATCGGAAAAGGGCCCTGACCAGGGCGGGGATATCGGCGACTTTGACGACCTCTATGTCCTGGGGCTTCCGGTCGAGCCGGCAGAAGGAGGACAGATAGATCTTCTTGAATCCGAGACGGCCGGCCTCGGAGGCCCGGCGTTCGGCCTGGGATACCGGCCGGATTTCTCCGCTGAGGCCGACTTCACCGGCAAAGCAGACATCGGAAGGGACCGGATAATCAAAATTGGAGGAGAGGACCGACGAAACGACGGCCATGTCGCAGGCCGGATCCGTCACCCTGAGTCCTCCCGCCATGTTGAGAAAGACGTCTTTCTGGCTGAGCTTGAAGCCCGCTCTCCGCTCCAGGACGGCCAGGAGCATGTTCAGTCTCCTGACATCGAATCCGGTCGCGGACCGCTGGGCCGTTCCGTACACGGCGGAACTGACCAGGGCCTGGACTTCGAACAGGAAAGGACGCGTCCCGTCGAGCGAGGCGCAGATCGCCGTCCCGCTGAGACCGTCTTCGTGCATGGGAATCAGCAGTTCGGACGGATTCGCCACCTCCCGGAGACCGTTTCCGGTCATCTCGAAAACGGCCAGTTCGGAGGTCGAGCCGAAACGGTTCTTGATGCTCCGCAGGACCCGGTACTGGCCCCGGTTCTCCCCTTCGAACTGCAGGACGACGTCGACGATATGCTCCAGGATCTTCGGCCCGGCGATGGACCCTTCCTTGGTGATATGGCCGATCAGGAGGACCGGAATCCCGCTTTCCTTGGCGAAACGCAGGAGCCGTGCGGCGACTTCCTTGATCTGCGAGACCGAACCGGCCGTCGACTCGACGCCCTGGCAGTACATCGTCTGGACCGAGTCCACGATGACCAGGTCGGGGGCGATCTCGGCGGCCTCGGCGAGGATGTTCTCCATCAGGGTCTCGCTGAAGATATAGCAGTTGGACAGGTCTCCGCCCAGGCGGTCGGCCCGCATCTTGACCTGCTTCACGCTCTCTTCCCCGGTCACGTACAGGGTCTTCATGGACGGGCAGAAAAGGGGCAGCTGGAGGGACAGGGTCGATTTGCCGATGCCAGGCTCTCCCCCGATCAGTACCAGCGAACCCTTGACGAGTCCGCCGCCGAGGATCCGGTCGACTTCGGCGTTGTTGAGCGAGAACCGCTCTTCCGCCGTGGAAGAAACCTCCCTGAGGGGAACCGCCTTCCGGCTCCCTCCGGGAACGGAAACGGCGCCCCGGGCCGGTGCGGAAGGGACGACTTCCCGTTCCACCATCGTATTCCATTCCCCGCAGGCGGGGCATTTCCCCATCCACTTGGAATATTCATTCCCGCAATTCGTGCAGAACCACACGCTCTTGGCTTTCGTTCCTTTCACTGCCATCTTTTCTCCTTTTCGCGAAGATACTATTTTCTTAGCAAATTATAGACCTCCATATCGTGGATTCCCGTCCCGTCGATTACAAAACGGAGGGCCGTCCGGACCTGCTGCCATCCCTGCAGGCCCGCGGCTCCGGGATTGAGGTAGAGCAGGTCATGGTCCGGGTCATGCATGACCTTGAGGATATGGGAATGGCCGCACACGAAGACATCCGGACCGAACTGCCGGATCAGGGCGAGCGCCCTCGGGTAATAATGGCCGGGAGAGCCCCCGATATGGGTCATCAGGATCTTTTTCCCTTCGCAGTCCCAGACCCGGTACTCAGGGTAATCATAGATCAGAATCCGGTCGTCGCAGTTCCCGGAAACGCCGATGAGCGGCTTGAACCCGGCGATGGTCGCGGCTAAGGCGAGTCCCCCGCCGAAATCTCCCGCATGCCAGATCTCGTCGACCGGGGAAAGGAATTCGCGGAATTCGGGGCTGAACACCCCGTGGGTATCCGAAAGAAGACCGATGAACATCTATAACTTGATTACAATCTTTTTCTTGTAGAGAATCCACTGGACCGAGAAGATGACCAGCATGAACAGCAGGGCATAGCAAAGGGAGGTGAACTCGTTCGCAGTGAAGTACTTGGACGGATGCCAGCCGATCCAGCCGAAGGTCTTGGCGATCACCCCGCTGAGGACGAAGGCCGTCAGGGCGTTCATGCCCATCGCCTTCGCGGGGGTGAAGAAGCGTTCGTATCCCTTCACGTCGATCAGATATGACAGGAAGGCCATCACGACCATCGCCCAGCCTCCGGCGAAAAGGACATAGGACGGCGTCCAGAGGGGCTTGCAGATCGGAATCCAGATGCTGAGGACCATCGACGAGGCCAGGGAAACGACACCAGCGACGAAAAGCTTCGCAACGACCCCGACAGGGGAATTCCCTTCAGTCGGCGAGACGGCATAGTCCCGGCGCGCGTTCCGGACCAGGGTTCCCGAAAGGAAGCCCAGCAGAGCCGTGCAGGCGCAGGTCAGGGCGCCCCAGATACCCTCCGGATCGAACCAGACCTTCGAGCCGTCGACCGCCGTATACTGCCGGTACATATGGTTCTCTCCGAAAAGGAAGGCGTCGACCTTCGGAGCGAAGGTCCCGCCGACCTCGAAGGCTCCGCCGCGGGGGCTGAAGAGAACGAGGACCCCGGTATAGAGGACGAACAGCGCGAGGATCGCCCAGGCGACCTTGCGGGGGTTCTTTTTCAGGCCGAGGATGACCAGGCCTGCGATGATATAACTGAGGCCGATGCGCGGCAGGACGCCGAAGACGCGCTTGTGCTGGAGCCAGTAGAGATAATTCTGGCCGAAGGTCCAGGTCTCGTCGTGGGGCGAATACGGATAGAAGGGATACAGGTTCAGCAACAGGCCCACGATAATGATCGCAAGGCCCCGGCGGACCACCTTCCAGCAGGATTCCCTGTTCAGGGAGTCGTATTTCGCGAGCGAAAACGCCATTGCGCAGCCCATGCAGAAGACGAAGAAGGGGAAGACCAGGTCCGTAGGCGTGCAACCCGCCCATTCGGCATGGCGGAGCGGCGGGTAGATCTTGCCCCAGGACCCGGGATTGTTGACGATGCACATGAAGGCGACCGTCAGGCCGCGGAGCACATCCAGGGTCGCAAAACGTTGTTTCATATCAGATAAACTCAAAATAAACAGCTTCCACGGCCGTCAGGGCAGCCGTTTCCGTCCGCAGGCGGGACGCTCCGAGATGGACGGGACGGAATCCCTTCGAGATCGCGAGCTGGACCTCTTCCGGGGAGAAATCCCCCTCCGGGCCGATCAGGACGGCGATATCCGTAGCTCCTGCGAGCGCTTCCCGGATGCTGGTCCGGGGACAGGTCTCATCCTCGAAACAGCAGGCGATCAGCTTGCAGGCGGCATCGCACTCCCCGATGAAAGAACGGACGGTCCGGGGCTCTTCGATATCGGGAATCAGGGCCTTCAGGGACTGCTTCGCCGCGGAAAGGGCAATCCGCTCGGCCCGTTCCGTCTTGTAGACCTTCCGCTCGGACCGGTCCCCGATGACCGGGACGATCCGGTCCACCCCGACTTCCGTCGCTTTCTCCACGAACCATTCGAACCGGTCGTTGTTCTTGGTCGGACAGACAGCCATCGTCAGGCGGTACGGCCTTGCTTCCCAGTTCTCTTCGGAAGAGACCAGTTCCACGACGGTATCCTTCGGGTCCGCTCGGAGGATCCTGCAATGGAGGAGGGTTCCTTTCCCGTCGATTACGTCGATCAGATCGCCCTCCCGGTGCCGCAGGACCCGCACGCAATGGTTGGATTCCTCCGGTCCGAGATGTCCGGTTCCGTCACGGAAGTATTGGAAATAAAACAGTTCCATACTACATCCGGATGATTTCGAACTGTCCGTCAAGCTCCAGTTTGATAATCTGCGAAGCCTTGCCGGTCGACTCCGTATCCATGCTCGGCGGGACCACGAAATCGACGGCGTCCTTGATTTCCTGCGGAATATCGCTGAACCGTTTCGGGGTCGGTTCCCCGGAAATGTTCGCCGAAGTCGAAACGATCGGCCGGCCCAGCTTGAAGGCAAGCTGCCGGCAGAACTCCGACATCGGGACCCGGATGCCGACGCTCCCGTCCTCCGCCACCGCGTTGTAGGCGAGATGGAACCGGTCTCCCTTCGGAACTTCCTCTCCGACAGGCGCTTCCCCCGCGATCGCTCCGGGATAGATCAGGGTCATCGGGCTGTCGTTGACCTCGACGAGATCGACGGCCATGGGCGGAATCTCCCGGATATACTTCGCGACCATGTCAAGGTCGGAAGCCAGCAGGACCAGGGATTTGCTGTCCGGACGGCGCTTGATTCCGAAAATCTTCGCGACCGCGGCGGGATCCGTCGCGTCGCAGCCCAGTCCCCAGACGGTATCGGTAGGATACAGAATCGTTCCTCCCGAACGGAGCACCTTGAGGGCTTCCGGCAAAATATCTTCCTTTATCATCGGTATGTCGCAATTATGGGATAATGGTCTGAAAGCGGGACCTGGGGGACTTCATAGGAACAGATCTCGAAATCCTTGGGATAGAGGATGTAATCGATCCGGATGAAGGGGCGGAACTTTACATAGGTGGCGCCGAATCCTTTCCCCGCCTCGACAAAGGAGTCTTTCCGGCCGGCTTTCAGGCGCTGGTAGGTATAGGAAACCGGGGTATCGTTGAAATCCCCGACGACCATCGAATGGACGGGACTCTCTTCCATGCTCTGAAGGACAGCTCCCACCTGGTCGGGACGGCGCATGATGGCCCGTTTCATCTTGTTCTCCGTCGAGGTAAGGGCCTCGTCATGACCGATCGACCTGATGACCGAGTCCGGAGAGAGGTTGTAGCTCTGGAAATGGCAGTTGTAGATCCGGAAGACCGTCGTATCGAGGCTGATGTCCGTATAAAGGGCCATGTTCGTGCTGCCCTCGAATTCCAGCTTTCCCTTCCGGACAACCGGCAGACGGCTCAGGGTGACATTCCCGGCATAGCCGTTGTCCCCCGTCAGAACGAAGTACTCCGGATGGTATCCCGGGAAACGGGAGGACAGGAAATCGGACAGGCCGACCCCGACGGGAAGGCCGAACTCCTGAAGGCAGATGATATCGGCCCCGGTGCCGCGGAGGAAGGCGGCGGCCGAGTCCGCGAGGGCGAGGCGGGAGGCTCCCTCGAGGCCCTTCTGGCCATGGACGAAGAGTCCGGCGTTGAAAGAAACGACTTTCAGGGGACCCTTTTCCGGCTCGGGGGCGCGCAGCTGCAGGCAGCGTCCGGTCAGCCAGATGGCGGGGAGCAGGACGACCAGCAGCCAGGTCGCCATCGAAGAGCGGCGCCTTAAGGCGACAAGGAGCATCAGAACGGTCAGGATCAGCAGGGGGATGTACAGGATGCCGAAAAAGGTGGCGAACCAGAGTTTCGAGGGATTGATGACCATGGACAGGTAGGAGGCCAGCATGAGCCCCGATACCACCAGGGCGATCAATCCGAACAGGATCGTCGAAAAGAGACTGTATTTTTTCTTTTCTGCCATGGTCAATATCGCCAGAGTTTGCCGGACTTACGCCAGTAGAGCATCAGCAGGAAACCCACGACCATGCCGCCGAGATGGGCGAAGTGGGCGATTCCGTCCATCGTCCCGGTCACGCCGGTGAACAGTTCGATGGCGGCGAAGATCAGCACCCACCACTTGGCTTTCAGCGGGATGGGCGGGAAAAGGAGGACGAGCGTGGCGTTCGGATTGAGCATCGCAAAGGCGATCAGCACGCCGTAGACGGCGCCGGAAGCGCCCACGGTCGGGGTCAGGAAAAGGTCCTGGACAGCCGCGGCGGAACCGGCTGCACCCCGCAGCTGCAGATACTGCACGCCGATATGGAGGGCGGCGGCGCCGAAGCCCGCCAGGAAATAGAGCACGGTGAATTTCTTCTCTCCGATCGCCCGTTCGACGGGGGCGCCGAACATCAGTAGGGTGTACATATTGAAGAAAATATGCATCAGTCCCCCGTGGACGAACATATGGGTCAGCGGCTGCCAGAAGCGGAAAAGCGGGGAAGCGGGATAGAAGAGGGCGAAATAGCGCGTCACGAAATCATCCTGCAGGAACCGCTCGTCGATGACGGTCGCCGCGAAAACGATCAGGTTGATCAGGATCAGGTTCCGCGTCACGACGGGAATGCTGTTCCAGAAAGAGGGTCTCGAGTTATCGTAGTAAGGCATAGGCGTCAGAATCTTTTGTCCAGTTCATCGGTCGGGAGGATGGAGATGATCCGCTTCCCGCCGCTCGTGAATTCCGGATTGGCCGAGGCCATCAGCGCATCGTAAAGGCGCCGGGCCTCCAGGGGCGAGCTGACCGGTTCCCCGCCCGCAGCGCCCAGGGCGGCGAATTTCGCGGCAAGGGCCGATTCCATCATTTCCGGAAGGGCGTTGTGGTTCTCGGAGAGGATCAGCAGCAGGTCTCCGACCATGACCTCGACCTTGCCCGGCTCGCTGGAATATCCCTCCGGCACGCCGTTCACGACGATGGTGTCGGTTCCGAACGGAACGATGTCGAAGCCGAGGGACGCAAGAAGGTCTGCATTCCCGTCGAAGACGGTCCGGTTGGCGGCGCCGACCTCGATCCGGACGGGGAAAAGGGCCGTCTGGGTGGCATGGGTTTCCCGGGAAAGCGCTTTGAGGAAGCGGTCGTAGAAAATCCGCTCGCGCGCCCTGCGGACATGGACCACCATGACGCCGGTCTTGGACGGAGCCAGGATGTACCGGCCATGGACCGGGATCACGGACGAAGACGCGAGGGTCCGGTCATCGAAGAGTTTCCCGTAATCCTCCTTCCGGTCGACATGGGAGAAATCCGGGAAGGAGGGCTCCTTCTCCCGCGGAGCGGAGGAGGCGGAGGGCGCCGGGAATCCGGCAAAGGGGTCGTAATGCGGGTCCACGCCGGCCGAAGGGATCGTGGACGGGGTATACTCCTCGAAACGGGATCCGAGGACCGGAATCTTGCCGGCCTCCGGATTGTCGAAATCCAGGTCCCCGGCGACGGCCCCGTAGCCGAGCGCCTCCTTGATGGCGGCGAACAGGGTCTGGAAAATGACGGAATCTTCGGCGAATTTCACTTCGGTCTTGGTCGGGCTGATGTTCACGTCGATCTCTTCCGGGGATGTTTCGATAAAGATGAAATAGGACGGGGTCGTCCCCTCGGGGACGAGGTTCTCGTACGCCTTCATCACGGCCTTGTGGAGGTACGGACTCCTGAAAAACCGCCCGTTGACGAAGAGGAACTGGTTCCCGAGGGTCTTCCTGGAAGTCTCCGGCCGGCCGACAAAACCGCTGATCGATGCGATCGAAGTCTTGGCGCTTATGTCTACGAGATCGCCTACCACCGCCTTGCCGAGGAGGTCCTGTACCCTGAATTTCAGGGATTTGGCCGGTCTCAGCACATGGACATCCCTGCCGTTGTGGGTGAGGGAGAAACCGACATCCGGACGGGTCAGGGCAACCCGGGTGAACTCTTCGAGGATATGCTTGAATTCGACGGAGTCAGACTTGAGGAACTTCCGCCGAGCAGGGACATTGTAAAACAGGTTCCGGACCATGAAATTGCTGCCCGAAGGGGCCTGGACCTCTTTCGTAGCCAGGTGCTCCGAGGCGGCGAACTCCACCTCGACGCCGATCTCGTCCTCTTTCCGGCGGGTCCGGAGGGTCACTTCCGAAACCGCGGCGATCGAGGCGAGGGCCTCTCCGCGGAAACCGAAGGTCAGGATATGCTGCAGGTCTTCGGCCGTGGCGATCTTCGAGGTGGCATGCCGTTCGAAACAAAGGACGGCATCGTCCGGGCTCATGCCGCAGCCGTTGTCGATGACCTGAACGAGGGTCCTTCCGGCGTCCGTGATCACGACGTCGACCTGGGTCGCACCGGCGTCCAGCGCATTCTCCATCAGTTCCTTCACGACGGAAGCCGGCCGCTGGACAACCTCTCCGGCGGCGATCATATTGGCGATATTGCCCGGCAGGATCTTCAGTTCCATTACAGCAGGGAATAGAATTTCGTGATATAGATCAGGACCACGACGATCAGCAGGAGGGTAACGAAACCGATGATTGCCTGGACGCGGTTCGTCGTTCCTCTTGTACGTTTGTAGTTCCCGTTCCGGAAAGCGCCGCGGATGCTCGCGCCGGGGACATATGTTCCCTCTTCGCGGGCCTTGTCGTTGGTCCCGTCGACATCGCCGAACATGGCCTTGCGCGCCTCCTTCTCAGGATCATAATAGCGCGGTTTATAGTTGAACACCCTGTGCTCCTGGTTTCCGAAAAAACCGAAATTGAAAAATGCCATAACCGTGACTGTTTACATTTTAGCAAATGTAATCATTTTTTGCGTAAATTTGCAGACATGGAACTCAGAATCGGAAACGGATATGATGTGCACGCCCTCGCGGAAGGGCTCCCGATGTGGCTATGCGGCATCCGGATTGAAAGTGCCAAGGGCTTTGTCGCCCATTCGGACGGTGACGTGGCGATCCACGCCCTCTGTGACGCCCTGCTCGGAGCCCTGGCGCTCGGGGACATCGGACGGCTGTTCCCGGACACGGATCCGACCTGGAAGGGGGTCGACAGCAAGATCCTCCTCGAGAGGGTGGTCCATCTGGTCCATACCGGCGGCTGGAAGATCTCGAACGTCGATATCACCATCGCCCTGCAGCGCCCGAAACTCGCCTCCCGCATTCTCGAAATGCGGCAGACGCTGGCCCCGATTCTTGGAATCGGCGTCGAAGCCGTCTCGGTCAAGGCTACGACGACGGAGCGTCTCGGCTTCGTCGGCCGCGGAGAAGGATGCGAAGTTTGGGCAAGCACAATAATTTTCAAATAACGCTTGCAAATCCCGAAAAAAGTAGTACCTTTGCAGTCCCAATCAGAAATGAGAGGGATGCATTGAGATATGGTGTAATGGTAGCACTACAGATTCTGGCTCTGTCAGTGAGGGTTCGAATCCTTCTATCTCAACTTTTTTTTGTGCCTTTCAGGTGCGGCGGGGTAGCTCAGCTGGTTAGAGCGTCGGATTCATAATCCGGAGGTCGTGGGATCGTGACCCACTCCCGCTACTCAAAACACCGACATATGTCTTGATTGACTACGCTCAATCTCACAGACAAAACTCTCTATATGCCCGTCACAATCCCTTGTGATGGTTTTTTGTTTATAGGGATAGGGATTGAGACCCACAGGTAACAAGGCTTCCTATCCAGAAAACAGGCCAAAACTGTGACCTAATCTGTGACCAACGGGTATTAACGATAAAACTGGTCACAAATTATGATTCGAAACACGGCAAATGTCTCGTTCTACTGTCGCGAGAGCAAGAAAAACAAGGACGGTGTGGCACCCATTGAGATGAGTTTGATTATAAATGGGAAGCGTTGTATCGTACAACTACCCAGAAAAGAGGCTCCAGCGGCCTTTAAAAGGGCTATAAACTCTAAGCGAGGAAATGATACCAAAGATTACTTGGAGGCAGTAAGGAGACGCATAAATGAGATAGAAACGTCTCTTATCAGGGAAGGATTGGCACTTACAGCCGATAATCTTAAGAGTTATTTCAGAAATGGAGGTTATCAGATCTATACAGTAAGGGATCTGTTCGATGATTATATGTCCATCCTCATCAAACGTGTAGGTAAAGATCTTACTCCCAAAACTTACCGGAAATACGAGATTTCCAGAGATAAGTTCTATGCCACCATATCACCTTCAGAACCAGCATCTGCAATTACTCGAGCCGTCATTCTGGATTATCAAGCGACTTTGAACCGGACGTTGGATTATGTGACGACCAACGGTTACTGTCAGAAAATCAAAACAGTTGTCCAGTTTGGCATTGACAACAATCGAATCAAGGTGAATCCTTTTTGCAACATTCATCTTCGAAAAGGCGAGAAATGTGTCCAGTTCCTGACTGAAGAGGAAGTTGCATTGATCAGGGATTTTGATTTTCACAATGAGAGCCTGAACCGAGTTCGTGACCTTTTCGTGTTTCAAGCCGCTTCCGGGTTGTCATACTCTGATATGGCCAAACTCGTTCCAGAAGACTTCAAGCAAACGAAAGAAGGCCAGTATTATATCCATGATAAGCGAAACAAGACAGGTGTCTATTATACCGCTGTTATCCTGGAGGATGGTGTACACATCTTGAAGAAATACGATTTCAAACTGCCGGTTATCACCAACCATAAAGTAAATGTTTATCTCAAGACTATTCGTGATCTCTGCGGCATTGAGAAACCCATCTTCTCCCATGTCGCCAGACACACTTATGCCACGCGATGTCTCAACCGTGGAATTCGTCTGGAAGTCGTCGCAAAGTTGTTAGGTCATAGTACCCCTAAGATTACGCAACATTATGCAAAACTTCTCGACAAGAGCATTCTCTCAGAGGTAGATGAAGCCTTTAAAAAAGCATAAAACAACTACCCATTGTTCGATTTTTCAGGAGCTCCAAATCTAATAGAATCCCATCTTTCAGAGATTCCTCTCCATAATACAACTCGGATTCTAATAAAACGAATGATTCGTTTGGTTTCATCTCTCTCCGCATTCCACAGTTCGTTCTCCTTGCCGCTGAAACCGAACCAGGCGCTGCGGGCAGTGGTGCTCTCCGAGAGACCGTTCCCTGTCATCCTGACTCCGAACGGCAGGTAATCGGTACGGCTTACGACGGTGTTCATACTATGTTTATTCCCCTTCAACATACTCATGAGAATATGGCATCTGATGGCACTTAAAGGTTCCTTTTTCTTTATTGATTTTAAGGTAATTAGGCCTTCTCTCTATAAACAAAAGTTCTACGCAATCTCCAATTTGTGCTTTTTCCCATAAAGATTTATTATTATTCATAGATACTGCTTTAGTGTAGTGATTCCCATTATAATAATAATCACAGATAAAATGATAATTTACAATATTTGGAGAACTACGAGAATACTTATTTTTTATAATGGCCGTTACTCTTACTTTGGGGTCTTCTTTAAAACTTTTATCAATGATATAATGTTTTTCGATTGGCGCCCATACGAAGATATAACACATTCCGAGAATCCAGAGAATTGCGATAACTTTTTCCGCTATTGATAGCTCCCTGAATGATCTATGACTTTTTTTTGTCGATTGTTTATTCTTCATTTTTATGCCAGTATTTGAACCCTTCATTCAAAATACCTTTTGTATAGTCAAAAGAATTTGATATGATCTTTGTTGCAACTTCTTTCTCCTTTGCTTGTTGCGCGGCGATTGCCGATCTCTCTGCCTTTGCGGCTCGGACGGTAGATGAAGGTCTGTTTTCAAAAATGTTTCTTGAGTGAGATGCATCTCTTACTGCGTTATAAAACTCCGATTTAGCTTGATCCGCAATCTTTTTCATACCAGTTGCAGCGCCATCTATTCCAAGATCAATAATCGTATTAGTCGCAGCCTCTTTTATAATGACGCGAGTATCAGATTTGAGTTCAACGGAGTTATTCGGTGTTAGTCGAATGCTTTCTTTAGTCGCATTGACGACAAAAGACGCTACAATTTTCCCCGCAAAACTAATATTTTTGACGGGATTTATTGCGGAAAGGGCAACATTCGAAAAGTCAATCTCACCATACCACATATCTCTCCCGGTATATCCTTTTTTATAGTTTCCATATACTTGGAAACCATAATCAATCGCGGCTCCTGCAAGGGCAATAGGAATGTTAACGGCATCTCCGAATTGATCCACCCTATTCACCGGATCCCCGGCGCAATA
>JAFRUH010000014.1 GCA_017438975.1 Bacteroidales bacterium
GGGCCGTGAACGTGGATAAGCGCTACTCCCGAATGTCACCCCCTCCGCATGCTCCCGGACCTTTGGACAGTCCGGTTATCCTTAGGAACAAAGATAGGCATTTCCCACAAACAATCAAACCCTTACCTTTGTATAAGAGCCCATTCTAACCGCTATCCCCAGGTTTCTTTGCTTTTGCCAACTTCATATCTATTACAGAGAAATATCTACTCAGGAACGAAGAACATATTAGGAACTGGGTTCTATAGTAATACCTATCCTGCCATATCCACGATTCTATTACAAGCCGACTTCCTGAAAAAACGACAAGGTCATCTTAGATTCTTTGGGGAGATTGACGACCTTTGAGAAGCCGGATCTGGTCTTCTACCTCAAGGATGATGAGTGATGCCAGGTTTCATATCGAATTTGACTGCTTTTGTATCCTCTTCAACGCAGTCTTTCTATCGTTCAAAGCAACATAAAAGAACCGTTATAAAGGGCTGAAACTGCGACAAAACTGCGACTAACCAAAAAAGAAAAAGCACCTACGTTTCCGTAAGTGCTTGAGTTTCAGGGGTGGGAGCAGACGGATTCGAACCGCCGACCCTCTGCTTGTAAGGCAGATGCTCTAAACCGACTGAGCTATGCTCCCGGATGCTGTCCGCATGAACGGGACTGCAAAGGTATGAATTATTTCGAAAAGTCCAATCCCTTTCGCAAAAAACTTTGGTATCCCGGTTTCTTTCGCATATCTTTGTAGATATCGCAATACATAATCACTTAACCTTTAATACCATGCGTAAAGTATTGATCAGCCTTCTCTGCATCGCCGGCGTCGCCGCTTTTACGGCCTGCGGACCCAAGGGAGGCAAGAAAGCAAAAGCCGAAGACGGCGAAGTGAATCTCGAAAAAGTGGCCGAGAACATCATGCAGGAAACTTTCAACGGAGAAAAGAACACGCCCGAGGCGGCGGATTTCTGGTTCAAGAAACGTTTTGGAATCCCGGTCGCCGACGTTACCCCGGACTTCGAGCACGGCAAACAGGTCGGCAAGTATGACTTCCTCGGCGAGGAGATGTCTTCCTCTTACGTGACATTCACGGCCAAGGACAGCACCCTCAAGCGCGACGACTTCATCGAGTATGTGAAGAAGGTCTACGCCGCGACCGCCAAGGTGGCCGACGGCGGCATCAATGTCTACGGTTTCGTCGCCAAGAGCGATCCCGCGGAGGCGGCAGCCGAGAAGACCCTTGAGACCGTCCTTGACGAAGGCAAGCCCACGAGCCTCTTCGGCATCGAACTGTATATGGGCGCCTACACCTGGAATTTCCGGAAAGACGGCACCTACTATATGGTGGATGTCAAGCAGCTGGAGAAGAAAAAGGCCGGCGAGGAGGTGCCTTTCGCCGCAAGGACCATCATCGGACAGGGTCTCCAGAAGAGTCTGGACGAGTCCATGAAGGAAGCCGAAAAAGCGCTTTCCGATCCTGAAGTCCAGAAGCAGATCGAAAAAGCACTGAAGGAGAAATCCAATTAATCAGTCTCCGGAAAACACCTCGAAATCGCAGTAAATGGGAAGATGGTCCGACGGGTAATGCCCGTCGTACTTCTTCGCATTGCAGACGTATTGGAGAGGCTCCAGGGGACCGCGGAAATAAACGAAATCGATCCGCGAGGCCTTGTTCATGTCCCTGGCGGGGTCGAATGCGTTGTAGGTGCCTGTGGGGCCGCTGATCTTGCCGGACTGCGACAGGACCTCATAGGAATCCTGCCACCAGGTCCGGTATGTCGTCGAGGCCGGTGAGGTATAGGAGGCATTCATATCTCCCACGAAGACCGACGGAAGTCCAGCCTTGTTATAGCGCTTTTCCATGTCCACATAGACATGGGCGTAGGTCTGGTTCGGGCCCGAATTCAGGCAGCCGTGGGAGTTCATCACGAAGAGGCTTATCCCGGTCTCCCGATGGGTCAGGACCGCGCAGCATCCTCCCCGGTTGTAGGTTCCGTTCGAGCCCGTGTCGTTCGTCGTCATGACGTCGGGGGTGTCGCAGGCCCAGAAGAAATGCCGCTCCGACAAGATGAACTTGTCCTTCCTGTAGGCGATGCCCTGGGCGCTTTTTCCGACGCCGTTCTGGGAATAGGGACTGAAGAACCAGAAATCGTAGGCCCCGCCGGCGACGACCGGAAGCTCGGACTGCTGCTGCGGGGAGCATTCCTGGATGCCGAAGACATCGAAGTTATTGTCCTTGAAGGCCTGGGCGAGGCGCGGTTTGCGCTCCTGCCAGCCGTCTCCATGCTCGCTGTCCGCAGCGGAGGGGATGCGCACGTTGAAAGAGCCGACCCGGATGCGGACGGACCCCCTTTCCTTACCGGCCTGTTTCAAAGAGACCGCGGCAACGGCCCCGCCGGGGGAAGAAACGGCGATCCGTGCGTTCCGCTCGTTCACGGAACCGTTCCGGAAGACACGCAGCCGGACCGTCGCCGACCCGCTGCCGGCCCGGGTGGCGGGCAGGATCCAGTCGCCGGCCGCATTGCCCGGAAGCGACACGGTCCACGGGCAGTTGGCCTCGACGCGGAACTCGCAGGTACTCAGGTCGGCCCCCACCTCGAGCTGCTCCGGCTCGACGGTGATGGATTCCTGGACTTCCCGGGCGCAGCCGGCGCTCAGCATCAGGACGGCCGCCAGGGCCGGAATCAGGTTCATTATCTTTTCTCTGACCATGGCAGTTTACTTTTTAACGGTGATGAAAATATCGTCGATGAAGAAGCGGTAATCCGCCATGACATAGGGATTTTCGCCTTTTCCCTCGTCGGGTTTGGTGCTCTTTTCGCTCGTCAGGACGAGGACCGTGTTCCGGTCGGCGTCCTTGACCTCGAAACTGAAATCGGTGAATTGGTCCGGGACCAGGGGTTCCACCCGGCCGATGACCGTTTCACCGCGGAGAAGAATCACTTTCGCATCCGTCGGGCGCTCGTAGACGCTGGTCATGCCGGCGGCTCGGAATGTCACGCTGAGGTCGGCCTTCTCGAGCCCCATTTCCTTGAGCCGCAGTCCAACGTTCAGGGTCAAGCGTCCGTTCCAGCCGCTGTACGCAAGGAGGGCCTCGTCGTAATATCCTACCTGCAGGAAGCCGGGACGCCCGTAGCAGTGCACGGTCTCGATGGCGGCGTTCGAGGGCGCATAGGGGTTGCCGTCCTGCCCGTTCGATGCAGTCCGTCCGGACGTATGGCTCTTCAGGAAGCCCGGCGCATCCAGATAGGAGGCGTTCTCCCCGACGATCGCGTCGAAACCTTCCGAAAGGACGACATGGTCCTTGTCCTCGGGGGCCAGTTTCGACTTGGGAGCCTCCGCCCAGGTCAGGGCCATCCCGCTCTGAAGGCGTGCGGCGGTGCGTGCGGGGATGATCTTGATCCACAGCGCATCCCCGGCCTCCACTTTCATCGTTTCGGGAATGGTGAACCAGATGCTCTTGCAGGCGGCTTCCGACCTCATCGCCTGCATGTTGATGACCGGATGCCAGGTCGCGCCGCCGTCCGAACTCCACGAGTAGGGATCGGCCGTCGTAATGTTCTCATTCCGGGAATCATAGGAGAAGCGCAGGTCGCCCCAGAGTTCCTCCGCCATGGGAATCTTGACGATCCAGGCGTCGCCCTCGGAGAACGTGGCGTTGATCCCGAGCTGGAATCCGGCCATGTACTTGGGATTGACATGGACCGGACAGGCCATCTGGAACTTGGCGTCCGCTCCGGTCTTGTCGATGACGAGACCCCCGTCGAAGGTCAGGCGGTTGCCGGAAATCGTAATGTTGGAAAAGTTGGGATCCATCATGACGACCGCGCCCGAAGGAACGTCCAGTCCGAGGGGAGAACGGAACTCTTCGTAGAACGGCAGGCTGTAATAGCCCTTGTACGCAGGCTCCGGCCCGGGAGTCGGCTCCGGTCCCACGGACGGATTGGCCTGCTGGTAGATGTCCACGAAGGCCGAGACCGCATCCCCGATGATGTTGACCGACCCGCGGCGGGGAGTGGGGGCCGGATTGGTCCCGACCGTCACCTGGACCGTTCCTGAGGAGGATCCGTTGGTTTTGTCGGCCTTCAGCCAGAAGGCGGATTTGCCTTCGTCGTCGGTCAGGGTCAGCCGGTAGCTGCAGTTGGCATCTACGTTGATGGTAAGGGTCGAACCCTCATAGGACACGGCGGTGAAACTCGACGGGGAGGCCGAGATGGCATCCGTAACGGGTTGCAGCGGTTTGGAGGAGCATCCCGCAAACAGGACAAATGCCAGCAAAGGCAAGATCCGTTCAGGCAATCCTTTCATGGTTGATATCATTTTTGCAATAATTTGATCCGATAGATTCCGGAAACTTTGAACCGGGCCTGGGCGTCCTTCCGGAAGCGGCGCTGGCTGGACAGTCCGTACATGGCGGCGGGAATGGTCTCCCCGTCCGGAGCGACCGCATCCTGCTGGTACAGCCTTCCGCGGAGAAAGAGGAGATTGTCATGGGCCGTTTCATCCCCGTTGAGCACTTGGACGACTTCTCCGCCGTACAGTTCTTCGCAGGAGGCGAGGCTGCACTTCCGGTCCCCGTCGGTCCGGAAGGTGACCCATGCTCCCACCCCGGCGGCGATGAACTCGTTCTCCCCGGTCTGTATGAATAGTCCATGGGCGTTTTTCTCTCCTGCAATATAATGGACATCAAACGTATAGGTCCCGAAGGGGAACGAGACGGTCCCGTCGGGCGCGTCGACGCCCTCTTCCCGGAAAAAGCCGTGGGTGGGATAATCCCGGCCGAGCATCGGGACCAGTTCCGAAAAGACTCGGCACTCCTGCACGTAATGGGGATCGTCGTGATATTCCTCATATCCGAAGGCGAAGACGCCGGTGGCGCGGGCTTCCCCGATGGCATAATAATACCGTCCGGCCTCGCACCGGGTTTCAGGTATGAACAGGGGCTGTCCGTCGGCATAGGCCGAGCAGAGGGCGGCGAAACCGCGGCGGTAGATGTCCGGAGAGAGCCAGTCCAGATGGGTGGCGGTCTTTTTCCAGACGTCCAGGACAGCCAGGCGGGGCCCGCCGTTTGGATAGCTGCCGTACCGGGCATTGTCGTCCGCGAGCCAGGCATTGGTGAAGAGGGGGACATTCCCGTTGACCGATTTCCCGGCAGCGGCGATCGCGTCGATGTACCGGGCGCAGGCTTCCGCCATGAACCGCTGGGGCGCAAGCGCAAGGGTGTCCGTATCCCATCCCCCTTCCGTCCATGCCTTTTGCGCGGCGGGACAGAGGTCCCTTTCCAGGAAGACGCCGCACTCGTTTTCAATCTGGACGGCGCGGACCCTGTGGTGCCGGTCCGCTTTGCGGAGATGGGCCATCAGCGCCTTGAAAGCGCGGGCGTCCGCCTCCTGCGCGGCGAGGCAGAAGGGCGAAATCGTCGTCGTAGGATTCCCGTCGGGGTCCTCGGCATGGAAATAGGTCCCGGTATCGCTCCTGATCCAGAGGGGCGGATAGGAGGATTCCCCGTTTTTCCAGGACCCGAACCAAAGGAGGCCCAGGTACAGGTCCCTCTCTTCGGCGGCTTTCAGCAGATGGTCGACCAGGGAGAAATCGAAATCTCCCGGCCGGGGTTCCGTCAGTTCCCAGTAGACGGGAGCCAGGACGGCGTTGAACTTCAGGGCGGCGGCGAGATCCATCGAAGCGTCGATGGACGCGGGGGTGGAGGCATTGGAATTATGCATTTCTCCCCCGAACAGGACAGGCGGGACACCGGCCTGTCCTTGTCCGATGCAACCGGAAAGACAAGCCGCAAACAAAAGGATCGTCAGGGAATGCCACAGTTTCTTCATACCACAAAAATATTGATATTATTATTGATTAACAACCATTTTGAAATTCAGAAAATCAATTCTTTTGGATTTTTTTCGAAGACTTTGTATATTTATCCGAAACTTAACCCCATAGCCATGAAAGCAACCAGAATCGCAGCCGTCGTAACGCTTATGCTTGCGGCCTGCACAATCGCCAATGCGCAGCTCAATCTGAAGGGCCTGAAAGAGAAGGCCCAGAATGCCGCCAAGAAAGGTCTTGAAAGTGTCACGGGAAACGACAGCAAGGGAGCTTCCCAAGCCGCCAAGCCGTCGCTGTCCGATGCGCTGAAATCCGCAGCTTCCGCCGTTCCTGCCGGGAAGGGCAAGACCTTCTATGTCAGTGTTTCTACCGGATCGGCCCGCGCCGACGGACTCTCCGCATCCACCCCGATGAAAGATCTGCAGAAAGCGATCGATGCCGCTGAAAACAATGATGAGATCCTGGTCGCCGAGGGTAACTATCTCGGGAATCTCGACCGCGGATATATCCAGTGCGGCAAGTTCGCGGACTCCTCCCACGATCCGGGCAAGTTCATCAGTATCTACGGAGGCTATTCCCCCGACTTCAGCGAGCGCGACGTGATCAAGTACGTCACGAAGCTGCAGCCGGTGGAGCATCAGTTCATCGCGCCCCTTTTCAACGTGAACGCCAGGAGGCCTTTCGACTATACCGGACCGATGGGGAATGTCGTGATCGACGGACTGGTCTTCGATTTCGGCGAGAGCAACCTCTATTGCAAGGCGAACGTGAGCGATCCCATTACCGGTACCCCCAATGAAGGGGTGCTCACGGGCCGTTTCATCGAGCCGGGCGCATCTCCCAATGTTCCGTCCGTGGGTTATTCCAACGGTGACGAATACGCCCTTCACCTCGATGTGGAAGGCAATGTACGCATCTCGAACTGCATCTTCGTCAACTGCCGCGACTACGGTATCCAGGCCCTCATGGGCAAAGGCCATATCGAGATTTGCAACAATGTTTTCATCGCCTGCCGCTATTCCGCCTGCCAGGTTCGGGGCAACACGAAGGAAGCCGATATCCCCCAGGTCTCCCTGGACTTCCACCACAACACCGTCCTCTTCACCTGGACGCGTACCAAGGCGTTCGAGGACATGGGCCAGGGCTTCCGTTTCATGAACGGCATCCGGACCATCAATGTCCATAACAACATCTTCGGCTGCAACAGCAACTGCGCGGTCGAAAGGGTCTTCTACGAAGCCAACGCCGCGATGGAGAAGGAAAAGATCAGCAACCTCTATGACAACTATTTCTTCGCGAACCGCAGGGACCTGGAACTCGCCGCTCCCGGCGTCGCGACGATCTCCGTCCCGGCAGCCCGGATCGAGGAAGCCGAGCAGATCGGACCGAAATTCGAAGGCAATATGGAAATGCCTGAGAACGAAGCCTTCATCAGCGCCATCGACCAGCCGTATCTCGAGGGGTTCATGACCCTGAAGATTATCTCCTCCCAGAGCTACAACGCCAATTCCGCCGCTAACCAAGTCAACCGGCTCTTCGGCCTGAACCAGCAGGGCAGCGAGATCGTGCGTCCCAGCATGTACTGCAACAAGTATCCTTGGGAAAAGGCGAAGGATCTCTTCGGCAAGGTAGACAACTACGGAGCACAGCTTCCCAAATAGCATCTTGAAAAAGAGTATAGCGATAGCCTTATTGTGCTGTCTCTGTTCGTGCGGTGTGGTGGCCCCTCGGTTCAATGCGCACAGGGGCCTCCAGCCGTTCGGACCGGAGAATTCGATCGCTTCCTTCGAAGCGGCCGCGAAGCACAGGGTCTGGGCGATTGAAACGGATTTCCGCCTGACGAGGGATTCGCAGGTCGTCTGCATCCACGACGCGACCCTGGACCGGACGACGGACGGGACGGGAAAGGTCCGGGACCATACCCTCGCCGAGTTGCGCGGGTTCCGGGTCCGCCCCGTCAATACGAAAACGGTCCGGCGCCAATACGATTATGAAGCCCTTTCCGACCGGCAGAAGATGATCCCGACGATGGACGAGTATTTCGGGATCTGCCGGAAGGGCGGTTGCGTCGCTTTCGTCGAACTGAAGGAGGATGGCGGAGTCATCGCCCTGATGAACGAGGCGATCCGGCGACACAAGATGACCGGAAGGTGCGTCATCTCATCAAGCAACCGCGCCCTCCTCAGGGCCTACCGGGAGAGCGGCGGGAAGGAACTGATCCATCTGATCTTCGGCAAGATCGAAGACCTGGATCTCCTGCTGGAACTCGGGAACGCCGCCGTTGCCTTCAATTACCCGGACCTCGGGACGGAGATCCATCTCGAACATCATGGACAAAAAATCGACTCGCTCAAAGAGCTGGTCGATTATTGCCATTCGCTTGGCCTGAAGATCTGTTTCCGTGCCGTCGATACGCAGGAGGACCTTGAAAAGTCCCTTGCCCTCGGCATCGATTATCTTCCGACCAACAACTTGTGGTAGGTCATCCTATTCGTAGATGACCTTCTTGTTGATGTAGTCGTAGCAGAGAACGTCTTTCTCGACCATGTAGCGGTCTCTCGAAAGACCCAGCCGGACGATCTTGAAAAGGCCGTTCTGGGTATCCACGCCATAATAATTCGCGCAGAACCGTGACTCCGAGTTCTCGGGACGGTCCGACATGCTGCTGCCCCGGAGGTTACCGGCCTGGTCGACGGCGATGCAGAGCAGCCCCGGGTACTTGGCCGGATAGTAGAGCAGGTCGTAGTGGGTGTGCCCGGAGAGCCAGATGACGAACTTGCCGCCCTTGTCGACCCAGGCCTGGACGATATCCCCGAGCGGGTTCGCTTCTCCGGGGACGTAGCCGTATTTCTCGGACGGGGACGCGACTTTTTCCCGGAGGGAGAACCGCTTGTCCGCATGGAAAGAATCGGAAACGATTGTGTGGAAGTTCGTTACGTCCGCGGTGCGGTGGTTCATGACACGTCCGCCTTTTTCATTCTTGTTATAGACAGGGATCCGTGAGGTTTCGTCGAACTGGACGTTGTCCCCCTTGAAGTCATCGAGCGGATAGTGGCAGGCGACGATGACGGAGTAGCCGTAGACCTTGCTGGCGGGATCCAGCGTCTCGTCGAGACTGGCTTTGAGCCAGATCTCCTGCTCACTAGTCGAGAAACGGTGCTTGTCGTTGAAATGGATGCCGTCCAGTCCGACGATCCGTATCTTCGCCGCTTTGAAATCTTTCAGCCAGAAGCAGGATTTGTAAAACGGGCTGGCCGGATCGTCATACCCTTTCGGCATCGTGATCCCGAGGTCGTCGATATAATCGGCGAAGAAGGTGTCGAAATCCCAGGCCTTTCCCATATAATCCCAGTCGGCGGAAGCCTCCTGGTGACCTTTGTCATTCGATCCGAAGGCCCCGTCGTGGTTCCCGAGTACGAAAAGGGATTTCTCGGCGAGACCCGTCCGGCGCCACCACTGGGCGTCGTTGGGGTACTTTTCAGTAGCCTTTCCATAATATAGGACGGCGTCCCCCGTATTGACGACCGCATCGATGAAGGGGTTGTACTTGGAGAGGATATCCTGGATCTTTTTGACGGCGAAATCATCGCCGTGGATATCGGAATAGTGCAGGATTCCGAGAGACTGGACCTTGGGGGACTTGGCCACATAGCGGGCCTGGCGGATTTTTTCGAGGACGACGGTGTCCTGCCGGTCCATGAGGGCTTGCCCGAAGGCGAGGGTGCTGAGGCTGAGCGCAAACGCTGCAGCGAGAAGAAGGCGGGTGATTCTTTTCATTTATTTAAAACACCAGGGCGATGCCGCCCGGAGAGTAACGGACGATCAGATGGTTATTGATCTTTTTTTGGGAATTGATGAGGCAGAATTCATTGACGAGGAGCCAGATTCCGCCTCCGGCCGCGGCAAGGGCCCCGGCTCCGGCGAGATAATACCCGGTGTTGGAAGGATTATCTACCTGTGTGTCCATGGCTTCGATATTCATCCCGATCAGGTATAAGGCACTGCCGCCGAGGGAGATGCAGGTCGCGATCTTCCGGTTTGTCAGCAACCGGTTCTGGCGGTTGAGCATCTCGACATACTGCCCGCTTTGGTACTGATTCAGTTCAGTGGCGTTCCGGTCCCGCCTGGAACCGTTCCCCCATTGGATCTGTGCGTCCATCAGGGTTGTAGAAGCGATGACGGCTACGAGGATCAAAACAATTCTTTTCATATTCATGCAAGTTACTAATCGTCAGAAAACAAGGGCGATCCCGTCCGGACCGTACTGGAGGGTAAGCTGATTGATTCTCTGTTTCGAGTTGTACAGCCTGAAACTGTTGATAAGGTGCAGGGCGGAACCCGTCATCATCGAAATAGCTCCGACGGAAAGAAGGGTGATGCCTGCGAGAGATTTGGAGCTGATAGGCTGCCTTTCGTTCGTCTGTTCATCCCAGATGCGTTCTTTCTCTCCCTGGAAGAGAAGGACATATCCGGTGGCGAAGACCGCTCCGCCCGCAAGGGACACGATCAGGTCCGTTTTCAGTTTGTCGAGAATCCGGTCCTGTTCGTAGAGCATCGCTGCCATCTGGCCTTGGTCATAAGGTCTGAACTCCTGGGAATAATCCTTCTGGTAAGGGGCGTTTCCCCAGGGCGTCTGCGCCCGGGCGACGGTTAAGGCCCCGAACAGGATCAGGGTGATAAACAACAATCTTTTCATAGTTCTGCCTTTTGCCTTTACATACAAAAATAAGAATAATCTTGCAGAAATAAGAATAATCTTGCTTTGTCAAATCATTTTTTGTTAACTTCGTGCCGTTGACCCGGCCAGTTTTCTTGTCTATGAGCACCCTTCCCTATACCGTTTCCCGCTTTGAAACAACAGTAGAAGAGGATGTTACCTACGCCGTTTCCACCGGCTTCCGGACGGAGGCGCCGGTCGGGAATCCGTGGGCGACTTTCCGGCTCATCCTTCATCAGGGAAAACCGAAGCCCCTCTCCCTCAAGATGGATATCTACCGCCCCGAAGGGGACAGGAATGCATCCCGCCCGCTTCTTCTGATGATGCACGGCGGTTCTTTCTTTATCGGGAACAAGCGCGAGGCGGGCCAGACCGGCTGGTGCCGGTATTTCGCGTCCCTCGGCTATGTCGCCGTCTCCATCGACTACCGTCTCGGATTCCGTCCGACGCGGAAAGATGTCGGATCAGCGGAGTTCCGGGCGCTGGAGGATGCGGAGAACGCCCTCGCTTTCCTGCTCGGGCGGGAGGACCTCCGGATCGATCCGGGGCGGATTTTCATCGCCGGGACCAGCGCCGGAGCCATCACGGCGCTCCACCTCGCTTTCGGCATGGACCCGAAATTCCCCGTCAGGGCCGTCGCCAATCTTTGGGGCTCGGTCCATGACCTGTCGGTCCTGGAGCGGGCCGCGGTGCCGATCCTCTCGTTCCAGTCCGAGAGGGATCCGGTCATGCCCTATGGAGAAGGGTATCCATTCCCGGCTATTTCGCTGATTTCCAGTCTGTTCTCGGAGAAGATGTACGGGACCCGCGCCGTCCACGAAAAGGCCCTCTCCCTCGGCCTCCGTGCTGAGCACCACCCCTGTCCCGAAAAACGCCACCGCCTGCATCTGGATAGGGACGGAAACTATACGTCCCGGTTCTATGAGATCCGGGACGCGATGGCGGCATTCTTTGCCGGAGAGATGCAATAAGGCTACTTGTCAATCTCCGGCATCATCTTGATGTAGAGGTCGCGCTGCGGGAACGGAATTTCGATGCCGTTCTCGTTAAGGGCGTTGTAGATCAGTTCCTTCGCCCTCGCGGCATAGGTGTAGTGCTCCTCGACGACGATGAACTGGTAGACGGACAGGTTGACGCTGTTGTCCCCGAAATCCTTGAACCTGACCTGGACCCCGAAGGACGGGTCGACGACGTTCCTGCCGTAGGCGTCCTTCACCTGGAGCGGCTCCAGGGCTTTGATGATGATCTTCCGGACTACATCGACATCGACGCCGTATTTGACGCCCACATCGAAGGAAAGCATCTCGTAGGAGTGGTTCTTCGTCAGGTTCTTGAAGTTCTTGTTGAAGAGAGTCGAATTCGGGAAGGCCATGACGGCCCCGTCCGCGGCCACGATCTGGGTGCTCTGGTAGTTGATGCTGTCGACCTTGCCGCGGATGCCGTCGCATTCGATGAAGTCTCCGACCCGCAGTCGTCCGGACATCAGCTGGACCCCGTAGAAGAAGTTGTTGAGGATATCCTTCATGGCGAATCCGAGACCGGTGGCGAGACCTGCGCCGATAACCTTGATGGCGGCCGTCGGGATCTGCAGGAGGATGAAAATCGCGATGATGTAGATGCCCCAGAGGGCGATGGCGATGATGTTTTCGGCCAGGGTGAAGTTGGCCTGGTTCTCATGGAAAAGGCGTCCCGTGGACCCTTTCAGGATCGTGCGGATCTTCGCGATGCGGTAGATGGACTTCCCTGCGTAGACCAGATACCGGAACAGGAAGAAGAGCACGATGACGAGGATCAGTTTCGAAAGGGAGAGGCGGATGTACCCTTCCACGTTGAGGAAAGGGAAGTTGTAATATTCGTTGAAAACGCCGGTCAGGTCGAAGACGCTGGAGGCCAGATAGAGGCTGATGGGCAGGGAAAGGACCAGGGCGATAGGCAGGAGCGCCTGCTTGCAGAAGGAGTGGGGCCAGGTCACGGCGATCAGGTCCTCGTCGGTGTCGCAGGGCATGTTGGGATGGTCCTCGATGTACCGTTCCTTGGTCGCACGGATATGACGGACGTAATAGATGTGCAGGAGGTCGTATACGGCGGTGATCGTCTGGAGGATGGTCAGCTGGAAGATCCACCAGATCAGGAGCTGGACGCCGAGAAGGACGTATCCGCGGAGGGCGATGAGGGTCGTCGCGATCAGGATCAGCAGCGAAATCCATCCGTAAATCACGTCCCAGTGGGGGAGGGCCTTCCGGTTGCGGTACAGGGTCCAGGCCTGGAACAAGGTGAAAATCAGCAGGACCGGCGGGAAGATGATGTTCAGGACGCTGTTGGGAATGAAGGCGATCCGCAGCGAGATGACGATCAGGCTCAGCAGCAGGATCGGGAAATACAACCGGAGGCCTTTCCGGATCTCGTCCCCCTTCAGCCGGATGACGAGGGAGACGAGGATCGCCGCGAGCATCCAGGCGAATTCGACGAGCAGTTTCGACGCCATCGAGAAGAAATTCTGCTTCGACGCGGCGCTTGCGATCCAGATGGACACGGCGAAAATGATCACCCCCGTGATGAGGATCATTTCGAACTTGTGCCCGGCGAACCGCTCGTGCTTGAAGAACTTGACCTTGCGGGTCAGGACGGTGACGAGAAGGAGGCTCAGGAGAATCGAAACCAGCAGGTAGAACAGGACGAACACGGAGAAACCGATGACCATCGGTCCGCGCCACTGGCTCCGGACGTCGCCGATGGCTTTCGGACTGTATTTTTCCTTGGCGTCGAACATGGCCTGGAACCAGTACCGGCGGAAGGATTTGAGGATCGTCCCGTACGGGGTCTGCCCGTCGATGAAAATTTTGTTCTGGACGGTCTTGTACCGCTGCTGGGCGTAGTCGTAGGCCGATTTCAGCATGGCGGACGTCTCCGAGTAGTGGGTGCTGTCGCGGACCAGCTGTTCCTTCTGGATCCGGGTCGATTCCAGCAGGCTCGAAGCGTAGAAGAGACAGCTGTCCCGGTCGATCTGCCCGAGGGAATCCAGCATGAACCCCCGGTCCCGCATTTCCTTTCCCCTCCGGCTGGTCCTGGTCCTCCGGAGCGAATCCGGAGCAGGGATCCCTGCTTCGATAAAGACGACATTCCCCAGGCTGTCCAGATACTCTACCGTATCGGAGGGAGGGAGGCTCCGGAGGGTATGGACCAGCCGGTCGTAGCGGTCGATGTCGATATCGAGCCGGGTGATGATGTCGTCGAATGGCAGTTTCCGGGCGGCGAATTCGTCGTACTGGCGGGAGACCTCGTTGAGCGCATAGGTCATGTCGAAGGTGTAGTCCTGTTTCTGGGAATACAGCATCAGGGACAGCTCATTGCTCCGCTGCATCATCTGTACGAGCCTCAGGTGCTGGAGGGCGCCGAGGCTTTTCGTCCGCTGGCTCATCCTTTCAGACATCATCCAGGCTGAACGGAGTTCATACCGGAGGACGGACAGGGTATGGGCCAGGTCCTTTTCGTTGAGGACGGCGTAGGCGGGTATGAGAAAGACCAGCGCAACGGCCAGGGCAAGGATTCTTTTCTTTTTCATGACCAAATATAAGAATAATTCCATTCATTCGGCACGGATGTTGGATATAAGCGGACAAATCGTTCTAATTTTCTAACGTTATTGTAAAAAATGGAAAAACTTAATGCTCCTGCCATCCTGGTCGTCGACATGCTCAACGACTTCGTAACGGGCGCTCTCGGTTGCGACCGCGCCAAAGCTATCGTTCCGGCTACCGCCCGGCTTCTGAAGGCCGCCCGTGAGAAGGGTGTTCCCGTTATCTTCTGCAACGACTGCCACCTTCCCGGCATCGACCGCGAACTGATCATCTGGGGCGACCATGCCATCAAGGGCACTCCGGGCGCCGAGGTGATTCCCGAACTGGAACTGTGCGACAAGGACTATGTCGTTCCGAAGCGCCGCTACAGCGGTTTCTTCCAGACCGATCTCGATATTCTCCTTAAGGAGCTTGGCGTCAAGACTGTCATCATGACCGGTCTCCACGCCCATATGTGCGTCCGCCATACGTCTGCCGACGCTTTCTGCCTCGGCTATGATGTCGTCGTCGCGAAGGAAGCGACCGACTCCTTTACCGAAGAGGATTACAAGGCCGGTCTCGCCTACCTGAAGACCTGCTACGGCGCCGACGCCTATTCCAACGACGAACTCATCGCCGCTTTCTGATCCCTGTCGGAGATAAAGATGAACGGGAGCGACTCATCCGAGCCGCTCCCGTTTTTTCCGTTCCGGGGCAGTGTCGTTGGGAATCCAAGCCACTCTACGGCAGTCGTTTCAAGGCGGCGGCGAGGCGGTCTCCGAGGCCGATCGTATAGCCTTCGGACAGGAAATAGACCGCCCCCTCCCTGTCCATGATTACGAAATACGGTTTCCGGGTCACCCCGCCCGCGGCGCCCCGGCCGACCTTGAAGGTCTCTTCCAGATTGATGAGGAGACCTTCTCCGTCATCCCCCGCCAGGGTAATGTTGGATGGAAGCCCCTTGAATTTACCGCCCGCAAGGGAGCCGATCAGCCTTTGGACACCCGCCTGCACCGTAATCAGTTCGATTGTCCCTCCCCAGGCCTCCAACTCTTCGCGTGCGGCCACGAGGTCGTTCAGCGCATGGACCGTCGGCTCTTCGCCCGGGGTGATGCAGCCGAAAATGGCAAAGTCCTTATCCTTGAAATCCCCGGCAAGCGCTTCGGCGACTTCACTTCTCAGCCGGCCGATGATGGGCAGGGCACCCGAATCTTCCTTGACGGTGAGGTCGACGTCGGTAACAGCCCCTTCCTTGATCGTAAAGTACTGCAGGACAGCCGGTACGGATCCGTCCTCCCGGCGGGCTCCGGAGACGAGGATGTACTCGCCCGTGTCGAGACGGACGCCGTTCTTGAACGATCCGGCCCAGTCGGTGCCGCCGCCCATGTCGACTTCTCCCTCATCGAAGGTAAGCAGCCTGGGGCGCCCCTCCGTGATCTTGCTGATGGTAAAATGGGTATAATAACCCGGGTTTATGACCCGGCCTTCGGATTTGAAGCGGAGGCGGAGAGTTCCCTTGGGAGATTCGGGGACGGTGGCGGCCCCGTCAAAGTCGACGTCGGTCCAGGCGTCTCCGTTCCTGTACCGGACTTTTCCCGTCACCGGATCGATGAGCGCGGCCGTTCCGAAGGTGCGGGCGAGCGACACGAAGAAGATGTCACGGGAATGGGGGTCTGTAATCCGTCCTTTCCAGACGCCGAGTGGCGACTGGGTGATGTTCCACCGGCCCGGCGTGCGGTCGATGCGGACGCTGTCCCGGATCCATGCGAGGATCTTTTCAGGACCGTCCGCGCCTGAGAACCGTCCGCCGGAAACGGCCGTCAGGGCTTCCCGGTACGGGGTCAGGAACTCGTTGGAAACGCGCTGCGGGGTGCTTTCCGGGTTGAGGGCATGGTTGTAATCGTCCCAGAGGACGTCGGGGGTTACGTCGCGGAGGTCCTTCCGGCTTAGGCCGGAGAGGATCGTTTCGACCCTTTCGTGGTCGGCCGCCTTTTCCATAAAGGCGCGGAGGGTCTCGTGGTTGCCTTTCGACTGGACGAGGGGATGGGCCATGTGGTGGCCGTACCCGTATCCGGCGGCAAGGGCTCCGGCGGCTTCCGGGGTGAGGAAGGTCCCGGCCCAGGCGGTGCGGACCGAGTCCTCCCGGGCCAGGCGGCGGCTGTTCTCCTCCCTCTGCTCCGGAGTCACTTCCGGGAACCGGGCCTTCTCGGGCGGAGGCACGATCTCAAGGTCCTCCCGGGTCGGGGAGGGCGTTTCGGCCAGATGGACCACGACCTCGGAATCCAGGCCGAAAGATACTTTGGCCCATCCGTAAAGACCGTCTTTCGAGGCCCATACGAGGAGGTCGCCGAGTCCGGACGAGATGGAGGTGAGGCCCTTCGCGTCCGTGAACCGGCTGACGGCCGGATAGAATTCGGCGTAGTTGTAGATGCAGAAATCGACCCTCGCTCCTTCAACGGGATTTCCGTCGGGTCCGAGGACGCGGATCCGGGCCCCAGCGGTCTTGGCGTAGTTCCCGATCAGATTGATTTCCGTATAATTGGGCCCTCGCAGCACGACTTCTTCCGGGCCATGGTATTCCCCGAAGACCTTGGTGTGGGTGAACATGCAGCGGGAGGCGGGGGCGTTGAACCAGCCGAGGTCGAGAACCGGTTCCGGTTCGCAGGCCCCGAGGAAGTGCCATTTCCCGTCCGCCCAGGCCTCGACCCAGGCGTGGTTGTCGTCGGTATGGGCCCATCTCGGCGTGTAGACCTGCCGGGCGGGGATGCCGACGCTGCGGAGGGCCGTGACCGTGACGACAGACTCTTCTCCGCAGCGGCCTTCCGTGTTGTTGACCGTGTTGAGCGGGGAAGAGGTCCGGCCGTCGGAAGGGTGGTAGGTCACTTTCTCGTGGCACCAGTGATTGACCTCCAGGATCGCGTCCGCCATGGACAACCCCTTGACGCGCGGCGCCAGCTCCTGGTAGAAGACGGTCCGGGCCGAATCGAGGGATTCATTGTTGACCCGTACGGGCAGGACGAAATGGCGGAAAATCTCTTCCGGAACGTTCCAGCCCATCTCCTTCCGGGCGCGGAAAGCAGCCCGGACGTTTTCAAGATGAAGGACTGTCGGATAGTCCGTTATGTCGGCTGTCGGCATATAGGCGTAGAGGAAGTCGAGCGCTTCTTTCTCCTCGGCGGTGAGTTTTCCTTCAGGGGCATAGAGGCTCTCCCAGGCGGGGCCGAACGTCTCGGCACGGGCATTGAGCACGGAGTCCACTTCCCGGCGGAAGGATTCGTCAGAAATGAAATGTGGCCGGCCGCACCCGGCCGTCAGCAGAAGGACGGCTACGGGGAAGACCATCCGGAGGAGGCTGTTTTTCATGGCGTGATCGATTATTTCCCTGCAAGATACGAAAATAATCCCTGAAATTGACTAATTTTGCCCCGCCGTAGTGTATTTGTCATGACCCGGGAACAACTCTCCGGACACCTGTCCGTCGCCGCCGCCTATACGATTTTCGGACTGAATATCGTTTTCTGCAAGGACATTGCAGCAGCCGGGATCGTGTCTCCGATCGCCCTCTTCACACTCAGGGCGCTCGGAGCGTCGCTGCTTTTCTGGCTGCTGTCCCTCTTCATTCCGCGGGAGAAGGTATCCGGGAAGGACATGGGCCTGATCGTCCTGGCTTCGCTTACCGGCCTTTTCATCCCGCAGCTGACCTTCCTCCAGGCGATGACGGTCTCCGCTCCCGTCGATACGGCCGTCATGGGCACCCTGTCCCCGATCTTCACGATGCTCTTCGCGTTCCTGTTCCTGAAGGAGCCGATCACCTGGAAAAAAGCCCTGGGCGTCGCCGTTAGCTTCGGGGGCGTCCTCCTGCTGATTTTCAATTCCGTACGTTCCCCCGGCGCCGTTGAACATACGACCCCGGCCGGTTTTGTCCTCCTCCTGCTCAACAGTCTCAGTTTCGCCTTGTATCTCGGCGCTTTCCGGACCCTCATCTCCCGGTACAGCGTCGTGACTTTCATGAAATGGATGTTCCTTGTCTCGCTCCTCGTCTCCATTCCCTTGTCGGTCGGGGATCTGGCGCGGACCGATTTCCTGTCCATCCCCGCCGATATCCTGTGGGAGATCGGCTATCTCATCCTTTTCGCCACCTTCTTCGCCTATTTCCTGATCCCTTTCGGCCAGAAACGCATCCGTCCCACCCTCGTCAGCATGTATTCCTACCTCCAGCCGATCATCGCTTCGGTGGTCAGCGTGTGGATCGGGCAGGATATCGTGACCTGGCAGAAACTGCTTGCAGGCATCCTCGTCCTCGCAGGAGTCACCCTCGTCAACCGGAGCCGGGCAGCCGCTGGCGGATAGACCCTCTTCGGAGAGCAATATTTGCAGGAAATGCGTATATTTGAAAATTGAAATCATATCGGAAAAGATGAAAAAACTGATAACCGCCTTCTTTCTCTTTTCCGCCCTTCCGCTGTGCGGCTGGGCGCAGATCTTGAAAAGTGACAATCCGTCAGCCGATTCCGTGGCCTTCGCGAAGGTCCGCGCCCGCATGGACTCCATCCGGCAGTACCGTCCTACGGTCGGGCTCGTCCTTGCCGGAGGCGGCGCCCGCGGCCTGGCGCACCTCGGGGTTATCAAATACATGGAAGAGTTGGGAATCCCCGTCGATATCGTAACAGGGACCAGCATGGGCGGCCTTGTGGGCGGTCTGTATGCGTTGGGTTACAAGCATGATCAACTGGATTCCCTCGTGCGCGCCATCGACTGGCCGGTCATGATGTCGGATGACATCCCGCAGGACTATATTTCTTATAAACTCCGGAAATACCGCGAAAAATTCATCATCCGCATCCCGCATCACTATGACCATAAAGATCTGGCCGAGCGGTTGAAAAAGGAACGGATCGCGGACAAGATGGCGGAAGAATCCGGCGGTAAGTCCTCCGACATGATGCGGGAATCCATCTCGCGGATGAGTCTGGGATTTCCGGACGGCTACCTGTACGGTCTCAATGTCCGGAACACCCTTAGTTCCGTGAGCGTGGGTTACCAGGACAGCATCAGTTTCGCCGACCTACCGATCCCCTTCGCCTGCGTTGCGACCGACCTGTATGCGATGACCCCCAAGTACTGGACCGGCGGCAGCATCACCGATGCGCTTCGGTCCACGATGGCTATCCCGTTCTATTTCAGGGCCGTACGCCAGAATGGCGAGGTGCTTTTGGATGGCGGGATGCGGAACAACTTCCCCGTGGACATCGCCAGGGCGATGGGCGCGGACATCATCATCGGCTCGGAAATGTCCGTCCACCGGGAACTGAACGAACTGAACACCCCGGCGGATTTCCTGATGCAGACCATCTCCCTGCTCTCTTCCGGAACGATGGAGCCCGCCCAGAAGATGCTGGACCTCGACGTCCATCACGAACTGAAAGGCTATTCCATGCTGTCTTTCGACGACGAGAGCGTGGACGACATCATCGGACAGGGCTACCGGAATGCCGTCCAAAGTAAGGATTTTTTTGAATCGATCGCCGCCGTCGTGGCCGGGAAGGCCGCACCTCCGGTCTCCCGTCCCGCATCCGCCGTCAACCTGGCGCAGAAAAAAGTCCTGGTGGATCATGTACGGTTTACCGGTATCACGGAGGAAGAGCAAGGCCGGATCCTTCATCATACGAGATATCCGAAGGACGGGCTCTACGACCGGGCCGTCGTAGAACGCTTGCTGAACGACATCTACGGAACCAACGCCTTCGAATCCATCACCTACCATATGGAAGGACATGAAGAGCCGTATACCCTTGTCTTCGACTGCCAGAAAGGGCAGACGAACGATTTCGCTCTCGGTCTCCGCGCCGACACGGACGAGACGGTGGCCGTCGCCCTGCACTATGGTCTGGGGACCCGCCGCCTCGCCGGCCCCCGCATGACGGCGGACTTGAAACTGGGCACCAATCCTGCCCTGGAAATCGACGGATCCTACCAGTTCATGAGAGGGCTTCCTACGATCGGAGTCACGGCGCGGAGCCGGATGATGAATACATCGTTCGGATACCAGTCTTCTTCGGAATTCAATCTGCTTTCTGCCGCCGTGGATGCTTATGTGGAAGACTCCCGCCTTCGTTTCGGCTCCGTCCGGCTGGGATTGACGGCCGAGATGACCCCTTATGAACGCTATCTGGAATATATGGACAGCCGTTTCGGCTGGGATTGGAACAGTTATTGGCTTTCCGCATTTTCCCGCATCAAGTTCGACACGTTCGACGACGGATACTATCCTACGAGGGGCGTTCGCTTCTGTCTGGACGGCCGGTATGTTTTCGAGGGCCGGAGGCTCTACACCCCGGTAGTAGAACCCTGGGAAGACGATGGAGACAGCAATTACGGCGACAATTGGGACGAAGGAACCGCTTACGCGGAGGAAGTGAATGAAGAAGAGGATGACGACTATTCCGGGGAACCTTATGTCCCGGAGGATTTCCAGAGGACGGAGCCGGTCGGCCCTTACGGATGCGTGCTTGCCAGTTTTGAGGCGGCCTTCTCCCCGTGGAGCAATTTTACGATCCTTCCCAGCCTTTGGTTCGGCTGGCAATCGGATTATCATTCCGCGTTGAATCCCCGGCACAGCATCGCCGTCGGCGGATTCCTGCCCGGCCGCTATGTGGAACGTCAGATTCCGTTTTTCGGTTTTCCGAACGGGTACAAATACAGTTCGCTGGTCACCGTTGTGTCCCAGCTGGACCTGCGACTCCGGTTTGCACGCAAGAATTTCATTACGGCTAGAAGCGGCTTATTCTTCCGGGACGAGGGCTTCCAGTCACTGTTTTTATCCCCGATCTATGCCTTTGGCATGGAATTGGGACGCCAGACGATGGTCGGTCCGCTGCGGATAGCCGTCCAGTGGTGCGACATCACCGGCATAACCGCCTATGCCGGAATCGGTTTTGACTTCTAACGGTTTCAGGTGTTATGGCAGACATGAAATCCCTGGCCAGGGATACGGCCATCTACGGACTCAGCAGCATCGTCGGGCGTTTCCTGAACTATCTGCTCGTCCCCGTATATACCTATGCGATCGCGGCCTCGAGCGGCGGTTACGGCGTCATCACGAACCTCTACGCCTATACGGCCCTGCTCCTGGTCATCCTTACCTACGGGATGGAAACGACCTTCTTCCGGTTCGCCAACAAGGAAGGGGAGGATCCGAAACTGGTCTATTCGACCATCCTGCGGATGATCGGGGGGACCTCGCTCCTGTTCATCGCCCTTGTCTTCATCTTCATCGGGCCGGTTTCCCGGGCGATGGGTTACCCGGACCATCCGTCCTATATCTGGAGCCTTGCGATCGTAGTCGCCCTGGATGCCTTCCAGGCTATCCTTTTCTCTTATCTGCGGTATCAGAAAAGACCGGTCAAGTTCGCGGCGCTGAAGCTCCTGTTCATTATCCTGAACATCGCGCTGACCCTCCTTTTCTTCGTCCTTCTCCCCAAGCTCTACCAGACGCATCCCGACTGGGTCGGAAAGATTTACGACCCCTCTATCGGTGTCGGCTATGTATTCTATATCAATTTGTTCTGTACGTCCTTCGTGACCTTCTTCTTCCTGAAGGAGATCCGGGGGATCGGATACGGATTCGACGCGGCGCTGAGCCGGCGGATGCTCTCTTACAGCTGGCCGATCCTCGTCCTGGGTATTGCGGGCATCCTGAACCAGACGGCGGACAAGATCCTGTTCCCGAAGATTTATCCCGGCGAGGATGCGAACGCCCAGCTCGGCATCTACGGGGCGGCCTCGAAGATCGCCATGATCATGGCCATGATCACCCAGGCTTTCCGCTATGCCTATGAACCCTTCGTCTTCGGCAATTCCCGCGACCGGGACAGCAAGGAGACCTATGCCAAGGGGATGAAGTACTTCGTGATCTTTACACTGTTGGCCTTCCTTTGCGTCATGGGGTACATGAATATCCTCCGGTACATCATCCGGAGCGATTACTGGGACGGCCTGAGGGTCGTTCCGATCGTGATGGCCGCGGAAATCATGATGGGCATCTATTTCAACCTCAGTTTCTGGTACAAGCTGACGGACAAGACGATCTGGGGCGCGGTCTTCTCGGGAATCGGCTGCGCGGTCCTGATCGCCGTGAACGTGATCTTCGTGCCGAAGTTCGGGTACATGGCCTGCGCCTGGGGCGGATTCGCGGGGTACGGAACGGCGATGCTGCTGTCGTATTTCGTCGGACAAAAGCATTACCCAATCGCCTATCCGATCAAGGAAATGGCTGTATACGTGTTGATTACGGCGATTCAGTTCGCGGGCATCCTCTGGAGCAACACCCATCTCGGATTCTGGCCGGCGCTTATTGTCAACACGTTCCTGATCCTTGTCTTCTGTTTCTATATCGTGAAGAAGGATCTGCCGCTTTCGGGCCTTCCCGTCATCGGAAAGTATTTTAAGAAACGCTAGCCATGTCCCGGCCGCTTTCAATCCTGCTGATCTTCCTCGGCCTGTCCCTGCCCGTTTTCGGGCAGGAAAGAGTGTATGTCCGGACGAACTGCGCCCAGTATGTACCAGGAGACCGGATCTGGTTCCGTTGCTACCTTTTCGAAGGGGCTGAGCGGGAGCCTTCCGGGGAAAGCCTCTATATCTATACGGAACTCGCCGATACCCTGGGGTCGGTCCTGACCCGGGTCAAGGTCATGCAGCGGGACGGGGTGTTTTCCGGTTATATGGACATTCCGGATGAGACCCCGGGCGGGGTCCTGCTGCTGAGGGCTTATACGCTGGGAATGGCCGCATCCCCGGAGTCCGCCTTCGTCAAGGCCATCCCGGTCGGACGGTCCGTGTTCCGGCACGGTGCCGATGTCACAGAGGGGGGAGAAGAACCGGCGCGCTGCCGGGTTCCCGCCTCTTTCATGAGGGCATCCCTCGAAGACCGGGATTCCGTCCTTCTCTTCTTCGGGCAGCCGGACCTGAAGGAGGGTGAGATCCTGGACCTGTCGCTGTCGGTATCGGCAGACCGGGAGCCTCTCTCGTCCATCATCTCCTATTTCCGCACTTTTCCGGCGCTTTCCGGCGGGAAGGGATTCCATGAGAAAACGCAGGAAATCACCGGGACGGTCGTCCGGTCCCTTTCCGGCCGGCCGGTTTCTTCCGCCAAGGTCAGCCTGATGTCCCCGCAAGCGGGCATCGTCGCGGTCCGGGAAGCCGGTGAGGACGGAAAGTTCCGTTTCGAAGGGCTGGATTATCCCGCCGGAACCCAGTACGTCCTGAAATCGACGGATATGGACGGGAAGGGGAAATATGCCCTGAAGATTGACGAAACGGTCTTTCCGTCATTCGTTTACGATCCCGGACAGATCGCCTGGATGGATGCGGTCGGCGAAGATCCCCAGCAATGGGACGAGTCTCTCATGGCCGGTTCGGACCATCTTCTCCAGAGCAGTATCATAACAGTCAGTCAACCAGACCATTACGATGTCTTTTCCTCGAATAGCGATGCTTCTTTCGGTCCCAAGCAGATTGAGGAGATGAATGTGACCTGCCTGCACGAACTTCTTCGCCGGGTCCCGGGTGTGTTTATTTTTGACGAACAATGCTATATCCGTGCGCAGACCTCGATCATGAACGAGTGGCAGCCGGCGGCGATCGCCGTGGACGGTGTCATCTGGGAGGGCCTCGACCTGGACGAGATCGAGATGCCGAATGTGGAAAGGGTCGATATCTTCAAGACCGGCCAAACGGTCCTCTGGGGCTCCGCGGGCGGAAACGGAGTGATTTCTATCACGACCAAATCCCGGTCCTATGCCAGCGAGGATGTGGCCCGTCCGGACCCGAATATCAGGAAAGTCACGCCCCTGGGATATCAGCTGCAGGAAAGGTATCAGCCCGGCGGCCTGGGAAACCGCTCGCTGCTCTGGATCCCGCAGGTCAGTTCCGGGGAAGCCGGTTTTTCCGTTCCGTCCTCCATCCATTCCGTCCGGATCGTCCTGGAGGGGGTCAGCAGCCTCGGCCGGCTGGTGCACGAAGAATGGGTCTTATAGGAGGGAAGTCTTTACTGTAATCCAGTCGAAATGGCGGTACAGCTCCCCGTTCTCTTCGTAGGAACGGAGGTTCAGGGTGCGCTGGCGAAGTTCGTCCTTTTCTCCTTTCCGATATCCGGAAACCAGGAGCGAGGCGCATTTCCGGAGATTCTCTCCGATGGCCAGGTATTCCAGCGAGTCGTAGATCTTCCCGCGTTCGGGGTAGAGTTCCGTCTGTCCGGGCTCGAGGATGTCCGGAATCAGGCGTGCGGCCTCCCGGACCTCGGGGGATGCGAGCTGGAGCTTGGTATGGACATGGGCGCAGCATTCGAGTTCATGTCCCTGTTTCCGCATCAGTTCCATGTTATTGCGGAGCCGGTTCGCGGGATCGGCCATCAGGGCGTCCCTTCTTTCGTCCCAGGAACCGCTCTGTCCCGTCGCCCGCTGATAGGCGTCGAAGAAGCGGCTGGCCTGTTCCTTGAGGCCCTTCCCCGAGATGACGTCCGGCTGCCAGATCCGGTCCCAGCCTCCGAAGCTGCAGATGACGGGCCGTCCGTTCGGACAGTAGGAGCGGTTATAATAATCAAGAATGCTCCGGGAGGCCTCGGAGGGAGCTTTTTCCCGTGCGAGGATGACGAATTCCGAGAGGTCTTTCCCTTCCCGGGCAGCGCTCTGGAGTAGAGAAACGGCCGTTTCAATGTTGAAGGAATCCGAGTTCGTCGCGACGATGATGTAGTTGATATCCCGGATATCCCGGACAAAATCTTCCCAGAACCGTTCGCTGCCGACCTTCGCGTCGGACCATTTCAGGGACGGGTCGTCCCGGAGGCCGGGATGCGTTCCGAGATACTGCCCTTTCCGGAGGTCCATGTCCGGGTCATAGACGGAGATGGACAGCGGGATGCGATTCCGGTCCTTCCCGACGAAGGTGCCGAATTCATAAAGAAAACCGAGGGCTTCCTGCCCCGTTTCCCCGAAGCCTACGATCATGGCGTGGAATCCGTCCTTTACATATCCGAGCGGACAACCGTCTTTTCCCCGGGCGATATCTACGAAATGCACGGGATGCAGGTCGGGACGGTTGAACTTGATGTCCTGGAAGGCCAGATAGTGCGTATCGATGAGGCGGATGCGGTTCTGCAGACCGGAATACAGCCCGTTGAATCCGTTCTTCCGGTCCACAAGACAGAAAATCTTGGCCGGAATGTCCCCGGCTCCGGAAATCATCTCCAGGCGCTCCATGTTCTCGTCTTCATCTTCCGAAAGGAGATAGATGCTGGTCCGGGGGTTGTTCAGCCACGGGGCGAGCCGGGCGGTCTGCAGTCCTTTCAAAAGGACGAAACGATCGGATCCGAGTTCCTCTTCCAGGGTCTTTTCCTTCCGGCGGCTCATCAGGTTCGAGAGGACGTCGCCGAGGGATATTTCTTTATGGACCTGTTCCCTGTCCGGGAAATCGATCAGGATCAGCCGTCCGTCCCGGTCGTCTTCTTTCAGGATGGACCGGGCGAGGGCCTTGGTCTGCGGGTTGATGCCGAGGAAAATGTGGTTTTTCCCGGCTTCGGCGGCTTTTTTTCCATGCGTCCTGAGCCAGATCCTGTCCCGGAACTTCCTCGGGAGAATCTGGAAGACCATCACGAAACTGAAACAGAGGATCAGGGTGAAGATGGTCAGATAGGCGAGCAGCAGACCGGGCATATGGAATACGACGGCGGCGTAGATGTCATCGAAGATAAAGGTCCGCCCTACGAACATTTCCAGGCCTGCGACGAGGGAGATCAGGCAGAGCTGGATCCAGTTCCCATCCGTCGCCGTATGGGTGGAGAGGGAGAGCATGACGACATGGACCGCGGCGCCTCCGATCAGCAGAAGTCCGAATACGGCCAGAATCACATTCCTGCGGTTCTTCCGCAGCTGCAGATTGAGGAAATGGATGAATAGGAAAACTCCGGCCAGAAGCAGGACGGCCCAGAGGATCATCATCGGGGTGGAGACGGGGAACTGTGCGGCGTGCATAGTGAATCAGTAGTTTTCCACAAAAATAGCAATAAAAAGATGAACGCCGCGTGCATCCCTGCATACGGCGTTCGCAATTCTAACCTAAAACTTAACCTATGAAAAAACTATTCATACTTAAGTAATACCAATTTCGTGCCAAGAAAGGCCGTAAGACAACATTTTTCGGATACTTTTAGGGAAAATGATTGTCTTTAGGTCTACTCCGTCTTCTTGTTCATCTCCGCATCCGGTCGGATACTTAGAATACGTACTTCCTGGACGGGACGGTCCCTCTTGTCGGTCTTGACCATGGCGATCTTGTCGATGACGCTGAGTCCGGCGACCGTTTCTCCGAAGACCGTGTACGCTCCGTCGAGGTGGGCGCAGTTCTCGGGACTCTGCACGATGTAGAACTGGGATCCGGATGATTCCTTCATCGGATTCGCCATGTCTCCGCGTCGTGCGGCGGCGAGTGCGCCTTTCTTGTGCCGGTATTCCGGAACGAATTCGGCCGGTATCTCATAGCCGGGCCCGCCTTCGCCCCACTGGGCGACGAGGGAGGTGTCGCGGGTATTGGGGTCTCCGCCCTGGATCATGAAATCTTTGATGACCCGGTGGAAGAGGAGACTGTCGTAGAATCCTGACAGGGCCAGTTTTTCGAAATTGTCGCGGTGTTTCGGAGTCCCTTTGAAGAGCCGGACCTTGATCGTTCCCATATTGGTAACGATATCGAACACGGGTTCTTCCGGGAGCAGGGCGGCCTGTTCCGTCGCTTTTTTCTCCTTTTCAACCCGAAGGGCGGCGAGGGCCGCGGAGTCGGCCGCTGCTTCGGCGCGGGCGATGGAGTCCGCACGTGCGGCTTCGGCTTCTTTTTCAGCTTTACGGGCACCGCCTCCGCAAGCGCAGAGCAGGGCGACGGTTCCGAGCAGGATCATCATGCGTTTCATCCGTTATTCCTCCATGAATGGTACTTTGTTGAAATCGAGGGTGTCGAGTTCCTCCTGGGAGCGGGCGGGAATCTCGTGGCCGGGAAGACCGATCTTTCCCCAAAGGGCCTTGCAATAGACGAATCCGAGCTTGTCATAGATCCTGACCATATGGTCGAGGGACTTCCGGAAGCGGTCGTAGTCCTTGTTGTCCGCGGCGCACCACTGGATCTCACTGGCTGCGCTCATGCGCGGAAGCAGCTGGTACTCAAAGTCTTCTGAGGTCTTGAGGAACTCGGACCAGAGATTGGCCTGGACGCCGAGGATATGCTCCTCACCGTTCTCGGGCATGCCGGCGGCGGGCTCGTATCTATAAGTTGAATCGACCGGGAGATAGTGGCCGATGCGGTAAGGTTCCTTGTCCCGTTCCTTGGTCTGGTACCAGTCGATATAGAGGTACACGTTCGGGGACATTACGACGTCGAACCCTTTTTCGACGGCCTTGATGCCTCCCTTGGTGCCTCTCCAGGACATGACGGTCGCCCCTTCCGCGAGGTCGCCCTCGAGGATTTCATCCCAGCCGATGATCTTGCGTCCGTGGTCGTTGAGGAACTTCTGGATCCGCGCGGTCACGTAGTTCTGGAGGTAATGCTCCTTGCTGAACCCGTCCTTGTCCTTGAGTCCGAGTTTCTTGATACGGGCCTGGCAGAGCGGGCATTCTTTCCAGCGGACCTTCGGGCACTCGTCCCCGCCGATGTTGATGTACTCGGAGGGGAAGATGTCCATGACCTCAGTCAGGACGTCCTCGAGGAAGGTGAAGGTCTCTTCCTTTCCGACGCAGAGCACGTCGGGCTTGACTCCCCAGTGCTGGGCGACCTCATACGGACCGCCGGTGCAGCCAAGTTCCGGGTAGGAAGCCAGGGCGGCTACCATATGGCCCGGAAGGTCGACTTCCGGGATGATGGTAATGCCCCGCTCGGCGGCGTAGGCGACGACATCCCGGAGCTCGTCCTGGGTATAGAAACCGCCGTAGCGCTGTCCGTCCGTTTCCTTGCGGCGGAAAATCTGCGTCCCGTCACGGTAGGCGCCGATCTCGGTCAGTTTCGGATATTTCTTGATTTCAATGCGCCATCCCTGGTCCTCGGTCAGATGCCAGTGCAGGCGGTTCATCTTGTGGATGGACATCAGGTCGAGGACCTTCTTGACCTCTTCGACGGGGAAGAAGTGGCGGCAGCAGTCCATCAGGAGACCGCGGTACGCAAAGCGCGGACTGTCCATGATATCCACGCACGGAAGGGACCAGGCGGCTTTCGCCGGGGCGTTTCCGTAGATTTCGACCGGCAGCATCTGTTTGATGCTCTGGATCGCATAGAAGAACCCGTTGAAGTCGGCGGCTTCGACCGTGGCCCCCTCGGGCGTAACCTTGAGGGCGTAGGCTTCGGGACCGAGGTTCTCGTTGAGAAGGAAGGAGAATCCGGCCTTGTCCCCGGTCTTGGTGCCCGTCACGGTTTCAAGGTTGTCCCGGAAGGCCCCGATGGCCTTGAGGGCCTCTGCAGGGACGTTTTCGCCGATGGTGAAAGAGGCGCCGGCTACCTTGAAAGAACCGTCGTTGACGGTAATCTCGGCCGGCTGGGGGATGATTTCCGGTGGCTCAGGCTTGGCCTGGGAGCAAGCGGCGGCGACAGCCGTCGCCGCGATCAGTAATCTGGAGATGCGCATGGTATGGTTTTCAGTATTGCTTGCAAAGATATGAAAAATCCGGTCAATATAGTAGCAGACCGAGCAGTCCGCCGCAGAGGATGACCAGGATCGGATTGACTTTGCCCCAGTAGGAGGCCGCAAAGGCCCCGGCGAGGAGCAGCCAGCTCTTCCAGTCCGGGAAGTTCTCCCTCACGAGCTCAAACGAGGGGCCGGAAGCCCCCCAGGTCGTCTTGACGATGAGGATGACCGCCGCCGCGCCGATCAGGCCGGCCACACAGGGACGGAGCCAGCCCATGACCCCTTCGAAAAGGGTGCTGGAGCGGAACTTCGTATAAAACCGGACAATGGCGAGGACGATGATGAAAGAGGGGAGGATGAGGGAGAGCGTGGCGACGCCGGATCCGAGGATCCCGAGGAGATGGTTCCCCGTCATCCCGGCGACGACGTCGTACCCGACATAGGTTGCGCAGTTGACGCCGATCGGCCCCGGGGTCATCTGGGAGATGGCAACGATGTCCGTAAAGGTGCTTTCCGTCAGCCAGGCATGTTCCACGACGACCTGCGTCTGGATGAGCGAGAGCATGGCGTATCCGCCCCCGATCGTGAACAGGCCGATCACGAAGAAGGTCCCGGCCAGCTGGAGAAAGAGAAGCAGAAGATCCGTCATGGCCGATGCTCTTTATACCAGGTCCAGTTGAACGCGAGGACCATGGTGACCAGGATGATATAAATTGGGGAGACGTTCAGGAAGGCGACGAGCACGAGGGAGACCGCGCTCAGGAGCCAGGCCCACCAGCTCTTGTTGCTCTTCCGGGCCATGTTGATCATCGGGACTGCGATGAGGGCGATGACGACCGGACGAATCCCCTTGAAAATCCGGATCACGACGGGATTGTCCTTGAAGGAAGAAAAGACCATCGCGATGAGGAGGATGATCAGGAAAGAGGGGAGGACCGAGCCGAGGGTGGCGGCGATGCTGCCTTTGATGCCCCGCATCCGGTATCCCGCGAAAATGGAGATGTTGACGGCCATCACCCCCGGCGCCGACTGGGACAGGGCGACGATGTCCGGAAGGTCCTCTTCCGGGATCCATTTCCTCCGGTTCATCTCCCTTTCGATGATCGGAATCATGGCGTACCCGCCCCCGATCGTGAAGGCGCCGATCTTTGCGAATACGGCGAATATCTGCCAGAGCGGAACTTTTTTTTCCATCTTTCTGTTTATTTTCCTTTCGCGAGGCCGGCCGCCGTCTCGTTGAAACAGTCGATGCACTGCCGGATATCGGGGACGGAATTGTCCCAGTTATACTCGTATTCGATGGAGAAATAGCCCTGGAAATGCTGGTCCCTGAGGATCCGGAGCATTCCGGGAACGTCCAGGACGCCCGTCTCCCAGATCACGTCATGAGGACCGCCTTCGGCCTCAGCGGGGGCGATATCCTTGAAATGGAGGGAAATGATCCGTCCCTCCAGCTTCTTCAGGCACTCTTTCTGGTCCAGTCCGCAGCGCTTCCAGTGGCCGACATCCGCGCAGGATCCCAGTTTCGGGGACCGGCCGGAAACTGCAAGAAGGAGGCTGTCCGGTGTCCAGTATGTGGACGGCTTCGGATGGTTATGGACCGAAACCGCGACCCCGTACCGTCCGGAAAGCTCTTCCACGAGATCCCAGTCCGCCATGGCCGGTTCCGCGGAGATGAACTCCATCCCCATTTCGCGGGCGAAAGCGAATTCCTTTTCCCATTCCGACGGATCCCTCGGGACGAAGACTCCGGAGCCGACGATCCTGACGCCCTTGGAGGCCGCCAAGTCGAGGATTTCCTTGCGGGTCGTTTCATCCATCCCATATCCGAATACCTGGTCCCCCCATTTCCCTCCGAGACGGTGTCCGGGGAAAGCCTCGATGTACTTGACCCCCAGTTCGGCCGTCTTGTCGAGAGCCTCCTCGAAGGTAAAGGTATGGAAGGTATAGGACTGGACGGCGAGTTTCCATCCCATCTTTTCAGCCGGAGTCTGCCTGGGCGTGCAGCCGGCGGCGATCCATGCTATCGCGAGGATCATCCATATGGATTTCTTAAGCATGCGGTTCTTCTTTTTTTGATCAGCTATCAAAGATAATCATTATATTTGAGAATGGTAAATAAAGAAGTATGATGAAACGGTTTCTCATTGTCTGTATCGTGCTTTTCCTCGGAGCGGCTTTTCCTCCGGGATGCCACGCCGGGGCGACACCTCCGGACAGCCTGAATATCCTGCTTCTCGGCCACAGTTACGGAGTCGACTGCACCGAGCATCTCCCGGCGCTGCTGAAGGAAGCGGGGATCACGAACGTCCGCATCGGGCGTTTCATCAAGGGAAATTGTTCGCTCGAAGAACGATGGAACCTGGCTTTCCAGCCGTCCGTCTACCTGGAGTGCGCTCCGGGGGAGACGGAATACGTCAGACGCCAGGCTACCATGCCGGAAATCTTCGGCGAGCGACCGTGGGACATCGTCATCTTCCAGACGAGCCTTGAAAATGAGGGTCGTTATGAAACGATCCAGCCCTGGCTGGACCGGCTCGTCAATCTGGTCCGGGAGGAGATGCTGACCCGCTACGGCCGTTCGCCCGAACTGTGGTGGAACTGTTTCTGGCCCATCTCCGTCCTGCTGGAGGGCAAGCCTGAAAAAGAACTGCCCACATACCGGCTGAGTTTCTATGGAGGCAGTTCCTGGAAGATGTACAAAGCCTATGTGAAAACCGCCCGGAAAGTCGTCCGGCGCACCGCCGTCAGCCGCATTATCCCCAGCGGAGCGACCATTATGGCCCTCCGCTCCTCGCCCCTGAATGAGCCCGGAATGAAGGAATTCACCCGCGACGGATACCATCTTTCTTTCGGCGCCGGCCGGTATGCGGCGGCCTGTACCGTTTTCGAATCCCTGATTACGCCCCGTTACGGCGTCAGCGTAGTGGGGAACGACCTCCGCCTGCCGGATCTCGTCACTCCCGTCACGGACGCGAATGCGGAAGCCCTCCAGCGAGCCGCCCGCCGCTCGGTGCGGAAGTTCAGATGAAAAACAAGATGAATCAGAATCATATGCGCGGACTGGTTTGTATCTTATTGTTGCTCCTCTCCCTGCTGGGAAAGGCGCAGACGGTCACGGAAGTGGTTCCCCTGCCCGGAGAACGGTGGTGGGGGGCAGTCGTCAACAGAGGGTATGAACAACCTTTTACGGATTTTGACGTTCAGAACAATCGTTTCCGAGTCGGGAAAGGAAAAGCCGCCCTGCGTAGGGACTCCGGCGAGGAAGTTCCCCCGTATGACCTTGCCAACCGTGGTGCCTGCGGATTCACAGTTCCGCTGTTCCTGTCCAACAAGGGGCGGTATATCTGGAGCGACAGACCCTTCGCATTCCGTTTCAGGGATGGCAAACTGACCCTTTATTCCAGAGAAGGGAAATTGGAGCCGGTTACGGCGGGTACGACCCTGAGAGACGCCTTCCTGGCCGCATCTGCAGCCCATTTTCCTTTCGATGGCCGTGAACCGGCGGAACTGCTCTTCACCAAGCCGCAGTTCAACAATTGGATAGAGTCCGCGATTTTTGGAATCGACCAGCAGCACGCCGAGGAGTATGTCGACGCCATTGCTGCAAGCGGTTTCCCCTGCGGGGTCATTACCATAGACGGAGGCTGGCAGCGCTATCACGGGAAACGGGATTTCAATCCGGACACATTCCCGGATGCCCTGACACTCTTCGACAAAATCCACGGTTATGGTTATAAGTCCATGCTGTGGTGCTCCTATTTCCTTTCTGCGGACAGCCGGCCGGAGTATGTCAACTACAAGCCCTCAGTGCAGAACATTCTCGTCCGGAACCGGCAGAATCCCCGGGAAGCCGCCCTTGTCTGGTGGTGGAACGGAATCAGCGTTACCATGGACCTGACATCGCCGGAAATCCGCAGGAAATTCAGCGACGAACTCGCTGCTTTCGCGGAGCGTTTCCACATCGACGGTTTCAAGTTCGACGGCGGCGATCCGGAGTTTTTCCGGAATCAGGCGCTTTTCAGTGAAGATTGGATGGAACCGGCCGATTTCGCGACCGGATTCAACCTGGTCGGGGAAGATTTTCCCTACAATGAGTTCCGGGCCGGATTCAAAACGGGTGGGCGTCCGATCGTCCTCCGTCTCAACGATATCGGGCACAATTGGGAAGAACTCAAGATCATCATCCCCAATATCGTCCTGGCCGGACTGTGCGGTTATCCTTATGCCTTTCCCGACATGATCGGAGGCGGGCTTTCAAGCAGTTATGCGCCCGGAAAAAGCTTTTCCCACAAGCTTTTCGTCCGTTCCTGCCAGATCCAGGCTCTTATGCCGGTCATGCAGTTCAGCGTCGCTCCCTGGCGCGTCCTGACGGAAGGGGAGTGCGAAATCTGCAGACGCTTTGCTAGGCTCCATACGGATTTCGCCCCGTACATCATGGAACTGGTCCATCACGCTTCCGCTACCGGAGAGCCCATCGTCCGGAGCATGGAGTATGAGTTCCCCGGCTGCGGATACGAAACAGTGGACGGACAGTTCATGCTGGGCGGGAAATATCTGGTCGCTCCCGTCCTGGACGAGGATGACAGCAAGACGGTCTTCCTGCCCGCCGGAAAATGGCGCGACGATCAGGGCAAGGTTTTCAAGGGCCCCGGGGTCCTTGAACTGAAGGATGTTCCCCTGGAGCGCCTGCCCTATTATGAACGGATTGGCGAGCGGTAACTGAATCCAGACGGGGTCTCTTCGTCAGAAGACCAGCGTGGCCGTGATGGGGTAGTGATCGGAGATGTATTGACGCTCGATCAGCCCGTCCACGATATGGTCGAGCCAGGCGAAATCGTACTTGCCCTTTTCCTTCTCCGTCTTGGCCCAGCCGCTCTGATTGAACTGGTCGAAATCGGCATAATCCCGATCCAGGGTCTCACAACCGATTGACCACCAATACTGCTTGTTGATATCCGGAGCCTGTGTGACAAGTTCTCCGATGACGGGAAGACGGACTCCGTTCGCCTGCATCTTTTCATAGGTGATCGAGGATCGGAGAACGGACTTCTGCGCCCATGCAGCCGGGAAAGCAGCCGCAAGACAAAGCGATAGAACCAGGGTGGAGATCTTTTTCATGGTACTCATAATGATCAGGCGTGTCTAGTCCCGGGCGGCAATTCGGACGGCACGGACAGAAAACACCAGGAGTTTCGAGGCATTGATCCCGTCAAACCGGATGCGGAGCGACCGGATCCGCTTTTCAGGACAAGGATTGTCCAGCGCATAATCCCAGACCGTAGCGTCCTGTCCGTCAAATGTTTTCAGACTGATCCCCTTCGAAGGATAGGTGAAAGAATAACCGAAATGACGGTAGGCGCTCGATCGTCTCGGGGCACCGAAAGCCCAGCGGTAACAACCCAGATTATAGGCCTGCAGCAAGGGTTCTTCATGCGACGAACCATCTTCATATTCAAGGATATAGGAGCCCATCTGCAATTGGGTCGAGAGGCCCGGAAGTCCCTCTTCCGCCGGATAATCCGTTGCATGGACGACGTGCAGCCGGTCGGCTTCGAGGTCCAGGGCGATGACGGCATCCGAACCCGGGGCGGCAATGGAAGCCGACCGGAAATTCCCGCTCAGTTCGCATGGGACGGCGCCATCTGAGCAAGTGATTTCCCGGATCACTTCTTCCCTCTTGATCCACCGGTCGTTATGGAGTTCTTCCCGCAAGCCGGGCAGGATGCTCCTGACCACTTCATTGTATGTCCTTCTGAAATCATCCCGATAATCCCTGTTCCAGAGCATGTCCGCCGTATAGACGAGGTCGTAGATTTTTCCGTTCCGGCCGTACACCTCTTCCTTGCATTTTGACCAGAACGACACCTGCCCGCCCAGGAGACCTTCGTTGTTCCGCCGCTCGGAGAACCTGGGGAAATGGCTCGAATACAGGTTCCCGATCAGATACCGGAAACCGTGGTCGACAAGGGGCTGCTCGGAATCCCCCTCTTCCGCCAGGTGGAAATACCAGGTAAACGGCATGCATATGATATCTTTCGGAATCAGATCGATCGAAGCCGTGGAGGCATACCGCTTCTCCGTGATCATGTCCGACCACATCATGGTTCCGTAGCCTTTCTTCGCCAGGAAATCATGTATCGCCGTCACTTCCCGGGCATAGACCCGGGCGCCTCCTTCTGCCTTGCACAAAGGACACTGGCCCAGTTCATAAATCTCGTCATGCCCGATATGTACATAGCCGTCCGGCTTGACGACGTCGATCACTTCTTCCATCAGGTCGAAAAACAGCGGGAAATACCCTTCATGATTGGGACAGGCCGTATGATAGTCCTTGACATTCGCCCGCTTGTCCGCCTCGAGTAGACTGGCCGTCTCCTGCAGGATCTCCGCCTTCTCGCCCAATTCCGGATGCGCCTTGGACACAAACTGGATATGGCCGAAGGATGGCACAAGCGGAATGACGTCCATGCCGTACCGGCGCAGGTACCCGCAAAGTTCCGCCACCTCTTTCTGGCTGATTACCTCCTCCGGATCCTTGCAATTGGCTGCGTTGATCTCCGGATGGCGCTTGTATTCCATCGTTCCCCGGATTTCCAGGAAGAACGTATTGTATCCCATCGGCATGAAGACATATTTCACCATCCTCCTGAGAAAGTCCATCTGTTCCCGGGTCGGGAGCGAGCAATGGATTCCCCGGATGGGGAAGGCGGGAACGTCGCGGATGGAAACACAGCGGATCCGGCCGTCCGGTTCCGTGAGCTGGAGCAGTTTCTCCGATGCGTAGAGCAGGGCTCGGGAAGTGCCGCCCCGAAGAAGGGCGCCCGTCTTTGTCACATCTATGGTAAACGCTTCTTTTTCAAGTGTTTTGTCGAGTTCAAAGACAATATTCCCTTTCTTTCCCAACGACCTTCCGGACCGCTCCGTATATTTTGCGGAAAAGTTTTCGGCGGCAAATTCTTTCCTCGGGGCCGTGACGCCCGTCACGTTCTCCAGATAACCGCCTGTAAAATCCATCTCCTGGGGAACAGGCCACACCGCATCCTCCAGATGGACGGCGCCATAAAGGTGCAGATCTTTTATCTTGAAGCTTCTATAGTCCCGCTTGACGACTTCGAGGGAAGCCGTTTCGACATATCCGACTTCTTTACGGAAGCGGAACGTGAAACCGGAGGAACGCCACGCCGGCACGACGACATTCGTTCCGGCCACAAGCGGCGTGGCAACCGTCACGGGCTGACCGTCGGCAAACACTTGCACGACAGCCCCTTCACAGTTCCCTTCCAGGTCAATCGATACATGATCCAGGAAGCAGGGCTGCGAAAAACGGAAGGCAATGTCCACTCCGGAGTCATATACCTTGTTGATTTGCACGACATACGGTTTCCCGAAGGAATAGGCCGGAGAAATGTCCCCGCCGGTCCGCGCAATGAACGTCTCCGTTGTAAAAGTGACGCCGCTCCCGGGCGCAGTCAGCTCTCCGACAAACAGTTCCCCGGCGGCGAATGCGGCTTGTCCCAAGCTGATGGCCAAAAACCACAACAAGAATCTTTTCATAATGATGTTCAATGTATCAGCAAAGGTACAAAATCCGGGAATCTAAGGCAATTTAAGATTATGGTTCTGGATTGAAAAGGGCAATAAGGGAGGGGGAAGCAAAACAGCGACTAACCGGATTCCGCTCCCTGCGGTCGCGCTATCCGGGGGCGCTCCGCGGGGAGGTCAAACGAAAGGCCGCCTCGCTGCCGCTCGGCTGCTTTTTTTGTATAGGGGTGTCCTTTCAAGCGAGCTTGAGGGCACCCCTATACAAAAAAAAGGCACCAGACTTGCGTCTGGCGGCCTTTCGTTTGTGGAGGTAACCGGATTCAAATCACAGTATGATTAGGTATAAAATGTGCTTTATATCGTTGATACACAGACTAATAAATATTATTCAGTTTTGAATAGTGTATTTGGATTTACCGAGTTTTCTGCGTAAATTTACGCGTAAATAGAATACGCAGAATATGGCCGTAAAAATTCTACCTGGACAAACGTCCGGCCAAAATATCAAAGGAGTACCCTATCCGGGTATCGGTTTGCATCAAGGGAACTACATTGATCTCCACCATTGGGTATAGCGTTGATAAGAAGGTCTTCGAGGCTGGCCGTATAAACAAGAAGAACTACAAGAACGCCAAGGGTGTCACAGCCAAGGAACTGAATGCAAAGCTGTCTGGGTTGGAATCCCACTTTGCCACTTATGATCTTGAGACGAAAAGCAAGCCGACCAAAGAAGAACTGAAGCGCCAGATTTCTCTGGGATTGATGGGCAAAGGAGAGGAGCAGGAGGCGCTCGAAGTGGCAACGCCTCAACAGCCCACCATCTTCGAGTACCTGGAGGAATTCAAAAAGGAGCAGAGCCTTGCAAACGAATGGGCCTATGGCACCCTACAGTGTTGGAAGACCTTCGGGAATCATCTCAAGGATTTCAATGCAAGTGTTACTCTGGACGACTTTGACGAATTCGGCATCACCAATTTCATCGTCTATCTTCGCGGAACGCTTGACATGGAGGAGAAGACCGTCCAGAAGCAATACTCCAACTTGAAGTGGTTCCTCAACTGGGCCATCCGCAAGGGATACACGAAGCAAGATTTCATCAATCGGTATAAAGCCAAGTTCAAGGTATTGGAGAAGCCGGTCATCTTCCTCACAAAAGAGGAACTGCTCAAATTATACAACTATCAGATCCCGGCCAACGGAAAGGAAGTGGACCTTATTGACCGGAATGGCAAAGAGTACAAGAAGACTATCCACGATGCCAGCGGGCTTGCCAAGACCAGGGATCTCTTCTGCTTCTGCGCTTTCACTTCTCTCCGGTACTCAGATATGGCTAATCTCAAGCGCCACGACATTCGCGACGGCATTCTCTATATTACAACACAGAAAACCAATGACCGTATTCCCATCGAGCTGAACGCCTTTGCCAAGGAGATTATAGACAAGTATAAGAAGGAAAAGTATGACAATGACCTTGCCCTTCCCGTCATTAGCAACCAAAAGATGAACAAATACCTGAAGGTTCTGGGAGAATTGTGCGGATTCAACGACCCCATAACCCGCGTTTGCTTCCGCGGAGGAAAACGCGTAGAGGAGACATACCCCAAGTATGAGATGATAGGCACTCATGCCGGCAGGCGCACATTCATTTGCTTTGCCCTTTCCAGCGGAATTCCGCCACAAGTAGTGATGAAGTGGACCGGCCACTCGGACTATTCCGCCATGAAACCCTACATTGACATTGCTGAAAAGACAAAGGCCAATGCAATGAGTCTCTTTGAGATGGAGTTGAAGAAATAACCGCCGAATCATCATTGCGGCCATTCTAGGTCACCACAAAAGATATCTAACAGTCATCATAACGCAACTAATCCTATTAGGGGAGCGTAGGCATCAAGTTGTTCTTTTTTACTGTCCTCACTTACAATATTCACTTTACATATTCTCGTATCTGTTCATTATCGATAACAGCAACTACTTTGTATAAATAAGCACTATCAATTATGGCTATCACAAGAAATGAAGATTATCTTTACATCAAACCGTTCACTGGAATACAAAGTTCATCGGGCGCCTGGTACCAAACAATAAAATTCCTTGGAAAAGGAGGGAATGGTATTTCGTATCTTGTAATATGTACGGGAGGATAGTATTTGGGGTGCATTTTTACACTGAAGATTCTTTACCGCATTTCAAAACCCGAGAGAGTTACAAAATTCCTTCATGAAGTTGCTTTTGTGCAAGAATGCAGTTTCCCGACCATATTAAAACAATATGATGACGGTGAATGGTACAACCATCCTTTTGTGGTTATGGACTATATGTCTACTACCCTTGAAGTCGTGATAAAAAAAGGAGAGTTGACAATAGGAGATAAAATCCTTTTCTCCTTACAACTGCTCTCCGCCGCTAAGTACCTGCAAAGCAAGAATGTAGTTCATAGAGACATCAAACCTTCAAATATTTTCATTAAAGATAATACTGCTATTCTTGGAGACTTTGGTTTGATTAAAGAACTGTCCGATACAACAACTGATGATAGGGAAGAGATAAAGGGTTATTACGCTATGCCCGGAGCTTATAGAACGCCCGAACTTGTTGCATATGCGAGATCCGAGTCACCAATATGTAAAGAATCTGACATTTTTCAACTGGGTTTAGTTCTCTGCGAATTATTTACTGGGAATAACCCGCTCAGGCCTTCAGTTGATTCTCTTTCAGATGTAACTCTTTTACCTATTCCAAATGGGAAAAGCAAGCATTTAAAGAAGTGTATTGGGATTATTCGGCAAATGTTAAAAAAGGATAAAACAGAAAGAATGACTGTTGACAAAGCAATGGAAAGGTTTAATATGCTCTTTGAAGAGTATGCCCGGGCAAGAGAAGAACTGGAAGGTGCTGCAATATGACCAGCTGTCGCTTTTTATAACTGAATACAAACACGTCTCTCAAACATAGTTAAACACGAAGGTATTGATTGATATCAATGAGAACTCCAGGGAGCTAAAAACTTGGTTCTATAGCGAAAGAACGGCAATTGTACGCTGATATTGGCTCCTGAATCCCGTCTCGGAATCCAGCAGAATACACATTGCCTGAATCTGGAATCTCTCGTCACTGAGGTTCCAGATTTCCGTATATCCTGGAATGGTGATGCTCATCAACCGCGAGCAATCCCCTTCAGCCAGGAATCCTCGCATTTCCCTGACGCCATATCCTTTGCCGGGATTAGTTAGCCGCAGGCGGGCATATAGCCGATAACGCTTGGGGGTGGCATTTTGAGACACGTGGGCATCAACTGCAAGTCGTAGCTTCCCGGCCTCAACGGTAACGCAATCAAATGTCACAATAAAAGGCGGTGGTGCCTGGAATGGTTGTGCTGCGGGCGCATGCTCATTCCCCATCAGCGCGAACCCGTGGTATGCTGATACGAACAGATTGTTTCCAGATATATGAGCCTTGTGGTCAAATGGAGGCCTATGCGGTTCTGCTGTGGTCTCGTAGGTGTTCCACAACTTCTGCACATCTGAGTCCAAGGATGCCCACGCCGCCATTGCCCTCCGATGTATGGCCAGGTGCTCCAGCTGGGCTGGCGTGCCCGGATACTGAGGGTTCACCCTCTTCCTGGTATAGCAGCGGCCATTCCTATGATAAAAGGTCACCTCACCTGCGGAACCGTAGGCGTCAGATAGGAGTATTGATGGTCTGAACAGGGGCATACCTTATACTTGTACTTTTGGGCAGGGCTATAGCAAATAAGTACCTTCTCAGGTATAACAAAGATAATCAAAATCAGCGACTTAATCAAGGGTAAGAGCTCCTGCAGCAGCTGGCGCTGCTGCCTCTTTGTGTATATATTTACCCCTTGATACATCCCTCCGGGCGGGTGATGTCGGTCCCTTTCTTGATGAGGCCGAAGCGGGAGTTTCTGGATGGCCTATGGTACTAGCAGTCTCGCAGACGCGTGGGTAGAGGTAGGGGCCTTGTGCGGCGTCTGTGAGTCTGCCAGTGCCATAGGGCGCGGAACGAGCGAAGCGAGTGGAGCGTGGCCCTGGAGGCGGTCTGGAAGGTGTGGGGGTGGCGGGCTCTGGAGCACCGTTCCAGGGAGACCTTAGGCCCCCTGGAACAGCGGAAGTAGACACCCCAATTCCTTTGTGAGCCGTGCTATTTCAGCAGTCGACTTTTCTGAGGATGGTAGCAAGGTTAACATTGGCCTGATCGAAATCTTTCATAGTATTAAAAGCGACACTAAGCACCTTTGCAACCCCATAGACAGCATTGATGGCACCCATCATAGCGATTTTGGCAGTGCATTCATCGCTCCTCCTACAGCGCCTGTATCGCCTTTCAGATGTCTCAGTCGAGCCGACGTTGCCAGGAATTTCTTGTTCAGGTTTTCCTCCCACTCTTTTGTACCCGTCAAAGCATTGTCAATGCTCTTTTAAGATCGTGGAGGCGCTTGGACACTTCACCAATTGTCGTGGAATTCAGTGGTAGCTTTGAACGAAGCTCTTCTAACTGGGCCTTATTCTCGGTAGTTTCGTCTTTTACCGATTTAGAAAGTTCTTTGTACCTGACTGAGTTCGTTTAACTTTCCTTGGCGAGCATTGACAATTACTATCGCATCTCTTTGATAGCGTCATTGCTTGAGGAAATCCGTTTTTCTAGGTCATTGATCTTCTTGCGCCAGCATCGCCATTGACAATGATGTTGAGCCGAAGACTCTCTTCTTTGATCTTTGCAATAATTCACCTTATTATGGCGCAAAATGTCCACCCCGCTCAATGTGCGTTGAACCCTGCGATTACTGGCGCATAATCGAGTCCTTCCAAATTGTCGGGCTTGCTGCTGATGCTCTTGTATAAAACTACTTTGGGGCTCCGGAAAAAGAAGTTCTCTTTCTGTCGAAAACATCTCCACTTCCTGTATCCACCCGGAGAAAGCATGCAATGATGCAATGAAGAGGACGAGAAATCGTTTCATAGTGAGCTGATTAACCCGTCAATTTGCAAATACCGCGCCTTATTGTTCCATCAGGAGTTGCCTATTGTACTTATCTGGAACAATAACGCCACGGCTAAACCAGGCCTGACACCATTTGATTATTCCTCTGGTTTTGCCGGCTCTGGATTCTTCGTGAAATTGACCGGCGGAATGATAATCGCAGGAAGACCGGCCTTTATGCTGGTATTGGTGATCACTTCACGGATAAACGGGAAGATGATAGCGGCACCATTCACTCTGCCGAAAGCATCGAGATCATTAATCTCAGATTCGCCAACTCGGGTAAACATTCCGACCATCTTGACTCTGATTTTGACCTGTTCCACATTTTGGAATGTCTGGATGACGGAAACCTCTTCGCCAACTATCACCTGATTGTCTTTGACGGCGACATCGGTATGTATGTCCAACTTGTTTTGAATATCTCCCTCAAAAACAACATTATTGACTCTGGAAAAATCAACATTCAAGAGGATGATATTGTCAATTCTAAAACCTGATTCCATAGTATTATGCGGCTAATAAGTTATCTGTGAAATGAGAAGATACCACTTCCTCTTTAATAGGAGACGGAATGCGTTTGGTATTATCAACAAGCGTGACACTGGAGATTGCTGTCACACTTTCTGTAATTTTGGAAGTGAATCCAGAGATAATAGGCTTTTGAGTATCAACAAGTGAGATGGGTTTGTATTCTAAACCGTCCAGAATAAAGCCTTGCCCGCCATAAGGTATAATACTATCTGGGCTCTTTATGCAAACCAATTCTTTTGGATACTTTTCAATGGAATCCATAATAAAGGTGTCGATCCATTCAAAGACATCATTACGTTCAAGCAACTCGTGAGGAAGAATATCCACCGTGTGGACATGGGCACGATAGTCACAATCAAGGACAACTCTGGCTGTTTTGAACTTATCTAGGAACCGACAGAGATTCTTTCTGATATAGTCATTTAAGGTCATATATACTTGATCAAAAGTTGTTGAATAAGCTCCATCAATGCAATGGCTCGTGTGGCGCTTCTCTCTGTGAATGGTTCATTGTAGTAGTCGGCCGACATTCGTAGCTGCTTTAACTCACCAATCTGTGATCTTATATTTTGAGAATCTTTTCGGCTCTTACTATGAATATAGAGAGTGACCTCATTTATTGTATCTTGATGAGAGCCCGAATCACCATAATATCTTAAATCCAATTCTTCCAGTTCAAAGGATTTGGAGCAACTGATGTGTTCGAAAAGGAGAAAACAACTATAATATGCCGTATGTCCCACTGGAGCAAATAACCCCGATACTTTCAACTGCTCTGCAGCATCTTTATACTGTTGGGATTTATTCTGATACTCGCTCATAAGGACTAAATAGAACCTTTAGCCCATTCATCCCGGGGCAGAGAGGCTAATAACACAAAACACTTTAGTATACGCATTGCAAATATAATTGATTGTTTGTTATTATACCACATCTATTCCACTTTTTTGCATCTAAAACTTAATTAAAGATTGTATGTACCTAAATTACGCACCACTTTGGTCTATCTCCTCCCGGGTCCTCGCTGTGACATCCACCATGAAACCGTACATAAGCTCACGGGTAATGGCATTGAACAAGCCCACAATGAGTCGTTGTGAATCTGGCGCGATTTGGGGCGACGAGATAAGACCGGGAGCGTGGGTGGGCAGACGGCCTCCGGGGCCTGGGCCGGAACGGCCCATGACAAGGCTGAATCGAAGGATTCCGCTGATATCAACGCTCTGACGGTGCCCTCCGGCGCAGTCTGTGGCTGGCAGCGTGGAAGGGCAGCAAGGGCGAAGGTCTTGATGCCTTGGAACGATGACTGGCACAGTCTGCGCGAGCGGGCCGAAGGGCCGCTTCCTGGATGCCCGGAACACTTCTGGCGGGATTCATCCCGGCAGAGGTGTGGAGGAATAGCAGCCAGGTTAAACAAGCCAGTGAGGGCTTACCTTGGAGGAACAGTGCCAAATATGGACTGGCCCGCTTGTCGGGACAGTTGATATTTGGTACTGGGCCGACCCGCAGCTGTGCTGCACGTGCCGGCAGGAAGCCTCGGTGGGGCGAGTGATGCCCTTCCTTTACCTACTGACCTTGTTCGTAGCGGGCACTTTTGGGGCGGGGGCCCCGAAAGTGCGGGGTTTTGCGAAGGGCCAGGGTCGGGGATGGCCCTGGAGCAGAACTCCTTTCCTGCCGCCACGCCGACCGGACGGGTGGGATTTTTTTCGAAGGTAGGACGGAGCTCCTTAACATAATCCGGATTGTGTGCGAAGCGGAAACAAGCGCCGCTCGCGGCGACTTGTTACACAATCCCGACGGATTATGTTATGGCGCGGATTCTCCAGCACTGACGTTGCTTCGAAGGAATCCGGCCGGGCGTTATGCTCTCCCCTGTGGGGAGCCGGAGGGGCATTAACCAGCACGGTGAGCTGGCACTTGTGGAGCAAGTGTAACGAGCGGACCACAACTGACTGCTGACCGTGACCGATTCTCCTTATATCTGCAGGTCGCTAGCAAGTTACGTGAGGCTCGCCTTTGTTAGCAAACAAGTAGCAAACGCTGAAACTTAACAAAAAAGTGAAGTTTTGTTTGTGGTTTCAAAAATATGTCGTATCTTTGTGCCCTCAAACAAAGCATTGTATGGGAAAACTCGAACTTGTTATAGAAAGCGAAAATGTCAGTATTTATTCACCAAAGTATGATGGTGAAACAATGACCGAGTTCGAGAAATTCATGTCCAACAATGGCGCACTGCCTCATCCTCAGTTAAAGAAAGATTTTGATGAAATAATTGCCCGTGTTAAGAAAATGCTCGATGACTGTGGAGCCAGAGAGAATCTCTTTCGGCTTGAGGGGCGTAATATCAAAGCTCTTCCTCTCATTATAGAGCATAGAAGAGGACGAGGTGTCGGCACTGTTCGATTGTATTGTATCCGGATATCTGATAAACTTCTTATTCTTGGAAATGGAGGGATAAAGAAGGTAGATCGCTTTGAAGATGATCCTGTATTGTTAGGGATTGTGAATCAACTTCGAGACATCGAGCATCAGATTTTTGTTGAGACGCGGAAAGCCCATTCAGATTATGAAGATTATCAGACTGTTAAAACAATAATTGAAACTATCACCATATAATACTTGTTATGAAAAAGAACGCTCTATTTGACCAATGCGTTGCCAATGTCGCTCCTGAGGTGTTGGAGGAGGTGAGCCTTAATATTGACATCGCGAACCGCATCTATGATCTTCTTAAGGAGAAGAGAATGACTCAGCGGGAATTCGCCGCACTCATGGGAAAACGTGAGTCCGAGATTTCCAGGTGGCTTACGGGCTCTCACGGATTCACCACCACAACGCTTGCCAAGATCGCATCAGTTCTTGGTGAACCTATTGTAGAAGTAAAGAAAGCACCACAGGTCCAGTTTGTTTTTGTCCCTGTTGGTAATTATGTCACGCTTTCCGAGTCTATCGATGGGGTATTTATTAATAAACAAGATAATAGTGATTGCCTCATGGCTTATCATAATTAGTTTCGTATGGCGGAAGATAATATTAATATCCAGATGAGACTCGTCTCTGTCGGCGAGGTAAGTTTTATGATGTCTCCCGGCAAAGTCGGAGATGACGTCAGCCCTGATTCAATGAAGATCGGCTTCTCTACCCAGATTCAGCCTGATGTTCAAAACGACATCTTTGTTCTTTTGTTCGGGACTCGTTATGAACTGAATGGCGAGGTCGTCCTTGAAAGTATCTACAAATTTGTATTTGAAGTTAAGAACCTGGCACAGTTTGTCGTATTCAATGACAACCAGAGCATCACAGTCAACCATATCATGCCTCACTTCCTAAGTGTGGCCGTAGGAACGATGCGCGGGATTTTAGTGGTAAAGACAGCCGGCACCAACTTTTCCAACTATCCCCTGCCTATGATCGACGTGAATCAATTAAATTCCAACTTGTCAACTCAAAAATAATCTCACATCGTTGGATTCGGGATGTAGGGCCTCTCCATGGATGGGAGAGGCTCTTCTCTTATCCCAAAACAACAATAGCTGTGATCATGGGGAACTGGAAGGGCAACTGCCAAGTCTGTGGCCGGCCCCTCCGGGCACAGTCTCTTGACCGATTCAAATTATTACGAAAGATTCGTTCCTGTAATGGCATACAGTTGTTCAATGCCATTCGAAACTAATTGACTAAAGGCCACTATTGGTAGTGGGATGCCTATTCTGCTTATGTAGGACAATGGAATAACTTCCGACGTCAGAATAATTGAGGCAATTTTGAAGTCCGACTTTTCATTAATGAAGGCAGCGACAATTTCTTTATTATTTATAAGCCATTGATGACGTTCGACATGCTTTTCGATATATCCTTTTTTGTTTATATCCGGCTTCCCAAAATACTTATCAAGTTCTGTTTTCATTTCTCGAACATTTCTTGCCTTTTCTGTTTTCTTGCATTCTATTGAGAAGAGGACTTTTTTGTTCGGATCATAGGCAAGGACATCTATATCGCCATAGTTCTTTTCCGCCTTTAGATTACCGTCAACATCAATTGTAACCTCCCAATTCCATACAATTAGCGTTGATGTCTTTTTTAGAAAATTACGTACATCCTCATTGAAAGCCGCCCCTTTAACATCATTAAATCTAGACCTTAGAGCCTTTAGCTTTTTTGTATTATCTTGCAAACGACCATCAGACAACAAGGTGGCCAGTTGTCTTAATGAAGACATTGCACTCCGTGGCCCCAAAACAAATCTGCGAATTCCAGATTCGGTATCGTATGATAGAATGAATCTTCTAATATAACTAAACTCTCTATTGTAAACCCAAGGGAATACTTCTGTATCTCTATACCCATTAGGGGCTTTCAGATACGATGGCCTCGGCTCAAGTGAAAAATGTTTTATACACAATTCTATCTTGTTGGAGTTCAAATTGGGCTGAAGAGTCATTATGGACGATACGAACGAGGACGCATCTATATCCAATGAAGACGTGTTTCGTTGAAGACAGAGGCAGAAACAGCCATAGCAAAAAGCATCAATGTCTGAATAGGAGACTCCCCAATCACTGGCAAACGCTTCATTGACATCATCTGAGGTAATAGCAATGGGATTATTTCTCCCCTCCGGCTGTTCCTTTTGGGGGCTACTGATTGGTTTGAGTTGCAACCGATTCGGGAAAGCAGAGATTTGTTTATTGATATCTTCTTCGATATATGCTCGAGCAAACTCTTCCATCTTTTCTTGAAACAAATCATCTGTTATTACATATCTTCCTGATTTAAGCTTCTCTAACTGTACATCTGCTAAACCAAAATGCAAAGAGTCTGATTGAGAGCCAAAAGTTACAATTGAGTGCATCAGCGCCATCATATATTCAATCTCCTCTCGGCCAGGATACAGTGGCCCTCCCATATTATTGTGGGCAACTACATACTCAGCTAAACACCTGGCGGCAAGACTTGAGTTGGTCAACTCTTTTTCATGCTCTTGATATACCCCCCTCTTTTCAGGAGTATCCGCCAAGCAAAGTAACTTCGCTGGAACAATGATTCCGTCATGTTCCCTATCCCACAGCAATGATTCATTAATGTCCACAAGACACCTTAGCAAAACCGGTTTGCTGTATCTTGCCACTTCTGTATCCAGTCTTTCGAACAACACCTCAACAAGCTTGTTCAAGAAAGCTTTCTTTTCTTCTCCAGATTCAATGCGACCATCTATATCCAAACCTTTTTCCGCCATAAACTCTGGCAAACAATCCAAAAGAAACTGATCCATTGATCGGCCTATATACAATGGGCGATGCAAATACCGGGGATCCATTAATTCATTCTTCCCGGTGTCTGATAGTAGGATCATTTTGGCCGAATTCAATGGCATATTGTCATCAAGAACACTCCTTATGGCGTGTTTGTCCAAATCAAGCATCGTTGAAATAACCTCTGCCATCATATATCTTTCTCCCTCATTTGTTCCTACGGCCATCAATGACAAAGCCTGTCTGTGCACTTGAATGTGAAGAAGATAGCCATCTTTTATTAGCAAGAAAGGATTTCCAGGTTTATCTGTAAAATCATCCCCGTGCCTGTATTCATCAAAGGTATCTTCGTCAAATAATAATTCGATGAACACTGAAGAATCGAACTGAGCCGAGACCCAATCATATAATTGAGGTGCAAGTTTAGATAGCCAGAAAACGATAGCCATTCCGAACAAATCTGCCACTTCGTACTCATGAGAATACCTTTTTGTTACTTGTGGACAATACACCCAGATTGGAACAGAAAACGCCGTCGTTACAACATGGTACCCATTGACTTCAGGTGATGGTTTGAATATTGGTTTATCTTCAAGGGCCGACTCAACAGACATAGAGAGATGCTTACCATCCTTTTCATAATCTACACTTTGAAAATTTCTTTTCGATTTCCAATCAAATAAAAGGTGCATACCATCATCCGGAGGAATAATAATATTAGAGTATCTAACATCATCCGACATATAGAAACTCTCCCCATAAGCTTTGTAAATGGAATAAATATCCAACATATTGATCACCGGCCCAAAACTGTCTTTCTGTCTGTGAATTGCTTGAGCAAATCGCAATAAGCTGAGTTGATTCCATCGTTCTGATTGTGATAGCGCGATGAAATCAAAGGCGGCGAATGTGACTCGATAGTCTTCATTATCTCCACCGTTATGAGGTATCATCATAGTCTCTCCTAAAGAAGAATATAGGAGAAGAGTCAATATGTGATAATCTTTTGTATCGTTATTACTTCTAAGGTAATCTACGGCTCTTTTTATGTGATCATCAATCTGATACATACACTGGCCACCATTAATAGCATCTATAATGTTCTCGCCTAAGTCATGCACGTAACAAACATAAGCAATCCAATTCGTATCAAACTGTGCAACTATTTCCTCAAAGAAAGGATCTTCGCTTCTCGGGAGTTCATAAGTAGTCATCGGCCATTCCATTCGAGTACAGCCAAACTTGATTTCACTCCAAATATGCTGATGTACCGCCATTGCAATGTTGTCTTCACAGCCGCATGATAATACCTCATTCAATATAAACGTATTAATCGCATTAGCCTGGTTTGATATCAATAGGAAATAGTATCTACCGTCGAATTCAATAATCGGATGATGTAACAGCGGAGAATGATCTGGGTCAGCATACAACAATGATGAATCAGCCATATCTAAAACAAACTGTCTAACAATGCTCGGATTAATACCTTTCTTTGAAAGCATTGAGTCAAAAACAGCGATTGGAATTGAGTAATCAATACCACAACGATCATACTTTAATTCTGGATTCTCATACTCAATACCCTTATTATTCCCAGAAACGCCAGCCATTTGTGCAAGTACCTCTCCAAAGATGAGCATACACTGTATGCCCTGACTAATCTCTGCTTCTATTGGAGCAGAAACGGCAACTGTTTTCTTAAAGATTGCATTGATTAATTCCTTTAGTATCTCAATAGCCTGACAAGATATGCCTGGGAAGACAGTGTATGCCCCACCATAAAACGCGACGTTCTCAGAGAACATATTACAAGGGAGATCCTCTAAGTGATTACTTGAATACTCCTTATTCAAAATGCTCTCAAGTTCCTGTTTATTAAACGGCGCGCCTCCTTTATGGATTTGCTGAGCAGCCATTCTAGCAAGATCCTCAACTCTCACGTTTTTCCCGTGATTTGCAGGAGACAATTGAAGTCCAATAATAAAGTTTAAGATGTCGTGTATATTATGCGTTTTGAAGTAAGCAAGAACTTCTCTGCTTTCATTCACGCCTACATACATACTGGTGTGATGCACGGGAGCGGTGCTGGGGAAAAGATTATCTTTCCCCATACAACAGTTTTTGTACTTTTTCCCACTTCCGCAAGGGCAAGGGTCGTTACGTCCAATCTTTTTCGACATCTTTATTATTCTTTTATCCTTTGAAACCGTAATACTCAACAAACATTCCTAAATCGCCGGCCAGATCTCCATCTTTCAGCCTCTGCCTGGTACTATCTTCCGTACCTATGGCTTTGAAGATTATGTCGATTATGCGGAGTCCTTTGGGGTAGCGGAAGTCTTCGCTGCGCCTTCGGCCACGAATGTTAATCGATATGTGTCCTTTGTCTTCTTTCTGGCTCCTGAATAGCAATAGGTCTGATTTGAAACCTCGATACTTCGTGTTGACTTCGCAGACATCATATCCAATCTGTCGCAGGTCAAATGGCTTGTCAGGATGGTAATAGGACATAGCGTAGGGATGAATTGTGATAGTGCCTTCATCGAAGATTTCTTTGAGAATGTCTCTTGTCTTTTCGTACATGGGATTCCTCCCATAACTAAAGGATTCTCCCTTCGATTTGGGCGGCGGCGGTATTGACACAATCCATTTGCGATCTTCGTCAGTACCGGTCAAGAATTCCTTCAATTCGGCTTTGTCAAGCGCTTGGTAGTTGATGTCTATCTCGATACACTTGAGATGGTTATCAACTATGATTTGACGCTTCTTTCCATCGACTTTGTGACTGACATAGAACTCAATGAGAAGACGTTCGCCATTGTCCATAATACCTTCGGCATCTGGTCTGATTCCGTAGTGGTCATCCCATTTTTCAATCTCAACATTGCGAATACGAACAGAGCCAGTAGGGAAGTGACCACCATTGGATCTTGGCAGCATTATTCTGCCCGTTTCCTGGAGGATTTCCTTAGCCAATAAGTGCAGTGAAGATTCGTACGCTCCTTCACATTCGTGCCCGTGAGCGTGTGCGAAATGGTGTTCACGCTGAGTTCCGGCATTTTTGGCATATAGAGGAGCATCGCAGTGAGGGCAGCGACAGGCACATTTTGCGCCTTTGGCAACATCATCGACGTGGACGAGGGCTCCGCCTTCATCCAGCGCATAGGTCAGAAATGCGCCCATAATTAGAACCTCCTTTCGATGAATTTGAGAAGGTCTCCTTCGAGTTCTTTAGTACCCTGAGGGGCACGGAGGAAGCCGTGCTTGGCGAGGTTTTCTTCGGTGAGTTTGCCGGACTTAGAGACTAATTCAAGGCGAAGAAGGGCGTATTTCGTATCGCCTTCGTCTTGATTGATGCGGTCCTTATCGACCCAGAATTCCTCTTCCTTGACCATCCACTGATCGTACCTCACATTGATGGCTTCAACGGTCATCTTGTATTTGATCTCCCTGTCTTCAGAGACATATACGTAGATGGTATCGCCGACATTGACGTTATATCGACTCTGCTGCCAATGGTATTCACCGTATTTCTCCAGACACTCAGCCAGGCGGAAAGTGCTGCGCTTGGCAGTTATCATCCATTTCTTGTGCTCTTCCGGCACGATATGGCCGGCCATATTGATTCGGTTATTATTAGGAACGATGTCCACATAACAATCCATCGCAGCGGCTATGCGGCAAAGGATGTCAAGGCCGGCGGAATACTTACCTTTCTCAATACGGCTAAGGTTGGATGCATCGATGTCGGCAAGTTGAGCGACATCCTGGGCATCCATCCGGCGCTCCATCCGAAGGCTCTTGATACGAGCACCAATACGCTCGCGTTCATCTCCACGGTCCGGGCCATACCAGAAGATGCTGGCCCAGCAGTGGCATTGGTACATACCACGAAGAATCGGCCCCATAATGACTGAGGGGTCGCCCTGGTAGTATTTGTCGAAGAGTGCAGCGATGATTTGACAGTGCTGCCCCTGAAACTCAAATGGGATAACTCCGGAGAGTCCCAACGTGAAACGGTCACCTTGTGGCGTTTCAACCGTCACCCTGTCACGGCTGACGAACTTACATTTTGTCTTTGTTTCCATAATTCTGCAACAGGATTAACCTTAAACATCAAGAATTACGAGACAAATATAATACAATCTTTTGAGTTTACAAATTTACCAAGTGAATTATAAAAATTTGAACAAAGTGTTCTCTTGCTGGGCTAATAGACGTTTGCCGAGTTGGCAATACTCTTTAGACATCTCTATACTAACTGAATTTATTGAGTCTAAGCTAGCAGCGCGAGATGTGGTAAAACTACCCGCATACGGATCTAATACGACACCCTTTATCCTCGAAGTTAATATTCTGGCGAGTTGTATTGGATAGGGTGCAGTATGTCCGAGTATATTAACACCTTTTACAATCTTGATGACGGGATAGATGTTGACTATCTTGGGGAAATCAATGGGTGAGAGTTGTTTCCCCGGTTTCCTAAAACAAAGGATATGCTCATAACAATTAAGGGGAGCCTGATAATACGGGCTATTATTCCCTTGATTTGTACTTCTATGACCCTGTATATGCCCCTTATACCAAATGATGTTGTCCTGAATGGTAAACCCAATCTTTCTAAAGAGATTAATAATATACGCCCCCAATATCATACGACCTTCGCCCATAGCACTTTGGACTACATTGTTTTCGTTGTCAAAATAGTCGAAAATGTTATAGAGAAAATAAGCTCCCGGTTTTAATGTTCGATACACCTCTGCTGCATGATTGTACATATCGTACAAATAGCAATAGATATTTGGCCAATGTGAATACTCTTTTGCGTTGTAATACGGAGGGGATGTTATAGCGCCATCGAACCGATTACAAGGCATACTCTGAAGAACATCACGACAATTACCATTATAAATCTCGACACCGTCAATCTCCGAGATATTCTCAAAAGTCTGTTCATTTCTTGATACATCAAGAATGGAGAACCTATGAAAAAATGCCGAATCAAAGAAGTCTAATAGCTTCTTCGATTTATGGACAGGAACATCGGTATAAGTCAAAAAGCGACCAGCATGTTCTTCTCCTATGCTCGGCATATTATACAAATGAACCGTGTCTCCGAAAAAAGAATAGAATCGAATTAAATAATCGATGACTGACTCTATGCCCTTTTGACTAATAACATCCAAACGCCACTCACTAAGCAAGTTCTTGTCGATAGTACTACTGGGATCCTCTATTGCTTCCTGTTTAATTATGGAAGACATAGAATAACGCTTCCCTCTATTATACTTACTCTTATCTGGGCAGAGAGGATTATGACATTCCCAACTCTTTACACCAAGTATGGGGTATGAATTACCACGAACGTTGTCACTCAAGCACTCGGGGCAGGGAATTATCTCCTCATCACGTTTGTTCTTTTGGAATAATACTAATATCCGATACGAAGAAGCAACTACATCCCCCTCCTGGCACATTTGTTCAGAGTTCAGAATAAAACAATCCTTGTAAGTAAACCCTGTGTTAGCTATTGAAAAGTCTGCCTTCTCCAAATCAATATTCGGGATGTACCTCTTGGTTGTCTCTTGAATCTTTGCTGGGTGGAAATAACCTATCTTTAATCTCTCTTCAATAAACTTTGTCGCATACAATACAAGGTCGGAGTACAGACGCCACTGAATGGATTCTCCATCAATAGTGAGCGGGTCAATGATAATTCCGGTATAACAATAATTCTGTAGTCGTTTATACTCTTGTTGGAGATAATTGCATACCGTTGACAGCAATAACGAGTAATCACGCGACGACTGCAGCAAAGTATCATCTACTTTCAATATAGAAAGCGCGTGTTCACGTTCGTACTTGACCGGATACCGTTCTTTAAGAAAAGAATAAAACCTCTGATTCCTGTACTTGTTGTGTGTATAATAGGATAAAATTGCGTCCCTCTCAAACAAAGAGAAAACTAAAGCTGAAAACACAGAATTAAGTATAGCATCATAATTCTGGTCGTCCTTAATGGTCTCCGAAAGGGTGCCGATTATCTGCTCATTACTATAAATAGAGATTCTATCGACAACTGTCTGTGCATCATTAAGTTTTCTCTTTCTCAAAAGCCTCGACAGCCCAGCTTTATCGCCTTTGAGGAAAAGCCCTCTTATTGTTAACTTTTCTTGATAATTAAAGAAAATACTCTTCTTAGCAACGGTATCAATAAAAAACTTGATCTCTTTATTGTACAAATCTAATTTGTCGCAAACTATCTCGCACAGAAGGTCTGCAAACCGAGTTTTACTGACTTCGTTTGGTTCACCAATACTTGCGACGACTCTTTTGAACTCACTTTCTGTGGCTTCCTCTGGTAACCAGTTGAAGCCTATCGTTTCCTCAAATCTCTTTGTGATGTATTCAAAAGTCATGTTCATTCTTTTTTGCAAAGATATGAAAAAAAACGAAATATTCTATTTTGGAATATCGATATTTGTGCTATATTTTTGTAAACACAGCTAAATAATGGACAAAAGCATTCATTCTGACGATTATAAGGTTATTATAAACCTTCTTCGTAAAGAACGAGAGACTCTTGGTGTAACCCAACAGGAACTCGCTCAGAGAATGCATGTTAAGCAGGCAATGATTAGCAAAATTGAAACTTGTGAGCGAAGACTTGATGTTATCGAGCTCAGGAGTTATTGCAATGCGCTTGGCATTTCCTTCGTGTCCTTTATGACAGCATTAGATAAAGTGCTTGAACATGATTGATATTTCCTCTTTCCCCGCAAATGATTCTGAATGGTCTGAAGAGCAGTGGCGTGATATGCTAATCTATTTGAATGAACAAGGATTAGCATCATACAAAGACATGGCATCAACTGTCCTTTCTGCATTGAATCCTCCTCAAGTTGGTACCGCCGTTGCAACTAATAAGAATTTCCAGTCTCATTATCCGAAAGGTAAGACAATGCAGGCGGTTATGCGATGGTTTTATGATAGAGAGGGAGTTTGCGTTGATTGTGGAACGCATTTAGAGTTACAGGCCGATCACATTATTCCCAAAGAAACTTTTGCAGATAAAAGAGATGCCGATTATCTGGAAAATCTGGAATTAAGGTGCAGAAGGTGTAATGTTATCAAAAGGCCTTCGCATAAAAACGGAGGCAAAACGTATCTCACAGCCGCTGCTGCTCTAATGTGGCTTCTTCTACGGTTTAGACCAAGTACTTACCAAGAGTACGAAAAGATATGTAGGGAATATGGCCTAACGATGGCGAATATCCGATTCCACGAAGCCTGGGCTCTTGCCGTATGGTTAAATAAGAAGGGCCTATATCGAATAAATAAATAGTAGCCCTAAAGTATATTACACAAAACAGCCCCAGCTCATCACCGGGGCTGCATCGTGAATTACCGCTTTCGGTATCGTCCTCGAGAGACTTTGTCAAGGCGGGTGTCCACCCATTGCCGGATGTAACGCTCGGCTGTTGGAATAGACAGGCCCACCTTCTGGGCAATGGCCTTGAAGTCTTTCGCTTCGAATTCTTCCGGGAGGGCGTCCCAGAATGCCTTCAACAGCAGGGGCTCCTTGGCCTGGCCAGTTGCGACCTTCGAGGTTGAGGAGGGGAGTTCCTTGATGACGCGCAGCATGTGCTGCTGGAGCACTTCGCTGATGGCCATCGCGGTGGTGTAGTCATCGTCCCGGACGTGGCGGAGGGCGGAGAAGTCACAGTCTTCCATCATCCGAAGGGCAGTGAGAATCATAGTGATGCGGAATGTGCTTACCGCCAGGCGGCGGACGGAAGCGATGGTATCGTCCCCAAAGATGGCATAGTATTCGGTCTGGACCTGGTCGAAGTGCTTGTTGAAGTCATGGCCCTGCTCTGCCGTAAGGCGAATCTTGATGCGGGCGTTCTTCTGCAGGCTGTGATAGAAAGCGAAGAATTGGCTGCCGAGGACTTTGAAATGGTCGTCCAGGGGCTCTCCATCTCCTTCGTCTAGGACATCGAGCCAGACGAGGGGTTTGTCCAGGCAATAGAAGAGGAAGCGAGAGAAGAGACCGTTCTCCACACTGGTCATCAGGTTGGTAACCTGCTGGGGCGTGCCGGAGAGGATGGTGGAGATACGGGGCTGCTTGATGCAGACGTATTCCCTTTCCGTGCGGCGAAGGTAAGAGATAGGCTCGTTCTGGAAGCCTTGGCGGAGGCCCTGGGAGAAATCGCCAAAGTCCTGACCGAAACTGGCGGCAAGGACGTCGCCTTCGGTCTCGAAGAGGAGGCCCTGGCCGTCGTTCTCGTTGAGGGCCTGGTAGACGGCGGTAGCGCTGCTGTTGGCCGGGATAAAGAGAAGGCGGATGGGTGGTGGCGTGGGTTCCGGGATACCTTCGCCCTTCTTCTGACGCTTGTACCGCTCCTTTTCTTCTCGGTAATCCATCTCCAGCTTGTTACTTTCGGCCCTCAATTCTTCGTGGATGGGGTCTACGATGGATCGGCATAGGGAGAGTCGACCTTTGCCGCTACCGGCACGAGCGGTGACGAACAGATAGAGGTTAGTAAAGAGTTCCCGGCGGGCATAGATGGCGTAGATGTTAGGCAGGCAGGCCGAAATAGCGGCGAGGGTGCCAAGAATGAGCATGTCGGCATCGGCCTCCGAGTCGCTGATAGCTGCCACTTTCTGCAGGAAGGGAGGGAGCTGGTCCTTGACACTGCCGTAGAAGGTGGGCATGAGGAGCTTTCCATCGTTACCATCAGTTCCATCATTAGCATCACGGAAGCCTTCCTGATACTGATTCCCGGAGGGAGCCGGTGATGGAAGTGATGGTTTTGATGGCAGTGATGGAACGGAAACGGAGATTCCGTGGTCTTTGGCCAGTCGGAAGAAGGTGCGGATGGTGACGCCGTGACCGTTGGACCGGAGGCAGTTATCGTACTGGCGGTCGCATTCCTGCTGGTTATAGGCGGGATAAAAGCGGCTGAGGCGGTGGAAGCAGGATCGGCCAGATTCTCCCAGCGCATCGGCAAGAGCGAAACCGATGCGGAGCCAGTCGCCGTAATCGGCCGTGAGGTCTATGCCTGCCGCCTCGATACGCTGAGTAACGAGTTCGATGTCCCCCTGGGGGTCAGTGCCCTGAGTGGGCACTGGCGGGTACAAGGAGGGAGACTGGGGCTGGTCAAGCCACTTCTGGAAAAAACTATCGTTCAGCATAGGGCGGGACGTATTTAGGGTTGATGTAAGCCTCGGGGTCATGAGGCAGGAAGCAGGCGCGAGCGATGTCCTTGCATTTCTGGTCCGGTTGTAGGCCGTAGGTGGACTGAATGTAGTTGCTCACGGCACGGAAGACTTCCTCGTAGATGTGGGTGTCCGTGCGGATGGGGATGACCCATTTGATGCCGTTGCCGGAGGGGCTGGTGAAGAGAAGAGCCGTAGGGAATTCACGGTCACGGAGGAGCATTTCACGGTACATCGGCACGTTGGGGACGTGGTCGAAGTCCAGGCATAGGAGGTCCGAGGGAAACTTGATGTCAGTGTTACGGCGGGTAGTAAAGGTGCCACCGAAAGTGACGTAGTCGAAGTTCTCTGCCTTGTAACGGGAGGCCTGGGACTTGTCTGAGATGGCGCGGAGGCGCTCTGTCTGCTCCTTGGCGTAGTCGCTCGTAAGGTAACTGTAGACTTCAATGAGAGTGATGTCCTTGAAGGGCACAGTATTGCTGACAGGACGCTTGAAGAAGGAGATGTGGGGCGAGAAGGCCAGCCGCTCGACAGCTTTCTCGGGATGGGTGAGCCAGGTCATCATTTGTCGGCCCTCCTTTGGTTGAAGAGTTTGAGGGCGAGGTCCACGTCGGTGACAATCTTGCGGCCGTTCTGGCGGACCGCTTCGCAGATGATGTGGTCCTTGTAGTACTGGGCGGTCTTGTGAGAGACGTGGAAGAGTTCTTCGATGCCTGCAAGGCCATAGACCAGACGTCCAGTGGGCTTGTCGGCCTCGGCTGCGGTGTCCTTTCCGCCATCGGCGGCTTTCTGTATGAAGTCCTCCATCATCTGGAAGAATTCCCCTACCGTAAGGGTGTAGAGGGGCTTGGTAGTATCAAAACCATACATAACGATTTTTGGGGTTTTGATGAATGCTCGCCGGGTCTTCGGAAGATAAGTCTCTGCGGGCACATCTTGCTCTCCCCATCAGTTCGGCTTCCGTCCTCCCTGAAGGATCGCTGGGACAAAGGAAACCACTCTACACAAAAAGAACATCTATCGAGGCCAAGAATAGACCAAGATAGATGCTGAATAGATGCGAATAGACTTGATTATCAGAGCTGTCCGCGAGCCTGAAGGTCTTGAAAACTTTGGGTTAACTGGCTTGCGGTAATAGGTTTCTCCGTTTGCCAGTCCTTGAGAACAGCGTCGATAGTCTTCCAGTTCTCCTTCCGGTGAGGAGCAAAATAACCATTCTTTACGCAAAAGCGGACAAATTCAGTACGGGGGACACTCAACTTGTTGTCTTCGTCAATGAGTTTCTCCTTTCTAGCATGATCCAAGACGGCCGCATAAGATTTAGGGGCTATATCTTTCACTTGAGTTGAATCGCCCATTTCTATCTTACGGATGTCTATGATGTATCCCGGCAGGTGGAGACAAGCAACAAGGATGGCGAAAACTATAACAAAGAAGAGATTCCAACCATGGCTAAAGGGGTTGTCAGGAGCTTTGTCATACATCCAGACGAGGACTAAGCCAACGAGCAGCACGGCCAGGACAGACAGTACCATGTAGACCAGGAGCTTGATGGTCCGCAGCATCTTGCGGTATTGTTTGTCGTCGCGGGGTATGTTGTTTCTGGCGGACATAGTGTGGTTTCAGTATACCAACAAAGTTAGCAAAAGTCCGTTGATAGTGGAGCCGAGTATAGTAAAAGAAAATACGCAGAACTTACCGTATTATGCGTAAAGTTCTGCGTAAATCTTGTAACAAGCTGATTATCAGTCTTGTTAGTGGAGGTAACCGGATTCGAACCGACGACCCCCTGCTTGCAAAGCAGGTGCTCTACCAGCTGAGCTATACCCCCGTACATAACAAAAGCCGGTCTTTCGGCCGGCTTTGTAGGCCCTGGCAGAGTTGAACTGCCGACCTCTACATTATCAGTGTAGCGCTCTAACCAACTGAGCTAAGAGCCTGTATAAATAATGAAAGACTAAACAATAAGAAGGGCGCTTTCAAGTCGATGGAAAGCTCCAAAAAGGAGGTGTTCCAGCCACACCTTCCGGTACGGCTACCTTGGTACGACTTAGCCCCAATTACCTGTTTCGCCCTAGGCCGCTCCTCTCGGTCACGGACTTCAGGCGCCCCAGACTTTCATGGCGTGACGGGCGGTGTGTACAAGGCCCGGTAACGTCTACACCGCGCCATGGCTGATGCGCGATTACTAGCGAATCCA
>JAFRUH010000015.1 GCA_017438975.1 Bacteroidales bacterium
CAAAAGAAACAATCTCAGTTACTCCGAACAATGGAGTTATATTAGAGAAAGATAAGAGGGACATAGTTACAAATGCGGCGATTAATACTATTATTGACGTTGGTGTTGAAGAGATATCTTTTGTGACAAAGAAAGCGGCCAAGGAAGCAGAAAGAAAGGCTTCTGATGCAGCATGGAACGCTAAACATACAAGAAACATCTCTGAAAATAGACCATCCTCCACTGTAAGGGCGATGAAAGCAGAAAAAGCAGCTATCGTAGCACAACAGGCCAGAGAAGAGGATGTGGCAACAAAAATTGTTTCTCAGTCTTTTGACTATTCGAAGGGTGTTATAAAACAAGGATTCCAGTACTGGCATAGATATGAAAAAGAATAAGAGGATAAATAAGCCTGGGAATTTAAGAATATCTCAGTGCTTAACCATTCTTTGGATTATTGGGATGGGTTATTTGTTAATAAGTGGCAGTATAACAACAGTTAGGAGAAATAAATCTCTTCGCAATTGGCCGACAGTATCCGTAACTGCATGTATTAAAGGGAAATCACATACTTCCTCTTATCATTTAGATCATGTGCTAGATTGCGAATTTTTCATAAATGGAAAGCGTTACTTCAAAGGATATAACGTCAATAAAAATTTCTGGAAGGATGCTCATTTAGGAGATTGTGTGGAGATTATCATTAGCAAAAATGACCCGACAGTCAGTACACTGAATGAAGAAAAAGGAACTTTTAAGTGCCACCAAATGCCATATTCTCACGAGTATGTCGAAGGAGAGTAACTAGTAGTATGAACCATCTTGGGAGCGTACGGGTCGTAGCATCCGACAAGAACACCGTTGTCAGCCGTACCGATTACCTGCCGTTCGGAGTACGGATGACAGGGAACGGCCTCACGGAGAGCACCACTGCCCGCAGTGCCTGGTTCGGTTTCAGCGGCAAGGAGAACGAACTGTGGAATGCTCAGAGCAGTACTTCCCATTGGGTCAGAGGCGAGCGTTATCAATACTTTGGTGCACGGTACTACGATCCAGTCGCTTGCTCCTGGACCGTCGTAGATCCCCTGGCGGAGAAGTATCCTGGAATAACACCATACGCCTACTGCGCCGGAGATCCGGTGAACTATGTGGATCCGACTGGAGAGAAAATATATATGTTGTTTTATACAGTTGGTAACCGTCGAGGGGATGAGATGTTCTTTGCTGCTGCAGAAACAAGGAAAAAGAACATTGAAAAGGACGCGTCGTTTAACGACATGCAAGATATTGTTTTACTAAGATCAATATCTAACTTATCTGATATTGAGGCACTAGTATCTGGAATTGTAGAGAAGTATTCTGATGTTTATGGGAAGACAGCCGAGTTTAGCATTTGGTCTCATGGTGGATTAGATGGCCCTGTAGGAACGGTCCAGACAACTACGAATGAACTTGATAGAATGCAGATGTCGATGAAAGGATGGAGTAGTATTGATTTTAATTTTGGAAAAAAGGCTCAAGCAAATTTCTTTGGATGCAAAACAGGTCTAGGAAACGATAAATTTCCATCTTTCGCTCAACGTATTTCTGGGCTTGATAATTTTGAAAATGTTGAAGTTCATGGCCAGGCTGCATCTTCTTATCCTTCTATCTACTCAAATTACCGAACCAGTACAAAAGGTATCATTCGGGGAAGTTTTTCATATCCGACTTATTTGGTAGGAAGTGGCCATTCTGGAGTGAGGGGTCATTTCTTGCCGGTCTCAAGAGTTTCCATCCCTATGACTGCAAATTACAATGGCATAGTAACTTCAAAGTCATACATTCAGCCAGGTCATCGTTTCTAATGTAATAATTTGTTTATGAGAATAAAGACTAAAAGGAAACGGGCGGTTTTATTATTCATCTCCGTCCTATGTGGAGCCGTTTTAATGTGGATTAGCATGGTTCGAGTTGTTCCAGAACACATGTGGAAAGAAACTATCGGTACGTCCAGAAGAGATATTCTCGGGTTTGGTGAGGAATCATATTCTTTAAAGGGACCTCTGGTTTTTCACTCAGAACAATTTGTTGGGGTTATTTTGCTTTATTTCCCTTATCGAATCATTTTTTTATCTTTCGAGGATTGTTTTTTGGCTATTGGTACCTATATTCCGATATAAACTACGAGGAATAACATCCTTTTGTCAACATGATTTTTCATAGGAAGAGAAAAGAATATTGCATCGCCCTTTTAACCAAAGAAACGAGGGGCATGTAACCTTGCCACATCGTCCTTCTAGGGGGTAGCGTTCCATCCAGTGTGTCTGGAGCAGGGACTGCAGTTTAAAGAACGTTCGAAGTTACACCATTTATCTTGTTATCCAAGGAGACTGGCCCCTTCAAAGGGTTGCTCAGTCTCCTTTTGCACCCGTTGAGACAGGACGCGGGTCCTATGCCGATGACGAGTACCGGATGGATTACTACACGACCGATCACCTGGGGTCTGTGCGAGTAATAACGGACATGGACGGTAGTATCCAAAAGTGTTTTGATTATCTTCCACACGGAGGGATCTGTCAGAATCCTTCGTTAGACGTTGCAAATCCGGGAGAATCGGAGTATCTTCACAGAGGAAATGGCAGAATTACCGAGTCTCAGTCTCACCCTACGCCTACTGCGCCGGAGATCCGGTGAATCGGGTGGATCCGGAAGGAGATCGAATTCGCCCCAAATCGTTCCCGGAATTTTTAATGATCTTGAATTCTTTAAACACTATAGATAGGTCTTATGTAAGATTAGATTATCAAGGTTATATTGACCATGTTTTATTGCAATCGCACTATAGCGGAAGTAATAATTATCAATCACTTTTAAAACTTGTTAAATCGGATCAATATATCATTACTATTTCACTTTCTGATTATTACTATTATTTGGATGCAAACGGAGTCCAAAGAAAAGCATTATGTCATATCAAGGTATTGATTCATTCTTTATTGGCAACTCAAACGGAAAAGGCATAAATACTTCAACAGGAGAAGTGGGGTTCCTCGGGAAAACTCTTTTCCCTGACTTTAAGGGAAAAGAGAATTCGATAGACTCTAATATTAATGTCATTATCAACATTAATCTCACACAACTTGGTAGATCGGAGACCTTTGCCCACGAAGCATACGGACATGCACTATTATACGTTATAAGTAATGGAGATCGCGATCGTGCTTCGCACGATTTTGGGAGGGGGAACACTGATAATAACAAGGAATTATATGAGATGATCAACTCAGCCATCCAAGAAACAACTGCGAACTATCATGAAAACAATTAAAGTATTTATCCTTATTGTTTTAATTTCTTCTTGTTCGAATTATTCCAACAGGAGACTCGTTTCTACAAGTACAACAATAATTGATCCTTTATATTCTATCCAGTCTGATAAGGCAAGACAAACCATTATCATAGAGAATTCAACGTCCAAAGAGATTATTCTTTGGTTAAGTGAAGAAACGTCACCTATCCGTTTTTTTTATAATCAGAAGGGAGATTCTCTTTCAATTATGGATGTCATCCATGAATATGGTTCAACGCTCAATATTAAGAATCCGAATATGTTTGAATTCGACATTCCTTTTATAAACTTCTACAAAGTTCTTGATCCCGGTAAAATCTTTTCTTTTGTATTAAAAGAGCAATCGAACTTTGATTATTATAAAAACAGTATTCAAATTGTAACGATTTCTGAAGTATTTGTCGATTTTGAAATCGAACTTTTAAATACCTTTGGATACAAACGGGATACACTCTATCTTGAATAGTTCCGTGGATAATATCGTTTTTGATTCTAAAAGTCGTTACTCTCTCTTTTTTCATTCCCATTGGCCTGAAAATAAATCGCGAGCCGATAGTCGTTGCTTTGGTAATACATATCAATTTTATATCTGGAAATCCTCCTCACGATGAATCGGACAATCAAAACCATTATTAGTACAATCAAAACCATCATTATTGGTCTCCTTATAATACTGGTTTTAGATACAATCATGAATAATGTCCCTCGTCGAATAGGACATACTAATTTCTATTTTCTTTGGTGTGATGATTACAGGTATTTAGCCTTTAAGGATCCTATTACTAAGCGGTTTTCGAGCCGTGGCAATACCGTTACTTGTAACGAAGTTTATTATGACGATAACTATATACTCGCATATGACCTTGATTTTCAATACTATTGTATCATAAAGTTAGCCAAAGATGAAAATGCCTTTAAATCAAATAATATGTTACTGTTTAAAGATACTGGTTCTTTTCACAAAGCTATAGATTCTTTAGGAATTAAGACATCGAAACTACAGTATGTTCATGTGCGAAATGACAATGGGAGAAAAGAGCATTCTATCTGGGAGTAATATGCTCAAAAGCAGCACCTCCTTCTGGTTCCGGGGCGAGCGCTACCAGCACTTCGGTGCGCGGATCTATGATTCCGTCGCCTGCGCCTGGACCGGCGTAGATCCCCTGGCGGAAAAGTATTCAAATTAATAATTGAGCATAACTCTCCTGCCAAATGGAATTCTGAATATTATCGTGAACAGTAACGGCATGAAATATCGTGCAAAAAATGCTATCTTTGTATGTTTGCATGATACTGTCGTTGCCTTATGGAAATCAAGAAAGAAACCTGGGGCGTGCTTCCCGACGGACAGGAAGTGACCCTCTATACCCTCACCAATGCTTCCGGCGCCAGCGTCAGGCTTTCGAGCCTCGGCGCCGCCATCGTATCGATCAACGTTCCTGACCGGGAGGGGAAACTGGCTGATGTCGCCATCGGATACAACCGCCCGGAGGACTATCTCGCCGACGGCCCTTGCGCGGGAAAGATTCCCGGACGCTACGCCAACCGGATTGCAAAGGGAAAGTTCACCCTGGACGGAAAGGAGTATGACCTCCCTGTCAACAACGGTCCCAACCACCTCCACGGCGGTCCCCAGGGCTTCCAGAACAAGGTTTGGGAAAGCCGCATCGAGGGCGAGGCCGTCGAGTTCATGTACTTCTCCGAAGACGGGGAAGCCGGCTATCCGGGCAACCTCAAGGTCGTCGCTCACTATGAGTGGAGCGAGGAGAACGAGCTGAAACTCAGCATGACGGCCGAGACGGACGCCCCGACAGTCCTCAACCTGACGAACCACGTCTATTTCAACCTCAACGCCGAAGGCAACATCCTCGGGCACCTTCTTGAGCTCAACGCATCCGAATATCTGCCGACGGACGAGACCCTGATCCCGACGGGCGAATCCGCCCCGGTCGCGGGAACGCCCATGGACTTTTCCGAAGCGAAGCCGATCGGCCGCGACATCAAGGCCGATTTCCCGGCCCTGAAATATGGGAAAGGCTATGACAACTGCTGGCTGATCGACGGGGCCATGCCCGGACAGCTCTCGACGGCAGCGGAACTGTATGCGCCCGAGAGCGGACGGTTCCTCGAGGTCCTGACGACCCAGCCCGCCGTCCAGGTCTATACCGGAAACTGGCTCGCCGGCTCCCCGGTCGGAAAGCATGGACGCAGCTACGAAGACTATGAAGCGGTCGCGATCGAGTGCCAGCACTGCCCGGACAGCCCGAACCGTCCGGAGTTCCCGACCACGGTCCTCCGCCCCGGCGAGACCTTCGAAGAAGCCATCATCTGGGTCTTCCGGACCCGCTAACCCACTCTGTATGAAACAGTACCTCGACCTGCTCCGGCATATCCGCGAGAACGGCGTCATGAAATCCGACCGGACCGGCGTCGGCACCCAGAGCGTCTTCGGATACCAGATGCGTTTCGACCTGTCGGAAGGGTTCCCCCTCCTGACGACGAAAAAGGTGCACCTGAAATCCATCATCTACGAGCTTCTCTGGTTCATTGCCGGGGACACGAACATCAAGTACCTCAAGGACCACGGGGTTTCGATCTGGGATGAATGGGCCGATGAGAACGGCGACCTCGGTCCGGTCTACGGGCACCAGTGGCGCTCCTGGCCGACCCCCGACGGCGGGACCATCGACCAGATCTCCGAACTGATCCGGACGATCCGGACCAACCCCGACAGCCGCCGGATGCTGATCAGCGCCTGGAACGTCGGCGAGGTCTCGAAAATGGCCCTGCCGCCCTGCCACTGCCTGTTCCAGTTCTATGTCGCAAATGGGAAACTGTCCTGCCAGCTCTACCAGCGGAGCGCTGACGTTTTCCTCGGGGTCCCCTTCAACATCGCCTCCTACGCCCTTCTGACCCTGATGATCGCCCAGGTCTGTGGACTGCAGCCGGGAGAGTTCATCCACACGACGGGCGATACGCATATCTATCAGAACCATTTCGAACAGGTCGCGACCCAGCTCTCCCGCGAGCCGCGGAAGCTGCCGGTCATGAAACTGAACCCGGAGGTCAAGGACATCTTCGATTTCAAGTATGAGGATTTCACCCTCGAAGGATATGATCCCTGGCCCGCCATCAAAGCCCCCGTTGCCGTATGATTGAAAAATGCATCATCGTAGCCGTCGCCGACAATTGGGCGATCGGCCGCAAGAACGCTCTCCTCTGGAACCTGCCGGGGGACATGAAATATTTCCGGGAACAGACGACCGGCCATCCGGTCATCATGGGTTGGATGACCTTCCAGTCCATCGGTCGTCCGCTTCCTCGCCGGAAGAACATCGTCATTTCCATCTTCCCCTGGCCGGAGGCTCCAGAGAAAGTGACGGTCGTCACCTCCCTCGAAGAGGCCTATGCCGCCGCGGAAGCGTCCGTGGAGGACGCCGGGAAAGGTCGTTGCTTCGTGATCGGCGGGGCGTACACCTACGCAGAAGCGATGGAAACGGCTGACAAACTGTTCATTACGCATGTTCATGACGTCGTCGAAGACGCCGATGCGTTCTTCCCCGAGATCGATCCCCTGGTCTGGGAAGAAGAGTCCCGTTCCGAAACCCAGACCGATCCCGATACGGGCGTGACCTACGAATTCACGGTATACAAAAGAAGATAAACCGCCGTCCCCGGGCGGGGAGAAACGAACTTAACGGATATGGAAAGAGAGAATTTCGGCGGCAGGGCGGCCGTCATCATGACTTTGGCCGGGTCCGCGATCGGACTCGGGAATATCTGGAGATTTCCCTATATCGTCGGGGAGAACGGAGGTGCGGCCTTCATCCTGGTCTACATCTTCTGCTGCCTCTTCCTCTCCGTCCCGATCTTCCTTGCGGAGTCGGTCATCGGACGCCGGAGCGGGGCCAACTGTCGCGGGGCCATGGAAAAACTTGCGCCCGGAAGCGCCTGGAAATGGCTCGGTTACCTGTCCGTCTTCACGCCCATGCTGATTCTGAGCTACTACAGCGTCATCGGCGGATGGTCCCTTGACTATCTCTGGAAAGGACTGACTTTTTCCTTCGTCCGGAACGGGACCGATGCGGTCGGTGAACTGTTCGGGGGCTTCATCTCCTCGACTTGGATGCCCCTCCTGTTCCATACCCTCTTCCTCCTGGCGACCCTGCTGGTCATCATCGGCGGAGTCCGCTCCGGCATCGAGAAATTCAGCAAACTGTGCATCCCGCTGCTCTTCGTGCTCATCGTGGCGATCACCATTTATTCCATCAGCCTGCCGGGAGCGAAGGCCGGGATCGACTATCTGGTCCGGCCCGATTTCTCCAAACTGACCGCACGGTCCTGCATCAACGCCCTCGGACAGTCCTTCTATTCCCTGTCGCTGGGGATGGGCATTATCATCACCTACTCCTCCTATGTCAGCAAGAAGGAAAACCTGTTCGCCGCCGGCCTCGGAACTGCCGTCTCGGATCTTTTGTTCGCCATCCTCGCGGGATTCGCAATCATGCCTGCCGTCTTCGCCGCCGGGATCGCACCGGGAGCCGGTCCGGGACTGATTTTCGAAACCCTGCCCTTCATCTTCGCCAAGATGGGCGTGACGATGCCCTGGATCAGTTCCATCGTCGCCATCCTCTTCTTCCTGACCATCCTCTTCGCCGCGCTGACTTCCTCCGTGTCCCTGATGGAAGTCGGGGTCGCCTATCTCGTGGAAGAGAAGAAGATGAAACGGCCTGTCGCCGCGCTGACCGTTTTCGCGGCCACGTGGGCCGTCGGCGCCGTCTGCTCGCTGTCCTTCGGACCGCTTTCCGGCGTCAAGATTTTCGGCAATGACATCTTCTCCGCCGTCGACCTCTTCTGCTCCAATGTCCTGCTGACCGTCGGCGGATTCCTCTGCGTGGTCTTCGTCGGCTGGAAGATGAAAAAGGAGGACGTCCGTGACGAATTCACCAACGGAGGAACCAAACGCCTCAACGGCAAGTGGTTCCCGTTCGTGTACTTCCTGACCCGGTATGCCGCTCCGGTCGCCGTGCTCGCCCTCCTGATAACGAATCTGGTCTGATGGAGAAGAACCGGGAGACATTCGGCAGCCGCTTCGCCGTCATCATGGCCATGGCCGGGTCCGCGATCGGGCTCGGAAACATCTGGCGTTTCCCCTATATGGCCGGCGAGTACGGTGGCGCCGCGTTCATCATCGTTTACATCGTCGCCAGCCTGGTGCTGGCCATGCCCATCTTCTTCGCCGAATCGGTCATCGGCCGGCGGAGCGGATCCGGGACTTTCGGAGCCATGGAAAAGCTGGCTCCCGGAACCCGTTGGAAATGGCTCGGTTTCCTGACGGTCCTCTCCCCCATCATCATCCTGAGCTATTACAGCGTCGTCGGGGGATGGTCCGTGGAATATCTGTTCAAATCCTTCGATTTCGCGGGGATGACGGAGGGGGATGTCACCGGCTTTTTCGGAAAGTTCATCTCTTCCGTCCAAATGCCCATCCTCGCCCATACGGCCTTCCTCCTGCTCGTTGCCGGAGTGGTTCTCGGCGGAGTACGGAAAGGAATCGAGCAGTTCACCAAGATCACGATGCCGATCCTCTTCGTGCTGATTGTCATCATCGCCGTCTACGGCCTTTCCCTGCCCGGTTCCGGGAAGGGGGTCGAATACCTCGTCAGGCCGGACTTCTCGAAACTGACCCCTTCGACGGTGACGGCCGCGATGGGACAGGCCTTCTTCTCGCTCTCCCTAGGCGTCGGAACGATCCTGACCTATGCCTCATATATGAAAAAGGATGAGAATATCCTCGCCTCAGGCCTCGGAACCGCCTTTTTCGACCTCTTCTTCGCCATCCTGGCCGGCTTTGCGGTGATGCCTGCCGTCTTCGCGGCCGGCATCGCGCCGGGAGCCGGCCCGGGCATCGTTTTCGAGACCCTGCCCTTCATCTTCAACAAGATGGGCACGGCTTCCCCGCTCCTGAGCACCGGAATCTCCTTCCTCTTTTTCTTTACCATCCTGGCCGCCGCCCTGACCTCCGCCATCTCCATGATGGAAGTCGGCGTCGCCTACCTGACGGAAGAAAAGGGGATGCGGCGGCGGACCGCCGTCCTCCTGATCACCCTCTTCGCCTGGGTCGTCGGCATCCTGTGCTCCCTGTCCTTCGGACCCCTCTCCGGAGTCCGGATCCTCGGGAACGGCATCTTCGACTTCCTGGACAAACTCTGTTCGAACTGGCTCCTCCCGCTCGGCGGACTCCTCTTCACCATCTTCGTGGGATGGAAGATGAAGCCCTCTGACGTTTATGACGAATTCACCAACGGCGGCACCCTGAAAGCAAACAGGGCGGTCTTCAAGACCGTCCTGCTGCTCATCCGTTTTGTCGCTCCGGCCGGCATCATCGCCGTATTTGTCAGTTTATTGGTATAAAGTATGAAACACTTCTTCCTCCTTCTGGTTTCCGCTCTCGCTGTTTTTTCCTGCAGACCGGATATGGCGGCCCTGGACGAGCCGCTGAAAGACGGAAACATCTATGACATCAACCGGAAAGTTGTCTCCCAACAGTTTGACATTGACCGGAAAGGCAATGCCTACTATGCGGAAATCCGGGAGCCCGCCCGGTGGATGGTTACCGTTTTCCGCATCGCAAAAGACTCCCTCAACCGGGAAGGCGAGACAAACGGAAGGGGCGAGGAGATGAACCTTTGCTATGCCGGACATCCGACCGGGATGGCCGTCGAAAACGCCGAAAACGGCCCCTGCGTCTGGATCAGCAGCTATTCCTCCCGGACTGCCGAAAAATCCTACTGGGATACGCAGACGATCTCCCGCGTCCGCTATGCCCCGGGAAAGACCTTCCTGCCGGAAGATCCTCAGCTCGAGCACTTCTGGCTTCCCCACCGCGGAAGCATCAATGTCGCCCTGGACGAGAAAAACGACCAGGTCGCCTTTTCCTTTTACCGGATTCCGGAAGATTCGGAGGGGATCCCTCCAGGACGGAGCCGGCGGGTACGGATCTATCGTCTGAGCGAGGTTCTTTCCCTTCCGGAAGAAGATATCACGCTTCCCAATTCCTGGATCAGGGGTGGAGAAGGGGAACCCTATCCTGCTGATTCCGTATCCGTTACGATCCATGCACGGAATCTGACCCGCCTGACGGCCGTCGCCGAAATCGGGACCCATACGGGCGGGGACAACCTGGAACAGATCAACTCAACCGCCTGGCAGGGGTTCGATATCGACGGGGGACGTGTCTGGTTCAGCGAAGGCGGCGGACATACCGGAACTTATGTGACCGCATACGATTATACCGGAGAAGTCGTCTTCCACCGTACGCTTGCCGCCGTTTCGGTCGAATGTGATGCCTGGGAGCAGTACCGCCTGACAGACTCGGAGAAACGTTGCATAGAAAACGAAGGGATCCGTATTTGGAACGGATCCCTCTGTCTGGGTTTCTTCTCGATTCGGGCGGACACCGGATCCCGGTCCGGGATCCTGCGGTACCCGCTGCCTAATTAGTATTTCATCAGGAAGAGGCCGTCCTGGCCCTGGATGAAATAGAGGTTTTTCTTGTACCAGGCGAGGTCTTCAAGTTCGCCGGAGGTCGCCTTGCTCATATCAAGGACGGCGACAGGGCTCTTTTTCCTGAGGTCCCAGACGAAAAGGTAGCTGGGATACTGCTCCGTGCCGAGGCCGGTTGGCATCATCAGGCGGTTCTTCGAGATGCAGAGGCCCTGGCCGATTGTCGCATACTTGAGGCCGTGGTCCTCGACGACATAGTTCTCGAGAGCGTCCTGGGGACGAAGGACGACTTCCTTTCCGGCCGAAAGTTTCGGGAGACGGAACTTGATGATCCTGTGGCGGTTGCCTTCGAGATCCTTGTCCTTGGTCGTATTGCCGAAGCCGTAGAGCATCTTGTGCTTGCGGTCGACGACCCACTGGAGAGCGTAGCCGAAATCGTTGTTGACATCATCGTAGAAGATCGTCTGGACCAGTTCGGAAGACTGGAGATCCGGTGCGACACGTTCTACGAAAAGGACGTCCTTGCGTCCCTTGTAGGGCTTTTTGTGGCACTGGCTGATGTAGACCAGCGGGAGGGGGTCCTTCTTGTCGTAGAACTCGCAGCCGAAGGAGGCCACATTCGAGTGGTTGACCTCGTCATGGGTGGCAAGATCGAAGCTCCCGAGCTTCTCGATGCCCTCTCCGTTGTATTTCCAGACCGTGGCGATACCGGTATGCTTGCAACTTAAAATATAGTCCTTATAGCAGTCCATCCCCTGATAGTTGCCTTTTTCGTACTTGGAAACATGGATGGTGCTGAATCCGTCCTTGGTCAGGGGAACGGAGACGAAGCTCTGGGCGGAGGCGAGGGCCGCCAGTGAAAGCGCGGCGAGAGTCGCAAGGATTTTGGAAAGTTTCATATCAGTTTCGTTTTTGATTCCATTACAAAGATAGGGATTATTTCGTTCCGTTGAGTACCTCGTCGGGCATCGGAACCGTTTCTCCCGTTCCGCGGACGGTCGGCATGGGCGCTTCGAAACGGCGCAGGCGGTCGGACAGGGCCCCGGCGAGCCGGCTGACGATATCGGGATGGTCCCCCGCCACGTTCCGCTCCTCGCCGATATCCTCCGAGAGGTCGTACAGTTCCAGGTCCCGGGTCCGCATCCGGTAGACCAGTTTCCACCTTCCGGAGCGGATGCTCGAGAGAAAGTCGATGTCGTCCAGGACATAAGGTTTCCAGGCGTGAGGGTAATGGGAAACGATATACCGGTCGGGATCTATGCCGGACACGCTTTCGGGGATGACAAACCCATAAGCCTCCCGCCGGTCTCCAAACGACTGGCGGGAGGCGAGACGGGATCCATCCGTCAGGAGGGCGTAGAGGTCCTGTCCTTCGACCTCCTGGACGGTCTCCGGGTTCCGGACGCCCCCGAGATGGAGCAGGGTCGGAAAGAGGTCCTCGCAGATGACCGGCGTATTAATCAGGGTTCCCGGGGCGACTTTCCCCGGCCATTCCACGAGCATCGGCACCCGCGTGCCGCCCTCATAGCAGGAACCTTTCCCTTCCCGGAGCGGCTTGTTCTGGGTATGCAGGATTCCGCCCTTGTTCTTATTCTCGGAATTCCCGCCGTTGTCTCCCATCACGATGAGGACCGTGTTCCTGTCAATCCCCTTCTCCCTGAGGAAGGCCCGGATTTCTCCGAGGCTGACGTCGACCCCTTCGACCATGGACGCGAAGCGTGCCTGTCCCTCGTCCATCCCCCGGTCCAGATATTTCTGATAGAAGCGCGGATCGTCCTGGATCGGCGTATGGACTGCATACTGGGAGAGGAAGAGATAGAAAGGTATTTTCTCCCGGATCGGGTAATCAAGGGCCTTGAGGGCCTCCCGGGTCAGGGCCTCGGTCATATGGGTCCCGGTCCCGTAGTATTCCGTCAGGTTATGGGGCGTAAAGGGAACTGCGCGGCCGTCCTTGACGTTGCCGTAGTTGTTCTCGGACCTGTACCCGCACTTGGAGAACTCCACGACTCCGCCCGCGACATTGACGACGAAGCCCATGTTGTACGGCGAACTGCCGGGCGTTCCGGCCGTCGCCCAATGGGCCTTCCCGATATGGACGGTGAAATAGCCGGCATCCCTGAGGAGGCGGGCGTAAGGGGTCCCGTAGAAAGCGTCCTCCACTTCGTCCGGGTTGCCCGGAACCGCCGGGTTCACGCCGTTGACGGCCCACCGGGGCGAATCGAGGCAGCCCCCGGCCAGGGAATCGACCGTCGCCCACGGGCTGTCGTCAGGGGTGTCATAGGCCGTATCTGCCCCCCGGAGGCTCGCCAGGGGATTGGTGACATGGGTATGGGCAGAATTGACCCCGGTCAGGATACTCGTCCGGGTCGGAGAGGAGAGCGGACAGGCGTAGGCATTCGTCAGGATGGCCCCCGAGGAGGCCATCTCGACGAAATTCGGAGTGTCGTGCCGGGCGTTGGTCGGATAGACTTCCGGTCCGAAGGGGACCTGCGTGTCGGCCCACCCGAAATCATCCACCAGGAAAAAGATGATATTCGGACGGTCATCGGCCTTCCCGCACCCTGAAAGGGCAAGGAAGGGAAGGCCGAACGACAGACCGGCCAGGGAAAAGGTCTTTCTCATCGGGCCTATTCGTAGGTGGCTTTCTCGATCGTCCTGAGGTTGATCGTATCAAGGGCTTCCTTGGGACGGGCCGGCTGTTCGTGGCCGGGCAGGCCGACGGTTCCCCACATGTACTTGCAGTAGGTCAGGCCGAGCTGGTCATAGATCCGGCGCATGTGCTCCATCGAAGCCCTGAACCGGTCGAAGTCCTTGTTTCCGGCGTTGCACCACTGGATTTCACTGGCGGCGCTCATACGCGGAAGGAGGTTGTACTCAAGGTGTTCCGGAGTGGAGATGAACTCCGTCCAGAGGTTCGCCTGCACGCCGATCAGGTGCGCGTCGCTTCCTTCGGGCATCCCGTCCATCGGCTCATAGGCGTAGACATCCTCGATCGGGAGGGCGCGGCGGCCGATGCCGAGAGGTTCGCGGTCGAACTCCTTGGAATTGTAGTAGTCGAGATAGAGGTAGATGTTCGGGCTCATGATGACGTCGAAGCCCTTCCCGGCGGCCGTGATTCCGCCCTTGGTGCCTCTCCAGGACATGACCGTCGCACCGGGGGCGAGCTCCCCTTCGAGGATCTCATCCCAACCGATGATCTTCCGGCCCTTGGAGGCGAGGTAATCCTGCATCCGCTTGGTGACATAGTTCTGGAGGAACTGCTCCTTGGTATGGCCGTCGCGGTCTTTCAGGCCCAGCTGGCGGATCTTCTTCTGGCAGAGGGGGCATTCTTTCCAGCGGTCCTTCGGAGCCTCGTCGCCGCCGATGTTGATGTACTCGGACGGGAAGATGTCGAGGAGCTCGTCCATGATGTCCTCCAGGAACTTGAAGGTGCTTTCCTTGCCGGCGCAGAGGATATCCTTGCTGATGCCCCAGCTCTTGCGGACCTCATAGGGACCGCCGGTGCAGCCGAGTTCGGGATAGGACGATACCGCCGCGACCATATGGCCGGGAAGGTCGACCTCGGGGATGACCGTAATGCCTTTCTTTGCGGCATAGGCGACTACCTCGCGGAGCTGGTCCTGGGTGTAGTACCCGCCGTACCGGACGCCGTCGAAGGCGTTGTGGTCATAGCCGACCTGGGTCGCTTCGCGCCAGGAGCCGATCTCGTTGAGCTTGGGATATTTCTTGCTCTCGATCCTCCAGCCCTGGTCCTCGGTCAGGTGCCAGTGCAGGCGGTTGAGCTTGTTGATGGACATGATGTCGATGACCCGCTTGGTCTCTTCGACGGTCCAGAAATGGCGGCAGCAGTCCAGGAGGATTCCGCGGTAGCCGAAGCGGGGCTTGTCGAGGATCTCCGCGCACTGGAGCACCCAGGGGCCGGAGGCCTTCTTGTCCCCGTAGACGGCGGAAGGAAGCATCTGCATCAGGGTCTGGACCGCATAGAGGAAGCCGTTGTAGTCCGCGGCTTCGACCTTCACGCCCTCCGGCGTGACCTTCAGGGCGTATTCCTCCGCGCCTAGGTCCTTGTTCAGGATAAAGCTGAATCCCTTTTCGGCGGTTCCGGCGACGGCGGGGGATTCCTTGCCGGTCACGGTTCCGATCCGGACGCGGAATTCGTCGATCATGGCGGCGGCATCCTGCGGGATGGCCTCATCGGTTCCGAATGCTGCTCCGGGAACTTTGAATACGCCTTCTCCGAGGGTTACCTGGTTCGGCTGCGGGATGACGGAAAAAGGAACGGGTTCCGTCTTGGCGCAAGACAACGCGACGGAGACGGCGAGCAATGCTACTGCTGGAAAACGTTTCATTATGGAATGGTTTTAATTAATGTGCGGTTCATGGTCAGGGGTTCTTACAAATATACGCAAAAACGGGATTAGATATTCTGAAAAAGTGTATTTTTGCAGAACAAAGACCGAAGAATCATGCGTAAACAACTCCTTGTCCTTCTTTCCGTTTCCCTCCTTTTCGCCGCCTGTCAGGGGAAAAGGAATGCTCTCGTCGCACCCGAAGCGGACTCCAGCGGATTCGTCACCCTCACCGACGTCGTGCCCGATGCAATCCTCGAGATCCGCTATTTCAGCACCTATAATTTCGTCGGGGACCGGATCGACGGTTATCTGGAACCGACCGCCCTCCTGACCCGGGAGGCCGCGGACAGTCTGAAAGCGGTCAGCGACGATGTCATCGGTCTCGGATACCGGCTCAAGATTTTCGACGCCTACCGTCCCCAGTGCGCCGTCGACCATTTCATGCGCTGGGCGAAAGATCCCGACGACGCCCGGATGAAACAGTATTTCTATCCCGACCTCGAGAAGACGGTCCTCTTTCCGCGGGGCTACATCGCGGAAAAGTCCGGCCATACGCGGGGCTCGACCCTGGACCTGACCCTCTTCGACATGGCCCTGGAGAAAGAGGTCGACATGGGCGGAACCTTCGATTGGTTCGGCGTCGAGAGCCACCCGGATTTCGGCGGGAATCCCGAAACGATGGAATATGCTGCCAATGAAAGGATTACCGAGGAACAGTTCCGGAACCGGATGATCCTCCGCGCTGCGATGATGCGCCACGGATTCATCCCCCTCGACAATGAATGGTGGCACTTCCGGCTCGACAACGAGCCTTACCCGGACACCTATTTCACCTTCCCCGTCCGCCAACTGGAATAACCCGCCTTGGCCGTAATGTGCCCTCCGGTTCCGGCCTAAACTTTTGGCGTTTGCAGGTGTCATATTCATGTAATCGCAACCGAAAATCACGATAACATGAAACGCCTGCTACTAACCTTTGCCCTCGCATCCTTTCTTTTCCTGCCGGCCGGAGCCCAGTTGAAACAGCGCATCGTCTGCGACGAAATCTGCCGCACGGAAGCGGCCGACCCGGGATCCGCCAAGCCCGCCGGAACCCAGGCCGCCAGCATCAAGACTGCGACATCCAAGAAATCGACCACGAAAAAAGCGGCGGCTCCCGCTCCCAAAAAGGAAGCCGGATTTTCCGTCGTCTCCCCGGTCGGCCGGTCGACCGTCGACATGATCTCCCAGGCCCCGCGCCTCGAAACCCTTTCCGGAAAGACGATCGCCATCACCGGCGTCAGTTTCATGACGACGATTATCCATCCTGAAATCAAGCGCCTCATCCTCCAGAATTATCCTGATGCCAAAGTCCTGACAATCGAAGAGGTCGGAACGGCCGGCGTCTACCCCGCCCCGGGCGTGGTCCGGAAATCCAAGGAAGATTTCCAGGCCAAACTCAAGGAGTACCATGTCGACGCGGTCATCTCCGGAAACGGCGGCTGCGGTCTGTGCACCCCGAAAGAGACGGGATCCTGCATCGCCGCAGAATACCTCGGCATACCCTCGGTCATCATCGCCGGCCCCGGTTTCACCGACCAGGCCCGCTACACGGCCCTCAACAACGGGGTCCCGGTCATGCGGATCGCCGAGTACCCCGGCGCCTTCGCGGCCGATACCGAAGAAACCCTGCTGAAAAACACGCGCGAGGTCCTTTGGCCGCAGATCGTCGAAGCACTGACAAAGCCGATTACGGATTCCGAAAGGGAAGCCGGGATGAAGGCCGACCGGGGCGACATCCGGGACGACGTCTACTATGGAACCCTCGACGAGATCAACGCCTATTTCGCCGACATGAACTGGACAGACGGCCTTCCAATCGTCCCTCCTACCTTCGACAAGGTCACCGAGTACCTGAACTATACGGACTGCAGGTGGGACGAGACCGTCGCCGTCCTGCCAATCGCCCACCGGGACACGAAAACCTGGCATGTCGCGGTCAACGCAGTCATGGCCGGATGCAAGCCGGAATACATGCCCATCCTGATCGCGATGACCAAGGCGATGGGCGCGGGAGATTTCCGCCGGACCCTCGCGAGCACCCACGCCTGGATTCCCTTCTGCTGGCTGAACGGCCCCGTGGCGCGCCAGCTCGGCATCGACTCGGGACAGGGCCAGATCAACGAAGCGGCCAACGTCGCCATAGGGCGGTTCATGAACCTCGCCCTGATGAACCTCTGCGGCTATTATGTCAAGCAGGACCGGATGGGAACCTTCGGATACCCCGTTTCCTGGTGCCTCGTCGAGGATGACGCCGCCTGCCGGCGGATCGGATGGGACCCTTACCATGTCCGGGCCGGTTACAAGCTCAACGACAATACGGTCACGACGGCCTCCACCCTCCTCTGGGGCAACAACATGGCTCCGTCCACGACCGACCCTCAGAAGCTGATGGAACTTCTTGCCTGGGACATCTCGGAGCGCTGCCAGTTCGCCCTCGGGAGCGGGAAACAATTCACCTTCAGGACCTTACTGATGACTGAACCCGTAGCCGCGAACCTCGCGAAAAAATACAGGAGTCCGGAAGCCCTGGAAAAAGACCTGATCACCGCCTCGAGACGGCCGGTCAAGGAGCGGGCCTTCGCCAACTACTACGCCAATCCGGGCAGCGCCAAGGACGGCGGGGAACATACGCTCCGGCAGTACGCCGGCCATATCCGGAAAGACGAAGGCGGAGCGATAACCCCGACACCTCCCTGGTACGATTCCCCGGAGACGCAGCAGATGACGGTTCCGACGATGCAGCGCGGGATGACAGCCTTCCTCATTACGGGCGACGCCGCCCGGAACAAGGTGCAGACCATGCCGGGCGGCGGTTATGCCACGGTGAAAATAGAATTGCCGAAAAACTGGGACTCCCTGATGGAAGAACTCGGTTATGCTCCCCTCAAGGAATTCTTCCTCAAGTAGTTCTACAGCCTGCTCACGGAAGAGCCACGGCCGGCGCTGAGGATGCGGACATCCGTCTCGGGGCCGGCCTTGTACTGGCAGGTCGAGGCCCCGCTCGCCTCGATGCGGATCGTCTTGAGCGCATTGACCTGGCAGAAACCGGTCCCGGACAAGTCGACCTTGACAATCTCCGCAGGCAGGTTCTCCATCATGAAACGGGAAACCCCGGAGGCCTCGACATCAAGTTCCACAAGCGTCGTTTCGCTGCTGACCACAGCCTTGGAAGCCCCGGACGCGGCGGCGTCCATCTTCAAGAATGTCCCGTCCATCGTCAGTTTCGACGCGCCGGACAGTTCCATGTCCACATCCGGGACATTCATCCGGACCGCGTCCATCTTGGCCGCTCCGGAGCAGCGGAGGTCCAGCTTCCCGAACGATCCACCCATCTGGCACTTGGCGGCCCCGCTGAGTTCGATCCGCGCCTCGGGCGCCTCGATGGAAAGTCCTTCGGCATGAGAGGCTCCACTCATCACAAGCCTGAATTCTCCGTCCTCCGCAAAGGGCTGGAAGACATTGAGTTTCGCAGCCCCGCTGAGCGAAATCCGGCGGACGGACGGCATGGTCACGGTCGCCCAGATCTTGTCGGTCTCCTTGTTCAGTTTCCGCTGGATGTCCATCGGAAGCTTTTCCATTCCGAGATGGAGGGTCCCGTTGACGACTTTGACGTTCAGGTAAGGTTCCATGTAGTCCGGGGCCTGGACCGTGACCCCGCAGCGGGCGTCTTTGGAAAGGTCGACCCGGTATACTCCGCCGGCTTCGATCGTGTCAAAAGAACCGACCGGATAGTTTTTGTTGAATAATCCGGGGGCGACGGCAGCGATGCAGAAGATGAACGCGGCCGCGATGATGATCATTTTTTTCATATGCTTTTCAGTTTATCGTTTTGCTGATTTTGTTCACTCCATCCAGGATCGTATTGTAATAATCACGAAGGATGGCTGTCCGCTCGTCCTCCGACAGTTCGGGAGGGAGCTGATCTCCGAGGGGAACCGCTTCGTCGGTCAGGACGGCAAGCGTCTCCGAGGCATCCTCGTCTGCTCCGACCTTTTCCCAGACGGAAGAGACGACGGCGAGGTAACCGGAATAGATTCCTTCGGGGGTCTGTTCCGCGCCCTTGAGCCAATCCCTGGATTCCGTTCCGCGGAAAAACAGGACCGCTGCCAGGGAAGCCGCGACGGCAAGGGCGGCGAAAGGAAGGGTGACGCGCCTTGTCCTCCGGCGGGCGTCCCACTTTTCCAGGAAGCGCTCTTCGGACCCTTCCGGCGTCGCTCCGCCATCAAAGGCCTCGCGGCCATTCCGTATCATTTCTTCCAATTCGTTCATACTCAGTTCATTTTAATGTTCAATGCGGCAATCAGTTTTTTCCGTCCCCGGGCGTAGAGGGAGCGGAGGGTCGCCTCCTTCGTCCCGGTCAGGCGGGATATTTCCCTGTAGTCGAGTCCTTCGATCAGGACAAGGTCCATCACAAGGCCGTATGGTTCGGGAAGGCTTTCCATGGCCGAGCGGATCTGCATGATGTCCGGAAGGGCCTGCGGCAGCTGCTCCCCGGGATCCATCGCCTCTTCTTCCCGGGCAAGGTCCATCAGGAACAGGCTCTCCCGCTTCCGTTTCCGGATCCGGTCGATGGCCAGGTGCAGGCAGGTGGTCCGCAGCCAGGCGGCCGTCCGCCCTTCGGCGATGGAACGGACGGGTCGGGACAGGTACCGCAGGAGGGTATCGTGCATGATTTCCTCCGCTTCCCCGGAATCCCGGACGATCCGCAGGGCGGCCTGATAGAGCGGACCGCTGTATTTCCGGTAGAATTCTGTCGCTTCCTGACGTGTCATAAAATCAACCTGTCTGCTAATATAACGCAGCTTCGGCATTTTTGTTGCAAAAAAATCGTTATATTCGCCATAAATAAATGATACAGATATGAAACTTCAAACCATCTCTGTCCTTGCCGCAGCCTTCCTTCTGGCCAGCTGCACGCCGAAAATCGTTCCCCAGATCTCCAAATCGGCAACCCCGCTGTCCTCGACGGCGGAAATCTCCGTCATAGAAATCGACGCCCCCCAGCCGGCAAACGCCGAAGTCCTCGGCACCGTCCGGATCGGCGACAACGGGTTCACCTCCGCCAAGGCCGGCAGCTATGAAAACGTCATCTCCCTCGCCAAGGAAGAGGCCCGGAGAGCCGGCGGCAACGCCATCAAGATCACTTCCCACGAATCCCCGGATGCCCAAAGTTCCGTCCACCGGATCAAGGCGACGATCCTGAAAGTCGACAAGAAAGGGAAATGAGCAGGAATAAAATCAGGAACTCCCTCTGGATTGCGGCGTGTTTCCTCCTGATCGGAGGCAACATCGCCTTTTTCCTGCTTTTCCCGCGCCTGATGTCGGGGATGGCCATCGTGCTGTCCAACGTCGTCACCCTCGTCCTGACCTTCCTCGCCTTCCGTCCCCTCAACAACTGGCTCCAGAACAACCTGATGGAGCGCCAGCAGGAGCTGATCGAGAAACTGGAAAAGGACCGGGAGCTGGAACGGAAGGTTCAGAGCCTGGAGCAGGAAAACCGCGCCCTGTCCGACAAACTGGACACCCGCGTGCAGACGGGAACCCTCCCCTCCAACATCGACTATACCTTCAAGATCGAGCAGATGGAGTACTCGAAGACCGGATATGTCGTCAAGGAAGAGGAACTCGACCGTCTCGACCGCGAGAAGTTCGCCGTACCCGACCGCCGTTTCTTCGAGACCGTCTGGGAAGACAGCATCCTGAAGACGCCCTCCGTCCGGAAGATCCTCTATATCCACAAATTCTACTACAAGGTCACACTCGGGATGGACTTCAGCAAGATCATGTACACCTATGACGACGGAAAGGTCCTTTTCAACGGCGTCCGTTTCGAGAAGCTGCATGACATTTCGAGCGAACTCGCCCAGGACAGCGAGGACATCGACCGCTGCGAGATCCTCAAGATCAACATAGACCGGACCGAACTGCGGGACGATTTCCAGTTCGACGAGCTCAAGGAACGCTACCGGAACGCCCAGGAAGAAAGCGTCCGGGAAAGCATGGAAGAGGAAGTATCCGCCCTGTGCGACCAGTATACCGGCGCCCTCCAGGACAGCATCCGCGGACGGTTCGGCGACAAGGTCGGGTTCGTCGATTCGCTGGAGGACCACCGCGACAAGAACTGGTACTCCCTCCAGAGCAGTTCGGACCTGACCGTCAAGGAGATAGCCGCCAACATGCTGATGCTGACCACGGTCATGAACCGGACCCAGGCGATCGGCGAACGGGCCGGACGGGAACTGCTCGAACAGAGTTCGGAACAGTAGCACGTCCCTTTATATAGTATTTAAGAAATCGTATCGATATGAAAATGAAGAAAATGATTCTCGTGGCCGTTTCCGTGATGGCCGCAATGCTGTGTCTGGCTTCCTGCGGAAGCGGAGAAAGCCTCCCCTTCGAAAAAGTTGACAATTATTATTTCAAGAACGGAGCCTCCCTGCCCGAGACCCCCGTCATCAATTCCCCGCGGGAACTTCTCTCGCATTTCGGCATGGCCGCGACGATGAGCCCGGACGGAAAGCCGACCTTCGTCGACTTCGAGAAGAATTTCGTCATCGCCGTCGTCCCGCCCCGCACCGACAAGGCCACGGAACTCATCCCCGTCTCCGTAACGCGGAGAGGCGAAACCCTGGTATTCACATATAAGGAGCAGGTCGGCGAGCAGCTCTCCTATATCATGCAGCCCCTCCTCCTTATCTCCGTGGACAGGCAGTACCAGTCTCCGAAAGTCATCGTGAAAAAGAAATAGAATAACCCCATATCCCCACTTAACATGCAGAAAAGAATCGTTGTCCTCGTGACGCTTGCGCTCCTCGCAGGTTTCACGGCCGGCGCCCAGAGAAAAGGCGCGCCCCCTGCAGACGGTCCTAAACCGCCGGAGGCCAAAGAGGCCCAGAAATCCGAAAAGCCGGTCGAACTGACCATGACCCCCGGTCTGTTCAGTATCGCCCAGCATGAAAAAGACTGGTACTTCGAGATCCCTGACGGGATTCTCGGCCGCCGGATCCTTGCGGTCACCCGCTTTGTCAGCAACACCGTCGACGCCGGCCAGTACGGCGGAGAGGAAGTCAACGAAGTGATGATCTACTGGGAGAAAGCCCCGAACGGCAATCTCCTCCTGAGAACGGACGTGCTGAGCATCACCGCGGATGAGGACCAGATCATCAGCAAGGCTGTCAAGATCAGTTCCGAGAACCCGATCGTCGCCTCTTTCAAGCCGGAAAAGAACGGCACCGCCGGCACGACCCGGATCAAGGTGACCCAGCTTTTCGAGGGCGACACCCAGATCTTCTCGCTGCCAAGCCGCGCCAAGAAGCAGTACAACCTCGGCGGTCCGAAGAGCGACGCCTGCTTCATCAACAGCATCCGGACCTATCCGATCAATACGGAAGTGACGGTCACCAAGACCTTCAGCTACAACGCCCCGCAGGCCGGCCCCGCAGCCGGAGGCGGAGCCTCCCGCAACCTTCCGGCCGGCCGTGAGGCGGGAACCGTGACCATCGTCCTCAACACCTCGATGGTCCTTCTCCCCGAGACTCCGATGCAGCCGCGCCTCTTCGATCCGCGTGTCGGCTATTTCGCAGACGGATACCAGAAATTCTCCGACGAGCAGCAGCAGGTCGAGCAGGTCCGTTTCATCACCCGCTGGCGCCTCGAGGCCCGTCCCGAGGATGTCGAGAAGCAGAAGCGGGGCGAACTTGTGGAACCCGTCAAGCCGATTGTCTATTACATCGATCCGGCCACCCCGAAACAGTGGCGGAAGTACCTCATTGCCGGTGTGAACGACTGGCAGGCCGCCTTTGAACAGGCCGGATGGAAAAACGCTATCCGCGCTGAAGAATGGCCGGAGGACAATCCGGACATGAGCCTGGAGGACGCCCGTTTCTCGGTCATCCGCTACCTCGCCTCCCCGATCGCCAACGCCTACGGGCCGAATGTCCATGACCCGCGCTCCGGCGAAATCCTGGAAAGCCATATCGGCTGGTACCACAACGTCATGACCCTGGTCCACGACTGGTATCAGGTCCAGGCCGGCGTCGTCGACCCGCGCGCCCGTAAACTGAAATACGACGAAGAATTGATGGGAGACCTCATCCGCTTCGTCTCCTCCCATGAGGTAGGCCATACCCTCGGTCTCCGCCACAACAAGGGATCCAGCTTCATGACCCCGGTCGAAAAGCTCCGCGACAAGGAATGGGTCGAAAAGAACGGCCATACGATCAGCATCATGGACTATGCCCGGTTCAACTATGTCGCCCAGCCGGAAGACAACATCGGCAAGGCGGGACTCTATCCGCGCATCAACGACTATGACAAGTGGGCCATCGAGTTCGGCTACCGCACGACTCCGTTCAAGACCCCGAAGGAGGACCATCTCTACTGGAACAAGGTGATCATCGAACGTCTGGCCGCCAATCCGCGCCTCTGGTTCGGAGGAGAGGGCTATGACAACGATCCGCGCGCCCAGAGCGAAGACCTCGGCGACGATGCTGTCCTCGCCAGCAAATACGGCATCAAGAACCTCCGGCGCGCCATCACCCAGATTCCCGAATGGAACAAGGAAGAGGCGGACATGTACGAAAATGTCAGCCGGATGTACAGCGCCGTCCTCTCCCAGTACGGCCGCTACCTCGGCCATGTCGCCACGAACATCGGAGGCCGCTATATCACCAACAAGAGCATCGAGGAGGCCGGCCCGAAGTACGAGCCCGTTCCGAAGATCCGCCAGATAGGTGCACTGAACTTCCTCAACCAATATTTGTTCAGGAAACCGTCCTGGCTCGTCGAAGTCCCGTACATCTTCAACCTGACCGACCGTCCGGACAGCTATCTCTACTCGCTGGTCAACAGCGTCGTCAGTTCCGGGAACCTGCTGAATACCGGCAAACTGGACCGGCTCGAGCAGTTCGCCCTCTATGACGACTCCAACTACAAGCCCGAAGAATATCTCTCCGACCTGACCGGCATGATCTTCGAGGAACTGTACAAGGGGAAACCCGTCGACAGCTACCGCCGCTACCTGCAGCGCCGCTTCGTCACGGCCGCCATCGAATCCATTGGCAGCTCTTCCGCCAACTCGGACGGACGCACCTTGATTTACGGCAAACTTTTGGAAATCAAGAAGAAAGCGGAAAAGGAAAAGTCTTCAGACGCGGCCACCCAGGCCCACTGGCAGGGAATCGCCAAAATGATTGAAGACGCATCCTACAAACCTTCCGGCGCCGCTTCCTTCGTCCTGAGATAGCCTCTCGGCAATCTTTTGTTCCGCCGCCCTTTGTCAGAACCTGTAGTTCAGGCAGAGGGTGGTGGTCCATTTATGGAAAAGCGCTTCCATCCGGACATCTCCGACCCGGCTGGAGACCTTACCCATCCTGGCGGTCCCCTTCATGACGAACGAATCGTACTCTCCGGTCAGGGTGGCATAGAACCGCCCATGGATATAGCAGAGGCCCATCTTTGTCATATAGTTTATCCTAGGGGGACTGAAAGTCTTCGAGAGCAGGGCGTCTCCGTCGGGCTGTCCGGACGCCTTGAACACCGTTCGGTGGAAGGTGAGTTTATTGTAATAGGTCAGCATCGGCAGGGCCGTGACATTGAGGGTCAGGTTCCGGAGGGTTTTTCCCTCCTGGTTCCGGAGACGGTGGAAAAGGACGAGGTTCAGGGAATACCCGCCGCCGAAAGAAAGCTGACCCGTCCGGTGCCGGGAAAGATGGTCCATCGACACCGCGAACGGATCTTCCGGATCCAGGCGGGTCTCCCCCTGGAGGTATTTCGCACCGAGGAGCCAGGAGCCGGCGGTCCGCTTCTGGACCTTGCCGGGCCGGTAGGCCGCCTGGAGAGCGAACGAATTCCGGTTCAGGGCGTAGAAAAGATCGGCGAGAATGACCCTCATCTCTCCGGGATGGGAGGACACGGTCCTAGTCTCGGAGAAATCCGCATCGCCCTCCGAGCCGAGCGTCATCACACAGGAAAGAGGCTGGCGGATATGGCAATATTGGATATCGGCACCGAAACGGTCCCTGAAATACGAATAGCCAAGAAGACGGTTCTTCTGGGCGCTCTTCCGCCCGACCTCGGTGCTGAATCCCAGCGAAACCGCCCCGTACCCGACATTCACGCCGGTTCCCGTGTATAACCGCTCGTTCAGTCCGAGCGTGAGAACGCTGGGCGTTCCGCCGACCGTGAACCGGTTGATCTGTTCCACCCCCAATTGCCTTCCGGTGCCGGTCACGGACACGAACCAGCGGGGCTTCATCTGGAAGAACAACGTCGTATCGATGTCGGTTTTCGGCTTGTTGAAACGGTGCAGAAGATCCATCGCCCAGTCCTTGAGACTCTCTGAACGGGCCGGAGCGGCGGCCGCCAGAAGCAGGGTCAGGGCAATCAGATATTTCGGAATTCGCATAGGTACATTCAACTTGACGCCACAAAATTACACTTTTCGGCCCGATTCCGCAATATTCATTTTTTTATGTTATTTTTGTGAGAACATTGAATTAATGCCACCTATGGACCTCAACGAAAAATTCGTCATCACCATCAGCCGGGAAATCGGATCCGGCGGACGCACCGTCGGACGGAAACTCTCCGAGAAACTCGGCGTCCCCTACTGTGACAAAAACGTCATCCGGGGACTGATCGAACACTTCAACCTCTCCGCCTACAATATCGAGAAAATCAAGGGAGAGAAGAAAAACTGGCTGTCCGACTTCGTCCAGAAAGTCGCCCCGGTTCCCCCGGCAGGCAGTTTCCTCGAGACGGAATCCCGCTACGCAACCGAATACCCGGAAGCGGTCACGACGGAGAATATCTTCAAGGTCGAAGCGCAGATCCTGAAGGACCTGGCCGAAGAGGGTTCCTGCGTCATCGCCGGCCGGTCCGGATTCTTCGTCCTGAAGGACCATCCCAACAAGGTCGATGTCTTCATCACTTCCTCCCGCGAGAACCGTCTCGAGCGCATCATGCGCAAACAGCAGCTTCCGAAGGAGCAGGCCGAAACGGTCCTTGATTCCGTCGACAAGATGAGGGAAAACTATGTCAAGCGTTTTACCTCCCGGAGCCGCTACGACCTCAGGAACTACGACCTGGTTCTCAACATGGACAAACTGACGGAAGACGAAGCCGTTGACTGCATCCTGCAGTTCATCAGACCTCGGAACCCGTGAAATTCGAACTGAAAAAACCGGGACTCGGCATCATCATCCTTGCCGCCCTGCTGTTGGAGTCCATCTCCGTCATGCAGTATACATATACGCGCTCGCTCCTGAAGGAAGAACTCCAGAAGCGGATGGAGATTGAACTCGCCGCCAAGACGGGAATCATCATGAATACCCTCGAATCGGCTGAAACGACCATGCAGGAACGTCTCGGAGACATGCAGGCCCATCTCAACCGGCCCGATTCCCTGTTTTCGGTAACGAAACGGCTGATCAAGGCGAACCGGCACGTCGTAGGGGGCTGCATGGCCTTCCTCCCCGACTATTACCCTGAAAAGGGACGGTTCTTCGAGCCCTATGCCTCGAAGGACGGGAGCGGCCGCATCCGGGTCGAACAGCTCGGCGGCGAAGACCACGACTATACCCTCCATCCCGCTTACGGGGAAGTACTCCGGAGCGGGAAGTCCATCTGGAGCGACCCCTACTTTTTCGAGGCCGATTCCGTCGTGCGGCTGACGACCTACTCTTATCCCCTCCGGGACAAGAGCGGTGAAATCGCGGCGGTCTGCGGACTGGACATCAACCTGTCCTGGCTCGGCGACACGCTGAATACCAATTTGTTCTATCCCTCCTCGTTCGGACTCCTGCTGACCCGCTCCGGCAAGATCGTCGGGGGCCCGGGACGGAAGCGCACCTCTCCGGAGAGCTTCCACGAAATCTCCCGGCTGCTGAAGGAATCGGATTCGGAAATGATCGTGTTCCGGGACGGGAAGACCCGGAAAAGGGCCTTTATCCACCGGGCCGCCCTCCCGAAGGATCCGGAATGGGACATCGCCCTCGTCAACTATTACGACGAAGTATTCCAACCAATCAACCGGATGCGCCTCTCGGGACTCCTGATGACCCTTACAGGTCTGCTCCTGCTCGGGTTCATCATCAACCGGTACGCTCGGAACGCCCGGAAACTGCATACGGCGGAGGTACAGCAGGCCCGGATCGGCAGCGAACTCCAGGTCGCCAGGGACCTCCAGATGCAGTTCCTCCCGAAGACCTTCCCCGAACGGAAAGACATCGACATCTACGGCTCCCTCGTCCCTGCAAGGGAGGTGGGAGGCGATCTTTTCGACTGTTTCTTTCGCGAGGACGGCCGACTGGTCTTCTGCATCGGTGACGTCAGCGGGAAAGGGGTCCCCTCTGCCCTTATCATGGCCATGATCCATTCCCTCTTCCGCATGGTCTCCGCCCGCGAAGACGATCCCGCCCGGATCATGCAGGCCCTCAACGAAGAAGCCTGCCGCAACAACGAGGCGAACATGTTCGTAACCTTCTTCCTCGGCATCTTCGACCCCGGAAACGGCCTCCTGCGGTATTGCAACGCAGGTCACGACAATCCGGTCCTCATCGGACGGACGGCTGGGAAACTCCCCGTCAAGGCCAATTTCCCCATCGGCGTTTTCACCGACTCCGTCTATGAGGGAGAAGAGTGCACCCTGACCCCCGGGACGACGGTCTTCCTTTACACGGACGGCGTGACCGAAGCCCGGAACCCTCGCAGGGAACAGTTCACGATGGACCGGATCCTGGAGATCCTAGGCAAGGTCGCCGGAAATCCTTCCCTCACCGCCCGGAAAGTTCTGGAAACGATGGATGCGGAGATTTCCCGCTTCGTCGAAGACGCCCAGCAGAGCGACGACCTGACGATGCTGGCCGTGCGCTATGTCGAGGTTGGAGAACTGGTTCTGAATGAGAAGCTTACGCTGAAAAATGACATAAAGCAGATTGCCGGGCTGGGAGTCTTCATCAAGGATCTCGCGACCCGGGTCCCCCTCCCCGACACCCAGGCACGGAAATTGAGACTGGCCGCCGAGGAAATCGTCGTCAACGTCATGAACTATGCCTATCCCCCTGGCGAGGAAGGCGAGGTTGCGGTCGAAGCGGCATCGGACGGGAAAAACCTCGAGATCACGGTCTCTGACACCGGACTCCCCTTCGACCCTACGGCAAAACCGGATGCGGACACGACCCTTTCCGTCGAAGACCGGGAGGTCGGCGGACTGGGCATCCATCTCGCCCGGCAGATGGCGGACAGGATCCGGTATGAACGCCGGGGCGACAGGAACATCCTGACCCTTACCATGAACATTCAACCTTCTTAATGATACGAAAGATATGAAAACGACCATTCAGGAAACCGAAAAACAAATCGTCGCGACCCTCTCCGGAGAACTGGACACCGCGGCAGCCATGGAGATGGAAAATGAACTCAAGCCGCTCTATGACAGCAAGGGACGCGAGATCGTCATCGATTGCAGCGGGCTCGAGTACATCGCTTCGAGCGGCCTGCGGATCCTGCTGGGCATTCTCAAAAACGCGAAGGCCTGCGGAAGCCGGGTCGTCTTGAAAAACGTCAACGACGTCATCCGGGAGGTCTTCGAACTGACCGGTTTCGTCCGGATCTTCGATTTCGAATAGTCATGAGAAGAGCCCGCCTCACCGTCCTGCTGCTCCTTCTCTGTGCAGGAGCGTCGGCCCAGAACAAGTTCGAGATCGGAGCGAACTTCATGACCCGCGGCGAGCTTCGGAACGGAGGATTCGCCTTTGTCGATGAAGAGCTGGAAATTCCCGACGACAATTTCGCCGGGTTCATCCTTGAAAGGACCCGTCTCACCCTCGACTACGCAGGGGAAAACCTGACCGCCAACATCACCGGACAGCACTGCGGAACGTGGGGAAGCCGGGAAGGCGGCAACTTCATGATCTACGAGGCATGGGTCAAGTTCAATTCCAAGAACGGTTTCTTCACCAAGATCGGACGCCAGAACCTCTCTTATGACGATCAGCGGATTTTCGGAGCCGACGACTGGTCCATGACCGGCATGACGCATGACGTCCTGAAGGCCGGATACGAGGGACACGGTCACAAGGTCCATATTTTCGGCGCATACAACCAGAATCTGGAGAACATAGACGGGGGAACCTTCTTCTCCGGGGGGCTCCAGCCCTACAAGGCCATGGAGGCTCTCTGGTACCATTTCGACTTCCCCTCTTTCCCCCTCGGCGCTTCCATCCTGCTGATGAACGTCGACCTGCAGGGCGGGGACAGGAATATCGATGAAAAGACCTACCATGAACAGATCTACGGAACATACCTCTCCTACCAGCCGAAGAACTGGGCCCTCGAGGCCGCCTACTACCGCGAAGCCGGCAAGGAGGAGCACGGACTTCCCATCAACGCCTGGATGGCCAGCGGCAAGGTAACCTGGAAGCCTTGGCAGTCCTTCCAGCTCTACGGAGGATATGACTTCCTCAGCGGAGACAAGTATTTCGCCGTCCCGCCGGAAGGGCGGGTCGGAATGGTCCGCCACGATGTGGTCCGCGGTTTCAGCTCCCTTTACGGGTCGAACCACAAGTTCTACGGGGCCATGGACTTCTTCTACGTAACGACCTATGTCAGAGGGTTTACGCCGGGCCTCCAGAACGCATACATCGGGACGGCCTGGAAACCGGGAAAGAACCTTTCCCTGGATCTTTCCTACCATTTCCTCGCCATCGCGACAAACCTGGACAATGTGAAAAAGCCCCTCGGGCATGAGGTGGAATTCTCGGCCTCCTACTCCTTCCGGCCCGATACGAAACTGAGCATGGGCTTTTCTTTCATGAAAGGAACCGATACCATGGCCTACCTCAAGCGCTCGTTCGGCGACAACCGGCTCGAATGGGCATGGGCCATGCTGACGGTCTCGCCGAAATTCCTCTCCGGAAAATAAGGATCCCTACAGATCCCACCTGACGTTCTGGGCCCGGAGTTTCGACTGGAGGTCCAGGATATCTATATCGCGGCAGGACTGCCGGCGGCTCACGGCCAGGGAGGCGGCGACACCGGCCGCCTGGCCCGTCAGGAGACAGGTTCCGATCTCCCGTGCATCATAGGTCAGTTCTTTTTCGAAGCCGAAGCAGCGGCCTCCGACCAGCAGGTTGGGCACGTGGCGGGGCGTAATCGCCGAATAGGGAATCTGCCACATCTTCCGGTCTTTCTTCAGAATCTTGGAATCCTTGTATTTCAGATTGGATTCTCCGCCCGTGACGCCGATGACGTCCCGGTAGACCTTGCCGTTCGCTGCCCCTTCGGTCGTAACGTTCGCGACACTGTCGAGGACACGGGTGATACGGACGCCGACGACGGAAGGCGTATCGACGAGATACAGGTCGCGGTTCTTCTCCTCCTTCCGGAGGGTGGCGACTTCCTCCCACATCATCTTCCGCAGCTTCAACTGGATACGGGTCAGATTGTACATGTCGAGACCGTCCTGGTCCTTCTCGCCCGTCGTATGGCGGGTCCGGACTCCCTTGACCGGTGTTTTGCTGCCCTTCCCGGCCTCTTCCGCGTTGCCGATGCGCCACATCGCCCCGATGTCGTTTTTATAGACCGTGAAATCCTCTCCGGTCCATTCCAGGACGTCCCCGTCTCCCGAAGCATCGATGACGAAACGGCAGCGGACCGCGACCCGGCCGCTCTTTCCTTCCAGGATGACGGAATCGACGGCGTCCCCGGAACGGGTCACGCCAGCCGCCTGGACCCCGTACAGGATCCGGACACCCGACAGGGAACAAAGCTCTTCCATGAAGTATTTCGCCGCCTCCGGGTCCACCTTCGGGCGGATTCCCTCATAGCAGAGCATCCCGGCGTCATCCAGTTTCCGGCAGAGCTCCTCCGCGATGCCGAAGACCGCCTGCCGGCCCGAACCGTCCTCCAACAGATGGAACATATTGATAATCGGGGTGACGCCGCATCCGGTAAAAAGTCCTCCGAGGAAATATCCGCGTTCCAGCAGGAGGACATCGCAGCCTTCCCGGGACGCGGCGACCGCAGCGGCGAATCCGGCCGGCCCTCCGCCGACCACGACCACGTCCGCACTGTCCACGACGGGGATCCGCCGGGCCGGCTCCTTTACATATCCCTTGACTTCCAGAGGGGTCTTCGCATCCCTTGATTCCGCCCCGGCTTCCCGGGTCCCGATCGCCAGGCCGGCCGCTCCGGCAGCGCTGGTCTTGATGAAGTGTCTCCTGTCCATAATGTCTCCTTTCCCCGAAAGATACGGCTATTTGTTGACTTTTCCCAAGAATTCCTCTATATTTGAAGATATTAAACCCATTCAGGATGAGCACTTCCACACTTGACAGGGACCGCAAATGGTTTCTCGATACATTCGCCAAAGCATCGCAGCTTGAATCCCGTCTGATCCCCGATATCCTCGGCGCCAAAGAAGAATCCGTCCGGAAGGCGGTCTTTCCCGCCTCCCTCAACCTGCCGGACGACGTCCTCCGGACTGCGTTCGGACTGACCCTGTCCGTCTGGAGCGCCGATACCAGGGCCTGCTTCTCGACGTCTTGGGGAGACGCCCCGGAGAGTCCGGTCTTCCTCGAATGGACCCCGGAGACGCAGCTCAAGGAACTGACGGATACCGTCCGCAAGCAGCTCGAAGGAACCCGCAAGCACGGGGCCTACTCCTATGAAGAGGGGGCAAAAGACCTCGAACTGGACCGTTCCGTCCATTTCGGAGGCCCGGCCTGTCCCAAGGAAGTGCAGCTGCCCGAAGGAACAGACGTCGCCTTCTACCTGGAAAAGAAGCAGATGACTGTTTTCTACCGTACAGACCGGTATTCCGAAGGAATCCTCAAGCAGTTCTGCGACAGCTTCTCCGTCTGCGCCAAGTCCATGGAAAAGGCCGGAGCCGCCGGAGAACTGGAATTCGCCACGAAAGCGCAGGTCGCCGAAGTGGACGGATTCAACCCCGCCCCCGTCGCCTTCGACCCGGACGTAACCCCGCTGGAACTCTTCCGGAAGAATGCGGCCAAGCTTTCCGGCCACCCCGCAGTCGTCTACAAGGGCACCCTGCTGACCTACGCCCAGCTCGACAAGCTGACGGATAACCTCGCCGCCCATATCGCCAGCATCGTCAAGCCTGGAGGCGTCGTCTCAATCATCCTGAACCGCAACGAATACACGGTCGTGGCTCCCCTTGCCGTCCTGAAGGCCGGCTGTGCCTACCAGCCCCTCGATCCCTCCTATCCGACCGAGCGACTGTCCTTTATGGTCCAGGACGCCAAGGCTTCCCTTCTCATCGCGGACCCGGGGCTCGAAAAACTCGTGACCGACTATGACGGACCCGTCCTCCCGACCGGGGAAATCCCCTCCCTGAAAGAGGGCAAGGCGGAAGTCCCTGCCCCGAAACCGGAAGACTGCGCCATCCTCCTGTACACCAGCGGAACGACCGGCGTCCCGAAGGGCGTGCAGCTGAGCCTCCGGAATCTCTCCGTCTACGGGCGCAGCAACGCCGCCAACCTCGGCATCGGATCGGAATCCCACATAGCCAACTATGCCAGCTTCGGCTTCGACGCCAGCATGGGGGACCTCGCTACGTTCCTGGCCTCCGGCGCCGCCCTTTACATTATCCCGGAAGAACTGCGGCTGGACCTCCCAGCCCTGAACGATTTCTTTACCCAGAACGGAATCACGCATCTCCTGATGACGACCCAGGTCGCCACCCAGTTCGCCATCAACTTCCCCGACAACCCTTCCCTGAAAGTCCTGTTTACCGGCGGCGAGAAACTTTCCAGCTTCGCTCCGCCAAGCAGCTACCGGCTTGTCAACGCCTACGGCCCGACCGAGGCGACCGTCTATGTCGTCAGCAAGGATGTGCGGGAACAGGAACCGGACATTCCGATCGGGAAACCGCTTCCCGGCATCCGCGCCTATATCGTAGGGAAGAACGGACAGCGCCTCCCGGTCGGTGCGGCAGGGGAACTGCTCGTCGCAGGCTATCAGGTCGGCCTCGGCTACCTGGGACGGCCGGACAAGACCGCGGAAGTTTTCGTGGAGAATCCCTTCAGCGACGACCCCGCCTACCAGAAAATGTACCGGACGGGCGACATCGTCCGCTACCGTGCCGACGGCGATATCCAGTTCATCGGCCGGAAGGATATGCAGGTGAAAATCAGGGGGTTCCGCATCGAACTGAAGGAAGTGGAAAGCGTCATCCGGGATTTCCCGGGCATCACCGACGCGACGGTCCAGGCTTTCGACGAAGAAGGGGAAGGCGCGGGCAAGTTCCTCGCCGCCTATGTCGTCTCGGACTCCCCCGTCGACATCGAGGCCCTGAAAGCATTCATCCTTGAGCGGAAGCCGCCGTATATGGTCCCCGCCGTGACCATGCAGGTCGACGCCATCCCGCTCAATGTCAACCAGAAAGTGGACCGGAAGGCCCTCCCGAAGCCGGAGGCGCCGAAGCGGAAAGCAAGCAATGCGGAAGCCGCTCCTTTCAATGTCCTCGAACAGGAACTCGCCGATCTCATCAAGGAATCGGTCCATCTCGAAGGATTCGGACTTGCCGAGCCGCTCATTTCCTATGGCCTGACTTCCCTGTCAGCCCTCCGCCTCGCGACGGAACTGCACAAGAAATACGGCATCGCAGTCGACATGAAGACCTTCGTCAAGACCGCGACGCTCCAAAGCATCGAAAACGACATCCTCGCTTCCCTGCTCTCCGGCCATCTTCCCGCCGCGACGGAATCCCGGTCCTCCGAGGCCGGTCCCGTCCCCCTGACCTTCCAGCAGGCGGGACTCTATTTCGAGTGCATGAAGGCCCCGTCCGAGACCGTCTACAACCTCCCGATGTGCTGGACGCTCCCGAAGGGCATCGACCCGGAAAAAGTCCGCAACACCTTCCTGAAAGTCGTCAAATGCCACCCCGCCATCCTCTCCCGTTTCGATACGGAAGGCGGCGAGGTCCGGCTTGTCCCCTTGCAGGAAATCCCCGAGATTCCGATCCTTACGATTCCGGAGAAAGAATTCGCCGCCTGTAAGGAATCTTTCCTGAAGCCGTTCAACCTGACCGACGGACCTCTCTTCCGGGCCTCCGTCGTCCGGACCGGAAAGGGACTTTTCCTCCTGGCCGACTTCCACCACCTGATCTTCGACGGACGATCCCTGGACGTGTTCATGTCCGAATTCTGCGCCGCCCTGGACGGTACCGAACCGACCCCGGAAACCTTTTCCTATTTCGACTACGCCGCCGACCAGAAAGCCTCGGAAGGCGGAAAGGAGTATCAGGAGGCGGAAGCCTTCTTCCAGGAGCAGATGGCCGGCTGCGAAGGAGCCAGCGCAATCCTCCCTGACCGGGAGAAAGAAGACGGACCGGGAACGGTCGGCACGCTGGACATTCCGCTGGACGGGGCGATCAACAAACGCTGCCTCGAACTCGGCATCTCCCCGGCCAGCTACTGCCTCGCGGCCGCCTATCTCGCCGTCGGAACCTTCTGCGGCAGCCGGAAAGTCTATATGTGCACCGTCAGCAACGGCCGGTCCGACCTCCGGGTTTCCGACACCGTCGGCATGTTCGTCAATACCCTCGCCCTCGCCGGGGATACCGGAGAGGATGACATCGCCGCTTACCTCCGGACAACCGACCGGAATTTCACCGAAGCCCGGGCCCATGAATACTACCCCTTCGCCCGTGTTTCCTCCGATTTCGGATTCCAGCCCCAGGTCATGCTCGCCTACCAGGTGGGCCTTCTGGAAGAATACAAGGCCGGCGGAAAAGTCCTTGTCCGCGAGGACCTTGCCGGGGCGAGCCCGATGTTCCCCGTCAGCATCTTCGTGAACGGCGTCGAAGGTCCCGAATCCCTGCAGTTCGTCTATGACGAGAGTCTTTACAGCCCCGAACTGATGCAGAGTTTCGCAAGGACGATGAAGAATATCACGGTCCAGCTCCTCAAGGACGGCGCCCTCAAGGACCTCCTGCTGACCGATCCGAAGCAGGAGTCCCTTCTCGACGGGTTCAATTCCTGGACCCTTCCCGTCGATGACAAGCAGACGGTCGTCTCCCTCTTCCGCGCCCAGGCCGCCCGGACTCCGAAAGCCCCGGCCGTCCTCTTCGACGGGAAGGTCCTGACCTACAAGGAACTGGACGATGTGACCGACCGCCTCGCCGCCCATATCGCATCCCTCGGACTCGGAGCGGAAGACGTCGTCTCCGTCCTGATCGGGAGGAACGAAAAGATGGCCGTAGCGTCCCTCGGCGCCCTGAAGGCGGGCTGCGCCTACCAGCCGCTCGACCCGTCCTATCCGCAGGAAAGACTCAATTTCATGATCGGCGACGCATCCGCCAAGCTGCTGATCGCCGACGCCGAATTCCGTCCGCTCATCACGGACTATACCGGTCCCGTGTTGGATACCGCCGGAATCGACGCCCTCCCGAAGGGCAAGGTGCCTGCGGGTCCGGCCCCCGAAAACCTCTTCATCCTGCTCTACACCTCCGGTTCCACCGGAGTTCCGAAAGGCTGCATGCTCGAGCAGCGCAACCTCGTCAACTTCTGCGCCTGGTACCGGAACTACTACGGACTGACTCCCGAAAGCCGCGTCGCCGCATACGCCAGCTACGGATTCGACGCCTGCATGATGGACATGTACCCGGCCCTGACGACCGGCGCCTGCGTCTGCATCATCCCGGAAGAGACCCGTCACGACATGTCCGCCCTCGACCGTTTCATTACCGACAACGGCGTGACCCACAGTTTCATGACCACGCAGGTCGGCGTGATGTTCGCGAAAAACTATCCCGACAATCCGTCCCTGAAGCACCTCTCGGTCGGCGGCGAGAAACTCGTCTCCATCGACCCGCCTTCCTATGCCTTCCACAACGGCTACGGCCCGACCGAATGCACCATCTTCTCGACGATTTTCGACGTCGCGAAGAAGGAATCGAACATCCCGATCGGACACCCGCTCGACAACCTCCGCCTCTATGTGACCGATCCGGCGACCTGCCGCAGGCTGCCTGCGGGCGCCGTCGGCGAGCTCCTGATTTCCGGACCGCAGGTCAGCCGGGGCTACCTCAACCGGCCGGAGAAGACGGCTGAGACCTTCATCCCCAATCCCTTCGCCTCCGAATACCCCTATGACCGGGCCTACCGGACAGGCGACATCGTGCGCTACCGGATGGACGGGAACATCGAATTCGTAGGCCGCAACGACGGACAGGTCAAGATCCGGGGCTTCCGCGTCGAGACCAAGGAAGTAGAAGCCGTGATCCGGGATTTCCCGGGCGTCAAGGACGTCACCGTCCAGCCCTTCGACAATCCGTCCGGAGGCAAGTTCATCGCCGCGTACGTCGTCTGCGACGGAGACCTCGACACCAAGGCTCTCACCGCATTCATCCAGCAGCGGAAACCGCCCTACATGGTCCCCGCGGCCTTCGCGAAACTGGACAAGATTCCGCTGAACGTGAACCAGAAGGTCGACCGGAAGGCCCTTCCGGCTCCGGTCATGAGCTCCAACGAGTCCTACACGGAACCGGTCGGACCGACAGAAACGGCTCTGTGCGAGGTCTTTGCTGAGATTCTCGGAATGAAGCGCGTCGGCGCCACCGACAACTTCTTCGACCTCGGCGGAACCTCCCTGATGGTCACGAGCGTCCTGGTCAGCGCCGAGAAACGCGGCCTCAAGTTCTCCTACGGCGACGTCTTCAACAACCCGACGGCCCGCTCGCTCGCAGCCTTCCTCGGCGGGGACGGCGAAAAGCCCGTGGAAGACAAGGACGATGTCTATGGCTATGATTACTCGGCCATCGACAGCCTCCTTGCCGGCAATACGATCGAAGCCTTCCTCGAGGGCGAGAAACAATCGCTCGGGAAGAACATCCTCCTGACCGGCGCGACCGGCTTCCTCGGAATCCACGTGCTCCGCGAACTCATCGAACGGACCGGGGACGACACCGCGATCTGGTGCCTCCTCCGCGGAAAGGGGTCCATCACGGCGGAACGCCGCCTTTCCGAGATGCTGGTCTACTATTTCGAGAAGAACTACCGGCCGCTGGTCGGGAAGAAGATCCGGCTGATCCAGGGAGACATCTCGGACGGAAAAATCTTCGACTCGATCATCGCCTCCGGCACCCCGTTCGACCTCGTCGTGAACTGCGCCGCCAATGTCAAGCATTTCTCCCGCGGGGACGATATCCTGCAGGTCAACTACTACGGCGTCCGGAACCTCGTCGGCTTCTGCCTCGCCAACGGCGCACGGCTGCTGCATGTATCGACCATCAGCGTCGGCGGCATGAGCGAAGGAAGCGTCCCGAAGGAGATGGACGAAAGGATGCTCTTCTTCAACCAGAACACGGACAACCAGTACGTCGTTTCCAAGTTCCTGGCCGAACGGTTCATCCTCGAAAAGGTCGCGGAGGGCAAGTTGAACGCGAAAATCATCCGTGTCGGCAACCTCTCCCCGCGCGCGGAGGACGGCGAATTCCAGGTCAATTTCAATTCCAACGCCTCGATGGGCCGGCTCAAGGCCTACCGGATGCTGGGGGCGGTCCCCTATTCGATGCTGGAGGCGAAGATGGAGTTCTCGCCCATCGATGAAACGGCGAAGGCCGTGGTCCTGCTTGCCGGAACGCCGAAGGCAAACTGCGTCTTCCACGCCGAGAACGACCACCTGCTCCCGATGGACGACATCCTCTCGCGGCTGCACAACGACGACGGAACCCCGCTCGAATATGTCGAGGACGGAGAGTTCCTGAGCCGGATGGACAAAGCGAAAGAAGATCCGGAAAAATCCCGGATCCTCTCAAGTATCATCGCCTATACCCAGGCGGAAGGCCAGACGCAGCTCGTCGAGAACGTGGCCAGTGTTTCCTTTACGATGCAGGTCCTGCACCGTCTCGGATTCCGGTGGGACGCAACCTCGCGCGACTATGTCGACATGATCTTCGATATGCTCGCAACGATGCGGTATTTCGAAGAGTAGGAAGCGCTCCGGAACTGGGGATCAGAACTTCATGGACAGGGTCATGCCGGCGACAGCCGCAGTGCCGTCCGCGGTCATGACGGGGCTGACCGAAGGATAGAGGTTGAAGCCCATGGGGCGTTGTTTGCCCTGGAGGTCCTGGTAGTACATGTTCTTGACCTTGGCGACGCGGGAGGCATCGCAGATGTTCCAGATGTAATAGCCCAGGTCTACGGCTAAGATACCGAGCACCGCATAGCCCCACGGCTTGGCGGCCTTCTCGTCCATGTAAACGAAGTCCCCGTTTTCCTTGACATACTTGCCGTTCGCATCCTTGGCGAGATAGTCGGTAAACTTCGATGCGCACACGTGGCCGGCGACGCCGAGAGCGACATCACCGGCCAGGATACCGATACCGCGGCCAGTCTCCTTGCAGATCATCTGACCGAGACCGGGGACGACGGCGGAAGCCACGGCGGACCAGCCTTTCGAATAAGGGTCGGCTGCATTCCGGACATACTGTCTGGGGTTGTATATGTTTTTCAGGTCCCTGTATTTCATACCGGGAACGATCTGAGCGGACAGGGTTGTCGCCGTCAGGACGACAGCCGCGAGCATGATAAAGAAACGTTTCATAGTACTTGAATTAAGAATTTGCACAAAAATACGGCAAAAAACGGTTATTTGATTCTCTTCCCTGGAAAAATTACGCCGGAATCCGGAAATTCCGGGAAATGGCGTATCTTTGCTCCCCGAATCTGAAACCGCCTTGAAAAGGAACCTTCATATCGACAGGAGACGTCTCCTCGGTTATGCGGCCGGCATCATGGCCGGCGTTTCATACGGGACCAACCCCCTATTCGGGAAGGCCCTGATGGAGAGCGGCGTGCCCGTCATGGTCATGCTCTTCTTCCGATATGGATTCGCGGCCCTCTTCCTGGCAGTCTGGATGCTCTTCGGGAAGGAATCCTTCCGGGCGAGCCGGCGCGAAATCGGCGTCCTGACCCTGCTGGGCATTCTGTTCGCAGGAAGCAGCATCACCCTCTTCTGTTCCTATGAATTCATCCCCTCGGGGCTCGCAACGACACTGATTTACCTGTATCCGGTATTCGTGGCCCTGATCATGGTCTTTCTACGGATCTATCCCAGCTGGCAGACCTGGCTCTCGATCCTGGCCACCTTCGGGGGCATCCTTCTTCTTTCCGCCCCCTCGGGCGGTGAACAGATCCGCATCCCGGGCGTATTGCTGGCCATCGGGTCGGCCCTTTGCTATTCATTCTTTCTAGTCGTCGTGAACCGGAGCAAACGGATCCGGAACGTTTCGGAGCATACGCTGACCCTTTATTCGCTGGTGACCGGCGCCGCCCTTTTCGCCATTATCCGCAGGTTTCAGGGCGGGGGCATGCTCGAAGGAATCGACACCGCTGCCGACTGGGGGAACCTCATCGGCCTGGCCATCGTACCGACAATGATCTCGATGCTCACGCTGGCGATGTCCTCCCGTTATATCGGTCCGACGAAAACAGCGGTCCTGGGCGTGTTTGAACCGCTCACGGCCATTCTCATCGGGACGTTCCTGTTCGGAGAGACCCTGACGGCGAAGATGGCCGTCGGAATCGCCATCTGCGTCGCCGCCGTCGTGTTCATGATCCTGAAACCCGGAAATGCCGCCCGGAAGAAAAATAATTAGAAAAGATGAAAGCAAACTATTCCAAGACTGTCAGCATAGCGATTATCGCCGTAATCTATACTATCGCCATCGCCGTCGGAATCGGCGCCTTTGAGAAACTGGCTTATGCGATGCCCGAAATCCGGGCGCTGCTCGTCGCGGATGTGCTTGCGACGCTCATCGTCTGGCTGTTCGGCCTCAATTTCAAGAACGTATCCGTCTACGACCCCTACTGGAGCGTCATCCCCCCGGTCGTGTTCACCCTCCTGGCCGTGTACAAGGGCTGTTTTTCGCTCCCGGTCATCCTTCTTCTCATTGCGGTCTGGTTTTGGGGGATCCGCCTCACGGCCAACTGGGCCGCAACTTTCAAGGGACTTGCCCATGAGGACTGGCGCTATACCCGGTATCGGGAAACGCTTCCGCCCTTCCTCTTCCAGCTGACCAATTTCTTCTGCCTGAACATGATGCCCACGCTGCTGGTTTTCGCCTGCATGATCCCCGGCCTGAAGTTATTCGAGGTCACGGACAGCGCAAACGGGCTGACCTGGCTGGGGTTCCTGATGTGCATCGCCGCCGCCAGCATCCAGCTGGTTGCGGACACCCAGAGCCACCGTTTCCGCGCCCTGAATCCGGGACAGGTCTGCAACGTCGGGCTCTGGGAACATGGGCGCCACCCCAACTATTTCGGTGAGATCCTGCTCTGGTGGGGAATCTGGGTGATGTACGCCTCTTTCCGCGGCCTTGACCTGCTGATTGCGGCGCCGTTCGCGATGACCGCCCTCTTCCTTTTTATCAGCATCCCCATGATGGAGCGCCGGCAACTGGAAAACAAACCCGGCTACGCGGATTACAGGAAGCAGACGCGCATCCTGATCTAAGCGGGGTCATGCCCCGTGACGGGAATAGAATCTCGCGACGATGGCGCCGCTGATGTTGTGCCAGACGCTGAAGAGCGCGCCCGGAATGGTCGCCAGAGGGTAGGCGGCGAAGTGCAGGGTCGCCAGCGAGGACGCCAGCCCGCTGTTCTGCATGCCCACCTCGATGCTGACGGCGCGACGCTTGGCCGGCGACAGATGCAGGAGAAGGCCGATCAGGTAGCCGGCGGCAAGGCCGCAGACGTTGTGGAGCACGACCACCAGGAGGACGATCCACCCTCCGGAGAGCAGTTTATGGGCATTGGCGGCGATGACGATGAGCACGATAAGGCAGATGGCAAGGGAGGACAAGGCGGGCAGATAACCCGCCGCCCGCTCCGTCGTCCGGGGCCAGATCCGCTTCACGACAAGGCCGAGCGCGATGGGCAGGATAACGACCCAGAGGATGCTCAGCAGCATCCCGGCGACATCGACATCCACCATCTCCCCGGCCAGCAGCCACACGAGCAGGGGCGTCAGGACCGGGGCCAGCAGCGTGGACATGGCCGTCATCCCGACCGAGAGCGCCAGGTCTCCCCTCGCCAGGAAGGTGATGACATTGGAGGCCGTTCCGCCCGGGCAGCAGCCCACCAGGATGACGCCGATGGCGAGCGCCTCTTCCAGACGGAAAACCCGGGTCAAGGCAAATGCGAGGAGCGGCATCACCGTGAACTGCGCCAGACAGCCGACGAGCACGTCCCTGGGGCGGCTGAACACCACGCGGAAATCCTCCGTCTTGAGGGTCAGGCCCATGCCGAACATGATGATCCCCAGCAGCGGATTGATGAGCCGTGGCTTCAGATGGCTCAGCGTATCGGGGAAAAGGAGGGCCGCCACCGCCGACAGCAGCACCAGCACCCCCATATAATCCGAGATCAGTTTACAGAGACGTTTCAATGGAAAAGAGACCGGAATCAGTTGCCGGTTCCGTCATAGCCAAGCTTGCCTACGCGAGGCTGCTTGTAGCAGAGGACGAATCCGTCTTCCGACGGACGGAATCCGTATGTATCTTCACTCTCGTAATATGCGCCATCCTTCGCATACTGCAAGGCATCCTGCAGCTTGGGGAAATTCTTTTCGGTAGAGCAGTTCTCCCGGCTGTTCGGGACCAGGATAAGCGGAGCCTGGTTCCACCCGTACAGCGTCGTAAGATAATTGAAGCAGTGGTGGGCGATCTGCACCAGGTCGGTCTTCCAGGATGCCTGGGTGTAGTTGCGGACGATGATCTTCTCCGCCTCTACGTTCGTATCGCCGTAAAGGATGGCCGTACGTCCGCCCATCGTCACCTTGAGTACGGTGGAAGTACAGTTGAAATCACGGAGCGGATACTTCGTCGGGTCTTCCGCCCTGACGGCGTCTTCATGGGTGTACATCACGTCAATTCCCATGGACGCCAGGTCCAGATGCATGCCGGTATGGGGCTTCAGGTATACGACATCCGGGTAATAGGTCCTCAGGGTGTGCCGGAACTGGCTCGCATATGCAGTACTGGCGGGCCTTACCACGAAGGCCGGGAAATTGAACATCACCCTCTGCAGGTCCACCTTGTCATAATACCTTCTCAGGAATCCGGAGGCACCTGCAAGATGGTCGCTGTGGGAATGCGTTATGAACCAGCAGGATATGCGCACCTTCCCTCCCTCAGGAGTATTTGTAATCTCACGGAGGAAGTCATATAATCCTTTGTAGAACTCTTCGGAAGTCTGGAAGATGTGGCCGCCGTCCACCAGCATGACCGAACCGTCTCCGGGAAGCAGCGCGTACAACATCCCGCAGTTCATCGTATCGTGGGTGTTGCCGGCATAGTTCAGGGCGAACTGGTAGATCCCGGGATTCCCGGCAGGTGCGGCCTGATAGGAGAAATCGTCCTGGGTTACGCCGGACTGCTCGCAGATGACACGCATATAACCCTCGCTGTCCGTATAGTACGCATAAACGGTCTTCCCGTTCCCCTCGAACTGGACATGCATATTCTTCTCCAGACATCTTTTCTCCAGGGGTTCGTACCCGGCAGAGGCAAGTACCTTGAGATAATTCTCGAAAGCCTCCGCGCCGACTCCGCTGACGATCTGCATCTGCGAACATAAATCCGTGCTGCCGTCGGCATCGTTCTCCAAGCCGGGGGCCGAGAAATAGATTCCGTCTGCGACGACGCCCGCTTCCGGACGAGGAATGTCGAGATGCCAGGGATCCGAGGGGTTGTCCACGGTCTTCAGCGCTTCACGGCCGGCGACCTCTCCCCTGAGGGTGCGGCTTACGGACTCAAGCGTGTCGAACTGCCGAAGATCGCCCATGAGCTCGAACTCCCGGATGCGCCCGAAGCCCGTGCTGTCGTTGCCGGCCTCGATACGGACACGGAACAAGCTGGCCTTGACGGGCCTGAACCGGACGGCGTCCTTCAACATGCCGAGATTCCCTATCGTGGTTTTCTCCCTTGCGTACCTGGCGCCGGGGACCTCTTTCCACTTCTCACCGTCCTTGGAGTATTCCAGGTGGTAAATGTTGTTTTCCGAGACCTTCGGATCCCAGAATATCGTCGCTCCCGTCGCCCGGATGGGGTTCGGGAATTTGAGCTGCAGCCAAGTGCTGAGCCCTTCCGGGTTGCGGAACAAGCCTTCCTCCGGATTCCATGTCCCGCTCAGCTCCGACTCCCATCCGAATTCGTCCGCTTCGCCGTCCGTGGCTATGAAGGGCATGTAAAATTCATGTTTGTAGCTGTCCGAAGTCGCGGTGGCGAAAAAAGAAAGATTGGACAGGGTGTCCATGTTCCCGCTGCAGGAGGCGAGCGTAGCTGCCAGCAGCATCAAAGACAATGATTTCAAACAAATGTTTCTCATATTGCAAAGATAATACAAAAGACCCGTGCGGGAGTTATTGGAGCGCGTCAAAGGAAATGGGGGTGCGGCCGATATAGGCCTGACCGGTGAAGGTGGCGATATGGACACCGTCCTGGTTCGTGACCCTCACTTCTGCGGAGGGGATGCGATGATGGGCACAGGTGAGCCGCCCCTCCGCCCGGAGCGTGTCCCCCTCCCGAGCCGAAACATGGTAGTAGATGGTCGAACCGATGGCGAAAGACAGGTTTTCGCCCTGGTTGACCAGCGCCGCGAAAACGAGGTCGGCGAGTGTGAAAATCGCTCCGCCCTGGCAGACGCCGCCGGCGTTGAGGTGGGCGGATGTCACTTCCATCTCAGCGACAGCATAACCCGGGGTGATTTCAACGAGCCGGGCCCCGCAGCCTGCGGCGAAACGGTCGCCGGTATTGAGGAAATTCTTCAGTGTGTCCATTGTTGTTCAATATATTATACGATATGCAGCGAACCGGCGGCGAAAAGCACGAGATAACCCAGCACGACGCTGATCAGGCCGACGATGATGCCCATCCGGGCCATGTCTTTCTGCTGGATGAGGTTCGTGGCATAGGCCAGCGCGTTCGGCGGTGTGGAGATGGGCAGGATCATGGCGCTACTGGAGGCGATGGCGACCCCGATCAGGACGGTGGAAGTACCGCCGATGGCCGCAAGCTTGTCGCCCATGGCCGTGCAGACCACCACAAGGATGGGCATGAGCAGGGCCGCGGTAGCGGAATGGGAAATCAGGTTGGAAAGTCCGTAGCACAGCAGGCCGGAAAGGAGGACGATCAGCAGCGGTGAGAAGTTGCCGAAGGGGATGGCGCGGACCACCAGGGCCGCGAGACCGGATCCGTTCATGGCATAACCCAGGGCGAAGCCGCCTGCGACCATCCAGATAACGGACCAGTTGATCTCTTCCAGGTCATATTTGGTGACGATGCCGGCCATGGCAAAGACCGCGAAGGGGATGAGCGCCACCGTATAGGTGTTGATCCCGGTCACCGTGTCCATCATCCAGAGGAGGATGGTGATGATCAGGGTAACGATGACCAGGGTGGTCTCTTTGCCCCGCTTCATCTCGCCGTCGATCTTCAGTTCGATGGTCTTCTGGGAGAACGGGAAGAACTTCTTGATGAGCATCCAGGCGATGAGGATCATGACGATCACCAGCGGTACCATGAACATCATCCATTGGCCGAATCCGATCCCCAGGTTCAGGCCTTCCGGATCGTTCAGGTACTTGAGCGCGATGGTGTTGGGGGGCGTACCGATGGGGGTGCCCATGCCGCCCAGGTTGGCGGCGACGGGAATGCTGAGCGCCATAGCGGTGCGGCCCTTTCCGGCCTCGGGAAGCTGCTTGAACACGGGCGTGAGGAAGGTGAGCATCATGGCCGTCGTGGCCGTGTTGCTGATGAACATGGAGAAGAGGGCGGTCACCAGCATGAAGCCCAGGAGGATGTTCTCGCTCTTCTTTCCGAAAGGAGTGAGCAGCACCCGGGCGAGATGGACGTCCAGGCCGGTCTTGGTCGTGGCGATCGCGAGGATGAAACCGCCGATGAAGAGCATCACCACAGGGTCCGCAAAGCTGGCCATGACCTGCTTGTAGCTGAGGAGCTGCCCGGCCGTTTCGGGATTGCAGATCCATTTGATCCCGGAATCGGATGTACAGAGCAGGAGCAGGACGATGATGGAGACCGAGGTCGCCCAGGCGGGGACCAGTTCCAGGACCCACATCAGCGTGGCATAGACAAAGATGGCGATGATCCGTTGCTGGACCTGCGTAAGGCCGTCGATCCCGAAGGTTTCCGTGGGGAGGAACCACAGGACGAGGACGGTGATGGCGACGAAGAGAAGACCGAGGCTCTTTTTCTTCAGGATAGCGGCGCTGAGTCTGTTTTTATGACGCAGCTTATGCATCTGTTCAACCAGATTGAAACCAGTGAATTTCTTGAACATGGTACCTTTAAGATTGCGTTGACAGATTATTCATATGAAAAGCGGATGTCCACGGGAATCCCCGCGTTTTCCAGAACCCGTTTATCGGACAGGCTTTCAGGGCCGGCGATACCGTACTTGGAGACCCAGGCAAGGGCCGCTTCGAGGTCGCCGTGGGCCTGGATGCGCAAGATCTCTGAGCCAAGGGTTTCCAGGGCCTGCCAGGTCTTGTCGTAGTCGATGCTGTAGCGCCCGGAAGGATTCCAGATGATGGCCTTGCTTTCGAGCAGGTAATTGTAGACGATGATGTTGGCGATACCCGTCGGATCCGCCGCGCCGAAACGGGTGGAACGGATGGTATTGGTGACGAAAGTGGTGAGCACGTCTTCCTTCTGGAAAAGAGCGGAGATCTGATAGTTTTCCGCTTCCAGGGCGCAGAGCCAGGCGCCCAGAACGTTGGATTTCGCCTTTTCCATGACAAGGGCTTCACTCCCGAGCGCCTCGGCGACGGTTCCCTTCCCGTTCACGGTCTCTTTCACGCCCAGCCCCTTCGCGATCTCGCGGAACACGATGATCCAGTAGAATGCGCTGGCATCCACATGGGGCTGATAGACATCCTCCAGCAGCGCATTGCCGACAGGATGGACCGTGCGGTTGAACTTCTCGCGGATGACGTTGTCGAAGATGATGGTGCGGGTTCCCAATTCTTCCTGCACCTTCGTATCATACGGGAAGTTGATGCCGATGACCTTGTATCCCGCATTGGTGTAACCGCTGCAATAGAGGACGTTGCAGGAGAAGATGTCGGATTCGGAACCCGGTACGAAAGCGTGGTTGGCCGGATCGCCGGGCAGCATTTCCTGCAGTTCCGGCATGCGGTCGGAAAGGGCGTTGAGCTCCTTGGTACGCTGGAGATTCTTCAGAAGGACATAGGCGCCGTAGGAAGCCTTGGTCCCGAAAAGGGCATCGTCCACCGCCTCGATGGGACCGATGACAAGGTCCATCTTGCTGTCGTTCATCTCCAGCCAGGCCTTGTTGCTATTGTAGTAATCATCCGTCTTGAGAGCCTCGATCATCTCCAGGAGATAATGCCGCACGCTCTCCTTGATGGTGACGTCGGCGGCCCGATGCAGATATTCCTCGATCCGGGCGATCTGCCCGGCATAGGCGTCGTGGTACCAGACCGTCTTGAGGCTGCCGTCCCCGGCGCGTTGCACAAGCGTAAAGGGGTTGTTCTTGTCCGGGTTGTCCCAGGATTGGAATTCCTCGGCGGTCATGTCCGCCGGATAGAAACAGGCCCGGTCCGGCCTGGTGCCGTATCCCGGGAGGAAGGGTTCTCCGTCGATGCGGTCCCACGGGCCGTAGTTGATCCCGGCGTATAGTTTTTCATTCGGATCCGTCAGGGAGTTCAGGAAAGCTTCCCCGTCGCCGAAATATTGCTGCCAATAGATTTTGTCCACCTCGTCGGCGGCCATCCGGTACAGTCTCAGGACTTCTTTTCCGTTGTCGGAGATTCCAGTCAGGTCCGGGGCGGGGATGGTCACCTCGGCATAATTCTCCACGAGCCGGCCTACGTCTGTCTGGTTCCGGGTACAGGAAACCGCAGCCAGGACGAGGATCGGCAATACTGTTAAGATGTTCTTCATGTAGGTTGATTTTTAAGAGTTAACAAAGATAGCAAATATTTTGCTCATTCTCGAGACCCTTATCCGGCAGCATTGACATATAAAAAGAGAGTGACCTGATTTTTGGTCACTCTCTGCCCGGGCAGTCGGCACGGCGGTAGTGCTTGATGCTCTCTTATCGATGCGTCTGTGAACGGTGCTGAACCTTACGATACCGTTTGTGAAGGGTCCCGCTTCACCGTGCAAGTTGCGGCTTGACCGCCTGCCGCAGAGGTGTGCCCGCCCTGCCGGGACTATTTCAAATCTGTCGACCAGTTGGCTTGCTGGAGTTTCACATCCAGTTCGCGGAGCTCTTTTGAGAGGTCGTCGATCTGCTTCTGCAGTTTACCCACGTCGATGGTCCTGACAAACTTTATCTCATTGCGGGAATAGCGGTCGCTGCGGACATTGGCGCTCTCCAGAACCTCGCGAAGCGTAGAAATCTTCAAGGAAAGCGTGTCCTTTTCCGCAATGATATCCGTCAGGGAGCGGCCGTCGATGGTGGTCTCAAGATTAGTCTTGTTGATGAGGAAAATCATCTCCTTCAGATGGTCGATGGCCCCATCAAGCTCCGCAAACAAATCTTTGGGGTCTTCCGCGGGAGAATCTCCTTCCTGGACCTTGACGTTGTTGTTCAGACGTTCTTTAAGTTGGGCGATCCGTTTTTGCAGATCGGCCCGCTGATTCAGTGCTTCTGCCAGTTTCATATCGATTCAATTTGGTATCGGTCATTGTCCTTGCCGCTGCAGCTCCTCCGCCACCTTCGTTTCGCAGTCCCTCATGGCGTCCAGGGTCTTCTGCAGCACCTCGTCAAGGGGCCATCCCAGCATTTCGGCACCCTGTTCGATCACCTCGCGCGAGCAGCCGGCGGCGAACGTCTTGACCTTATACTTTTTCTTGAGAGACTTCAGTTCCATGTCCCGGACGCTTTTCGACGGGCGCATCAGCGCGGCGGCCCCGATCAGCCCCGTCAGTTCGTCGGTGGCGAAGAGCACCTTTTCCATCAGGTGTTCAGGCTTCACGTCCACGTGCATCCCGTAGGCGTGGCTGCAGATCGCGTGGATCATTTCTTCGCCCACGCCTCCTTCGCGCAGCAGCTCGGGAGCCTTGATGCAATGTTCCTCCGGGTACATCTCGAAATCGATGTCGTGCAGGAGTCCTTGTTGTATTTTTTCAGCAGAGCCAGCGCCGCCTCCCTCGTAATATGCTTTTCCATAATTCGTTGATGATTTCCGATGTTCGGAAACAAAGTTACGAAGAAATCCTGAAACAGGAACGTTGTGCCGACGGGAATCATTTTGCGGGAATAACCCCGCAACTTTTTATCAAAATTGCGGGAACTTTCCCGCAGTTTTATTATATTTGTGCCGAAACAATACCGCAATACACCATGCAAGCACTTTACGACCAATTCTATCAGCTTCTGGAACTCACCCCTATGAGCTTCTTCCGGGAACAGCATAATACCATCAACTGGGACGTTCGCATCCTTGGCATCCTTGGCCAGAAAGGTGTGGGAAAGTCGACCATTATCCTGCAGCATATCAAACAGCAAGGGATCAAGGATGAGTCCCTTTATATCGTTGCCGATGATATTTATTTCAGCGCACATACGCTGCTGGAAACAGCGAAGGCTTTTTTCGCCCGCGGGGGCAAATACCTGTTCATAGATGAGATTCACAAATACCAGGATTGGAGCAGAGAGATCAAGAATATCTATGACAGCCTTCCACTCTTGCACGTCGTCTATTCCGGCAGCTCCATGCTGGATCTGAAAGAAGGAGGAGCCGACCTGAGCCGCCGTGTCATCGAATACCATCTTCCGGTCTGGTCCTTCCGCGAATACTTGAATCTTCGCAATGGCTGGTCCTTGAAGAGCGCCACCCTGGAGGAAGTTCTGGATGGGAAAGTCGATTTCCCTTACGGCCAGGAGCGCCCGCTCAAATACTTCGATGAATACATGAAGAAAGGCTGCTATCCGTTCTCCTTTGAGCCTGAATTTGAGACCCGCCTGCGCCAGATCATCAATACCACCGTCGAGGTCGATATTCCCAAGTACGCCAAGATGACGATCGCCGCCACTCAGAAACTCAAGAAATTCATGTACTACATCTCCAAGAGTGTCCCTGTCAAAATCAATTACTCAGACATGGCCAGAGATCTGGAGCTGGACCGTGACGACCTGCCCAAATACCTGGAGTATCTGGAGAAGGCCGAATTGGTCTCAGTCCTGCAAATGAAGGCGAACGGCGACGCCATCCTCCGCAAGATGGACAAACTCTACCTCCATAATTCCAATATGGCGTATGTCCTCTCCGGAGAACAGCCCAACACCGGGAACAGTCGCGAGACCATCTTCTTCTGCTGGACAAAGCAAAAGTTCGAAACGCTGGAATCTCCAGTGTCGGACTTCGAAATCGATGGAAAGACTTTCGAAGTGGGAGGTCGAAAGAAGGGAAAGAAACAGATCGAAGATGTCCAGAAGGGGTTTGTGGTCAAAGACGACATAGAATACGTCCACGACAATCAGGTGCCTCTCTGGATGTTCGGGTTCCTGTATTGACCGTTATTCTCAATATTCGTTATTCGGCGTAGAACGGGATTTCCTGATCATCCGTGTTCTTGACCACGAGGCTCTTGTCGTCGAACGAGACGATCTTCAGGTGGTCCATCTTGGGCATTCCGCCCAGCAAGACTTGCTGGGAACCGTAACGGCGGCCATGAGGGTGATGGGCACGCCTTCCTCTTCCATTTCCTGCTGGGCCGCGAACTGTGGCTCCATGGGTTTCGCTACAGGGTAAACGACAAAACTCTCCCCGGGAGGCCGGATATCGTGCTGCCAAAATATCGGACGGTTGTCTTCGTACACGGCTGCTTTTGGCATGGTCACAAGGACTGTAGGTATTATACTGTTCCCCAGACCAACACCGAGTTCTGGAAAGCTAAGATTGCCCGGAATCAAGAACGGGATCAAGAGGTGTGGCGAAAGTTGGAGGCAAAAGGATGGAGTGTCATAATCGTTTGGGAGTGTCAGCTGAAGAAGGCGAGCCTTGAGGAGACCGTCAATCGGGTCGCTGCTGAGATTGTCCGGAACGGGGAATCCTACCGTGCTGCGAAAGAAAAAAGAAAAAGAGCGCGCGAAGAATATCTCCGGGAGAGAAAGGAGCGAAAAGAAAGAGACCAAGTCCTCATGGGAGAGGTGAAGTCCCTATAAACCGTTTCCTTCTTCCTTCTCTGAAAGTTGCCCGCGAGCTCCTATGTCGTTCAGATTTTCGATCTTAGTCACATTTGAAACGAAAGACTCGCTTTCATGGACAAGGCCACGAAATAGCCATTCTATCGGATGAATTTGGAGACGGTCCGTGTCAAGCATGTTGACACGGCTAAACTGATGAGCGCGATGACTATCCAACCGATCCTGTTCATTTTGCGATACCGCATATGATAGAAGTCTTTGGCGGAGACCAAATCAATCTCGTCGGAGGGCAAGGAAATTTCGGTCAATTGGTGCGTGCTTGTATCCAGAACATAGTAAGACGAGCCGGTATGGGCATAAACCTTTTTGTCATTCATTTGGATTTCAGTAACATTGTCTAGAAAGGTCTTATCCTTTCTTTCTATATAACCACTTGTCTCCAAAGCGTCTATGAATGATAATCTATATCCATTCTCGAGTGGAACATAGTAATAATCGCCAATTCCGTTATCTGTCTTTGTCAAAGTAGTCAATCCAATGTTTAAGACAAGCAAGGACACTAGAAACGACAGAATGGCAACCGGCGTCCCAATAACGGCTCGGAGCAGTCGTCTTCTTCGACCCTCTTTATTTCCAATGAGAGAAAACAATGAGACAATCAAGGTCGGGAAGATGGTTGCGATAACCGCTATCAAACCCCATAAGAGAATAGAGAATAATACGCCCATGTAAGCTTGAATCATTTTGATATTGTGAAGATAGCCACATTTCTCCGCTTCTCCAAAGATTTGGCGCAACATCGGTGCGATGAAATTGCACAAAAAGGGCTACCAAGCACTTGAAGCCACTTTTCCGCGGAGCGGGACGAGATTCCGCGTCGATTATCGCACCACCCTTTGTTACCGCTGCGCGAACTGATGGGCCCGGTCAATCCAGGCAAGCAGTTCCGCATCGATTTCCTCGTTCGACGCGAGCACGATATGGTGGGCCCATCGGCCCGGATACGGCTGGCACTTCACGGCGATCCGGGGCGAATCGACCGGTTCCGGCAGGCCCAGGGTCAGTGTGATGAAATGCCGGGGCATCTCCGCTTTTCGCCGTACACGGGCGAACGACACGCAACCAAACATCAGCCTGTCGAAAAAGGAGACTTGCGTTTTCGCCACCCGGACTTCCATCTCCGGATACCGCCACACCAACTCCTTCTTCAAGGTCTCATACAGTCCCCATGCCACCGGATCCCCGGCAAAGAACGCTTCTTCCGTAGCCATGTCCTTCTTGTTGTTTCCGACGATGCGAAGATAGTGAATTTTCCCCTCGCGGGCAACCTGCGTCGCTGAAGAGCAGCACGGAAATGGCTCCAATGCTGTTTCCCTTTTTTCTGTATAGTAAATGGAAATAACAAAAAAATAGCAGTACCTTTGTGTGGAAAGATGAAGTTCAAAACCATTTGATATGAGTGCTGATTTAATAATTATCCTGGCACTTGTTGCCATGCTCCTTCTTCTGTTACCTAACAAGAAGGCCCAGGAGGCCAAGATGGAAAAGGATTATGACAATATGATGAAAGAAGGAAATTTCACAGGGCTGAAAACTATGTTCAGAAAACAATTCCTCATCTGGGGAATCCTGTTTTTGATTGCCTTGACTGTTTCTGTCATCAGGTTAATCCAAGAAGGAGATATTAAAGGATGGACAGAGCTCATAGTAGCTGGCTTTTTTGGTTATCGCACATTCATTTTAGGGAGGGCATACAAGTCTTTCAAGAATGCCGAGAAATACCTGTCTTACAGATTGTCAGATGAGGAGATAGAGAGTTTTTGGAAAGAAGAGAAGGACGAAGAACTGGTTTTCAGATTATATGATTACATTCAGAAGAAAAGCTACAATTTTCTGAAAATAGAAAACTTAAATGAAGTAGAGAAGAACATCATGATTCTCAATGACCTTGATGGTGAGGTTAATAATGGTGGATTCGAGCAGTTCTTCTTTAACACCAGAGGTCAGTACAATGATTCCCTTATCGATGCATTAACAGCTGTGAATGCTTCTGAAACGAAAGAGATCTGTGCAAAAGCACTGGACATCATTTCACAAGGCTTATTGAAAGACCAAGAATCTGACCTGCTCGATAAAGAGTGTGATACACCCTTTTATGATAAGTCAGAGAACCTGACTTCCCTTATTGCCGAATATGCCAGAAAAAACAGAGACTCACTTCTTTCCTAACAAGTCTCATACTTCCTGTCTGGTCATCTGGTGCATTTTTTTGGACCCCAAAAACAAGAAAAACCCCCTCTGAGTGTATTCAGAAGGGGTTATTGCCAAAATAATGGCGGAGAGGACGAGATTCGAACTCGTGGTACACGGATAGCGTACGGCAGTTTAGCAAACTGCTGGTTTCAGCCACTCACCCACCTCTCCGGGAGCCTTGATGGCGAAACTTCCGCTTTTTGAGCGGACTGCAAATATACAACGATTTTCGGGATTCGCAAAATTTTAGGCGAGAATCTCCTTATGGACGGGCCTCGGTTTCGCGGAGGGCGGCGTAGGTTTCGGCTTCGCGGGCGGTGGCGGTGTCGACGGGGCGGCCGCCGATGAAGGCGATGATGGTGGCTTCGGGGAAGCCGAGCCTGCGGACTGCGGCGAGGCGGGAGAGGGCGGAGGAGTAGGTGCGGAAGAGGCCGGCGGCGTAGGTGAACTGGAGGGAGGAGGTGAGGCGTTCATAGACGGGCTGGAGGCCCTGGAGGTCTTCTACGGTGGCGTGGGAGGGGCTGGAGAAGAGGCGGATCTGGTAGACGATGCCGCCGGGGAGGGTGTTTTCCTGGGCAAAGCGGCCGACGGGGGCGATGCGGAAGACTTCGGTGGAGTCGACGGGGGCGGGGGCGAGGCGGATGGAGAGTTTGCCGCCGGGGGCTTTTTTGGCGAAGACGTAGCCGGAACGGGCGCCGACGACTTCACTGTCCGCGGTGCGGCGGACGCGGGAGTCTACGCCGCTGCGGAGGAAGGCCATTTCGATGTCCTGGACTTCTGCGGTGGCTTTGGAGAGTGCGGTGCGGAAGGGGGCGAGGGCTTCTTCGTCAGAGGCGATGCGGGCGGCGAGGGCGTCTTTTTCTTCGGGGAGGGTGAGGGTGGCGAGCTGGCGCCGGAGGGCGTCGAGGGCGCGTTCACGGTTGTAGACGGAGTCGCGGAGGCGGCTGACTTCGGCGCTCTTTTCCTGGTAGAGGCGGGTGTTGTCGTTGTCGGGGATTTCCTCGGAGATGGCGGAGGCTGCGTCGATGCGGGTGGGGTCCGCCGTCGGGGAGAGGGAGCAGAGGGCGCGGAGGCCGGCGGGGTCGGTGACGGGACGGACGAGGGGGCTCCGGTTCTGCTCGAGGACATAGAGATAGACGCTGTCGGCGGAGCATTCGCGGTTGGAGGCGAAGAGGGTATATTTGCCGTCGGGGGTGTCCATCAGGAGGAAGTCGTCGCCGGGAGAGGAGAAGGGGAAGCCCATGTTGACGGGTTCGCCCCAGGATCCGTCGTCCGCGCGCACGGAATAATAAAGGTCATATCCGCCCATCCCGTAGAGTCCGTCGGATGCGAAATAGAGGGTCCATCCGTCCGGGGAGAGCATGGGGTAGATTTCGTTGCCCTGGGAGAGGAGGTGCTCGTCGAGGAGGCGGGGTGCCGTCCATTCCTTCCCGGAAGCTTCCGTCCAGTAGAGGTTCCGGAATCCGTCCGCATCGGCCATGGAGAAGAAGGTCGAGACCGTTTCGCGGGGGAAATAGGTCGCATGGACAAGGCTGTCGGGAGCAGGATCGAGGGCGTTGGGGGCGGTCCTCCAGCTCCCTCCCTCGAGGGGATAGAAGAGATAGAAGTCCTTGAGGGAGAATTTTTGCTTGGCGACGACGGCGGGGATCCGGCAGGATTCGGAAAGGGTCATCCCGTTCCGGGCCATCATGATCCCCTTCCCCGCCCTGGCGAGGGCCTGTTCCCCGTCGGCTTTCCCGAGGGCGGCCTGGTAGGCGGCGAGGGCGGCGGAGAAATCATAGTCCTTCCGCTTTGCGTCGGCTTCGGCGAGGAGTTCCCCGAGAGTGGTCGGGAGGGGTTCCTGGGGGCCGAGCGTCGGGATGTCGAAAAGGGAGGCGGAGTCAATCTGGATGATGATTGTGTCGGCCCCGGGCGTCAGGACGCCGTGTTCGATGTCGATCTTTCCTTTCCGGATCACGAGGGTATCGTCCTGGAAGAAGGCGGTTTCACCCGCGGCGGCCACGACCGGCTGCAGCGGAAAAAGGGCCAGAAGGCCCGGGAAAAGCATCAAGAATAACCGTTTGATCACTTCCAACACCCCAGTTTCAGCATGCAAAAATAAGAAATACTTTGCAGAAAGTATGATTATAGGAAAAAAATTGTAACTTTGTACCCTTATTTTGCTCAGTGCAAGAAACAAATATTATAAACATAAACAAACAATGCAGAACAAAGGTTTAATCAGATTGGTCGCGATTCTCTTCGGAATCGCCTGCATCTGGCAGCTCTCCTTCACCGCCGTGACGCGTATCCAGGAGAACAAGGCTGCCAAATATGCGGAGGCCAAGGCCCAGCAGTTCGTTGCTTCGGAAGCCGTCAATCCCGAAGTGCGCGAGTTCGTCCTCGACTCGGTGGCCAGCGTGAGGAACAGAGCCTATATCGACTCTATCAATGCAGAGAAGGTCTATATGTGGTACACCTTCAAGGATGTCAAGGAAAAGGAAATCAACCTCGGCCTTGACCTCAAGGGAGGTATGAACGTCATGCTGCAGGTCCAGCTCCAGGACCTCGTCAACGCCCTTTCCGGCGGCAGCACCGATCCCGCCTTCCTCAAGGCGATGGAGACCGCAAAGGCCAATAACGTCAATTCCAGCCAGGATTTCATCGGCCTCTTCGGAGAAGCATGGGCCCAGACCGCAGGCGGCCGCAGGCTCGCCGAGATCTTCGGTACCTATGAGCTCCGCGACAAGGTCAAGCCGGAATCCACCGACGCCGAAGTCCTCAACGTGATCCGCGCCGAGGCCAAGAGCGCCATCGACAACTCCTTCAACGTCCTCCGTAACCGTATCGACCGCTTCGGCGTCACCCAGCCGAACATCCAGCGCATCGAGAACTCCGGAAAGATCCTCATCGAACTTCCGGGCGTGAAGGATCCGGAGCGTGTCCGCAAACTCCTCCAGGGAACCGCTTCCCTCGAGTTTTGGCCGACTTTCCAGGGCAATGAAGTCAACCTCAACGCCGCCGACGCCCGCGTCGCCGAAATCCTCGGCAACCTGTCCGACACGACCGACACCGTCAACCCGCTTGACACCCTCGGCGCCGAGTCCGCCGCCTTCAAGAAGCAGCACCCGCTCTTCGCCGTCCTCTCTCCGAGCGGATGGAACACGGCTTGCCTCGGTTTCGCACAGGGAGTCGATACCGCGACCGTGAACAAGTATCTCGCCATGGCGACCGACGTTCTCCCGCAGGGCTTCCGCCCGATGTGGACCGTCAAGCCGTCCGAGTACGCCCAGGGCAGCAACGTCTATGAACTCGTAGCCATCAAGGCCACCTCCCGTGACGGCAAGGCTCCGCTTGACGGTTCCTCCGTTACCGACGCCCGTACCGAATTCAACAACAATCAGGGCGGTTCCCCGTCCGTTTCGATGTCGATGAACGCGGAAGGCGCCAGCACGTGGGCCCGCCTGACCAAGGACAACATCGGCAAGCAGATCGCCATCGTCCTCGACGGCCTCGTCTATTCCTACCCGAACGTCCAGACCGAAATCACCGGCGGCAACTCGCAGATCACCGGTAACTTCGACCTTCAGGAGGCGGAAGACCTCGCCAACGTCCTCAAGTCCGGTAAGCTTCCCGCCCCGGCTACGATCATCCAGGAGCAGGTCGTCGGTCCGTCCCTCGGTTCCGCTTCAATCCGCGCCGGTCTGATCTCCTTCCTCATCGCGTTCGTCCTCGTCCTCATCTACATGGTGCTCTTCTACCAGGGCGCCGGTCTGATCGCCGACGTGGCACTGCTTTGCAACGTTCTCCTGCTCTTCGGCACCCTCGTTTCCTTCGGCGCCGTCCTGACCCTGCCGGGTATCGCCGGTCTCATCCTGACCCTCGGTATGGCCGTCGACGCCAACGTTATCATCTATGAGCGTATCAAGGAAGAGCTGGCCGCCGGCAAGGGCTTCTCGAAAGCGGTTGCCGACGGTTACAAGAACGCTTACTCCGCCATTATCGACGGCCAGGTGACCACCCTCCTCACCGGTATCATCCTCTACATCTTCGGTTCCGGTCCGGTCCAGGGCTTCGCAACGACCCTCATCATCGGTATCATCACCTCCGTCCTCACCTCCATCTTCATCACGAGACTGATCTTCGACGACCGTATCGCCCACAACAAGACCGTCTCCCTGTCCAACAAGTTCTCCCGTAACTTCCTGAAGAACACCAAGATCGACTTCCTCGGTGCCCGCAAGTATTCCTACATGATTTCCGGCGCCCTGATCCTTCTGTCGCTCTGCTCGATCTTCTTCAAGGGCTTCAGCTACGGTGTCGACTTCACCGGCGGCCGTACCTATGTCGTCCGCTTCGACCAGGCCGTCACGGCTGAAGACGTCCGCGCCGCGGTCGAGAAGACCTTCCAGCTTGCTGCCGAACAGCAGAACATCGACCAGTATTCCGTCGAGGTCAAGCAGTTCGGTGGTGACAGCCAGATGAAGATCACGACCCAGTACAAGAACAACGACGAGAATACCGCCGTCGACTCCGAGATCGAGAGCCTCCTCTTCGACGCCCTCAAGGGCTTCTACGCCGAGGAAACCTCCCTCGAGAACTTCACCTCGACCCTGGAGAACCCGAACGGTATCATCTCCTCCGACAAGGTCGGTCCGACGATCGCCCGCGATATCCAGCGGAGCGCCATCATCTCCGTCCTCCTCGCCCTCCTCGTCATCTTCGGCTATATCGCCCTGCGGTTCCGGGGATGGACCTGGGGTCTCGGCGGTGTCGTCTCCCTGGCCCATACGGCTATCATCGTCATCGGCTTCTTCTCCCTGTTCAACGGAATCCTTCCGTTCAACCTGGATGTCGACCAGACGTTTATCGCCGCTATCCTGACGATCATCGGTTACGCCATCAACGATAACGTCGTTATCTTCGACCGAATCCGCGAGCAGCGCAACCTGCATCCGAACGATGAGTTCAAGAAGACCGTCAATACCGCTCTGAACGCGACCCTGACCCGTACGGTCAACACCTCGGTCTCGACCCTCCTCCCGATGCTCGCGATTGCGATCTTCGGCGGCGAGTCCATCCGCGGTCTTGCGGTCGCCCTCTGCCTCGGTATCCTGATCGGAACGTATGCTTCCATCATGATCGGTACCCCGGTCATGTACGACTCCACCATCCGTTCCGCCGCGAAGAAGAGCGCCAAGAAATAATTTCTACTGATTACCGTGAAAGGGGCCGGCCGTCATGGCTGGCCCCTTTCTTCGTTCCTCATCGACCGAATCTCCGAAAAAACAATTATCTTTGTCTTGATGAGCGGTTATTTGAAAACAATCGTTTCCGTCTTCCTCCTCTGGATTTTCCCGACTCTCCATGCCGGAGCGCAGACCCGGTTCGAGGAAAAGGTCGAAGAAGAGTTCTGGCTGCAGAGCAGGAACATCAACGGCGTCCGGGGGATTCCCGTTTATTCGGAACCCCGGGGTCTCTCCTTTGCAGAGTTCCATACGGGTTTCGAATCCGGCCGTTTCCATGATATTTCCGATGCGGACCGCGCCTCCCGGGCAGGGGTCCGTGCCGGCACGCTCACGCATCTCCATAAGAGCTCATTCCTGGGAACCATCTCCTTTGATCAGCGCAACGGGACGGGTACGCAAGGATCCATCCTCACCGCGCCGGGCCGATATCCGTTCGATTTCCTTGTAACCACCCCGGGAGACAAAACCCTCCGGACCCTCGACGTTACGGGGGGGTATACCCTGACCCTCTCCCCTTCCTGGGCCGTCGGCGGAAAGATGGACTTCACGTATGAGAACGCCGCCAGACGGGCGGAAACCAGCCTGACAAGCCGGCGGTTTGACCTGTCCCTGGAGCCGTCTGTCCTCTTCAGGCACGATGACTTCCGCGCCGGACTGAGCCTTCTTTTCCGGAAGCAGAACGAAGCTTTTACCAACGGGAAGAACGGTCCTTCCGTCTTTCTCAACGAGGGGCTCTTCTATGGACTCCGATCAGATCTTGGGGGAATCGGTAATTCTTTTACCCCTATTTCCTCCCTCTCCTGCGGAGCGGCAGTCCAGGGCTCCCTGATGGAAAAGGTCTGCCTCGAAGTTGCTTATATCCGGTCCATGGGGGAAACAGGCGACAAGACAATCTCCGGTTATACCTTCCCGGAAAACAAGGTCTCGGTGCTCGCGGAGTTCCGCTGGGGCGGGTCGATCACACAGTGGGTCCGGCTCCGGTACGAGGGCCGGGCGCTCTCAAATGAAAAGACCCTGCCCGATTGGAACGGACTGATCTTCAAGGACCGGGAGGACAGGCTGACGCTGACGACCCAGGGCATGACCCACCGGGGCAGCGGGTTCCTTGTCCGGCTCTCCGCGGACCGACGGGCCCGGAGAGCTTTCAGGATTCCTCCAGAGGCAACCGCCACGTCAAGAGAGATTCTTGCAAACGGCGGGCTGTCGATCTGGCACAATTTCGGTCCCTGGCGGCTTACTTTCGGGGCGGATTTCCGCCGCACTCTTTTCGACAAGGACTCGCTCGAGCTTCCCGAATACGATTCTTACGGGATTCAGTTTGTCCCGTACCGCCAGACCTTCCTGTATGACCGGGACCATGAATACCGTCTCGCACCGAGAAACGACGTCCGTCTTGCCGTCCGGTACAACCTTCCCTTCGGCCTGTACGCGGAAGCGGAAGGCATGCTGACAAGGGGATACCGCCTGGAATACCTGAATGGCAAGACCCGTTTCCTCGGCGGATTCCGTCTCGGAATGGAATTCTGACACTCCCGCAACCACAATCAAAAGACCGGCGGTCCCCCGGATTTAAAATCAGCAAATTTTTTTTGCCCGAAAGCGGATTTTATCAGTAACTTTGTTATCTGACATTAACCCTTTTTGCCATGGCATTTACGCACCTTCACGTCCATACCCAATACTCCATCCTCGACGGTCTTTCCTCCATCGACAACCTTTTCGACCGCGCGGAGGAACTGGGCATGAAGGGGCTCGCCATCACGGACCACGGCAACATGTACGGGGTCAAGGAGTTCTTCAAGTACGCCGGGAAGCACCCGGACATCAAGCCGATCATCGGCTGCGAGGTCTATGTCACCCGGCATTTCGACCACCGCATCAAGGACAACGACCACCGGAGATACTACCACCTCATCCTGCTCGCCAAGAACTACGAAGGCTACCGGAACCTGATGAAGATCGTCTCCACGGGGCACGTCGAAGGCATGTACTACAAACCCCGCGTCTCCCACGAGGTGATCGAGAAATACCACGAGGGGCTGATCTGTTCCTCCGCCTGCATGGCCGGCGAAATCGCGAGGGATCTCCTGGACGGAGACCTCAAGGCCGCCGACGAGGCCGTGGAATGGCACAAGCGGGTCTTCGGAGACGACTACTACCTCGAGGTCATGTACCACAAGACCGAGGTCCCGGGGCTCTCCCAGGACGTCTACGAAGGACAGTGCGCCTATGTTCCCGGCGTATTCCAGCTCGCCGAAAAGCACGGGGTCAAGGTCATCGCGACCAACGACGTCCATTTCGTCCGCAAGGAGGACGGCCCGGCCCACGACCGGCTCATCTGCCTGACCACCAACGCCTTCATCGACGATCCGGACCGGCTCCGCTATACCCAGCAGGAGTTCCTCAAGAGCGAGGAAGAGATGCGCGCCCTCTTCCCGGACCACCCGGAAGCGATCGACAACACCCAGGAGATCCTCGACAAGGTCGAGCGGTACAGCATCGACCGGGATCCGGTCCTGCCGGTCTTCGAGATCGACCCGGAGTTCCTGAAGGACATCGATGCGCACATGGAACAGTACAAAGAGGTCATCGACGCCGGAAAATGCGACAAGAACGGCAAATACCGCGGAGACGGGTTCTGCCATTCGGTCGCCTTCCTCTGCCACCTGACCTACAAGGGCGCCCATGAACGGTATGGAGAAACCCTCACCGACGAGCAGAAGGACAGGATTGATTTCGAGCTGAAAACAATCTCCCGGATGGGCTTCCCGGACTACTTCCTGATCGTCCAGGACTATATCCGGGCGTCCCGCGAGATGGGGTCCATGGTGGGCCCGGGGCGTGGGTCGGCCGCTGGATCGGTGGTCGCGTACTGCCTCCGGATCACGAACCTCGACCCGATCCGGTACCAGCTCCTGTTCGAGCGTTTCCTGAATCCGGACCGGATCTCGATGCCGGATATCGACGTGGATTTCGAGGACCTGACCAAGGCCCATGACTATGTCGAGCGGCGGTACGGGGCCGACCACGTCTCGCGCGTGATCACCTTCGGTACGATGGCCGCGAAAAGCGCCATCAAGGATGTCGCGCGGATCAGCCATGTCAGCATCGACGAGTCCAACCGGCTGACCAAGATGGTCCCGGACCGGCTCAGCGAGAAGAAGGAGCGCGAGTACCCCTACAATCCGAAACTAGACAAGCTGAAACCCGGGTTCAAGGAGGTGGAAAAGGAGGTCGAAGAGGAAAGGGACGGCCAGAAAGTCGTTGTGAAGAAGCTGTACCAGCGCGGCATGGAAGATGTCGACGTGAAGATTACCCTCAAGAACTGCTACCGCCTGGTGCCCGAGTTTATCGAGGAACTCAAGAACGGTTCCGAACTGAACAAGGAGGTCCTGAAATATGCCCAGGCCCTCGAGGGCAGCGTCCGTCAGGTGGGCATGCACGCCTGCGCCACGATCATCGGCCGGGGCGACCTGACGAATTATCTCCCGATGACGCTCTCCAAGGACAAGGAAACGGGCGAGGATGTCCGGACCTCCCAGTTCGACGGGCATTACATCGAGGATGTCGGCATGCTCAAGATGGACTTCCTCGGCCTGATCACCCTCTCCATCATCCATAACTGCCTGAACCTGATCAAGGAACGCCACGGAATCGACATCGACATCGAGGCCATCCCCATCGACGACAAGCCGACCTATGAACTGTATGGACGAGGAGACACTACGAGCGTGTTCCAGTTTGAATCCGAAGGGATGAAGAACTGGCTGCAGAAGCTGCATCCGGAACGGTTCGAGGACCTGATCGCCATGAACGCCCTCTACCGGCCGGGCCCGATGGACTATATCCCCGATTTCGTAGACCGGAAACTCGGCCTGAAGAAGATCGAGTACGACCTTCCCGAGATGGAAGAGTTCCTGAACGACACCTACGGCGTCACCGTCTACCAGGAGCAGGTCATGCTTCTTTCCCAGAAGCTTGCCGGTTTCACGAAAGGCGAGGCGGACAAGCTCCGCAAGGCGATGGGCAAGAAGCAGATCGACATCCTGAACTCGCTGAAAGACAAATTCATGAACGGAGGTATCGCCAACGGCCTCCCGGAAAAGACCCTGGACAAGATCTGGAAGGACTGGGAGAAATTCGCCCAGTACGCCTTCAACAAGTCCCACGCGACCTGCTACGCCTGGGTCAGCTACCAGACCGGCTGGCTCAAGTGCCACTATCCGTCCGAATTCTTCGCATCCTGCCTGACCTGCGCCAAGAGCATGGACGAAATCAAGAAGATCATGGACGACTGCCGGAACCATTCGATCAACATCCTCGGTCCGGATGTCAACGAAAGCGACGCGACCTTCTCCGTCAACAAGAAGGGCGACGTGCGATTCGCTCTTTCCGGGATCAAGGGCTTCGGCGCCAATGTCGTCGACGCGATGCTCGCCGAGCGGAAAGAGAACGGGCCGTTCCGGGATCTCTACGATTTCGTGGAGCGGATGTGCGACTATGACAACCGGAAGGCGCAGGAGACCCTCAAGCCGGTCTCGTCCATCAGCCGGAAGTCCCTGGAAACCCTGATTTACGCCGGCGCATTCGACAGTTTCGGCTACAAGAGGACCCAGTTCTTCCTCCCCTGCGAGAACGGGAACGTCTTCGTGGACGAACTGGTGCGGTACAGCGAAAACTACCGGAACGACAAGATGAACTCCGGGACGTCCCTCTTCGGGGATGTCGAAGAATTGAAGCCGGTCCGGCCGGAAATGCCGGCCATGACCGGGGAGGAGAACCTCCTGGCCCTCCTGCAGCAGGAAAAGGAACTGGTCGGCATGTTCCTTTCTTCCCACCCTCTCGACCGCTACGCCTTCCAGCTCGAGCACTTCACGAACTGCGAGCTGGTCCGGATGCAGGAGACGATTGCGTCCTGCGATGAGTCCCAGACCCCGAAACAGGGCGTGAGGATCGCCGGCATCGTGATCGCGAAGGAAACCAAGACCCAGAAAAACGGGAAGCCTTTCCTGAAGATGACCCTGGAGGACTACAGCGGCAGCTTTGAGGTCGCCGTTTTCGGAAAAGACTACGAGAAATTCCTTCCGTATGCGAACCTCCATGAGAACCTGTTCATCGAAGGAGATATCGTGGAGCGGTATTTCCTGTCTCCGGAAGAGCGCGCCATGGGGAAGAAGGCCCCCTTCACCTTCCGGCCACGGGAGGTCAACCTGCTCGGCAACATTACCGACGATTTCCTGAAGGGTTTCGTTATCGATCTGACGACCGAAATCCTGACTCCCGCGTTCCAGAAAGACCTTATGCAGATCGTCAAGTCGCATCCGGGCAAACAGCCCCTGCTGATCAATCTGTTCGATTCCACGACGAAATACCGCATCCAGTTCCATTCCAAGAAATTCCAGGTCGGTGTCAGCACCGATTTGGTCCGGGCTTTGCACGGTATCGGCATCGAACATTATGAAGTCATTTATAAAAAGTAACGATATGATGAAACGAATCCTGACAATCTTCGCCACTTTCCTGCTCTTTAGCTCGGCCTTCACGGCACAGGCACAGCTGAAGGGCAAAATCCTCAAACTGGATTTCCGTACCACGGTCGGAGAAAGAACCGGCTCCACTCCTTCCCTCAGCCTCAGCGGCGTTTCCAACAGCTCCACCCTCTCCCTGCTTTCCTTTGAAAAGGCGCTGGAGAAAGCCGCGGAGGACGATAACATCGGCATGATCTTCATGACCCCGGACAACTACTCGGGCGGAACCGCCGCAGCGGAGGAGATCCGGAAGGCGCTCGAGAAGTTCCGCGCCAGCGGCAAGCCCGTCGTCTCGTACAGCACGAATTTCGGGACCGGCAGTTACTACCTCGCCTCGGTCGCCGACAAGGTGTTCATGAACCCCGCCGGCGAAGGGACCTTTACGGGCCTTTCCAGCCAGATGCTGTTCTACAAGGACCTCCTCGACTCCCTCGGCCTGAACATGCAGCTGATCCGCCACGGTAAATACAAATCCGCCGGCGAGCCCTATATCCGGAACGATATCAGCCCGGAGAACCGCGAACAGTATACGGTCATGTTGCGCTCCGTATGGACCTCCCTCCTGGAAGACATCGCCGCCTCGCGGAAAACGACCGTGGAGGCGCTCGACGCCCTGGCCGACAACCTGACGCTCCGCTCCGCCGAAAGCTGGAAGGAGAACGGGCTCGTCGATGAACTGGCCCACCGCGATGAAATCGAGAAATACCTCTGCCTGACCTTCGGGAAGAAGAACGCCAACGACGTCAAGTTCGTGACCATCGACGATTACGCCCAGAAGGCCGACAAGGCCTCCGGCAGCAAGAAGGTCGCCGTCGTCTATGCCAACGGGGAGATCGGCGCCGGCCGCGATATCGACGGGACGAAACTCTCCAGGACGCTCGCCAAAGTCCGCCACGACGAAAGCATCGCCGCGGTCGTTTTCCGGGTCAACTCGCCCGGCGGCGAGGTCGTCGCCTCGGAACTGATCAAACGGGAAATCCAGCTGCTGAAGGCCGCCAAGCCGGTCATCGCAAGCTATGGCAGTTATGCCGCATCCGGCGGGTACCTGATCTCCTCGCACTGCAACCGGATTTTCTCGAACCGCACGACCCTGACCGGGTCCATCGGCGTCTTCGGCATGATCCCCTCCTATGGGGCCGCCTTGCGGAAAATCGTGCATATCAATCCCGTAACCGTCGGGACCAATGCCCATAGCGACGGGCTCTCCGGAGTCCGCGACCTTGACGAGAAAGAGCTCGCCTGGCATCAGGCAAGCATCGAATCGGTCTACGAGAGCTTCGTTTCCTCCGTCGCCGAAAGCCGGGGAAAGACGGTCGACGCCGTCGATTCCATCGCCCAGGGCCGGGTATGGGCCGGACGCGACGCCATCGGAATCGGGCTGGTCGATGAGTTCGGAACCCTCTCGGACGCCATCGCCTATGCCGCGAAGGAAGCGGGGCTCGGCAAGAACTATGGACTCGCGACCTATCCGGAACATAAGTCCGTCACGCTCAAGGACCTTCTCTCGTCCAAACCCGAGAAGGAACCTCTGGTCGCCGTCGAAACCCCGGCTGAACTCCGTCCGGTGCTCCGCCTGCTGGAAGACCGGAAAGCCGTTCCCGTCACCTACGCCCTCCCCGAGGCCGTGATCGAAATCCGGTAACCCTTACGAAACCATCATTAAACCCTCAATACCATGTGTGAAAACAAAGAATTGGATCCCAGAGATCTTAATGGAGACGGCAAGGTAACCCTCTCCGAGAAAGTTCAGTACGGTGTGAACCAGGCCCAGGAAAAGGTCGGCAAGGCGATCGACGATATCAAGGCTGACGCCAAGGCCGCGGTAGAAGACGCGAAGGTCCTCTATGGCAAGGCCGCCGAGAAAGCGAAAGACGCTTATGGCAAGGCTGCCGAGAAGGCCGGTGAGGTTGCCGGAAAGGCCAAGGAAGTCTATGCCGACGCCGCCGAGAAGGCAAAAGATGTCTATGGCAAGGCTGCCGAGAAGGCCGGCGAAGTCGCCGACAAGGCCAAGGAAAAATTCGGAAAGGCTTAATCCATTTACTATTAACGCATTACAGGATTCCCGTGCGCTTTTCGGCGTACGGGAATCCTGTAACCCGGTCTCACCCACTTTTGAAAACGGCTTCTTCTGCAGATAATCCGGGAAAAATGATTACCTTTGCATCATGACGCCTTGGTGGTGAAATGGTAGACACGAGGGACTTATGCGCGTTCTTTGACATAATTATTTGTAAAACACGAGATCAGACCCTATCTTTACAATTATGAGTAGCGCTGGATACACATTCTCTGATGTAAAAAGAGCGGTCGCTGAAAACAAATCGATTGCTGGAGTGAGGATGGAATGTCGGACTTAAATTCAGACCCAAGGAAGGCATTTCCGATAAAGACCTCTTTGTTAAGAATTCTTCCTACAAATGCTCTTGGAGACTTCGAGAGCATTACAAAAGAACGACGGGGATTTCTCAGTGTGAGATGTGTGGATTAAAGACTTGGCTTGAACATCCTATTCCTCTGGAAATCCATCATATCAATGGAATCAATACAGACAATAGGCTGGAGAATCTCCAACTGCTATGTCCCAATTGCCACGCTTTGACAAATAATTATCGCGGAAGAGCAAAATTGAGTGCACTTTCCGAAAGGAGAGATGTAGAATGTCGTAAATTCAAGGAAACCTTACCAGATTGTGCTGAAGGCAATCTTGAGCCAAGCTTCCGAAAGGAGGAAGGTGCAGAGACTAGACACGACACACCTAACGGATCCTGTCCTATGGTGAAGGAATAGTCCAGACCCCAAACAGGTACGGCCGCCCCGTCCTGGTGACGAAAGTCATAGTGGTACGAAAATCCCTTGGCCCGAAACGGCCGTGCGGGTTCGATTCCCGCCCGGGGCACGAAGGAATGTTTTTGAAGTTTTTCAAGCATTTCTTGCAAACGGAAAAGTCTAACAATTAGCGAGTTGCTGTTGTTAGACTTTTTTTAATGTTGCTTGGTATTTCGGAAAATAGCTTGTATTTTTGTCTTGTAAAAAGTTTTTACAAGC
>JAFRUH010000016.1 GCA_017438975.1 Bacteroidales bacterium
CTCGCCACTACTCAGGGTATCGATTCTTTCTTTCTTCTCCTCCGGGTACTAAGATGTTTCAGTTCCCCGGGTTCGCTCCATCTCACGATGGTGGCAGGCCTTCAACCTGCCGGGTTGCCCCATTCGGATATCCGCGGATCAATTCCTGTTTGCAGATCCCCGCGGCTTTTCGCAGCTTACCACGTCCTTCTTCGCCTCCGGATAGCCTAGGCATCCTCCGTTCGCTCTTTCTTCCTTTCTCTGTCTTTGCCACGCCTTTCCTTCGATATCCTCGTTGCCCTCCGCCGCTCGCCTCCTCACAACACAATGGTTGCTCCGGGGCGCGCAGCTTGGGCGCCTTGATCTCGAGAGAAATTTCGCGGCAAATTGTCTGATTTCGGAATTTCAGAGTTGGTGCATAATTCACCATTTCTTAATTCACACTTTATTCACTTCGTGAATCTTTGCCTATTTGAAATTGTAGTCCCTAATTTCTACGAAAAAACTCATATACTCTTACAGACTTTTCTATCTTGCTTTTCTTTACCTCTTTTCTTTTCTCTCAGTATTGTCAATGAACTTCGTTCAAACTCCGGTTTTGACACCCTTGTTTCAAACGGGACTGCAAAGGTAGTAATTATTTTTCTTCCTCCAAATTTTTTTTAAAATTTTTTTCATTTCAAGAAAATCGACACTTCCCGGTCCGGACGAATGGACCCCAAACCCAACCCGCCGGAAACACTTCCTCCCCAAAAATGTCCCCGTCCCCATGGTATATCGGTTTCACGAAGGAACGGGCTGTTCTTTTCCTATATTTTTATATCTTTGCGAAAGCCAATAGAGTTTCGATATGGAAAAACAGAAAATGAGCCTCCCGGAAAACGCCCAGCGCGAGCTGCGTCCCGGCGAGAGCTACCAGCCCCTCCTCTCCCCCGAAAAGAAATATGCGGAGGTGACCCCCTACTCGGTCCTGATGGGCCTCGCGATGGTCATCCTTTTCTCCGCCGCGGCGGCCTATCTCGGCCTCAAGGTCGGACAGGTCTTCGAAGCGGCCATCCCGATCGCCATCATTGCGGTCGGCGTTTCCGGGGCTCTCAAGAAAAACAGCGCCCTGGCGCAGAACGTCATCATCCAGTCCATCGGTGGCTGCTCGGGCGCCGTCGTCGCCGGTGCGATCTTCACCCTGCCCGCCATCTATATCCTCCAGAGCAAGACGGACGCGGCCGGGAACCTCCTGTACCCGGACCTCCAGGTCAATTTCATGCAGATGGTCTTTTCTTCCCTCCTCGGCGGCATCCTCGGCATCCTCTTCCTGATCCCGTTCCGGAAATACTTCGTCAAGGAGATGCACGGCAAGTACCCGTTCCCGGAGGCGACCGCGACCACCCAGGTCCTCGTCAACGGCGAGGGCGGCGGAACCGGAGCCAAGACCCTGCTGGTCAGCGGCCTCATCGGCGGTCTCTATGACTTTGTCGTTTCCACGTTCGGGCTTTGGTCCGAGACCGTGTCGACCACGGTCCTCGGCATCGGACAGACCATCGCGGACAAGGCCAAGGCTGTCCTCAAGCTCAATACCGGGGCGGCCGTCCTCGGACTCGGTTATATCGTCGGCCTCAAATACGCCTTCATCATCTGCTGCGGCAGCCTCCTCGTCTGGCTCGTCATCATCCCGCTGATCAATCTCATCTGGGGCGGACAGGTCATCGACTTGATGAACACCGGCCTGGCCATGACGGTCGGCGAGATGGCCCCCGAGCAGATTTTCAAGGAATATGCCCGCCATATCGGCATCGGCGGCATCGCGACCGCCGGTATTATCGGCATCATCAAGTCTTTCGGCGTGATCAAATCCGCCGTGGGCCTGGCTGCCAAGGAGTTCGGGAAGGGCGGAACGGAACCGGCCGATGAAGTCAGGACCGAGCAGGATATCCGGATGAAGACCATCGTGACCGCGATCATCATCACCCTCCTCGCCATCTTCGCCTTCTTCGGCTTCGGCGGGGTCGTGAACAATGTCTGGCAGGCCCTGATCGCCCTGGTCGTCGTGGCGGTCATTTCCTTCCTCTTTACGACCGTCGCGGCGAACGCCATCGCCATCGTCGGTTCGAATCCGGTCAGCGGCATGACCCTCATGACCCTCATCCTGGCCTCGATCGTCCTGGTCGCCGTGGGTCTGAAAGGCAGCGCCGGCATGGCGGCATCGGCCATCATCGGCGGCGTGGTCTGCACGGCCCTTTCCGTCGCCGGTTCCTTCATCACCGACCTCAAGATCGGTTACTGGATCGGCACGACGCCCCGGAAACAGGAAACCTGGAAATTCCTCGGCGTAGCCGTTTCCGCGGTAACCGTCTGCGGGGTCATGCTCATCCTCAACAAGACCTATGGATTCGTCGGGGACCAGGCTCTCGTAGCCCCGCAGGCCAACGCCATGGCCGCCGTCATCGAGCCCATGATGAACGGAGGAGGCGCTCCCTGGCTTCTCTACGGCATCGGCGCCCTGATCGCCATCGCCTTGACCCTCTTCAAGGTTCCCGCCCTTCCTTTCGCCCTCGGCATGTTCATCCCGATCGACCTGAACCTTCCGCTGCTCATCGGCGGTGCGATCTCGTGGTTCGTCGGCAGCCGCAGCAAGGACGCCGCCCTCAACGCCGCCCGTCAGGAGAAAGGAACGCTCATCGCTTCCGGATTCATCGCCGGCGGTGCCCTGATGGGCGTGGTGAGCGCCATCCTGAAATTCGCCAAGGTCGACTGGTTCCTCTATGGCTGGGAGGCCTCCTGGGGCCAGGCCGTCGCCCTGATTCCCTTCATCGGCATCATCGCCTATATCATCCTCAGTTCCCTGAAAGCAGAAAAAGAATAGCATATGGAAAAGATCCTCGACCGTTTTTTAAGATATGTCTCCGTCGACACCCAGTCCGACGAGAACTCCGAAAGCCAGCCCTCCACCGAGAAGCAGCTGACCCTGCTCCAGATGCTCCGGGACGAACTCCTCGCCCTCGGCGTCGAGGCTACCCTCGACGAATATGGATATGTCATGGGGTCCATTCCTTCCAACCTCGACCGGGAAGTCCCCGCCGTCGGGTTCATCGCCCACGTGGACACTGCCCCGGATGCTTCCGGAAAGGACGTCAAGCCGCAGATCATCGAAAACTATGACGGCGGTCCGGTCGACCTCAAGGGCGTTCCCGGCCTCGCCCTGAAACCGGAGGAATTCCCCGAAATGCTCCATTACATCGGCCAGACCCTCATCACGACCGACGGCACGACCCTTCTCGGAGCCGACGACAAGGCCGGCGTGGCAGAGATCATGGACGCGGTCCAGTACCTGGTCGAGCACCCCGAATTCCCGCACGGCCCCATCCGGATCGGATTCACGCCGGACGAGGAAATCGGGCGCGGGGTCGTCAAGTTCGACGTAAAACGCTTCGGCGCCGACTATGCCTATACGATGGACGGCGGAGAAATCGGAGAACTGGAGTTCGAGAACTTCAACGCCGCCTCGGCCAAGATCCGCATCCAGGGACGCAATGTCCATCCGGGTTACGCGAAAGGCAAGATGAAAAACGCCATCCTGATCGGCCAGGAACTGAACGGGCTTCTTCCCGTCGAACAGCGCCCCGAATTCACCGAGGGTTATGAAGGGTTCTTCCACCTGATCCATTTCAACGGCACCGTCGAGGAGGCGGAGTTCTCCTATATCATCCGGGACCATGACCGGGCGAAGTTCGAACGGAAGAAACAGATCATCCGGGAAGCCGCCGCCTTCATCAATGGGAAATACGGGGAAGGAACGGCTAAGGCCGAAGTCCGGGACCAGTATTATAATATGAGGGAGCAGGTCGAGCCGCATTACCACATCATCGAAAAGGCCGTCAAGGCCATTGAGATGGCCGGCATCCAGCCGAAGATCCAGCCGATCCGCGGCGGCACCGACGGCGCCAACCTCAGCTTCAAAGGGCTTCCCTGCCCGAATATTTTTGCGGGCGGACTGAATTTCCACGGAAAGATGGAATTCGTCCCTCTCGAAAGCATCGAAAAGGCTTCCGAGGTCATCCTCAACCTCATCCGGCTCTTCGCCGGACAATAGAATAGCTACGGATTTCGGCGGGACTGCTGTTTCCGGAGGCGCTCGATATACTGTTCCAGGCGCTTTTTCTCCTTGGCGGCCTTCTTCTCCCGCTTGCGGAGATCCTTCAACTTCCGGTTGCGCTCCTTTTGGAGCGCTTTCTGCCGTTTCGCCTCCTGACGGGCCTCATATTTCTCGTCGGACTTCGCCCATCGGGCTTCCCGAGCCGCCTCACGCTCTTTCTTCTTCGCCTCCCGGAGGGCCTTCTTCTCCTGTTTCTGCCGCTCCTTCCGCTCCGCTTCCGTGAGCGTCTTCGAAGCTGTGGTCATGCTGTCGGTCACGACAGGAACCGACTTCGTGAGGGAATCGGTCCGGGCGAGAGGTGTTTTCCCGACGGACAGGGAATCCTTGCCGGCGACGAGGGTATCCTTCGCGGGCGAGAGGGAGTCCGCCTTCGCCAGGGTATCGGACGGGACGGCCCACAGGGTCGAATCCCGTTTCATACGCTCCATCTCCTCCTGCCGGATCCTCCGTTCCCGCTCCCGGCGCGCCGCCAGGGTGTCGCGCTTCGCGATTTCGTCATGGACTTTCTTGATATATCCCGGGAAATAATCTTCCGTAAAGGGGAATTTCGCTTTCGGACGGGCCTCGTAGGAGAGCCGCTCACTCTTTCTCGGCACCAGGGAAGTGACGTCCTCCTTCCCTTTCGGTCGCTTCTCCGGAGTCCATGCAAATCCCTTCAGCAAGGACTGCTCCTTCGGCAGCTGGACGATCGGATAGGCGTCGTTCTTGGCGTTGTCGAAATAGTAGATCCGGTTGATATTGCCGTTGGAGAATGTCGCGTAAAGCATCTTCGACTCGACCCGGTTGACCGTCGCAAGCGTTCCGTTCTCCTCCAGGAAGAACAGGGCTGTCGCCCCTCCGAGGGCGTCGAACCGCTGGAGGTTCCGCTTGTCGTCGAAATAGGCGACCACTTCCGCGCCCCGTATCTGGTCATAATAGAGCGTATCCTCCTGGGTCACGATAAAGGCGTTCGACATCAAGTTCGCCCGCTTTACGGTCTGGTTCTCGACGATCACATAGAGACTGTCCGCCGCATATTGCCGGGTTCCGTTCTCGTTGAAAACCAGCGGACTCCGGTACATACGGACGAGGGAATCGAGATCCGTGTAGGCCAGCGAGTCGCAGGCCATCTGGATATCGGACCGGAAGAGTCTGACATTTTTAACGGCCCACATGAAACCGATTCCCGTCGAGTCGGCCGGTTCCAGCGGTTTCTTGGGCGCAAGGGAATCCGGCATCGCCTTGAGCGAATCCGTCAGGGCCCCGAGGGTATCGGCCTGTGCTTTCAAGGAGTCGGCGGAAACCCGGAGGGTATCCGACCTTGCCAGGAGGGTGTCAGACAGGGCGCGGAGACTGTCGGCCGAGGCCCTTAAGGTATCGGCCGGCGGACGCAGGGTATCGGCAGACGGGCGCAAGGTATCGGCCGGCGGCAGGACGGATTCACCGCCCGGAGCCTCGCCGTTCCCGTTCTCTTCTCCGTTCTCCTCCCCCTTCTCTTCGTTGCCGGATTCGTTTTCCGTTCCGCCGGAGGTGTCCGTCTGAGCCGTCTCCTGCTTTTTCTTTTCGGGCGGACGGTTGGCTTCCTCTTTCTTCTTCTTGGCCTCTTCCATCGCCTTCGCCGCTTCCTCAGCCGCCTTCCGGCGGTATTCGGCTACGGCATCAGTGCCGATTGTCTTGACTCGTTTGGCCGCGTCCCGGACGGCTGCGGAATCGACGGCGCAGCGGGGTACGGTCATGTAAACAAGAGTATCGGCGCCGAAATACAGGGTATCCCGCTGCCGGGTGTTACCGTTCTCGGAAATGGACATCACCGCCGGATCGCGGGTCATCTTGATCCGTGAGAGGGAGTCCGTGTAGACCAGCCTGCCGGCCAGGGCATAGACATTCCGGGTCGTGTCCATCACTTCGGCGTTGCCGAGCATCTCCACGTCCTCGGTCACCCGGTTGAAATACAGGCTGTCGCACCATCCTTCGTTGTTTTTCGAATGGATATGGACCTTCTTCCGGAAAAAGAAAAGCTCCTCCCCTCGGTCATACCATCCATCGTCCGCGGAAAGCATATTCTCATGCTCCCAGGCATCGGTTCCGTACCCGAAAAAGGCCTTGTTCAGACCGGACTTGTACTCGAGACGGGAGGTCTTGATGAAAATCGAGTCGGTGAACATGTTCACGTTGTCCATGAACGTGAAAGTCTTTTCCTTGGAATCATAGGAGCCGAAACGGCTTTCGATCAGCTGGCCGTCCTTGTCGCGCATGGAAGCGCCGTTCTGGAAGACGGCGACGCTGTCCTTCGTGTTATAGTCCAGATAGCGGGTCCGGAGGGTGTTCTTGTCCTTGTCCTCGAGCTGGACCAGGTCGCCCCGGAACTTGGCGAGGTCCTCGTCGATCAGGTATTCGAGGGTTTCGCTGGAAAGGACGGTCCGGTCCTGGATGATCTGCACGTGGCCGTTCGCGTATATAACGCTGGACGTCACGTTCCAAAGGGCCGTATCACAGAGGAGATAGGTATTGTTGTGGAAGAAGCGGGCCGGTCCGATCACTTTCCGGAAATTCTGCCCGTTTTCTTCGATCAGGCTTGCCGAACGGGCGCTGATCAGCCAGAAAAGCGAATCGCTGTCCTGCTTTTTTTCCTGGGCGGAAAGGGCAGGACAGAGAAGCGTCAGCGCGGAAAGAACAATGGCAAGCCTCCGGAACGTCATCAGTCTTTTCGGATTTTATCCTTCCAGCCGGGACGGGTGAAATCGCACTCCGCGAAGAGCGGATCGATGACGATATAGGTGGTCTTGATCTTTCCGTCCACGAATGCATTGATCGCTTCGAGCTGTTTCTGGTTCCGGACCTGTGCGAGGATCTGCGTATAGTCGTTTTCGAAAGTCGCGGTATGGGCCGGGATAATCTTGTCCACCCGGATGATCTTGTAAACGGTATTACCGTTACGACCCTCATTGTCAAGCGATTCCACCGGTTCGGAAATCTCGCCTTCCTTGAGGTCCTTGATCGCCGCATAGTCCTGAGGCTTCAGCTGGTCGATTTCGAAGTAGGACGAACCGCTCTGGGGGTCGGCCATCTGGCCGCCGTTGGTGCGGGTCGCAGGGTCCTGCGAATAGAACCGGGACGCCAGGGAGAAGGTGACCGCCTCGGAGAGGATCTCGGTCCGGAGACTGTCGAGCGTCTTGAAAGCCTTCTGGCGGTCCTCGTCGGTGTACTGGGGCTTGAGAAGGATGTGGCGGGCATTGAACATGTCCCCTTTCTTCTCCAGGACCTCGATGATATGGAACCCGTCCGGGGTCTCGACGATCTGGGAAATCACGCCGGGACGGAGGGACATCGCCGCATCGGAGAAGGCGGGCCAGAAGATGGACTTCGAGGCCATGCCGAGTTCTCCGCCTTTCCGGGCGCTGCCGGGATCCTCGGAATAGATACGGGCGAGGGTCGAGAATTTCTCCCCGTTGATGATGCGCTCGCGGAGGGAGAGCAGTTTTTCACGGACAGCCATGTTCGCGGCTTCCCGGTCCGGATAGATCGCGATCTGGCTGAGCTGATACTTGATCGGAACCATCGGAAGGTCCTCGACGGCGGTCGTGTCCAGGTACTGCTTTACGTCATAGGGAGTCAGTTCCGGAATGTTCGACGCGACCTGGGACTGCTCCTGCTGGGTCAGGCTCTGGTCCTGCAGGGTCGCCATCCACTCCTGACGAAGCTTGTAGATCGGCTTGCCGAAATACTTTTCAACTTCCTCATCCCCGCCGAGGGAGGTCCGGATCTGGTCGAACCGCTGGGAAAGTTCCCCGTTGACCATGTCCATGTTGACCGTCAGGGAGTCGATTCTCGCCTGCATCAGGAAAAGTTTGGACTCCAGCATCTGCTCGAGAAGTTCGCAGCGCATGTTCCGGTCGGAGGACATGCCCTGGGCCCGCATCATCTGGACCTGTTCTTCAATCTGGGAGACGGTAATCGCCTCGTTTCCGATAACGGCTACTGTCTTGTCAATCAATCCGTTGGCATATTTCTGGGCCGAAGCGACCCATGGTAAGCAGAGGGTGGCGGCGACCACCATCGTTCTTACGAATGCATTCATACTTCGCATTTTAATATATTACAAACCGTTCCCGGTTCCGGGCATCCATCAGCAAGTCCCGTTCCAAACCGGAAACAAGTGCGTGTTTTCTCGCGCTCAGGATGATATCTTTCACCGAGCCGGCACAATATTCGAGCGGCGCCCGCTTCCCTTCCCGGACCATGTCCACGACATAGGCGACATAGAGGTTCCCGTGGCCGTCGGGGACCTGGATGAACCCGTTCCGCATCGAGGAAAGAAGGGTCTGGGTATCGGTTCCGAACTCCCGGCAGAGGAAGAGGATGTCCATCCATTCCTCCGACCGGTCGGCATACTTGAGAGCGGCCTTGAAGGCCAGGCTGTCGGCCTCGATGACGTCGTCCACCTTCTTCGAGGACATTTTTTTCTTGATCTTCTCCAGGGAACTCGAGTGCTCCGGAATCTGCATGAAGCGCACCTTTACCAGGGGTGAATCGAGGATGAACTTGTCCGGATGGGCCTCATAGTACTCCCGGATCGCGTCCTGGGTGATGTTGGTATCGAGGCGGGAATTGACGTAGAGCTGCTCGTAGCGGTATTTCAGAAGCGAAATCCTATACTCCTCCAGTTCCTTCGTGACATCTTTCTCCTCCTTGGAAAGTTCGGATTCGGCGACGTCCAGGAAAACCAGGTCCGTCGCCCAGGTATTGATGAACTGCATCGCAAGGGCGGTGCTGTCTTCCTTGGAGACTCCGTCAGGGATATAGGCGTCCAGCTGGGAGCGGTAGAGCTTGCGGTCTCCTACCTTCGCCACGACTTCGTCACCGAAAAATTCCGATGCCGTATCCTTGACCTTCTGCATGAAATTGCAGGACAGGGCCAGGGAAAAGACGAAGGCCAGGAGAAGGAAGCGTCTCATCGTTTGGTATAGTTCGGGGCGTCTTTGGAAATCTTGACATCGTGCGGATGGCCCTCGAGCATGCCGGCGGCCGTAATGCGGACGAACTGGGCATCGCGCAGGGCGGCGATGTTCCGGGCACCACAGTAACCCATACCGGCCCGGAGGCCACCGACGAGCTGGTAGATCACATCCCCTACCGGGCCCTTGCACGGCACCGTCGAAACGATCCCTTCCGGGACCAGTTTCCGGGCGTCGGTCTCCTTGTCCTGGAAATAGCGGTCCTTGGATCCCTGCTCCATCGCGTCGAGCGAACCCATCCCGCGGTAGGTCTTGAACCGGCGGCCGTCGACGATGACGGTCTCGCCCGGGGTCTCGTCCGTTCCCGCGAAGAGGGATCCCGCCATGATGGTATCTGCACCTGCGGCCAGGGCTTTGGTGATATCGCCCGAGTAACGGATTCCTCCGTCCGCGATGATCGGAATGCCGGTTCCTTCAAGACCTTCGGCGGCGAGCAGGACAGCCGTCAGCTGCGGCATGCCGATACCGGCGATGATCCGGGTCGTACAGATCGAACCGGGACCGATGCCGACCTTGACGGCGCTGACACCTGCGTCGGCGAGGGCTTTCGCCCCTTCTGCGGTCGCGACGTTGCCGGCGACGATCTGGATATCTTTGAAAGCCTCGCAGGCCTTCCGGATCACCCTGAGGACTCCTTCGGAATGGCCGTGGGCCGTATCGATGACAATAGCATCGGAGCCCGCATCGACCAGGGTCGCAATCCGGTCCATCGTCTGTGCATTGACTCCGACGGCGGCAGCGACCAGCAGGTTCTCGGCCTTGACCTTCCGGACCTCCTCGCCCTGGGCCTCCGCGGACATGTTCTTGTGGATGACACCGATACCGCCGGCACGGGCCATCTCAATCGCCATGGCCGATTCGGTCACGGTATCCATGGCCGAGGAAACGACCGGGACCCTGAGGGTTATGTCACGGGTAAACCTCGCCGTTACGTCCACCTCGCGGGGAAGGACGTCGGAATGGGCGGGAACAAGAAGGACATCGTCGAAGGTCAACGCCTCCGGAATGACACGATTGTAGGTGATCTTCATAACGCAGATTGATATAATTTTGCAAAGGTAATAAAAAATGGCGGAATCCCGGCCTTTTTCCTTATGGAAAAGCGGAAAAGGCTACCGGCCGGGAATCTCCCGGACGCGGCCGTCAAAGGAGATGTTCCGGAAAACGATGCGGTGCAGACCGCCGCCCGGCTCCGTCTCCGCAGGCTCCTTGAGATAGGGCGGGAGATGGAACTCCGGGACATGGAGGAAACGGATGTCCTCGAAAACGACGTCCTCGATGCTGAATCCGCCTCTCTCCCCGTAGGAGGTCCGGCTTCCGTCCCGAACGCAAAGGTGGAAAGGCTGGCCGATGTATCCGGGAACCCAGTCGTATTCCACATCCCGGAAGGCAAGTCCTTTCACCACCTGGCCGCTCTGGGAAAGGATACGGAAAGCCCCGCCCCAGAAGGTCAGCTTGTCCAAGGACTTTTCGTCCCTGCCCATGTTCAAGTTATAGGCCTGGGAAACCTTGCAGTGCTCGACAGTGATGTTCCGGACGGTATCCCGCGGTGCGGTGTACCCGGTCGCATGGCCGCCGATGCAGAACGGCCGGCAGGTCGTCCAGAGGACACAATTCCGCAGCATAAGCCCGTCGGACAGCGCGGGCCATTCGAAGTCACGGTCCCATAGGTGGCGGATACTGTCACAGTTGTTGAAGACGGCGAAAGCGTCATCCTGGCTGTGGATCAGACAGCCCTCCACCAGGACGTCCCTGCAGTTGATGAAACTCAGTCCGTCGCCGTTCGCCGCGCTGGTCAGCATGGTCACATCCTTGACGGAGATCCCTTCCGAACAACGGCCGCAGACCGCCCGGAAATCCGCGATGATGCCGATCCCTTCGATGCGGATGTCCGCCGCGCCGCGATGGATGTAGACGGCCGGCACGGCGCCTTTCCGGAAAGCGCCCCATAACTCTCCTTTAAACCCACTTTCCGCTCCGGGGCAACGCTCCAGGAGGTTGATGAACCCCTTTCCGCAGATCCGGACATGGCGGCTCCCCCGGATGTCGAAGGACGCGCAGACATGGGCCCCTTCCTCCAGGATTACGGCGGTATCGTCTCCGACCCGGACGACGGGATGCCCGAGGCTGTCCGGAACGATCCGGGGATCATTCGCGACCGTATGGTATCCGGCCTCGAAAACGATCCGGGTCCCATACCCTTCCGTCGAATACCCGGTCCGGGGAGCATGGACCTCCAGCACGACGCAGCGGGCGTACTCCCCCGGCGGGTTGATGATCCTCTTCTCACCGGGAGAGAGGCGGGCTTCCTGTGGCTCCCGCGAACCCCGGAAATGCACCCGGAACCGGACGGATCTCCGGGACCCGGCCGACGCGACGGCGCAGCGGGTTACCTTCGGGACCTTGGCGATACCGCCGAACTCGGCTTTGAGAGAATCCGGGAGGACATATCCATTCCCCGTTCCGACGGCGGTAAGGGCCATCATGGCGGGTACTTTTTTCCAACGGAAGAGCCCGGTCCGGACCTCGACAGAGACTTCGTCGTTCGTGAGGACCCCGTCGGGAAGGGGTTGCACCAAGACTCCGAGAAGGCTTAGGGCAATAATCAGTGAGAACATAAGCCGAAAGTATTGAAAGAACAAAGGGGAACGACCGGAACGGCATATCCCGGACGTCCCCCTATGATAGGGTCGAGCAATCGAAATTATTCTGCGATTCCTTCCTTGACGGCGGCGCTGAGCCGGTCATAAAGGGCGTCCGTCTTTTCGAGGAGTTCCTTGCGGATCGAATCATAGACGTTCTTTCCGCCGCCCTTGGCGGCACCGACCTTATCCCGAAGGTCATTGTAGAGATCGACCGCTTCGTCGACCAGATCCGTTACCGCGTCGGCGTTCTTTCCGGGATGGACCGTGAGGAAGAGGGAGCAATCATCCACGAAAGCTCCGATCACATACTCGATGTCTTTTTTGATGTCACGAAGATTCATAATCTTTCTTTCTGTTTTGAAATACGCTGTAAAGATAGTGATTATTTTTGAAATAACGGTTTCAGGGCGGCATCGATTCCTTCGCCACGCATTCCGTCCTGAAGGACTTTTCCGTCAGGCCCGAAGAGGAAAAGATGGGGAATGCCGTTCACTCCATATTCCTCGGCAAGTGTGGCGGCTCCCGGATCCAGCAACTGCGGATAATGGATGCCCAGTTGTTTCATTGCCTCTTTTGTTGCATCCTGTTTATCCTCTACCGGAATTCCCAGGACGATAAGGCCTTTGTCCTTATAGTCATTGTAGGCTTTGATGACAAACGGCGTCTCATCCCGGCAGGGGCCGCACCAGGAGGCCCAGAAATCCACCAGGACATAGGCACCTTGCCCGATAAAGTCAGACAGATTCCCATTGGATTCGATGAAATCATCCCCGGAAGGATTCAATTGGATAACTGTTCTTTTGGTGGCCGTAAGAGACTCGTAGCGGCCGGCAACCATAGCGTCGGCGTGGATGCACTCTCCACCCTGTTCGTATAAACTGATGAATTCTTCATCTGTTGCGTCAACCAGTATGTGCATGGCCTGCACCCCGATAGGATCCTGCAAATGGTTCAGGTAAACCTCCTTGCAGTGGTCGGCTATGGCTTTGTGCATTTCTTCAAAGAGGGCTTCGGAGCCTGCTTCGTCCCCGCTCTCCGCCAGCGCCGTTGCCTTGTCGTTATAGCTCATGAAATGATTCATTATCCATTGCTGGAGTTCCTGGAGCTCTTCCGAAAGCGGACTGCCGCTTACGGTA
>JAFRUH010000017.1 GCA_017438975.1 Bacteroidales bacterium
CAGAGACTACGCGGCTTAACAAACTCTTTGGAAAACCTAACTACAATATTGTCAATGAACTTGATGGTTCTACCGAACCGACTTTGTTTGATTGTTAAACTTTATATAATCCGTCCGGAACTTTTACCGGACACACATGATTCCTTCTAGTTGAACTGAATCCATGACAGTAATAATCAACGAACCAACCAGAATATGACGTATCTGAATATCCCCAATTAATATGTTGTTTAAAAGTATTCGTCTCTGAGCCATACTGACCTGCCGTTTCAAATACCATCGGAGAAGATGTTGATAGAATCATTAGAATAAAAACAGAATTTGCATTTCTATATCTCCTAAACCCATCACAAATCCAAGCATGCCCTTCTCCTGAAGAATCAAGACCCGACATTATTACAGGACGATCATGTGCAACAGAATTAAACAATCTGGTCAAATCATGATAATAATATGCATCATAATGATAATCATACTCCTCATCTAATGCCGAAATGACATCTGCGAGAGAACTACTGCTATCGGTATAATCCGTATTAATCGCTTCTCCAACATCCTTTAAGAATTGCGCTGTTACCGTGGAATAACCGGAATTCGGCATTGATGACCAGGAGTATGACTGAGGCCACTCGTGAAATCTCATTATTTGTCCAAGTGCAACCGTCAAGCAACAAAGTGGATAATGATTCCCGTATTGATTAGTAGGTGTATATGTATTATATGGGTACCACTGATTCCAACATGAAGTAACAAGCGGACCTTTTTGATAATAGTAATCCGGGTCTGGGGAAAGAATAAATGACAAATCCATATAATCATCAGCGTATTCAGTATTCATTAAAGATTGAGCTGTTAAACAGAAGTCATTATATGTACTGGAAGGGAGTCCATCTGGGCAGCCCTCTGACAAGGACTGGTAATTGAATCCGTTTTCGGCCCATTCGGCTTGGCTATCGGAGAGAATCGACAACAAGCCATCCCTAGTCTGAACCGTTTTGATAGCCTGGCTTTCGATTTCTGGGCGTTTGATATATTGCCCCCACAGCGCTCGAAATAGAACTGTGCTATCTTTTGGAAGAGCCGCACATTTTGCAATATCTTGTTTGTATTCTTCAAGGAGAATAGAAATCCCTGTCTTATAGATTTCATCATCAAACAGACCATTTTCAGACTCTCCAACGATAGGATAGTACTTTTTTGAAGCAGAGACAAGGGTGAAGCCACCTTCTTCGAAGTTAATTGCATACAGAATAGGTAATCCTTCATTATTAACAACAGGCATAATATTTTTTACCCTTTTTTCTATGCTATTCCTCGTTGCTGAGCCCATATTTTTCATGGCATGAAGTTTTGCGACATTTATAGCGCTATTCACGTCAAGCGTTCCTTGAAAATCTGAAATCAGCAGGTCGTTACGATCACATGTTTGATTTTCTATTATAATACTTTCATCTACAAAGCGATTGCAAGAAATAAGTATCAGCAAGCCGAGCAACGAAAAACTTATTTTATTGATAATGTTCATATTTTGATAAGATTAATTAATAGCAAATTCACCTGTATAAGAAATCTGACTTCCGAACGGAATAACCAAAAGTAGGTACTCACCAGCAGTGCCGGAGATAGGACAAGAAACAATCCCATCCGAAGTATCCACGACATCATTAACGGATTCTCCAGTCGTTACATTGAGCACTGTTACGGAAACATTGCCGAGATTAGCCGTGAAGGACAGGACGATCTCCTGGGAGATCTCATAGTACCGGGCTGAGACAGGGATGAGCACAGGGGCCTTGGGCTTAGGATTACTTGTCGGAGGAGGCGTTGTCCCGATAATAATGTCTACAAAGCCGCCTTCGTCAATAGAGGTTTTGGGGCTGCTACTACAAAGAAAAAAGCGAGCCCGAACAAAAGAAGAATAATTTTGCGCATAGTAAAAAAACGATTAATTAGTATACGCAAAAATAAATGTCAGTCTCTATTAAACAAATACTATGATATCTTGTGTTACGGAGAAAGATTTGGCTACCCACAAAAACGACTAATACTCAATAATATGCAATATTGGGCAGTTACGTTTTTTAACAAAAGAAAAAATCAATCCTTCTTATAAACGGATGTTCTCGATGCAAAGTATGGCATCAACAGGGACCTGCTTTCTTCAGATACCGCCTCTATCTTTCTCTTCAATCGCGAGATCTGCATCCTTATTGCCGGCTTGCTCTTTCCAAGAATTAAACTGATAACGGAAATCGGCATTTTCGCTATTACGGAATACAAAACGATACGTTCTTCCGAGGTGAGTGTCTCAAATTCTGTCTTAAAATCATTCTTTATATATGAGACGAGAGCCGGATCAACGGATGCAATCAGAGATAGTACATCATTCTCCCACGTTGCTTCCTCTTTCAGATGTCGAATTTGAAGTTCGAATTCCCGAAGGAGAGCCTCGTGGTTCTCCGTATCTGAATACTTGGAGCAGAGCTTTTCAAATGCTCGCATACCCATGGTCAAAGCCGGTAACTGCAGTGTATTCTCCTGTAGTTTGTGCCACACCGAATCCGTCTCTTCTTTTTGTTTGTCCAGGGCGGCTCTGAGCGATAATAGTTCTGCCTTGATTTTCAATCTTTTATATCGTTGAAGAATGAATAAGGAGAATAAGCACAGAAGAAGACACAATCCAGACATAATAAAAAGAGATCTTTCCGTGCGGATTCTTTTCCTATCGGCATCCCTTTCTGCCCTGTACAGTGAGGAAAGGCTCTTATTCATACCCTCGGACAACGAAGATCGTCCTGTTCGATCGAATAGTACGAGAAGATCTTCCATATCGTTCAGGCTGTTTTCTGGCTTGCCAAACTTCCGGTCATGATAATAACGAGCATAACTGGCAGAGGTGCTATCTCTTTGATTCTGAGCACAAGATAACGAGACTTCCAAATAGTTTGCGGACAGACCTGCATTCCCCTGCATAGAATAGAATATCGATATGGTGCTCAAGTCGTCCGAATCAGGTAAACGGCGCCACACCCTGTATGCAGAATCAAGACAGTTTGTAATCTTTTTCAAAGAATCCGGCTCTAGATGAATGAGATGTCTGGCATATTGAGAATAAGTCCTCCCTGCAAGAATTGTGTCTTGGGAGGATACTGCATAGGCAATGATTTCATTGAAAAGGCTGTCTGCCAGCGAAACTTTTCTTAGAGAAGAAGAGGCTAGAGCCAAATCCAACTTCGCGCATTTTGCATGGTGCTCCTTGCCTGCTTTATTAAACGAGGAGACAGACGCGGAATAATAGGAGAATTCATCTTCAAGATTATATACAAGAGAAGCGATATCCCCCAACGACCGCTGTGACATTCCAGCATAGAACCAGTCCTGAAGGGTTTCCGCCTCTTCCGCGGTTAGGGTGAAGAAGATGGCGGCTTGGGAGTTGTTTCCGCCGTCATAAAGCTGGTCGCCGTAGTAGTAATGCGAGAGCATGCGACGGCGAAGGTCGCGGTGTCGCTCATACCAGTCCGCTGCTGAGGCGGCTTCATGGACATAGGACCCGTCGTCAATGTTGTTCTTATCGAGAGCCATGGCCATGAGGAGCCGATAATAGGCTCGGTCGCCTTGGGTGTGGAGCGTTGTTGTATCAAGGCTCTGAAGAGCGGTCCAGGCGCTGTCAGGGCGCTCCCGGATATAGGAGTCGATGTCCTTGAGGGCAGGGCCCCGCGCAGACAGCGGCATTTTCAACCGCCTGCAGGACGAAGATAAGGTATGGCCGGACGGCATCCAGCTCCAGATACGGGAGAAAGATTTCGGTTTCCTTTTCAGCGCCCTTCCTCTTGAAGGCCTGGAAGGTCCGTTCTACCGCAAAGCGCCTCTCTGCGAAGGGGATCCCGAACTCGAAGACGGTTCCTGGAACAAAACCGAGATTACCTGCAAGGGTAACCACCTGACCTTCAAGGTCAACGGCGTCCTTGTCAATGAGGCGGTCTGCGAAGTGACCGACGGCTACATCGGCTTCCAGAGCGAAGGCGGCGCCCTTGAATTCCGGAATATCTACCTGAAATAACTGCCCGGCCCGACCAGCTCCTTCCTTCCGTCCGAAGGGCGAGTTCTGCCTTTTGAATAAAACAAGTCTTCTTTGCCGACAAGTTTAGAACCGGAGACCACAGGTCAGACGGAGCTGATGCAGCATACTTGCCGGCTCCTGTTCCTTATACTGCTTTATCGCGCTCGTCACACCGACTTCTGCCTCTATGCCAAATAACCAATACCGACCGCACAGGAAACTGATGCTCGGTAGAAGCCCCGTAGTGAAGCGATTAAAGATCTCCTTTTGATACAAGTAACCAGCATCCGGATCATTCGGGTCGCTAACATCATGTTTCTCCCCGACAAAACGATAGGAAACCTCCGGTCCGAGACCGAACACAATCGCCGATTTCCCTATGGGCATCCAATACCGTCCCTGACAAAAGACCTCTCCCTGCGGACTGGGCCAGGGAACCGACGTCTTGACAGCCAGGCCGGGAATGATGGACCATCTGTCGCCAAGCGCACAATCAAGACCATATGAAATGCGGATACAAGGACTCCAACCGAATATGAAATCGTCCAAACTGGACGCAGCGAATGTACCTACCCCCAACTGCAGATTACTCTCAACAGGATCTCTATCCACGACATTCCCCGCCGAAAGTGAGACACCGACACACAAGGCCAAAGCAACAAATAAGAAATGGAAAAAATGTTTCATAATTTTAGTGTTATTTGTTATTATAGACAACCAATAGATGCAAAAAAGAGACTTATTGTTGCAGATTCTTTAGATTGCATAAAAACGGCATCTGGTTTTAAGAGACAAATACTTAACCATCAAAAGGTCTAATCGCAGAGAAGAATGATTTTGCGCATAATAAAAAATGGTTGATTAGTATATGCAAAAATAAAAGACCGTCTCCGTTAAACAAATACTATGATTTCTTGTGTTACGGAAAAAGATTTGGTTATTCACAGAAGCGACTCATACTCAATAACATGCAATAATGGAGTGTTACGGTTTTCATGAAAGGAAAAATCACTCTCTTTTATAAACTGTAGTTCTCAAAGCAAAGTATGGCATCAGCAGGGATCTGCTTTCTTCAGATATCGTCTCAATCTTTTTCTTCAATCGCGAAATCTGCATTCTTATTGCCGACTTATTCTTCCCGAGAATTAAGCTGATAATGGATATCGGCATTCTCGCTATCACTGAATATAATACGATACGTTCTTCTGACGTGAGAGTTCCTATTTCTGTCTTATTCTTTATATATGAGACAAGAGCCGGATCGACGGATGCAATCAGAGATAGTACATCATTCTCCCATGTTGCTTCCTCTTTCAGATGTCGAATTTGAACTTCGAATTCCCGAAGAAGGGCCTCAGGGTTCTCCGTATCTGAATATTTGGAACAAAGTTTTTCAAAAGCTCGCATACCTACGGACAGGGCTGGTAACTGAAGTGTATTCCCCTGAAGCTTGTGCCACAACGAATCCGTCTCTTCTTTTTGTTTGTACAAAGCGTCTCTGAGCGATAATAGTTCAGCCTTGATTTTCAATCTTTTATATCGTTGAAAAATGAGCAGGGATAACGAACCCAGCAAAAGACATAATCCAGACAATAAAAACAAAAATCTTTCTGCGCGGATTCTTCTCCTATCGGCATCTCGTTCTGCCTTATACAGAGAGGAGAGGCTCTTATTCATACCTTCGGACAAAGAGGACCGGCCGGTTCGATCGAATAGCTCGAGCAGATCTTCCATATCCTTCAGGCTGTTTTCTGGCATACAGAATTTCCGGTCTAGAAAAAAACGAGCATAACTAATAGAGGCACTATCTCTTTGATTCTGAGCTCGGGATAATGAGATTTCCAAAAAATTCGCAGCCTGATCTACATTTCCCAGCATGGAATAGAATATCGATAAGGTGCTCAAGTCGTCCGAATCAGGAGAACGGTGCCAAACCCTGTATGCAGAATCAAGGCAGTCTGTTATCTTTTTCAAAGAATCGGGCTCTAGATGAATGAGATGTCTGGCATATTGAGAATAAGTCCTGCCTGCAAGAATCGTATCTTGAGAGGATACTGCATAGCCAATGACTTCTTTGAAAAGGCTGTCTGCCAGCGAAACTTTTCTTAGAGAAGAAGAGGCCAGAGCCAAATCCAACTTCGCGCATTTTGCATGGTGCTCCTTGCCTGCTTTATTGAACGAGGAGACAGACGAGGAATAATAGGAGAATTCATCTTCAAGATTATAAACAAGAGAAGCGATATCCCCTAGCGAACGCTGCGCCATCCCCGCATAGAACCAGTCCTGAAGGTTCTCCGCCTCTTCCGCGGCAAGGGTGAAGAAGATGGCCGCATCGGTGTTGTTTCCACTGTCATAAAGTTGGTCGCCATAGTAGTAGAGGGCGAGCATGCGGTGGCGGGAAGAGCCGTGACACTGGAACCAGTCCGCAGCTAAGGCGGCTTCATGGACATACGACCCGTCGTCCATGTCGTTCTTATCGAGAGCAATAGCCGTGAGGAGCCGGTAGAGAGCTTGGTCGCTGCGGGTACGAAATACAGCCGTATCAATCGTCTGAAGGGAAGTCCATGCGCTGTCCGGGCGCTCATGGATATAAGACTCAATCTCCTTTAGGGCACGTTGGGAGGGGTTGCTACAGGAGAAGGCAGCTAAGGAGAATAGCAGAAATAAGAGATGTCGGTAGCGGTTCATAGATGAGTTATTAGCGGTTAGCAGTGGCTAATATTGAAGAAAGAGACCTCTTCGGGTCTCTTTCTTCAATCGGACTTGCCTTTGTGAATTACTCGGCGGCCGGTGCTTCAGCAGCGGGGGCCTCGGCGGCGGGAGCGGCCTCGGCAGCTTTCTTGCGGCTGCGGCGGGTCGTCTTCTTGGCCTCCTTCGGAGCGGCGAGGGCCGCTTCGTTGAAGTCGACGAACTCGACGAGGGCCATCTCGGCGGCGTCACCCTGACGGAATCCGGTGTGGAGGATGCGGAGGTATCCGCCCGGACGGTCGGCGATCTTCGGCGCAATGGTGCGGAAGAGTTCGGAGACGGCGTTCTTGTCCTTCAGGTAGCTGAAGACGATACGGCGGGAGTGGGTGGTGTCTTCCTTGGATTTGGTTACGAGGGGTTCGAGGTACGGCTTGAGGGCCTTCGCCTTCGCAACGGTCGTTTCAATCCTCTTGTGGAGGATCAGGGAAGAAGCCATGTTGGCAAGGGTAGCCTTGCGGTGACCGCTCTTACGTCCAAGATGATTGACGGATCTATTGTGTCTCATTTTTAAACGATCTTTTTCTTAGGTTCAATATTATACTTGGTGACATCCATTCCGAAGGAAAGCTTCATCTTCTCGACGAGGATATCGATCTCGTTAAGAGACTTCCGGCCGAAGTTGCGGAACTTCATCAGCTCGGCCCTCGAGTAGGAAACGAGGTCGGCGAAAGTATCGATATCGGCAGCCTTCAGGCAGTTGTAGGCCCTGACGGAGAGCCCCATGTCGGAAAGCTTGGTAAGAAGGAGATGCTTCATGCGGAGTGCCTCCTCGTCAAGCTCCTTGGTATCGGATTCGACGGTATTCTCGATGGAGAGCTTCTTGTCGTCTGTGAAGAGCTTGAAATGGTAAATGAGGATGTTGGCTGCATCCTGGAGCGCCGCGTTCGGGGTAATGGACCCGTCGGTGACGATCTCGAGGTTGAGTTTCTCGTAGTCGGTCTTCTGTTCGACACGCCAGGGCTCGACAGTCCAGTTGACCTTCTTGATCGGGGTGTAGATCGCGTCGACCGGAATGGTGCCGATCGGGGTGTTCTCTTCCCGCATCTCCTCGGCCGGAACGAAGCCGCGGCCCTTGGTGATGGTGATGGTCATGACGAGTTTGACGGAAGGCTCGAGCGAGCAGATATGCAGCTCCGGATTCAACACCTTGAAAGAAGACAATCCCTTAGAGATTTCCTCTGCGGTGAACTCCTGCTGGCCGCTGACGGTGATGGTCACGACCTCGGAGTCTACAGTTTCCACCATTCTTTTGAAGCAGACACGCTTCAGGTTGAGGATGATGTCCTGCATGCTCTCGATCACGCCGGGGATGGTCGCGAATTCCTGATCCACGCCTTCGACTTTGATCTGGGAGATGGCGAAACCTTCGAGAGACGCGAGCAATATGCGGCGGAGGGCGTTGCCGATGGTCTGACCGTAACCAGGCTCAAGCGGCCTGAATTCGAAACGGCCGACGGTATCGGTGCCTTCGAGCATGATCACCTTGTCCGGTTTCTGGAATGATAAGATTGCCATAATGATTCCTTTTCTTGGTGTTAATAACTGTTACTTGGAGTAGAGGTCGACGATCAGCTGCTCGTTGATGTTCTCCGGAATCTCCTCGCGTGCAGGGACGTTGAGGAACTTGCCGGTGAGCTCCTTGGCGTCGAATTCAATCCAGGAATACTTGGTTGCGGCGGCAACGCTGTTCTGGACGACCTCGAGGCTCTTGGACCTTTCACGGACAGCGACGGTCTCACCCGGCTTCACCAGGACGGAAGGAACGTTGCAGATGCTTCCGTTCAGGGAAATGTGGCGGTGAAGGACAAGCTGACGGGCGGCGGCGCGGGACGGCGCGATACCCATGCGGTAAACGATGTTGTCAAGCCTCGACTCGAGAAGGAGGAGGAGGTTAACACCGGTCTGACCCTTCATGCGGGCAGCCCTTTCATAGGTGTTGCGGAACTGACGCTCGAGAAGGCCGTACATGTATTTGACTTTCTGCTTCTCCTTGAGCTGGGTACCGTATTCTTTCTGTTTCTTGCGCTTGGCGGCGAGGCCGTGCTGTCCCGGAGGCGTATTTCTCTTTTCGAACGTCTTGTCCGGACCGTAGATAGGCTCGCCGAACTTGCGGGCGATTCTTGTAGTAGGACCAGTATATCTTGCCATAGTAATCTACATTTAAACGGTTAATTAAACTTTACGACGGCCTTTCGGGCGGCAACCGTTGTGGGGCATCGGGGTAACGTCAACGATCTCGGTAACGGTAATACCGGCATTGTTGATGGTACGGATGGCGGATTCACGGCCGGCGCCAGGTCCCTTGACGTATACCTTCACCTTGCGGAGGCCGGCGTCGAACGCAGTCTTGGACGCATCCTCGGCAGCCATCTGGGCGGCGTAAGGCGTATTTTTCTTGGAGCCACGGAAGCCGCACTTTCCTGCGGAAGACCAGCTGATAACCTGGCCCTGCGCATTCGTGAGCGCTACGATGACATTGTTGAAGGTCGATGAAATATGGGCCTCGCCATAAGCTTCAACCTTGACAACTCTCTTCTTTGCTGTTGTAGTTTTCTTTGCCATAATTCATCAATCTTTATTTGGTCGCTTTCTTCTTGTTGGCGACAGTCTTCTTCTTACCCTTGCGTGTACGGGCGTTGTTCTTGGTGCTCTGGCCGCGGACAGGGAGGCCTGCACGGTGACGGATGCCTCTGTAGCAACCGATATCCATGAGACGCTTGATGTCCATCTGGACGGAGGAACGGAGCTCGCCTTCGATCTTGTACTCCTCGTTGATGAGGTTACGGATCGCCGCTACCTGCTCGTCATTCCAGTCACCGACCTTGATGCTGCGATCGATTCCGCAATCGTCCAGGATCTTCTGGGCGGAGCTGCGGCCGATTCCGAAGATATAGGTAAGTCCTATCTCTCCCCTTTTGTTGTTCGGTAAATCAACACCGGCTATTCTTGCCATATTCTATTCTCGACTTAAATTAGTTATACAAACGAATTTTATCCCTGGCGCATCTTGAATTTAGGATTCTTCTTGCAAATGACGTAGAGACGGCCTTTGCGTCTGACGATCTTGCAATCTTCGCTGCGCTTCTTGATGGATGCCTTGACTTTCATTTCTTTATGTTTTTATTTGTATCTGAAAGAAATTCTTCCTTTTGTTAAATCGTAAGGTGAGATTTCAACTTTAACCTTGTCGCCCAGAAGGATATGGATAAAGTTCATCCTCATCTTACCTGAAATGTTGCAGAGGAGGACGTGACCGTTTTCCAGTTCAACGCGGAACATCGCGTTGGGAAGGGTCTCGATAACTGTTCCATCCTGCTCGATAGCTACTTGTTTTGACATTGGAATTCCACTTTAAAATTTAACTAAACGGTCTTCTCGATGAAATCAAAGGTGGAAAGCTGTTCAGCCCGGCCTTTCCGGACAACAACCGTAAGCTCGTAATGCGCTGCGTTGCGGTGGTCCGCGGTATGTACTGCCCAACCATTTCTTGCAAGATACACACCCCTTCCACCGGCGCAGATCATCGGCTCAATGCAGATCGTCATCCCGTCAGTGAGTCTTGCCCCGTGGCCCTGCCTTCCGTAATTCGGAATGCCGGGAGCCTCGTGCATTTCCCTGCCGATCCCGTGTCCCTCCAGTTCGCGAACGACGGAGAAACCGAAACTTTCTGCATACGATTGCACCGCGTGTCCGATGTCGCCTGTCCGGCTTCCGGCAACAGCCGCCTCGATGCCCTTGTACAGGGATGCCTTGGTGACATCCAGGAGTTTACGGGTCTCGGCGTCCACCTCCCCGACCGGGAAGGTGTAAGCCGAGTCACCGTTATATCCTTTGTACAGAGTGCCGCAATCGACGGAAACGATGTCTCCCTCCTTGAGGACGTAGTCCGACGGAAAACCGTGGACGACGACATCGTTGACCGAGATGCAAAGCGCTGCGGGGAAGCCTTCAAAACCCTTGAAGCTCGGAATGGCACCGTTATCACGGATAAAGGTCTCAGCCACCTCATTCAACTTTGCAGTTGTCACACCTGGGGCGACGATCTTACCGACCTCTGCGAGTGTCCTCGACACAAGCTCTCCGTTGATGCGGAGCAATTCGATCTCTTCTTCTGTTTTAGGCCTGACCATCCGACTCTGATTCAATTTCAAAGAACTACATACCGGAACGTCCTGTCAGACGACCTGTCTTCATAAGTCCGTCATAATGACGCATAAGCAGATAACCTTCAATCTGCTGGAGCGTGTCGAGGACAACGCCCACGAGGATCAGGAGGGAAGTGCCTCCGAAGAAGCTCGCGAAGGAGTTGTTGACCCCCATCTTGATGGCTCCGGCAGGAAGGATCGCGATGAGTCCGAGGAAGATGGAACCCGGGAGGGTAACCCTGTCAAGGATGTCATCGAGATACTTCATCGTCTGCTTGCCGGGTTTGACACCCGGGATGAAACCGCCGTTCTTCTTCATGTCTTCGGACATCATCTGCGGATTCACAGTGACGGCCGTGTAGAAGTACGTGAAGACGACGACGAGGATGAAGAATACGAAGTTATACCAGAATCCCGTGTAGTTTCCGAACGTAGCCGCGAGTCCCCGGGTCTTGTCGCTGAGCGAGAAGAGCATCGGGAAGAGCATGAGCGCCTGCGCGAAGATGATCGGCATGACGCCCGCGGCGTTGATCTTCAGCGGGAGATACTGGCGGACTCCGCCATACTGCTTGTTGCCGACAACCCTCTTGGCATACTGTACCGGAACTTTGCGGACAGCCTGCACCAGGGCGATGGCGGCGATGATGACGAAGAACCAGACAATGAATTCGACGATGAGGATCAGGAGACCGCCGCCGCTGTTGGCAGAGAGCTTCTGGGAGCACTCGGCGACAACCGCATACGGGAGACGGGCGACGATACCGATCATAATGATCAGGGAGATACCGTTGCCGATGCCACGGTCGGTGATCCGCTCACCCAGCCACATGACGAACATGGAGCCGGCCATGAGGATGATCGTGGAAATCATGTTGAACGCGAAACCGCTCCAGCCGACTGCGATAGCGTTGCGCGGGATCATACCGGTAACGTACGCAGGTCCCTGGATCGCGAGAATCAGAATGGTAAGGTACCTGGTAATCTGATTCATCTTCCTGCGGCCGCTCTCGCCTTCCATCTGCATCTTGCGGAAGGAAGGGACGAACATGCCGAGAAGCTGGACCACGATGGACGCCGAGATGTACGGCATCACACCGAGCGCAAAGATCGAAGCGTTGCCGAACGCGCCGCCGGAGAACATGTTGAGGAGGCCGACGAGGCCTTCCTGCGTGCTTCCCTGCAGAGCGGAGAGCCGAGCCGGATCCAGGCCCGGGAGTACGATGTAGCAACCCAGGCGGTAGATCAGGATCAGGAGGATCGTGTAACCGATCCGGGTCCGGAGCTCCTCGATCTTGTAGATGTTCTTGATTGTCTCGATAAATTTCTTCATCGCAGTATACTATTCAATTACAGTTGCCTTACCACCCGCAGCCTCGATCTTGGCGAGGGCGGATTTGGAGAACGCGTGTGCGGAGACCTCGAGGGCGGCGGTCAGTTCGCCGTTGCCGAGGATCTTGACGAGGTCGCCCTTGGCAGCGAAGCCGGCGCCGATGAGGGTCTCAGGGCCAAACGTATTGACACCGAGCTTCTCGGAGAGGGCCTGGAGCGTAGCGACGTTGACGGCCTGGTACTCTACACGGGTCGGGTTCTTGAAGCCGAACTTCGGGAGACGGCGCTGGATAGGCATCTGGCCGCCTTCGAAACCGATCTTGTGGGAATAACCGGAACGGGACTGGGCGCCTTTGGTACCACGGGTGGCGGTACCGCCTTTGCCGGAGCCTTCTCCGCGGCCGATTCTCTTATTCTTGTGGGTTGCACCCTTGGCGGGTTTCAAATTTTCAAGTTTCATCTCTTTCTCCTCCTTAGTCAATTACTTCAACCTTGACGAGATGCTGAACTTTCTCCAACTGACCACGGTTGATCGGAGTGTCTTCAACAACGACCGTCTGATGCATCTTGCGGATACCGAGAGAGCGGAGATTGGCGATCTGCCTCTTGGTCTCGCCGTTCTTGCTGATGACCTGGGTAATTTTAAGCTTTGCCATAATCTCTTCTCCTTTTATCCGTTAAACACTTTGTTCATCGGGATACCGCGAAGGCCCGCAACCGTGTAGGCGTCACGCATCTCGGTGAGAGCTGCGATCGTAGCCTTGACAAGGTTGTGGGGGTTCGAGGAACCCTTGGATTTTGCCAGAACGTTCTGGACGCCGGCAGACTCGAATACGGCACGCATAGCGCCGCCGGCCTTCACACCGGTACCGGGGGCGGCCGGTTTCATGAACACCTGGGCTCCGCCGAAACGGGCTTCCTGCTCGTGAGGGATCGTCGTGTTGATGATCGGAACCTTGACCAGGTTCTTCTTCGCATCTTCGACACCCTTGGCGATGGCAGCGGTAACTTCGTTCGCCTTGCCAAGACCATAGCCGACGACGCCATTCTCGTCACCGACGACGACGATGGCGGCAAAACGGAAGTGACGACCACCCTTGGTGACCTTGGTCACACGGTTGATGGCTACCAATCTGTCTTTCAGTTCGAGATCGGACGTCTTTACTCTTTTAACGTTAGAATTTGCCATAGTCTTATTCAATTAGAAATCGAGGCCGCCTTCACGGGCAGCGTCTGCCAAACTTTTAACCCTGCCATGGAAGAGATATCCGCCACGGTCGAAAGCGACCTTGGAGATACCCGCAGCCTTGGCGCGCTCTGCAATCGCCTTGCCGACGATGGCCGCGGCTTCGATGCCGGTCTTGCCTTTGCACTCGGCGGCGAGAGCCTTATCGTTGGACGAAGCGGCTGCGAGGGTGCATCCGCGCTCGTCATCAATGACCTGAACATAGATCTGCTTGTTGCTTCTGAAAACAACCATGCGAGGGCGCTCAGCTGTGCCATTGACATGCTTGCGGATCCTGAAGTGGATCCTTCTTCTTCTTTCTGTTCTACTCAATGCCATAACTTTATCCTCCTAATTATTTAGCGGAAGCGGTCTTGCCGGCCTTGCGACGCAGCTGCTCACCGACAAACTTGATACCCTTGCCCTTATACGGCTCAGGACGACGGAACGAACGGATCTTCGCGGCGATCTGGCCGACGAGCTGCTTGTCCGCGCTCTTGAGCACGAGGACGGGATTCTCACCCTTGCGGACCTGAGGAGTCTCGGCGGTCACCTCCTTCGGGAGAAGGAGCTGGATGTCGTGGGAATAACCCAGAGACATGGTGACGAGCTGGCCCTGGACGGCGACACGGTAACCGACGCCGACGAACTCCTGCTTGATCGTGAATCCCTCGGAAACGCCGACGACCATGTTGTGGACGAGGGCCCGATAGAGACCGTGCATGGAGCGGAACCGCGGCTGGTCGCCAGGACGGGTGAACTTGATTTCATTTCCCTCGATGGTGACGGTGATATCCGGATCTACCTTCTGGCAGAGCTCACCAAGAGGTCCTTTCACCTTCACAACGTTGCCGTCGAGGAGCTCTACGCTCACTCCGGCCGGAAGGTTTACAGGCAATTTACCTATTCTTGACATAATATCGGATTGATTTTGGATTAGTAAACATAACAAATAACCTCACCGCCGACATTGAGCTCCTTGGCCTCCTTGTCAGTGATGACACCCTTGGACGTAGAGAGGACGGCGATGCCGAGGCCGTTGAGGACGCGCGGCATGTTCTTCACGTCGACGTATTTGCGGAGACCCGGCGTGGAAACGCGGACGATCTTCTTGATCGCGGCAGTCTTGGTCTGCGGGTGATACTTGAGCGCGATCTTGATGGTGTTGAAAGGCTCGCCCTCGACTACCTTGTAGCTGAGGATGTATCCTTTCTCACAAAGGATCTTGGTGATAGCGACCTTCATGTTGGATGAAGGGATCTCGACGATCTTCTTACCAGCGAGGTAAGCGTTACGGATTCGAGTCAGAAAATCTGCAATTGGATCAGTCATTTTTTTGTCTTTTTGTGGACCGGCCTGGAAAACAGGCCCGATATCCGATTGTTATTATAAATAATGTATAAGTCCTGGTTTACCAGCTCGCCTTCTTGACACCCGGGATCAGACCGGAAGAAGCCATCTCGCGGAACTGGATACGGCTGATGCCGAACTCGCGCATATATCCCTTCGGACGACCGGTCAGGGAGCAACGGTTGTGGAGACGGACCGGGCTCGCATTCTTCGGGAGCTTATCAAGGGCGGCATAATCGCCGGCTTCCTTGAGGGCCTGCCTCTTCGCGGCATACTTAGCAACTAACTTCGCGCGCTTTACCTCGCGGGCTTTCATTGATTCTTTTGCCATCTTCTATCTTAGTTATTATGTTTCTTGAAAGGAAGACCGAAGGCCTTGAGGAGGGCGTGAGCCTCTTCGTCGGTGCGGGCCGTAGTAACGAACGTGATCTCGATACCGTGGATGCGCGGGTTCTTGTCGATCTCGATCTCAGGGAAGATGATCTGCTCCTTGATGCCGAGGGTGTAGTTGCCCTGTCCGTCCATCTTCTCGGCGATGCCGTTGAAGTCGCGGATACGCGGGAGGGCGACACGGATGAGGCGCTCGAGGAATTCATACATCTTGACGTCGCGGAGAGTCACCTTCGCGCCGATTGGCATGCCCTTACGGAGCTTAAAGTTGGAGATATCCTTCCGGGAGGAAGTGATGACCGCCTTCTGGCCGGCGATGATGGAGAGCTCCTCAGCGGACTCCTCGACGAGCTTCTTGTCCTGGGTAGCATCGCCGACACCCTCGTTCAGGGTAATCTTGACGAGCTTCGGGACCTGCATGACGGTCGTATAGGAGAACTGCTTCACCAGAGCGGGGACGATCTCCTCTTTATAAACTTTCTTCAGGGACGGCACATAGTCCTTAGGAAGAGCCTGTACCTCGACTGCTTTGTTTGCTTTCTTTGCCATAATTAGATCTCCTCTCCAGATTTTCTAGCGATGCGAACCTTCTTTCCGTCAACCATCTTGTGGCCGACCTTGACCGGCTTGCCGGTGGAGTCCATGAGCTGGACGTTGGAAACGTGGATAGCAGCTTCCTGTTTAACAATACCGCCCTGCGGATTCTTGGAGTTCGGTTTGGTATGCTTGGATACCATATTGACACCCTCTACGATGACGCGGTCCTTCTCGCGGACAACCTCGAGAACCTTTCCGGTCTTGCCCTTATCGTTGCCGGCATTTACGTAAACGGTATCGCCTTTCTTGATTTGGAACTTTTTCATGATGCTTTCTGATTAAAGGACCTCCGGTGCCAGTGAAACGATCTTCATATAATTCTCGCGGAGCTCACGGGCGACAGGGCCGAAAATACGGGTTCCACGAAGTTCTCCGGCGTTGTTAAGGAGAACGCATGCGTTATCGTCGAAACGGATGTAGGAACCGTCCGCTCTGCGGATTTCCTTCTTGGTACGGACGACGACGGCCTTGGTGACAGTGCCTTTCTTCGCGTCACCTCCGGGGATGGCGCTCTTGACCGCGACGACGATCAGGTCGCCGACAGTGGCATAACGGTGGTTGGTACCGCCAAGAACACGGATGCAGAGGACTTCCTTCGCACCGCTGTTGTCAGCTACCAATAAACGAGTTTCCTGCTGTATCATAATTACTTAGCTTTTTCTACAATTTCTACTAATCTCCAGTTCTTGGTCTTGCTGAGGGGACGGGTCTCCATAATACGGACGGTATCGCCGACACCACACTCATTCTTGTCGTCCTGAGCGACGAACTTGGTGGTCTTCTTTACGAACTTGCCGTAAATAGGATGCTTCTCATGTCTCTCGACAGCGACAACGATGGTCTTGTCCATCTTATTGCTGACCACGATTCCTATTCTTTCCTTGCGAAGATTTCTTTCCATAGGACATTACTCTTTTTAGTTCTGCGCTTTTTCCTTCTCGGCGAGGATAGTGATCATACGAGCAATATCCTGACGGGTCTTCCTGAATTTTGAAGTGTCCTCCAACGGAGAGACAGCGTGATTGAGCTTCATCGTGTCGAGGTTGTTCTTCTCGATTTCGATGCGGTCGCGGAGGTCGGCGATGGACATTTCGCGTGCTTCAGATACTTTCATTTTACTTCTCCTCCATTGATTATTCTTCAACATAGTCCCTGCGGACGACGAATTTGGTAGCGACCGGGAGCTTCTGGGCGGCCAGACGCATCGCCTCTTTCGCAGTCGCGAGCGTTACACCCTCAGCCTCGAAAAGGATACGGCCCGGAGTGACGGGGGCGACGAAGCCCTGAGGATCACCCTTACCTTTACCCATACGGGTGGAGAGCGGTTTTGCGGTAAACGGCTTGACAGGGAAGATGCGGATCCACACCTGGCCCTCACGGTTCATCCTACGGGACATCGCCTGACGGGCAGCCTCTATCTGCTGTGCAGTAAGCCAACAATTTTCAAGGGTCTTAAGGCCGAAAGAGCCGAACGCAAGCTGGTTGCCCCTTCCGGAGTTGCCCTTCATGCGGTTCTTCTGTTCCCTTCTGAATTTTGTTCTTTTAGGTTGTAACATTGCTGTATTACTTTAAAAATTTCCTAACAAATCCCTAACTAATTGAAGCTCAGCTGGTTGGGTGCGTATTGCCGCAATTTTGGGATTGCAAAGTTACAAAAAAAATCTGAAAAGCAAATAGTTTTGAAGAATTTTTTCGCAATTTTCGACCGCCGTTTTTGATAGCTAACTCTCGCTTTTTCCGTCACTTACATTTTTCCTCCAAAAATTTTTCTCCACATTTTCGACCACGCCCCTTTCGTCGTCCCGGAGGAGGGTATGCCGACCGGAATCCATGGCCACCCTCGGCCATGTAAGAGGGAGGGGCCCTCCGGGAGGGGTCGCGAAGCGACGATTCCGGTCGGCATACCCTCCTCCGAAAGGGATGGACAAAAAAGAACGCCCGGAGAAGTGCTCCGGACGTTCCGTATGAAACGAGTTGCGGAATCTTATCCGCGGATGGCGGCGACACCCGGGAGTTCCTTGCCTTCGATGGCCTCGAGCATGGCTCCGCCGCCGGTGGAGACGTAGCTGACCTTGTCGGCATAGCCCATCTGGGTCACGGCCGCGACGGAATCGCCGCCGCCGACCAGGGTGTAGGCGCCGTTACGGGTCGCTTCGGCGAGGTCTTCGGCGATCTGGAGGGTTCCCTTCGCGAAGTTCGGAAGTTCGAAAACGCCCACGGGACCGTTCCAGAGGATGGTCTTGGAAGCGAGGATCACCTTCTTCCAGCTCTCGAGGGTGACGGGAGCGGCGTCCATGCCCTCCCAGTCGTCGGCGATATCGTTCGTCTTGAAGATCCGCTGCGGCGTGTCGTTGTCGAACTTCTGGCCGGCGACGGTCTCGATGGACAGATAGACGTTGACGCCTTTTTCCTTCGCGGTGGCGAGGATCTCGAGCGCATCCGGGATGAGTTCATCCTCGTGGAGCGAGAGACCGATCTTGCCGCCCTTGGCCTTGATGAAGGTATAGCCCATGCCGCCGCCTATAATCAGGTTGTCGACCTTGCCGACGAGGTTCTTGAGGACCGCAAGCTTCGAGCTGACCTTGGAACCGCCGATGATGGCGGTCAGCGGACGCTCGGCGTGCTTGAGGACGTTGTCGATGGCGGCGATCTCGCCTTCCATCAGGTAGCCGAACATCTTGTCGTTCGGGAAATAGTCGGCGATGAGGGCGGTAGAGGCGTGGGCGCGGTGGGCCGTGCCGAACGCATCGTTGACATAGCAGTCTGCGTAGGACGCGAGGGTCTTCACGAACTCCTTCTGGCTGGCCTTGACGGCGGCCTTCGCCGCCTTCTTTTCCTCGTCGGAAGCGTCGTCCTTCAGTCCGCGCGGCTTGCCTTCCTCTTCAGCGTAGAACCGGAGGTTCTCGAGAAGAAGGGCCTCGCCCGGCTTGAGGGCGGCCGCCTGGGCTGCTGCCTTCTGGCAGTCGGGAGCGAACTGGACGGGAACGCCGAGGCACTCGGAAACATGGTCCACGATATGCTTCAGGGAGAAAGTCGGATCGACTTTCTTCGGACGGCCGAGGTGGGACATGATGATGACGGAACCGCCGCCCGCAAGGATTTTCTTAAGGGTCGGCATCGCCCGGCGGATGCGGGTGTCGTCCGTGATTTCGAACTTCTCGTTGAGCGGAACGTTGAAATCGACTCTCACAATGGCCTTTTTGCCCGTGAAGTCATACTTGTCAATAAACTGCTGCATACTATCTAATAATTAAAATCATTTCGGAATAACCGGGCAAAGGTAATAAATTTCTTTCGTATCTTTGCACGGTCCAACACCGAATTATCATGACCATCGAATACCCTGCCCCCTATTGGAAAGATTATGAGCTCCTCGACAGCGGCCGCGGCGAAAAGCTGGAACGCTTCGGGCCCTACGTCATGTCCCGTCCGGAACCCAAGGCCCTGTGGGACAAAAGCCTCGGCGAGGCGGAATGGAAACGGATGTGCCATACGGTGTTCCGGCCCGGCGCCGGCTTCGGGAAAGCCGGCAAGGAAGACAGCGGAACCTGGGAGCGGCTCCGGAAGATGAACGACCAATGGACCCTTACCTACAAGGGCGAGCCCGATCCCGAAACCCATGCGGCCTCCGACCTCAACCTGACCCTTCGCCTCGGGCTCACTTCGTTCAAGCACGTCGGCGTCTTCCCCGAGCAGGCCGCGAACTGGGAATACATCTTCCGCGAAACCGGCCGCCTCGTGCGGATCAACGAGGCCAACGGGCTTCCCGCCCCGAAAGTCCTCAACCTCTTCGCCTATACGGGGGCCGCGTCCCTGGCCGCCCGGGCGGCGGGAGCCGACGTCACCCACCTCGATTCCGTCCGCCAGGTCGTAACGTGGGCCCGGGACAATATGGAACGGAGCGGGATGGACGGCATCCGCTGGGTCGTCGAGGACGCCCTGAAATTCGCCCGCAGGGAAGCGAAGCGCGGAAATGTCTACCAGGGGATCATCCTCGACCCGCCCGCCTACGGCCACGGGCCGGACGGAGAGAAATGGAAACTGGACGAACTTCTTTTCGACCTGCTGAAGAATGTCTCCGCGATCCTCAAGCCGGTCGACAGTTTCATGGTCCTGAACCTCTACAGCAACGGCTATTCCGCGATGCTCGGAGAAACGGCGGTGCGGGAAGCCTTCGCCCTGGCTCCGGAAGCGGGCAGCCGGGCGGTCCCCGGCCACGAAGGGCGCTTCATACAACTGCAGTCGGGAGAACTCGCCCTGAAAGATCCTTTCGGCAAAGTCCTCCCGCTCAGCATTTTCGTCAGGCTGAAAAGATAAGGCCTACTTCTTCACGTCCAGCGTATCGGTCTGTTCGCCCTGGTATTCTCCCGAAGCGACGCTCAGGAGCAGGTTGAACTTTTTCTCGATCTCCTTCGCGAGCGTTTCCTCGCCGTGGCTGCGCAGCTCATCCGCGAGCAGGTAGACATACTGGCCGCAGACCTCGAAATCGTTGCGTGCGAAGTCGTAGAATTCCAGGTAGAAGCGCGCCGAGACCATCAGGTCGTTCGACATCCGGACGGCCAGGTCGAGCCCCTTTTCGCGCTCCCCGAGTTCCAGGTACTGCGAGACCATCTTGACGACCATGTAGTCGTTCGACGTGAACCCGAGGGGAACCGTCTCGAGCGGGAAAACCTCGGCGGGGACATTCTCCTGGCACCGGTCGAGCATGGTAACCGCTTCGGCCTTGCGCCCTTCCTTCATCAGGGCGGCCACCGTGTTCACGTACATGGCCCGCTGGGATAGGACGCCCATGAAGGTATACATGTTCTGGTAATCCGCGAAATAGTCCTTGCGCTTCAAGGCATCCCACTTGTAGACCGTGGTCATCTTGCGGTACAGTTCGTCCGCATCGACAAGTCCCGGATCCGTGCTTCCGATCTTGTTCTTGATCGGGATGAACTTGTAGGAGAAGCCTTCGTACATCAGATAGTCCTTGATGCCGACATTCAGGTCCCCGCCCATGTTCAGGACGTGGAGCGGACGGTCCCACTGGTAGTTGGACAGGAAGTCGAGGAGGAAGAGCTCCGGCTTGGACAGGTAGTTCTTGCCCGGGGACATCTCGAGGACGATCTGGTCCGGGATCATATCGGCAAACTTCTCGTCGAGGATGCCGTATTTCAGGACATTCTCCTTGTTGACCGGAACGATGATCTTGCGGGCGCAGATGTAATCGACGGAGCGGCCGCTGGAGAGGGGAACTTTGCGCTTGGGATCCTTGAAGATGGCCATCACCTGGCTGATCGGGGTCGGATTGCCGCTGTCCCCGTCGATGAAGATATATTCGTTCGTCCCGTAGAGGTACTGGGCCGGCGGAACGGTGAGAGGCAGGGGTTTGGACTCGTTGACCGCGTATTTCATCTGGTCGATGTGCCAGTCGGTCCCGAGGAGGGAGGTGTTGACGATCCGCACGTCGGTGCGGACGCCTTCGACCTCCTGGGCGTACCAGAGCGGGAAGGTATCATTGTCCCCGTGGGTGATCAGGATGCCGTTTTCGCCGACGGAATTGAGATAGTTCCGGGCCATCTCCGTCGAAGTCCGGCGGTTGCTGCGGTCGTGGTCGTCCCAGTTCTCCGCGGCCATCAGGGCCGGTACGCAGAGGCAGGCGAGGGTCACGGCGACGGCGGTTCCCGTCCGGCCCTTCCCCCGGGTCCTGTCGGTAATCCAGCTGTACAGGGCGGCGACGGCGAGCCCGATCCAGATCGAGAACATATAGAAGGAACCCGCGTACGCGTAGTCGCGCTCGCGCACCTGGTACGGAGGCTGGTTCAGGTATAGGACGATCGCGATGCCGGTCATGAAGAACATCAGGAAGACGATCCACGACCCGCGCTTGTCGCGGTCGAACTGGAACAGCAGGCCGAGGAGGCCCAGCAGCAGGGGCAGGAAGAAATAATGGTTCTTGCCCTTGTTCTCCTTCAGGCAGTCCGGGGCGTCGGACTGGTCCCCGAGGCGCAGCTGGTCGAGCGGACCGATGCCGCTCTCCCAGTTTCCGTCGAAGATATTGCCCGGCACGGGGCTGTGGACATCGTTCTGGCGCCCGACGAAATTCCACATGAAATACCGCCAGTACATCCAGTTCAGCTGGTAGTCGAAGAAATAGGCGAGGTTCGCGCCCATGGTCGGTTTCCGGTGCTGGGAGCCCTTGACCCGGATGCCCTTCCCCTTGGTATAGGATTCATAGAAGTCGATGTACCGGTCGTCCTGTCCGGCCCACATCCGCGGGAAGAGCATCTTCCCTTCGCGGGTATAGGCGGGTTCGGCCGGCGCGTCGGCATGGATATACTTTCCGTCGAGCGGCGCCCAGTACTTGTCCAGTTTCAGGTCGTAGGGAGCGTCGTAATACTGCCCGTACACGAGCGGCGTGCTGCCGTACTGCTCACGGCTGAGATAGCGGACGAGGGTATAGGGATTGTCCGGCTGGTACTCGTTCGTCGGGGTCTTGACGGCGGAGCGGATGATCACGATGCTGAACAGGGAGAAGCCGATGATCAGCGAAGTGACGCAGAGGAGGACCGTGTTCGCAAAGACCTTCTCTTTCCTGAGGGTCCGGAAGAGACCCCAGAAGCAGGCGGCGATCAGGGCGACCATGAAGAAGGCGGCACCGCTATTGTACGGGAGGCCGAATCCGTTCACGAAGATCCGGTCGAAGAAGGCCGCGAGTTTCGGCAGGTACGGGATGAACAGGAAAACGAGGAGCGCCTCGATGACGACTCCGATCATGAAAATGCCCAGGAGCTTCTTGAAAGGCAGTTTTTTGTCTTCGTTCTTCCGGTAATAGTACATGAACACGAAGGCCGGGAGGGTCAGGAGGTTCAGCAGGTGGACGCCGATCGAAAGGCCCATCAGCAGGGCGATCAGCACGATCCAGCGGTTGGCATGGGGCTGGTCGGCCTGTTCATACCACTTGCACATCGCCCAGAAAACGACGGCGGTGAAAAGGGAAGACATCGCATAGACCTCTCCTTCGACGGCGGAGAACCAGAAGGTGTCCGAGAAGCAGTAGGCCAGGGCGCCGACCGCGGCGCTGCCGAAGATGACGATCGAGGAGGAGAGGCTGTACGTGCCGTCCTCCTCTTTCTTGACAAGCCGCTTGACGAAGAAAACGACCGTCAGGTAGAGGAAGAAAATCGTCAGGGCGGAGAGGAGGGCGTTCATCGCATTGACGGCGACGGCCGCGTGCTCTGCATCCGCGAACATGGAGAAGAACCGCGCAAAGAGCTGGAAGACAGGGTTTCCCGGCGGGTGGCCGACTTCGAGCTTATAGGATGAGGCGATGAACTCCCCGCAGTCCCAGAAAGAGGCGGTCGGTTCGATGGTCATCAGATACGTCACCGACGACACCACGAAGACGGCGAGGGCGACGATCCGGTTCCAGAGATTGAATTTCTTATTGTCCATGTATCGGTTGTTTCACAAACTACAAATTTAGCAAAAATATGCGATTCGCCTATTTTTCACCCACAAACATCCGGCAGAGGCCGAAGGTCAGGGCCTTGCCCGTCACGTTCCGGAATCCCGCCGCTTCCATCATCGTCCGGAACTCCCCTTCCGGGGGGAATCCATGGACCGAAGCCGGCAGATACCGGTAGGCCTCCTTCTTCCCCGAGAGGAGACCGCCGACCTTCGGCAGGATATGGAGGAAATACAGGTCGTACAGTTTCCTCAACCCCTTCCTCTCCGGCAGGGACAGTTCGAGGATGACGGCCCGTCCCCCGTCCCGGAGCACACGATGGAACTCTTTGAGTCCAAGGTCCTTATGCTCGAAATTCCGGATGCCGAAGGCGCAGGTCACCCGGTCGAAGGACCCCTCCCCGAAAGGCAGGTCCTCCCCGTCCGCGACCTGGAGCGAGATCCGGTCGGCCACGCCCTCTTTCTCCGCCTTCGCCCGGACGAGAGCCATCATTCCTTCGGAAATGTCGACCCCGACGACCCGGCTTCCGGGCGCGGCGGACCGGGCGGCGGCGACCGTCGAATCCCCAGTCCCGCAGGCCACGTCCAGGATCTGCTGCGGAGTCCCGTCGACGATGGCGCGGATGGCATGGCGGCGCCACAACCGGTCGACATCCAGGGACAGGATGTGGTTCAGCCGGTCGTAGGTCGGGGCGATGCTGTCGAACATCTCCCTTACGTATTCTTTTTTCGGCATAGCGTAAACTCTTCAGGGACAGGATCATACCCGGAGCCGCCCCAAGGGTGGCAGCGCAAGATCCGCCGCACCGCGAGGATCATCCCCTTGACGGGACCGTGCTTGCGGAACGCCTCGAGGGCGTACTGGGAGCAGGTCGGGGTGAACCGGCAGGACGGGGGTTTGAGCGGAGAGATGCAGACCTGATAGAATTTTATCAGGAGAATGAACGGGAAAGAGAGTATTTTCTTCAGCAGGTTCATTCCGCGGATATGTCCTTGAGGGCCGTCTCCATCGCGGAGCAGATCTCCGGATAGGAGAGGATCTCCTTCGGTTGATAAATGAACATGACATCCGTCCCCGGAGCGAGAAGCTCCTTCCGGGTGCGGTAGCTCTCGCGGATCCGTCGTTTGAGGAGGTTCCGCTTCACCGCACGCTTGAAATGGCGTTTCGGGACGGAGACGAGGATGCGTCCGTACGGCAGGCCGGTTCCGGTCAGGTAACAGTATTTCAGGCAGGACGCGATTCCGTACCGGCCTTTATCCAACAGCCGGGAAATATCCGTCCTGCCGCTGAGCCGTTCCTTCTTGGGAAGGGTATGGACAGCACCGGCGGCCATTATTATCGGTTATTCTCGAGATACAGTTCGATGGCGCGGGCTACCGAGGGGATTTCCGGGGCGGACGCCTTGACGTCGATCCGCAGACCGGCTTCCTCCATGGCCCGGACGATGGACTTTCCATAGGAAACGAACCGGATGTCGCCCTGGCTGAAGTCCGGGAAATTCTCCTGCAGGGATTTGACGTCGGCGGGATTGTAGAAGACAATCATGTCGAAATCGGACAGATTGAGGTCTTTCATGTCCATGCTGACCGGCTTGACGAAGAAGCCGACGGTATAATCGAGCCCCTGCTGGTCGAAGAGACGGGTATAGTTCCCCATGTTGGAGGCTTCCGAAGCAGTGATGAGGAATTTCTCCCCTTTGTGCTTCGGGCCGATCAGGGAGATGACGCTCTCCGGAGTTCCGGTTCCGAAAAAGATCTTGCGCTTGCGGTAGACGATATGCTTCTGCAGGTACATGGCGACGATTTCCGTCGTGCAGAAATACTTCATCGTCTCGGGGATCTTCACGCGAAGTTCTTCCGATAGTTTGAAAAAAGCGTCGATGGCCAGTCTCGATGAGAACACGATGGCCGTATATTCCGAAAGGCTGATCCGCTGGGCGCGGAATTCGCGGGACGTCAGCGGCTGGATTTTATAGAAAGGCCGGAACTCGAACTCCACGCCGAACTTCTCCGTGAGTCCCTGGTAAGGAGTGAGGACACGCGGAGCGTTCTGAGATATAAGAATCTTCTTTACTGCCATTTCCTGGTCTGTTTCTTACTATAATAACAGTGCCGATGCGACAAGCAGGCCGGTCGGCAAGATTTCAAGCGCGCAAAGGTACAAAAAAACTGTCAAAGAACTGCAACCCAAGGACAAAATTTGCGCTTTCCGGACGAAATAGACAAGGTAGATGACCAGAATTTCGATCAAAATTACCGTTTTGATAGTCAACGGATTAACATGGAAAAGATTCAGGATTCCGACCGTCGGCAGCACAAGCAGGCCGATCAGGATGAAAAAGGTATAGGCCGTCCGCCGCGCCATCATGTAATTGTCCCCGCCCCGCTTCGGCCGGAAGACCACCCAGAGCAGGAGACGCAGCAGCAGATAGAGGAAGAAGACTCCGGCCACGACCATCAGGTGCACGTCCTCGTCCGCGCCCTTGATCAGATCCGGCTCATAGATCCCGTACTTGTTGATCACCATGATGCACGGAATGATCAGGATCAGCGCCACGATGTTCCGGTCCCGGCTGACCCGCACGCTGCTTTCGAGCGCGACGCTGCCCCTCGCCCGGGTGAAGTTGTCGAGGAGGTAAGGGATGATATTCAGGAAGTTCCGCAGGAACAGGATCCCGAGAAGAACGGAAATGACGACCATGACGGACTCCAGAAACGGGGCCTGGTCGACAACCCGGACCGCCTCCGACGGACTGGTCGGAAGCAGCAGGCGCCCGCTGCGGAGTACGCTGTCTATGGCCTGGAGGATCCGCATCAGTTCCCCCTTTTGGCCTGATAGCCCATTTCTTTCAGGAGGGCGACGGTCTTGTCCCGGAAATCACCCTGGATCGTAATCTCCCCGCCCTTGGCCGTCCCGCCGACGCCAAGCTTGGTCTTCAGGGTCTTGCCGAGGGCCTTGAGGTCTTCGGGAGTGCCCGTAAAACCGGTGACGAGAGTCACCTGTTTGCCCCCGCGGTTCCGGCGGTCGATGCTGACGATCAGCTTCTGGCGTGCGGGAGGAAGGGTCTCCGGGGCGGTTTCAGCTCCGGAGGTAACATACTGAAAGTCCGGGTTGGTCGAAAAGACGACCCCGAGACGGGATTTCCAATCGTTGTCCATCATTTTATCAGATATACGAGGAAGCCTGCCCCGGCGAGGAGGCAGAACAGGAAAGTAGACAGGACGAGAAGCGGCAGCATCGGATCGAGATCCCTGCCGGACCGTTTCCAGACTCCCCTCAGGTGCAGGATGAAAAGCGGGAGGGTCAGGACGAAGAGATAGTGCCAGGGATCGAAAATCCGGAGGAGGCAATAGGCGACCATGCAGACCCAGCCGAGAACGACGAGGACCGTCTGGTAGATCTTCGCCCTCTTTTCCCCGAGCCGGATCGCGACCGTGACCCGGGTCCCGGCATCCGTTTCCATGTCCCTTATATTATTGACATTCAGGACACCGATGCTCAGGAACCCTACGGAAGCCGCCGGCAGGAGCAGCCGCCAGTACAGGACGTGGGAGGCGACGAAATAAGCGCCGGTCACCGCCACGATGCCGAAAAACAGGAAGACATAGAGGTCTCCGAGGCCCCGGTACCCGTACGGGTTGCGCCCGAGGGTATACCGCATGGCCCCTCCGATCGCGGCCGCGCCGAGGAGGAGGACCATGATCGGGGTCAGGTCCAGGAGCGTCCCGAAGGAGAGCCAGGTCATGGCCGTTCCCGAAACGATACAGAGAACGACGAAAAGGCCGACCAGCCGCTTCATCCCGGGAATGGTCAGTTCTCCGCCGTTCAGGCCGTAGGTCGGGCCGACCCGGTCCGCCGTGTCCGTTCCGTGGAGCACGTCCCCGAGTTCGTTGGAGAGATTCGAGAGAATCTGCAGGCAGACCGTCGTGACGACGGTCAGGACCGCCACGGGAAGGGAAACCTTGAAGTCCGCTGCCGCGAAGAGGATCCCCAGCAGGACCCCGCCCGTCGAAAGCGGCAGCGTGCGCAGCCGCATGGACTTTATGGATGCTCGTAAAGTACTCATTTTCAATAGTTCCGCACAGGGAAAAGAACCTGGAAATTCAATTTGAAGACCGTCCATATGGCCTGGAAGAGTCCTTTGCTCCTCAGGTCGAAGAGGAAATGCTCCTTCAGGGGCTTCCCCAAGGGGCTGAACAGGACCCTGTAGCGGTCCCGGAGCGATTTCCGGGGATCCCGCCAGGGAAGGACGGCCGGTTCACGGGCGCAGACCCCGAGGATGCCCGGGGCGACGACCCGGTTGATCTCCGCCTTGTAGGCACGGATCGCGTAGTCGTAATCCCCCAGTTTGTGGCGGTAGCGTCCGTCCATGGCCCCGAGCCGGTCGAACACGTATTTCGGGACGAGGACCAGACGGCCGTCGAAGATGTAGCAGGGCTTCGGGATGACCGGATCCGGTTCGATGAGACGGCTGCTGCGGGAGCGGCCGCCCCGGCACAGGATCCCGTCTTCCGATTCGATGGACCCGACGACGATCGCCCTGTGGCCGAGGAAGGAGGAATTGTCCAGCAGGGTATAAATGGCGTTGTCGTGCAGAACCATCTTGTAATCCAGCCAGAGATAGAAATCGTACTTCTCTTCGGAGGCCTCCAGCCAAACTTTCCTGAGGCCCTTGCTCCAGTAGAGCGTTCCGTCGGAATGGCTCAGATGGACCTTCGGGAAACGCAGGAGAACCGCTTCCGAGATGCCCTCCGTGCTACCGTCGTCGTTGAGCCAGATATCGACCTCATAGCGGCCCTCGGCCGAGAGCCGGTCGGCCTGGCGATAGCATTCGGCGAGACAGGCGAGGACCTTGTCCCTGCCGTTGTACGCCGTTATGAGAATCGCCAGCCGCTGCATGTCAATCCAGTTTCAGGACGGCCATGAAGGCGCTCTGGGGGACCTGGACCGTACCGATCTGCCGCATGCGTTTCTTGCCTTCCTTCTGCTTCTCCAGGAGCTTGCGCTTCCGAGTGATGTCGCCGCCGTAGCACTTGGCCGTCACATCCTTCCGGACCTGGCGGACGGTCTCGCGGGCGATGATCTTCGCTCCGATGGCCGCCTGGACGGCGATGTCGAACTGCTGGCGGGGGATCAGTTCCTTGAGCTTCAGGCATATCTTGCGCCCGAAATCATAGGCGTGGTCTTCGTGGATCAGGGTCGAAAGGGCGTCCGCGGCATCCCCGTTCAGGAGAATGTCCAGTTTCACGAGCCGGGCCGGACGGAAACCGATCAGGTGGTAGTCGAAAGAGGCGTATCCCTTGGAGATCGACTTGAGTTTGTCGTAGAAGTCGAAGACTACCTCGGAGAGAGGCATGTCATAGTTGAGCTCGACGCGGTCGGCCGTGATGTAATGCTGGCCGATCAGGGTGCCCCGCTTGTCCATGCACAGTTTCATGATCGGGCCGTAGAAATCGGCCTTGGAGATAATCTGGGCGCGGATATAGGGCTCTTCGATATGGTCGATGATCGTCGGGGCGGGAAGGCCCGAAGGATTATGGACATCGAGGACGTCCCCCTTCGTCGTATAGACCTTGTAGGAGACGTTCGGGACAGTCGTGATGACGTCCATGTTGAACTCGCGGAAAAGCCGTTCCTGGACGATTTCCAGGTGCAGGAGCCCGAGGAAACCGCAGCGGAATCCGAATCCGAGGGCCAGGGAGCTTTCGGGTTCATAGACGAAGGACGCATCGTTGAGCTGGAATTTCTCGAGGGTCGCCCGAAGCTCCTCGTATTTCGAGGCGTCGACCGGGTACATGCCCGCGAAGACCATCGGCTTGACCTCTTCGAACCCGGCGATCGCCTCCCGGCAGGACCGGTCGGTATGGGTAATCGTATCGCCGACCTTGACTTCCACGGCCGACTTGATGCCGGAAATGATATAACCCACGTCTCCGGCCCGGACCTCTCCGGCGGGCTGGAGCTTGAGTTTGAGGATGCCGATCTCCTCGGCCTCGTATTCCTTGCCGGTATTGAAAAACTTGACCTTGTCGCCCTTCCGGATGACGCCGTTCACCACCTTAAAATAGGCGATGATGCCCCGGAAGGCGTTGAAGACGGAGTCGAAGATCAGGGCCTGGAGGGGTGCCTCGGGATCGCCGACGGGCGCGGGAATCTTGTCCACGATGGCGTCCAGCACGGCCGGAACCCCTTCCCCGGTCCGGGCGGAAACCCGGTACACATCCTCCGGATCGCAGCCGAGGAGGTCGCAGACCTGGTCCGTCACGACCTCGGGCTGGGCCGATTCCATATCGATCTTGTTCAGGACGGGGATGATCTCGAGCCCGTGCTCGACGGCCTGGTAGAGGTTGGAGATCGTCTGGGCCTGGATTCCCTGGGAGGCGTCCACCACCAGCAGCGCCCCTTCGCAGGAAGCGATGCTGCGGGAGACCTCGTAGCTGAAATCGACATGGCCCGGGGTATCGATCAGGTTGAGCTTGTACGTCTCTCCCCCGCGGACATAGTCCATCTGGATCGCGTGGCTCTTGATCGTGATTCCCTTCTCTTTCTCGAGGTCCATGTCGTCGAGGACCTGGTTCTCCATCTCGCGTTCCGACAGGGTCCTCGTGAGTTCCAGGAGCCGGTCCGCGAGGGTGCTTTTCCCGTGGTCTATGTGCGCAATGATGCAGAAGTTGCGGATATTCTTCATATTTTGCAAAGATACGTTTTTTCTTCCTTTGGTTCGAAAAAATCAGTAACTTTGTAAACTTCGACACAAAGAATACGTTATAATTATGGCTAAGAAAATCATCACTATCATCGGATCCGGCATGATGGGATCCGCCCTCGCTTTCCCCGCGTTTGAAAACGGCAATGAAGTCCGGCTCGTCGGAACTCCGCTGGACAAGGATATCATCGATGCCTGCAAAGCCGTCGGGAAGCACCCGAAATTCGACTATCCCTTCCCGGAAGGTGTCAAGTATTATTATTACGAGCAGTGGGAGGAAGCGGCGAAGGGCGCCGATTTCATCATCGGCGGCGTTTCATCCTTCGGCGTCGACTGGTTCCTCGAGAACATCCTCTCCCGGCTCGATCCCTCCGTGCCCGTCCTGTCGGTAACCAAAGGCCTGATCAACCTCCCGGACGGCGCCTTGATCTCCTATCCGGAATACTGGAAACGGGAACTCGCCAAGAAGGGCATCCACCGCGAAATCTGCGCCATCGGCGGCCCCTGCACGAGCTATGAACTCGTCTTCCACGACCAGACGGAAGTCGCCTTCTGCGGCAAGGACACGGCGGTCATCACGATGATGAAAGAGGCCATGCAGACCTCCTATTACCATATTTCCCTGACCAACGACGTCGAAGGCCTCGAAAGCGCCGTCGCGCTCAAGAACGGCTACGCCCTCGCCATCGCGATGACGATCGGTCTGGTGAACCGCCACCATGGACCCGAGGCCGGCCTCCATTTCAACTCCCAGGCGGCCGCCTTCTACCAGGGCGTCAAGGAAATGCGCTACCTGCTCGAGATGCAGGGCGCGAGCCGCGACTGCGAGAATATCGGCATCGGAGACCTGTACGTCACCGTCTACGGCGGACGCACCCGGAAGATCGGCATCCTCCTGGGCGAAGGCAAGACCTACAAGGAAGCCCTCGACATCCTCGCCGGCGTCACCCTCGAAAGCCTCGTCGTTTCCCGCCGCGTCTATGCGGCCATGGTCCGGAAAGCCGAGCTCGGACAGGCCGACCTTTCGAAATTCCCGATGCTCTGCCATGCGGCGGCCGTCCTCGACGAAGGGAAAGACGCCGAACTCCCTTGGGAAGCCTTCACGTTCAACGAAACCAAATCCTGAGACATGACAAAGAATAAAGAACAGCTGAGAGAAATCTCGACCCAGGTGAGGCGGGACATCGTCCGGATGGTCTCGCTCGCCGGCTGCGGCCACCCGGGCGGATCGATGTCCAGTGCGGGCATCCTCACCGAACTCTATTTCAATCAGATGAAACACGATCCGGCGACCTGGACACGCGACGGCAAGGGGCAGGATGTGTTCATCCTCTCTGCCGGCCACCTTACGCCGGTCTACTATTCCATCCTGGCCCGGACCGGCTATTTCCCGGTTTCGGAGCTGGCGACCTTCCGCCGGTTCGGCGCACGCCTTCAGGGCCATCCTTCCGTCCAGAAAGGACTTCCGGGCGTCTACCAGGCTTCGGGATCCCTCGGGCAGGGACTTTCCGTCGCCGCCGGACTCGCCCTCGCGAAGAAGATGGACGGAGCCGAAGAACGGGTCTATGTCCTTTGCGGGGACGGTGAGAGCGAGGAAGGCCAGATCTGGGAGGCCGGCATGTTCGCCGTCCATTACGGACTGGACAACCTGATCGCGATGACCGACTGGAACGGCCAGCAGATCGACGGGACCGTCGCTTCCGTCGCCGGAGAGGGGGACCTCAAGGCGAAATGGGAAGCCTGGGACTGGAACGTGATCGTCGCGGACGGCCACGACTTTGATGCGATCGCCGGAGCCATCGCCGCCGCCAAGGCGAACCGCGGCAGCGGGAAACCGACCATGATCCTTTTCAAGACCGTGATGGGCTACGGCGTCGATTTCATGGCGGGCACGTGCAAATGGCATGGGAAGGCCCCGAACGCCGAGCAGTGTGCGGAAGCCCTTTCCCAGTTAGGTGAAACCCCGTTAGGAGACTTTTGATTATGAAGAAATATACTGATACAGGTAAGAAAGATACCCGCAGCGGATTCGGTGCGGGTCTCCTCGAAGCAGGCCGGAAGGACCCGCGGGTCCTCGCGCTGACCGCCGATCTGAAGGGCTCCCTCAAGATGGACGCCTTCGCCGCCGAGTTCCCGGACCGGTTCATCCAGTGCGGCATCGCCGAAGCCAACATGGTCGGAGCCGCCGCCGGACTGGCCATTTCGGGCAAGATTCCCTTCATAGGCTCTTTCGCCGAATTCGTCACCGGCCGGGTCTATGACCAGGTCCGTCAGGCCGTTGCCTACGGAAAGGCCAATGTCAAGATCGCCTCTTCCCATGCCGGAATCACCCTCGGCGAAGACGGCGCGACCCACCAGACGATGGAGGATATCGCCCTGATGCGCGCCCTCCCGGGAATGGTCGTGATCAATCCTTGCGATTTCAACCAGACCAAGGCGGCCACGCTGGCCGCGGCGGCCTGGGACGGTCCTGTCTATCTCCGGTTCGGCCGTCCGGGCGTTCCGAATTTCACGCCGGAAGACCAGGAATTCATTATCGGGAAAGCCCTCGTCATGAATGAAGGCGCCGACGTCACGATCCTCGCGACGGGCCATCTCGTCTGGGAATCCCTCCTGGCCGCGGAGCAGCTGGAAGCGGAAGGCATCTCGGCGGAGGTCCTGGACATCGCCACGATCAAGCCCCTCGACGAGCAGGCGATCCTCGCGTCCGTCGGAAAGACCGGCGCCGTCGTTATCGCGGAAGAGCACAACTCCGCGGGCGGACTCGGTGAAGCGGTCGCCGGGCTCCTCGTCCGGGAAGCGCCGGCTCCCGCGGAGTTCATCAACGGAGGCGACCGTTTCGGCCAGACTGGCACGCCTTCTGCATTGATGAAGGCCTACGGGCTTGACGCCGAGCACATTGCAGAGGCGGCAAGAAAAGCCGTGGGCCGTAAATAACCATGTCCGAAAGGGAGCAGATATTCAACAAGATCGTATCGACGTACAGCGAGCGGTTGTATTGGCATGTCCGCCGCTTCGTCCTCTCCCACGAAGACACGGACGACCTTCTTCAGGAAATATTCATCAAGATCTGGACTGCGCTTCCCTCCTTCCGGGGGGAATCACAGTTGTTCACCTGGGTCTACAAGATCGCGACCAACGAAACCCTCAACTTCCTCCGGAAGCAGAAGGTCCGGGCGGCCCTGCGGTTCCAGAGCATAGATGCCGAATTGGAAAACCGGATCGATTCCGACCCCTATTTCTCCGGGACCGAAGCCGAGCGGGAACTCTCCAAAGCCGTCGCCCGGCTCCCGGAGAAACAGCGCCAGGTCTTTATCATGCGGTATTACGACGATCTGTCCTATGATGAAATCTCATCCGTCACCGGCACCTCCGTCGGTTCCCTGAAGGCGTCCTACCACTTCGCCACGGAAAAGATCCGGGAGTCGTTGAAAGATATTTTGCTGCCCGATTAAACCCTCCACTTCCAAACGTGTCAAAGAAAGCGATGACCAGAAAGAATGACATATCCGTACCCGAAGGCTATTTCGAGAACCTGCAGCAAAGGCTCTCGGGCATCGCACGTACCGAATCTCCCGCCGCAAAGGTAGGGGTTGTCCGCCGTCTGGCCCCGTACGTCGCCGTAGCGGCCAGCATGCTGATTGCGGTGACGGTCGGGAACTGGCTTCTCTCACGCACTGCAGTTCGCGACACGCAGAGCAACTATGAAAGCATGCTCATAGCTGAGGCCGATCCCCTTTACGGACCCGACGGCTACTCCTTCCTCGACGACGTGGTCGAGGAGATCACGGACGAAGATATCGTCAACTATCTGATTTCATCCGGAATATCAATGGAACATATAAACGCAGTTCGTTATGAAGAAATCTATTAAATATTTGCTTTGCTCCGCCATTGCAGTCCTGACTGCCGTCGGAGCGTTCGCCCAGGATGCGCCTGCCCGCCAGCACGGCAACCGGAAGGACGGAGAAGAGTGGAAGGAGAAATTCCAGAATGAGAAAATCGCCTTCCTGACGTCCGAAATCGACCTGACCGTCGAAGAAGCGCAGCTTTTCTGGCCGGTGTACAACGAGGTCCAGAAGAGCAAGCGCGATGCATTCAAAGATGTAACCGCCGCTTTCGAGGCTCTCCGCCAGGCTATCTCCGAAGGGAAGACCGGCAAGGAAATCGACGTTCTCCTTACCGCCTATCTCAATGCCAAGGAAGACACCGAGTCGATCGACCGGCTGAGCATCGAAAAATACAAGAAGATCATCCCCGAAGAGAAAATCGCCAAACTGATCCTCGGTGAAGAGAAATTCCGCCACCAGCAGATCAGGAGGCTGAACCGCGGCGGCCCTCAGGACGGCCAGCAGGGCCAGAGGGACGGAAACGGTAATTTCCGTGGAGGAAACCGTGGCGGAAACCGCAGCGGGAATTTCAGCGGGAACCGCGGCGGCTGGGGCCAGATGAACATGGAACAGGATTAAACCTGGCCTGGTTAGTTAATAATAACGACTTAACAATTGAACGGAGGGGGCCGCAAGAGCGGCGCCCTCTTTCTATTTCCGGCCGCGGTCCTTCCGGGCACGGTCGGCCAGATCCTTGAAAAGGAGGGTCCATTCCGGCTCGGTTTCGACCGACTTCTCCGGATGGAACTGGACGGCGAGGACAGGGCCCTTCTCGAAGGCCTCGACGACTCCGTCATCGGCGCGGGCGGTAATCGTGATTCCTTCGCCGGGGCGCTTGACGGCCTGGTGGTGGTAGGAATTGACCGTCAGGCTGTCCTTCCCGAAGATGCGGTACAGCGCGCTGCCCTTTTCTACGGCGATCCTGTGCAGGGCGCCGCCGGCATGGACCAGGCTGTCAGGCACCTGGGTCGGAATGTCCTGGATCAGCGAACCGCCGAGGGCTACGTTCATGAGCTGCTCACCGCGGCAGATCGCGAGAATCGGCTTTCCGGATTCCAGGGCCGCCTTTGCAAGCAGGAGGTCGCTCTTGTCCCGGACCGCATCGATGCTGACCGTCTCGTTCCAGATTTCTTCCCCATAGAGCGCCGGATCGAAGTCAGGGCCGCCGGAGAACAGGATTCCGTCGACGCGGGCGACCAGATCCCGGGCCGTCTCCTCATCCTGTACGGTCGGGAAAATGACGGGAAGTCCGCCGCCGGCGAGTACGGCGTTGGGATAGGTTTCACTCAGGCGGTCCATACCGGAGTCGCTCCGGCCGCAGGAGATACCGATCAGCGGGGCGGAAGTGCCGGCGGCACAGCCGGCAAGGAGGGCGGTCGACAGAAGAAGGGACATGATTCTTTTCATGGTCAGGCGTATTATGGTCTTCAAAAATACGAAAAATACGGGAAAATCGCTATTTTTGCACCATGATGATCATTCAGGCAACAGGGATTGAAAAAAGTTTCGGCAGCCTCAAGGTGCTGAAGGGCGTCGATTTCGCGGTCTCCTCCGGCGAGGTCGTTTCCATCATGGGCGCTTCCGGCGCCGGAAAATCCACCCTCCTGCAGGTGCTGGGAACGCTGATGACCCCGGACGCGGGCAGCCTTCTCATCGACGGGACCGACCCGCTCCGCCTCTCCAGCCGCGAGATGGCCGCTTTCCGGAACCGCCGTATCGGCTTCGTGTTCCAGGCCCATCATCTCCTGCCCGAATTCACTGCCCTCGAGAATGTCATGATCCCCGCCCTGATTGGCGGACGCCCCGAAAAAGAAGCCAGGGCCTCCGCATCCGAACTCCTGTCCGTGGTCGGCCTGTCCGAGCGGACCGGCCACAAGCCTTCCGAACTCTCCGGAGGCGAGCAGCAGCGGGTCGCCATCGCCCGGGCCCTCGTCAACCGCCCGGCCATCCTTTTCGCAGACGAACCTTCCGGCAACCTGGACAGCCGGACCAAGGCGGAAATCCACCGCCTCTTCTTCGACCTTCGGGACAAGTTCGGACAAACCATCGTGATCGTGACCCACGACCCCGAACTGGCCGCGCTCTGCGACCGTACCTGTGTTATGAAAGACGGGTGCTTCGACGTCCCTAGTCCGTCCCCTGAAGGTGGATCAGAGATTTGACCGGAGCGATATCCTTGAGAACCCCGGCGCCCTTGAGATCATCGAGCTCGACCAGGAAAACGAAATCCGTCACCTTGACCTTGTACTCTTTCCCGTCCTTTTCGACGGTCAGGGCGTTCAGCGCCTTCGCAACGCCGCAGGCCGTTCCGCCCGTCGCCAGGATATCATCGAAAATCGTCAGATAGAACGTATCCCCGTCCGGAACGCCGGCAGCGATGTCGGACTTGCGGAAGAAAACCTCGTCTTTTCCATATTCCTTGACGATGTCGACCTGGACGAGGTCGCCTTCGGCATAGGGAATTTTCCCTTTCTTCCTGAGCGTCAGGATATTCTTCACATTGTCACAGACCGTCAGCATCGGAGCGGCGAAAAGGAAGCCGCGGGCTTCCGGTGCCACGACGTTCGGTGAATCGGCCATCTTGCCGAGATCCTTGATGATCGAGGTGAAGATTTCCTTGTCCTGCATGAATGGAAGGACGTCCACGAAATTGACTCCCTTGATCGGGAAATCGGGATAATACTTGAGATAATCCTGGTACATATTCCTGCGATTAGGTAACAAATTTAACGTTTATTTTTGAGAAATCCCGTATCTTTGAGAGGAATATGATACCGACTATGAAAATAAGGAAACATACCTGCACGGCCCTCGCGCTGCTCGCTCCCGCACTCGCCGCATCCGCCCGCCAGAAGCCGAACATCGTCTTCTTCCTCGTGGACGACTACGGATGGCCGGAGAGTTCAGTCCCCTACGGCGAGGAAGTATACCCCAGAAATCTCCAGTTCCACACTCCGAACATGGAACGGCTCGCGAGAAAGGGTGTCATCCTGACCCAGGCCTACGCCTGCCCGGTCTCGACCCCGACCCGGACCAGCATCATGTCCGGGATGAACGCCGCCCACAGCCACATCACCAACTGGACCTCCATGGCCAGGGACGAACCCTCCGACGCCGTCGGCGGGAAAAACGGCGCGGCGGTCTACGAGGAACTCGACACGGACATCTTCCGGCGTCCGGAATGGAACATCAACGGACTCTGCCCCGACGGGACCGCCGCCCCCGACCAGGTGCAGGTCGCAACCCCGCTCGTCCGTCTCCTCCGGGATGCCGGATACTATACGATCCATGTCGGGAAAGCCCACTGGGCTTCCGCCGGGACGCCGGGGTCCTCCCCCTACAACATGGGCTTCACGGTCAACATCGCCGGGACCAACGCCGGCCTTCCCAAAAGCTATTTCGGGACGGACAATTTCGGGAACACGCCCGAACTCTGGAACATGTCCGCGGTCCAGAACATGACCGAATACTACGGTGACGACATCTTCCTGACCGAGGCCCTGACCCGGGAGGCGCTCAAGACCCTCGAGTACCCGGTCTCCCGGAAACAGCCCTTCTACCTGTACCTTGCCCATTATGCCACCCACACCCCGATCCAGAAGGACAAGCGCTTCTTCAAGGGATACAAGGAGATGGGCCTTGACGACGGACAGGCCAAGTTCTCCTCGATGGTCGAGGGCGTCGACAAGAGTCTCGGGGACCTGATGGACTTCCTCGAAGCGAAGGGCATCGCCGACAACACCATCATCATCTTCATGTCCGACAACGGCGGAAACGCCGACGTCAAGGCCAAAGGCGGTGTCCCGCATACCCAGTGCGCCCCGCTCCGGGAAGGGAAGGGCTCCTGTTACCAGGGCGGCATCCGTGTCCCTATGATGGTCTGCATCCCAGGGAAGACCGCGCCCGGGACCCGCATCAACACCCCCGTCGTTCCGGAAGACCTCTTCCCGACCCTCCTTGAACTCGGCGGGGTGCGCTCCTGGAAGACGGTCCAGCCGGTCGACGGAAAGAGCCTTGTCCCGCTGCTGACGAAGGGCTCGAAACTGGCGGAGAAAGCGACCCGGAAGGGCGAGATCACCAATCAGAAACAGGCCAATGCCTTCGTCGTCCCCGAAGAAGTCTCCGGGATCGACCCGCAGCGCCCCGTCCTCTTCCATTATCCGCACCAGTGGAAAGTGGAGTACAGGCAAGAGGTCGACTTCCTTTCGACGGTCATTGTCGGCGACTGGAAACTGGTCTACGTCATGATGAACACCGTCCCGGGGCAGAAAGTCGCCGACGGAGTCCCGCTCGAACTCTACAACATCCGGGAGGATATCGGAGAGAGGCGCAACGTCGCGGCGCAGCATCCCGAAATCGTCGCCCGCCTTGCAAAGGTGCTCGGAGACCGTCTACGCGCCTGGAATGCATCCATGCCCGTCGTCCGTGCGACCGGAAAGCCCGTTCCCTGGCCGGACGAACTCCCCTGACGACGAAAAAGGCCGGCTCAGTAGAGCCGACCTTTTTTAATAAAATGACGTTTCGATTATTCGCCGAGTTTTTCAGCTACCTTCGCGATCGCGTCAGCGACAGTAGCGATTCCACTGGTTTCCTCATCGGGAATCTTGATGCCGAATACTTTTTCGAATTCCATCAGAAGTTCAACCGTGTCAAGGGAATCTGCGCCAAGATCATTGGTGAAATTTGCGGTTTCGGTGACTTCCGACTCTTCAACGCCAAGCTTGTCAACGATAATAGCTTTGACCTGCTTTACGATTTCTTCGTGTGTCATGATAAAATAGATTTAGTTTATAATTTTAATATACGTACTTCCACTTATAGTTTGCAAAGTAAGTAATTTTTATTGAAAAAGAAAAGTATTTGTTCCAAAAAGCCGATAATCATGGCGTAACCGCGGCCTCGGGACGGCTTAATTTCAGCCAAATACGCAGTCCGTTCAGCGAATTGATGAAATAGAACGAATACTTCAGCAACATGACGACGGCAGAGCTGTCGGCCCCTCCGTGGAGAAGGGTGGTCGCCCAGATGGTGACCGAAAACACATTGACCAGGATCCAGCAGTACCACTGCTCCATGAAGGCCAGCGAAAGCAGGACCTGGCCGAAAATATTGAAGACGAGAGCGGCCGCATCGGTCGCGACTTTGAGGGTATCGATTTCCGTAAGGGCTCCGGAGGACAGTTTCGCCCTGTCGATTCCATAGAGGATGCCGAAAGCGGCGAGAAGGCTTGCCAGCACGGCCGGGATGAGGATCATCCATTGCTTTTTCGTGAAGCGCTTGGCGCGGACCTGCCGGTCGTGGGAGGCTCCCCGTTTCCTCCATTGCAGGAAGCCGACCAGCTGCATCGGAAGGAAATAGAAGGCGTGGAGGGCGAACTGGCCGACCACCCCGTTCTTCCAGCAGACGAAAGCGTAGATGACGACGTCGATAAAGCCGAAGAGGAAGGTCAGGATATAGCCGTTTGCCGAAAGGACCGTATTGATGACCCCCATGCAGGCGCCGATGCTCGCGATGACGAGGAGCACCTTGTCGACCTCCGGATTCCGGAATTTCAGAATATTGGACACGAGGACGGCGAGAAGCATTGCGATGACGATCGCAATATTGAAAACCGTATTGAATGTCTTCTCTTTCATAGCCGTTTATCCGGGGAACAGTTCAGGATTGAGTTCCCGGTGGATACGCAAAGCAAGTTCCGTACCAACCAGGGCGGCGATGTCTTCGACCGGGGCGGAGGCGATCCGGGCGACGCTCCCGAAATGCAGGAGAAGGCGCTGCTCCGTCTTCTCCCCGACCCCCTTGATGTCCCGGAGAACGGAATGGATCTGGGCCTTGCTGCGGAGATTCCGGTGAAAAGTGATGCCGAAGCGGTGGGCCTCGTCGCGGATATGCTGCAGGACCTTCAGGGCCTGCGAGTTACGGTCGATGAAGAGCGGGTAGGGATCCCCGACGCGGATAACTTCCTCGAGACGCTTGGCAAGGCCTACGACGGTCAGCTGCTCGGTCAGGCCGAGCTCGGCGAGCGCCTGGTAGGCTGCGTCCAGCTGCCCCTTTCCGCCGTCGATGACGATCAGCTGGGGCAGGTCGTCCGGGGCTTCGGCGAGCATCCGCGAATAGCGCCGGTTCACGACTTCCTTCATCGAAGCGAAGTCGTTCGCTCCGATGACCGTCTTGATCTTGAATTTGCGGTAATCCTTCTTGGAAGGCTCGCCGTCGCGGAAAACGACACACGAAGCGACCGGATTGGTCCCCTGGATATTGGAATTGTCGAAGCATTCCATGTGCCGGGGCAGGACCTCCATCCCGAGGGCTTTCCGAAGGTCCTCCATGACGGACAGGCGGTACTGGTCGGGATCGGTATGTTCTTTCTGCTTGATGGAATTGAAATGGAATTCCTTGGCATTCTTGGCGCTGAGTTCCAGCAGGGCCAGTTTGTCGCCCCGGACGGGAATCCGGAACGTCACCCCTTCGATTTCGACATCCGGCAGGAAGGGGACGATGACCTCCTTTGCAAGGGTCCCGAACTTCGACTCGATTTCGGCGATGAAAGCGCTCAGGACGGCGGAGGGTTCCTCCTCGATCTGCATCCGGAAACCGAGATTGAGGGACTGTATGACGGCCCCGCCGCGGATCCGGAGGAAATTCCCGAAAGCCTCGTTGACGTCGAACACCAGCGAGAAAACGTCCGCGGCAGTATCCATAGAGGAGGTGATGATGGACTTGGAATAATGCTTCTCCAGTGAAGCCGCCTTTTCTTTATAAATCTGGGCGGTCTCGAAATCAAGTCTTTCCGCCGCCTCGCCCATCAGGGCCCGGTAGTGCTGGAGGATTTCCCCACCGCGTCCGGTCAGGAGATGGACGATCTCTTCGATCCATCCCTGGTACTCCTCTTTCGAAACGCCGCCGACACAACAGCCGCGACAGCGCCCGAGATGGAAATTGAGGCAGGGGCGGAATTTCTTGCGGAGGATCGCCTCCGAAGTGATTTTGAGGTTGCAGTTGCGCAAGGGGTACATCTCGGAGAAGAATCCGATCAGGTTCCGGGCGTGCAGGACGGAACTGTACGGGCCGAAATAGCGGTTCCCGCCGCTCTTGTCCATCCTCCTGGTAATGAACACCTTCGGAAACTCGTCCCCGGTCACGCAGATCCAGGGATAGGTCTTCGAATCCTTTAGGAGGATATTGTACTTGGGCTTGTACTGCTTGATGAGATTGTTCTCGAGGAGCAGCGCGTCAGCTTCGGAATCGACGACGGAATACTGGGCGTCCGCGATCCGGGAGACCAGCAGGCGGGTCTTGGTGTTCAGCCGCTCGGGCGGCACGAAATACTGGGCGACCCTTTTGTGGAGATCCTTCGCCTTCCCCACATAAATGACGTTCCCCGAGGAGTCGTAATACCGATAGACTCCCGGGGAATGTGGAAAAAGTGCGATTTTCTCTTTTACGGTCACTACTTCAGGCAGTCGGCGACGGCCTTGCGGATCGCTTCGCCGCGGAGGTCGCGCTTGAGGATCGTTCCGTCAGGACCGAAAAGGATGATATGGGGAATGCCCTCGATGCCGTAGAGATCGGTCGGGCCCTGCTGGGCGTTGATGATCTGATTCCAGGAGATGCCGAGTTCTTCGGCTGCAGCCTTGCTGTCCTCGGGCTTGTCCCAGACTGCGACGCTGAGCATGTCGAACTTGTCGGAGTGGAACTCGTCATAAACGGCCTTGAGGTTCGGCATCTCGGCACGGCAGGGGCCGCACCAGGAGGCCCAGAAGTCGACGATCATATACTTGCCCTTTCCGATGAAATCGGAGAAACGGACCGTCGTCGCCTCGGCGTTTTCGGGATCCTGGACGACCGTGAAGTCCTTGAACATCTTGCCTTCGGCCGTTTCCATCCGGATCTCGATGGCCTTTCTCTTCTGCTGGACCGGTTCCATGGCGCGGACAGTCTCGCCGAGTCCGTCGATGATGCCGATCATTTCCTCGTCGTCCGCATCGATGGTGGTGAGGGCCATCAGGGCAAGGAGGTTGTCCTTGTTGGCGGCGAGGACCTCGCGGCACCGGGTATTGATATTCCCGGAGGCGGTCTCATAGATGGCGTTCAGCCTGGATTCCTTCTCTTCGTCGGAAAGGCCTTTTTCTTTGGCGAGGGCGTCGTTGTCGGCGCGGAACTTCGTCATGATATCCTGCATACTTGCGTTGAATTCATCGTAAGCGGCCTGGACGGATTTCTTCGGATTGGAAGAGGTGATGACGGCAGCGCCTTCATCACTGAACTTCACCGTCAGCTTGGTGCCGTCGAGGATGACGCGGGCGGTATGGTCCTCGCTGTCGATCGTCGCCATAGCGAGCACGTCGGTCGGGAGCTCAACCGTGAAAGAGCGCGTGTCAGGATTGGTCTTGACAAGGGTATCGAGGTCTCCGGAGATGATATGCACCTCGGCGGGAACTTTGCCCTCATACTGTCCGACGAGAACGGTCTTGTCGGAGGGTTTGCCGTTGCAGGCGAACAGCACGGAAGCGGCCGCCATCAGCAGGAAAAGATTTCTTGTTTTCATATAAATACTTATGTCTAATTTATTTAGCCTTCAAAGATAGCAAATTATTTCAACAACTTCCTGCTTCGCTTGCGCAGACGGCCGAGGATCGTCAGAAGAACACCGTAGAAGGGTACGGAAGTCCCGGCCCGGCGGATACCTTCCCCGAGGAGGGCCGTCGGAGTATAGAAACCCTTCGCCAGCTGATAGTGGCGTTTCAGGCGTTTCCGCATGGTCCGAAGCTGCTCGTCCGTCCCCGCGATCGCCTGCTCCAGTTCGTCAAGATTCCGGATCGACAGGTAATTCTTCTTTTTCATCGAAAAACAGTTTAATGAAGAGCTTCACGAAAGTACCGCGGAAAGGCTTGTCCTTGACGATGAAGAGGATGACAAGGATGACGGCGAGGAGGCCGGCGACAATCATCGCCGCGCCGCCGTAACTGCCGATCCAGGAGCCCAGCAGCAGGGTCAGTCCGAACGAGAGGGCGAGCAGGAGGGAGGTCGTAACCCCGAGGATCAGGATCAGGCTGAGCAGCTTGGAGACGGTAATCGTCAAGCCCCGGACGGCCCGAAGCCTGATGTCGTCCACCCGGACGTCGACATAATCCTTGAGCTCGGAGGCGATATCCTCTAACGGCTTGGTAAAATCACTCATGCCTGTTCCGGCTCTCCGGCCTCTTCCTGCAAGTCTTCCTTCTGCTGCTCATCTTCATCCAGGTCCTCAGTGAAGGCCTTTTCCCATTCATCGAGTTTGGCGCGGACGCGCTTGCGGGTTTCCGTTCCCTTGTCGGGAGCGAAGAGAAGGCCGAGGGCGGCGCCGGCGGCAAGGCCGGTCAGAAGGGAGAAAAATGATTTCGTTTTCATGGTTATACGATTTAATAATTACAATCAAATCAGTTCCCGGATGATTTCGTCCGAGACGAAGAAGCGGCTTTCCGGTATCCGGAAACGACCGTCCTCCTCTGCAAGAGCGCCCTCATCCAACAGGGAATCAATGACATCCGGCCTGCAATTTTCATGCAAAAAGGACGATTCGATCCCCCGGGCGGTCCGGAGCGCGAGCATCAGCGTCTCCACCCGCATGTCTTCCGGAGTCAGGACCTCCTCCGTAAAGGAACGGTCCGTCAAGGAGGAATTGTTCCATCGGCGGCGGAAACCGTCGAAAGAATGCGCTCCGGGGCCGAATCCGACATAGGGAACGCGCCTCCAGTAGGCGCTGTTGTGGATGGCCTCCCGGCCGGGAAGGGCGAAATTGGAGATTTCGTAATGGACATAACCCGCGTCTGACAGGACCCGGCAGAGCCTGTCATATTGTCTGCGGCACTGCTCCTCGTCCGCCTCCCGGTAACGTCCTTCCGCGGTCATCCTCCCGAGCGCGCTTTCCCCTTCGACGGAAAGCTGGTAGCAGGAAATATGTTCAGGGGCGAGGGAGACGGCTTTTGCGAGGGTCTCCTCCCACAAGCCGTCCGTCAGGTGCGAGATCCCGAAAATCAGGTCGATGCTGATGTTCCGGAACCCGGCTTCCCTGGCAAGTCGGAAAGCCCGGACGGCCCGTTCCCCGTTGTGCCGCCGGTTCATCCACCGGAGCATCCCGTCGTCGAAGGACTGGACGCCCATGCTGAGCCGGTCGACGCCGAGGCGCCGGAGCCCCTCCAGGTATGGAAGACCCTTCTCGCAAAGGTCCTCAGGATTGGCTTCCAGGGTAAATTCGGTCCATTCCGTCGGCGGGAGGGCGCCGACAATCCGCTCCAAGACGGAAAGGGGCAGCACCGAAGGGGTGCCGCCGCCTATGTAAAGAGTAGGAATATCATCTGTTATCTCGCCGCTCCTTTCCGCAATCTCCCGGCAGATGGCATCTGCGTAACGGCCGGTCCGCTCTTCCGACGCGATCTCGGAATAGAAATCGCAATACGTGCAGAAACTCCTGCAGAAAGGGACGTGGATATAGATCACGCCGCTATCGGAGCATCAGTTCGGAACGGCCGATCAGTCCCTTGGAGGTATAGGCCTCGACGGAATAGATGCCCTTGACGAACTCGCCGACATCCTTGATATAGATGCTCAGCTCGACCTCCTGGCGCTGGTAGTCGACCTCGCGGGATGCGGTAGCCATCAGGGTCTGTCCGGCAGCTTGGAACTCGACGGAAGAACCGTTGGTCAAGAGGTTGCCGTTCGGATCCTTGACGCGGACATAGACACGGATCGCTCCGGGTTCGGCGATTTCGTTCTCGACCAGGGCAAGGGTCGCGACCATATAGGTCACGCGGCTGCTGCGGTCGGTGGACTTGTCGGAAGCATTGTAGGCGACAAGGTTCAGCCCGCGGCCCTTGATGGCCGAGCCGGCGGCCACCTGGCCGGAGAGCTGGTCGACTTTCTGGGTCAGGGCCTCGTTGGCCCTGCGGCTCTCAGCGGCTTCCTGACGGGCTGCCGCAGCATCCGCCGTCAGTTTCTTGTTCAGGGTATTGAGCGAATCGATATCATGGATATAGCCCTTCATGATCGTCCTGAGGGTGCCGAGTTCCTTTTCATACTGGCGGATCTTGGACCGGTTGGTCGCCTCGGTCTTCTGGAGTTTCTCAATCAAGAGTTCAACCTGCTGGCGGGAAGTGTCAAGCTGGCTGTTGATATTCTCATAGTCCGAGCTCAGCGAGTCGAAATCCGATTTCAGGGCCACCATCTGCTCGGTCAGGTCGGCCTTCTCTTCTTCGAGTTCATGGACCAGGCCGGACTTCTGCCAGAGGAGGAAACCGAGGGCAGCTGCCAGCAGGGCGGCCACCGCGGCCAGGACATACATCGCGGATTTCAATCCGCTATTCTTTTTTTCGCGCTCTTCGCGTTCGATTCTCTCGAGGGGATCTTCAGTCATAACACATTAATTTTATGAATGTACAAATATAGCGCATTTTTTGCTAATTTTGTGCCTGAACAACATTTCCGTGATGAAATACCTTAGAAGAGCCCTTAAATATTTCCTCCAGATCACCCTCATCTCGACCGTGATCATCGGAATCCTGATGCTCGCCGGCGTCCTCAGCCGGGACATCAACATCGTTTTCCAGAAGGGATGGACCTCCGTCGGATACATTCTCCTGATGTTCCTCGGCGTCGCTGCCGTCTACCCCCGGTTCGGCTACGCGGCCCGGATCCTGGCCGTCCGGGGAGAATTCACCGACCTGCGCCCCGGAATCGTCGGTTTCATGGAGAACCGCGGCTATGACCTTGAAAAGGAGGACGGCGAAAACCTCTCCTTCCGTCTCCGCTCGACGAGCGGCCGTCTGGCCCGTTTCTTGGAGGACAGGATTACGTTCACCCGAGTCCTCGGAGGCTTCGAGGTTGAAGGGCTGAACAGAGACATTGTACGGATAATCAACGGTTTACAGTACAAGTATGGAGACAGATAAACAAACCTTCAAGACAGTGGCGACCTTTTTGGACGTCATGTCCGCCAACATCACGGCCGGCATGCTGAACGAAAACGGCATCCCGGCGGCTGTCATCGGAGCGGATTCCTCCTATCCGTCGCTCAGCTATGTGAAACCGATCGAAGTGAAAGTCAACGAAAGTGACTACGAACTCGCGATGAGCCTTCTCGCCGCCTCGGACAAGGCCGAGTAGAACTCCTCGCCGAAAGCCCTGACCAAAGGTTCGCGCAAGAATTCATAGACGCGGACCTTTTCTTTTTTGCCTTTCTCGTAGGCATCCTTGCAGATATCCCAGCGGTGCAGGTTGAGCCCTACCGTGTTTCCGCCCAACTTGACGACCCGGATCGGATAGAGCTGGCAGGAAATGGGTTTCCGAAAAGAGCAGAGTCCCTGGAAATAACAGCGCTCGATCGCGCAGAAACAGTTTCCCGCCCCGTCGAAGAGCGTATAGGCGCATTCCTCGCGGCCGGGGACGACGGGCGTCACCAGGTCGCCGTCCCGGTCGATCTCGAAGAATCCTTTCTCGTCGACCGCCTTCCGGCCGGCTTCGCTCATCAGGGGAGAATAGGCCGGATAATGCTCTTCCAGCGGGTCCAGTTCCGATTCCTCCAACGGCGCGCCGCTGTCTCCGATGATGCAGCAGCAGCCTTTGCATTTTTCATAATCGCATGCAAAGAACTCCATCACTACATCCTCGGAGACCAGCACGTCACCGATCTGCACGATCGTCCCGAAATCTCTTTTCCCCATAGGACTGCAAATATACGATGTTATGCCGATAAACCAATTTACCTCTGGCAAAAATCGCCAGAGGTAAAAAGGATCAGCTGGTTATTCTCCCTATCGTTTGAAACTCTCGCCTTGGACCCAGGGCTTGAAAAAGTTCTCGCACCACAAATCATTGGCGAAAACGGAACGGTAGGAGAAGGGTTCCGCCGCAGCAAAGTCATAGTCCGGAAGAATCGTGGTGGTGGTGGAGACACGGGTCTGCACAACCTTCTCTCCGGAGGTCGATCTGTATCGTACTTCCGTATAGGACAAGTTTGACGTCTTAGCGCCCCATGTAATGATACAGTTCCCTTCGCCGTCAACCTGTGTGGATTCTATGGTCCGATCCGAAAGGCTTTCCAGGAAAACATCTCCGCGGACCGTGACGGAAACGTCACGCTGGATGGACCGGTTCCCTTCGGAATCTTCTGTATAAAGATAGAACGTGTAATCCGCTTCATCCAGATTCTCGATGAACAGGCCGACCGTATCCGCTACCGAGACGGGATAAGACGAACCTTCTATCAAAACGCTCTTCTTGTCCACGCCTTCATACCAGGTCACGACGGTTTTCGCTACACTGGGGTCAATGGGCTTCAGCCAGGTAAGCAATGCCTTGTAATACCCGGTTTTTCCTCCTGCATTCTCGGTCGTCTGGGGATATTTTTTGCCTCCGACCGTGATGAACTCCCTGTAGATCTCATCCTGGTCCCTGCAGGATGACAGGATGGAGCCTGCAGCAAGCAGAAGTACCCCGATAAATACGTATTTTTTCATATTTCTTTATCGTTTAATTGTCTTTAATGATCTGTCCCCAGAGGTATAGGTCATCAACTCCATAATAGGTGGTTGCCGCCGATTCATCTTCGTATTCAATCAGGAACGTATTGAAGTTCCGGAGGAATTTGAATCTCAGGTATCTGACCGGACGCTGGGGGTTGGGGACATCTTCCGAAGCCTCGAACGTGTATTCGCTGATATTCCTGAACCAATTCTGGTCTTCTTCCGTGATCTCTCCGACCCCGCCGTCCTCTCCGGTATAGCCCGAAGGTTTGTACGAACGGACATCTTTCAGCAGGAACCAGCTGTCGTCCCAGCTTCCGTCGGGATTCGGGTTCATGCTGCCGTAAACCTGCCAGTGCTGGGGATATACGCCGCGATAATCAAAGGAATTCTTTGAGGGCATCAGGCGCATACGACTGAGTTGTGCCGTATATCCGAGGTCTAACGTAAACCATCTCACCACAGGCCCTTCTATAGGCGTGTAAAAGAAAGTGGAGGTGCTCCGGTCAAACATATTGGTGAAGCGATACTTTGTATTTCTTTCGCCGCAGTCTGTCGGAAGAAGGGCGTTTTTCCACGTCGAGTAAGGCAGTTCTTCCTCATAGAGCGGGGTGATGACTTTGTACAGGGTATCGGAGGCGTTGCCCCAGCGGTCGCGGAGATAAGCTCCGTATATCTGGGGCTTGGACTCGAGATCATGCCGGATGAAAGTCCCTTTCTTCAGAGCGGTATGGAAAGTATAGAGGTCATTCCACTCCATCTCCCGGGCTTGTCTTCCATCTTCCGTAAGGAGGGAATCCGCCATCAGGACGATGGCGAGATCACTCTCCTCCTCATTTCCTTCCATGGACACGATAATTCCTCCGAATGTCTCAAACAGGTCGAGCTTTGCCGTCATGACCATCGGGGTCTCCGGGGTGATGGTAATCTCGGTCGGTTCAGACACCTTTCCATTGGCGGAGATACTCTGGACGATGGCAGGGTGGGCCTTGGTATCCCCGAAGCCTTCAACGATCAGGGAATCGACATATCGGGAAGACATATTCTGGCATTCCTCTCCGTTTCTTTGATAGGAAACCTGGACTCCCATGATGTTTTCGTCGTCGGGAATGCTGTATTTGATGATGGCTCCGCCCGGTTTGGAAATCACCTGAGTGACCGTAACCTTGGACGGGACGGGAGCGTTCGGATCGATCTGGTCAATGCGCCCTTCTTCCATGCAACCGAAAAGGGAAAGGGTCGACAGAAGGATCAAGGTTGTAGTTATTCTCGTTTTCATTCTATTACAATTATGCGTTATATATACTCTATTTACCATCCTAAGTTCTGGATGAGGTTCGGATTGTTTTCCAACGTGGCAGTCGAAAGGGGCCAGAAATAATCCTTGAGCGTAAAGTTCTGGAAGACGAGTGATGTTTTCTTGTAATATTTGGCGGCAGTTCCCGGCTGGTCCGTATTCCAGCGGAAAAATCCTTTCTGATATTCCTCCCGGGCCTCTTTCCATCGGCGGAGGTCCCAGAAACGCTGCCCCTCGAACGCCAGTTCGATCAGGCGCTCCCGGTGAATGATATCACGCATTCCGATCTGGGTCTGCCATTTGCCGGGGCTGTTGCTGTAGGTTTCCCAAGCATCCTTGACCCCGGGGATTCCCGCCCGGGAACGGACGGCATCCAGGTAGTGGAACATCTCTTCGCTGTGCGCCCCGCTCGGACCTTCCGCTTCATTGATTGCCTCTGCATAAAGCAGGTACAGGTCGGCCAGGCGGATGTTGGGCCAGATCCAGGGGGAAATCGAATAGGTCGAATTCGACATCACCCGGGTGTCGTATTTGGACCACTTTTTACACATGTATCCGGTAATCCAAGGGGTATTCGCCGTAAGGGAAGTCCGGTTGATCTTATACAGATTGGACGGAGTCGGATTAGACATATTGGGCCCGAACCAAAGGCAGGTATCGAAACCCAGGTCGGCATAGAAGCGGGGCTCCCTGTCAAAATTGAACTGTGCGGTCTGGAGACCCGCCTGCATGTACCAGCGTTCCTCCGGCACGTCCGCAATGGTCCGCAGTTCGTACGGATCCACGTCGGCCCGCTCCTTATCATTTTCTACGGGAAGACCATGTTTTGTATAGAACTGATCGGCAATTTTCAGTGCGATGCCAAAACTGTCCCAACCTCTCATGTGGAGGAAACTGGGATAGGTTTCAGGGTCCAGGTTCGGGGTTGAGAGGAACGTCAGATGGGATGTCGCCGCTTTGTTTCCAGATCCGGACACGTAATACTGGGCATTCCCCCAGACACATTCCTTGTTCCAGCTGGAACAGAGGGCTTCACGGAGTGTCAGTTCCTGGATGATATGTTCATCCGCACGGATGGCACCGTCGTAATAGTAGAGCCCCTTGCCAACCTCATGGCACAGGTCGATGGCTTCCTTGCAGGCCGTCATGGCCGCTTCCCATCTCTGTTTCACCTGGGCTTCCGTCTTGGACGGGAAAAGCTGGACGCCCCGGGAATCCACCAGCGTAAACTGCTCCGCATTGTTATTGAACAGGGGACTGGCGGCAGTGACCGCAATCTTCGCCTTGATGGCTGCCGCGACGACTCTGTTGATCCGTCCCAGTTCTTCATCACCGGCCTCCATCAGCTCCAGGTCCGGCATCGCCTCGTCAATCAGTTCGATCATGTAGTCGAAGCAATCGTCGACGTTGTCCCTGAAAACACGGACGGTCTCGATGCCGTCACTGACATCGAAGTTCTCCCTGACAATGGGAACGGGTCCCCACTTCCGGACGAGCCAGAACAGGAAATACGCTTTCAGGACCTTGGCTTCTCCGATCCACTGCTTTTTCTCAACCTCGGTCATGTCCGGGACGGATAAGATATTATCCGCCAGCGTATTGCAGTACCGGATGCCTTGATAGAGAGAATTCCAGTCATAGTTGTAAGGGGAAGTGACATTCTGTTCCCCGCGGGCAAGGTGAATGGCTTGGACGGCGGAACTGTTGAGAGAATAGGTCGAGGGGCTGTTCAGCACCTGCTCCCTGAACCAAAACTCATCCCCTCCGAGCATGGCAGGGGAGCCGGCATGACCCTCATAAGGCAGGAAGCTGTAGCAGGAATAGAGGTATTTGATTGCGGTCGAACGCATGTTGAACACCATCTCCAGCGTGGCCATGCCGTCATCCGGCGCGATGTCCAGGTACTTGTTGCAAGACGCTGGAAGCAGGGCCAGTACCGCGAGCGCAGAGGCACTCCACCTTCGGATTATATTTTTGAGATTCTTCATATCAATCATCATTTAAGAGTAATATTGACACCGAGATTGACAACCCTTTGAATCGGGTAATTGAACCCGTCTCCGCCAAGTTCTACGTCCCAAAGCTTGAATTTGCTCCAGGTCAGGAGGTTGGATCCGCTCATATACAGGCGCAGATTGTCAATATGGGCCTTCCGGAGCCTCTTGTTGGGGAAAGTGTACCCGAGTTCGACCTGCTTCAGCCGCAGGAAGGAACCGTCCCGCATGAACCAGGTGCTTCTGGCCGTATTGTTCTTGTTGACATTGACGCTCATCCGGGGCCAGAGCGCATAGACATTCTGGTTTTCTTCGGACCAGTGGTCGTCGGCATAAGCCTTCATCAACTGAGTCTCATTGACAAAGGGAGAAGTACTTGACGCATCGATCCAGAAGGAGACGTTCCCTTCTCCCTGGAAGAAGACGGAGGCGTCGAATCCCTTGTAACCCAGGGAAAGACCGAAACCGTAGACAATCTCAGGGGTGGTTGGATTTCCGATCGGAACCATATCGGCGGCGGTGATCACGCCGTCGTTATTGACATCCGTGAATTTGATATCTCCTCCGCCATAGGCACTGCCGAAATTCTGGGAAGGCGTATTCCTGGCCTCTGCATCGTCGACGAAGAGCCTCTCGGCGATATATCCCCATTTCTGGGAGATGGACTGCCCGATATGGCTTCTCCAGGGTTCTGCGTAGTCCGGTTCCTCAAAAACGCTGTAGACGCCACGTGCATAAGTGAAATTCAGCCGCGCCGCAGTCCAGAAATCCCGGCCCCAGGACTGCTGGAAATCGCTTTGGATATCGACGCCATGCGCTTTCGCCTCGCCGATATTGGCGCGGACCGGAGCGGTAAGGCCCATGGTCGTAGGGATGTCGGAACGGCTCTGGAGGAGGTTCGTCCTTTTCTCGGTATAGTACTCAGCGATAATGTTCAGTTTGTCGAAGAGACCGAGTTCGAGGGCGAAATTATTCTTATAGGAAGTCTCCCAGGTAATGTTGTCGTTCGCGTAGATGTCAACATTGATTCCGTCATAGGATGACCCTCCGTCCCGGCCGAATTTGGCCGAGCGGGAAGAATCGCTCATATCTACACTGGACAGGTAGAAGAAGCGGTCGGCGCTGGTACCGATATTATCGTTACCCACCAGACCATAAGTATAGCGGAGTTTGAGGGTGTTGACCGTTTTCTTGAGGGGTTTCCAGAAATCCTCGTTGGAGATCATCCACGCCAGACCGGCGGAAGGGAAGAAGCCCCACCTGTGCTTGGCGGCAAAGCGCTCCGAACCGTTGTAGCCGAAGTTGAACTCGGCGAAATACCGGGATTTCCAGTTATACGTGAAACGTCCTGCCAGTCCGGCGTTGCGGGAAGGTAGGGACTGGGCCAGTGATGTGACGCTGGAGTCTGCTATCAGGGATTCGTGGGTGGTGAAAACCAGCAGGCCGCTCAGTCCGTGTCCTCCGAAGGTGCGGTTGTAATTGAGCCGCATTTCCGTATAGAGCGTATTGGTCATGCTCTTGGCACCGGGATAGTATCCCAGGTATTCCGTTCCGTTGCTGTTGATCTCGTCCAGGGTATATTTCCCGGTAAAGGAATCATAGAATCCGAGCGAGTAGTAGAACGGTTTGTAGTACCGGCTGGTGCTGAAGGACGACAGGCGCGAGATATTCAGCATGGCTGAGGCACTCAGTCCCTTGGTGATGAATTCCAGATCCTGGTTCAGGTCCAGGACGGCGAGGATCTGGGAGCGGTTGCGGTCTTTATAGCCCTTGACCATCTCCGCGTAAGGATTGGTATAGGTCGCGAGTCCATAATTGCCGAAGAGGATATGCTGCGTAAAGGTGTGCGCGGGATCCGGCTCGTAATAAGCCGGGAACATCACCGGATTGGCATGCATGACCTGGTTATAGACCTCGCTGCCGCCATTGATCGGTCCCGAATAATCGTCAAAGTTACCGGTGATGCGGACCCCCATCTTCGTCGTTTTGGTAACGTTGATGTCGATATTGGCGCGGACCGTATAGTTCTTGGAATCGATGTTGTTGTTGAACGAGTTCCGGTGGTCCACCTTGAGGATACCGTTGTCGCGGGTGAGACCCATGGAAACGTAGTACTGGGCCACCTTGCCACCACCGGTGAGGTTGATCGTCGCCCGCTGGCTGGTTGCATAGTCATTGAACAGCATATCGTACCAGTCGTTGTTCGGGTAGATATAGGGGTTCGAACCGGGTCTTCCGGTATTGGCAATCTTGTCTTTCGTGTAGAGCAGGTCGGCGGAGGGATCCCGGGTGAGGGCGGCCTCGTTGGCCAGTTTCATATAGGTGACGTTGTCGGCCAGCTCGATGGTCCTCGTCGGGGCGGAAATCGCGTTTTCCAAGCGGGCAAAGACCTTGACCGGTCCCTCGACACCGCGTTTGGTCGTAACGAGAATGACCCCGTTCGCACCGCGGGCACCGTACAGGGCCGTGGCTGTGGCATCTTTCATCACCGAGAAACTGGCGATGTCGTCAGGTTGGAGACGGGCGAGATCCGTTGCCGAGAGCTCGATGTTGTCAATCAGGATGAGCGGGGTCGTATTCCCTTCGAAAGTCGCGACACCGCGGATGAAGAAGTCCGTATTGTCCTGTCCGGGCTCGCCGCTCCTGGAGAAAGCGACCAATCCGGCCATGTTTCCGGCGAGGGCGGTCGTCAGGTCGCTGGAGGGGACTTTGAGCTCTTTCACGTCGATTGACGTGATGGCGCCGATGACGCTTTCCTTTTTCTGCTTGCCGAAAGCAACGGCGACGGCTTCTTCCAACTCATTGTTCTCTTCCGAGAGCTCAATGTTGATGACCTTCTGGTCGGTAACATTGACGAGCTGAGGCTGCATGCCGACAAAGGAGAACACCAGTTGTTCTGTCGGTGCGACCTGGATTTCATAGGCGCCGTCAAGGTCGGTCAACACACCCCGCGAGGTATTTCCAACCTGGACGGTTGCTCCGGGGAGAGGCTCTCCTTTTTCGTCCAGGACATACCCCTTGACAGTCTTGGTCAGACCGGTTCCGGTAATTGTCTGCGGTAACTTCTTGGAGATGATAATGTTCTTCCCCTGAATCTCATACGTCAAATCCTGCCCCTCAATGATCTGATTGATGGCAGATGGCAGATCGTTGGCCTTGACAGAGATAATCCTCTGTGTATCAATGTCGTTTGATACATATACAAAGGAATAACCGCTCTTTTCCTTCAGTTCTGTGATCGCTTTTTTGACCGTTACGTTGACCAGATTCAACGAAACGCTCTGTGCCATCACGGATAGGCTCAAGAGAAGGCCTCCCAAGACCAGCAGCACGGATTGTTTTGTCTTATTCATGCCGGTTATTTAATTGTTATTATAATAGGTTTACCAGTTTTACTTGTGTTCCCGCATGGTTACGATTCCATCCTTGATCGTATAGTCGATCTTATTGGTGGCGGACAGCATGTCCAGGATATCTTCGATGCTCATTTCCCGGCGGACGAAGTGTCCGTAGATCCTGAGATTGCGAAGGTTGTCTCCCAGGATCGTAATCTTGACATCATAGTACCGCTCCAGCTCCTTCGCGATATCCGAAAGCAGCTCTTCATCGAAGAACAGGTCGCCGGTAGTCCATTGCATGGCGTTGGCGGCATCCTTGGATTCGATGTGCATGGTTCCGCTATGCTTGTCGAGGACCACCCGCTGGTCCGGATTGAGGAACTTCTCGGATGTGGATGGACGCAGTTTGTTCGTCAGTGCGATCTTGCCTTCCTTGAGGGAGACGATGGCTTCCAAATCCTCCGGATAATCCCTGAAATTGAATTTCGTCCCGACGACACGGACCTGGAGATCGTTCGAGCAGACGACCATCGGGAGCGTCTCATTCCGAGCAACCTCAAACCACCCCTCCCCGCTGAGGAAGATGTTTCGGTCGCTGACCCCGAATCCCTGCGAATAGACCATGCGGGACCCCGCGTTCATCGTGACGACGGTACCGTCCGGAAGAGTCATCCGGGTTGAAGAACCTAAAGGGGCATCGACAACGATATCCGCGAACTGGTCTTTGACCTTTTCGGCACCGTGGCGGTTTCCGCCCCAATAAGCCAGCATGGCAACAAGGATGGCAGCGGCAGCCATGGACGCATACCGGAGCAGGCGCGCAGGCTTTCTTTTCTTTCCCGTATCCTGATGGACCGAAGAGGCAAATTCTCCGGCATGCTCAGCCTTGAACAGCTCAAACGCCCGGCGGGCACTGTACCTGTCGCGGATCTTTTCCGTTCCGGATAACAGCCAGACCTCGCACGTTTTCCGGAAATACGAGCGATTCTCTTCCGAGGACATGACCCAGGAATCCAGTGCCTGCCGTTCATTCTCCCCGATCTCCTGGTTCAGGTAATCGAGAATCCACTCATCAATTTGGGTGTTGGTTGTTTTCATTTTCTTGTCAAAGCATTAATAAGACGAAACTTGACGATCAGTCGGGTAGTGGAAAAATATAAGAAATAATTTATTTGATTTGCATTTTCATTTCGTTCGTAGTACTTTTGCCCACCCCCCAAACAGCTTATTCTAAAATATGAAACGCTTAGTCAAAATCTTTATCGCCCTTCTCTTTCTCACCCTGACGCCAGGGTGCGATCAGAAAAAAGAAGAGGCTCCCCGGTTTTCCGCCTTTGCCGCGGAAGACACAACGATCGCCGCAGAAGCGACCTCGGTCACAACCGTTTCTTTCTCCGCCACAGCGTCATGGAACACGCGAGTCGAAGTAGACTGGCTCACAGCCTCTCCGCAATCCGGGGACACGGGGGACTGGAACGTGCAGATCAAATCCACTCCGAACACGGTTACAAAGTCCCGCACCGGGAGAGTCCAATTCATTTGCGGAGAAGATAAACGCGTGCTCACCGTTACCCAGGAGGCCTCCCTCCCGGCTCCCGAACCGGAGCCGGAACCGGTTTCCGGTCCACTGCTTACCGACAGGTTCTCAAGAGACCTTCTCTTCAGCACGGGACGCATGCGCACGACGACAGCCGTCATGCAGAGTTTCGATATCGCCAAGGATGGGGAAACCATCTTCTACAGTCAGTTGAACAATAAATTCAGGATCTATCTCTCATGGAACAAGCGCAACAGCGAAGAAACGCCTACTTCCCGCTGCATGACCCTGTGTTACTCCGGCCACGGATCCAATTTCTCCCTGGAAGAAACGGCAAACAGCAACTATATCTGGATCAGCAATTATGCCTCCCAGAATGCTTCCGGTGATTATTGGGATGCACAGATTATCTCCCGGATTCCCCTTGAGGCCGGAGCGACCCTCAAACCTTGGCAGAGTACCGAGAACTACTATTTCGGGGAGAAAAACATCGCTGTTGCTGTCGATATCGACGGAGACATGCTGACCATCCTGGGAGTTACGACCGGCCGCATCAGAACCTACCGGCTCAGCCAGCTCAAAGCCCTGCCGGTGGAAGACATTACCCTGGAGCCGCTGACCTATGGCGGCGAGGCAAAATCGGATGACCCGAAAACTACCGTTTCGCCCGTCGTCAAGGCCCGGGACGGGCGCAAGGTGACCCCTCTCGGCGATTTTACGATCAAGCGGGAACACTACAGTGACGGGACCGGAGTCTCGTGGCAGGGCTTCGACATCCATGACGGGCTGATCTATCAGTCCCAGGGCAATGGACATGCAGACGGAACGCCGTCCCCCGGCTGGCTTCAGGTCCGGAAAATTGACGGAACCGTTGTCATCCCGCTCACTAAATACAAAGCGCTCGAAGATCTGGATGCGCTGAAAGCGGCCGGCATCACTGACACGGGTTATATGGAACCGGAAGGGGTAAAATTCCGCCATGGCGCCGTATTCTGCGGATTCTGTTCCAAGAATTCCGAAGACATCCGCCGCGGGACGATCTTCCGCTATGATCCGAAATTGATCCAGTAGGCTACAGGGTAGAGAGGAACAGAAGCACCAGTCCCAGATACTCTCCGAATTCTTTCCGAAGCAGAGCAAGGGCCTGCCGGATATGGTATTTGACCGTACTGGGTGAAATCCCCAGCTGTTCCGCGATCTGATCGTATGTCAGCCCTTCGACCCGGCTCTTTTCAAAAACGCGCCGGGTCTGGGCGGGCATCTTATCCATGACAGCGAACAACTGTTTTTCCAGCTCTTTCTCAAGAAGAATGCCCAGCGGGTGGTCTTCATCGAAAGGAGGAGCGTTGCCGATCCCGCTCAAAGATGTCTGTTCCCGCTGCTGATAGCTGGACTTCAGATAATCGAGACACCGGTTTCGCGTTGATTGAAGCAGGTAACTCCTGAGAGAGGTGCCGATATGGATGGTGGTCCGCTTTTCCCAGAGATGGGAGATGACATCGGAGGCCAGCGCCGTCGCCAGGAAATCATCATGGACATACTGAGCGGCCAGATAGCACATGAACGGATAATGCCTTTCGTAAAGAATACGCCAGGCATCCTCCTGTCCGAGGGCAAGTTCCTGAATCAACGAACGGTCTCCTTCGTTCATAAGCGATGCTCCGAGATCAGGCCCCGACGGAAACGGTATAGCTTCCGGCCGCGTAATCCTTGGATTCCGTTTCGCCCGGGAGGGTGACGGTCGCCGTCGCGCCCTCGGGAACGGTGAACTCCCAGATCCACTTGTCGCCCTCATACCGCCAGGCACTCTTGATCAGGCCAGCGGCGGACTTGTACTCGGCGGTAACGGACCCGAGGCGCTTGTCGGGGACGGGGCGCATGATGATATGCTTGAAACCGGGCTCCGCCGGATCGGCCGCAATGCCCGCCGCCGTCTCCCAGATCCATGCGCAGACGCATCCGTAGGCGTAATGGTTGAAGCTGTTCATTCCCTTCGGGCCCATGCCGGATTCGAGCGTATAGCTGTTCCAGCGCTCCCAGATCGTGGTCGCGCCGTTGTCGATCGAATACAGCCAGCTCGGGTTCTTCCGCTGGAAGAGAAGGTCATAGGCGATATCGACCATGCCGTTGTCCGTCAGGGTTCCCATCAGGATGGACGTTCCGAGGAAGCCGGTCTGGAGGCACTGTCCGTGGGCGGCGAAGTTCTCGCGCAGGCGGGCGATCATGGCTTCTTTCGCCTCTCCCTCGACGAGGCCGTTCTTCAAGGCGAAAAGGGCCGGGGTCTGCATGGTATTGAGGATTTCGGTAGTGAAGCCGCCTTCTCCGTCAAGGAACCGCTCCCGGATCAACGCTTTCGCCGCCTCGACCATCGCCTCGTATTTCGCGGCGTCGCGACCGGTAGCCACGGCCATATCCCGCATCATGCCGGCGTCGATGGCCCAATAGGATGCCCCCAGATAGTTCCAATAGATGATAGCCTCGAGATGAGGGATACGCGTGCCCTTGGCGTCTTTCGTAAAGGCGCCCCCGCCATTGCTTTCCAAAGGTTCATAGCTCAGCCAGTCGGCCCATTGGTAGTTTCCGTTCTCGGCCACGAGAGCTGTATGGTCATAGTGGGTAGTGTTGACATGGTCCATGAATTTCTCCATAGCCTCCCAGTTCTCGTCGATGATCCCGGTGTCGCCGAACTGCTTCCAGACCGTCCAGGGGACGATCACGCCGGCATCCGCCCACCCGAGACGCATCATGTTCTCCCCGTACTGCGCCCGCGGGGCGACACCGGGGAATCCGCCCAGCTCGCTCTGCGAATCGCGCATGTCGCGCATCCACTTGTGGAAGAAGCGGTCCGTGTTTGCGAAGAACGTTCCCGTCTCGGTAAAGACCTGCGTATCGGCAGTCCATCCGAGACGCTCGTTCCGCTGCGGGCAGTCGGTCGGGACAGAAAGATAGTTCGAGCGCTGTCCCCACAAAGTGTTGGAAATCAGCTTGTTGACCATCTCGTCTCCCGTAGTGATCGTACCGGTCTCCAGATCCTTCGCGATGGAAGTCACGGGGATTGACGCAATCGAACGGATCCGGACTTTGTCCGTCGCCGTGATGGACACATACCGGTAGCCGAAGAACGTGCAGTGCGGATAGAAATCAGCATATCCCTTTTCTTTTCCGAACGTATAATCGATCCGGAGATCGTCCGGAATACGAAGGTTCAGGCGGTGGACGCTGCCCTCGGGGCCGTCCATGCCGCGGCTCTTCGCGCCGTTTCCGTCATTGAGGATCTCGGCCGGAAGGCAGGTCAGGACCGTTCCCTCCACCGCCTTGAAGGAGAAGCAGGGAACGCCGGCGCAATTCTGGCCGAAATCGACGACCAGGGTCTCTCCGGGCAGGACGGTCATCGTCGCACCGGGAGCGAATTCCCTGACCTTCACCACTTTCCCATAGGCTTCCTCGCCGGCTCCCTCGATGTCTTTCCACACATAGGCTTCGACCGGAGCGAGGGCAAGGTCCTTCCGGAGATAGATTTCGGCGCCCTCGGAAGGCAGGATATCACCGTTGAATTCCGTATTGATCTCGGGCTCGGAAAGAAGCTCCGGAGTGGCATATCCGGGCAGGACCCGGGCATCATACTCTTCCCCGTCGAAAATGCCGGCGTGCTTCACCGGACCGGCGATTCCGGCTTTCCAGTTTTCTGTATCCGTTCCGTAGCAGGCCTTGCCGCCGTCCTCGAAAGTCAGCTCCAGGACCCCGCGGAAGGCACATTTCTTTCCAATCATGCCCATATGGTTGCGGGGAGTGACGATCTTGTCGGCCCACCAGCCCGGAGTGACCTGGGCGGCAAGTACGTTCTCCGCTCCCGATTTCAGGGCGAAGGCGTCCGTAATATCATAGGTAAAGGAGCGCTTGGTCTTGGCATAGTGCGTAAAACCGGGTTTCAGGACCTCCTCTCCGACCGGCTTCCCGTTGACAAAGAGCTCATAGACGCCGAGTCCGGCCGTCATCCACTTGGCCGAGACGACCTTCTTTTCATTCCGGACCGTCGAAACGAACCAGGATGCGCCGTCTGCTGCGCGTCCCTCCTTGTCGGTCACCTTGCCGGTGATGACAGGCGCATCGACGACGGAAATCCAGGATGAGGACTCCCAGGCGGCATCCGGGAGCGCCTCCGCACGCGTACCGACGGGAGCGACGTCAGAAGTCTGGCAGGCCGCGAAGAAAAGGACCGCGGCGGCAAACAGGGTTGGGAAAGAAAGGCTGGTTTTCATAATAGGGTTATTTTACGACTTTTTCAATGCAGCTGCCCTTCGAAAGGGCCTGGAGGATCGCCTGGACGGCGGGAGCGTCGACGGCGTTGATGTTCTCCTTGTATTTCGTGACCAGGTCCTTGTTCATCGCGTAGCGCATCCGGACGGTGTTGACGACCGTTTCGGGATGGCTGAGCGCATCCGCCATCGTGCCGGTCACACGGGCCTTGGCCGCCGTGAGCTCGGCCTTGGACAGTTTCTTCTTCGTGGCGGCGGCGATCCCCTTCCGGACGCCGGCAAGGGCCTTCTCAAGGTCGACTGGCTTCACATCGGCGGGCAGCCCGGCCGGATTGGCCGGAAGGCACGTAATCCGCACCCAGAGCCGTTCCTCGGGATATACGGAGAACTCGGACGAAACTTCCGCGGTCAGTCCATACGGATGGAGCGCCTCGGCGAGGGAGCGCCTCAGGACCATCATCGCCATATCGGAAGCGTAGCGGCTCGAGGAGGTGAGCGCCACGTCCGAAGTCATCAGGACGTATATGCCTTTTTCCGTCCCTTCCGTGACAACGGTCGACTTCCCGGACTTGACCCCGCCCGAAGCCGGGGAGCGCCGGGCATTCGAATGGAGAGCCCGGAAACCGCCCAGCGATTTGGCAAGCTGCTTCTTGACCGTTTCTTCGTCGAGGTCGCCGACGAGGATGAGGACCCCGTCGTTCAGCCGGGAGAACCGGTCCTCGAAATAGACGTCCGCCTTCTCGAGCAGGTCGGGGGTCAGGGCCTCCGCCTTCCGGACACCCGTATAAATATCTTCCGGAGCGATCTGGCTGTACATGGACTCGAAAATACCCTCCCGGGTCCTTTCCCGGGCGAGGATCCTGATCTTCTCGGACGCCGCATAGGAAGCGAAGGCATCCGAATCGACCCGCCTCCGGGTCCCCGTGACCATCTGCAGCGCACCCATCAGCATCGGGAGTTTCTGGACAGGGGCGCTCCCGGTCAGGGCCATGTCCTTGACCGACACGTCCACGTCCATCGTGATTCCGTTGGAGACCAGCGTTCGCTTGAAGGCCTTCCCTTCGACTCCTCCGAAACGGCTCAGGAACAGGAGTTCGGGAATGAAATCGGCCTCCCCGTCCCGCAGTTCCGGGATCGAGGAAAGCCCGCCGTTGAGCTGGAGGGCATAGCTGAACATGCCGCTTCCGGGCATCTTCCTGAAAATCACCCGGAGACCGTTCGTATAAGTCCACATGGACCCGCCCGAAACCGGTTCAGGTTTTTCCAGGCGGATCTTGACCTTGGACCCGTGGGGCGACAGCGAGGTCGTGTCGCCCCGGTTCCATCCGTACAGATGCGGGTCCCGGATTACGTAGCCTTGCAGGTAGGCCAGGTTATAATCGAACAGGATCTGGTTGTCATCCAGCGAATCCCGGGAGGATGAATAGTCGATCGTCAGGTTCTTGGTCTGATCGAGAACGCCGCCCGCGATCCGGTTGAAAAAACGCCGGTCGGTCGTATCGGCCACCGTCTTGCCGGAGAACAGTTTCGCTTCCTGCGCAAAGGGGGCGAGATGGGCCCCGTACAGGAAAGAGGAGAGACAGCGGTCGACATATTGGGCATTGGTCAGCGGTGTTTCCGCGAGCAGCTTCATTTCCGCCCCGAGCACCTTCTTGGCATCCGTGAATTCGACCGGGGTCGCCCCGAAAGCCTCGAGGGAGGCGAGGGTCCGACCGATGAGGGCCATCGCTTCGTCCTGCCGGCCTTCCGCCGTGCCGACCGTTACGGTATATTTCTCATCCCCGGCGGATTCCGAACTCGCCTGATTGACAATCTCAAGTTTATAGCAGGGCATATTGAGTTCATCCATCCCCGTGCGGATCCGGTTCGCGACGATCGTTGCGAACTCGCGGGCGAAAATATCCATGACAAGGGGCTGGGCCGTGTTCATGTATTTCTGCGGGGTCCGCGGGGAGACATAGCTGACCGAAACCTCGGCGATATGCTCTCCCGGAGCGGGATTCAGGAAGATGAACGGGGCTACGGAGGGTTCCCAGGCATAATCGGAAACTCCGTCCTTGCGCTTGTAGATCTTCGGGACCATCATGGAAAAAATGTCCATCTTGCGCTTGACGTCCTTGGCGTCGATGTCCCCGCTGAGGATGATCGCCTGGTCGGAGCGGCTAGCGGCCATATATGAGAAGGACATCAGAAGCGTCGAATCCAGGGCGACCGGATTCCATACGGGAACGTCGTCGAACCGGCACACCGTCGCCCCGTCGACTTCCGCGAAAAGGCCTTCCGGACGGAATCCGACACCGGTACGGGAGAGGAAACGGCCGAGATCCTCGACCTGGGAACGGGTCTCCGGGCCGGGGAGTTCATCCCTCCGGACAAGGGCCACGTCGGCGAGTCCTTTGACCGTCGGATTGGATACGATATAATAGGAAACGCCGCTGGTCAGGACCCCTTTCTGAATCTTCCCGTCGACCGGCAGCGCCGGAAGATTCTGCGCTGGCATCATTCTTGAAAAGAACAGGCAGACGACAATGAAAATTGTTTTACAAAGCGATCTCATATAAAAAATGATGGTCCGTTATGCAAAAATAAAACAAATATTTGCTACTTTTGCAAAATACGTGCTGATATTAACAATTAAACTTGATGAAAAAGGAAATGAAAAGATTATTTGCTCTCATTACCGTCGCGCTCATGAGCGCAGGAATCGCAATCGCACAGGACTACAACGCTGCCATCGAAGTATTCAACAGCGCTGCGGTCGCTCTCCAGAATGAAAACAAGACCGAGGCTCTGTCTCTCTTCAAGCAGGCTCTCCCGCTTTTCGAGGCTTGCGGTGAGGAAGGTGCCGAGATGGTCGCCAAGTGCAAGGAACAGATTCCCATCGTTACGCTTTCGGTTGCAAAGGATCTGATCAACGACAAAGAATACGACAAGGCGATCGAAACCCTGAAAGAGGCCGAAAAGATTGCTAAGGAGTATGGTGCTGCAGAGGTAGTGACGGAAGTCGGCGAACTTGTTCCGAACGCTCTCTTCCGCAAGGCCGAGACGCTCCGCCAGGCAAAGAATTTCACCGGTGCTGCCGCTGTTTTCCAGGAAGTAGTAGCCCTCGAGCCTAAGAATGGACAGGCATTCCTCCTGCTCGGTCAGTCCCTCATGAACGCCGGCAAGACCGACGAGGCGATCGAGGCACTCAAGAATGCGGCTGCCAACGGCAAGGAAGATATGGCCAACAAGCTGATCGGCAACATCTACCTCAAGGAGGGCCAGGCCCTTCTCAAGGGCGGCAAGGCTCTCGAAGCTGCTGAAACAATCCAGACGGCCCTTACCTTCATGGAGAATGCCGGCGCCTATAAGCTCCTTGCTAGTGCATGGATGAAGGGAGGAAAGACCGCCAACGCGATCAATGCCTATAAGAAATATGTAGAGGTCGCTCCGGATGCCGAAGACGTCCCTGACATCCTCTTCACTATCGCCGCGACCGCCCATAAGGCCGGTGACAAGGCGACCGCCATCGAGTACTACAGCAAGCTGACCGGCACCAAGTACGGTGAGCAGGCCAAGACCCTCCTCGCTTCCCTCAAGAAGTAATGCAGGCTCTGGAGCTGCTGGCTCCGGCCAGAAACAAAGATATCGGCATCGCAGCCATTGACTGCGGTGCCGATGCGGTATATATCGCAGGCCCCGATTTCGGAGCCCGGCAGGCTGCCGGCAACCCGGTCGGGGACATCGCCGAACTCTGCCGGTATGCCCACCGTTTCGGAGCCCGTATCTTTGTAACGCTCAACACGATTCTCTTCGAAGACGAACTTGACCGGGCCGGATCGCTGGTCCGGGAACTCGCCGATGCCGGCGTCGACGCGCTGATCGTGCAGGACCTCGGGGTCATCACCCTCAACCTGGGCACTCGACTGCCGCTCCACGCCTCGACCCAGTGCTCTGTCCGGACGCCGGAAAAGGCCGCTTTCATGGAGAGCCTCGGCTTTTCCCGGATCGTCCTCGAGCGGCAGATGTCCCTCGAAGGGATCCGTGCCGTCAGGGAAGCGGTCGGGGCGGAAATCGAATTCTTCGTCCATGGCGCCCTGTGCGTCTGCTACAGCGGGGAGTGCTACCTGTCCGAACGGATCGCCGGAAGAAGCGCCAACCGGGGCGGGTGCATCCAGGCCTGCCGCTCCCGGTATGACCTTGTGGACGGGTCCGGGAAGGTACTCGTCCGGGACAAGGCCCTCCTCTCGCTGAAAGATTACAACCTGATCCGCCGGCTAGGAGACCTGGCGGAGGCGGGCGTCTGCTCCTTCAAGATCGAAGGGCGGCTGAAAAACATCTCCTATGTCAGGAACGTCGTCCGGGAATACTCCATCGCCCTGGACGAACTGGTCCGGAAGCATCCCGACCGCTACCGCCGTTCCTCTTTCGGAACGGTCCGGGGCGGTTTTTCGCCCGATCCCCGCAAAACTTTCAACCGGGGGTACACCGAACTGTACCTCGACGGAACGAGGGGACCCTGGGCCGCGATGGACACCCCCAAGTCCATCGGCGAACCGATCGGGACCGTCCGGACCGTCAGCGGCGGAAAAATCACCGTATCCTTCGACGATCCGGGGACGGTTCTCGCCAACGGAGACGGGTTCGTTTTCGTTTCGCCGCGGGAAGGGATGGTCGGATTCCGGGGAGACGTCTGCTCCCGAAACACGATCCAGGCCCGCCCTCCGGAGGGCCTCAGACCCGGAATGCGTCTCTTCCGGAACATCAGCGCCGCTTTCGAGAAAGAACTGCAGGCAAACCGCTGCGTGAGGGAGATTGACGTTTTCCTCGCCCTCGACCTTGGAGACGGAAGATTTTCCGTCACGGCGGAAACAGAAGACGGACGGACGCTCTCCAAAGAGTTCGAAACCGGTCCGGAAGCAGCCAGGGACCGGGACCGGATGGCAGATATCATCCTCGGGCAACTCTCCAAGCGGACCGGCGGATATGCCTTTTCGGTCCGTAGGATATCCGCTCCCGGGGCCGTTCCGATGATGGGCGCCTCCTTCCTCAACGGAGTCCGGAGGGAACTGGCGGCGGAACTGGACCGGATGCCCGTCCATGCCGTCCCGATGCGGAAGGCCGCCGGGACGCAGGAACTGCGCGCACCGGAACGGATTACCTATAAAGAGAATGTCTCCAACTCCCTCTCGGAAGCCCTTTACCGCTCCCGTGGGGCCGTCGCGGTCGAAAAAGCCTATGAACTGACCCACTGCCGCGAAGCGGAACTGATGCGGACGAAATACTGCATCCGTTATGAACTCGGACTCTGCCCGGTGCACCAGGGCGCCCGGCCGACCGGCCCTCTCTTCCTTCTCAACAACGGCCTCCGCCTCTCCCTCGGCTTCGACTGCAAAGCCTGCGAGATGACGGTTTCAGAAGGATAGACCGTTATAGATGTATGGAAATCAACTCATTGCCTAGCTGATGCAGGGCGTTTTCAATCTTGAGGACTTGGGCCCTGCGCGGGAGACTTTTTCCATTGGCGTAATGCCAAAGCTGTTTCTGATTGATTCCCGTCAACCTTTCCAGACCTGCTTTGGTGAAAATGCCGGAATATACATTCAGCAGACTCCGGACATCCATCCTGAAATCAACTTCAAAACTTCCTTGCAGCTCAGCAGGGAGCTCATATCCCTTGGATTCGCAGGTTTCAATAAAGACATCGATCGCTTCAAGCAGGTTTTCCTTGACTTTCGTCAAGGTTTTCCCCGTCGCATAGACGCCTTCAAGATTTTCAATGTAGGCGGAATAATTGTTGTCCGCCTGCTCCACGACCGCAAATAATTTCACTCTTCTCATTATTCCGATTTTTTTAAGCCTGCATCCCGTAATATCCGGCCCAAAGTCCCTGCCGGCACGACATCATTTCTCGATCCAGCAACCGTTATCGGTCGTTTACTCCCGGCTTTCGTGAATATGTGATGGTCTCCCCGTGTTCTTTGGTAGTTCCAGCCGTCGGCCTCCAGCATCTCGATGACTTCAAATACTTTTTTCACTACAAAGATAACTAAATTTCTATTTAATCAAGAAAATAATAGTAATAATTCTATCAATTATAAGCCTAAGCCTCGTCAAATCAGTTCCAGGACGATGTCGACGTCGCCGAAATGGCTGGGGATGCCGCTGTACTTTTCGATATAGCGGTGAGAGAGGTGGCCCCTCCAAACGATATCGTCCCGGGAATTGAGCGGGATCTGCAGGTCGAATCCATACGCCTTCGAATTATACTTGACCGTCGCCGAGCATTTCCAGGTCGTCTGCGATCCGCCGTCGTCCTCGACGATCATGAAAGCGACCTGGTCGAGCTGAGGACTCCATTCCGAAACCAGCACGGCGTTGAAGTCCATCTCCTGCCCGACCTGGTCCCTTTTCACGACGATCATGAAATCCGAGATTGTCGGATTGTACAGGGCGAGCTCCGCCTCCGTCGAAGCCGTAAAATCCTCGATCGCCCCGCATTTCACAAAGAATTCCGACGCTCCCGCAAACCAGGAATCATAATTTCGCTTCGCGCAGAACGTCCTGAGTACCAGCGTCCTGATCTCCTTGTCCGAACGGACGACAATCGTCCCTCCCTCTCCCCAGGAGGGATCTTCCCGGCGGCGCATCTCGAGCGAGCGGTACGCAGCGTCATCGTTGCAGTTGACGACCCAGACCGGATGCTCCCGAGCCGTCTTCTCATCGACAAAAACTTTCTCCCCGTCCAGCGTATAGCCGACATTGACGTCCGATCCGTCGAGCGGATCGAAGGTGATGACCGGCCGTTCCCGGCCGTTCCAGCATTCCGAATACGGCCAGTAAATCTGCAAGGATGAAGAAGCCAGCTCGTCCAAAAGGGCCTCCGCATCTTCCCCGGCGCCGCCCCGGGTCAGGGAACCCTGCCGGACCGCTTCCGCGATCAGGGTCCGCAACGGACGTTCATAGCTCTTCCCTTCCGAGCGGACGGCTTCGGAACCGACTCCAGTCCCGGGACTCCGGAAAAGGTCCTGCATCCGGTACTCCTCGTCGTATCCGTTCCCCCGGGAGTCGGCGACGGCATCGGCCACCTCCTCCTGCTGGTCCGGACCGATCGGCAGGACGGAAAGGAGACGCGCGATTTCTTCCAGCGTAAACGAGGTTTCCGGTGCGGGACGGACATCCAATTTGGTATCCAGCGGTTCGCAGGCGGAAAGGGTCAGAAGGACAGCCAGGGTCACGGACAGATAATTCTTTTTCATAGTCTTTCGTTTTTCTGCAAAGGTCGGAAAGCTTATCCGTTTTCAGAAAATGAACACGGATAAACACGAAATAAGGCCCTGCAGGGCCCTGAAACGCTATCTGGAATTGAAAACGACGCGGGATTTTTCAAAAAAACCGTGCCGGACGGCGCCCCCTCTATTTCATACGCACCAGTTCGTACTTTCGGCTGCCGAGACCGATCTGCTCTCCATGGATGAGCTGGGTCTCCCACTCGGATTCGGGAGTGGTGTTCTTGAAATGGTCATGGTGATCCGTGAATCCATCCTCATGCAAATGGTCACCTAGGACCGAATTCCTCAACGGCTCGGCTTTCAGGCATGCATCGGCGCAGGCCTGGTCGAGGGCGACCGGGTCATACGATGCGAACATCCCGATGTCGGGAAGGATAGGAGCATCATTCTCAGAGTGGCAGTCACAATATGGAGAGACATCTACTATCAGGGAGAGGTGGAAATTCTCGCGCCCGCTGACCACGGCCTTGGTATACTCGGCCATCTTGGCATTCAGGATGGAAATCGCCTGGTCCTGTGCGAAGTCGATCGCATCGAAGTTGCAGGCACCCAGGCAGCGGCCGCATCCGACGCAATTGTCATAATTGACCGTCATCTTGCGCGCCGACTCATCGAATTCAAGGCCTCCGTTGGCACATTCGCGCTGGCACCTGCGGCATCCGCGGCACAGCGACGGGTCGATTACAGGCTTCCCGCTCGCATGCTGGTCGGTCTTTCCGGCACGGGATCCGCAACCCATCCCTATGTTCTTTATCGCGCCTCCGAATCCGGTCATCTCGTGCCCTTTGAAATGGGTAAGGCTGATGAATACATCAGCATCCATTATAGCACGGCCGATCCGGGCCTCCTTGGTATAAACCCCACCCTCCACAGGAACCGCGATGTCGTCGGTGCCCTTCAGACCGTCTCCGATAATGACGGGGCATCCTACCGACAGAGGGGTGAATCCGTTTTTCCATGCACACTCAAGGTGCTCCAGGGCATTCTTCCTCATCCCGGGATACATGGTGTTACAGTCGGTCAGGAAGGGCTTCCCGCCCATTTCCTTAACCAGATCGACGATGGCCGCGGCATAGTTGGGGCGAAGATAACTTATGTTCCCGAACTCTCCGAAATGCATTTTGATCGCCACGAACTTTCCGTCCATGTCGATGTCTCCGATTCCGGCGAAACGAGCTAGTCTTTTGAGCTTTGCGGGAAGACTCTCACCCCCGCTTCTGGTCCTGAAGTCCGTAAAAAAGACTTTAGAAATCTTATTGTCCATATGCATAACTGTATGTATGTGACAAATATAAGAAATAACAAGAAAAAAACGAGGCCCCGCAGGGCCCTGAAACGCTATCTGGAATAGAAAACGAAGCGGGATTTTTCGAAAAAATCGCGATGGACGACGACTTCCCGGAAGCCTTCGCTCCGGAAAACGGCGGCCGTTTCCTCTCCGAGCGCCTCGTTGATCTCCGTCATCCCCTTCCCCTCCGGTGTCAGGAAACGGTCCGACAGCCGGGCTACGGCGTGGTAGAACAGGAGAGGATCCGCGTCCGGGACGAAGAGGGCGGAGGCGGGTTCATACGCGAGGACGTTCCGCCGCATCGATGCCTTCTCGCTCTCCCGGATATAGGGCGGGTTGCTGAGAACGGCATCGAAAGGACCGTAGGGGAAGTCCTGTTCCGTATCCAGGACATCCGCCCGGACGAACTTCGGAGGAATGGCGGACGAAGCTTTCAGCTCCGCCTTGAAATCCTGGGAGGAAGCGACCGAAAGGGCGCCTTCGGACAGGTCGACGCCGACGACCTCGACGCCCGGGACCTCCAGGGCGAGGGTCCAGGCGATGTTTCCCGACCCTGTGCAAAGGTCCAGGATGCGCACGGGAGCGGCGTCACGGCCGAACGGAAGACGCAGGTTCCGGACCTGACGGACCATCCGGACGGCCTCCCTGCAAAGGAGTTCAGTCTCAGGCCGGGGAATGAGCGTATCCGGAGTCACCCGGAACCGGCGGCCGCAGAATTCGGCCGAGCCGAGGACATACTGGATCGGCTCCCCCTCCTGCAGGCGTGCCATAGCCTGCTCAAGGGCGGGCAGACTGCGCTCCCGGATCTCGTAACCCGGATCCACGACCGGCGTATAGCTATGGGTCCCGATGAGGGACTCGCACAGCATCAGCACGATGGAGCGGGCCTCCTGCTCGGGATAGAGCGCCGTAAGGGACCGGGTGCCGGAAGACAGGAAGTCGGCAAGAAGCATCAGGCGTTTTCGATAACCTCGGTCAGGAAGTCGGTGAAGTCCATCCCCGCGGCCCGGACCATTTTCGGAACGAGGGAGGCGTTGGTCATTCCCGGAATGATGTTGATTTCCAGGAAATAGATCCCGTCAGGGGCGGCGATATAGTCCATCCGGACAAGGCCGGAACATCCGAGCCGGGCATAGATCTTCCGGGATATCTCCTGGACCTTTTCCGTCAGTTCGGCGGAAACGGGGGCAGGACAGAGTTCGCGGCTGCTGCCGTTGTATTTGGCGTCGTAGTCGAAATAGTCGTTGTCGGTCACGATCTCGATGATCGGGAGAGCCTTCACACCATCCGACCCGCGGTAGACGGCACAGGTCAGCTCGTGCTCGCAGGTGATGGCCTTCTCGACGATCACGGTATCCCCCTCGGAGAAAGCATAGCGGATGGCCGCAGGAAGTTCTTCCGCAGACAGGACCTTCGTGATGCCGAAACTGGACCCTCCCTTCGTCGGCTTGACGAAAAGCGGCAGCCTCAGCTTCCGGACCGCATCCGCACAGAACGCTTCGACATCCTCTCCCTTGCGGATGAAAGCGTCATCGGCGAGCTTGACGTAATCCACCCCGCGGAGATAGCTCTTGCAAGAATATTTATCGAATGCAACCGTCGTCACATAGGCGCTGCAACTCGAGAAAGGGATCCCCAGCATCTCGAAATAACCCTGAAGGATACCGGTCTCCCCGGGAGCGCCGTGCTGCATGATGTAGACGAAATCGAACTTGACCTTCTCCCCGAGCACATTTACGGAGAAATCGGTCTTGTCGATTTCCGGACGGGAGCCTTCCGGGAAGGGGACGCGCATGGAATTGCTCTTGCGCATCGCGACCAGGGACCATTTCCCGAACCGGGCGAAGATTTCATAGACATCGTAGCACCCCTCGTCGATCCGGCTTGCGGTAAATTCTCCGCTCCTGCACGAGATTTCCCATTCCGAGGAATCGCTGCCGTACATCACGGCAATACTCTTGAACTTTGACATATTATTCGAAATAATAATCTTCGAGATTCTGCATTTCCGTCTTCGAAGACGGACCGGAGGAAGCCCCGTTGCACAAGGACGCCCCTTCCGGCACCCGGAACGTATCCGAAGCGGAGATTCCGAGCGTCCCGTCCGCCAGGCATTTCTTCATCCAGAGGCCCCAGATCGGCAGGGCCATGTTCGCGCCCTGGCCGAGATTGGTCGAATTGAAATGGACATACCGGTCCTCGCCGCCGACCCAGACACCGGCCGTGATTGACGGGGTATAGCCGATGAACCAGCCGTCGGAGTTGTCGTTCGTGGTACCGGTCTTGCCGGCGATCTGCCCGGTCAGGCCGTAGCGGAAACGAAGGCGTCCGCCCGTGCCCCCGTCGACGACGGAACGCATCATTTCGACCATCTGGTAGGCCGTATTCTCGGAAATGGCCTCCCGCTTCCGGTCGGTCATGACCGAAAGCACGTTTCCGTCCCGGTCCTCGATCCTCGTCACGAACAACGGATAGGCATAGATGCCCCCGGAAGGGAAGGTATTGTACGCGGCGACCATCTCATAGACAGACAGATCCGCGGAGCCGACGCAGAGGGACGCCACCGGATCGATCGGGCTTCCGATACCCATCTTGCGCATGACATGGACCATCTGCTCGGGGCCGAACTGCTTCATCAGGTACGCGGCCAGCGAGTTGGAACTCTGGGCCAGTCCCCAGCGGAGGGTCACCATGCGGCCGTCGGCATGCGGGTCCTGGGGGCTCCAGGTCCGGTCCCCGCCGACGACGATGACGGGCGGGGTGTTGGGCGCCTCGTCGCACGGGGTCATGCCCATTTCCATCGCGAGCGTATAGAGGTAGGGCTTGACCGTCGAGCCGACCTGCCGCTTGCCCTGACGGACGTTGTCATACTTGAAATAGCGGTAGCTCGGTCCTCCGACATAGGCCTTGACGTGGCCGGTGCCGGGCTCGATGGCCATGAAAGCCGCCCGGAAGAAGGACTTGTAGTAGCGGATCGAATCGTCCGGGGTCATGACGGTATCCCGGTACCCGGGCTTGTCCCAGGTGAAGACCCGCATCTTCTGGGGGACGGAGAAACTCTTGGCGATTTCGGAATCGGAGGCCCCGGAGGCCTTCATCATCCGGGTCCGGTCGCTCCACTTGCGGGCCTGTTTCATGATGATCGCTTCCGTAGAAGCATCCATGTCGGAACTGAAAGGAGGGTTCTTCCTCCGGGAAAGTTCGCGGAAGAAAACCTTCTGGAGATCGGTCCCGAGATGCTCCACGACGGCCTCCTCGGCATATTTCTGCATCTTCAGGTTGATCGTCGTATAGATCCGGAGTCCGTCCCTGTCGAGGTCGTAGGGCGTTCCGTCCGCCTTGACGTTCTTGTTCAGCCAGCCGAAGAGGGGGTCGTCGGCCCAGAGGAGGGAATCGACCCGGTAGTCTTCGGGAGAACCGTACTGGGAACGGCGCGGACGCTCGGCGCTCATGGTCCGGCGCAGCATATCGCGGAAATACGGGCCGACACCGGTCGTACGGTCCCCCTCCCGCTCATGGAGCTCGATCGGAAGCAGCCGAAGCGAATCCCGCTCGTGCTTTGTCAGGTAACCGGCCTTCTGCATCTGTCCGATCACGAAATTCCGGCGGGTCAGCGCCTTGTCCGGGTTGATCGCGGGGTTGTAGCGGGTCGGTTTGTTGACCATGCCGACGAGGACGGCGCTCTCCTCGACCTTCAGGTCGATCGGCTTCTTCCCGAAGAACTGGTAGGCCGCGGACTGGATTCCGTAGGAATTGCTGCCGAAAAAGACGGCGTTCAGGTACATGTCCACGATTTCTTCCTTGGTATAGTTCCGTTCGAGCTTGATCGCCGTGATCCATTCCTTCAGCTTGATCCAGATCATGCCGAGCTTCCCGACCCCTTCCCGGCGGGGATAGAGGGTCTTCGCAAGCTGCTGGGTGATCGTACTGCCGCCGCCCTGGCTGGAGCGGTTCATCAGGAGGGTCTTGAAGAAGACGCGCCCGAGACTCTGGAAATCGATGCCGGAATGCTTGTAGAAACGGATATCTTCGGTCGCTACGGTCGCCTGGACCAGATTCGGGGCCAGCTCGTCATATCCGACGAAAGTCCGGTTCTCGATATGGTAGGTCGTCATCACCTCTCCGTTTTCGGCGATAACCTGGGTCGCAAGCTTGCTGTCCGGATTCTCCAGTTCCTCGATCGTAGGGATCTCCGCGAACGCCCAGACGATTCCGAGCAGCAGGAGCACCAGCGCGATCGGGAAGAGGAGCAGCCTCCAGAACCATTTGACGATTTTCTGCCGTGTATTTTCTGTCATAATATACCTATTTATCAAGACCTATGGTCTTGGGCCGATCAAGGCAATTTATCAATCTACAAAATTAACGATAAAATTTGGAAAAATCCCTTGAAATGGCTTTACTTTGCAAAAAATTACGAAGAACATGGAGGGAAAGAATCTAGTCATCGTGGAGTCTCCCGGCAAGGTGAAGACGATCCAGAAATACCTCGGAAAAGACTTCCTCGTCAAGGCGAGCATCGGCCATATCCGGGACCTGCAGGAAAAGAAACTCAGCATCGATATAGAACATGGATTCCGTCCGGAATACGTCGTTCCGGCCGGCAAGAAAAAGGTCGTCTCGGAACTGAAGGCCCTTTCGGAGAAAGCCGATCTGGTCTGGCTCGCTTCCGATGAGGACCGCGAAGGAGAGGCCATCTCCTGGCACCTCGCCGAGACCCTGGGCCTTCCCCCGGCCAAAACCCGGCGGATCGTTTTCCATGAAATCACCAAGGACGCCATCGTCAAGGCCATCGACGCCCCGAGGGACATCGACATGAACCTCGTCAACGCCCAGCAGGCCCGCCGGGTCCTGGACCGTCTCGTCGGATTCGAACTCTCCCCCATCCTCTGGCGCAAGATCCAGCCGAAGCTCTCGGCCGGACGGGTCCAGAGCGTCGCCCTCCGCCTCGTGGTCGACCGTGAGAAGGAAATCATCGCCTTCCGGAACGAACCATATTATAAGGTAGAGGCGGTCTTTGTCCCCGAAGGGACGACGGCCAAGGTCAAGGCGACCCTGGACACGCGCTTCAAGGATGAAGCCGAGGCGCGGAAGTTCCTCGAAGACAGCATCGGCGCGACCTACCGTATCGATTCGATCGATAAGAAAGAATCCGAGCGCGTCCCGGCCGCCCCGTTCACGACCTCGACCCTCCAGCAGGAAGCCGCCCGGAAGCTCCACTTTCCGGTCAGCACGACGATGCGCATCGCCCAGTCCCTGTACGAGCAGGGCCTGATCACCTACATGCGTACCGACTCGACCAACCTTTCCTCCCTCGCCCTCGGGACCGCCAAACGGTTCATCTGCGACAATTTCGGCGATGAATATTCCCGGCCCCGGCAGTTCAAGACCCGGGTCAAGGGCGCCCAGGAGGCCCATGAGGCCATCCGCCCGACCTATATCGAAAACACCTCGATCGAGGGCACGTCCCAGGAGAAAAAACTCTACGACCTGATCTGGAAACGGACCGTCGCCTCCCAGATGGCGGATGCGAAGATCCTCAACTCCACGATCCGCGTCGCCTCCGACAAACGGAGCGAGCGGTACGGCATCCAGGGGGCCCAGATCCTCTTCGACGGCTTCCTGAAAGTCTATATGGAAGGACGCGACGACGAGGAAGGGACGGACGAAGAAATCCGTCTCCCCGAACTCCACAAGGGCGGAATCATGAACGCCGGAACCATTACGGCCGAATGCAAGTTCACCGCCGCCCCGCCCCGCTACTCCGAAGCGACCCTTGTCAAGAAACTCGAGGAGCTCCAGATCGGACGTCCGTCGACCTATTCCCCGACCATCACGACCCTGACGACCGGCCGCGGCTACATCGTCAAGGGCGACAAGGAAGGCCGGAAAGTCCCCGTGACGAACCTCACTCTGAAAAAGGATACCATCACCTCCGCCGTCAAGACCGAAACGGTCGGCGCAGAGAAGGGCAAGCTGCTCCCGCAAGAGATCGGCCTGATCGTGACCGACTACCTCGTCGAGAACTTCGGCGAGATCCTCTCCTATGGCTTCACGGCGAATGTCGAAAAGGACTTCGACGAAATCGCAGAGGGAGAAAAGGCCTGGAACTCAGTTATTTCCTCGTTCTATACCCCGTTCCATAAACAGGTCGACGCCGTACTCTCCAACCGCGAGTACAGCCACGTCAGCCGGGAGATCGGGACGGATCCCGTCTCCGGGAAAAAGATCATCGCCAAGTTCGGCCAGTACGGACCCTATGTCCAGAAAGGCGAGGGGGAAGACCGCCAGTTCGCAAATCTCGGGAAGGGCCAGCTGATCGAGACCCTCACCCTCGAGGATGCCCTGAAACTGTTCGAGCTGCCCCGGAAGGTCGGGGAGATCGACGGGGTCGACGTCGTCGCCATGCGCGGCCGTTTCGGTCCATATTTCAAGCACGGGGACAAGAACTACTCCCTCCCGAAGGGAGTCGACCCGCTGACGGTCACCCTCGACAAATGCCGGGAGATCATCGGAAAGGAAGCGGCTGCCGGAGGAACGAACACCGTCCTCCGGGAGTTCTCCGATTCCGGGATCCAGATTATCAGCGGACGCTACGGCCCCTACATCAAGCAGGGGAAAGAAAACTACAGGATTCCGAAAGGAAAGGATGCTGAAAAACTGACCGAGAAAGATTGTCTCGACATTATTTCTTCAACCGGTCCGACCGGGAAAAAGAAAAAATTTTTAAGAAAATAAAAAAATATAAAAATTTGTATATATCTTTGCGCCAGTAACTTATAAGATATAAGCAATGGCAAAATACCACCTCGACCAGATTGACCAGAAGATTCTTTCCTCTCTCGTCAAGAATGCCCGGATGCCCTTCCTCGAGATCGCCCGCGAGTGCGGTGTCTCCGGCGCTGCAATCCACCAGCGGGTCAAGCGGCTGGAGACGAACGGCGTCATCACCGGATCCCGCCTCCTCGTCAAGCCCCAGGCCCTCGGACTGAACGTCTGCGCATTCATCAGCATCTCCCTTTCCGAGTCAGGCAAATACCAGGATGTCATCTCCCATCTCAAGAAGATTCCCGAGATTGTCGAGTGCCATTTCGTCACGGGCAAGTTTGCGATTCTCGCGAAAGTCTACTGCTTCGACAACGATCACCTGATGGAAATCCTCCTGAACACGATCCAGAAGATCCCGTTCATCCTGTCGACCGAAACGATGATCTCCCTGGACGAGCCGATCGAGCGCCAGGTCTGGGTCAAGGAATACAAGAGTACCAGCTTTACGAAGAAGATCGAAGAATAGCTTCCGCCAGGATCAGGTCTTCCTTCGTCGTAATTTTGAGATTGAACCTCTCTCCTTCGATAAAGGAGAGAGGTATATTTATTCCCTGCGCGACGGAAGCGTCGTCCGTAAAAAGCGTGTCGTAAGGCTGCCGGTAGGCCGCTTTCAGGTCTTCCGAGCGGAACATCTGCGGAGTCTGAGCCGCATAGACCCGGCTTCGGTCGAGGGCTTCCGGAGCCTGGACGAGACGCCCCGTCTCCCGCTCCCGGTCGAGCAGCTTGAGGGTATCCGTCGACGGCAGGACTGGGATCAGCGCCCGCTCCGTTTCCATCCGTTCGAACATCCTGGCAAGCAGGTTCTCCGAGACGAGGGGACGGACGCCGTCATGGACCGCGACGATCGCTCCGTCAGGGACCCTTTCAAGAGCGGCGCGTACGGAATGGAACCGGGTGAAACCGCCCGGAACGAGGATCTGGGGGTAATGGAAATTCCGGGAGGAACAGTAATTGTTCCATGTCGCGAAATGCTCCTCGGGGAGAACGGTGACGACCCCGATTCCGGGGCAGGCGGCGATGAAACGCTCCATGGACCATTGCAGGACGGCCTTTCCCGAGAGCGGCAGGAACTGCTTGGGAGTCGGGCTCCCCATCCGTGTCCCGTGGCCTCCCGCGACCAGGATCAGTATTCTTTTTTTCGCCATGCAATAGATATAATACGCGAATATAACTTTTTTTTCGTAATTTTACGCGATATTCTGAGAATAGACCCTTAACACGAAAGATATGGCATTCAACTTCCTGACACAAGAGTTGGCAATGGACCTCGGGACGGCCAATACCGTCATCTTCCAGAACGACAAGATCGCCCTGGACCAGCCGTCGATCGTCGCCATTGACAACCATACCAACAAGTGCATCGCCATCGGCCAGAAAGCCAAGCTGATGCACGAAAGGACCAATCCGGGCATCAAGACGGTCCGCCCGCTCCGGGACGGCGTCATCGCCGACTTCCAGGCGGCCGAGATGATGATCCGCGGCTTTATCCGTGAAGTCAACAGCAAGCACAGGAGCCTGTTCGCTCCGAACCTGAAAATCGTCGTCGGCATCCCTTCCGGATCGACCGAAGTCGAGATCCGCGCCGTCCGCGACTCCTCCGAGCACGCCGGCGGACGGGATGTCTACCTGATCTACGAACCGATGGCCGCCGCCCTCGGTATCGGCCTTGACGTCGAGGCCCCGCGCGGCAACATGGTCGTCGACATCGGAGGCGGCACGACCGAGATCGCCGTCATCTCCCTCGGAGGCATCGTCCAGCAGGATTCCATCCGCGTCGCGGGCGACGTCTTCACCGCCGACATCCAGACCTATCTCCGCCAGCAGCACAACATCAAGGCCGGCGAAACGACGGCCGAAAAGATCAAGATCGCCGTCGGCGCCGTCATTCCCGACCTCGACGGGGAAGAACCCGAACCCTTCGTGGTCCGCGGCCCGAACATCATGACCGCCCACCCGGTCGAGGTCACGATCTCCTACCAGGAAATCGCCCACTGCCTCGACAAGTCCGTCGCGCGTATCGAGTCCTCGATCCTCCACGTCCTCGAGCAGACCCCGCCGGAGCTCTACTCCGACATCGTCGAAAACGGCATCTTCCTCTCCGGAGGCGGCGCCCAGCTCCGCGGACTCGCCAAGCGGCTCTCCGAGAAGGTCAATATCCCGTTCCACGTCTCCGAAGACCCGCTCCGCGCCGTCGCAAGAGGCACCTGCATCGCCCTCAAGAACACGGACAACTACTCGTTCCTGATGAGGTAATGGCAGGGAACCGGAACATATTCCAGAAAGTCCTCAATGCAGCAATCTTCATCCTCATGGAGGTTGCTGCACTCAATATGATCGACCACAACGCCGCCCTGCAGAACATCTGGCTGACGCGGGGGGCGCACCGGGTCATGGGGGCCCTCTGGGGGACGTCCGAATCCATCCGCTACTACTTCTCGCTCAAGAAACAGAACGAAGCCCTCGCCCAAGAGAACTTCGACCTCCGGCAGGCACTTCTCCGCTCCGGCAAGGATCCCCTCGCCGCGCCCCGCGACTCTTCGCCCGGGTCCTTCTCGTACATTCCCGCCGAGATTTCGGTCATCAGCCGGAACAAGCAGCACAATTACATGATCATCGACAAGGGCTATGAAGACGGCATCCAGCCGAACTCCGGGATCATTACCGGAAAGGGGGTCGTCGGCATCATCGATGCGGTCGAAAAGCACCATGCCTACGCCCTCACATTCATGAACACGGACGTCAGCATCAGCGCCCGCCTCGGGACGGAAGGGGCGGTCGGTCCCCTGGTCTGGGACGGTCTTTCCACATCCGGAGCCATCCTGAAGGAGATTCCCCTCCAGTTCAAGTATGAACCCGGGGATACCGTCTACACCAGCGGCTATTCGTCGATCTTCCCGAGCGACATTCCCCTCGGGGTCGCGGGAGAATCGCGGATCATCAACGGGGCGACCAACGAAATCAAGGTACGGCTCCTGCAGGACTTCTCCGCCCTGCGGTTCGTCACCGTTGTCCATAACAACGACCTGGAAGAGATGGAGGCTCTGCTGCAATGAGAAAGTCGTCGTTCTTCTTCATCTACGCCCTGCTGGTCGTTGCGCAGATCCTGATCTGCAATTACTTCCATCTCACGTCCTTCGTGATGCTCTCGATCCTGCCGGTCCTCGTCCTGTGCATTCCGATCCGGATTCCGACGACGGGATCCCTCCTGATCGCCTTTGCCACGGGCTTTATCGTGGACCTGCTTGCGGACGGAGTTCTCGGCCTCAACACCCTCGCCCTCGTGCCGGTCGGCCTGATCCGGATCCCGCTCATCCGGCTCGTTTTCGGAGAGGACCTGATCTCCCGGAACGAGGACTTTTCCGTCCGGAAATACGGCTTCGGGAAGGTGACGCTCGCAATCCTGATCGTCCAGTCCCTCTTCCTCGCCGTCTACATCCTCGCGGACGGGGCGGGCACCCGGCCGCCGGCCTTCAATGCGATCCGCTTCTGCGCCTCGCTTCTCGCCGGCTACCTCTTATCCTTGATCCTGATCGACACCCTGGCCCCCGACACGAGGAAATAAGCCCATGGAAACCGGAAGACGCACCAGACTTTTCATCGGGCTCGGGGTGGCCGCCGCCATCCTGCTGGGCAAGATTTTCTACATCCAGGTCATCAACGACCGGTACAAGACCGACGCGGACAAGAACGCCATGATCTATGAGACCATCTACCCGACCCGGGGGATCATCTACGACCGGAACGGGACGATCCTTGTCGGAAACAAGGTCGCCTACGATATCATGGTCACCCCCGTGGAAGTCTCCGCCTTCGACACGGTCCAGCTGGCCGCGATCCTCGGCGTGGAACCCGATTTCATCCGCGGGAAGATGGCCGAATACGAGAAGAACAAGCGCAAGATCGGCTACCAGGCCGTCGTCATGATGAAACAGATCCCGGCGGAAGTCTACAACCGCTTCGCCGAGATCCAGTACAAATTCCCCGGATTCAGGGCCCAGATGCGCAGCATCCGCGACTATCCGGTCAACGCCGGAGGAAACCTCCTCGGCTATGTTTCCGAGGTTGACCAGAACTTCATGGACAAGCATCCCGGCGAATACAGGATCGGCGACTACGCCGGCAAAATCGGCATCGAGGCGGCCCGGGAGGAGGATCTGCGAGGCGAAAAGGGCTATCATATCTATCTCCGCAACTCGAAGAACCAGATCGAGCAGCCCTACCGGAACGGGGAAGAAGACATCGAGGCGATTCCAGGCAAGGATGTCGTCACGACCATCGACGCATCCCTCCAGCAGTACGGCCAGGAACTGATGCAGAACAAGGTCGGCAGCATCGTCGCGATCGAACCGTCCACCGGCGAGATCCTCGCCCTCGTGTCCAGCCCGGGCATCGACGTGCAGCAGCTGGCCGACATCGGAAAGTATTACGGAGAAATCTCCGGCAATCCCTATAAACCGCTCTACAACCGCGCCGTTTCGGCCTCCTACCCGCCCGGATCGGTCTTCAAGATCCTCAACGGCCTGATCGGACTTCAGGAAGGCGTCCTGAAACCCGAATACTCCTACCCCTGCAGCCGGGGCTACCACTTCGGAGCCGGACACAAGGTCGGATGCCACGGACACAAATCCCCCCTCAACATGGAGGAGTCGATCATGATGTCCTGCAACGCCTATTACTGCTACGTCTACCGGAACATCCTCGACAACCGCGCCAAGTACAAGAGCATCGACGAGGCGATGGACGCCTGGCGGGAATACGCCTTGAGCTTCGGTTTCGGCCGGAAACTGGGCAGCGACTTCCCCTCCGAATTGAGCGGGAACATCCCTTCCGGGAAATACTATAACAAACAGTACGGGAAAGGGCACTGGAACTCCGTCACGGTCATCTCCAACTCCATCGGGCAGGGCGAAATCCTGATTACCCCGATGCACCTGGCGAACTTCTGCGCGACGCTTGCGAACCGCGGCTACTATATCACCCCGCACATCATCAAGGACTCCGAAGATATCCGGATCGACCCGAAATACCACCAGCGGCAGTACACCAAGGTCGACACGGCCCAGTTCCGGAAGGTTATCCACGGCATGTGGAGAGCCGTCAACAGCCCTCCCGGCACGGGCGGAACGGCCTGGGTCGCCGCCGTCCCCGGACTGGAAATCTGCGGAAAGACCGGGACTGCACAGAACCCCCACGGTGCGGACAACTCCGTGTTCATGTGCTTCGCCCCCCGGGAGAACCCGAAGATCGCCGTCGCCGTCTATGTCGAGAACGGCGGTTTCGGCGCTACCTGGGCCTGCCCGCTGGCGTCGCTGATGATTGAAAAATACCTCAAGGGCGAAACCGCACGCCCTGAACTGGAAAAGAGAATGAAGGAAGGCAACCTGCTTTCCAGGGTAAAGACGAACTGATGATCCTAGAGAACCAGACAGAACGGGGACTCCGGCAGTCCATCGACTGGAAGCTGATAGCATGCTATCTGCTCCTGGTCCTCATCGGCTGGTTCAACATCTACGCCTCGATCCACTCCTCCGAAACGACCTCGATCCTCGATTTCAGCACCCGGAGCGGGAAACAGTTCATCTGGATCCTGACCGCTTTCAGCCTCGCCCTGCTGATCCTCTTCGTGATCCCGCCCCGGTGGTGGGAGGGCTTCTCGCCCTGGATCTACGCGGGCGTCGTCTTCCTGCTCGTCGCCGTCATTTTCCTCGGAGTCGAGGTCAAGGGATCGCGCTCCTGGTTCGAATTCGGCGCCATACGTTTCCAACCGGCGGAAGTATCCAAGATATCGACGGCCCTGCTCCTATCGGCCGTGATGAGCCAGACGGGGTATAAGCTGTCCAAGCCGAAGGATTTCTTCTTGACCGTCGCCATCATCGGGCTCCCGATGCTGGTCATCCTCGCCGAGAGCGAAACCGGATCAGCCCTCGTCTACGCCGGATTCATCTTCGTCCTCTATATGGAAGGGCTTTCGGGCTGGCTTCTCGGAGCCATCGGACTGATCATCCTGCTCTTCATCACAACTTTGACACTGAGTCCCTATGCCTCGATCGTCATCCTGCTCGGCCTGCTCTGGATCGTCAATACCTTCCAGAACAAGAAAAGGTTCTGGCGCTGGTTCCTGATCGGGGGCGGGATCATCCTGCTGCTTTCCCTCCTTCCCTGGCTCTGGGGGATGGTCATGGACGCGGTCCAGTCCCGGGTCGATGCCGCCGCCGGTTTCATCGGGCCTTCCCTTCCGGGAGAGGAACCCCGCTTCCGCGGGGACTTCCTCCTGAAGGTTGAACCGGTCCATCTCCTCCTCGCCGCCTCCCTGGCCTCGATTCCGTATTTCTGCATCAAGGCCTTCCGGGAGCGCTCCCGGGCGCTCTGGTTCTCGATCGGCGTTTTCCTCGCCGGCCTGATCCTTATCTTCTCGACGGACTTCATCTTCGACAATGTCCTCCAGGACCACCAGCGGAAGCGCATCGAAGTGCTCCTCGGAATGAAAGAGGACCTCTCCGGCGTCGGCTACAACGTCAACCAGTCGATGATCGCGATCGGCTCCGGCGGCCTGACGGGAAAAGGGTACATGAACGGGACCCAGACGGCCTTCGGCTATGTCCCGGAGCAGAGCACGGATTTCATTTTCTGCACCGTCGGTGAAGAATGGGGCTTCTTCGGCTGCCTCGTCGTCATCCTCCTGTACGTGTTCATGATCGTGAGGATCGTCCTGGACGCCGACCAATGCCGGGAATCCTTCACGCGGATCTACGGCTACTGCGTCGCGGCGTGCATCTTCATGCACCTTTTCATCAATATCGGGATGACCATCGGCCTGATGCCGGTCATCGGCATCCCGCTGCCCCTGCTGAGCTACGGCGGATCGTCCCTATGGGCCTTTACCGTGCTGATATTCATTTTCATAGCCCTGTATCGACAAGAAAAAAAATACTTTTAGCTTATGAGTCCCCTCGCTGTCATCATTACCATCGTCGCCTATTTTGCGGTCATGCTCCTCATCTCCTGGCTGTCCGGCCGCGGCGGCAACGGATCCTCCGACTTCTACGGAGGAAGGAAATCCAACTGGCTGCTCGTCGCCATCGCCATGATCGGAGCGCCGATGTCCGGAGTAACCTTCGTTTCGGTCCCGGGCATGGTCGGGGTCAGCGGCATGGGCTATATCCAGATGCTCCTCGGGTTCATGGTCGGGTACGTCGTCATCGCCTATGTGCTGACACCGCTCTATTTCAAGCTCAACGTCGTCTCGATCTACCAGTACCTGGAGCAGCGCTTCGGAGTTTCCTCCTATAAGACCGGCGCCTGGTTCTTCTTCATCTCCAAGATGCTGGGCGCATCGGTGCGGCTCTTCCTCGTCTGCCTCGCCCTGCAGCTGCTGGTCTTCGACCCGCTCGGGCTCCCCTTTGCGCTGAACGTGCTGATTTCGGTCCTGATCGTTTTCCTCTATACCTTCCGGAACGGCGTCCGCTCGGTCATCTGGACCGATACCCTCCGGACCTTCTGCATGGTCGTCGCAGTCGTCCTCTCGATTATCTTCATCGCGAAGAACCTCGGCCTGGACTTCAAGGGACTCGTCTCGACCATCCGGGACAGCAGCATGTCCCGGGTCTTCTATTTCGACGACGTCAACCATCCGCAGTTCTTCTGGAAGCAGTTCCTCGGCGGACTCTTCACGGTCATCGCCACGACGGGACTCGACCAGGACATGATGCAGCGCACCCTCAGCAGCAAGAATGTCAAGGACTCCCAGAAGAACCTGATTACCAGCTCGATCCTCCAGACGGTCGTCATCTCGATGTTCCTCTGCCTCGGTGTACTTCTCTATATGTTCGCAGCCGCGAACGGGATTTCCGAGACCGGTGACAAGCTCTTCCCGGCCGTCGCGACGAGCGGTCTCCTGCCGATCGCCGTCGGGGTCCTCTTCATCGTCGGCCTCGTCGCAAGCGCCTACGGTGCGGGCGGTTCCGCTCTCACCTCCCTGACGACCTCCTTCACGATCGACATCCTCGGCGCCGCGGGAAAGGACAAGGTCCGGAAATGGGTCCATGTCGGGATGGCGGTCCTGATGGCCCTGACAATCATCGTCTTCAACGCCCTGAACAACACGAGCACGATCGACGCCGTGTACAAGCTCGCGAGCTACACCTACGGCCCGATCCTCGGCATGTTCACCTTCGGAATCCTGATGAAAAAGCCCGTCCGGGATCGCTGGGTACCCGTTGTCGCGATTGTCGCTCCGCTGATCTGCCTCGTGCTCCAGCTCAACTCCGAGCGCTGGTTCGGCGGCTACAAGTTCAGTTACGAATTGCTTCTTTTGAACGCCGGCCTGACTTTCCTCGGCCTCTGCTGCCTCATCCGGAAAACCCCCACCGAGGCGTAGCCGCCTCAGGCAAGGGCCCCCGCCCTGCGCGGCACTGACGGTGGAGGCTAACCGGCTGATTCTGAGGGAAATCCTTTATTTACCTCTGGTGCTTTTTCACCAGAGGTAAATCATTTAATCGCTGACTATCAGGAAGATAGCCTCCACCCGAGGCTTATTTATAAAACACGATCCAGTTGGTGGTGTAGCGGCCGGGGGTGGGGAAGAGTTCATGGACGGTGCCGGCCGCGTCCCGGTACCAGGAGTAGTTCCAGCCCCGTCCCATGTCGCAGTAGACGGCGTTCCGGACACCGAGCGCCTTGAGTCCGTCCATGAAGGAACCGAAAGGAAGGTTCCGGGCGCAGTCGACGATGCAGAGGCGTCCGCCGATCTCGCAGAGGGCCCGGTAGCGGTTCGCCCGGTCCGCCTTGAAACAGCCCTTGAACCGCTTCCCATTATAATAGAGGAGACTCTGGCAGAAGCCCATGCCCCCCTGCCCCGCGGCTTCCTTGAGCGGCGGGCGGGAATTCTTATGGCTGAAATTGTAATAGCGGGCGCCCTTTGCCGGGGTCCATGTGAACACGCCGTTGTTCGGCCCGCAGTGGAACCCTTCGTGGAACTGGCCGCCGGAAACGTGATGCCCAGCGATATTCGAGTGCTTGAATGTCGGGAGCTTCTCCCCCGTAAAGGCCGCGGCGCAGCAGAAAATCACGGTCGAATCCGTTTTCGAAGGCATGGACCCGGTCGCAAGGTCCATCCTCGAGAAGCGCGGATAATAAACGGTCAGGCTGTCGCAGCGGACAACCTCGACCGGCGCGGATACGGATCGGTTCTGCGCGGATAACCCGGGGGAACCCAGCGATGTGACCGCGAGGAGAAGAAGTACGAAAAATAGCCTGTTTCTCATAACAAATCCCCGCTCATTCAAAAATCGGTCCGAAAGAACCGTCCCGGTCACCTGTCGGCAAACAGAGCGCACCCATCGATCTCCGAAAGTTTTTCGGAAAACTCCGAAAGAAATTAGGAGGTTAAGAATTATTATTTTACTTTTGCCCATGAGGAGGAAGAAAATCGTTATCGAGAGCCTCGTAAACTAGAAGAAAGATGAAACGAAAACTGACTGAAAAAGAAGAGCAGATCATGAAAGTTTTCTGGGAGAAGGATCCCCCGAAAGGAGACATCCCGGGGACGGGAGAGGCGCTCTTCATCCGGGAAGTGCTGGAGTCCCTCCCGGAGCCGAAGCCCAGTTACAACACCGTGGCCACGCAGATCAAGTTCCTGGAAGACAAGGGCTTCCTCCAGCGGGAGCCGATTGCGAACACATTCCGCTATTCCGTGAAAATCTCGGAGCGCCAGTACCGCGGGGAGCGGATCGGGGCGGTGGTCTCGAACTATTATGACAATTCATATGCGAGTCTGGTCTCGCAGTTTGTGGAAGAGGAGCGGATGAGCCTCGATGAATTGAAAGCACTGATCGCCCGGATCGAAAACGGCACCCGCTCAAAAGAAAAAAAATAGCCCATAATACCTTTCGCCATGTTACCTTATATTATTAGGACAACGCGGAACCGTGAAGAATGTGAAGGTTCTCCCCATCATCTGCCGGCTCAAATGAAACAGATCCTGATCCTGTGCACCCTTTTGCTGGGGTCCTTCCTGTCGCTTGCACAGACACCTGCGGGCGACAGGACCCGGTTGAAAGAGACCTTGGCGGAGGAGGATTACCGGCAAGCCGTCGTGCTCCTGGACCGGATCATGCAGGAGGCGGATTCATCGGAGATCCGGAACCTTTCCCTGGAGAAAGCCCGGTGCCTGAAGAAACTCTACCGGACAAGAGAGGCGGTCGAAGTCCTTACCGGAATCATGCGTCCGGACGACCTGACCGTCCTCTCGGAACTCGCGGACTGTCATTTCCAGGACGGGAGTGCCGAAGACGCCTTGGGCTGTTACACGATGCTGTCCATGCTCCGGCCGGACAATCCTTTCTTCCGGCTGCGGAAAGCCGCCCTTTTGTTCCGGTTAAAGGATTATGAAGGGACGGTCGAAGAAGCGACGACCCTGCTTCAGACAGACTCCATCCCGCGGGCGGCCGTCCTATCAGGCGACGCGCTGACTGAACTGAAGCGCGGGGAAGAGGCGCTCGGGATGTATGAACGGGCCCTCGGAATGAACCCGGGAGACATGGGCGTCGTGACCCGGATTGTCCGGAACAAGCTGGGACGCAAGGACTATCAAGGCGTTCTCGAGACGGTCGAACCCTATCTCGCGGAGAATCCAGACGATATGCGCCTCCTTCCTTCCAAGGGACTGGCGCTCTATAAACTGAAGGAGTACAAGCGGTCAGTCGATGTCTTCGAGCATCTCAAGGCCCTCGGGGACACGCTCTCCTATGGAACCCGGTTCTTTCTCGGACAGGACTATTCCGAACTGAATGTCATTTATCGCGCGAAACGGGAGCTGGAGGCCGCCTGGCAGATCGATTCATCGGATGTGGAGCTCGCCCTTGCCATCGCCTCCGTCAACTCCCGCGGGCACTATTCTTTCCGGGAAGAGGTCCTGCCCTGGTATGACAAGGCCCATGCGATGCTCCAGCCCGACCCCGTTCTCTCCGCGAGAGTCTTCCAAGGGTACGCGACCGGATTCTTCCGCCAGAACGACTGGGCACAGGCCATCGTCTGGTATAAGAAAGCCTATGAATCCAACCCCGCCCAGAAGTACTTTCTCTCCTCCATCGCGTATTGCTACGAGCAGCTGAAGGACTATCGGACCGCTCTTTCCTACTATGAAGAATACCTGAAAGCGGCCAAGCCCGGTTCCTCCAACTACCGCTTCGCAGAAGAAAGCGTCCGCTACCTCAAGGGCGAACTCTTCATGCAGGAGCCCTCTGCACCGACGCCCTGAGTATTCCCGGGGCGCCGAGCCCTGCCTGAGCGAAAGAGCAAGGAACATAATCGCCTCCGTGCGTCGCCAAACGTAAAAAACCCCACCTCGCGTGGGTTTGTTACGTTTGACGCCGTAAAAAGGAGATTTCGTTCCCTTGGTTTTCGGCCGATTCAGGCCTTTACTGTGCCTAGCCGTGCCCTCGGGCTTTTCGAAAGCCCCGGGACTCAGGGCCGTGAGATGCAAGGCCTTATCGCACTGCACTTTGACGATTTTCTCCCCCGCATTATGACATGGGAGAAATTGGCTATCATCCTATCTTTCAAGTTTTTCCATCTCACGGCACACGTCGAGTGGAGAATATCGCCCTGACAATCAGCACTTTGTTCTTCATTGATTGCCGTCAATGATAATTATTATTTGCCTGACAAACAAGAATAATCGAAACTTTTGGGGCATTTCATCCGGAACTTTTGGGGCGTTTTGTCCGGTGTTTTTGGGGGAAATTGCAAAAAACGCTTCAGAGACGAGAAACCATGGCAACTAGCTGATATTCACCAGATTACGAAAATTATTTCTGCATTCTTTAGCGCAAAAAATGTTGGCGCGGCGTGAGG
>JAFRUH010000018.1 GCA_017438975.1 Bacteroidales bacterium
CAGAGACTACGCGGCTTAACAAACTCTTTGGAAAACCTAACTACAATATTGTCAATGAACTTGATGGTTCTACCGAACCGACTTTGTTTGATTGTTAAACTTTATATAATCCGTCCGGAACTTTTACCGGACACACATGATCTTACAAAGATAATAGAAAATGGCAAAAATTCATATCTTTGCTTTCCAAATGGATACTGCAATGAAAAGCAATTTGACTCATAATGGCTTTGTCCGGGGATGGGCGTGCATTCTCGTCGCCGTTTTCTGGTTGTCTTCCTGCGGCGTTTCCCGCCCGGGCGTATCCGCTGCAGGCGGGACGGTACCGACCTATTTTACGATGGACGAGATGCCGGATCTCATCGCGTGCCTGCCCCCGCCGCCGGACCCCGGAACTCCGGCATTCTCCTATGATTCGACCCGCTATGTATGGGGCAAGGAACAGCGGCTCGACGAGGTCCGCGCGAAGATGGCGGACCGCGATGCCGTCTGGATCCTCGACTCCGTCTTCACGACTTTCAACGAACCTTTCGGGATGGAACTGTCCCCGTCGGGGACTCCGGAGATATGGACGCTCCTGATGACCGGCCTGACGACGACGGACCTCATCCGTGTCCGTCCGAAGGCCCATTTCCACCGGATCCGTCCTTTCGAGTACTTCGGGGAGCATATGTATACCCTCTGGGAGGAAGACGGACTCCGGGGGGAAGGATCCTATCCGTCCGGTCATACGATCCGGGCATGGTGTACGGCGCTGATCCTCTCCGAGATCAACCCGGCGGCGGCGAACCGTATTTACGCCCGGGCGTGGGAATGCGGGATCAGCCGCGTCATCGTCGGGGCTCATTGGCAGAGCGATGTCGACGCCAGCCGGGTCGCGGCGAGCATCGCCTATGCGAAACTCCAGACCAGTCCCGCTTTCCGGACCCGGATGGAACGGGCGAAGCGGGAATTCCGCCGGCATTTGCGATTTAAAAGATAAATACGTATATTTACAGGACTAAAACACAATGACTTATGGGACTGTTAAAGAATCTGATGGATATCGTCGGCAAAGAGACTCTCTCGAAGGTGAGGGACGCCGTGAATACGATGATCAACGAGCAGGTGCAGGGGACTCCTGCGAAATCTCCTTCTGCCGCCAAGGTTGACTGGGACGCACCCGTTCCGGAAAAGACCGAGTCCGAATGGCGCGCCTATTTCCGGGAAATCCTGCAGGCGGAATGTGCCGGGTACAGCATCCGCGAGAATGTCCCCGTTACGGACATCGCGGGAAATGCCGAGGATGTATTCCAGCTCTACAAGACCCGTCCGCGCCAGGCTTACAGGGCCGAATGGGGCCAGCCCTATACCTTTGTCCTCTATGAGGGAGCGGCTCCGAAAGGTGTTGTCATGCTGGGCTCGGGACATAGCCACGATGCGAATGTCAAATACTTGATCGCCAGGATGTTCGCGAAAAAATCAGGTCTTCCGTACATCAATTTCTACACGCAGATGGCCAACGAGCGTTCCTATGTCGCGGGACGTCTGAAAAGGTTCCTGCAGTAATCGTTTTCCGGGAAAAGGGGATGCAACTCGTCTTGCGCCTGCTCCGGACGCAGCATTGTCCATAGAATCGTGCCTTGCAGGCGGCCGGACAATGTACACGTCCCGTGATCGGCAATTTTGCCGATTCAAATTCTTTCCCCTTTCCCTTTTTTCCATATGGACGGCATCATCGGTCAGCTGGACAGCCAGGCGGTGTGGGAGGAGTTCCTAGCCCATCGCCTGATGAAGGGCCGTTTTACCTGGCCCCTGTTCGACGCGGCCGATACGTATGTGGAAGAGCGGCGGTACCTTCCCGTCGCCGAGGCTTTCATGCGGGGAGAAGGTCCCGGCATCCCGGAACGCAAGAGCATCAACAAAATGGGGACGGGGAAAAAGCGAACCGTCTACAGCTTCGACCCCGACGAGACCCGAGTCCTTAAACTGGTTTCCCACCTGCTCTACCGCTATGACGCCTGTTTCGCGCCCAACTGCTATTCCTTCCGGCGGGGGCTGAAGGCGAGCGATGCGATCTTTTCGCTCCTTAAGGTCCTCCGGGGGCGCCGGATGTGGGCCTACAAGCTCGACATCCACGATTATTTCAACTCGATTTCCATCCCGATCCTCCTTCCGATCCTGAAGGGGATCCTTTCGGACGATCCGTCCCTCTACAGTTTCCTGGAGCGGATGCTGACGGATGACCGGGCCCTCTCGGGCGGGGAGGTGGTCCATGGCCGGAAGGGCGTCATGGCAGGCACGCCGACCGCCCCGTTCCTGGCGGATGTCTATCTGATGGAGGTGGACCGGTATTTTGCCGACAAGGGGGTCGTCTATGCCCGGTATTCCGACGATATCATCCTTTTCGCCCCGGACCGGGAGACGCTGGAAGCCCATAAAGCCGTCCTCCTGGACTTCCTGGCCCGCTACAGACTCGAGGTCAATCCCTCCAAGGAGCGGGTGTACACTCCCGACGAGCCCTTTGAATTCCTGGGGTTCAGATGCCTCGGGAACGCCATCGACATTTCCCGGGCGACGGTCCGGAAAATGAAGGGGAAGATCCGCCGGGCCGCCCGTTCCGTCGCGCGCTGGCGCCGCCGGAAGGACCTCGACGCCGGACGGGCGATGAAAGGACTCATCCGCACCTTCAACAATAAATTCTTCGAGGATGACGATCCCCAGGCGCTGACCTGGTCCCGATGGTACTTCCCGGTGATCAACCGGACGGAAGGGCTCCGCGAAATCGACCGCTATCTCCAGCAGTACATACGTTATCTCGGGACGGAGCGCCACACCAAGGCGAACTACCGGATCCGCTACGCCGACCTGAAGGCGCTCGGATACCGGAGTCTCGTCCATGAGTATTACCGTTACCGGGAATCCGCTTCAGCCGGGACTGACAGCTCACGGTAGAAGGATATATTCTCCTTTCGCATGGCGTTCGGAGAGTTGGGATTCATACAGGGATTCCGGAGTGACATGGACCCCCGGGGAGATCCAGATTCCGTCGGGACGGGCGCCCAGATTGTCGGAATAGGTCCGGGTTGCCGTGCGCTTTTCCCCGATGTTGCCGATGGACCAGTTCTGTCCGGTCACCCAGGGGCTCTGGATGCACAGGTAGGATGTTTCGCAGTTGTAGCAGACGACGTTCACGCCGACCCATCCGTGCCCGGTTCCGTATCCGGCCCGGTCCTGGACGTTCAGGGGACCGTCCAGTCTCATATTGTCGTACAGGATGCCGGAGGCCCATCTCTGGTGGGGACCGGCGTCGGCGCGGATATGGGTCGAGACACACCGCAGGAACACATTCGGTCCGGGGACCTGCGAGCCGCAGACGAACTGATGGCGGTCGTCGTCGCACAGGCAGTCCCTGATCAGGCACAACTGCGATTTGCTGACATGGAAGGCATACCTGCGGCTGCCCGTGACCTGGGAGACCGGGGAGAGCGAACTGCATCCGCTGACCGTGATGTTCTTCGCCCCGGAGCCGAGGTCCACGGAGCAGTAGCCGAAGTGCTTCGTCGTGATCTTTCCCGGAGTAGGATCCGGTTTCTCCGGTTCGACAGGTTCGTTCGGGCTGCAGGCCCAAAGGAGCCCAGGTATCGGTTCATGGACTTCCGAACGGCTATTTGGATTTCTTTTTCGCCCAGGTGTTTGCGAGGACAACCACAAGGATGCAAAGAACGAAGACAAGGGTCGAGAAGGTGATCATTTTTCCTATGGACGGCTCGCCGGCAAGCAAGAAGAGCAAGGGAACCAGGGCGATCAGCACGCCGCCGGTCAGGCCCCTGAGGCGCTTGACATGATACTGTTCCCGTTCCTCTTTCGAGGCGAGGTTGTAACCGGCGATCAGATAGTCTCCTTTCCCGAGAAGAATCAGAATTCCCATGATGGCGCTGACGGCCGCGAGGATGACAAGGATAATCATGTGATAAGTCATTCAATTGGTTCCGATACAAATATAACAATTTTTGCTTTACTGCCCGAACGATACCGTTAGCTCCGAATTGAATCCGTTCAGTTCGATGACGTCTGGTGCTTCGCTGTTGAAGAGGTCGGGGGTATCGCAGAGCAGACGTGTCCTCACACCTCTGCAGCGCGAAGACACTGCCTTGTCTTTGGGAAGGAATAGGGTAGAGACGGCATTCAGTTGGTTCAATGAAAGGTTCCCGGAGAAGGACCCGGCCCTTATGACAACATCATTGTTGATGTCCAGTTCGATATCGCCGGAGATTTCATCCAGAGTAACCTCCCCGGCCTTGGATCCGAACTCGAAATGCTCGTATTCGAGATGCCGGAGATTGAACTTGCCGACGTTTGCCGAGACCTCGACTTTTTGCACGTAGCGCCGGGGTAGCCGTATCCCGATATGGAGGGCCTTCCTGCAAAGTGTCTCGGTGATGCCGTCCTGTCTGTGCAGGTCGATATCGGCGCCGCGTCCGCTGCTGTCGATCTTGACTTTCAGGAGATGGGACAGGTCGGCGATCTCGTTGGAAGACAGGACGATTTCCAGTTTCTCGGTGGGGGTTCCGCTCACGGTGACCTCGGCTGCGCTGCGCAGGTGGATGTCGAAGTCCATCGGAGCATCGATATCGTATTCGACCCGGCTCTCGTACAAGAACAGTTTCTCGGCGAGCGCCTTTTCCTCTGAAAGGAGATCGTCCAGGGACAGGTTGAACATACGCGACAGCGCGAGCAGATTCCCGATATCCGGCAACCCTTCGCCGCTTTCCCATTTCGTGATCGCCTGACGTGATACATTGAGTCTTGCCCCGAATTCCTCCTGGGACATGCCGGCTCCTTTCCGGAGCGCCTTGATTTTTTCTGACAGTTTCATAAGCTTGCGATTTTTCCGCAAAAGTACTCCGGCTCCGGTTCCCCCGCAACCAATCGTGCTTTACAAACCTGCTTCCCGATGCTACTTTTCGTGGCAAACGGCATATCATTTTCCATACAAAGATAAATGTTTGGGTAAAGCATTCGGATTTTTTTTCGGAAAAATAACGTATTATTCGCGGAAAAGTGTTATTTTCAACCGTTTAACTGTATCTGATATGAAACGCTCTACGTTCAGGCCGGCTTTCGCGGCCCTTGTCATCCTTCTTGCTGCGTTTTCCTGCGGGAAAAAGACCAATGAGTTTTCGGTGGACCTTGATGTCAAGGGAATCACCAGCGACCATGCTTCCGTGACGGTGTTCGGACTCCGGGATTCCGTTCAGATTCCCAGCGACAATCCGAAGTACATCAGCCTTCCCGTTACAGACGGAAAGGTTTCTTTCAGCGGGACGACTCCCCAGCCCGCCGTCCTGCGCCTGACTTTCTCGGACGACCGGCAGTTTTTCAAGTATGTGGGCAGGGGGTATTTCCCGAACAAGGCCTCGTCGCTGTGGTTCGTCGTGGGGCCCGGGACCAAGCTCAAGATGTCCGGAGACCTTACGGGAAAGAATTTCGTCGACATGTACCCCTCCGGCGACTTTGAGAACAAGATGTTCGCCCGTCTGAGCAGCGCCCTTTTCCCCGTGCAGAGCCGTATGGGGGACATCGCCGTCTCCCTCGAGGTCGATTCCACGCTGACCCCCGATGCGAAGGAGGCCCTCAGGAAAGAGTCCGAAGCCCTGGAGGCCTGCAGCGATAGCCTGCGCCGGGATTTCGTCAGCAAGAACCCTTCGTGCATCGCCGCCCTGTGGCTGATGGAAGATATGCTCGTACGTTCCCAGATGGAGCCTTCCGAGATAGAGCCGCTTCTGGAGAAGGTCGCTCCGAAATACCATGAAAACTATTTCTACTACACCGTGGCCGGTCGCGTAGAGGGGGCCAAACTGGCTTCCGTCGGGGCGCCCTGCCCGCGTCTCGCAGGTGATGACATGGAAGGGAAACCGTTCGATATCAAGGATTGCCGTGGCAAATATGTCATCCTCGATTTCTGGGGGACCTGGTGCGGAGCCTGTCTCCAGGGTATGCCTGCGATGAGGGCATTCCGCGACAAATATGCCGACAAACTGATGATCGTCGGGATAGCGAACGACAAGGACAAGGAGCAGGTCCGCGAATGTATGCGGAAAAACGGGATGGACTGGACCAACTTGATGCAAGGCAAGGGAGAGGACGATTTCGTCGCGACGTTCAACGTCCAGGGATTCCCCACCAAGATAGTTTTAGACCCCCGCGGAACCATCGTCTACCGCGGAAGCGGTGAGAGCGAAGAGTTCTACGCGGAGGTCGAAAAGATTCTGGAGGGCAAGTGACAGGCTTCCTATCTCCTTACCATCACATTGAATTCAACTGACTGCGGAGCTGTGCACGATTTGTCGTCACAGCTCTGCCAGTTTACGATGCACTTGACCGGTCCGTTGAGGCGGCCTCCTACCGGAACGAGTACGGTGAAGTTCTCGTCATAGACAAGGGTGCCGGAGCTGCCGAAAGGATGGGCGGGCGGGGCCTGCCATTCTCCGACCTGGAGTCCTTCCGGAGCGCTCGTTTCGATGCTGAGGGGGATGTACGGATCCTTCGCGGACACCGTGCGGTAGACATGGAATCCCTTGTAGAGGACGAACGAGATCTCGATCGCGCCCTTGTCGGGGGCCCATTTCGCGGCTGCGCAAACGGGATTCTCATGCGTGGGAGTGCCCAGGCTGGCCTGCTGCTCGGCTTCGGCCCGTTCGGCTTCCGCCTCTGCTTTCTTCCTGGCAGTCGCGTCGTTTCCGGGCAGGCTGGAAGGTCCGTCGATCATGAATACCCAGCCGCCGCTTTCCGTGAAGAACAGTTTCTTCCTGTATTTGCGGAACCAGGCGCGCCATTCCGATGGATTGTCGAATGAACATAGGGTATAACGGCTGAGGATTCGGTTGGCCCGCTCCGTTTCGACACCTTCTTCAAGGCAGCGGATGGCCTTGTCCAGCAATGCCGGGTCATGGTTGTCGATGCCCCATTCCTTGCAGTCCATATCGATGCTAACAATGTATGACCCTTCGCCGCCGTAGAAATAGGGGAGGTTCTCGTCATAATAGGCCGGATATTTTTCGATGTCGGTTCCGAGAACGTCGAAGGCTTCCTTTTCATACCGTTTGAGATATTCCTCAAAGGTCATCGGAGTCTGGCCCGCTTCCAGCGCCCACTGTACCCTTTCTTCATAGGGTTCCCTGCTCGCCAGGTATTTCAACTCCTTGAAGTATTCCCGGGTCGCGATGCGCTCGTTATACTTTCGGACAAGCATCCCTTTCCCGTTGAAATTGGAAATGTAGACGATCGCGTTGGCAAGGACCTGCTTCGCTTCCTCTGTCAGATACTCCGGGGATGCGGCAAAGCCCCAGTGCAGGAAATTGCCGTGCCGGCCGATGGCGACGGCGTCGATGGTCTTGGCGCAGACCCCGCTGGAAATGTATTCGGAGTCATGGGCATCGACGTAGCCCCACGGGCGCGCCACCATCCCGACCGGAAATCCCCGTTCGTCCTGGTAGCCCTTGGTCTGTACCCTCCACATCAGGGTCGAATCCGGAAGCGGAGTGTCATAGAAATAGGTATAATGCCTGGCATCTTCGGGAGTCGGGCACAGCTCGGTGGTCATCGTGACCGGGAAGGGGCCGTGGAAGATGGGATGGTCCGGGACCCAGTTATGTGCCTGCGCATCGAGGCAGAGGCAGTACCAGTCGTTTTTGCTTCCGATGGGTTGCGAAACGCTTTCTCCGACTTTCCCGATGGTCAGGGCGGCCCGGTCGAAGTCGTCCGGGAGCAGAATCGCGCTGACATAGTCGGGATTGCCCTTCCTGTCATATCCCCTGGAGGCGGGCTTCAGTGCCGGCGGGTTGCCGTCAAAGACGGTCACGTCGACTGTGTCGGACATTCCCGGCGAATAATCCGCTCCGCGGACGATCTTCACGGATGTGAACTTCTCATTGAGGAATGTCCCGAAAGCGGCCGTTCTGCCTTCTATGGACGCTTCCGTTTCTTCCGGCGTCAGCTTGACGGTATAGGTGTCCACGTCGGGCTGCCCGCCTACATACAGGACTTTCAAGTCATACTTCCCATCCGAATTCAAGTGGCCGGCCTGGGAACAGGCGGCCACTTGAAGAACGACAGGAAGTATCAGAAGATACTTTCTCATGTGGGGTACTTTTAATAAGTGTTCTGCACGATCTCGTTGTAGGACTTGGAGATCTCGTCATTGCTGATCGGGATGGCGTAATGCCTTCCGTTCGGGGCGAGGGTGTAAGCCTTGGTCGGCTCTCCTTTCTGGACGGTGGTCGAGTTGAAAGGATAGAACGTCTTCGTGACCGTGACCTGGTTGGCCGAGTCGTTCGCGTTGAGTCTCTTCAGGTCATACCAACGGATGGAGAAAGGCATTTCGCGGCGTCTTTCCTGGAGAACTTTCTTGATGGCGTCCGCCTGGGAAGAGGCCGTCAGGTCGGTATAGACATCGGCCTTGATGCGGTTTCTCCTGACTTTGTTGACGTATGACATGGCGTTGCTCCAGTTGGAGGAACGTGCGGCGCATTCGGCCAGGATCAGGTTCATTTCAGCCGTGGTAGGGCCGGAAACGATGTGGTCATAGAAGAACTGGCAGTATCCGGGCTGGCGGCCCGCCGTTGTCTTCGCGCAGCTGCGGAGACCGAAATCAGGCAGGAGGAAGAAGTGGTAACGCAGGTCGTTGTCGGGGTTCCCTCCGGGGACATCCACCGAATAGTTGTCGATGAGGGCCTGGCTCGGAATGAACCACCAGAATGCACTGTAGCAGGTCCTGGTGTAGAGCAGTTCGCTCCAGCCCATGATGTTGGAGAAGTCACTCTGCGGGTAGGTGTACGGGAATTGGACCGTAACGGTCTCGCCGGTGTCGGTCAGCTTGTACGAATCGACATGGGAATGGTTGTACATCTCGGACGGATCGTTGAAATCCTTCATCTTGCTGTATTCGGACAGGGCGGCCTGGGCATACTGCTGGGCCTTTTCGTAATCGGCCCTGTACAGGTAATAACGTGCGGCGAATCCTTTTGCGGCGGCCGTGTTGCCGCGCCAGTTCTTCATCACGCCGTCAGATCCGACAAGGGGTTGGGTGATCTTCAGGGCCTCCTGGAGGTCGGCCTCGATGGCGTCCCAGGTATCTTTCAGGTTCGCGCGGGCGGAAGATTGCTCGAAAGAAGTGGAAGTCTTCAGGGTGATACCGGGTTCATCCCCGTTGCTGCCCGTATAGTAGAGGGTATGCGCAAGGGCGATCTGGAAGAAGCAGTAGGCCCTGAGCAAGTACGCTTCAGCCTTGAGGTTGGCTTTCTGGACTTCGTCTCCCTCGACGTTGTCGATATTGTTCAGCACAAGGTTGGCGTAATAGATCTTGGTGTATTCCGCGCCCCAGGTGTTGTATCGGGTATCCGGATTTTCGTCGTTCCAGAGAGCGTAGTTCACGATGGTGATATTGTACCCGCTCGACTGGGCGTTGTGGATTTCGGGGGTGATGGCGTAGTCGTCGCTGGCCATCATCATATCGCATTGCTCCTCATAGAAACCGGCGTGCCTGGCCAGGACTGCGTCAAGCTGATCCGCGGTCTGGATTGTCTTTTTCGTGCTTTTCGACGGTTCAGCCGAGAGGAAGTCATCGACGAAGTTGCATCCGCCCAGCACCATGGCCGAGAAGAGGAATGCCGTAAAGGTTGTTATATTCAGTTTCATAGACGCTCTCATTTTAGAAATTGCACTTCAAACCGAGCAGATAAGCGGATTGCAGGGGAACGTTCCCTCTCGGGAATTCAGGATCCTCGCCCCACTTGTTGAAGTAGATGCTGAAGGGGTTGTTCGCCTGGGCGAAAACCTTGACGTAGTTCAGCCCGAGCCAGTTGGTGAATGACTTCGGCAGGTTGTACGTGACGTTGATTTCCTGCATCCTGATAAGGGATGCATTCTCGGTCAGGTATGACATGAATCCCCAGAAACGATCCCAGAAGTAAAGTCGGGTCTCATTATCCTTTTGAGGAAGCGGGACAAAGATGTTGTCGAACGGGTCCGTGTCGAGGATCTGCCGATACTTGGAGTTGGGGATCGAACGGCCGGTGATGCCCGGATAATTGAAGGATTCGCGGCGGAAAACATGCCCGAACTTGCCGGTCAGGATCATGGAAACCTCGAAGTTGTAGATCTTGAGCGAAGTCGAGAATGCCAGGTTCATAGGCGCCACGGCTGTTCCCTGGTCGTAGGAGATGTTCATCGCATCCCCGCTGGGCCAGCTGGCGAAGGTCTGCTGGTTTCCGTCTTTTCCGACGAGGGTCGGCTGCCAGTCGGGAACGGATTCGGTTCCCTTGTTCAGAAGACCGCCATAGGTGTAGCTCCAGAGGGTGTTCATGTCGTAGCCTTCCATCCAGGCGGAGGAACCGCCGCTGTATACGAGAGCATAAGCGGATGAAGGATAATACTTCAGGGAAAGGATACGGTTCCTGTTGTACGAGAACATGAGGGTTCCGTCCCAGATGATGTCTTTGCTGATAGGAAGCGTAGAGCCGATTTCGATTTCGATACCCTTGTTGCTGAGCTCTCCGTTGTTCAGCTTCATCGAAGACGTTCCCTGTGTTTTGGGAAGGCTTAAGGTCGCGATCAGATCGAGGGAGTGCTTGTTGTAGATGTCGATCTTTCCGTGCAGCCTATTGTTGAAGGCAGCGTAGTCGACACCGAAGTCGATGGTCTTGGTACGCTCCCAGCGCAGGGACGGGTTACCGTAGCTCGACATCGTCGCCGTGTACTGCTTCGTGTAAGTATTGGGCGTCGCACTCGGGTTGAGCAGCGGCTTGAAGGTCGTGCTCTTGTCGACGTTTCCGTTGTATCCGAAGGTGGCCCGGACGGTCAGGGCGTTGAGCCATCCGATCTCCTTGAAGAATTCCTCCTTGGCGGCCTGCCAGCTCGCACCGACCGACCAGAACGGCGCATAACGGTATTTGGGGTCGTCGGTAATGAGGTTGGACGCATCGGTACGGACGCTTCCCGACAATGTGTATTTGCCGTCATACGTATAGGAGGCATTGGCAAAGGCCGAGAAGTAACGGTCGGTCGTATAGGTAAACGAGTTGACGTAGGTAAAGGTCAGGTTCGACCCCTGCCAGTTGGTCAGCTTGTACGCCCCGGTTCCGCCGGCGCCGTTGGGGAAGGTTCCGACGGAAAGGGTGTTGGGGTCATACCCGTAAGAACGGGGATGGCCGAAGGTCTGGTAGACATTGTCGATCGTTTCCACGCCTGCGATGGCGGCGATGGAGTGCTTGTCGGCGAAGGTGCGGTTGAAGTTGGCCTGGGCACGGAGGGTGAGGATATCACGTTTGTTGGTACTCTGGTCAAGGAAGCCTCCGGAGGGGAGGTTGCGCGTTACACTGCCTGTCGTCTGGTTCCAGGTTACGGCCGAGTTGACGGTATTGCGGACAAGATAGGTCTGCTCGCTATAGTAATTGTGGGTCGAACCTTCGATCATCTCGTACTGCATCTTGGTGTCCACGGAGAGCCCCGGGAAGATCTTGAAGGTCAGGCCGGCCTGGATGCGGGCAAGGTTGCTGGTCGAAGTCAGCTCGCGGGCATACATTTCCTCCACGGGATTGAAGGTCCAATCCTGGTAGGGGAAGTCCTCTATGGGCACGTGCCTTTTCAGATAATTGAGCGATACGCCTCCGCTGTAACGGATATACTCTCCTTTTTCATCGACGAGCATTTCATAGGGGGACAAGTCGGGCAGGCCGTATGAACTGTTGTTGGAATTGGTACGGCTGTAAGTTCCGTTCACGCTCATGTCCAGCCATTTGAACAGATTGGTCTTGTTCCTGAAACTGATCATCAGCCGCTTGTCCTCGTCCCGTTTGTAGACCCTGTCGCTGTCTTCATAGATGAAGGAGAGGGCTGTCTGGGAACGTTCGGTGGCGATGTTCACGCCGAGGTTCTGCTGGAATACCGCGGCATTCTGCAGCATGTACTTCCTGATCTGGTCGTAATTGCTCTTTCCGCGCAGGGCATTGATCTGGGTGTCGGCCTGGGCCTGTGTGAGATGCCCCAGACGGACCTCGTTCAGGAGGTCGTACACCGTGCTGTTGCCGCCGGAATAGTCGGTCTCGTCGGAATAGAAAAGAGGACCGTCCCACTGAAGGAAATGCGCTTTCTCATAATCGATCACGTCATCCGAAGAAGCATACGACAAGGTGTAGTCCAGGTCGAGTTTCGGGGAAATCTTGTAGAATCCGGAGTAATCCACCGTCACCACGGGCTTACCGGAAGATGTGGCCTTCGCATTCTTCGTCGTGATGACGATGACGCCGTTCGAAGACTTGGCACCCCAGATGGACGCGGCTGCGGCGTCTTTCAGGATCGTGACGCTTTCGACATCATTGGGGTTGATGCCCTCGAAACTGCTCTCGACAGGGAATCCGTCGACCACGATAAGGGGAGCGCTGTACTCCGAGAAGGTGGACGTTCCCCGGATGGAGAAGGAAGGATTCCCGTAGATGTCCGTGGAGTATGCAAGTCCCGGAGCGGCACCGATCAAACGGCTGGCGATGCTGCTAGCCGGCTTCTCGATCTGGGCCTTGCCAAGAATGTCGAATGAACCGGTCGCTCTTTCCTTCGAGATCGTCTGATAACCGGTAACCACCACCTGGTCGAGTTCCTGGATACTTTCAGCGAGCGTAACGTTGATGATCGAACGCTTTCCCACCGGAAGGAGGGTCTCTTCGAATCCGATGCAGCTGAAAAGAAGGTTGTCCGCTTCCTTTGCAACGATACTGTAGTTACCATTGGCATCGGATACTGTAGCTGTGGTCGTGCCTCTGACGAAGACCGCGACCCCCGGGACCGGTTCACCTGCTGAATCAGTCACCTTTCCCGACACACGCGTCTGGCCCCAAGCGGACCACGTCAATGCGCCCATCAGGATTGCAAGAAACAGTTTCTTCATAAAAATGGATTTAATAAACCTTGAAAGGTAATACACTTGGGAGCAAAATAAGTATAATTTTCAATTATTGCAAGCAATTTGCAATATTATGGCAAAATATTCAGAATTAATGCATTAAAACAGATAGGGATGACCCGGGAAACCGCATCCGCCGGATTGCAGGAAAAGCATGGGACAAGCCCTGCGGATCTCGGCGAAGAAAGCAGATGGTAAACTTTTTTATTATCTTTGTAACTCATTAACAACAGATAACGATTATGTCTTACCAAAAGTTCTTCAATCCGGAGGAGTCGTACTCCCGTTCAGAGATAGAGGCCTTGCAGCTTGAGAGGCTGCAGGCCACGGTCAAGCATTGCATGGATTCTCCTTTCTATAAGGAACGTTTCCGCAAGGCCGGGCTGTCGCCTTCGGATATCCGTTCGCTGGATGACCTCAAGAAGATTCCCTTCACCACCAAGCAGGACCTTCGGGACACATATCCGTTCGGGATGGCCGCGGTTCCGCTTGACAAATGCGTGCGCCTGCACTCTTCCAGCGGCACCACCGGCAATCCCACGGTCATCCTGCATACGCAGAAGGACCTGGAAGAATGGGCCAATGCCGTCGCCAGATGCCTGTGGATGGTGGGCTGTCGTCCGGAGGACGTTTTCCAGAACACTTCCGGCTACGGTATGTTTACCGGCGGTCTCGGCTTCCAGTATGGAGCGGAGAGGGTCGGCATGCTGACCGTCCCCGCCGCCGCCGGCAACACCCTGCGCCAGCTCAAGTTCTTCACGGACTTCGGCACCACCGTGGTGCACGCCATCCCTTCATATGCCGCACGTATCTATGAGGTGATGTGCGAAAGGGGGATCGATCCCCGCAGGGACACCAAGCTCCGCACCCTCGTGATCGGTGCGGAACCGCACTCCGAGGATACCCGCAAACGTATCGAGAACATGCTCGGCGTCAAGGCTTACAACTCTTTCGGAATGTCGGAGATGTGCGGCCCCGGCGTCGCCTTCGAGTGCCCAGAACAGAACGGTATGCATATCTGGGAAGACTACTACATTGTCGAGATCGTCAATCCTGACACCCTCGAACCCGTTCCGGACGGGGAGGTCGGCGAACTCGTGCTCACTACGCTCAAACGCGAGGCCATGCCTCTGCTCCGTTACCGTACGCGCGACCTCACCCGCATCCTGCCGGGCGAGTGTCCCTGCGGGCGCCATCACATCCGTCTCGACCGTATGAAGGGCCGCAGCGACGATATGATCATCCTCAAGGGCGTCAATATTTTCCCGATCCAGATCGAGACCATCCTGATGCAGTTCCAGGAGCTCGCTTCCGACTACCTCATCACCCTAGAGACCGTGGACGGAAACGATGGCATGACTGTCGATGTCGAGATGAAAGACCTCTTCATCGACGACTACGGCAAACTCCAGGCACTGACCCGGGAGATTACCCGCCAGCTCCGCGACGAGATCCTGATTACCCCCCGGGTCCGCCTCGTGCCCAAGAATACCCTGCCTAAGAGCGAGGGCAAGGCCGTTCGGGTCGTCGATACCAGAAAGAAATATTAAAAACAGACATAACTATGACAGTCCATCAACTTTCCGTCTTCATCGAGAACAAGTCCGGCGCTCTCGTCAGGGTGCTTCGGATTCTCAAACAGGAGAAGATCCAGCTGATTGCCTCCACCATCGCAGATACCGCCGACTTCGGGATCTGCCGCATCATCTGCTCCCAGCCTGAAAAGGCTTATAACGTTCTCAAGGAAGCCGGAGTGTCCGTCTCGCTCTGCGAGGTTTTCGCCGTCGAACTCGATGACCGTCCCGGCATGGCCGCCGACGCCATCGAGATCTTCGCGCGCGAGGGCATCAGCATCGCCTACCTGTACTCTTTCCTGCTGAACGGAAAGGGAGTCCTCATCTTCCGTACCGACAACGCCGAAAAGGCCGCCGAGGTAATCGCCTCGAACGGCCTCAACGTCTTCGAAGAGAAAGACCTTTCCCGCCTCCTGTAGCGTCGAGGGTTACCGTATCAACAAGCGCAGGACTCTGATGGGATGGTCCGCGCCCTGGTACTGGGTTTCGTCGATCACGGTTTCCCCCGTAGGAACGAAACCGCATTTTTCCATCACGCGGCCGCTCGCGGGGTTGTCCGTGAAGTGTCCGCTGATCAGTGACTTTATGTCTGTGGTTTTCCGGATGTGCTCGATCATCAGTCCGAGCGCTTCCGTACAGATTCCTCTGTTCCAATAAGGCTTGGCAACCCAATATCCGGTCAGGGGCTCGCCCTCGCGTGAGGGCAGATTGCAGTCGCACGAAGGGCCATAGCCCATTGCACCGATGGCTTCTCCCGTTTCTTTGAGCTCGATCGCCCAGGTATTGGTGGCATCCTTGAAGACCGTCCGGATCACTTCCAGGCTTTCTTCGACGGATTTATGCGGCGCCCATCCGGCCCGCGGCCCCACGTCGGGATCCGACGCCCATTTGAACAGCACGGGGGCGTCGCTGTCCTGCCAGGGCCGTAGAATGATGCGGCTCGTTTCCATGATGCCATCATAGAACAGCTGTCCCGGGAGCCGCAGTTTCTCTTTGGGCGGGAATGAGGCCTCATACAGTTCAAACGCCCCGGGGTGCTCATCCGCGATGAAATACCCCTTGGGCGGGCAGTAGGTCGCTTCTTCTATGCCATTGGCCTTCAGCCAGCCGGGGATGAGTTCCTGCGCCAGGAAGAAAGGCACATCCTCCTCCTCGGGAAAGTCGTGATAATGGATATGGAACCGGCTTGCGAGGTCAAAGCCTGCATGTTTGTAAAAGTCGATATTGCCTTCCATGCAGATGAAACCGATCCCCTTGTCGCGGGCCTCGGCCAGGGCATACTGGAGGAGTTGAAGTCCATAGCCTTTCCGCTTATAATCGGGATGGATGCTGATGGGCCCGAAAGTCCAGGAGGACTTATGCGCGCCGTCCGGCAGGATCAATTCGGCCTTGGAAAACATCACGTGGCCGATAATGCGGCCATTCTCCTCCATTACGAAGTCCAGCTCCGGAATAAAATCCGGGTTGTCCCGGTAACGATGCAAAACGTAGTGCTCCGTGCATCCGGGGCGATACACATTCCAGAAAGCCTCGCGGGTGAGATTCTCCACTTCGCGGTAATCGGCGGGTTTTTCAAGTCTGATCTTCATTTGCTATTTGGTGGCAATCCAGTTTAAGGCATCCTCCAGAGGCGTCTGCGTGACAACGTCCGGGCTGATGGGATCGTCACAGAAAACCTCTCCAGTCCTTGCCATATCGCATCCGGTAGTGATCACAAGCGTATAACCGTCCGAGAGCGGCTTGACGTTATTGGCACTGGCAAAACCTGCCGTAGGTATGCCGAAAGTGCGGGTATTCTCCAGGCCGCGGAAGCACAGGAGCGTGGCTTCGCCCGAACTGCCTGTCCAGTCGTCGGTCAAGAGGGCGATAGGAACCGATGACGGGAATTTATGGATGCTTTCAGCCTTTAATCCATTAGTATTCAAAACGAAATCCAGCGAGACAGGCACGGTGCGTTTTCTGTCTTTGAACCGGAGGATGATCCCGTCCGGAAGGAGCGGGGAGACCGCGGCGATCATCGGGTACATGTTTCCGCCCCGGTTGTCCCGTAAATCTAGAACCACCCCTTTCGCGTCCTGATGGGCCGCCAGAAAATCCAGCACGGTATGCACATAAAGAGAATCGGAAACTTTGACACCGCTGTGGGCGGGGAGAAGAATATAGACGATGCCTTCCTCCATCAGTTTTACTTCCGGGGCGGTTTCGGAGTAGGAAGCCGTATCCTTAATGGGGGGAAGCAATTGGGAGTGTTTCCCTCCCGCCACCTTTGCGGCCCTGGATACGAGGTCATGGGCTTCATCGAATGAGGAAATGGCCTTTGACGCCGACAGGATACTGTCCCTTGTCTGCCGCCAACGGGGAGAATCTGCGTAAAGAGCATGCCTGTCCAAAATCTTCACACAGTAACGGACATAGCCTTGCGGCTTATTCGGGTTACCGGTGAATACACATGCGGAAGCGGTCAACGCCAAGATTAAGAGAAGGATTAATGATGGATGTCTCTTCATGTAGAATCACGGTTTGCCGCAGTGAAGATAGCAACATTCCGTCATAATCCCAAAAGAATCAAAAGCCCCGTTCACAATTTTCCCTGCATTTCCTTGCGTCTTTTTTCATAATACTCGTGCCTGGCCGGATTTTCCGGGAACCAGCCGCGCAGTACGCGCTTTTCCTGAAGGAACATCTCGTGGATGCCCCAGAGACAGCAGAAGGCAAAGCCGCCTATGATGATGGACAGGATGTCGTTCTTGACAAGCAGGGAGAGTGTGGCAAAAGTCAAACCCGCCGCCAGCCAAATCCACCAGCTTTGTTTTCCCCACAGGTATTCCATTTTGATAACCAGGGGATGACAGATGCCGATGCTCAGGAATACGGCTGCGCCGATGATGATACCATTTATATTCATTCAATACTCTTTTGGTGTGAAATAAAGCGGCCGGCCGAATTATGGGTTATTCTTGTTCATACCGGACTTTTATCGCTGCAAAGTTCGGCAAAGGAGAGGAGAGATTTTAGAACGGACAGGGAATGAATTAGGATTATCCTTGCATCTTCTTACGGAAGGCTGATGGCGTCAGACCGGTCTCCTTCTTGAAAAGACGGGAAAAGTAGGACTGATCTTCCACCCCGACAGCGCTTGCGATATCTATGATGGGAAGCCTTGTGCCGGAAAGCAGGCGTTTGGCGCGCTGGATGCGGACGATGTCGATCCAGGCGCCTACGCTGCGGCCGGTCGCATTCTTTACGAGACGGCTCAGGTAATTCTCGCTGATGCCGATTTCACCGGCAAAGGATGAGATCGTTCCACAAACCTGCCCGGAATTGAATATGGCCTCGAGAAAGCGGCTCACGGCGGGATGCAAAGTATCCTCCTGGCCGATCCGGATGCGGGACAGAAGCAGATCCACTCCCTTCTCCACAAACACCCGGTCTCCCTTTTCAAAAGAGGAGGCCAGCATATTGAAAAGTTCTCCGATAAAAGTCCCTTCATCGAACCAGAAGCCTTGAAGGAGCGGAGCGGAAAGGAATCTCAAAGGTTTGGTGTCGGCGAGCATCGTCGGGGCAAATCCGCCCGTATATCCGACGGCATCCCGAAAATACCGGATGATAAAAGGACTGTGCTGGGGAATCAACAGAATCTGTCCCGGCTGACAAAGGAATGGTGTCCCGTCGACTTCCGTGAGAACCTCTCCGTTTACAAGATAGATAAAGCCGATCAGCGGGAGAGAGGCCTCGGGAACTTCTGAAGCCTCGACGAAGCCGGATGTGTCCATCCTCCGGATATAAAACGGAACGCGCGAAAAGTCCGCTTCTGGATTCCAGTGTGCTTGAGGGTGCATTGTGATTGAAAGGCTTTCAGTCGCTGACCAAGGAATGCAGTCTGATTGAGAAATAACCTTTCCCATCCAGATACGCGAGGGAATCCCCGAGAAGGGCTGTCTTCTTGTCCTCGTCCAGATCCGAATGGAAAAGGATGTCGATGAATGTCTCCAGAGCATGGTCGGAGAGCCCCCCGGTCTCCACCAGATACCATACGGGGTTCTCTTTCAGCAAGACCGTATCAAGGTCGAAAGGCAGACTTTCACGGTCGAATTCATCCTTTACATCTGCCAGTGTATAATCCGGCGTGTCTCCGTCCGGCAGACCAAGCCTCCGGGCGATCATCAGCAGCATCTCGCCCAAGCGGTCAATTTCTCTGATGATAAAGTCTTCCATTTTATTCGTCTTTTATTTTCAGGCGCCCGATGATGTCATCGCAGGCGTTTAACAAACGCTTGGCAGAGTAATACTCAAGAGCCAATGTCCCGACACACAGGATAGTGATAAGGAGGCCTCTTCTCCACATCAGTTCGGCGCTGATATTCATCGAGGTCAAATAGAAGGTCGCCATAATCACGAAAAGAAAGAAAAGAACACAGATCCCCGTCACCAGGATGACATACCTTTTCTTGAATTCTCGCAGAGATTCTGTCGTGGACAGGATGTCGCCATTGTAAATATCTTCTTCCCGGATTCCTTTATATACCCAGAAAATGCCCGGGATGGTAAGCAGGCCATATATGATAAGGGAAAGCGGAACCCACCGGTCGAATCCCTGGACATAACAAAGGATGACCGCGATAATGAATAATGCGATTGTTGCCGGGATCGATTTCTTTGAAAGGAACAGCCTGCGAACATCCTTTTTCATCGCGTTCTGCATCAGCTGCTCATTGATGATCTGCTGCTTGTCGAACCGTTCCTTCAGCGCAGCATAATCCTGCCGCATCTGCTCCAGTTCCTGATTGATATCGAATTCTTCTTTGTTCATGGCACG
>JAFRUH010000019.1 GCA_017438975.1 Bacteroidales bacterium
GATTACTAAGTATTTGGAAGACCATCAATTTTATTTTGATAATACTTTTTCTGAAAATGAAACTACAGAAGATATTTATGATTGCACAGTGGGCCCTATGATAGAAATGGTTTTAGATAAACTCGCCGAGGAATTCGTCAAATACCTGGTCCAGTATGCACTCGACCACTGCATCGACGATATCCGCTTCCTGGGCAGCAAGTATGACGAGGGTCTGGAGGAGCGTCTCCGCAGCGTGCTCGGCATTACCTTCGAACGGGTCACCTATACCCGCGCCGTAGAAATCCTTGAAGAGGCCGTCCGCAACGGCCAGTCCTTCGAATACCCGGTCCACTGGGGAACCGATTTCCAGAGCGAGCACGAACGCTATCTCGTGGAGAAGTATTTCGGAAAACCGGTCATCCTGATCGACTTCCCGAAAGACATCAAGGCATTCTATATGAAGCAGAACGAAGACGGACGCACGGTCCGCGGCATGGACGTCCTCTTCCCGAAGATCGGAGAGATCATCGGAGGAAGCGAGCGTGAGGCCTCCCTCGAGAAACTGGAGCAGCGGATCGAGGAACTCGGCATGTCCCGGAAGAACCTCGAATGGTACATCGATACACGCCGCTTCGGCACCGTTCCCCACAGCGGATTCGGCCTCGGTTTCGAACGCCTGCTGCTCTTCGTGACGGGTATGGCCAACATCCGCGACGTCATCCCCTTCCCGCGCACTCCGAAAAACGCTGAATTCTAGAATAATAACCGCCACATAATATGTTAGTCATCGGTATCGCCGGAGGATCCGGCTCAGGAAAGACAACGGTCGTCAAGGCCATTACGAGCCAGCTCCCGGGCAAGGTCGTCGTCATTCCGCAGGACTCCTACTACAAAGACTCCAGCCACCTTCCGATGGAGGAGCGCCAGAAGATCAATTTCGACCATCCGGACGCCATCGACTGGAAACTGATGTGCCAGCAGATCCGCGATCTTCGGCAGGGAAAGACGATCGAGCAGCCGGTCTATTCCTATATCACCTGCTCCCGTTCCAAGACGGAGACGGTGACCGTCGAGCCCGCCGAGGTAATCATCATCGAAGGCATCCTGATCTTCACCTGCAAGGAACTCCGCGACCAGATGAACATCAAGATCTTCGTGGACGCCGATGACGACGACCGTTTGATGCGCATCATCATCCGGGATACGGCCGAGCGGGGACGTTCCATCGAGACCGCGATCGCACACTACTGCGAAACCGTCAAGCCGATGCATCTCCAGTTCATCGAGCCGAGCAAGCGGTACGCGAACATCATCGTCCCGCAGGGCGGGCATAACAAGGTTGCGATAGACGTCATCTCGGCTACGATCGAGAAAGCGATGGAAAGAAACCACAAGTAGTTCCGTCCCATGAAACTCAGTGCAGACCAGAAAGCCGGACTCTATATCACCGCGATTGTCCATCTCGCGGTGATTATTGTCTTGCTGGTCGCACAGATCGGTTACCAGATCAAGAGGGAAAACACCTTCGTGCTGGATTTTACGAAGCAGGAGGAAAAGGAAAAGGTCAAACAGGAAGAGGAACTCCGGCAGAGCGCGGCAGAAAAGCTGGAACAGCTGATCGCCGCGGCGGCCGGGATCCCGATCCGGAATATCGCGGTCAACCGCTCCCCCGGACAGCTGAAAGACGACCGGAACACCGATGCCGAGAAGCTCTACCGCGATGCAGAGCGGCTTGCCAAGGATCTGAAGGACGGCCAGAACCGGCAGGAAAACCCGGACGACTACGCCAATGTCCCGGATCCGGTACGCAACGAAGAGAGAAACCAGCCGAAAAAGACCTATTCAGGTCCATCCGTCCTCTCCTGGTCGCTGGAGGGACGGAAAGCCAGCCATCTGCCGATTCCCGCTTACAGATGCATGGGATTCGGCCAGGTTACGGTTATTATTACGGTCAATAATAACGGGCAGGTAATCAATGCAAAGGTCGACGAGGGCGCTTCTTCTTCCGATTCGTGCCTCAGGAACTTCGCCATCCGGGCAGCCCGCCTTTCCCGTTTCAACATCTCACAGACCGCCCCCTCCCGTCAGATGGGGACGATCACCTACGCTTTCATCGCTCAGTAATTTAGAGATCGCGGGGAAACGCGGGGGTGGAGACGGCAATCTTGACCGTTTCGTCGATCGGAAGATAATACTTGTAGAAAGCATTTTCGCCTAGCTTGGAATAGCGGGCGACGAGTGCGTTGAGCTGGGGCTCCAGATACGGAAGTGTTTCAGCCCACTCGGATTCCGGAGCGGTAATTCCGTCACGGGTCCGGATAAACTCCTTGAAACGGTCCGGAAGACGGACTTGCCGCAGGAAAGCATCCATCGCTTCGAACGAGTCGATCTCCCGGAGTTTCGCCGTATATGTATCGAACATCCACGAAGCGAAACGCATCTGGGACGCCTTGCGGTTGCAGTTGACGAACAGGGAAGACGCCCGGGTCGTATCGATCGGGACATACACGTCCGGCATGATTCCGCCGCCGCCATAGACCTCCCGGCCTCCGACCGTATAATGGATATCCTCCTTGTTGAGCCTGGCGCTGTCGGCGGAGAACACTTCACCGTCCGCATACCGGTCATAGATATCCGACCCGTAGACATCGTACGGCTTCTGGATGCATCGTCCGGAGGGGGTATAATAGCGGGAAACCGTCAGCCTGATTCCGCTGCCGTCCGAGAAATCGATCGGCTCCTGGACGAGTCCCTTTCCGAAAGAACGGCGTCCTACGATGACCCCGCGGTCATTGTCCTGGATGGCACCGGCAACGATTTCGCTCGCCGAGGCCGTACCTTCGTTGATGAGGATGGTGAGCGGAAGGATCCGCATGGTCCCGCGCCCGTCGGCGCTGTATTCAAGCCGGGCCCGTCTCCGTCCCTCCATATATACGATCATGTTTCCCTTGTCCAGGAAATCGTTGGCCAGCAGGACAGCCTGGTCCAGATAGCCGCCGGTATTGTCCCGGAGGTCGAAAATCAGGTGGTTCATCCCCTGCGCGACCAGCCGCGTGACCGCTTCGAAATACTCCGTATAAGTCGTCCGGGAGAATTTGGAAAGACGGATATACCCCGTCGTATCGTTGATCATGAAAGACGCGTCGACGCAATGGACCGGAATCTTCCCCCGGGTGATGTGGAAAGGAATCTCCTCCCGACCCCGTTTCACGGTTACAGTCACTTTCGTTCCGGAAGGTCCCTTCATCCGCCGGACCATGCTGTCCTGCGGAAATCCGACGCCGGCGATAACCTTGTCGTCGACCTTCAGGAGACGGTCGCCGGGAAGGAGGCCGACCTTCTCGGAAGGTCCGCCGGGAATGACCTCCAGGACGATGGCTGTATCGTTCGGGACATTGAACTGAATGCCGATCCCGTCGAAATTGCCGGCCAGCTGGCTGTCCGACTCCTGCTTCTCTACAGGGGGCATATAGACCGAATGGGGGTCCAGTTCTGCCAGCGCCGCCGTTACGGCAGCATCCGTCATCCCCTGGAAATCAATCGTATCCACATAATTCCTTTCCACCTGGTCGAGAATCAGGTTCAGTTTCCTCCACTGCCCGTACATGACTTTCTGGCCCCGGATACGCTCTCGCACTTGGTACGCGAACACGGTTACAAGGACGCCGAAAAAGACGCCCAGGGCAATCTGGAGCAACTGGATCAGGGCTGATTTTTTCGGGGCCATAGGCTTCTAGTCTACTTTCTCCACTTCGATACCTGCACGCCTGAGCAGATCGATTCCGTCCGTCAGCCGGTACTCGTCCCTGTAGACGACCCGCTTGATTCCGGACTGGATGATCAGTTTGGAACACTCCAGGCAGGGAGAAGCCGTTACGAACAGGGTCGCTCCGTCCGAACTGTTCCCAGACTTGGCCACCTTGGTAATTGCATTGGCCTCGGCGTGGAGGACATAGGGCTTCGTCACCCCGTTCTCATCCTCGCAGACATTCTCGAAGCCGGAAGGTGTCCCGTTGTAACCGTCCGAAATGATCATCCGGTCTTTCACGATCAGCGCTCCGACCTGCCGGCGGCGGCAATAGGAATTCTTAGCCCAAACTTCGGCCATTTCCAGGTATCGTGCGTCGAATTTCTCCATCTTATTTCCTTTGATATAGATAACGTTTGATGCTCTTTTTCGGCGTTCTCTCGAAATCTTCGGGCATGAACTCGAGCTTCTTGATCTGCGCGTAATTCGGAATCTGCTGGTTGATTGAAGGCAGGTACGCCGACATGCGGGCCTCCAGGTCCTTCCGGCTCATTCCGTCCAGTTCGGCCTGGTGGTAGTCGGGATAGATGAGGGCCGTCAGACCGGCATCCTCTTCGACGACCAGCGACTCGACGACATAATTGTAATTGTTGATGACGGCCTCGAGTTCTTCGGGATAGATATTCTGGCCGGAAGGGCCGAGGATCATGCACTTCGAACGGCCGCGGAGGAACAGGTATCCGTCTTCGTCGATGATGCCCATGTCTCCCGTTTTGAACCAGCCGTCCTCGGTAAAGGACTCACGGGTCGCCGCCTCATTCTTGTAGTAGCCGAGACAGACGTTCGGACCGCTCACCTGCACCTCGCCGGGAATGTTCCTCGGGTCCGGGGAATCGATGCGGATATTCATGTTCATCGCAGCACGGCCGGCGGATCCGACCTTGACCTTGTCCCAGTGGGCGTATCCGATGATCGGAGCGCACTCCGTCATGCCGTAGCCGACCGTATAATGGAAACCGATCTTGTTGAGGAACTTCTCCACCTCGGGATTGAAAGCTGCTCCGCCGAGGATCACCTCCTCGAACTGGCCGCCGAAGGCATTGGTCAGTTCGGTACAGAACTTCTTTGCGATCACCCGGTCCAGGATCGGGATCGACATGATCATCCTGCTCTTGTCGACAATCGGCTTGAGCTTTGACTTATAGACCTTTTCGATGATCAGCGGGACCGCGATGATAATATCGGGATGGATTTCAGCGAAGGCCTTCATGATAATCTTCGGGCTCGGGACGCGCGTGAGGAAATGGACATGCATACCGATCGTCATCTCGTACAGGAACTCGAACATCATTCCGTACATATGGGCGGTCGGGAGCATCGAGACGCAGTTCATTCCCGCCCTGAGCTGGGGCTCCGCATCCTTCAGGGCGAATTCGATGTTGGAATAGAGGGCGCGGTACGGGATCATGACCCCCTTCGAGAAGCCGGATGTGCCGGAAGTATAGTTGATGAGGGCCAGTTCTTCGGGACTGTCTTCGTAGTAATCGAGATCTTCCGGTTCGAAATTGTTCGGATACTTCTTCCCGAAGGATTCGTTCAGATGCTCGCGTACATTGGCATACTCTTCACTCTTGACATACAGGAATTTGAAGGTATTGATCTGGACCACGACCCTGAGTTCCGGCATCTCTTCAGCCGAGAGCCCTTCCCAGATCACCTCGTCCACGAAAAGGACGCGTGCCTCGGAATGGTTCACCAGGTAGTGGATATTCCCCGCCTTGAATTCGTGCAGGATCGGGACCGCCACCGCGCCATAGGTGATAGCGGCGAGGAAACTGACCCCCCAGTTCGCCTGGTTACGGGAACAGATCGCGACCTTGTCCCCTTTCTCCAGCCCGCACTGCTCGAAAGCGATATGCAGCTTTGCGATACGCCGCGCCACATCCCTGTAGGAAAGGGTGACTCCCTGGTAGTTGGACAGGGCGAATTGCTCCCAATGGTCCTTGAAACTTTTTTCCAGGATTTTGTTTACTGACTTGAATTCCATCTTATTATTGAATCTTTATCTTTTTCAGTATTCTGGCCGCCTCTTTCTTCGGAAGGGGCGCTCCTCCTTCATATCCATAAACGGCGGGGCCGCCGGAAGTGCGGACCAGCCAGTATTTCTTGCCGGAATGAACGGCCTCCTCGGGAAGGTCCTTGAAATAATCCTCCGAGGTCATCGTCTTCCATCCTTCCGATTTCTGCCCTTGCAGGTTGTACAGTTCGATCGTATTGTCCCTGTGCAGGACGAAAGCCCTGTAGCCTCTTTCTCCGGTCACATCGACCACGGACGGGCCAAGCAGGACTTCCTTCCCCAATTCTGCCGGGAAACCGGTAATGAAACGGCCGACCCGGTCGATCAGGTAAAGTTTGCTCCCGGCCGCAAAAAGGTACTGCAGCCGTCCGTTCCCATAATAATCGATCGTCTCGACGCGCCCGCAGAAACGCTCCTTGAAGGGAACGCCCCACTGGTCTTTCCCGTTCTCATCCTGCAGGCAGATGGACAGATGCTTGTTCTGGTACAACTTGTTTTCCTTGCCGGTGGCACTGTTCATGACCGTGAACGGGCCGTCAGGAACGACGACGACCGTATCCCGTACGGTAGCCACCCCACCGTCAGAAAGAACCTTTCCTTTATAGAGGGACACTCCGCAGACCGGAGCTCCGCCCGATGCTCCCGCATAAGCGAGGGCCGGGCCGAAGGGAGAGTCCCCGAGATAGGAGCGGACCGCGGCCGAGACCGGCTTGGAGAAACCCGCCTCCAGGAAAGCCGTCCCGGCGGCGGCATAACTGACGACACCGGAACCGCCCGGAAGCGAAGCTCCCGCATCCGAGAGGAAACTCTTCAGGCTGTATTTCAAAAACTGTTTGTCAGAATAGGCTTTGACCACGGGAGCCGGCCCGAGGACCAGCCACTTCCCGACAGAGAGGCAGAGGCTGTCTTCCGGGGCGGCGAATGAATCCCCGAAACAGGAAGAAAGACCGTTCCGGGCAGGGTTGGGATGCAATCCCTTGGACATTTTCAGATCCTTGCCGGGGAGGACAAGCACCAAATGCTCCGTCCTGCCGTTGAAATCCAGTTCCGCTATTGCGATTTCCCTGACGGCCGCCTTTTTCACCCAGGCGTCATCGAGAACCCGCGAACCGGAAACGGCATCTGCATAGCGGGAATAGTCCTCCAGATAGGCGGAAATATCCGTCAGATGCACGGAACGGGCGGACAGCACGGAATAGGGAAGCATCTCGGCGAACTGGACCGGAGACTCGCCCTGACGGATGAAGACATCCATATAATTGACTCCGGATGTCGACGCCGTCCCGGAAAGGACCGCCTTCTCCTTGTCGATATCGTCGAAAGTGAGGATATTCCAGCGGGAAAGGTTCCGGGCCCTGGCTGCGTTTTTCCGCTTCCCGGGCGCTGCATAGATCTGATAAAGTTTGGCGGCATACTGCATCGAGGCCATCAGGAAACAATCCTTTCCGCCTCGTTGCAAGGCATCCGTGAATCCGTCCGAATCCATCACCGAATACCCCTCCCGCAGATGCCTGAGGGCTGTATTGACCAGCGTTTCCGAGCGAGAAGAGAGCAACAGTCCCGTCTCCGCATCGAAAGAAACGGAAAGTCCGGCCTCCTTTCCGGCCATGAGGACACGCGAAAGAGAGGAACTGTCCGCATGGGGCCATTCCGACACGACCAGGGGAACAAGGGCGCCGCTGTTGTGCAGGGAAACGGAGGTCTTTTCTCCGCCGACTTTCGAGAGGAACCGCATCAGGCCGGGACTGCCTTCGGGGGCGATGACCGCCTGCAGGAGACCGGTTGAATCCGCCAGCAGCCTCCTGGCGTGACGGCTTCCGTCAAAATAAAGGACGACGGCGGCATCGGAAGGAATCGCCTTCAGAAGAGCCGCCGAGGGAGTATCTACAGACCGTACCGGAGAGGACTTGTCCCCTTTGGAATAGAGGGAGGACATCGCCCAGATAAGACCGGCAACCATGATTGCCAGGGCCGCTACGGATATAAGAATACTTTTCCTGTTCATTATCAATTACTTGCGAATCTGGCAACTGGGGCGAATCGCGTCGCTGTGGGGCGAAATCACCTATTCTGCGGCCGAATGCAAAGTATGCAAAGATAATGATTATTTACAAGACTGCAAAGAATCCAGGGCGGAACGGACCCTCTCGAGCGGGAAAGATCCGACGACTTCTTCCATCCTCCGGGCGACCCGGTCGTTGCAGAGATTGCCGACCGATCCTTCATGGGTATGGGCGAGTTCCGACCCGTCGAAGGAGAAGGTCCCGTCCATGATCTCCTTTCCTACTTTCTTGTAGGCATCCCGGAACGGAACCCCGGCAAGGACCTCGCGGTTGACGGCCTCGACGCTGAAGGCATTCCGGTACAAGGGGTTGTCCATCAATCCCTCCGTCAGTTCCATCGAGGAGACGGCGAAGTCCGTGATGTCCAGGATATCGTCCATCAGATCGAAAATCGGGAAAAAGACCTCCTTCGTTTCCTGCATGTCGCGGGAATATCCCGAGGGAAGGTTGGACGTAATGCTCCGGATCATTCCGGGAACGGCCATCAGGCGGTTGCACTTTGCCCGGATCAGTTCGAAAACGTCCGGGTTCTTTTTGTGCGGCATGATGCTGGAGCCCGTCGTCAGGGATGCGGGGAGGGTGATGAACCCGAAATTCTGGCTGTTGAACAGGCAGCAGTCCATCGCGAACCGGGACAAGGTCTCGGCCAGGGAGGCGTACGCAGAGGCGACGATCCGCTCGGTCTTTCCGCGTCCCATCTGGGCATAGACCGAATTGACATCCATCCCCGAGAAACCCAGGAGCCGGGTCGTCATCTCCCGGTCCAGCGGGAAAGAAGACCCGTATCCAGCCGCGGAGCCGAGGGGATTCCGGTCTACGACATCCCATGCCCCGCGAAGGACCGAAAGATCATTGACCAGGCTTTCCGCATAGGCCCCGAACCAGAGGCCGAAAGAAGACGGCATAGCGACCTGGAAATGGGTATATCCCGGCATCAGGATGTCCTTCCCCTCCTCGCTTCTGCGCTGAAGTGTACGGAAGAGGGTGACCGTCTTCCCGACCGTCCGGATCATCCGGTCACGGATGAAAAGCTTGATATCGACGAGGACCTGATCGTTGCGGGAACGCCCGGAATGGACCTTTTTCCCGACATCCCCCAGTTTTTGGGTCAGGAGGAACTCGACCTGGGAATGGACATCCTCAATCCCCTCTTCGATGACGAAGTTACCTTCCTCAGCGCTCCGGTAAATCGCCTGCAATTCCGGAAGAAGCAGGGACAGTTCCTCCGTGGAAAGCAATCCCCGGCTCGCCAGCATCCGGACGTGGGCCATCGTACCCAACACGTCAAAAGGAGCCAGCATCAGGTCCAGTTCACGGTCTTTCCCGACCGTGAACCGCTCGATCCGTCCGTCGATTTCAAATCCCTTGTCCCAAAGTTTCATATTTCCAATCCATCCAATAGTTTCACATAAATCCCGACAGCATCCTCCAGTTCGGAAACGCAGATATATTCGTCCGCCGTGTGCGACCGGGCCGAATCACCCGGACCGATCTTGATGCACGGAAACGGACAGAGCGCCCTGTTGCTGAGCGTAGGAGATCCGAAGGACTTGAGTCCCAGCCGCTTCCCGCGAATGACGGCGGGATGGTCTTCGGAAATCGTCGTCCCTTGCAGGCGCGTTGAACGGGGAACGACCTCCGAGCGGACGTTCGCCCGGATGAGTCCGAGCAACTCTTCATTGGTATAGAGACCGTTCGGACGCACGTCGACGACGAAGCGGCACCGGTCTGGAACGACATTGTGCTGGTCCCCCGCCCCGATGACGGTTACGCTCATCCGGACGGGCCCCAGCAGCGGGGAAACCCGGCCGTTGAAATGCCGGAACCAGTCGATATCCTCCATCGCCGCGTAAATCGCATTGACTCCTTCTTCGCGGGCGGCGTGACCGCTCTTTCCGAAAGCAGTGCAATCCAGGACCATCAATCCTTTCTCGGAAATGGCCATTTCCATCCGGGTCGGTTCCCCGATGATCCCGAAAGCGACGGGACCCGTCTCCGGAAAAATCAGCTCGATTCCCTCCCTGCCGCTGACTTCCTCCTGCGCGGTCACACTGTAGATCAGCCGGTAAGGCTGCTCCTTTCCGGACAGAATCTCATACGCGGCCAGCAGGGAAACCAGGGAGCCTCCGTCGTCATTGCTGCCGAGCCCGTAGATCCGGTCTCCTTCCCGGGTGGGGGAAAAAGGGTCCCTCGTGTATCCCGATGACGGTTTTACCGTATCGATATGGGCATTCAGGAGGACGGTCGGCTTGCCGCAAGGCGGCTCCGACTCGCACCACAGGTTATTCCCGGTCCGCCGGACAACATGCCCGCGCGCCGACATCCATTTCTGCAGGAAATCGACGGCAGGCCCTTCTTCGCGGCTCAGGGAAGGAATCGCGATCAGGCTTTCCAGCAGTCCGGTCCACTCACTCATAACTCGGAAGCGATCCGGTCCGCCTCATCCGTATGGTTGGCATAATAGACCCGGAGCGGGGTCGAAGAAACCTTGATGAATCCCTTCGCATCCTCCGAGGTCCATCCTTTCTGCATCTCCCCGTATTCGCCCAGTTTCGTCTTGACGAGGTCGTTCGGGCTGTCCACTCCCACGAGCGTGAAGGCGTAAGGTCGCAATTCCACGATCACTTCCCCGGTAACGTTCCGCTGCGAACTCTCGAGCATCGCCTCGATATCCCGCATGACCGGCTCGAGGAACTGGCTCTCGTGCAAGAACATCCCGTACCAGGTCGCGACCTGCTCCTTCCAGTACTGCTGCCATTTCGAGAGGGTGAATTTCTCGAGGAACTTATGGGCCGAAATGATCAGCATCGCCGCGGCGGCCTCGAAACCGACCCGTCCCTTGATGCCGATGATCGTGTCGCCGACGTGCATGTCGCGCCCGACGCCATAAGCGGAAGCGATCGCTTCCAGATCCTTGATGGCCTGGACCTTATCGGTATACTCCTTCCCGTTGATCCGGGCGATCTCCCCTTTCTCGAAACCCAGGCGGAGGGTTTCGGTCCCCGTCTTTTCAACCTGCTTGAGGTAGGCCGATTCGGGGAGGCCCTGCCTTGAATCCAGTATCTCTCCCCCACAGATGGATGTGCCCCAGAGGCCTACGTTATAGGAATACTTGAGCTTCGTGAAATCGGCGAAATAACCGTTCTTGTTCAGGTAATCCACCTCTTCCTGGCGGCTCAGGGCCATGTCCCGGGTCAGGGTGATGATCTCCACGCCGGGTGCCATGACCAGAAAGGTCATGTCGAAACGGACCTGGTCGTTGCCGGCTCCGGTCGATCCGTGGGCGATCGCGTCCGCACCGATCTCATTGGCGTACCGGGCGATCGCCATAGCCTGGAAGATCCGCTCGGAAGAGACGGATATCGGATAGGTACCGTTCCGGAGCACATTCCCGAAGACCATGTACTTGATACTCTTTTCATAATACTCGGCTGCAACATCAAGGGTCTTGTACGCCTTGGCGCCGAGTTTCAGGGCCTTCGATTCATTTTCGGCAAGCTGGGCCGGGCTGAATCCGCCCGTATCCGCACAGACCGCATGGACTTCGTATCCTTTCTCCTTGGAAAGATACATGACGGCGAAGGAGGTGTCAAGCCCTCCGCTGAACGCCACTACTACTTTTTTTGCCATATACACTACTGTTAGATTTCTTTGGTTGAGATTCCCTGGAATACAGGTTCCAGGAGCGGAACGGGTGAACCGCTTCCCTTGCGCATGATGACGAGGATCGTATCGTCTCCCGCAATCGTCCCCATCAGGCCGGGGATCGCGGCTCCGTCGATCCGGGACGCGACCATGCCGGCATAGCCCGGATGGGTCTTGATGACGGCGAAGGAATCGGAATACTCGATGCTGATGATGCTCGGATCATGCCCGCCCGGGACAAAATAGGCCCGGGCCGAGAACGGAAGAGTATACCGCGGAAGTCCGTCGGCATCCGTCCGTTTGACGATATTCATCGCCCTGAGATCCCTTGAAAGGGTCGCTTGAGTCGTATGGATTCCCCTCTGTTTCAGGGCATTGATCAACTCTCCCTGATCGGAAACCCGACTTGCGGAAACGATCTTCCGGATCGCATCCAACCTGTCCATTTTCGCTCCCATCTCTGTATAATTTTCAAATAATATGCAAATATACAACCACGAGTCGATTTATGCAAGGAAAATACAAAAATATTTCATAAATTTTTTTGTAAATTTGCCGAAATTTTGATTAGAAGAGATGAAAAGAATCCTGACGATTGTCCTTATGATGCTCCTCGGTCTCGCTGCGGGAGCGCAGGATCTCCATTGCACGTTCACCCAGAACAAGACTATCAGGGCTCTCAACAAAGAGACTTTCAGAAAGGGGTCCATCCATTTCAACGCCCCGGAGCACTTTGAAATGATCTGGTCTGTTCCCAAAGGGGAATACCTCACCATCAACGGGAATGAAGTCAAAAGATGCATCAAGGGTGCCGTCCTCAAGTTCGACGCGAATAAAAACGCCCGTGTACGGAATATGCGCGATATCCTGCTGGACTGCATAACCGGCGAGTACGAAAAGGCGGCACGGGATTACAAGGCGACGCTCACCGTCGAGGAGAAGGGAGACATCAAGACCGTCGCACTGAACGGCATGACCAAGGATAACTCGAGTTTCTCCCTGGTTGTCGTCGACTATAACAAGAAGGGCCTCCCCGTCCGGATGATCCTGGACGAATTCATCGGTATCTATTCAGAGTATTTCTTCACGTATTAACGGGATTTGATAAAAAAGAAAACGGACTCTCCTGTGATCAGGGGAGTCCGTTTTGGTAGCCCGAAGAGGAATCGAACCTCTATTTAAAGTTTAGGAAACTTCCGTTCTATCCGTTGAACTATCGGGCCAACAAAAAAGTCGTCGTGCGACGACTTCTCGAAAGTCTTATTCAGCGCTCTTGACGATGATCTGACGACCTCTGTAATAACCGCACTCAGGGCATACCCTGTGGTACATAACGGTAGCACCGCAGTTCGGGCAGACACTGAGGGTCGGAACAGGAGCGAAGTCATGCGTTCTTCTCTTGTCCCTTCTCTGCTTGGAGAGTTTGTGTTTCGGATGTGCCATTGTCTTATATTTTAAATATTATCATTTTCCATCAAAAAGTCCTTTCAGGGAAGCGAAAGGGCTGTCCGAACCTTCCGTTTTCCTTTCATTCCGACCATTCAGATATTTCAGCGCCTCCGGATTGCACCCGCCATCTTCGTGAACCCGCTGCATCGGGAGGGAGATGTTGATGAAATCGTATACGATCTGGCCAAGGTCCAGGTCTGCATTGGAATCAGGGAGCAAGATAATCTCGCGATCCCCTTCCTTGAGGTCCTCTTCGGATGCGGAAGCATCACCGCCGAACTTCACGCTGAATTTCGGAGATGCTTCCACGGGAAGATCGAGATCCTCCAGACACCTGTCGCAGGAGACAGTCACATGGCCCTTCAGATCCACGTCGACCCCGATGTAGCGGTTCGATTTCTCGACCGTCACCAGGACATCGACATCGGAGCCGAGGATTTCCGTATTGTCGAATGATTCAAAGAACTCTTTCCCCACCTTCCGTCTGAACTCCGTCCTTCCGGGGGTCAATCCATTCAGAGGTATTACAAAAGTATCTTTCATAACGGCCCAAACAGATTAAGGGATGCAAAGGTAATCATTTTTTTCCGAAAATCAATCCTCCGAGGAAGAATTTCTCTTCCTGTCGAGCGGATCGAGCAGAATCTTGCGCATACGCATGTGATTCGGCGTGATTTCGACCAGTTCGTCGTCCTGGATATATTCCAACGCCTCTTCGAGGGAGAACTTGATCGCAGGAGGGAGAATGACTTTTTCGTCGCTTCCCGAAGCGCGGACATTGGTCAGCTTCTTCGTCTTGCATATATTGATGTTCAGGTCCCGGTCACGGGTATGTTCCCCGACGACCTGGCCACCGTAGATTTCCTCACCGGGTTCGACGAAGAAACGGCCGCGGTCCAGAAGCTTGTTCATCGAGTAGGCGACGGCCTCTCCTGTCTCGAGGGAGACCAGGGAACCGTTCGTTCGCATCTCGATCTCGCCCTTGAAAGGCTGGTACTCCTTGAAGCGGTGAGCGACGACCGCCTCTCCCTGGGTGGCGGTCAGCAGGTTGCTCCGCAGGCCCATCAGGCCACGTGTCGGGATCTCGAATTCCAGCAGGGTCCGGTCTCCTCTGGGTTCCATCCGCACGAGCGCTCCTTTCCGGCGGGTCGAGATCTCGATCGCCGCTCCGACGAACTGCTCGGGGACTTCGATGGAAAGGTCCTCGATCGGCTCGCAGCGCTGCCCGTTGATCGTCTTGTCCAGCACCTTCGGCTGGCCGACCTGCAACTCGAATCCCTCGCGCCGCATCGTCTCGATCAGGACCGAAAGGTGCAGGACGCCGCGTCCGTAAACGACGAACGAATCGGCGTTGATGCCCGGCTTGACCCGCAGGGCCAGGTTTTTCTCCAGTTCCTTGTCCAGACGCTCCTTGATATGACGGGAGGTCACGTATTTTCCATCCTTTCCGAAGAACGGGGAATTGTTGATCATGAAAAGCATCGACATCGTCGGTTCGTCGACCGCGATCGGCGGCAGAGCCTCAGGATGCTCGATATCGGCGATCGTATCCCCGATTTCAAATCCCTCGATGCCGACCACAGCGCAGATATCGCCGCAACCGACCTCCTCGACATTCGACTTCCCGAGCCCTTCAAAGATCATCAGCTGTTTGATTTTGGACTTCTCGATGATGTCATACCGCTTGCAAAGGCTTACGGGCATGCCCGTCCGCAGCGTTCCACGGGTAATCCTTCCGACAGCGATCCGGCCGACATAGGGCGAGTACTCGAGGGACGAGACCAGCATCTGGGGCGTTCCCTCCACTTTCGCCGGGGCCGGAATCTCTTCGAGAATCGTATCGAGAAGGGCCGTGATGTCCCCCGTAGGTTGCTTCCAGTCATGGGACATCCAGCCCTGTTTCGCACTGCCGTAGATCGTTTTGAAATCCAGCTGCTCCTCCGTTGCGTTAAGGGCGAACATCAGGTCGAAGACCTCTTCCTGGACCTCATCCGGCCTGCAGTTCGGCTTGTCGACCTTGTTGATCACGACGATCGGTTTCTTGCCCATCTCCAGGGCTTTCTGGAGCACAAAACGTGTCTGCGGCATACAGCCCTCGAAGGCGTCGACCAGCAGGAGGACGCCGTCCGCCATATTGAGGACACGCTCGACCTCGCCTCCGAAGTCACTGTGTCCGGGAGTATCTATAATATTGATTTTCACGCCCTTATATGTCACTGAGACATTCTTGGCGAGAATGGTGATCCCCCTCTCCCTCTCAAGGTCATTGCTGTCTAGGATAAGGTTGCCCAGATCTTCGGGACGGCGCACCAGATTGGCCTGGTAAATCATCCGGTCGACGAGGGTCGTCTTGCCATGATCGACATGGGCAATGATCGCTATGTTCCTGATTTCCATACACTAACTATTAAAAACTTGCAAAATTACGGAATTATCGCAAGAAATGCAGTATTTATTTTATATTTTTGCATCCAGTTTTGAAATCGTATGACTGAGAAAATCATCATTCTGGATTGCGGTTCCCAGGTGACCATGCTGATCGGCCGCCGCCTCAGGGAAATCAACGTCTTCTGTGAAATCCATCCGTTCAACAAGGTTCCGGTCCTCGACGGGGATGTCCGCGGGGTCATCATCTCCGGCAGTCCCTGCTCGGTCCGGGACGCCAACGCCCCCCGCATCGACCTGTCCGGGATCAAGGGGCGTTTCCCTCTCCTCGGAATCTGCTACGGTGCCCAGTATCTGGCGCATACCTGCGGCGGCAGCGTCGAAGGGTCCCTCGCCCGGGAATACGGACGCGCCCAGCTCCGGGTTACGGATCCCGGCTCTCCCCTGCTGGAGGGCATCTCCGCAGAAAGCGTGGTCTGGATGTCCCACGGGGATACCATCGCCCGCCTTCCGGAAGGAGCCAGGTCCATCGCATCGACCGCCGACGTAGCCAACGCCGCCTTCAGTTTCGACGGGGAGAATACCTACGGCGTACAGTTCCACCCGGAAGTCTATCACACGGAAGAAGGGCTCCGGATGCTCTCCAACTTCGCCCTTGGCATCTGCGGATGCAAGGGCGACTGGACCCCGGACGCCTTCATCGAGACGACCGTCCGTCACCTGAGGGAGCGCATCCCGTCAGGCGAAAAAGTCATCCTCGGCCTCAGCGGCGGAGTCGACTCGACCGTCGCCGCCGTCCTGATGAACAAGGCGATCGGTTCCCAGCTTACCTGCATCTTCGTCAACAACGGTCTCCTCAGGAAAAACGAATTCAAGGATGTCCTCGCCTCATACAAGGACATGGGCCTCAACGTGATCGGCGCGGACGCCGCCCAGGACTTTCTCACCGCCCTTTCGGGCCTTTCCGAACCGGAAAGCAAGCGAAAGGCGATCGGAAGGGTCTTCGTCGAGACCTTCGAGAAATACGCCCGGCAGATCGAGGGGGCCCGCTGGCTCGCCCAGGGGACGATCTATCCCGATGTCATCGAATCCGCCGGGATCGAGGGCATCGCCTCCAAGATCAAATCCCACCACAACGTCGGCGGACTGCCCGAAAAAATGGACCTCAGGGTCGTCGAACCGCTCCGGACCCTTTTCAAGGACGAAGTTCGTCGGGTCGGCCGCGCCCTCGGCATCAAGGAAGAACTGATCGGACGCCACCCCTTCCCGGGGCCGTCCCTCGCCATCCGCATCATCGGGGAAGTAACTGAAGATAAACTGGATATCCTCCGGGAAGCGGACGATATCTTCATCCGCGGGCTCCGCAGCTACGACTGTTCCGCCCTGCACCTTCCCTCCGCCGCGGAACCCTCCCGCGAGGCCAGAAACCTCTATGAGGCCATCTGGCAGGCCGGCGTCATCCTCCTCCCGGTCCGAAGCGTCGGAGTGATGGGCGATGAAAGGACCTATGAGTTTCCGGTCGCCCTCCGCGCCGTCGTCTCGACCGACGCGATGACTGCCGACTGGTTCCATTTCCCCTATGATTTCCTCGCAGACATCAGCAACGAGATCATCAACAAGGTCCGCGGTGTGAACCGCGTCGTATACGACATCTCTTCCAAACCCCCGGCAACGATCGAGTGGGAGTAGAAAAACAGAGGCTGGCCCAAAAGGGTCAGCCTCTGCTGTCAGAAACGGGCAGGACGCTACAGGGTCTTGAGCTTGATGTTTCTCCAGCGAACCTTGATGCCGCCTCCGTCATGGATCTGCAGGGCGATGCGGCCGTTGCCGGCACCGATCTTTTCGTCGGTGATGTCGACCATCTGCTGACCGTTGAGCCAGGTCTGGATCCGGTCTCCTTCGGCAAGGATGCGCATCGTGTTCCACTCCCCTTCCTTCAGGATCTCTTCCTTCTCGTCCGGGATCTGGATGAGCCAGCCGCGTCCATAGGACTCGTAGATACCGCCGGTATCATGTCCCTTCGGGGCGACTTCGACCTGCCAGCCGCGGACCTTGGTCCCGTTGACCGTCGAGCGAATGAAGACGCCGGAATTGCCGTTCGCCTCCTGCTTGAACTCCAGGCTGAGGTCGAAATTGTTGTAATACTCTTCCGTTCCCAGATAGCCGTAGGCCTTGTCCGGGCCGCTCTCGCAGACCAGGTTGCCCTCCTCGTCGACATACCAGAGCTCGGTTCCATAGGGCACCCAGCCGGTCAGGTCCTTTCCGTTGAAGAGAACGACTTCCTCGCTCTTGGCGGGGAGTTCCTTGATCTTGATGTTGCGAAACCAGGCCGGATAGCCGTGGTCCTGGAGGCAGATGACGCCGCGGCGGGCGAGGCCGTATTCCGGGGCGTTCTCCCACTTGCCGCTGTTCTTGCGAGCAAACCAGTCAGGGGTCCAGGCGTCGAATTCAACGGTAACCTTCCCGTTGAGAAGGTAGGTCACATGGCCGTTGTCGAAGATGATCTCGGACTGGTTCCATTCGCCTGCGGGCTTGAGGTCACGGGCCTCGAAATCAGGGACATACATTGCGTAGTCGACCGCGCAGCGCTGCCAGGGTTCGAGGACGTAGCCGTCATTCATCTCCGTGAAATTCTCGTCGTCGATGATCTGGTACTCGGGACCGGTCACATACGGAACCTTGAAATCGGGACGCTCCACTACATGGTAGAGCATGCCGCTGTTGCCGCCTTTGGAGATCTTCCATTCCCACTTCAGGTCAAAGTTCTCGTAAGACTTGTCGGTAACGATGTAGCCGTGGCCGTCGTCGCCTTTCCCGGTCGCCTCGATAGTGCCGTCAACGACGGTCCAGGGACCGGTCAGTTCCGTTCCATTGTAGTCGCGCCATCCGTCGAGGGTTTTCCCGTCGAAGAGCAGCTGCCATCCGTCGGCCTCCTCGGCCTTTGTCAGCGTGTTGGCTTTCGGGCCGCAGCCGGAAAGAGCGGCGGCCGCTGCCGCAACACTCAGAATGATCAAAACTCTTTTCATATCTTAAACAATTAAAAGTTGATTTCCAGCCACAAAGGTAATTCTTTCCAAAGATAATCACTTTGCCATTGATTTGCAACAAAGCCGACCCCCCGGAGGAATAATCCATATACGAAAAAACCGGAGAACGATTCTCCGGTTTTCATGTCGGGATGACTCGACTCGAACGAGCGACCCCTACGTCCCGAACGTAGTGCGCTACCAACTGCGCTACATCCCGATTGTCAGTCTTGCGGGAAACTTAGGAAAGTTTGTTGATATAGACTGCGAGACCGCTCTTGAGGTTGGCGGCTTTGTTCTTGTGGATCACACCGATCTTGGCAAGCTTGTCGATCATGGAGTAGACCTTCGGGGCATTCTCCTCAGCGGATTTCTTGTCAGTGGTGTTACGCAGGTCGCGGATCGCGTTCCTCGTCGTCTTTGCATAATACTTGTTATGCAATCTGTGCCTCTCGCTCTGTCGAGCGGCTTTCTGTGCAGATTTTGTGTTTGCCATTATGTTATTTTTTTATTTTTCTGGTAGTGGGTAGGAGAATCGAACTCCTATTGCGGGAATGAAAATCCCGAGTACTAGCCGTTATACGAACCCACCATTAGTTAGGGAGTGCAAAGGTACGAAATTTTTTTTATTGACCAAATAAAAATCTTTATTTTTTCCCTTTCTTCCACTCAAACGAAAAAAGCAGCGATTCCACCTCCCTCAGATACCGGCGCTTGTCATATTTCGGAGCATAGACAAAAGCCTCAAGGACAATGATATCTTTCCCGTCCTTGCTGTAGAACGAGTGAGAGACGAAGGGGCCGCCCATATAATCGTTGTACACCTCCCAGAAACCGCGGGTCTCCATGAACTCGATACCATGGTACTTCTTCGACAGGGTCGTCGGCTCGATCGCCATCGAGGTCGTCATATAGGTATTCTCGAACATTCCCGGGACATTTTCCTGCATGATCTCGTTACGCTTGGCGATGATGTTCTCCAGCGTGAAAGGATCGGATACGGTCACCGGATAGCGGTAGATCAGGACGGTCTGGTTCGTATACTGTTTCTCATCGGCGATCCAGAGGAAATTGTCCGTCTCCTTCTTGAGCCGGTATCCGCTCGGGAAATGGATGATCCCGCCCGTCAGTTTCTCGACCGGCTGGCGCAGCGACAGTTCCTCGTATTTGATCGAATTGGCGATGATCCGGCCTCGCTCGGCCTGTTCGAAGAACTCCCGGACGACATCCCCGTTCTCGGATAGGATCTTCACGGCCGAGGCGCGGTCGAAAGCATTGATCTGCGCTACGGACTGGGGACGTGCCCATTTATCCTGCTGGTAGACCATCCCCTCCTTCTGGAGCTGCGGATCGATATTGACGATCAGGATGTTCCGGTGGATCTTGAACATATTGTTGAAATTGCCCTGGGGCACGTTCGCCAGGGAATAGAGCGGTTCCCGCTGGGCCAGGTACGGGCAATCCGACGCGAGAAGGTCGCGGATTCCGGTGCCGAGGTCGCCTTCCCAGGAATCCCGGTCGATCACGACGATGACCTCCCCCGCCTTTCCGCTCACATTCGGGAGCAGGGCGGTTCGGGAAGCCTTCTTACCCGCGCAACCAACGAGGGCAAGGAGGGCCGAAAGAATGGCCACTAATCTATATAAGTACTTCATAACCATATATTTATCTTAACAATCTTCCAATATCGTTACCGAAGGCCAGCATCATCAGCAGAAGCAGGAGCAGCATCCCGATGACCTGTGCGACGGCCATAAACCGGTCGGACGGCTTCTTCCCGGTCAGCATCTCATAGAGACAGAACACGATGTGCCCCCCGTCAAGCGCCGGGATCGGGAGGAGGTTCATCACGCCCAGCATGATCGAGAGGATCGCGAGGATGTTGAGGAACTGGTACCAGTCCCACGCCGAAGGAAAGACCTGACCGATGGCGATGAAACTACCGACCGACTTGTACGCCTCCGTCCGGGGCGTGAAGACCAGTTTGAGGTCCCGCAGGTAGCCGCCGATCGTCGATCCGGTCAACTTCAACCCGGCCGGCACCGCCTGGGCGAGCGTATAGGAACGCCGCTCGATCCCCGGCATGACCGTATAGACGCCGATCATTCCGAGCGAATCGACCTGCAGGTCCATCGAGAGCGTATCGCTTCCCCTGAGGATACTGGCAGGGACTCTCCCACCCGCATGCTCCCGCAGGATCTTTCGTGAATCCTGGACGAAGGGGACCTCCTCTCCGGCGAGGGTGAGGATCTGGTCTCCGTGGACAAGTCCCGCCCCTGCATTCGGGGACGAAACCATCACGGTATCGATTACGAACGGAATGGCAAGCTCGAACATACCAGGGGTGTTGAGCACCGCCCCGATCATGGACTGGTCGATATAGATATCGAGGGTATCTCCGTCCCGGAGCACCGTCGCCTTCCGCACGTCGCGCCGGGCAAGGTCGGCCTGCAGGCTCCCGAAGTCCTCGGGCACATAATCGTCGAAAGCCAGGATCTGGTCTCCGGTCCGGAAGCCCATCTCGTAGGCCAACTCATTGACATAGATGCGGTTTCCTTCGTTCCGGATAAAGGCGCTCCCGTAGATCGCCATGATGGCGATGTAAAGAAGGATCGCGAAAATGAAGTTGTACAGGACCCCGCCCGCCATGACCAGCAGCCGCTGCCAGGACTTTTTCGTCCGGAACTCCCACGGCTGTGGTTCGGAGCGCATCGACTCCATGTCCATCGATTCGTCGATCATCCCGCTGATCTTGCAGTAGCCGCCGAGCGGAAGCCAGCCGATCCCGTATTCCGTCTCCCAGGAGGCGGCCTTCGGGAAAAGGCGGGTGAACCACTTCGAGCGGGTGCTGAAGAATTTCTTCCCCCCGATATCGAAGAAGAGGAAGAACTTGTCGACCCGGATCCCGAAGATCTTGGCAAAGGTAAAATGACCCGCCTCGTGAATGATGATCAGGAGGGAAAGGGCCAGGATGACCTGAAGAGTCTTTATGAGTGCAACCATCTGCGGATCAATTCGTCGGCACGGCGTAAAACGACATCATTCGTTGTGAAGATGTCTTCCGGCGACGGTTCCGCTACAAAATCCACGCCATCGATACAGTCGGATACGATGCCTGAGATATCGTAGAATCCGATCCTGTCCTCCAGGTATGCGGCGACAGCCGCCTCGTTTGCGGCGTTCAGGGCCGCCGGGACGTTCCCTCCCCTTCCGATCGCATCGAAGGCAAGGCCGAGGCACGGGAACCGCTCGAGGTCGGGTTCCTGGAAAGAAAGGGATCCGAGGGCGGCGAAATCGAGTTTCTTATTGTTGAGATACAGGCGTTCCGGATAAGTCAGGGCGAGCTGGATCGGTTCCCGCATGTCGGGGCAGCCCAACTGGGCGATGACGGACCCGTCCCGGAATTCGACCATCGAGTGGATGATCGACTCGGGATGCACGACGACATGGATCTTCGCGGCAGGGGTTTCGAAAAGCCATTTCGCCTCGATAAGTTCGAACCCTTTGTTCATCATCGTCGCGGAATCGATCGTGATCTTGGCACCCATGGACCAGTTCGGATGCTTCAGGGCCATATCCTTGGTCGCTGCGGCGATGCGTTCCCGGGGCCAAGTCCGGAAAGGCCCGCCGGAAGCGGTCAGATGTATCTTTTCGACCGGATTGCCGGCCGCTCCCTCGAGGCACTGCCAGATCGCGGAATGCTCCGAATCGACGGGGCGGATCCGGACGCCGGCTTTCTCCGCCCGGTCCATCACGATCGAACCGGCGGCGACGAGGGTTTCCTTGTTTGCGAGGGCGATGGTCTTCCCCGCCCCGATCGCAGCGAGGGTCGGACGGAGCCCGCTGAATCCCACCAGGGCGGAAAGGACGATATCGACATCCCCGGTAACGAGTCCGCAGACGGAATCCATCCCCGCATGGACCTCTGTCGTCGTCCCGGAGAGGGCTCTCCGGACTTCCTCCCACTTTGAGGGATCGCAGATGACGACATCGTCAGGTTTGAACTCAAGAGCTTGTTTTATAAGTAGTTCCGAACTTGAACGGGCCGTCAGGAGCGCCACTTCGAAGCGGTCGGGATGCAGGCGGACCACATCAAGGGTCTGCCGCCCGATCGACCCTGTCGAACCCAATATCGCAATTCTGGTTTTCATCTTAGAAACTAATGTATTTGGCCGGATCCACGGCCGTCCCCCGGTACCAGAGTTCGAGATGGAGATGGTCTCCCGTGGTCAAGGAACCGGAATTCCCGACAAGGGCGACCGGCGTTCCCGCCTTGACGCTCTCCCCGGTAGCCTTGAGCAGCTTCTGGTTGCGCCTGTATACCGAAATGATATCCCCGTTATGCTGAAGCACGAGGGTATAGCCCGTATCCTCGTCCCACCCCGCGAACACGACCGTCCCGTCCAGAACAGCCGTCACGACCGATCCGGCTGGAGCGGTAATGTCGAGATAGGGATGTTGTCTGGCATCATAACCCTGGGAAACGACACCCTTGACCGGTGTAAAGAAATGGACCCCTTCGATCGGCAGGTCGCGATGGATCCGGGGCACCTGGAACTGTTCTTCCTCCTGGACCCGGGCCCGCAGCAGGGAGTCCCTCGAAGCAAGGGTGGCGGAATCGGCGGTCTCGCGTTCCCGGCTGATCCGCCGGATCAGGCTGTCGAGCCTGACCGGCTCCTCGCCGGAGACGACCCGCTTGAGATTTTCCGTATAAAGTTCCCACTGGAGGATCTGTGTCTCCAGGGAATCGATCCGCATGGCGTTCTGGATGGCCTGACGCTTGGTCCGCGCATCCGGATAGCCCGGAATGAAGGTTCGGATCGGGGTGAAAGCGATGAGGCAGAAGATTCCGACGAGCAGGGCGACGACGGCGGCGACCGCCGCCACCATCATGCGCGCCCGCGAGAAGCGGCGGAACCAAAGGACCTTGTGGGTCGTATCGTCGACTAGGGAGAGCCTGAATTTCTCTACTTGATTATCCTTAGTGTTATTCGGTTTCTCCATAAAAAATACTACATTTGCATTTATGGACAGACTGATCGGAATAGATTTCGGGAAAAAGCGCACCGGCCTTGCCGTCAGCGACCCCCTGCATATCTTTTCATCCGCCCTTGATACGGTCGATACTGCAAAGTTAATAGATTATCTCAAAAATTACGCGCAAAAAGAGACAATCGAACGCTTTGTCGTCGGATTTCCCGTGAACATGGACGGCAGTCCCTCGGAGGCGGCCTCCGGGGTCGAAACGTTCCTGAAACAACTGGAAAAGGCCTTCCCGGACATCCCCGTCAGCCTGGAGGACGAACGGTTCACCTCCGTCCTCGCCCACCGCATCATGATCGACGGCGGGATGAAGGCTTCGGACCGGAAGGACAAGAAGTCCGTGGACCGGATCAGCGCCGCCCTGATCCTGCAAAGTTACCTGGACAGGACGCAAGGAGCGGTTTTTGCAGTAGACCCGGAGTCCGTTCCTGAATCACGTTCCAGGAAGGTTACAAAACGAAAAAGGAGATAATATGATACAACCGATCTACCTGTACGGTTCGCAGGTGCTGAGAGAGGTCGCCGAACCGGCCGACCTCAACGACAAGGAAGGGATTGCGACCCTCGTCCAGGACCTCAAAGATACCTTGAAAGCTTCCGAGGGCTGCGGTCTCGCCGCCCCCCAGATCGGAGTCAGCCGCCGGGTCGTCATCGTCGACGGCACCGAGATGACCGATGTCTACGACTACCTCAAAGACTTCCGGCGCACCCTGATCAACCCTGAAATCCTCGAAGAGAGCGAAGAACGCTGCACCTATTCCGAGGGCTGCCTCAGCATCCCCGGGATCTACGCCGACGTCGTCCGCCCCAAGCGGATCACGGTCCGTTACCGGGACGAATCCCTGCAGGAGGTCACCGAGACCTTCGACAATTTCGCCGCCAGGATGGTCCAGCACGAACTCTCCCACCTCGAAGGGGACCTGTTCACCGACCGGGTCGCCCCGATCCGGAAGAAGATCCTCGGGAAGAAGCTCGTCAGCATCGCCCACGGAAAAGTCCACCCGCATTATAACTCTAAAATCAAATAACACCATGGGAGCATTTCACGCATATGACATAAGGGGAATCTACAATGTGGATTTCGACAAGGAGACTGCCTACAAGGTCGGGTATTTCCTTCCGATCCTCCTCGAAGCCGACAAGGTCCTTGTAGGACGCGACTGCCGGGTCTCTTCCGACGAGATCCACGACTACCTCATCCAGGGCATCACCGATTCCGGTGCAGACGTCTACGACATCGGGCTTTCGACGACCCCGATGGTCTATTTCGGGACTGCCAACTATGGATTCAAGGCCTCTGTCCAAATCACCGCGTCCCACAATCCCGCCGAATACAACGGAATGAAAGTCTCCCGGAACGACGCCCTTCCGGTCGGTCTCGAGACCGGTCTCGGGACGATCAAGGAATGGATCGAAGAGGGGCGCCCCATGCCTCCGGCGGAAAAGAAAGGCTCCGTCCATCCCAAGGACATCCGCGGTGACTATATGAACTTCCTCCTCCGCTACCGGGGGGACCTGACCGGCCTCAACATCGCCTTCGACCTCTCGAACGGCATGTCCTGCCTCTTCGCCCGCGAACTCTTCGGGGACGGCCCCGCCTACATCTTCGACGAGATGGACGGACGTTTCCCGAACCATGAACCCAATCCGCTCATTCCCAAGAACGTGGAAGCTCTCCGCGCGCTCGTCCGCGAGAAAGGTTCCGACATCGGTGTCATCTACGACGGCGACGCGGACCGCGTCATGTTCGTCGACGAGAAGGCCCGGTTCATCTCCCCGGACCTCATCATCGCCCTGATGGGCCATTATTTCATCGAAGACCGCGGTCTCAAGGGCATCGTCCTCCAGGACATCCGCTCTTCCAAGGCCGTCGGCGAGTACCTCGCCCCGATGGGCGGAAAGATGCATACCTGGAAGGTCGGACGCGCCAACGCCGCCCTCAAACTCCGTGAACTCGACGGCGTCTGGGGCGGAGAACTGGCCGGCCACTACTATTTCCGGGAGTTCTTCTACTCCGACAGCGGTCTTCTCGCCTCGCTGATCGTGCTTTGGATCGTCGCCGAACTCAAAAAGAAAGGCACGACCCTCTCCGAGGCCATCGACCGGATCGCCCGCTACCAGAATTCGGGCGAGATCAACTACCGCGTCGAGGACAAGAAGGGCGCGATGGAAGCCCTCCGCGAGCATTTCACCTCCAGGGAACAGGCGACCGCTTTCATGGACTTCGACGGATACCGCATCGAATTCCCCGACTGGTGGTTCAACATCCGTCCCTCCAATACCGAACCCTACCTGCGCTTCATCTGCGAAGCCACTTCGAAAGAACTTCTCGCTGAAAAGATCGCCGAAACGGACAAGATCCTCCGCGAGAAATTTAACGCAACTAGGTAATATAATGAATTTCAAGACGTTACTAACATCCTTCCTAACCCTCTTCCTCCCCCTTGTTCCGACCCTCGCCCAGGAGCCGGCGGATTCTCTCCGCAAGGCTTTCGGGAAAGAGGCGGTCCCTTCCTCGAAAGGGACGGCCACGCCCGACGCCGATACCCTGGACACGGGCAATCCCGGGGTGAAGGTCATCCTTTTCAGCAACCACACCTGGCGCTATATCAAGGACCCGAAACTGGTTTCCGACAGCAAGGTCTTCACGGAAGCCTGGGACTCCAAGTCTACGAACCCGTACCGGGAGGCGAATCCTCCGGAATCGGTCACGCTCTGGATCGTCGACACCCTCGACTCCTACTGCTGTCCGAACCAGACGACCCCCTCCTCGAAGTTCGGATACCGGCACGGGCGTGCCCATACGGGCATCGACCTCCCCTATCCGAAAGGGACTCCGGTCTATGCCGCCTTTGACGGAAAGGTCCGTCTCTCCGACTATGTCGGGGGCTACGGCAACCTGGTCGTCCTCCGCCACGAAAACGGCTTGGAAACCTTCTACGGGCATCTTTCAGAGAGCAAGGTCTCCCCGGGCGAATGGGTCCATGCCGGAGACGTCATCGGACTCGGCGGCTCGACCGGCCGGTCTTCGGGCCCGCACCTGCATTTCGAGACCCGCTACAAGGGGCACGCCTTCGATCCTTCCTGGCTGATCGATTTCCAGACCGGCACCCTCCGCCACCGCCTTTTCCGCTTAAAGAGCAGCTACTTCAATCCCCACAGCCGCTATGTCCAGACGGAAGAAGACGAGGATGAGATCAACATCGCCGACGAGAAAGACCGCATCGAGGCTGAGGAGAAGGCCAAGAAGGAAGCCGCCGCCCGTGAAGCGGCCGCCCTTGCCGCGATCAAGTACCACACCGTCCGGAAGGGCGACACCCTCTCCGGCATCGCCGTGAAGTACCATACCTCCGTCAAGACTCTCTGCCGCCTCAACGGCATCAAAGAAACCAAGACCCTCCAGATCGGACAGAAGATCAGAGTTAAATAATTGATCATGAAACACTTCCTGACAACCCTTCTCGCTGCCCTGACAATCATGGCCGCAGCATCCGCCCAAACCGTTTATCCAAGAACCATCGAATCCGGCGCCTGGAATTCCGGACATGTCCAGGGCATCGCCCTCGACAGGGACGGGTATATGTACTTTTCCTTTACGGACATGATTGTCAAAACCGACCTCTCGGGCAAGGTAATCGGGACCGTAACTGGCCTTCTCGGACATCTCGGCTGCCTTGACTACAACGAAGAAGACGGGCTGGTCTACGGCTCCCTCGAATACAAGGACGACGTGATCGGCCAGGGAATCCTCCGGCGGAACAATTCAGACCTTCAATACAGCAATACCTTCTACATCGCCATCATCGACGGCTCCAAAATCGTCCGGGAGAACATGGACGCGCTCAAGGACAGGATCGTCCGCTGCGTCAACCTTCCTTCGGTCGTATCGGATTACGAGGCCACGGTCGAAGTCGGCGGCAAGACCCTGGAACACAGGCTCGGATGCAGCGGTATCGACGGGGTCAGCTTCGGGCCGAAATTCGGAAAGAAGGGTGGACGGAACTACCTGACCGTCGCCTACGGAATCTATGGAGACAACGACCGTACGGACAACGACTACCAGGTCCTCCTCCAGTACGATGTACGGAAATGGGGGAAGAAATACGCCAAGCCCCTTGAAGTCGGGAACATGCATAAGGACGGCCCAGCCAGGCCCGACCGGATCTATTACGCCTTCACCGGGAACACCAACTGGGGCGTCCAGAACCTGGAATACGACCCCGCGACGGGATACTGGCTGATGTGCTGCTACAAGGGCAAGAAGCCGCAGTATCCGAACTTCTCGCTCTTCGCCGCAGACGGTTCCTCAAAACCCGTCCGGCAGGCGCTTCAGGGCGTTCCCTATGTCCGGAAAGGACTTGTCGTTCCCCTTGCAGACGCCGGCATGAAAGACGGGAAGAGCGGGGTGAGAGGCTGGCGGTTCAAATACGGATCTACCGGCATCCTTTCTCTCGGCAACGGTCTCTTCTACATCTCCGAAAACAGCAAGACAAAGGAAGGCCTGCAGCAAACGGTCCTTCGCCTGTACCGCTGGACCGGTGACCCCGAGGGACCTTTCGTCCCGGAGAAATAACAAAATAGAAGGGGCTGTTTTCAGCCAGCCCCTTCTCTAATCAACTTGGAAACGAACCGGATCAGAACCGGATATAGGTCATGAACCAGAGTTCGTTGTAGCGGGCGTTCGTAAGCATCCGGTCGTTGTGCAGACGGTACTCGAGCTGGAAATTCAGGTTCTTGTGCAGACGGAAATTCGCACAGGCGGAGTACATGTCGTGGCTGCTCTCGCTATTCGCATGGGCACGGAACTCATCCCACTTCAGATAAAGCTTGAACCAAGGCTTGAACGGAATGCCGGCAGTAACGTACAAGGCATCCGCGGCACCGCTCTGCTCCTTCTCACCTCCGATGGCGGTGGCATATTCAGCCCGGAAGGTCCAGTTGTCGCGGTCATAGTTCACACCGGCGCTGATGCGCTCGCGCTTGAGTTCGACCTTGTTGGCATTGACCCAGTTCCCTTTCCATCCGAACACGCCGAGACGCAGGCCCTGGATCGGCTGGACCTGGATGGTACCGATGATGTCCTTGGTGGAGTTGGCGTCGGCAAGGTTGATACCCTGGCCGTTGTACACGCCGAACTGGTAATGGAGCAGCCGGTAGCTGTCGTCATTGACCGGGAAAAGGTCGCCCTGGACCTGGAGACCCTGGTCACGCCCTCCCATGTTGGCTTCACCGAGGCGGTCGCCCATACCGGCCATCTTCTGGACCAGGAAAGAGAAATCACCGACTCCCACATCCCAGGGATTCATCGGGTTCTCAAAAGTAAAGGCACGCTTGAACTGACCCAGCTTGACGGAGAACTCCTTATACTTGGCCCACTCGATATAGTAATCCTTTACATGGGGGTTCTGCCCGTTCATCTGGAGCTGGATGCGGTACTTGAAATCGGTGAAGATGCTGCCGTCCACATAGAGACGGATCAGCCGGCAGTTGAACCCAGGGCCGCCGTTGGCGCCTTCCTTGTCACTGTACTTATAGGAACCGATGATGTATCCGCCGAACTTCGGAACGCTGGCAAATCCGGTCTGCTTGTAGCCATATTCCGGCGTTTCGCCATTCCCGGCGAATGCTGCGACGGAAAAAAGGGTCGCTGCGGAAAGGAGGGAAACGATAAACTTTTTCATATTATGCTCCAAAAGGGAAAATCTTGGTGAGCCAGAAGAAACCGAGGACGAAACCGATTACGCCGACGATAATGCCGACCTTGGCCATCTCCTTGGTCTCGACGAGACCGGTAGATGCCGCGATGGCGTTCGGAGGGGTGGAAATCGGGAAGAGCATCGCGATCGAAGCGCAGACAGCGATGAAGGAGATCATGGCCTGGGTACCGCCGAGAGCGACGAAGTTCGCGTTGTTGGCGGCTGCGGGATCGGCCATGCCTTCGGCCACGACGATCAGGATCGGGATCAGCAGGGCGGCTGTCGCACTGTTCGAGATGAAGTTCGACAGGAAGTAGCAGACGAGACCCGCGACGACCAGGATCAGTACGACGCTCATCGATCCGAACGGAATCGCATTGATGAGGACCTTCGCAAGACCGGTTCCCTGGAGACAGGTTCCGAGGGCGAAACCGCCGGCGACGAGCCAGAGGACCGTCCAGTTGATCTCCTTGATATCATCTTTCGTAAAGATACCGCAGGCGGTCAGGACGCCGAGCGGGATCAGGGCGACGACGTTGGAATTGATCTTGGTCCACTGCTCGGTCGCCCAGAGAAGGATCGTTCCGATGAACGTGATCCAGACGACATAGGTCTTCCAGTCGGCCTTGCGCTTGTTCTCAGGGATTTCCAGGACAAGTTTCTTCGTCTTGAAGGGGAAGAAGAGCTGCAGGAGGAGCCAGGCGACAAAGAGCATGATCAGCACATAGGGGACCATCCTGACGGCCCATTCCATGAAGGTCACCTCGCAGCCGGCCTCGGCCAGGAACTTGACGGCCGTGGCATTCGGAGGGGTACCGATCGGAGTGCCGATACCACCGAGGTTCGCAGCGACCGGGATCGACAGGGCGAGACCGATCTTGCCCTTGTCATCCGCGGGGAGGACGGCGAGAACCGGCGCCAGGAAGGCCAGCATCATCGCCGCCGTCGCGGTATTGGACATAAACATTGAGAAGATGGCAATGACGATCAGGAAACCCAGGAGGACCATCTTGGGGTTGGTGCCGAAGGGCTTCAGGAGGAACCTGGCCAGCGTCACGTCAAGACCGTACTTCTCCGCCATGATGGCGAGGACGAAACCGCCGAGGAAGAGCATGACGACCGGATCCGCGAAGGCCGCCATCAGGCTCTTGTAGCCGACAAGCTGACCGAGTTCGGGCTTGCAGAAGAAACCGATTCCCTTGTCGGAAACGGTCAGCAGGGAAATGACAATGACAAGGAGGGAAGTCGTCCAGTTCGGAATGATCTCGAAGATCCACATGAGCGCAGCGAAAACGAAGAGCGCGATGACCCGCTGCTGGACAACGGTGAGGGCCTCGATCCCGTAGAAACTGGTCGGTACGGCCCAGAGGAAGATTGTGATCAGCAGCACGATGGGCAGGAAGACACAATACTTCAGATTCAGTTTTTTGTTTGCCATCTGTTATTGATATTATACTTACTTTCCTATAAAAAATTGCGGTCCTTGCATTAAGGACCGCAAATTTACTCAATAATTTGCAAATAGCAATTGAAATCCTCTACAAATTAGATGATTCCCTGCTCGAGCATCGCGGTGGCAACTTTCATGAAGCCGGCGATGTTCGCCCCCTTGACATAATCGACCGTTCCGTCCGGCTGGGTGCCGAACTTGACGCACTGCTCATGGATGGATTTCATGATGAAATGCAGTTTCTCGTCGACTTCCTTCGCATCCCAGGAGATATGCTCCGCATTCTGGGTCATCTCCAGACCGGAAGTGGCGACGCCGCCGGCATTGACGGCCTTGCCCGGGGCAAAAAGGATCCCGTTGTGCTGGAAGTAGTGGATGGCGCCCGGCTGGCAGCCCATGTTGGACACCTCGCAGCAGCACCAGCAACCGTTGGCCACAAGTTCCTTCGCATCGTCTTCGGAGAGTTCGTTCTGGAACGCGCAAGGGAGAGCGATGTCGACCGGAATCGACCATGCCTTCTTATCAGGGGTGAAGATCGCCTTCCCGGGGAAACGGGTCGCCATATCCTCAACCCGGTTGCGGTTGGAAGCGCGCATTTCGAGCATGTAGTCGATCATCTCCTTGGTGATGCCGTCCGGAATCTCGCAGACCCCGTCCGGGCCGGAGATCGCGACGACCTTAGCACCGAGCTCGGTTGCCTTGGTGGCAGCGCCCCAAGCTACGTTTCCGAAGCCGGAGAGAGCCACTTTCTTGCCCTTGATGTCCTTGCCGGCCTTCTGGAGAAGGTGCTGGGTGAAATAGAGAGCGCCGAAGCCGGTCGCCTCCGGACGGAGGATCGAACCGCCCCATGTGCCGCCCTTTCCGGTCAGGACACCGGTATTGTACTCGCGGGCCAATTTCTTATACATACCATAGAGGAAGCCGATTTCGCGGCCGCCCACGCCGACGTCGCCCGCCGGAATGTCCTGGTCGGGACCGATGCAGTTCCAGAGCTCCAGCATGAAGGCCTGGCAGAACCGCATGATTTCAGCATTGGACTTGCCTACGGGATCGAAATCGGATCCACCCTTTGCACCGCCCATCGGCAGGGTCGTGAGGGCATTCTTGAAGGTCTGCTCGAAGCCGAGGAATTTCAGCATCGAAGGGGTGACCGCCCTATGGAAACGGAGACCGCCCTTGTAGGGACCGATGGCGCTATTGAACTGGATGCGGTAACCGGTATTGGTCTGAACCTTACCCTGGTCATCGATCCACGTTACGCGGAACGTAAAGATACGGTCCGGTTCGACGATGCGCTCGACGATCTTCGCCGCCTCGAATTCGGGATGCTGGTTATAGACATCCTCGATCGATTCAAGAACTTCCTGCACGGCCTGGAGATATTCTTTCTCTCCAGGATACTTGGCCTGCAGACGGGCCATGATTTCTGTGGTTTTCATTACAGTTTTATTGGTTATGATTTAGTAAGAAGTATTACTTCTGGGGAGCGGGGGCCGCGGTGGCCTGCTGCTGGGCCTGGAGTTCCTCCTGGAGGGACTGGAGGGTACGGCCTTCCTTGATGCCGAGGGCCTTGCGGGCGGCGGCGGTCAGGTCGACGGTCGTCGCCGGATCGAAATAGACGGCGGAACCGCTGTCGAAGAGAACGGAGACGTTCTGCTCCTTGGCGAGTTTCTTGAGGGTCTCCTGGACTTTCTCATAGATCGGGGCCATCAGTTCATTCTGCTTGGCCTGAAGTTCCTGCTGGAAAGTCTGCTGGTTTTCCTGAAGACGCTGCTGGATCTCCATCAGTTCCTTCTCTTTGGCCTCCTTGATGGCTGGGGTCCAGGAACTCTGCTTCTGCTGATACTGGTTGACTTTGGTCTGATACTCGTCGTACATGCTCTGGAGAGTCTCGTCAGCCTCTTTGCTGACAACCTGGAGCGTAGCCCGGGCCTCGTCGGCCTCAGGAACGAGCTGGACAAGTTCGGTGAAATTGACATGCCCGATCTTCTGGGCGGATGCGGCGATGGTCATGAGAGCCATGGCGGCAATTGCGAAAATCTTTTTCATATTAGTGGTTACCATTAAATTATTATCGTTTAGAACTGTTGACCGATCAGGAAGTGGAACTGGCTCTTTCCGTTGGTCGCGTCGTCGAAACCGTAGCCCCAGTCGATACCGAGCAGACCCAGCATCGGGAGGAAGACGCGGACGCCGACACCGGCGGAGCGCTTGATCTGGAAAGGATTGAAATTGCGGATATCAGACCAGCAGTTACCTCCTTCCAGGAAGCCCAGGACGAAAATCGTCGACTGCGGCTGGAGGATGACCGGATAACGGAGCTCGACCGTAAACTTGTCGTACACGTTACCCGCATAGCTGTACCCGTTGGAGCTGTAGGGAGTCAGTTCCATCGGCGTCAGGGAGTAGTTGGCGTAGCCTCGGAGAGCGACGATTTCGGATCCGTAGGTATTGTAGCCCGTCATGCCGTCGCCGCCGACCTGGAAGCCCTCGAACGGGGAATAGCCCCATTTGCGGTTGTAGTAGCCGAGGTAGCCGAATTGCGCGCGGGTCATCAGGACGAGGTCGCCCACGAGCTTGGTATAGACGGCTCCGGAGAACTTCCACTTGTGGTACTCGATCCACTTGTAGCGCTGGTCGGAAGACCAGTTGTCGTAATTGACATCCTTCCAGCTCTTGACGTTGATCTTATTCCCGCTCTCGTCATAGCTGTACTTGCGCAGCAAGGAGAACGGAGGCGTCAGCTGCAGGGAGAAGGAGAAATCCGACCCCTGCCGGGGATAGATCTGCTGGTCCGTCGAGTTGCGGTTCAGGGAGAGGGTATAACTGATATTGTGCGAGATACCGTTCTCGAACATGAAGTAGCTGTTCGTCCAGTTGGTCAGCTTATAGGTCTGCCAACTCAGACTGTTGTAGAGGACGAAGTAGTTGTCCGGCCACTTCAGCCGGTTACCGAGGCCGGCGTTGAAGCCGAATACCTCGAACACGTTCGAATCGTCGAGCCAGCCGATCGCGATGTACGAATTCGTCATACGCGTATAATAGCCCGAGAGGCTGAGGGAGGTCGGTTTCTTGCCGAAGAGCCAGGGCTCCATGAAACTGGCCGTGAGGGCCGTGTAATAGGTTCCGTTGGTCTGGAAACGGAGGGCCAGGTTCTGGGCGTCGCCGAGCGGGACCGGCCGCCAGGCGCTCTTGTCCAGGAACCGGTGCGTCGAGAAGTTGTTGAAACTCACGCCCGCCGTCGCCACGAAGGTATTGCCGCCCCAACCTCCGGAGAGTTCCAGCTGGCTGGAGGGCTTCTCCGTAACGTTGTAGACCAGGTCGACCGTATTGTTGAGCTGGTTCGGGATGATCGAATACCCCTTGGCCGGGTCCATGATCGCCTCCGGGTCGAACTGGCCGAGGGACGCGATTTCACGGATGGAACGTTCGAAATCCGTCTGGCGGAACAGGTAACCCGGACGGGTCATGACCTGCCGGCGGACCACCTTCTCGTTCGTCAGGTCGTTTCCGTTGATGACGATGTTGTTAAGCGTAGCAGGTTTCCCTTCGGAAATCCGCATCTCGACATCGACGGAGTCGTTCTGGATATTCATTTCGACCGGCGTGATCTGGAAGAACAGGTATCCGTTGTCGCGGTAGAGCTTCGAAACGTCATAGTCGCTCTGCTTGCCGCCGCCGAAAAGGCGCTTGTTCATCGTCACGACATCGTAGACGTCTCCCTTTTCAATCTGCAGGATCTTGTTCAGGGTCTCGGTCGGATAGACCGAATTGCCGGTCCACGTAATGTTCCGGAAATAGTACTTCTTGCCCTCGTCGAACACAAGGTCGATCCCGAGCCGGTTCGGCTCGACGTAATAGATCGAATCCCGGATCAGGCGCGCGTCGCGGTAACCCGCCTCGTTGAACGCTTCGACCGCCGACTTTTTGTCGTTCACGTACTCCTTCTCGTTGAACTTCTTGCTGCTGAAGAAGTTATAGATCTTGTTCGACTTGGTTTTCTTCATCGAACGGGCCAGCTTGAATTCCTTGACGTGCTCATTGCCGATGAAGTTGATATCCTTGATCTTGACCTTCTCACCCTTGTTGATGGCGAAATTGACCCGGATAGCGCTTTTGATGATCGTATCCTTGATGACCTGGGGGTCGACTTCGCAAAGGATGAATCCCTTTTCCTTATAGTAGCGCTTGATGATATCGACAGAGGTCGTCTTGACATACTCGGAGAACTCACGGCCCGGACGGAGCCCGAGACGCTCCATCAGTTCCTTCTTGTCTCCGTTCTTGACGCCGGAGATCGTCCAGCGGGACACCCTCGGACGCTCCCGGATGCAGATCTTGAGCCATACGGAATCCTGCGCCGCATTGAGCGAGTCGACGACGATCCCGACATCTTCGAAGAACCGCTGGGCCCAGACACGGTCGACGATCGAAGACATCTCGTCACTCGGGATCGTCACCTCCATCCCTTTCTGCAGGCCAGTCAGGTTGACGATCTGCTGGGAACCGAAATAGGTATTCCCTTCCACGTCGACCCCGGCCACGGTATACTTCTTCGGGTTCGTATAATCGATCTCTATCCCGCTCCTTCCCGTCTGTGCGAATCCCGAAAGGGATACGAGGGAAAGCAGCATCGCAGAGCATATATGTCTCAATCTCATCATTTCGTCATTTGAATTTGCAAATATAATAGAATTATTTGACTTTCCCATATCTGCGGTCCCGCTTGGAATAGGCGCGGAGCGCTTTCCGGAACTCTTTCTTGCGGAAATCGGGCCAAAGGACGTCGGAGAAATAAAATTCAGTATAAGCGGTCTGCCAAAGCAGGTAATTGCTGATGCGCTGCTCCCCCGAAGTCCGGATCAGAAGGTCCGGATCCGGGATGCCGGCCGTGACGAGATAGGAATCGAAATCGGAGATCCCGACCCGCTCGAGTCCCTCCGGATCGGCGGCGTACCGCTTCGCAAGGGCCTTCGCGGCCTGGAGGATGTCCCATTTCCCGCTGTAGCTCAGGAAGATGATCAGGGTCATGCGCTCGTTTCCGGCCGTCTCTTCCATCAAAGCGTCGATCGAAGCATTGAGCCTTTCCGACAGACGGGAGCGGTTCCCGAGGACGACGAAACGGACTCCGTTGTCCATCAGGGTCCGGACTTCTTTCCGGATCGACACCATCATCAGGTCCATCAGCGCGCTGACCTCGCTTTCGGGGCGGCTCCAGTTCTCCTCGGAGAATGCGAAAAGCGAGAGGTACCGGACCCCCTCTTCAACGGCCGCCTCCGTGCAGGCACGGACGCTCTTGACTCCGTTGAGATGGCCGAAGACCCTCTCTTTTCCCCTTTCTTTCGCCCAGCGGCCGTTGCCGTCCATAATGATCGACACGTGCCTCGGGACTGTCGTATTATCCATTGCGTCAATTATTTAACGTTCCGGACGTCTTCGCCCCAGAACAATTTGCTGGTCAAAGCCTTCACGAAACTCGAGTTCGGAAGCCGCACTCTTCTAAGCGAAAACTGTGCCATAGATACCGTCAAATGGACCGAAGTATCGACAAGGGCGTTCAGGTTGTCCATCATGACCATGACGTTCCTCTCGCGGGACGTCACCTCGATTTCGATGGTCGCCGTCTGGGGGATGACAAGCGGTCGCACGTTCAGGTTGTGCGAAGCGATCGGAGCGATGATCAGCACCTTGGCGTCCGGCATGCAGATCGGGCCGCCGACGCTGAGGCTGTAAGCCGTCGAACCCGCGCTCGTTGCGACGAGCAGTCCGTCCGCCCAATACTCCGGCAGCCGGTTCCCGTCGACCGTGACCGAAACCCCAAGGATCGAGGATCCGTAGCGATGGACCGCGACCTCATTGACCGGATAGGGATAGATCAGGTCCGGATCGATACCCTTGACCGACAGAAGCGGGAGGTCGTCGATCACGTAATTCCCTGTCAGGAGCGGTTCCGCAACCTCTTCCGGGGCGCTCCCGGAGAGGAAGCCCATGCGCCCGAAGTTGACGCCGAGAAGCGGAATGCCCCGCTGGCCGATGCGGTTGGACGCCGACAGGAAGGTCCCATCACCGCCGATGCTGAGGACCAGGTCCGTCCCTTCCTGCAATTCCCGCTGCCGGGAAAAACGGTATACGTCCACTCCCCCTTCGGAGAGCTGCTCTTCGAGCCGGTACAACCTGGGATCATCCTCCCAGTTGTGGTCCTTGATGAAAACGCCGATATTCATATTGGATGGGTTTGATGGATTCCTATTTCTGGCGGATCCTCTTCAGTCCGCCGCGGAGTTTATGGACATGGGTCCGGAGGACGCCCTTCGGGAAGATCCGGAAAAGTCGCGCGTGCTGGCGGGACATCTCCCCGAACGAGGTCAGCTTTCTCAGAAGAAGTTTCCGTTCCGTCTTCCCCGGGGTGATGAAATTCACGCCGAAATTGCCCCCGTCGAGGACGACTCGGCAAAGCCGCGCGCCCCGCTTTCCGTATTTCGGGTCATAAAGCGGTACCTTTTCTGCCGGAACGCCGAGGAAAGAGACCACGAAGGCCGCGCACCCTTTCCATTCTTCCAGGATTCCGAGATCTTCCAGGTCCTTCAGCAGCGCTCCCCGGTCGATTTCCAAGCCGAAACGGTCCAGATGGACAGCCCAGTCGCAGAACTGGCGGAGGCCGATCCCCTCATAATAGAGGTGCTGGAGACAGTGCAGAAGGATATATTCCGCATCGAAAAGGGGCGAGGGAGACAGCACTTCGACTCCCGCACATTCCCAGCGCCGGAAGTCCCCTTTTTGGAAAAGATCCGCCTGCAGCCGGTCCTGGACCGCATTGATCCGCCGGTTCAGGCCTGCATGGAGCGTCCCGTGGAGTTCCACGGTCCATTTACCGAGTTGCATTCCAAGGTGCAGACTATCCTCTCCCTCGCTTTCGGTTTTAGTCGCTTTCTTAGAGAGGAAGTCCTTGGCTTTCTGATAGTTCTGTTCGTCTAAGAAGAGGTCGATATCGCCAGCCTGACGGACGGAGGGATTGGCATAGAGATGACCGACGGCCTGGCCTTTGACGACAAGGGCGGTAATTCCCTCTTCGCGGAGTTTTGTCATCAGTTTCGCCAGGAAGGCGTCCATTTCGGCATTCCGCCGCTCTGTCCGATATGCCTGGACGATCATGGGTTGAAGTGCTTCCTGAAGAAGATTCCATTCTTCGGTTGCCGTTTTCTGTGGAAGGCTCCCCATGCCTTCGCCGACGAGACCGACGACCGTCTGGGCCTCCGCGAGCTTCGAGATCACCTTCCAGTCAGGCACGAAATCCCCGTCGGATGTAACGGGATATGCCAACTCCCCTCCCCACAGCCCGCTCCGGACCAGGGAAAGGAAAAACAGCTCTTGCAAAGAAAACTTTGACATAGCTTACAAAGATAGCAACGTTTTTCAAGATATTCTTTTATCTTTGCAAAAATAGCATCATGCACCATGAAACAGTTTAAACTTATCCTCCTCTCCGTGCTGGCGCTGACACTGGGTTTCTCATCCCGCGCCGACGAACGTCCGATTTCCTATGATCAGCTCCCGCAGGCCGCCAAGGCCTTCCTTGCGCAGCATTTCCCTGACCGTACTCCCCTGCTGGTCCAGGCCGACTGGGAAGACTATGAAGTCATCTATGACAACGGGGAGAAAGTTGAATTTACCAAGAAAGGCGACTGGAAGGAAATCGACTGCCGGATGTCCGCAGTCCCCGATGTTCTCGTCCCCGAACAGATCAAGGCCCAGGTAAATGCCCGTTATCCGGGAGCCGTCATCGTCAAGCTGAAAAAAGACCGGATCGGCTATGATATCAAGCTCAGCAACGGCCTCGATATCGAATTCAACAAGCGCTTCGTCATCACCGACATCGACGACTGATTCCTTTGACAGTCTTCAAACAAAACGGGCCCCGCGATGCGGAGCTCGTTAATTCGTTCCAATCGACAGGTAAAAAATTGAATAAATCTTCAGGACATGAAAAAGACTTTATATCTGATTTGCCTGATCGGCCTTCTCTGCTGCCTTCCGCAGACCGGTTCAGCCGATGTCGTGACCGTCACGGTCAAACCCGGAGAGACAACCGGCGCGGTCCGTCCGCTCCATGGTGTCAACTCCCCGCCTACCAAGCGGATTGTCAAGTGGTTCAAGGCCGCCGGGATCCCGTTCATGCGCGGCCATGATACGGAGGAGACGCCGGGGACCTACGGATACCATACCTTTGACGTCGCCGCCATCTTCGGCGATTTTTCCGCCGACGTGAACGATCCCGCCTCCTATGACTTTCATTCGACGGACGAACTGATCGGGCGGACGCTCAGCGCCGGGACCAAGGTTTTCTTCCGTCTTGGGGAGACTATCGAACACGGCACGAAAAAATACGATATCTACCCGCCCAAGGACTATCTGAAATGGGCACAGATCTGCGAACACATCATCCGTCACTACAATGAAGGATGGGCTGAGGGGTTCCGCTATGGGATCGAATACTGGGAAATCTGGAACGAGGCCGATGCAGACAAGAATGGCCGCTGGGAGGAGAATCCCCGGACATGGGGCGGTCCGGAAGAGGAGTTCTACGCGTTCTACGCGACGGTCTCCAAACACCTGAAAAAATGTTTCCCCCATCTGAAAATCGGAGGCCCCGCGATGGCCAATCCGACGGATGAGAAGTGGCTCAATGGATTCCTGTCTACTGCGGCGAAGGCCAAGGCGCCCATCGATTTCTTCTCCTGGCATGCCTACCGCAGCAAACCCGAACTGGTGGTCGAATGCTCGGACATCGTGGACAAAGCCCTGAAACGCTATGGTTACGGCGATGCGGAGACCATTCTCTCGGAATGGAACTACGTCATCCAATGGAAGGGGGAAACGTTCTACGAAAGCGCGCAGGCCCGCTATTCGGGAAAGGGGGCGGCTTATATCGCGTCAACCCTGATCTCCTGTCAGAATTCCACCAGTCTCCAGAAGATGATGTACTATGAATTCCGTCCGGACTGGAACAAATACTGCCAGGCATTCGATTGGATGACCAACCGTCCGATAGCCGGGTACTATCCTTTTTACATCTGGAACAAACTGTCCCAATACGGGACGACGGTCCGGGTGGAGGAAAACGATCCGGAGATCTATGCGGTCGCCGCAAAGGGTCCCTCCGGAAAACTCCGTATCTTCATCTGCCGCTATACCGACGACAGCAATGAAGTGTACAGTTCAGAGGTCAGAATCAAGATCGAGGGGATGTCCGGAGAAGATGCGACGGTCCATCTGACCGATACGCATTATCTGTACACGGAATGGCCGCCTACCATCGATAACGACGGTGCCGTTCATATCCTGCTGGAACCGCGTTCTTTTGCCCTGATCGAGCTATAGAAGAGAAGGTCCTCAGGTCATTCTCGTAAAAGACGGTCTGACCGAAAGAGAGCACCGGGGAAGCGGAAGAATCCAAAGGTTCGCGGAGCAGATGCCAGGGAGACAGGTCAGGGGCATCCGGGTTCGCTACGACATGGATGTCGCAGGCGGGGGTGCTCCCCTGGATGAGAAGGACAGCCTTCCGGCCTGAAGCCGGGTCCACGGCGACCTTTGCAACCATCACGGCATGTCCATATTTCTTGCCTTCACGGGCATCTTCGTCATAAACGAAAACATCTCCAGGGACGATCTGATTCAAGGGGCGGACGGGCATGGACGCGCACATGGACTTTGTACTGCTCCAGCCAAACACTTTCTTGAGATACCGGTCAAACAAGGGACGGCAGGCCCCGAAACGGTATCGGAGTTCCTTGCCCCTCGTGTCCGCGAACCGGATCTTCCGGAAACGGTTCCGCCCGTAGAGATACTCCGCCTCCAGGCGCATGCAGACATCGGCGCACTGCTCGTTCTTGTCGATCAGCGGGAAATCCACCACACGATAGCACAGCCTGGCCATCGAGTCGCGGGAAGTCCCGTCATAACCGGTCACGACAGAATCGGGACGGGCGAGCGGAAGACTCCCCACAAAGCCCGGGAACCCGTCCGGGACGGATGCCGCCGGGATGAACCCATCCGGGCACGGGATCTCCCCTACCCTTCCGTACGGAGCCGGCGGGACCCGGTGCGGATGCCATGGCATGAACACATACAGCGCGGCTCCCAGGGCGAAGGCGATAGAAACGGCATCGGCCGCTTTCCTGCTCTCCGGAGCGAATTCGTCCACAAGCGACATGTACAGGAGCGGCAGGAAAGAATAGTACATATTGAACGGGACCGACTCCATCGTGCCCGAAATGGCGATGCAGCAGGCTACGGCGGAAAGAAGCGCGTCTCCCCTCCTACCTATCAGATACATTAAATGAGTGAAGAAGCCCATGACCACAAGACCCGTGACGACACCTCCGCAGATGAATAGATTCAGATAGCCGTTATCGATGTCAAGGTTGTACGGCCACTCCCCTTTGAACCATCCTGCCAGGCCACAATTCTGGCCAAACAAACTTAACCCGAACTTCTGGAAAATGAGTGCCGCTATCGAAAACCTGCTCTCAAAGGTATTCGATCCATATCCGGGTCCATACCCGTATGCCAAAAGGACGGACACGGCAAGGCACAAGGTAGGGACGAGTGCCAGCATACAGGATTTCGGCGTTTTCCTCTGAAACAGCAGGAAGAATACCGGCAGAGCCAGCATCAGCAGGGTAAAGGTCCGGTTCAGGGTGAGTACGGCTGTTAGGGCTGTCGCGGCCAGGCAGACAAGCCCGATCAACCATGGACGTCGGCATTTTGAGAAATAGAATCCGAGGGAAAGTGATAGCATCAGAAAAGCAGCCAGGGTATTCGGATTGACCAGCCCGTACGAACCCGCCTTGTATTGCCCAATATGCTTGACGACATTGCCGGCCCAGCCTACGGCATAGAAAAACGGACAGGTGATGAGGTTGAACGCCAGGTAGGCAAAGAATATTTTCAGCGCCACTTTGGGTTCCGCACCCCGGGATGCCGCCGCGACCAGGACGATATGATACAGATTCAGCGTCCCGTAGCCCGCCAGCGTATATGAAAACTTGAGTACTGCCAACAGGCAGAAGCAGGAAATCGTAAATCGCGGATCCAAGGAAACAGGGTCAGGACCCTCAGCACGAGTAGCCACAGGCCAATACGGTTCAGGATGAACTGAACCTGCCATACGGCCGGCGGTGTCAGTCCCGACGGCTTGATTTTAAGCCCCGCAAAGAGCAGCAGGGCCAGCCCGGCATAGAACAGCCAGAGCGATGCCTGCTGGAATACAGTATTTCGAAAGTCTCTTATCAAAAAATAATCGCTCGTTCACTTATACTTGATTCTGCTCTTCATAAGACGGTAGGCAGCTTTGTAAACCAAATAGAAAGCAGGACAATATGATAAAGAATTAGAGAAAAAATAAAACCAATACTTTGAGCATTCTCGCCTAGGGACTGGAAGGATAAAAAAGGAGTTAAGAATATCTATCATCTGTTTACCTTCCCGATAATTAATGTCCGATCCTATTAATCTAAATAATAACCACTTAAGAGTATTCTTCCGAATTGATATTGTTATTGATTCACGAACTACTCTATTTTCATTTTGAGAAAGAAGGCTTATCTGTTTTACAATGTCCATATGCGATCTTACACATTTACTCATATGAGCTAGCTCACGGTTTTTTGTAACCGCACTATTTCTTTTAACGTAGGCATATACTTCATTAGAAACAGTTGCAATTATAGGATTTGCCAATAGGACTTTACACATAAACAATTCATCTTCCGCAAAAAAATGATGTGAGAACAGAATCTTATTATCTAGTAAAAATGATTTCTTAATAATTACTAAAGTACTGTAAACATCTATACCAAACTTCATTAGATAATTCAAACCTGTTCCATGATAAATGATTGATCCTCCTCTTCTTCCTTCTTCCAACAGGTGATTGTCTGGGACAGTCTTTTTTTGGAATCTTAGAACTTGAAGATTCGATAGATTATTTGATAAGATATCAGAAAAAGCCCCTTCAAAATAGTAATCGTCTGAATCAATAAAAGTTAACCATTCCCCGGAAGATAACTCAATTCCTTTATTACGTGCGGCTCCAACGCCCTGATTATCTTGATGGAATACCTTAATATTATGATTTGATCTTGCAATTTCCAGACAAATATCCAAAGACGAGTCAGTGCTACCATCATCGACTATGATGACTTCATACTCTTCCTCCTTTAAAAACTGGCTCTGAATGGATTTAACGCAATTATCAATGTATAATTCCATATTATACATAGGGATAATAAACGAAATTAAGGAATCCATCTGAGATAAAGGCGGTCTTAAGAATTGATAACTATTAGGAAAAATCAATATCCCTTACCTAATATAGAAACTATATATCACATCACTACTTATGTCAGACAATATAAATACTTCAGTAATCCTCTTCGAATTCTCCATCTTTGAATATAATTACTCAAATACAGCATCTATTATCTCAATTAATGTCCACCACTGACAGCGTAAGCATCTCCTTTTTCAGATAGTTTAAAAGTTTACTCTGACATTAGAGTATGCTTATACCATTGTGTCGATTCAATCTTATTATCTTACTCACCTCAATTATACATAAATCGCCCAGAGAACCATGTCTGAAACAAGGGGAATCTATGAAAATAAAACAACTGTTGTCTTCTTGAATCGTTCTTCACCTTTCAATCTGGTGTTAAACAGACTGTCATCAAGAGTATGGTATCTTAAGAATTAAAGATAATCGATACAATATATCCCAACCGCAAAGAATTATATTAAATCTCACCACAAAAAGATTATAATCCAAACTTCAACCAATTAAAATGTGGCCTCTCTGACAGTTTTAGAAAAACAAACGAAACAAGAGTAGCGCATGTAAGCACAACTAAAAACCTCAGAACACTATTATCTAATATAGGAAATCTGCATGCCAAAAATGTATAAAGAAACACAAAAACAAAATGAGTAATAAAGATAAGTATACTTAATCGTCTTAATGTAATCCAAACTAAACTCTGTTTTAGTTGTGCGTTCTTAAATAATATGAACAAAACGGAAACGAATGCTGGCAATACAAGCAAGCAGGGCAGTGTAAGCATTGATAAGTATAATAAGCACAAAAGAACCATAGTAAAATAATGATTATGATATAATGGTGCAGACGATGCTAATAAAGCACCTAGAGCGATCCAAAAAATATTTGGAAGGAACGAAAAACCAAACAATGTATTAATATACTGCGGGACATTAAACAATTCCGGATTTTTTATAATCAAGAAAAAAACAAAAGAAATAAACGTCAATACTATGGTATGGATATACTTTTTACCCCAAAAAACAATAGGGACACCAATTATTAGTGCTGTGATAAAATATGATCCTCGGAAAGTTGAACCTAAAAAGAAAGATCTAATAATCTCTAAATAATTGAAATCATACCATTTTCTTATCACTATCGTTAAAGGTAACATAATGATAAACCAAAAAAGATAAAAAACCAGTAGCCTACTAATATAGCGCCTCAATAATTCAAAATCTTTGGTGTTGTTACCATCAAGATGAGAGACTTCAATCTTGTTAAAAAAAAGGTATGAAGAGATGACAAAAAAAATAGGGACCGCACTCTTTTTCAGTGGGAGCGTAATATTATACAACCAGTCTATTTCACTGAAAAGGTTTGTATGTATTGAAACCACTACTACCGCCATAATAAACTTAAGCAAGTCTAACCCATGTATTATCTTTGTATTATTGCTTTCCATACTAATATAATGAGATTATATCATAAAATTATAACTTATTATTGATTTCTTTAAATACTTTTGACCAATACTTTTTGTCTTGTAATGTTTGCTTTATCAGAATATCTGGACAATCCGTAATAACATACGAGAAACCATATTCAAAAAACTCATCATAATCCTTAGAAGAATTGAGTGTCCATGTTGATAATGTCATTCCTAAACGATGTGCATCCTCAACGACGGAATGATTACTCCTGTAAAGGCTGATATAATATGCGAGTCCGGAATAACCTGCTGAAAACAATGAATCTGCAGGAATAAGCGTACCAGAACTCTGTAATAATTCAACATGAGCATCTGGCAGTTTTTCCATAACTAGTTTACAAGCTGCTTGGGAAAAAGAGATAAAGACTCTCGGGTTCTCTATCTGCTCTTCTTCCAGCATTTGAACTGTGGGAATAGCGGCTTGTGCTGTTTTCAATTCGACAAAAAGGATTAGATGAGGATATTCTTTTATCTTTCGAAGGTACTCTCTTAATGTCGGTATCTTTTCTCCATTAGGAAGAGGGGTCTGAACTAAATCCGAGTATAAAGACCCTGCGATAGAATGCCCGGCATATGTTGAATTATGATGTACAATTATAGTATCATCTTTTGTTTTCCATAAATCGAATTCAATCCCATCCACCCCTAATTCTGCCGCAGAAACAATAGACGAAATTGAGTTTTCATATGATCCTCGCACATCCCAATACCCTCTATGAGCAATAATACGACAATCTCGCTGCTTCCCTTCTGTAGATATCATACCCCCGGAAATACGATTTGGATGAACGAGTATTAAATCGTTGTTCTTTTCTCGAACAGTGTCTACATCTTGTAGACGTTCGCAGCAACTAACGAATAAAGACAAAGCAAAAAAAACCAGAATACTGAGTATACTTCGTTTCACGGGTTATTCCTTCAATCTTCCACTATTCATTTTATACTCATAACTATGTTGCCCTTCTCTACGAAAGTCAGCATGATATCGCTCCAAAACATCTTTAAAGACATCTTCATACTGAGGGATGAAAAGATCATCTTTTCGCTCTAAATGATAAATAATATCTTGCGCTAAACTCTTCGTCAATTGTATATCTGTTTTACCGCCATTAAAACTTGTCCCTTTAATACTACCTGGAGAAACATTTAAAATACAATTCTGACTTCCATCTTTTAGAAGTTCAACATTGACACTCTCGATAAACACTTTAATTGCGGCTTTTGTTGCCGCATACACAGCTAATAGTGGAGAGGACATCCAACCCGCAATACTATCCATCACACCACAATAGAAATCCGAAGGACTATCTATTCTGTGATAAAAGCGTTTAATTAATCGAATCACGGGAATTGCATTCACATTAAAAGAGTCTATTATATATTGTTCTGGGATATCTTTAAACCGAGACAAACGGCCAAATCCTGCTGTTATCATCATAGAATCAATATCATCGAACCGATCAAAGAATGTATAATCCTCTCTCGCCAAATCAAATTGAAATGATTCTATCTTATTATGCGATAATTCTTTTGGAAATGGAGCTTTATCGACTATATAAACTTTTTGTGTCTTTTCTCGAGTGACCATTTCCATAGCGATAGAAAGACCTATTCCACTGGCCCCTCCCACTATAAGAATACGCTTTATCATATTACTTAAACCTTATTACTTTTATTAAACAAATCGATAGAAATCAACTTATCTTTTAATACTTAATAATCGAATACACAGCCGTAATAAAGACTGATAATACTAAGGGCAAGAATTCAAACCATGAAAGGAAATAGATTCCGCCATAAGCAAGAAACAATAAAACCATATTAGATTATTTCTCCTGCATACTCCAATTGTTTGCCCAATACAGTCGCGAGGATAAGTCGAATATCTGTGAAGAAGCTGTAATGATGCAGATAATACCGATTCAAACGGACCTTGTCCGGAAAGATGACTTCATCATTATATTTGACCGGGTCCATATATCCTTCCATACCTTCGGCCGCGATCCTCGCAAGTAACTCCTCTTCGTCCCGGTACTTCAGGCTGGCAGGTCCCGTAATCCCAGGCCGAAGCAGCAATACCTCACGATCCTCTCCTGTTAATGAATCAGCATATCCTGGCACATCCGGACGGGGACCGACAAAACTCATATCCCCTCTCAGAACGTTCCAAAGCTCGGGTAGTTCATCCAGTTTGTATCGACGCAACTTTGCACCCAACGGAGTAATCCGAGATTCACCGGCAATACTGACCGAACTGCCCGAATGACTGACCGCCATGGAACGGAACTTAACCATTGTGAACAAACGCCCGTTTCGTCCTACCCTCTTTTGTTTGAAAAGGACAGGACCCCCAGGCATCTTCACTCGAATCAATACAGCAACGATCAGGAAAACCGGGGACAACAAAACCAGCCCGACAAAAGAAACGGACCGGTCAAAGAGATATTTCAGCCACATTAATCTTAGATCTCAGATCTCTTTCGGATATCCTCGATATACAGATATCCATTGCTCATCTCTTCCAGCACATTAACCTCCAAAACCTTCTGGGAAGAATATAGCGAAGCCAGATTTTCCTTAGAGATCGTCTCATACATACGCAGACCAAGAGACGATGCCAAATCCATCGCACAAAGGCACATTTGTTGTCCAATCCCATGCCCCTGATTACCTATGTCAACCATCTTTCCGAGGTAACTCTTACCAATAAAAAAACTGCGCAGGAAGAAATACCCGACGATCTCGCGCTCTCTCAGATAGACATACATCAGGAAAGACGGATTCTGGGAAAGCCTCTCCAATGATCGCTTATCAAAAGAATGCGGTCGGAAAAACTCAAAAGCTTCTGTTGGCTGCTTAGCAAAGAATGATTCTAAGGCATCAATATCCGCTTCTTGAACTCTTCTCACTTTCGGATATTCAGACAGAACTATTCGCTCACTTTTCTCCAGTTTTCTATCATATCGAATCTTGAAAAGAACTCCATTCCCCCATTCGACTACTTGCCAAATCGGTCTGACATGGAATTGAAGGAAATGTGCAATCTTGTACAGCAATGCTTTTACAAAGCAAATGAAATATCCTCTCCTCTTCCAACTCTAAATATACTCAATTTGTGATTATGATAATCAGCAATGACTATCGATACAGCTTGCTCTGAAATGGAACCAGATTTAGCTATCTCCCCATTTATTGTTTGCCAACTATCCGTTGTAAGTATAACGATTGGTATCATGCCTTCTGAAATGACAACGCCATCTCGATGATTATGTCCACCGATACAAAACTCTATCGTTCCTTTTCCGCCAGAAAAATCATAATAAACACTTTCATTAAGATACTTAAAGACGCCACTTGTTCGCGAATTATAATCGTCAAGGACAGCGATTATCGGTTTTACATATGACGAAACGACACATTTCTTCTCTCCATCTTCATTTTGTAGACCACACCATATATGACTCGCCATAATAATATGCCACCCGCTTGGAACAGAATCTAAAGTCTCAATTAAAAACTGTGCAGTCCTAATACTGGCATCGCGAAACTGCGAATAATACAAGCGTCCAGTATCCAAACAAATATATCGCGTTTTTGAAACAGTATCATCAAAATAATAATTATAATAATCCCCATAATAGACATCGTCCATTTGGCTTTGCAAATAAGAATAGACTTGTTGTTCTGTTAAATGAAGATCTACATTATTGGGCTGTTCATCAGAATTATTATCATGATTACCATAGAGACAATACAATTTATTTCCCAAAAAACTAAAAGACTTTTTAAAACTCTCCCCTATTTCTATTGCCTCTTGAACAGTTGATGTTTTAGTCGTAATGACATCACCACCAAATAACACTTTACGGACACTTGTGTTGTCAAGGATATGTTGAATTAAAGCTGGCGAATGCTGTGAATTCTGTCCCCAATGAGCATCCGTAAAAAAAACGAAACTTGCTTGATCCTTGCCTGCCTCCAAAATAGCGGCATTCGCATAATCTTCTTTTTGGCACAGTTGAGAGATAAAGTAATCCGGAACTATGAGATTAGGGTCTAAAATGATTGACAAGTCATTGAACGAGCCATCAGCATAAACTATTGTTATAGTTTTCCCTCTATATATTATGTATGATATATCAGATTGTTGATGGTTATGAGTTTTTTTTGCTTTGATCCCTGAATCAACGCCATCTAATAACCAAGTATTATCATCACTTATGGTCAAAACTGGAGTCCTGGGGGATAGATCATTTAAATAGTCCACAACAATTGTTGTCCTTCCCCCGTTTATTGCCCAACAATTATCTATTATAGATAAAACTGGAGTAAAATCACCAGAAAGATGATAAGTTTGTCCATCTCCTAAAACAATCGATATATCTCCACCGGAACAAGAAAAACTTGACACCTGAACTCTTGATTGAATCTCGCTAATTAGTTCTCTTTGCCGAACTAATTGACTTTGAAAGCTTGATAATAATTCACGGTAAGTACAGCAGTGAATTATGGATAAACTAAAAACAATCAGAAGTATTCTTTTCATTATGATTCTCTTTCCAAAAAAAAGACAGATACTTAGATTCTTTGGGGACCCTTTGATCACTTGGAGGCAGTTTCATATAATCACCATAAATATTGCGTAGGATGCGATCATATCCTTTAGGAATAAAAAAATCATGCCCTTGAAAAGTAGTTAATTCTAATTGAGAAATATCTTCAATTCTTTGATAGTTCTTTACATGATCATCTGCACAACCTGCCTGAGTCCAATGATTAGATGAACCGAATTCACATTTTGCGATCTCTGCCTGAATACTATTCTTAATTCTGGACAAGATCTTCTCATTATAAAAGAGACCCCTAAGTACCTTCATCTTAATTCTTCTCATAAAAGAGTCGGCCAACTCAACATCTCCTCTTGACTGACGTATTTGACATTGAATAAGCCATAAAAAATGGATCCTTCTAATCCGAGATTTGAATAATTTGTAATTATCTTCCGCACCATCTATAGGGAATATATCAATCCAAATCCCTCCTGGGTCATCTAATGAATGATAGGGACTGATCGTCTTTACTATTGTTCTTTTATCATCATATACTCTACAAAAATTAATGTAGCTATGCTGATCGTATTCAGAAATGATGGAGAAGTTATCAGATTTAAATGACTCACAAAATCGGCGATAATCATTTCTTGTCATTACAATATCAATATCATCATCCCAAGGGATAAAGCCGCGGTGGCGAATCGCTCCAAGCAAGGTACCATATGCTAGAGAATAATGAATTAGGTTTTTTTGGCAAAAAGAGTGAACTTCCAACAATATCTCTAAACAAATATTCTGAATCTCGTTTAATGATAATTTTGACATAATGAACTATTCCTAATTGACAATAAACTATAAATCATCGACGTCCTAGTCCAAAAAATGAGGGAAATAGGGTCAATCGAGTTTTAAGTGCCCTAAGAAAATACGCAAAAACAAAAAAATAATCTTTCTGATCCCAAAGATAGTAACTATCCGAAGTAACGAAGTCCTTAAGCCATTTAAACAATGAGATCTGTTTGGTCAAAACATATGTCCTAAAATCCTTTATTTCATTGATAACGATCAATGGACTTTTAAGGATCTGTGTGGGTGCAAAACGTCGCATAGTTATTGATCTAATCCAATCCATCATCAAATTTGCTCCCATATCAGTTAACGCATGATTATATTGAGTATGCCTAAAATTGATTTCCAAAAAAAATAACTTCCCACTTTTATCTCTCATAAACTCTATTTCAAATATCCCCGAATATCCAATATGTTGAAGCATTTTTTTTACTCTCACAAGAATCTCTTCACCTAAAGAATAGCTTTCTAGTTTTTTGTATGAGCCAAAACCATCTTTGGGACAACGAAGGTATTCTCCTTGAACTGGAATAATAACTGTATTACCAGAATCTAATGACACACCTTCTAAAGCAATTTCATTATCTTTTTCAATAAATGATTGCAATAAGACAGAAGAAGAGCTACACGATTTATAAAAATCCAGTAAATCATTTTCATCCATACAGATAGATGTATCTTTCTTCCAATAGGGATCAAAAGAATCTATGGACTTGGTAAAAATAGGATAAGAAACTCTTCGGGGCAATTCGCCGACATTGACTTGTTCAGTTTTTGGCACATTGAATCCAACCGATTCTGCTAATGTACATTGTTCAACTTTTGAGAGGAATGCTGACAATCTTTCGTCTTTCCCGGCATTAAAGAAGAAATAATAATCTTTTAATAAAGAGTAATGTTTGTCTAGTAATGAAATGAACGAGTCACTATCTGATGAAATAATAGCTTTATTATCGAAATTCCTCTTTGAAACAATTAAATCAAATGCTTCGAGACTATCGCGGACAGAATAATAATTCCCAATATATTTACACTTTTGAGGATTATGTGAAGAGTTATACTCCATCCATATAACAGTTGGATGAATTCCACTTTCCCCTAATGTTCTTATTTGTCCAAGTGTATTAAGAAGGTGTTGCCCTACAACTATAACCTCGATACTATTCAAACGATTGTCTGTGACCATTTATTCCCGCCATTTTTCTTATTACTCGTGCAATTGTAGTATAGCTACCATTTGGCCTTTTATATAGTTTAATCAACAATATACTACAGACATAGCGGCATTTATAATACAAGGTATTCCTGAACCCTTGAATATCTTTCTTAAATAGAACAGAATAATAGTTATTTGTCTTAAATGAATCAACGCCAATTTTAACAAATCCGCTTTTTAGATGTAAACGAATCGACCAATAAGCGCCTACCGCTGTATCACTAAGAATATAATCACAATGAGTTCTCCTTGCCTCTTCAAAGCAATGGTTGATTAACAATGTGCCAATCCCTAAATGCCTTGCTCTTTTACTTACAGCGAGATATGCGATTTTTGCATATCTTCTATCTTTACCCAAAATGAAGAAAGTGATTGTTCCTAGAAGATTCCCATTCTCATCCATACTGACAAAGATGGTCCCTTCTTTAGTACGGGCCATAAACTCCTCCTGTGTTAATTGCAAAAGTGATGAGAGAAGCCCATGATCTTTCCACAACTGGAATGAATCAACAATGAGTTGAACGATTTCTTTTATTTCAACTTCCGTATCAATTAATCTTTTGATTTCTACCATTATTGGGAATCAATGAATACTACAGAATGTCTTTTATAATAATCTTCTAGGATTGATGTCATTGCAAAATACTCTTTTTTTGACAATTTAGAGTACAACAATCTATCTGACAAAACAATACTTGCGAACTCTTTAATCTCATACCTCAACCCCTCTCCCGAATAAGGGTAGAAATACTTCTTATTTTGGTTTTGGTCTTCATATCTGATCTCGAAGTAATCCGTTTTCCACCATGGCGCCGGGACATAGGCATATCCTTTTGTTCCAGAAATGACCATATTACCTTCTGATTTGACTCCCAATCCGACCTGGAAGGAGGCAATCGCAGATTGATACTGAATAACTGCTTTAGTATAGATATCAACACCATTTCGCATCTTTGAATAGAATCGAATATCCTTATAGTCAGTTCCCAACAATTTAAAGATTGGAAGCAAAGGGAAACATGCATTCTCACTCATACTTCCGCCTAAAAACGCCTTATCTAACTTTTGAGAAGACTCATCTGTCAATGTCGTAACAGAGGCATTGACATCGACGATTTCACCTATCATCCCAGACTTGAGAAGAGTGATCAGGTGGCCAAATGCCGGGCAATATGCAGTCTTCAGAGCGACCATCATTACAAGGTTATTCTCTTCAGCAATCTTAAATAACTCTTCCGCCTCTGATCGCTTGAATACAAAAGGAGTTTCGCACAAGACATGTTTCCCTGCAATTAAAGCCCTGTTTGAATAATCATAATGCGTAATATGAGGAGAAGCGATATATACCGCAGTACAATTCTCCAATAATTCCTCAAATGAAGAGGCGACTGTGGGAATTGAAAACTCCTGACAGAAAGACCGGCATTCATCCTGATTAGGATTAAAAGCACCTGTGATCTCTACACTATTAACAAAACCAGCCTCTGGAACAAATCTTCTGGCAATACTGCCCGTCCCGACGATCCCAATTTTTACAGATGGCCTCTCTTGTCGAAGTTGCGTGCTTGATATGCCCTCTGTTCTAGGAAGATATACCACCTCACAGAACTCTTTCAGATAATCGAAATAACCGACCCAATCAGAGCCTATCGCAAAAATGTCAACACCATACTTTTGGATATCATCGATCTTCTGCCCCTTATATTCCTCAATGATAATCTGGTCAGCTAAACCGGTTGAGCGAACGGCTTCTATCCGCTCCATTACGTTATTACAGGTATTCAGTTTGCCTCGTTCTAAGTCAAAGTTATCTGTCGTCACCCCGACAATCAGCCAGTTTCCCAGCTCTTTCGCTCTCTTCAGCAGGTTTAAATGTCCCTGATGAAAGAGATCAAACGTTCCGTATGTGATTACTTTCTTCATGCTTCCTCAAATTCTCTAATTCGAGCGGCTAATTCAATCAGTTCCTCATCAGATTGTAAGCCCATATGTGACACCCTATAAAACCCAGGAATGGATCCAGGCATAATAAACGTCTGATACTTTTCGATTAATCCACGGAAGATCTTTCGTTCTTTTGTATCCTTCGTCTGGAAGCCAGTAATGGCATAGGATGGCACTTCAGCAGGTATCGGCCAACCATATCCCTGACACAATTTGCGAAATACTCCTGCGCGATGACGGACCGAAGAAATATTCACATACTCTCCCCCTTCTTCCTTTAATTGAATAAGGCGTTCGTGAAGTTGTAAATAGAGAATCGTGGCTGGACTGAAAGGAGTCTGACCTCTGGTAAGATTGGATAGATTATCGTTGAAATCCCAGTAATAACCATTATGCGCGAATGGGTAGCCATCCACGTTCTTGCTTAGGAAAAGGATAGACAATCCTGGTGGAATGTTAAGCCCTTTTTGAGTGCTGGTAATACAAATATCAATGCCCAAATCATCCATATTCAACTCTTCCGCCAAAAAGGTGCTGATTACATCTACGACTATGGAGACTCTATTCTTATGACAAATATCACTAATCCGTTGAAGATCAAACAATTGTCCAGATGAAGTTTCATGGTGCTGGCATAGGAAAACATCCGGCTTTTCGTCTGCAACAACTCTCTCTAGATCATCATAATCAATATCCTTGGCAAATGGGACCTGGTAATGGACTACAGGAACAGAATAATACTGACATAGATCAAACCAACGATGTCCAAATGACCCGCCATCTATGACAATAGCTTTATTTTTTGTCTTAACGTAGTTTTCCACAACTGCACTCATCGCGCCAGTTCCAGATCCGGTATAGATGATAGTTCGGCCTTGGGAGCAATGGATCAAATCAAGCAAAATCCTCTCTGATTCTTTATTGATCTCAGAGAACTCATCTGTTCTCATGTACATAAACGGCTGAGAGCCAATCGACATGATTCGCTCATCAATATCGCCAGGGAATGCGTAGGATCTCATACAATATATTAATTATCCAACTCGATTAAACGTAAAGGGTGTCGCCATCTTTTCTCAATAGGCGGCAAAGACATATAATCAGGCCCAAATTCTGTTTCCAAATACAATTCTATCTTCCCCGGAACCGGACAACTTACCCCTTCATACTTGTTATACGCAACAGGAAGATACATATCTTTGCTCCTTGGAGTCCATCCATAATCCCCTGTCGGAGAGTGCAGCATACCTGTTTCTTTTTTAAGAGACACAAAAGAATCGAAAATCTGCCCCCATTTATCCAATGAAAAGAATGAGAAAAAAAAGCCAATTGATCGCCTAAGGTAATAGTTGATTTTCAAATCAGGTTTACTCGTCATAAAAGAACGATAAATCTTTGACTTGTTCCTATACATAAGGACACATCCGAAAATAAAAATCAATGCAAGAGAACTATATTTCATATAGAACCTCTTCATCCTCCCCTGTGGCATATTCTCCAAAGGAAATATATCGATATATGCACCACAATACTCATTATCTTGGGCATCGATTGACAAGAACTTGCTTCGCTTATCTATTACTTTTCCAAATAAGCATGTTGTATAACCTCCAAGTAAAGGAGATGTAACATAATACTTATCTCCATATTCAGAAGGAAACAAGTGAATAAACTTGAGATAATCATCTTTAGGCATAAAAACATCAATATCATCATCCCATGGTATGAACCCTTGATGACGATATGCTCCTAAAGCAGAACCATACGCAAGCATCACAGTTAAATCATGCTTCTCACAAAAGGCCTTAATATCCAACCAAATGCAAGTAAGATACTTGTGTAAATCAGATAATTCTTTATCAGAAAGAGCGTGAAGATATTCTGATTCATAAGAATACTTCATTATCAGCGTCCTTGTTCTTAACAGTGCCATTACTTCATTTATCTATTGACATACCTGATATAAAGATTGAGTAAGGCCCCAAAAGGTAGAGCAAAAATAACCAATAGTTTTCGTGATGCCTTTCTAATAAACTGTGAATCTTTTGCAAAGATTGCACTTGAAACATAATGGATTGCCTGGCGGAATCTTCGCGAAAAACTGGGAAGAATGTCCATATATACATTTCTCGTATACATAAAGCTCTTGGGACTTTTAATATATTGTCGAAAAATCCCAGCAGATAATCCATCTGATTGATATTCTACGACACAATAACAATCATTTGTGCATAACAGCAAATAGTCCATTGAAATCTGATAATACACATAATTTACAGTCATATTCTTCTCTCCTGGGAATTCAGGATAAGGAAGGTATTTTTTTATTATATCCGTCTTGAATACGTATTTCTTATCACCTCTTATCCGATATAATCCCCAAAGATCTTGAACTCGACACTCTTTAAGATCATTTGGGAAGGGAGTCCCGACGATTTCACCATTCTCATACCTATCAATCCCAATAATACCAGCATACTTACTATCATTTCCAAACTCTCGCCATCTATTAATAATACTTTCAACAGCATTGTCTGGCAAATAGTCATCAGAATCAATACATACGGCTAATTCTGTTTCAATATGCTGATACGCACAGTTATGAGCAGTATGCATTCCTCCATTATTTTTATAGTAGTATTCAATGGTTATTATAGCCTGATCTATCCATTCGGCGACAAGTTCTCTAGTATTATCTGTTGATCCATCATCAACGACAATCCACTTGAAATCATCAGAAGTCTGTCGACATAAACTGGCATATGTTCGTCCAATTGTATGTGCTCGATTGTACGCAGGAGTAAAAACAGTAAGCGTCTTATTCATCATCAAAAAACTATGCTAAAGAGAATTATAGAAGGAAAGAATTAAAGGCCAAATAATACTATAGTCATATTTTTGAATAACATCTTGACGGCCTGATTCCCCATATTTATTTGTCACTCGGGCATTATTAATGAATTGATTTATTTTTGCACATATCGCATCTGAAGAAATATCTACATACTCGCCCGTCTTATATTCGACAATAGAATCAATACACCCATGCGACTTAGAAACAATCACTGGTATTCTCATAGACGAAGCCTCGATTACACTTATCCCAAACCCTTCACGATATGAGGGGAAAACAAACACATCCATTAATGAGTAATAATACTGCAAATTATGATCAATAAAACCAGTCACAATGATCGAAGAATCATTTCTTATCTGATTCATTGTTCTATCTGGTAAAACGTCTCTTTCATCATAAGGCCCTACTAATAGTAACTTTAAAGCTTTTGACTCATTACGCTTTTTTAACAACTGATAGCCTTCTACAAGTTCACATATCCCTTTATCTGGACATAGTCTTCCGCAAAATCCTATCACATAGTCACTTTCATGAATACCAATCCATTCTGCTATACTCCGTCTTGTCAAATCATCAATTAAGTCTGGATTAAACTTCCCATGAGTATCAATCCCTCCGCAGGTCCCATGGCCAAGACAGCATTGTTTTTCTGCCCTATTGATGCTTTCTTTTATAGCGATCTCTCCGATGGATGGACTAACATTTACAATTTTCGTTGCCAAACTGGAAACAAGTTTTTCCTCATTTTTAAAAAGAGTCCTCGTTAATCCGTGCATGGTTGTATAAATATAGCCATGCCTATAATAAATCCGAGTTCTGACATGCGCAATTTTTGCCGCTATCATTGAGAGTAATGCTCCTTTAGGAGAATGACCAACAACTATCTGAAAATCATATTGTTTAATATATTTATAGATAATAAATAGAGCCTTGAGATCATTCAGGAAATTGATAGAGCGACTGATTGATACGTTTTTAAAAATTAGTTTATTATCCTCAATAAAAGAGCCCTCACTCACGTTCTTATGTGCCAAAACATGTATTTGAAAACCATTGTCGCTCAAATAGCGGAATTGACCATCAAAAAATGTTTCCGCCATTGATAGAAGAGTAAAGACATGCAGTATCTTTTTCCCCATGTTTAGAATTTCGTTCCAAGCAATCTGTTAATTCTATTCTTGATCAAATGAATTTGGAATCGAAAAGTATAATGATTTAACCAAGAACAATCATAATGATGAATTGATACCGTATTATTTGTCTTCTTAATAATCCCCGTTGTTGAATCCATTGGACAAAAATAATCTGAAGGGAATATATTAATACCGTCTATCTGCTGAAAGACATCTTCCCTAATCAAACCATAATTCATCAAAAGATCAGTAGTATAGTTTACGATCGTTGTTTGGTTAAATGAACTGTCTTCATTAAAAAAATGAATTCCACTATAGTATTCTAATACTTCTTTATAAAAACCGTGACCCGCCGATACAGCCATGCCCAATCCTGGAGCAACTTTTCCATCAGTCCCAGCTTCCCTGCCAAAGAATGCTCCTTTTTTCAGTATTGAAGAAAACGACTTGATAACCTCCACATCTGTATCGAAATAAACACCCCCATAATTGAATAATATCCAATATCTCGCGAAGTCACTCACAAAGGCATATTTTTTTGCTTCATAAGCTTCCTTTGTATATGGAGTCATATTAATATCAAAGTTATCTTCATTCCATTCTTGTATCTCAAAATCTGGAAAGAACTCTCTCCAGCTACTGATACATCTCATTGCTGATTTCGGTAGAGGATTTCGACCGAACCAACAGTAATGAATAATCTTAGGGAACATAATTACCAATAAATCAGTGCCATGAACATTGTAAAAGCCAAATGCGCAACCATGATATTTGCCGTTTTTCTTGGTTGAGTTTTTGGCCATATATTCAGCTTTAATATAGGATAAGCAATTATAATCGGATACAAGAACCAAGATAGGTATGCGAAACGATTGGAAAAATCAGATCTGATAACCATTATCCAAAAAGAATTAGCATATATATAAGTCCCAAGCAAAAAGAGATACGTTCTATCAAAAACTCTTTTTTTGAATATAAAAAAATAACCCAAGAGAACTGGGGCCGAACTATATAACAAGAAATCCCACCGAAAGCCTGTATATGAAAACAGATCACTATACTCATCACTCTCTATATACTCGGTTAATCTCTCATCGACTCCAAGATTCGCAAAGAAACTAGAGATAAGGTCTCCTGCTATTAGACTTAATACTATAGACAAGAACCAAAAATAGAACATTATTTTCGGAGATTTGATTAAGAAAGCGACGAACATACAAAGAACCGGTAATGCTGCAGATCGATGAAAGAAAATAGCGATAAATGAAAGAATAATACACAACAGTTTATATTCTTTTTTTTCTCCAATCAAGAAAGACATTGCAAGCATAACTATACTACATGCGGCTCCATTTCTAATCCCATTAACTGAATATGAATAAAAGGATAGAGCTGCGAAACACATCAAAATACCTATATCATAATTATTAGTAAGAAAACGATAACAGGATAAAACGATTGGGATGATATACAAAAACTCAATAATTAAAAAAAACCACCTAACATCAAGAGATTGAGCACAATAGTACATTATAAGATAGAAGAGAGAATCCTCTGATCCAACAACAGTTATTGGGGCACCATACATACCCTCATAAATTCGCGCATAATTAACAGTATCACCAAATACAAATGAAACTGGTCGCAAACCAACAACAATAATAAAAGCCACGACATAAGAAAACAATAACAGATGATGTCGTTGAGGTCGCGCCAATAGTTTATAAGAACTCAAATATGAACGATTAATTCGAATATAATAAATTAGCGTAAGAAAAAAAACACAAAGTAGATGTATTTTCTCGTACAAATAGGGATTAAACAGTCTCATAGGCTAAAAGAATATCCGATATCATTTCTCTTATCGACAATTAAGTAGAGAACCATATATTAAACAAACTACAATCACCTGGAAAGAGACGCATCATCAATAGTTTTGTGATCAACTGCAATCCAATAATCTCGTGAGTAAAAAAATCGATCAGCAAAAATATTATCGACCTAATGACCATCGGGAGAATAATCCTGGAAAGACGTACTTTAAAAAAAGAAATGATAGGTTTCTCCTTTTACATAATCATAGAACCCGATATCATAAAAAAAAGAATCGACGCACCTGCTACAGAAAAATAGTTAGTAACAGCGATGAGTAATTCTCCGCCTCCCGTTCCATTGGGGATCGGCGCATGCGTTATTATCACATAAAGACAGGCGAATGAGCGAACCGCATCTATCCAGAATTCTCTTTGAGTTTTTTTCCATTAGTCGAGAAGATCTATAATCTTATCTACCTCAGAATCATTTCCATAATCATGAGTAGACAGATACTTCATAATCGTACATTGAGTTTGATTATTCTCTGCTAAGGCAATAATCCCCTCCGCACACCCCCGATTATCCTTTGGTACGATGACGCCATCAATCCCGTCCTTCACCTGATCCTTCGCTGTCGGATAATCAGTAACAATCACCGGTTTGCATAACATCTGGGCTTCTCGGACTGTAACGGAATTCCCTTCATAGCGAGATGGCTGAACATAGATATCGCACGCCTTAATGTAGGGATAGGGATTACTCTTTTTGCCAAGGATGATCACGTTCTTCTCCATCCCTACTTCCGCAATCTTTTGACGAATTAAAGCTTCATCTCCGCCATATCCTATAAGATACCAGGTTACTCGACAATCCATCTCTATTATCCGTCTGCAGATATCCGGGACATTATCGAAGTTTTTTTGATAATGGAATCTACCAATAGATAGAAAGTTTACATTTCCATCACGTTTCGGCATCTCCTTCTCGATTTCTTCTGATGGGATGAGTTCTGCACGTTTGCGAACAAACTCTGCGGATAGAATATTATCTATTCTGATTATCCGGTCTTTTAAAGAAGGAAAAACTCTCACGAAACAATCGGTAACCGCATCTGAGATAGAGGCGATATAATCATACGATGACCAAACCGGTAGCTCAAGGATAGCATTCACATCAATCTTTGAATAATCCGTATGGATCCACGCTACTTTTTTCTTAGCCCTTACCTTATCTGAAACGATATTATGAGGTGTCAGGAAACTGATCGCAAGGTCATACTCTCCAAACTTTTCAAGCGAAGGAAGGATCGGTGTAACAGAATCAGCGATGTACCCTAACACAGCACTTCCGTCAATAGGATGAGATCTCTTCTTATATCGTCTAAAACGAACCTTTGCCAACAATCGTCTCCATGCAATTCGGAAATATCCATCCTTGATGACATCCTTTAGCGGTCTCTCAATCTGCGCATATTCAGGAATCTCAGGATGAAGATGAACCTCCTTAGGGATGAACTCCATCAACTCTCCCCGATGGCTCCACAAAAACAGATCAACCTCATATTTGCTATAATCTATCGATTGAAGCAAACCGATCAGACTGATCTCGGCTCCGCCGAGTTCGAGATAATGAATAATAAAAAAGAGTTTCTTTTTCACTACGAAGAATCAGTAACTCGGCATTAATGATTTAATATAATTCATAAAATCCTTATATTGCTCAGAACGGTGAAACGCGAACCAATATAACAGGCATGTCAAGCAAAATGTTATCAGCCCTTTTACTATCATAGACATGAATAATGAACGAATATGAATAGTAGAGCAAAGTGAGTAAGAAACAAATAAGCAAATGGCGAAGACGAATGAATAGACAAGTAAGTGCTTAAAATAGTTCCAAAGGCTCTTTTTAAAAATGTATTTATAACATAGATTTGGGAATTGCCAAAAACCTATTGATAATATACTGATAGAAGTCGCTAAAAGGACCCCCGTTATACCCAGTTTCTTTACAAATAATAGAGATAACACGACATTTATAACTCCCTGCAAAAATGGAGTCCATCGATCTTTTACGAAAATACCCGCCTTTGTTTTAAAAGTTAACGCTGTACTACGAATACAATCCAAATAGAAGTTTAGCAGTATCAAACAAACAACTGTATCAGCCATTCTATATTCTGGTCCCAACCACCAATCTATTAATGGAGTAAGGACATTAAAAAGAAGGATTACTGGTATTGATACAAGAAGAAAATTAACGAAAAAACACGTCTTAAAAACAGCGTAAACTTTCTCAGTAGATTCTGAGGCTATAAGGTTTCCAACACTTGCCGAAAAACTGTCCAAACATTGATTCACCAATGATTTCACCAGACCTGTTATAAGAGTATAATTAGAGAATAAACCTGTAGCTGCCAAACTTACGAATGATGATATGATGATATTATCAGTTTGGTGCATGAAAAAACCACCAAGTTTATTGATAAAAAGGGCCTTGATATTTGTTATGATATTTGATTTCGTATTATTGTCGACAGTGTAACGTTCATGAGTTTTAACGTAGGGGAATAGTTGATCTGCCTTGTGAACAACCGCTATATTATATGCTACATTGAATAGAGACTCAACGACAAGAAATAAAATATAATTCTTTGTGAAATACAAAATCGCCAGTTTTGATATACTAAGCCCAACTTGATAAATAAGATTAATCATTGTTAGCTTATATACCTTCTGACTTGCGTTTATCAATGACCACTTATATGCACTGAAATAATTGATAACAGAATTAAAAAGAAAAAGAAAATATACGACGCCAACATATCTCAGATTGTTCGCGCCTTTCATAAAATACCCAATAAAAGGATACAAACCAATACCGAGAATGGTGATCCCTATTGCTATCCAAATATAAACTCTTCGAAATAACTGTAACAATGCCAGTATCTTTGGACGATTATCTTCTGCCAGTGGTTTATACATATTGTATACGACACTAGTAGCAAAACCACCTTCCACCAAAGACATTATCCCTAAAATATTGGACAACAGTCCATTAAGGCCAAGATATTCGACACCGACATTATCCACAAATACTTTTCTCGTAACGAAACCGAGCAACACCATAATTATGGAAACACTCAGTTTGGATATCAGATTCTTTGCAGAATTTTTCGTCCGTGAAGATGACATGTTACTTAATAGATCAAATGTTGTTGGTATTGTTTAGCAACATCCCTAGCATTCCTTGCGCAAAAGGAAGGTACCCTAATTGTGCGGAATAAGAACCTATTGCCTTTGTATCTCCCTGGCAAAAATCAAGTTTGCCATTCCTCTGCGTCATTTTTTTTAATCTTACTAATAGCCTGTTAAGAGATTCTTGATACCGGCTATCTTTGGTAATATTGTAAGCTTCATTTATCAATAAACCGCACAAAACAGTTGAAGATCCTTCTGAAGGTCTTCCTTTAATAAAGAGTTGAGAGCCAAATCCACCATCATCATGCTGACATAAAAGAACATTATCAGCCAAACGAATAATTCTATTGCTGAATTCTAACTTAGATGGATCTTTTTTATCTGTTTCTTTATACAAACAAATCAAAGCAATGATGTACCATCCTAAACCTCTTCCCCAATCATATATTCCTAAAGGAGCCTTTAGAGAAATACTATATGCATGACTTGGAAATCCCCAATTAGCCAAACAATAAGAGTCATAATCAAAGAATACTCTCTTTGCTAATTGAGCAGCTTCTAAACATTCATATGCCACAGCATACTTCGCAAGAAAGGGGCAGACAAAACCAAGAGTATCGACAAAACGAGTATCAAATTGTCCTTTTTTATATGGAATTGTATCGTTTACTCCTTTTAACTCCACGATATATGAAAATGTTTCATCCATTGATACTTTTACTGAAACTGGAGAAACATGGCATAGAACAGCATATGATAATAAACCAATCTCTACCGAATTAGGCTTCCGCCTCCAAGAGCCGTGGTCATTAAATAAAGAAGATAATAAACTATTGATAGAGTTCTCATCATTACAACCTAACAATAGCCCCGCCAACTGCCAATACTGAATATCGGAACTCCGATTCCTCTTGAAGATCCGGTCAAACAATAAAAGCCTATCTCTATCTTGCCGTTGAACGATCGGCACATGTAACAACCAATGATTAATAACTCTATCAACAGATTTCTTCCATTCATCATCTGAAACCCATTGTCCAATATGTATTCTTGCAAACCACTTGGAAAATGCGATAAAAATATCATAAAGAATAATGATTATCGCAACTAAACCAAAAACAACAAAAAAATATACTAGAAAATTATTCATTGGAAACAAGAATAATTATCAATTCACAAGTCCAACGGATTTACTAGAATTCGGGAATCAAATAAACCGTGACCAGGAGGAGAAAACTAGTCAAAAATCTCAAGTTCAATTGAATGCCCTCCCCGCAGAGATTCAGAGGGCAAATCCCTCCAGCGTTCACCGAACTTCTGTACCAGATACTGCTCAGGATTGTTTGGGGCCAGTAACAGCAGACCTTCAAAAGGAATACGCCGAAGCGGAAAAACCACATCTTTTGTATGAATATCCTTGAAAGGGACTCCATAACTATAACTCAGTACCCCATTTGATCGATGCCACGACAATAAATGTGCAACAGGGATTAGCATTGTTTTTATTAAGAAACGAAATGGCCGTGCCATAAATGAGAGGTGATTCCAGAAGCCATTATTCTCGAAGAAAGGGTATAAGACGAAATGCTTGAACATCCATGTTATGGAATTTGAAAAACATTGAACATTACCTTCATCAATAGGAAAGATATCTATAGCAAGTCCCTTATAAATAAGACGATCCTGAATATAAGAAGAAGCATTATTCTTACTTTTCAAATCTCTAATCTTATCCCAAAACATGAGATACCATGGGTCGTTATCATGATTCTGAAGAATATAACCGGAATTCACATTCTTATCTAAAAGAATACGATGTAGTTTTTCAGCATCTGCTCTCATCATGCAAACGTCGACATCATCATCCCACGGAATGAAACCTTCATGTCGAACTGCACCTAAAAGTGTTCCTGCATCCATCCAATACTTAAGATTATTCTTTGTACAGATATCATCAAACCATTCTAACATCTCAACCATTCGGTATTGAGCAAGACGAAGAACAGAGCCCTCGGGATTATACTGTTGATGCAGTAAGATATTTATTTCAGAATCTATCTTCATATTTAGATAATAGATTTGATCGAACGTATAGCTTGCAGGTAAACTGGAATCATAGAAACAAGATGATTCCTAATGATGCTTTCATTATCTGTCAACCATAGAAAATCATCTAACAATTGAGTTTCAGACATTATTGATTTGACCGAAATAACATAGTGTTTATCAGTGCCAAATAAATCAATCGCAATACCTCTTGCTTTGATAGAGTAACCTAATACTATCGTTGGAACCATAGTAGAATATGCTGCAATTGAAGCATGAGTACGAGCCGTAATCATATAACGGCAGTTTGATATTATACTTTTCAAACTTACAGCATTATTATCGGCAATATAGACGATTCGACTGTTTCCTTTATAATGATTATATATTTCATTTAGTGATTTGCGATCATCACTACTCCCCCAAACCACATGAGGAATAAGAGCTATTTGCATATCAGTATTATTCAAGACATAATCAATAAGCCTATAGTAATTATTTAATACTATTCCTTTGATTGTTTCATGTTTGATAATCATGGGACTAACATTAATTCCCAAAGTATTACCTTTAACGAATCCTTTAGGCAATGCGACATCACTTTTTTCCAGTAAGAAAGCAGGATCTGGGACAAGAGAAACATTCTGAAGTCCTCTTTGAATTAATGCCCGATATGTAAGACTCTCACGTGCATATATATGAGAATAGCGATGCAAATCTAACAGCATTTGATTATCAATAGCATCAGGCTCAATAGAACATCCCCAGAGAACTATAGGGACATGCATTTTGCTTAATTGCTCATTTATTAAATAAATATAATTCGGTTTTCCATAACAATAGTTATCACCACCAATTGATAATGCGACATCACAAGTCTTTGCCGCCTCAAATACTGGACTAAAATGTAATAAATCTAGAGCATTATCCTTATTAAAGAACTGTCTCTGAAAAAAAGCGAGATAGAACTTTGGGTTTCTATGCGATAACTGGACTCTATCAGGAATACAATTTACTATTTTCCCTAAACCATAGCGAATATCCTCCTCTTGACAAGATGTCATTAAGGAAAACTCTCCTCCTAGAATAGTCTTCGTAGAGCGAACGATTGCCTCACACCCGTGATTACCACTACCCCCATGCGGATATAATAAAAACTTCATTTCTCTATAATTCTAAAATACAGATAAAAAAGCCACCACATTCTAAAATGTATTCCAAACTTTATCCATCTTGCACATGAAAAAACATAAGAATAAAGTGTTAGATCGGCTATTTCATCTATTTGAAGAATTCTTTTAATATAATCGGACGACTGGTTTTTCAATTTGGGGAACAAAAAGATCCCGTCAAATACTATTCCCCACAAACGTTGAAAAAGGTATTCGTTCGACACTATACCAGATAATTTTTTTTGAGAATAGAAACTTCTCAAGAGTTTCCACTGGTAATAGTCAATGTCAAATCTATCATCACGTATTTTCCCAGATAATGATTGAGGCCCGACAATTCGATAATGATAAAGAACAGTATCGATTGTCGTAATTGATGTAACATGGTTCAGATATGAGATATTGAACATCAAATCCTCTCCATAGGAACTTGTAATATCAAAACAGATCTTCCACTTACGTATTATTTCCCTTCTATACAACTTGACAACAGGGCCGAAAAGTAAGTAACTCCTATTCAAGTCAGTAAATAATTCAACAGTATCAGGTGATAGAATAAATGATGATCTATTACAAGAAAATAAAGTTTGATGGCCATCTGAAAACTCCTGGGCTAAGCCACAAACTGATAAATCTGATTGGCGATCAGTCAATGCAAATAATAATTCCTTAAGATAATCTGGATCGACCCAATCATCACTATCTATAAATGCTATATACTCACCACGAGCAACCTGAATTCCTTTGTTTCGAGCCGAAGATACACCCAAATTATCTTGATGAATAATAACAAAACGGGGATCTCTATGAGAATACTCTTTACAAATCTCAAGAGATTCATCATCAGATCCATCATCAACCAATATGCATTCAAAATCCTCATAGCTCTGAGAAATGATAGAGTCTAAACAGTCTCGAAGAAATTGAGCAGCATTATAAATAGGTACTATTACTGATACGATCATACTATATAACCAATACTATTCTCAAGTTCCTGTTTCATCCTCTCTTTTTTCTCCTCTGTAATAGAACTTATTAAATAATCCGATTCATATTTAATTCCTTCCTGCAACTGTCTTTTACGTTTTTGCATATAATCTTCGTATGTGCATAGTACATGACATGGATTCCCTGCTGCTACCATGCCATCTGGAATTGAATGAGTAACAATAGAACCGGCTCCAATGATACAATCATTACCTATTTTTACTCCAGGGAGAACGATAGATCCTGCCCCAATAAAAACATTATTTCCAATGGTTGTTTTTCTTATTACAGTATATCCAAGAGTATTTTTAGTACTAGCATCATGAGCGAGTATATGAACTCTAGGGGCTAGAGTAACTCGATCTCCTATTGATATTAACCAGGCATGACTAATATCCAATAAAACTCCAGACTGTATATTACAATCTGCTCCAATCTTCATTCCTGAATCAATCGCTCGTTCTAAAACTGACCGATCATCTATTCCGGCCAACTTTCGAAGCCATTTAATAAACTTATTAATGATAATCATAATATAGACTGAAACTTTGTGATGAGTTCCGATAGCTTTATCGAATCTCCTCTCCAAACTGCTTTCTTCCTCAATAACAATAACTTGCCTCGATTTTGTAATAATTCCTCCAACCCTCGCTCTAAAGAATTGCTATCGTTATCGACAATCATTCCACATTCTCCTCCATTCAATAATTCGTTAACTCCCGAGCACTTTGTTGTTATCACTGGGACTCCCAGTATCATAGCTTCTGTTAATACGGTACTGTAACCTTCCGATCTTGAAGAGCAAATAAATAGATCTGATTCTAATAAGTCGGGATATGGATTCTCAAGATAGCCAAGAAGATGAACATAGTCAGACATATTATGACTATCAATATAAGACTGCAAATTCCGTAATTGGGGACCTTCTCCAATGATAATTAAATCAAACTGGTAACCTTTTTCAAATAGATGTTTTGCAATGGGTAATAAACGATCATACCCTTTCTGCTCAACAAGCCTCCCTATACTGATTAATTTAATTCTTCTATGCCGAAAAACTGGATCTGCAGCTGTCGAGAGTTTCCTAATTGACTGATCATCAATTGGATTATAAAGGACCATGAGACTATCGAGTTCACCATACACTTTAAGCATCGACTCTTTTACATTCTCGGAAACACATACAATACGATCGTATTTCTGATATGATTGCTTTTCTTCCTCATAACTCTTATATGCTACACTTGACCAATGATTACGATCCATATCAATGTGTACCCAGGCAATCTTGCGGCAAATAGATCTACAGCCACTTACGATACGAGTCGCATACCCTTCAATAAATGCAATTACTGTATCATATCGTCCATGAACGAATAAAGAATAAAACAAAGCAGGAGATGCATGTTGATACAGAAATAACTTTATTTTATTCTCTACTCTTATCAATAAATTCCCGATTCTCGATGTATTCCTACCTCTTGTGCTATTATAAATATACGAATAATTAATCCCCTTCGGATATAGTTCATTCAGTTGATCCCTGACAACACTGCATAGAGTAACTTCATATCGGGATAGATCTATATTATTTAGAATTGTTTGAAGAACTTTTTCTGCTCCTCCCCCATATAAACTATTGCTCAAAAAAAGAACTCTCTTCATGATAATACAAACTCTATCAACTGCATAATCCTTTCAATAGAAAACTCTTTCCCCCTCTCTTCTGCTTTCTTCGAATAATACTCTAACTCATTCGAAGATAATAATTGCTTGATTCCTTCATACAATGCTTCTTCACTATTAGATGTTATAAGACCATATTGGCCGTCCTGTAATAACTCATTCATGCCGGAACAATTAGTCGTTATCACAGGAACTCCAAGAATTAGAGCTTCAGTCACAGCAGTACTATATCCCTCACTTCTGGAGGAACAAATAAAAAGATCAGATACCTTAAGATATGGATAGGGATTAGGACAAAAGCCCATCAAACTGATATATTTTTGCATGTTATTCTCCTCTATCATCCGATTTAGTTTTGAATGATCTGGACCTTCTCCTAAAATATTCAACACAAAATCATATCCCTCATCATGTAATCGTTTTAGTATTGGAATAAGTCGATCATATCCTTTTTGATGAACAAGCCTACCAATTGATATAAGATTGATATTACCTGTTAGAAAATGACTCCTCTCACAGTTCTTCCCACTTAGATTTAATATTTCGTCAGAATCAATCGGATTATATAAAACCCCAATGTTATCAAAACCCTTACAAAACTCACTCATTGAATCTTTAACAGATTTCGAAACACAAATAATTTTGTCGAATTTTTGATACGCCCTTATTTCTTCTTCGCGCGAATGGTAAACTAAATCTGTCCAATGGTTAATCATTAAATCAATATGGACCCATGCTATTTTTTTTGAATGGCGATTCGTGCTATGAGATAGCAATTTCGTAGAAAAACCTTCAATAAAAGCGACCTCAATATCATTCCGCTTTGGAACAAAAAGAAGGTATACCAGTTTCAATGGCAAAATATTATAAACCAGTTTATATTTAACCTTCCCAAACAGCGTATTCGTTTTATTAAGGATATATTTATAATTAACACAGGACTTTACCTCACATATATATTCTCCAGTATTTACAATACTACAGACTGTCACATTATATTTTTCCTGATTAATATTCCTCACTAATGTTGTGAGTACTTTTTCTGCCCCACCTCCACTGAGTGATTCAATAATAAAAAGAACTTTCTTTTTGTTATAACTCATTGTCGAATTGATAAATAAATGTTCTATAATGCTCCTTAAAACTGGCCTTTTGTCCACACTTATTATCATGAAAATTCACTACCCGAGTTAAGTAATGAAACCCATAACGCTTTAAAACATCATCATTGGAAGAGTGTCTCCAATCAGCAATACCAAAACCTGCCGTTTTGAAAGTATTACTAAGCACGTCACTATTTATATTATTGTAAATCACGACTCCAGCATCAGTCATATTGTCATAAAAAAACAACGTATAAACGCCAAAAAATAGCCGCCCTATTGATGTATTTGTTCGCGAAAAATGACAATGATTGATAACTAGGTCTTTAGCAAAACTATCTTCATAATTTATATGATAGTTCGTGGCTCCAACCATAAAAACAGGGATAACTGTACCACGATAGTTTTTCGAAATATTGCTTTTACTAAACGAACAATTCCTAATGGTATTATAATTACTGCCTCCGGAAATCCCTCCTCTATGATTATCATGAATTTGGCAATTCTCAATAATACAATGACTAGATATCAGATCTGAAATAGTTGCACTATGCTGGATTCCCTCTTCTGGAACTACCTCATCGTACCACGACTGTATTTTAACGCCTGTTTCATTAGGCAATAATGAGAAATAATCCAAATATGATGAATGAATGATTCTTAATGGTTGTTCTGTGGACTCTTTCTCATTAAAAGTCAGAATATCAATATTGTGGTAATTATTGATAAGTCTCGTGTAACCAAGATTATTATTAATAGAAAACACTCTTTTTTCTGCAATTCTTTCAATAGTCTGGAGACCTTTTCTATAATGGTTTGTAAGTTTCAAATAATTGGAAATAGTACATCTCTCTTTATTCTCATTGTCTTTTACTATCTGACCTTCCTTTTCGACGAATTTTCCATATTGAGCTTTACCACTCCAGGTCATCACTGGTGTAGAATAGTTCGAGTCATAACTCCGATACCAATTCCCAAATTGAGAAACGGAGATTCCATCGGCCATAAAGCCGCTAAGATCAAGATGATGTATACGAATATTCTGACAATACGCAGACAAAGCAAACGCTCTGCTATTCTCAAGGTTCCTTTCTGCTCCTTCATCATAATCACGTAAAGCCCTATCACCGACCATCTTGGCATCATGAATCTGTAAATTTATGCAAGCAGCGATAAAGAAAAGCGTTCCGCCTTGAGCATAAGGCTTATCAAGATTGAGCGTATAATACTTTGATTTCTTCTTACTATCTAAGATGAGATAATAAGTGGCGCCACCAAAATCAATATCGAATTTATCGAGGTCTTGAATCAGTACAATCGGCCCCTCCTGAGGTTTCTCATTTTTTGTCGTCCTCGGGGTGAAACAGTAGTCGTTCTTCGGAAATCTTATGCCGTCGTAGCCGTTGCGGTAGGCCCACTGGATGGCTTCGGTGAAGCCGACGCCGTTCTGGTACATCAGGTCGTACTGGCGGTCGGTGTAGTGCCCGTCTGCACCCTTTTTCTGGTAGCCGGGAGTAATGCCAAACTTCTTCAGATCAACAACATAGACCTTCTTCGGAGCGGAGGTATCCCAGGGAAAGACCGGGTCTTCATGGACCCCCCAGAGATCGACGAGGGTCTCATAATACTCGCCCGTGACCTTGACCTTGCTGATGCGCGTCTCTTTCGAAATTCCGTAGATCGGCGTCATCCGCGTCTGGCCCATCACGAGCGTCCCGTTCCGGAGCTCGCCGTTTTCGAGGTCCAGGACGGACCCGTACGGCATCGTGACGGCCTTGCCGGCAAGGTCGAAGGTGCCTTCGATGATGTACCTGCGGCACCGCTGATTCATCATCGCCTGGGTCAGGACCTTCCCGTTTCCGCCCTTCAGGACGACCCGCTCGAGTCCTGTGATATCCTTCGTCACCCCGAGGTCCGGACCGACGCCCCTCGCAGAGGTCCGGGATACTCCGGTTGAGCTTTCTGAGCCCGGGACCGTTGTCCTGGGAGCCGGGACGGACATCCCGGAAGAATTCGCCGCCGCTCCCGAGGACCTCGTGGCAGTTCCCGCCGTTCCGGAGGTTGCAGCGCCTTGTGGGAGAGGCCTCGCAACTTTCCCGGAAGTGGTTCCCGTTCCGGAAGCCGTTCCCTTAGTGGAAGCCTTATTCATCGCCGACAGCTCCGCCAGGGATATCTCCTTCACCACCCCTGTCGAGTTCTGGTTCCCGGACTCGGCCCGGGGCTGGGTCTGCGCCTTTACCGTCTCCCCCGCCTCCTGCGCACTTCGCAGCGCCGCCCCCTGCCCGCAGGCGAGGACGAAAAGAGCCCCTGCGGCGCATACTGCGATGCGTCGTAGAAGAATGGATCCAACTTGAAAAATCAAAATGCTAAACCTCAACGGCCTCGAGAAAATGCAATTCTCTCAGCGATGCTGTGCTATGGAAAGACAATTGGTCAAACAGCTTATATGCCTTCAACTGAATGATGGTCGCTTCCTCGGACAATTCTCCGTTCTCGTACATGTTGATGGTCAGATAGAGCCGGTCATTCGCGACCGGACCCATAACCAGGTTATAATCATGGTCCCGACGGAGTTTTCTGCATCCGACGATGAATTGAAGCCACTCCCGGTCCACTCCGTTGAACCGGCGAACTTTATATTTCGGGTTATCCAACAAGGACTCATCGAATTCAAAAACGGATACAACAGCCCGTTCCGACCCGCTTCGTTCTTTCCGGATATGGGCCCATCGCTCGGCCTGTTCGAAACTGGTCGTAGCATAGAAACCCTTTCCGAAATCCGTGTTGGGACGTCCTCTTGAAATCAAGGGACGCCGAACTGCAACCGTGGAACCGTGATACAGTTTCATCGCCTTTTCTCTATGAAATGGACGATATCCTGCAGGACGAAGTCAAGATCCTGCGTATGGAGGAAATCATAATTATCGAGGACGAAATCATCTGCATGGTATCTTTCAAAAAGGGCCATTGCTTGCAAGGACGTCATTCCGACCTTCTCCGCATACCTTTCAAGGCAGAACACATAGAACTCGAATGCGGCGAATCCAACTACTCTGTCACTCTCCTTCCGCTTTTTTTCGAACTCCTCGTATAGCGATTCGGTATCGAGATACCACCATTTTGCTTTTTCGTTATACAGTTCTGCCGCCATAGGATTGATGTAGATATAAGTCAATGCCTCTTGCAGAGAAATGCGTTTTCTCTTCGAGATGAAAACAGCCAGGTGGGCTATCTTGATGGGAACGATGTTCTGCTCGATTTTGGCCATGACATGGATCTAAACAATTACTACTAAATCCATTCCTCGGCCCATTCAGCACAGACCAAGGGAAGGACAGGCTACGACAGTTTATCTGTCTCGACGGGAATCCGCTATCCAGCGCACCCCCGGCAGCCCGGTAATGATCCTTCGCGCACGCGCGATGATTAACAAGCAAATATACAGTAAATATCTGGAATATTCAAATATCTTCCAACCAAAGCCCTTCCCGGTGAAGAAACCGCAGAAGGTAACTGTCACATTTACGCGCGCCCGCCTGTGAGAACAGCAAGGGTTCTCGGGGTCCATTTCCGCATCAGCGAGTAGCAGGCGAGGATAGCCAGGACCGTTAGAAGGGGCGCAGCAAAGTACTTGAGAATCAGGGCAGCCTGCGAGGAAGAAGGGAATATCCGATTAAGATAAATGACGATACGGGGCAGCACAATCGTCGCATGCATCGCAAAGACCATAAAAACGCTGCCGGACAGCAGTTCCCGCTCCCGGATCCGGTTGCTTCTGATCAGATGGGCCGCCGTACCGACGACAGAGGGGCAGGCGAACAGGGCGAAGCAACGGTGCATGATCCCAAAAAGCCGGTAATCGTTACCGAAAGAGAGGACCATGACGACCCAAAAGGGTATGGACACCAGCGCAAGGGGGATTCTAACCTTCTCGAAGGATTCGGAAAAGTCCATCCTCCGGATCGTGAAAAGGGCCCCTGCCGCAAAGAACAACAGACCGGAAATCTCGAATCCCGGGACCTTGATCCACCAGTCCGGGACATAGAGCACGGTCAAAGCAAGCAGACCGACCACTCCCGATTTTCTGACGAGAAGAAAAATCAGAGGAGCAAAGATTGCCAGAAGCATCAGGTTCCGGATGAACCAGAGCGGAGCGTTGTGAGGCAGCCCAAGGCTTCCCGTACCCCAGAAAACACGCCAGCCGCCGATCCCCTGGAACCAGGCACCGATATCGGGAAACGCTCCCCAGAGAAGTGCCGCTCTGTTTTCGGAAAGGAACTGGACAAGGATTGACAGGATATTCCAGATCAGATAGGGAACGAGCAGAGTCCGCACCCGTTTCTTGAGTTTCCCGATCCATACGGAAGTATTCCATTCTTCAAGGCCCCTGAAGAAAAGAAAGCCTGAGATAAAAAAGAAAATGGGCACTGCGACAACGCAGATACCTTCGGAGACTGAAATCCTGACGGTGTCGTAGAATCCGTTCTGCCAGACTACCCGTTCAAGCCCTTGGAGCGGCTTTCCGAATGCATGGACAAACACGACGAGAACCACGCAGAAAAAGCGCAGCCACTCGATGGTCCTGGACGAAACGGAACTGTCTTTCATTTCCTTCAGCGATACTCGTTCATACAAATATAGCTTCGATGTACCTCTGGTGTTTATTAACCAGAGGTAAATTAATTAACCCGCTGATTATCGGGATGATAGCCTCCATGAGACACTGTTCACTTCGCGAGCATGTCGCGGGAATCGAGGATGTCTTTCTTGAGGGCGAGGACACGGGCGGCGCTTTCTTCAATGCGGGAGACGGGAATGGTACCGGCCTTGACCGCGGCTTCTACATTGTCATAGGCGGCTTCATAGTTTTCGGGAGTGAGCAGGATGTCCACGCCGGCGAGAATCGCCTGGATCGCCGCGTCGCCGGGACCGTATTCCTGGGTGATGGCGCCCATCCCGAGAGCGTCGGTGATGATGAGCCCCTTATACCCGAGTTCTCCCCGGAGCTTTTCGGTCAGCATCAGTGGGGAAAGCGTTGACGGAACGGAACTTCCGGTAACGTTCGGAGCACTGATATGGGCCGTCATGATCAGGCGTGCGCCCTCTTCTATCCCCTTTCGGAAGGGGACCATCTCGCAGGCTGCAATCTCCTCCCAGGTCTTCAGGGTCTCGGCATAGCCGTAGTGGCTGTCCGCCTTGGTGTCGCCATGGCCCGGAAAATGCTTGAGGCATCCTTCGACCTTAGAATCCTGGAGTCCGTTCAGGAATTCCCCGACCATGTCCGCGACAAGCCCCGGATCGCTCCCGAACGAACGGTTTCCGATCACGACGTTCTCCGGATTGGTGTTGACATCGGCGACCGGAGCGAGGTCTACATCGAACCTGTACCGGTATAGATAACTCCCGATCGTCGAGCCGGCATTGAAGGCGTTCCGCTTGTCCCCGGTCGCTCCGACCGCTCCCATGCTGGAATACTTGATGACGGAGAAATTGCTGTTGTTCGCGATGCGGGCTACCGACCCGCCTTCTTCGTCTACGCAGATGAAAGGATAGTTCCCGAGCTCATGGAGATAACGGTTGAACTGCTGTATCTGGCTGGGATTCTTGATGTTGCCGGCGAGGAGGATGAACCCGCCGCAAGGGTATTTTTCAAATCGCTCCCTGAACTCGGGATAGCCTGCCGTCACATAGCCGGTCGCGTCTGTGACAGACTCGGGAGCGATGCAGAAAAGCTGGCCGATCTTCTCGTGGAGGGTCATGGACGCAAGGTCCTTGAGTTCATAGAGTTCCGGTTCTTCGACGACGGGGACGGGCTTCGGGACCGGGACCGGATCCGGTTTCTGGCAGGCCGTCCACAAAAGGAGGACGGCGGAAAAGAGATAAATGAAACGTTTCATGGACCTTAATCGCGCTCGAAAAGATCGCGGGTATAGACCTTGTCCCGGACGTCGTCGAGGATGGGGTCATATCGATTGACGATGATGCAGCCGCTGCGACGCTTGAAATCCGCGAGGTCATTGACGACCTCGGATCCGAAGAAGGTCGATCCGTCGGGAAGGGTGGGTTCATAGACAATGACCCGAGCGCCCTTGGCCTTGATCCGCTTCATGATGCCCTGGATCGCGCTCTGGCGGAAATTGTCGGAGCCGGTTTTCATGGTCAGGCGGTAGACTCCGACGGTGACCTCACGCTCGCTCCCCCGGTCGAAAGCGTTCCGGGCGGAATAGCCGTAATACCCGGCTTTTTCAAGGACACGGTCCGCGATGAAATCTTTCCGGGTCCGGTTGCTCTCGACGATCGCACCGATCAGATTCTCAGGCACATCCTTGTAGTTCGCGAGGAGCTGCTTGGTGTCTTTCGGAAGACAGTAGCCGCCGTAACCGAAGGATGGGTTGTTGTAATGGGCACCGATGCGGGGGTCCAGGCAGACACCCTCGATGATCGAACGGGTGTCGAGCCCCTTGACTTCGGCGTAGGTATCGAGTTCATTGAAATAGCTCACGCGAAGGGCAAGGTAGGTATTGGCGAAGAGCTTGACGGCCTCCGCTTCGGTCGCGCCCATATAGAGGACCGGGATGTCTTCCTTGAGGGCCCCTTCGACGAGAAGGCCGGCGAAGATCCGGGCTTTTTCCGCAAGGCGTCCTTCATCCCCTTTCGGGATTCCGACGATGATCCGGCTCGGGAACAAATTGTCATACAGGGCTTTGGATTCGCGGAGAAACTCCGGGGCGAAGAGGATATTCCGGCTGCCGGTCTCGGCGCTGATCCGCTCGGTGAATCCGACCGGGATGGTCGACTTGATGACCATCACGGCGTCCGGATCCGCCGCGATGACGGTCCGGATAACGGTTTCGACGGCAGATGTGTCGAAGTAGTTCCTGACGGGGTCATAGTTCGTCGGGGCCGCGATGATGACAAAATCGGCACCGCGGTAAGCTTCGGAGGCGTCGAGGGTCGCACGAAGATGCAAGTCCTTCTCTGCCAGGTATTTCTCGATATACTCGTCCTGGATCGGAGACTGCTTCCGGTTGACCGTTTCCACCCGTTCCGGGACGATATCGACCGCCACGACGTCATGGTGTTGAGACAACAGCGTCGCAAGACTCATCCCGACATATCCCGTTCCGGCAACTGCGATTTTCATATTCTTCAAAACCTAATTACTTTCAAAGGTACAACTTTCCCCCCGAAACGCAAAATCCCTGCCCTGATCAAGGCTGCTTCTTCAGGGTAAAGTCGAAACGGAGACCGGAAGGAACCGCGTTCCGCGCGGAGATCGTACCGCCGTGGACCAGCACTGAATTCTTTACGATGGCAAGGCCGAGTCCCGTCCCGCCAAGCCGGCGGTTGCGTCCTCCATCGAGCCGGTAGAAACGCTCGAAAAGACGGGGCAGATCCTCCTTTGAAACGCCCGGTCCGTTATCCTCGAAGACAACGGCCCATTCCTTTCCGCGGTCCGTCACCGAAATCCGGACCTCCGTTCCCTCTCCGGCGTAGAAGAACGCATTGTCGAGGAGATTCCGGAAGATCCCGTACAAGAGAACGGTGTTCCCGTTCAAGGGAATGGTTTCCGGCACGGAGAGTACGAGACGCATCCGTTTCGACTCAAAAGACGGAGCGGTCTCCGCAGAGAGCGTGCGGAGGATTCCGGACAGGTCCACGGGTTCGAAAACAGGTTTTTGCGGGGCGCCGTCCAGTTTGTTCAGGGTCGAGATGTCTTCCAGAAGGTGGGAGAGCCGCCGGGCCTGCGCATAGCAGCGCTCATGGAAGGTGTGAAGTGTTTCAGGCGGGATATCCGGAGTATTGAGAATCGTTTCGAGGTAGCCCTGGATGGTCGCGACAGGGGTCCGGAGCTCATGGGAAATGTTCTGTGTCAGTTCTTTCCGGATTTTCGCATTGTGCAAGGCCTGTCTTCGCCGCAGCGTATTGCCGGTCATCCGCGTATACCACTGGAGGATGAGGCAGAGGAGGAGGATAATCCACAGTGAGAACCAGAGGAAATGCCGGTCCGCCTGCAGGGAACGGGTGAGTTCGGTATCGTGCGGGAGAGCCGTGCGGATAATCAGGCCGGTCGACGGAACGAGCGTCGCGGAATAGAAGTATTTTTCGTCCAAAGTCTCGCTTCGCCGGCCCATGTCATAACCGCTGCCGGAAGCCCTGGCTTGCAGGATCTCCTTCCGGTTTCCGTGGTCGCCCAGGGACTCGTAGTCCTTGGTCATATTGTCATAAATGACCCGTCCGTCCGGTCCGATGAGCGTAATCCGGAGCGAAGGGATGCTATGATTGGAGAGATACCGGTCGATGTTCAGTTCATCCGGGAGGAACAGAATGATCGTTTCCCCCAAATGCATGTTGTAGTCCTGCAGCCGCTGGTTGAGAAGGGCGACCTTGTACGTTTTTTCCCGGTGTTGCTGATAGAGGATGAAGGAAACGGCGAACGCGGCGAAAATCAGCAGGACGCTGATCAGCAGGTTATTCTTGAAGGATAGTCGGATCATATCGAGAAACAGTATCCGAAACCGGACCGGGTGACGATCTTGCCGGCGTAGCGGCCCAGCTTCTTCCGGAGCCTGGTGATGTTCACATCGACCGAACGGTCGGTAATGATCACTCCGTCCGGCCAGACCCGGCCGATGAGTTCATTCCTGGAAAAAACCTTTCCGGGATTCCGGAGGAGGACGGAAAGAAGGTCGAACTCGGTCCGGGTCAGGGGAACGGTATGGCCGTCGATCGTCAGCGACTTTCCGGTAAGATCGAGGTGAAGTGCCTCATAATCAATACCCGCTCCTTTGGAAGGGGTACCGCTGGAACGGCGGAGCACAGCCTTGATCCGGAGGATGAGTTCCTGGATAGAGAAGGGCTTGGAGACATAATCGTCCGCCCCGATCCTGAGTCCGGCGACCGTATCCTCCTCCCGGTCTTTCGCGGTCAGGAAAATGATCGGAATTCCATCGGTGGAGGAGCCCTGCTTCAGCAGAGCGGCCATTTCGAATCCGGACATCGGGCCCATCATCACGTCGAGCAGGATCAGGTCGATTTTCGAAAGGTCTTTGGTGAGGGCCTCTTCGGCCGAGCAGGCGGTTTCGACCAGATAGCCGGCTGTCTTGAGGTTGAATGCCAGGATATCGACAAGGTCCTGTTCGTCATCGACGACAAGGATGGTGCTTTTCTTCTCTTGCATCGCGTTTGTTTCCTTTATTTTTGTCCATAATAGGCCCCTGGGCCGTGTTTTCTCATGAAATGCTTGTCCTCCAGCATCTTGGGGAGTCTCGCTCCGGGGTCGATTCCCAAGGTAAGGATCGCCATCCGGGCGATTTCCTCGAGTACGCGGGCATGATAGACCGCTTCGGCCGCGTCCTTTCCCCAAGTGAAAGGTCCATGGCTCCGGACCAGCACGGCCGGCGTTTCCATCGGGTTCCGCTCCCGAAAGGTCTCCGCGATCAGCCGCCCCGTCTCCGCCTCGTACGCTCCTGCGACTTCCTCCGGCGTCATGTCCCGGGTGCAGGGTACGGGTCCATGGAAATAATCCGCATGGGTCGTACCGAGGGACGGGATATCGTGCCCTGCCTGGGCCCAAGCCACGGCATGGACCGAATGGGTATGGACCACCCCACCGATCTCGGGGAAGGCCTTGTAGAGTTCCAGATGGGTCGGGGTGTCGGAGGAAGGCCGTAGCGACCCTTCAACCGTCTTCCCATCGAGGTCGACGATGACCAGGTCTTCCGCCGTCATCTCTTCGTAGCGGACCCCGCTCGGCTTGATGACGACCCAGCCCCGTTCCCGGTCGATTCCGGAAACATTGCCCCACGTATAGATCACGAGTCCCTGCCGGACGAGTTCCAGGTTGGCCTCGAGCACTTCTTTTCTCAGGTCGTTCAGCATGGTCTTCTGTCTGGCAGGTGGAACACTTCGCGGATCTCCCGGACGGCTTCCGGGGTCATCCCTTCCGGCGTGAACCCGCCGCCCTTGCCGGAAAGGTAGATGCAGGCGGCTTTGTTCAGGACGTCCGTCTGGTCGAAGGCGTCCATGATATCGGTTCCGACGGCGAGGGTACCGTGCTTTTCCCAGAGGACGACATCATGGTCCCGGACCTTTTCGAGGGTTGCATCCGCGAGCTCGACCGAGCCGGGAAGGGTGTAGGGAACGACTCCGATCCCGAGCGGGGCGAAAGCCAGCGTCTCCGGGATCATGGACCAGAGGACCTCCGTGAGATGCTCCGAATCCAGGAATTCCTTCGAATGGGACAGGGCGACGAGCTCGATCGGATGCGTGTGCAGGGTCGCTTTGTAGGAACTCCCGCTGCCGATCAGGTAATCCTGCAACATCAGGTGCGAGGGCAGTTCCGACGTCGGCATGATCCGCCGGTCGGCAATGATCTCATACCGCTCGCAATCGTCCAGGATGCGGATGAAACTGCCGGCGGCCATCGGGTCGCGCGCGAGGTCCCTCATCCGTTTTCCAGTCCCTTTGCAATAGAAATAGCAGCCCTTCAGGTTCGGAAGGCGCGTGCCTACAGGGACCGGATCCCCGAGGGCGGGAAGGGATTTCAGTTCCGGACCCGCGATGGCGGTGACATTGACCGTCAGGTTGCCCCCGTTCCGCTCGGCCCATCCCTTCTGCCAGAGATAACCGCAGACTTCCGCGACCTGGGAGAGCTCTTCCTTCAAGGCTCCGTTCTTCTCAAGGATTGAAACCATAAGACTTCAAATTTTATCATGGTAAATATAGTAAGAAAAGTCAAAAGATTTTGTATTTTTATCGTGAATTCCAGAATTAAAACACAAAGACACATGGACAGGAGAGAGTTTTTGAAGGATTCGGCGGCGGTTGCCCTTGCCGGATCGGTGATCGGGGTCGCCCCTCTTGAAGCGGCCGCCAGAAAACAGGAAACGGAGGGGGTCCGGGTGGCCTGCGACCTGAAATATCGGAAAGACGGCAAGATCAAAATCCTGCAACTTACGGATACTCACTATGTTGCAGGCGATCCACGTTCCGAGCGGGCGCTCCGCAATGTCGAAGAAATGCTGGATGCGGAGAAGCCTGACTTCGTCATCCATACCGGAGATATCGTCTTCGGAAAGCCGGCGGAGGCATCCGCCCGGGCCATCCTGCAGCCCCTCGTCGACCGGAACATTCCCTTCGCGGTCGCCATGGGCAACCACGACAGCGATTTCGACCTCTCCCGGACCGAGATGTACAAGGTGCTCAGGTCCATCCCCGGGAACGTCAACACCCCGGACGACCTGGGCATTCACGGTTGTTCCAACGATATCCTGACCCTGTCCGGCAAGAACGGCGTCGAACGGGTCTTCTATCTCTTCGACTCCGGAAACCGGGAGTATCCCGCCGGGATAAAGAGCTGGGGATATGTCCATACGGACCAGATCGAGTGGTACCGGACGGCGAGCCGGACCTTCACCTCCCGCCGCGGAGGCAAGCCGGTCCCTTCGCTTGCCTTCTTCCATATCCCGTTCCCCGAGTATTCCGAGGCCATCCGGGATACTTCCCGCGTCATGCAGGGCAACCTCGGCGAAGAGCCCGGAGCCCCGAAGTTCAACACGGGACTCTATGTCGCGATGCGCGAGATGGGTGATGTCCAAGGAGTCGTCACCGGTCACGACCACAACAGTGATTTCGTCATGCTCTGGCAGCAGTTCTTCCTCATCTACGGGCGTTTCAGCGGCTGCGACACCGTCTATAACGATTTGAAACCCAACGGCGCCCGCATCTTCGAATTCACCGAGGGGGACGATGGTTTCCGGACCTGGATCCGCCTCTCCGGCGGTCGTGTCGAACAGGATCTGTACCTCTTCCCGGGCATGAAGAACCTGAGTTCCCCGCGACCTGAAAAGTAGTCCCGCCATGACCCTCAACCCTCCCCTCAGGAATCTCATCGGAGCCCTCCTCTGCGCGATTCTCCTGCCGGCTTCCCTCTCCGGAAATGCCCCCGACAGGGCGAAGCAGTATACCAACCCCGTCCTTCACGGGGATTACAGCGATCCGGACGTCTGCCGGGTCGGGGAGGACTATTATATGACGGCCTCGTCCTTCAATTGTTTCCCCGGACTCCCGATCCTGCATTCGCGGGACCTTGTCCATTGGACCCTCATCGGAGCGGCCCTGACGGACTATCCGGGTCCGGACGGCCCCGATCCGGGCGTATTCCGGGAAAAGGTGCGGCCCGGCGAGGGGGTGTGGGCCCCGGCGATCCGCTATCGGGACGGTTGGTTCATGATCTTCTGCGGCGATCCGGACAGGGGGATATTCATGGTCCGGACCCGCGACCCGAAGGGGCTTTGGGAGCCTCCCGTCTGGCTCGTCCGGGAGAAGGGTTTCATCGACCCCTGCCCTTTTTGGGACGAGGATGGAAACGCTTATCTTTCACACGGTTGCGCAGGTTCGAGAGCAGGACTCAAAAGCGTTCTCTTTCTCGCACCGATGGACCCAGCCGGAACCCGCCTGCTCGGTCCGTCCCGGATTATTTATGACGGCCACCGCACCCAGCCGACCATCGAAGGAACAAAGATGTACAAGCGGGATAGGCGCTATTATATCTTCGCCCCGGCGGGCGGTGTCGCCACGGGATGGCAGACCGTCCTCCGCTCCGACAGTCCCTGGGGCCCTTATGAGGAGCGGGTCGTCATGGCCTCCGCTCCCGGAACCGTGAACGGACCCCATCAGGGAGCCTGGGTCGAAACCCCCTCCGGAGAGGACTGGTTCCTGCATTTCCAGGACAAGGGCGCCTACGGGCGGATCGTCCATCTCCAGCCGCTCGCCTGGGACGCCGCCGGATGGCCGCTGATCGGGGAAGATCCGGACGGGGACGGAGTCGGACAACCGGTCGCATCGTTCCGGCTCCCGGAATGTCCGGATCGGAAACAGACGGGAAATCCGGAACAGCAGGGGCTCTCAGGAGAGGGCCTGTACGGCTTGTCCCCGGAGTGGCAATACCCCTGCGTCCCCTCCCCCTACTGGCATTTCGCCCTTCCGGACGGAGGTATCCGTCTATATTCCGTCTATAGGGAAGAGAAAGAACCGAACCTCTGGACCTGTCCGAATCTCCTCCTGCGGAAATTCCCCGCCGAAGATTTCACGGTGACGGCTTCCGTAACCTTTCGCCCCAATCCGCAGCTGAAGGGCCGCGGAGAGACGGCGGGCTTTGTCGCGATGGGCGAGGACTATGCCGGATTCCGCCTGACTGATACCGGGGAAGGAACTCTCCTGCAATATATTGAATGCAAGGACGCCTCCAAGGGGGGCGTGGAGTCGGCTGCGGACCTCTGCCTTCTCCCCTGCCGCGAAGAGCCGGTCGACGACCGTTACGCTTCCAGGAACGTTCCCCGGGTCGATTATCCGCCGTTCCGGATCACCGAAGTCCGGCTCCGGATGGAAGTCCATCCCGTCCGCGAGCGGCCGGACGGAATCCCCCGGGCGATTTGTACCTTCAGCTATTCCCAGGACGGACGCCGATGGAAAAAAGCCGGGACCTTTACCGCACTGGAAGGGCGTTGGATCGGTGCCCGGTATGGATTCCATTGCAACCGGCCCACCCCGAAAAACGACGCCGGTTGCACCGACATCCGCATAATTCCAGAATAATTCCTACCTTTGGGCATGAAAAGATCATTCTTAACTCTTCTCCTGGCCTGCTTCTGCATCCTTGCGGGAGCCCAGGAGGCCGATGGCACCTATTTCTTCGCGCAACGGGATACCTGTAACCTGTTCATGGACGTCTATAATCCGTCCCGGCAGTCGGAACGCACTTTCCAAGGGAAGGCGAAGCCGACGATCCTCTTCGTTTTCGGAGGCGGATTCATCATGGGACGACGCTCGGATCCCTACTATCTCCCCTGGTTCCGGCACCTGAACCAGAACGGTTACCGGGTCATTACAATCGACTACCGGCTCGGTCTGAAAGGACTGCGGATGCGTTTCGACCTCTTCCACCTGATCGAGAGCGCGGAACTGACTAAAAAGGCCGTGGACATCGGCGTAGAGGATGTTTTCGCCGCGGTCCGGTACATCGCGGACAATGCCGAGACCCTCGAGGTGGATATGGACAATATCGTCATCGCGGGAAGCTCCGCCGGGGCCATGATCAGCCTTTCCAGCGAATGGGAGGTCTGCAACGGGAGTGAGCGGACGGCCGTCCTGCCGGAAGGGTTCCGGTTCGCCGGGGTCATGTCCTTCGCGGGCGCGATCATGTCGACAAGCGGCGTCCCGGCCTACGCGACCGAACCGTGCCCCCAGCTGCTGATCCACGGTACGGCGGACGGGGCGGTCGCCTACAACAAATTGTCCTTTGGGAAACGGGGGATGTTCGGGAGCGCCTTCCTCACGGACAATGTCCTCAAGAAAAACGGTTATGTCTTCCATATGTACCGGTTCAGGGACCATACCCACGACATGGCGGGGCACATGATGGCGACATGGCCCTTGCAGAAGGAATTCCTCGAACAGGATGTCATCCTCGGAAACCGGATGACCGTCGACGCGACAATCGACGATCCGAATGTTCCTAAACTCGAATCCGTCGATCTGTCAGATATTTACAAGTAGTTTTCCGTCAGCCGGCCTTCAGGCATAGCATCGTCATATCATCGCTGGCTTCCGCCTCTCCGACATGCTTTGAAACGGCTTTACGGACGGCGGAAATCGTCGTTTTGGCATCTTGGAACGGGATGCAGCCGAGTTCCTGCATCAGGCGGTCGTCCCCGAATTCCTCGTGGGCGCCGTTTTCGGCTTCGTTCACCCCGTCGGTATAGAGGAAGAGCGCTTCCCCGCTGAAAGAGGCAAGCCGCTGGCCCTTGAATACCCAGCCCGGGGAAACGCCAAGGGCCGTATTCGCCTCGCAGTCGAGATGGACGGGAGTCCCCTTCCCCATCGGGATGAGGACCGGCGGATTGTGGCCGCAGTTGCAGAAATCCAGGCTTCCTTCCTTCAGATCGGCGACGCCGATGAACAGGGTGACGAACATCAGCTGCTCATTCTCGGCGGAGAGGGAGTCATTGATCTGGCGGGCGATCTCGGTCGGCGGGAGTTCCTGCTGGCCGAGCAGGCGGAACAGGGTACGGGTAACCGTCATGAACAGACTGGCGGGGACGCCCTTCCCGCTCACGTCTCCGATGCAGAAATACAGTTTGTCGCCGAGGATGAAATAGTCGTAGAGGTCCCCGCTGACTTCCTTCGCGGGGGTGATGGACGCATAGAGATCGATGTCCGTCCGCTCCGGGAACGGAGGGAAGGTCCTGGGAACCATGCCCATCTGGATGTTCCGTGCGATCTTGAGTTCCTCTTCGATCCGCTCTTTCTTCGCGGTCGTCCGGGTCAGTTCATTGATATAGGAAACCAAGGAGGTCTGCATGTGGTCAAAGGAGCGGGACAAGGTTCCTATCTCATCCGGACGGTCCAGCCGCGGAAGTTTGCTGTCGAAATGACCGGAAGCGATGTTCTCCGCCCCTGTCGCGAGAGCCTTGAGCGGCTTGACGGTTCTCTTGATGACCTTGAAGCAGATGAAGAACATCAGGAGGAGACCCAGCGAGGCGATGGCAAGGGACAGAAGCCGCATCCGGTAGAACCCGCCGAATATGTCCTTCTCCGGGCAGACGATGGCCATGCTCCAGCCTGTCGCCATCAGGGGCTTGAAAAAGACATAACTCCGTGCCCCGTTCATCTTCAGGATCCGCATCCCCTCCTCCCAGTTCAACATGGAATGGCCGAGGGCGTCGACGTCCTTGTTGGGATGGACGAGTCCATCCGTGAAAATCGTCTGGTAAAAGAGCTTTTCAGGGTCCGGATGGACCAGATACCTGCCGCCCCGGCTGACCAGGATACAATAGGAATTGGGATAGGGCTTTACGGATGAAATCGTCTCGGAGAGCCATTTGAGGGAAAGATCGAGGGAAATGGAACCGAGGTAGTCGCCCTGCCCGCCGGTCAGGGGCTTGCAGTACGAGACCAGCATTTCCGTTTCCATGGACTCGTCGTCCTCCTCGTCCCAGTCGCTGTAGGGTTCCGTCCAGCAGGGCTGGTTCAGCAGTTTCGGCATCAGGTACCAGTCCAGATAAAAATACTGGTAGGTGTCGCTGCCTTCCTGCATCGTCTGGATCACGTCGCCGACATAACCGGAATAGGCTGAGAAATAATGGTCTCCCTTGAAAAAGTCCGGTTCGAAGGAGATGGAGCATCCATTGATGAACGGCGCTCCCTGGACGGTGCTGCGGGAGTACTCCAGCATCGATTCCTTGGAGTCCAGATGCCGGTAGACAAGCCATTCGGTATTGTCGGCGGCCAATTGGACGTCCTCCAGGATCTTGTTCAGGCGAAGGGTCGCATTGTCGAGGACCTGGGTAGCCCCTTTGATCGCTTCTTCCTCGAGGGATCGACGGGACTGAATGCTCATATAGGCCTGGGACGCCAGATAGACGAGTGCGGCGAACAGGACGACCCAGAGGCTGAGCCGTGCAGAGAAGGAACTGCGGATGGAATCGATGAGTTTTCTCATGGCATCAGCTCCTTATATGAGACTTCCCGTCCGATCAGGCCGGTGTCGTACAGCAGGCGGCTGGCCTTCCCGACCATATCCTCCCGGACCCGGAATTCCCGTCCGCCGGAATCCGGATCGAGCTGGACACGGAGGATCTCGTCCAGCATCAGGCGCTGCAGGGTCCGGTTGGTCGGAATCCGCAGGTTTTTCACATAGTCCATGACGATGTCCAGGGCTTCTTCGGGATGGTTGGCGACCCATTCCCATCCCCGGCGGCTGGCCCGGGCAAACGCTTCGGCCCGGTCGCGGTTCCGGTTGAAAGCGGAACGGGTCATATAGACGCCGTCCTGCTGGACATTATAGCCCATTTCGCGGAAGGAGAAGACTCCCTCTCCCGAAGGAAGGAGGCCGGTCTGCAGGATCTGGTAATATTCATTGTAACTCATCGCCAGCATCGCGTCGACGGCGCCCGAGACGAAAAGATTGACGCTGGACGCAGCCGGAACCCATTCGATGTCAAGATGATTCCGGATGGCCAGGCTACGGGCGATCTGGTCATATCCGGAGCGCCAGTAGACAACCTTCGCCTTTTTCATTTTGAAGGGGTCCGCCCCGTTGCGGGAGATCAGGAGCAGCGCACTGTTCATCGATGTCTGGAGGATGTTGACCAGGGGCGCTCCCCCGCTGACGGATTCAATAGCCTGCGCCAGGGGCAGCATCGTCGCATCGACGTCTCCTTCAAGCAGATGCCTGACATTGCTCTGCGAGGCGAACGGATGGACAATTTCGACGTCAAGCCCCTCCTCCGCATAAAACCCTTTGACAAGGGCTGCGTAATAACCGGCGAACTGGGCCTGGGCTGTCCACTGGGGCATGAAGACGAAAGGTTTTCCCTTCGTCTGGGCCGCCGCGGAAACGGCAACGGCGAGAAACAATGCAATGAATAATCTTCTCATCCGGTTCTGGATCGTGCCGGGGGTCTTCCCGGATTCATCAAACATACGAAGATACGAATTTTCTCTTTTCCGAGCAATTCCGTGCCGGATTGCTTCGTTTTTCAGGTGTTTCTTTCAAATCCGGGGTCCCGTCCCACCCACATATTCCGTTGTTTCCGTGGGCGGCTTCCCTCTATTCACCGTCCCGCCCACGATTTGGGCCGTTTCCGTGGGCGACACCCCGCCATTCACCGTCCCGCCCACGTTTGGGGCCGTTTCCGTGGGCGGCTACCGGCTATTCGCCCTCTCGCCCATGTTTTGGGTCGTTTCCGTGGGCGGCTTGCGCTATCCCTCCCCGCCTGCGGCGGAGGCGCCTCAGCGCCGCGCTGGAACGTCAGCGAGATGCGAAGCATTGAAGCAGTGAAGGCGCCCGATGTAGCAAAGCGGAATCGGCATGCCCCAGGGGGCAGCTGCGAAGCAGCGGGGGTAAAGAGGGTGAGCGCGAAGCGCTGAATCCCTTACCTGAAGCGAAAAAGCTGGCGATATGCCAGCTTTGAGGCGGAAGGTAAGGGATTCGAACCCCTGAGCCCTTGCGGACTAACAGTTTTCAAGACTGCCGCCATAGACCACTCGGCCAACCTTCCTGATGAGACGGGACTGCAAAGGTAGTGATAATTCTCAGAAATCCGCAAACAATCCCCCTGGAAATGAAATCGGACCGCCGTCTGAAAAAAAAATCAAAAATTTTTACGATTTTTTGCAACGAATCGGGTCCGAATTGCATCTTATGTGTGTTATCCCAAAAAGATAATCCTATTTATAACCTTGGAAGACCCGGCCCACCAGGCCGGGTCTTTCCATTTATTCTTCTTCGTAACCGGTTGCACGGGCTCCCCAGATGGTCACGAGGACCCCGATGGTCACGATTGCCGCGATGATAACGGTCACGTAAGTCCCGTTCCAGCCGTAATGGTCTGCGACATAACCGAATCCGACACCGGAAATGACGGTACTCGCATAACCGAAGATGCCGAGAATACCGTTGGCCGTCGCGGAAGCCCTGTTGGTCGCATGCTGGGCCGCACAGATGCCGAGGAGGGCCTGCGGGCCGTAGATGAAGAATCCGATCAGCATGAACGGAACCAAGAGAGCGGCCCAGGAGGTCCCGACGGGAAGTTTCCAGAACACGAAGACGCAGAGCGCTACGCCGATCATGCAGACGAGACTCGTATGGTGGGCCTTGCTATGGAAGATATGGTCCGTCGCCCAGCCCCAGAACAGCATGCCCAGATTGCCACCGACAAGTTCGAAGAAGAGCATGACGGTCGTGGCCGAGGCCATGGACAAGCCCTTGTTCTCGGTCAGGATGGTCGGGCCCCAGTCGAGACAGGCGAAACGGACGACATAGACGAAGAAATTGGCGACGGCGAGAGTCCAGATGATCCGGTTCCCGTAGACATGTTTCCGGACGAAGGCGGCGTGCTCGGCGGCCTCCTCCGGAGTCGTGACGATCGCTTTTTTCTTCTTGCCCACAATCTCGGGAAGCCCCACGTCGGACGGAGAGTCCTTCAGGTTGAAGAAAAGCCAGATGCCCCCCAGGAAGGCAACTCCGGCAGGGATCAGGAAGCACCAGCGCCAGGCGCCGTAATGGGCGGCGAACTGGAGCACCTTTGGATCCGTGATTTCCAGGCCGAGATTGGCTGCGATTGCGGAAACGGCTTCCGGATTGCCGGTCATGTCTACTCCGAGGTGCGGCATGACGACCCATCCGCAGAGGGCGATGGCAAGACCCGCCCCGATCGAGTGGGACATGTTCCAGATGCTCATCTTGGTCGCCAGTTCATCCGGCTTGATCCACTGGGTCAGGGTCTTGGTGCACGGCGGGACGCCCATTCCCTGCAGGAAACCGTTAATCAGCCAGAGCATGCCCATGACATAGACGAGCACCGAGGCGATGGCCGCTCCGTCACCCGCCTTGGCGGAAACGCCGAGGATCAGCCGGGTGAAGAAATCCGAGGTCCCGAAGAGGATGTTGACGATGGCGCACAGCATCAGGCCGAGGCTCATGACTTTCCGTGCACTGTTGCGGTCGGTGATGATGCCGACGACATACCGGGAGAGCCCGTAAATGACCCCGTGGAGGGTCAGGAAGAGACCGAGCTGGGTCTTGGTGATGCCGAATTCGGCGCCGAGGCCGGGCATCGAGAAGGAGAAGTTTTTGCGGACGAGATAGAAAACGGCGTATCCGATCATCGTGACGATAATCGTCCGCCACTGCCAATAGTTCAGTTTTTTCCGGGTTTCAGCATCCATTGAAGCGGTCTTCAGTTATTCTTTTGCGAAAAATTTGTATTGGAAGAGGATCAGGTAGATGGCTCCTACCGTCACGCAACTGTCCGCAAAATTGAACACGGGTTCGAAGAAGATATGCCCTCCGACGAGCGGCATCCCTTCCGGCCAGGTCCAGAGCGGGAAATACAGCATGTCCACGACCTTCCCCTGCATGAAGGGGGCGTAATGGCCGAGGGTGGCGACGGCCGTATACGTCGATTCGGAAAAGACCAGGCCGTAGAAAAGGCAGTCGATAATATTGCCAAGCGCGCCCGCCGTGATGAGGGTCAGTCCGACCAGGACGCCGGCGGGAACCTTTTCCTCCCGGCGGCAAAGCTTGCCGATCCACCAGCAGAGAACCGCGAAAAGGCCAATCCGGAAGGCCGTCAGGATGTATTTCCCGATGACGCCCCCGAAAGACATGCCGAATGCCATCCCCTTGTTCTCGACAAAGAGGATCTGGAACCAGTCTCCGAAAACGGAAATGCTCTGTCCCAATGTCATGTTCGTCTTGACCAGGATCTTGATGACCTGGTCAATGATGACGAGAACGGCACCGAGCAAGAGCAGTTTTTTCTGCCGGGTCATCAGTTGCGACCGGTTTTGGCCAGCATTTCCTTGGCCTCGACGGTCAGGGTCGCGTGAGGGACCAGGCGGAGCCGCTCCTTCGGAATCAGCTTTCCAGTTACGCGGCAGACGCCGTACGTCTTGTTCTCGATACGAGCGAGGGCGGCCTCCAGGTTCTGGATGAACTGGTACTGGCGCTGGGCGAGCTGGCTGGCCTCCTCCTTGGAGCGCTGGAACGCTCCGTCATCCTCGACGGTCTTGAACGTCGGAGCGGTGTCTTCTATGTCATTTCCCCCATTGTGCATGACGACATGACGGAGGGTCTTGTACTCGGCTTTCGCCTTTTCAAGTTTTTCCAGGATGATCGTACGGAACTCTTCGAGTTCTTCATCACTGTAACGGGTTTTAACATTCTCTTCCATAAGCAAATACTATGAAGGTTACAACTTATTTTTCAACTGTGATGCGGACGGGACCGTCCTCCCACTCGACCTCCCGGGCTGCAGCCGGGGCGTCGGAGAGGGCATGGACACTGATCCGGAGGGAGAGGGTCTGGGCTCCGACATACTCTCCGAATTCTGCGAGGGACTCCCGGATACCGGGGAGATCCGTGTAGATCTTCGTTACGATCCGGTCGGTCACGTCGAAACCGCTCTCCTTCCGGAGATTCTGGATCCGGTTGATCAGTTCGCGGGCGACACCCTCCCGACGGAGACGGTCCGTCAATTCGATGTCGAGGGCGATCGTCATCGGTCCTTCGGAAGCGACGAGCCATCCGGGCATGTCTTCGGAGGAAATCTGGTAGTCTCCGGGATGGAGGACGACCTCTCCGCCCGGCAGGGCGAGGACGAAGTCCACACCGGCGGTTTCGGCATTCTGGATAGCCGTAATCGTCTGCTGATCAAGCGTTCCGAACGCTCCTGCAATCTCTTTCATCCGGGCGCCGTAGACCTTTCCGAGGGTCTTGAAATTCGGCTTGATCTTCTTGGTGATGATCCCTGTGGTATCGGCGATGAACTCCATCTCCTTGACATTGACCTCGCCGAGGATCAGGCGCTTGACTTCTTCGAGCTGGCTGCGGACCTTGTCGGAAATGACCGGGACAAGCATCTTGGCAAGAGGCTGGCGGACAGGGATCGAGACCTTCTTGCGAAGGGCCAGCACCATCGAGGAAGCCCGCTGGGCAAGGGCCATCCGTTCCTGCAGGTCGGTATCGACGGACGCCTCCCGGACATCCGGCATCAGGGCGAAATGGACCGATTCTTCCTTTCCGCCGAGGTCCAGATAGAGCTGCTCCATGAAGAACGGCGCGATCGGGGCAGAGAGGACGGCGACATCCGTCAGAACCTCGTAGAGGGTCTGGTAGGCGGAGAGTTTGTCGGGGTTCATCCCGCCGCCCCAGAAGCGCTTCCGGTTGAGCCGGACGTACCAGTTGGAAACGTGATCGCATACGAAATCCTGGATCAGGCGTCCCGCCGTGGTGATGTCGTAGTCTTCGTAGGCCGCCCGGACGTCCTTGATCAGGGTATTGAGCAGCGAAATGATCCAGCGGTCGATCTCCGGTCTCTCGGCATAGGGCACGTGGGCGGCTGAGGGATCGAAGCGGTCGATATTGGCATAGAGGGCGAAGAAGGAATAGGTGTTGTAAAGGGTTCCGAAGAACTTCCTTCGCACCTCTTCCACGCCGGCTTCGTCGAATTTAAGGTTGTCCCATGGCTGGGCGTTCGTCAGCATGTACCAGCGGAGCGGATCCGGTCCGTAGGTATCGAGGGCCTTGAACGGATCCACGGCGTTCCCGAGGCGCTTGGACATCTTGTTTCCGTTCTTGTCGAGGACGAGTCCGTTGGAGATAACGCGCCGGAAGGCGGGGGTCCCGCTGACCATCGTATGGATGGCGTGGAGGGTATAGAACCATCCACGGGTCTGGTCGACGCCTTCCGCGATGAAATCCGCCGTCGCGCCGAAAGCCTTCGAACCGAGGGCGCGGAGACCTTCCTGGGCATAAGGCATGGCCCCGGAATCGAACCAGACGTCGATCAGGTCGCTCTCCCGGACCATCTTCTTTCCGGACGGGGAGACCAGGAAGATCTGGTCCATATAGGGACGATGGAGGTCGATCTTATTGTAGTTCTCGAGGCTCATGTCCTCAGGATCGAAGCCATTGTCTTTCAGCGGGTTGGACGGCATGATACCGGCCTCGACCGCCTTTTCAATCTCGCAGAAGAGCTCGGCTGCGCTGCCGATGCAGACTTCTTCCTTTCCGTCTTCGGTGCGCCAGATCGGGAGCGGAGTGCCCCAGAAACGGCTGCGGCTGAGGTTCCAGTCCTGGATATTCTCCAGCCACTGGCCGAACCGTCCGGTACCGGTCGATTCCGGCTTCCATGCGATCTGCTTGTTCAGGGCGATCATCTCGTCCTTGACGGCGCTTGCCTTGATGAACCAGGAATCCAGCGGATAATAGAGGACCGGCTTGTCGGTACGCCAGCTGTGGGGATAGCTGTGGACGTGTTTCTGCATCCGGAAGAGACGTCCGTCGGCCTTCATCATCAGGCAGAGGTCGAGGTCGAGGGTCGGAGCGTCGGCGGGAAGGGTGTCGTCGTAAGCGTTCTTGACATACCGCCCGGCGAACTCCCGATAGGAGGGATCGACGGATTCCGCGACATAGGGGGGGTCAAGGTCCTCGAGGCGGAAGAAACGGCCGGCTAGGTCGACCTGCGCGCGCCGGTTTCCATCGCGGTCGACGGGCATGATCGCGGCAATGCCGGAAGCAGCGGCAACACGCTTGTCATCGGCACCGAAGGTCGGGGCGATATGGACGATGCCGGTACCGTCCTCGGTCGTAACGTAATCTCCGGGGATGACCCGGAAGGCGTCTCCGTCCGGACGGAACCAGGGAATCAGCTGGTGATACCGGATGCCGACGAGGTCGGAACCCTTGAAAACGCCGTCCAGCACTTTGTAGGGCACGATCTTATCGCCCTGGACATAGCTGTCCAGCGGGACGTTCTCCCCCTTCGGATTGAACCAGGCGCCGACGAGGGCCTTCGCAAGCACGAAAACGGCTGGGGCCCCTGTATAGGGGTTGAAGGAGAGAACCCGAACGTACTCGATGTCGGGGCCGACGCAGAGAGCCGTATTGGACGGGAGGGTCCAGGGGGTCGTGGTCCATGCCAGGAAGTAGGCCGGGACCGACTCCGTTCCGAAAAGGGGCTGGGAAAGCCCGTCCTTGATGATCTCGAACTGACAGGTCGCCGTCGTATCGGTCACGTCCCGGTAGCAACCCGGCTGGTTGAGTTCATGGGAACTCAGGCCGGTTCCGTCGGACGGGGAATACGGCTGGATCGTAAATCCCTTGTAGAGGAGCCCGCGGTCATAAATCTTTTTCAGGAGATACCAGAGGGTCTCGATGTACCGGTTGTCATAGGTGATGTAGGGATCGTCCATGTCGACCCAGTAGCCGACCCGCTCGGTCATATTGACCCACTCGCGGGTATATTTCATGACTTCCCTGCGGCAGATCGCATTGTATTCCTCGACGGAAATCTTCTTTCCGATATCTTCCTTATGGATTCCGAGCATCTTCTCCACACCCATCTCGACCGGAAGGCCGTGGGTGTCCCATCCCGCCCGGCGGGCAACCTTATAGCCTGTCTGGGTCTTGTAGCGGCAGATCGCATCCTTGATGGAACGGGCCATGACGTGGTGGATGCCTGGCATGCCGTTGGCGGAAGGCGGGCCTTCGAAGAAAATGAACTCGGGAGCGCCCTCTCTCAGCTTAAGGGACTTCTCGAATGTCTTGTTCTTGCGCCACCTGTCCAGCACGGTATTGCCGGCCGAAACCAGATCCAAACCCTTATACTCTTTGAATGTCATATTTTTTTGTCTATTTTTGCATCCGTTTATTAACCTGCAAAGATACAATTTTCCAAGGTATTATCAAAGAAATGAGTACTGTTGACATCATTATCCTGCTCTGTTTCATCCCCGGCGTCATCAGAGGGCTGTCGAAAGGATTCCTGGAGCAGGGCCTGACGCTGATCGGGATCATCCTGAGCGTATGGGCTGCATTCAAGTTCTCGAACCTGGTATGTACCTGGATCAAACCTTACCTGGAGGTCTCCGACACGGTCCTGCATGTCGTAGCCTTCGCCCTGGTTCTCGTGGTCGTCATCCTGGCCGCCCTGCTGCTGGCCAAACTGCTGACCAAGGCTGTGGAAGCTGCGATGCTCGGATGGCTGAACAAGGGACTGGGAGTCCTTGCGGCCTGCGCCGTCACAGCCCTCGTCCTCGGACTCCTAATCATCCTTTTCGAGACCCTCAACCTGAAATTCCAGTTCGTCAAGGCCGACGCCCTTTCGGATTCCGTTCTCTACGGTCCGCTGCGGGATGCCGCCTATGTCGTTTTCCCCTACCTTAAACAACTGCTGTTCAAACAATAAGATGGCCCGGATCCTCTATATCGAAACCTCTACTTCCCTTTGTTCCACCGCCCTTTCCGAGGACGGACGGATCGTCGCCGAAAAGGAGAGTGACGTTCCTCGCGCCCATGCCGCGATGACCGCCCCTTACGTCAAGGAAGTGCTCGGAGACCTCTCCGTCCAGGACTGCGACGCCGTTTGCGTCAGCAAGGGACCGGGGTCGTTCACCGGCCTCAGGGTCGGGGTTTCGACAGCCAAGGGGCTCTGCTTCGGAAGCGGACTTCCGCTTCTTTCCGTCGGCACGCTGGAGACCCTTTACTGGCAGGCGGTGACGGAAAAACTGCTTCCGGAGGGATGCCGGTACGTCGTTCCGATGATCGACGCCCGGAGGATGGAAGTGTATACGGCCGTATTCTCGTCCGACGGACGGCAGCTGACGGAAGTCCGGCCTCAGGTCGTCGAGGCGGAAACCTTCGCTCCGTATCTTTCCGAAGGTCCTGTCCTTTTCATCGGAGACGGCGCTCCCAAATGCCGCGAAATCTTTTCTTCAGAGAACGCTTTCTTCCACGGATGCTGCCCCAAAGCATCCTCCATGCTCATTCCGGCGGAGCGGGCCTTCAACGAAAAACGGTTCGAAGACGTTGCGTACTTCGAACCGTTCTATCTCAAGGAATTCATCGCGACCGTCAGCCGCAAGAATCTTATTTGAGGACTTTCGACAGATACTGCCGGAGGGAGACCTCATCCGTAATCCCCGAATCGGAGACGATCTCGCCGTCCACGATCAGGGCCATGCGCGGCAGGCCGGTGATCCCGTAGATACCGAAGATCGGAGACTGGTCCCCCCGCACGTCGCAGACCTGCGTCCAAGGCAGTTTCTGGTTCCGGACCACCGTCGCCCAGGACGTCTTGTCGACATCGAAGGAAACCGAATAGATGTCGAATCCGCGAGCGTGGAAGGCCTCATAGATCGGGAGGAGCCCATCCAGGTTGAACATCTTCATTTCGTCGGTCGCCGCCCAGAAATAGAGCAGGACGACCCGGGAATCGAGTTCGGAAAGCTTGACCTTCTTTCCGGTCACGTCAGGAAGTTCGATGTCTACGAAACCGATCTCATCGGCGAGCTCCAGGCGCTGGCCCATCTCGAGGGCCTGGTTGCGCCGTGCCGCCTCCTTGGAGAGAGCCTTGACATAACGGGACTCGGGATAGACCGTCGAAAGGGAATCGGCGATATTCCTGAAATGAAGGGCGTCGGTCGGCTGGTTGAAGACCGGGAATCCTTCATCCACGGTCTGGAAGAGAACGGGAACCGAAGTCAGGGAGTAAGGATTCGCGAGAATGTAGGAAACAGCCTTCCGGTAATAATCGATATAGGTACGGGACATTTTCGCCTGGACCGCGCGGGCCTCGGGGGTTCCGTCCACGCCGGCGTATTCCTCACGAAGGCCGACCATCTTGACAAGGAAATCGGTATAGTCCTGTTCGACCTGGCGGAGTTTCTCGGATTCCGGGGACCCTTCGACCGTCCAGGTTCCGTCCGCTTCGGTAACGACCTTGACCTTGTCGCCCTTCTGAAGCAGCAGGGAGGCGATTTTCTGGTCTCCGTTGAAGAGATAAACGAATTCCGGCTTCCCTTCCTCGACCGGGACCGTATAGGCATAGGCGCCCGCGGCGTCCGTCTTCACGGTATCGAGGGTCTGGTACTTGTTGATATCCAGAAGCCTGACGATAACGTCAGTCTCGGGAGCGTCTTTCAGGACACCGTCGATCCGGGCGGAAGGACGGCTGCAGCAGGAGAGTGCGAGAACGACGGCTGCAAGAGCGGCGAATCTAGCGGTTTTCATAAGCGGTGCGGATTGAATCGGCGATAGCTTGCATCTCTTCCGGGGAAAGGGAAAGCTTCTCCTTCCGGAAATCCAGGTCGGCCTCGCTCTGGAGCGGGACGAGATGGATATGGGTATGCGGCACCTCCATGCCGAGGACGGCGACGCCGATGCGCTTGCACTCGATGGCCGCCTTCATGGCGATGGCGACCTCGCGCGCGAATGCGGTCAGACCGGCATAGGTCTTCTCGTCCAGGTTGAAGATATAGTCATCCTCCACGTGGCGGGGAATGACGAGGGTATGGCCCTTCGCAAGCGGGGCTATGTCGAGGAATGCATAGAAATCCTCGTTTTCGGCGACCTTGTAGGAAGGGATCTCGCCGGATGCGATGCGGGAAAAAATCGTAGCCATCAGAGAGAGATGTCAAGAATTTTGAACTTCATGATTCCGGAAGGAACCGTCGCTTCGACGATTTCGCCCTTTGAATGGCCCATGAGAGCCTTTCCGATCGGAGTCGTGGCGGCCAGCTTGCCTTTGGAGAAGTCGGCTTCGGTCTCTCCGACGATCGTGAACTGCATGACCATCTTGTTGGCCTGGTTTTCGACCTTGACTTTGGAAAGAAGCTGCACCTTGTCCGTCGAGAGGAGGGACTCGTCGATGACGCGGGCATTCGCCACCTTGTTCTTCAGGCGGGCGATCTTCACTTCCAGGAGGCCCTGGGCGTCGCGGGCGGCGTCGTATTCGGCATTTTCGGACAGGTCGCCCTTTTCCCTTGCTTCCGCAATCGCTGCGGAAATGACCGGGCGCTGGGCAAGCGCGTCGGCGAGTTCTTTCTTGAGCTGGTCGAGGCCAGCCTGGGTCATGTACTCAATTTCCATATCTTTCTTTAATTTTTTTATTTTCTGAACCAAGCATAACTAAAAAGGAGTCCTGACCTTAACGGCAGAACCCTTTGTCCGATGCAAATATAGCAATTATTTCACAATCTCACAAAGAGGGAGCAGGAATTTTTCCGAGACAGGCCTCGCGGTCCAGAAACAACTGCGACGCAAGCGATTGAAGGGAATCGAACTGGTGCTCGTCGCGGATCTTATCGATGAAACGGACGCGGATGTCCAGTCCGTAGATGTCCTCGTCGAAGTCGAAGATATTCGTTTCGATGGTCCTGGCATTCCCCTGCCCTACGGTCGGGCGGACGCCGATGTTGCACATCCCGTACAGATGCCTTCCGACCGTTTCGACCTCGACGGCATAGACACCGTTCGAGGGAATCATCTTGAGGGGATCGTAGAGTTGCATGTTGGCGGTCGGGAATCCGATCGTGCGGCCGAGCTTGTTTCCGGCGACGACGACGCCGTGGAGGCAGTAGCGGTAGCCAAGCATGGCCCCGGCATCCCCGACCCGGCCTTCGGCAAGAGCCTCCCGGATCTTCGTGGAACTGACCGTGACCCCCTCCGGGGAAACCGTGACGGGGCATTCGACGATGGCGCGGAGGCCCAGGCGCTCAGCGATGGGCACGATGTCCTCGGAAGAAAGGAGGTCGCTGCCGATCCGGTTGTCATAGCCGAGGATGACGGTCCCGGCCCCGAAGCGCCCGATCAGCACCTCCCTCAGATACGTTTCCGTCGTCATCCGGCTGAACTCCCGCGTGAACGGAATGACCTCGATCCGGTCTACGCCCAACCCGTTCAGGAGCAGTTGTTTCTCCTGGAGGGACGTAAGGAGGCGGAGGTTCCGCGCATCGTCCTGCAGGACATTCCTCGGATGGGGCCAGAACGTAACGACCACGGACTCCTCCCCTGCGGCCTTCGCCTCGGAGAGGAGCCTGTCGATCACGTGGCGGTGCCCCAGATGGACCCCGTCGAAAAAGCCTGTGGAGACTACAGCCATTTGACGCACTCGAAATCCTGCCGGTGCGGCATCTTCGGATTCTTCGCGAAGACACGGGTCGCCACCTGGTACATACCCGTCTTGTCGGGCAGGAAGGTACACTGGTACTTGCAGACCCCGTCGCCGAATTCGACCGGATCGTACTCGTTGATTTCGCTGATATGGATCTGGCCGTGCGCATCGGTAAAGGCGAAGATCGTCTCCACCCCGATATCTTCCGGTGTCAAGTCCCCGAGATTGAGGACGACCTCAGAACGGAGTTTGTTCTTGTCCGAGAGGTCATAGGAGCTGTCCGGTCCGCTCCGGGAAATGAGCGTGACGTTCTCCCACTCGCGACGGACGCGCTTCTTCCACGCGGCGATCTCACGGGCGACCTTGTAATCGTCTGCGACGATGGACACGGCACGCTCCGCCTGCGGAATGTAGTACTGGTTCAGATAGTCCGTCAGCATGCGGTTGGTCGTGAAATTGCTGGCGACCTTCGCAATTGTGTTCTTGATGAAACCGATCCACTTGGCGGAACGGCCCGTCTCAGGATCGACACCGTAATAGGTCGGAACGATTTCGTTTTCTAGGATCGTATAGATCGTCGCGGCATCCAGTTCATTCTGGTAGTTGTTGTCATCGTAGAACTGCTCCTGCGGCAATGCCCAGCCGGCACCTTCCTTATAGCCTTCCACCCACCAGCCGTCGAGGACGGAGAAGTGCATGGTTCCGTTCATGGAAGCCTTTTCGCCAGAGGTACCGGAGGCTTCCAGCGGACGGGTCGGATTGTTCATCCAGACGTCCACGCCCTGGACCATCCGCTTGGCAAGGGTGATGTCGTAACCCGGGATGAAGACGATTTTCCCGATGAAACGCGGGTCCTTGGAGATGTCGACGATGCGCTTGAGGAAATCCTGGCCGGCCTTGTCGGCGGGATGGGCCTTCCCGGCGAAGAAGAACTGGACCGGATGACGGGGATCGTTGACGATCCGGTCGAGACGGTCGAGGTCGTTGAAAAGGAGGGTCGCACGTTTGTAGGTAGCGAAACGGCGGGCGAAGCCGATCGTCAGGACGTCGTCCCGGAGCCTCTCGAGAATCGTCACCAGCTCGGAAGGAGAGTAATGGTTCGAAATCGAATTGTCCTGGAGACGCTCCTTGATGAAGGCGATCAGCTTGGTCTTGAGGGACTTCTTGATATTCCAGACCTCCTCGTCGCCGACCTTGTAGATCCCGTCGAAGCAGGACTTGTCGTAGTGGTGGGTCTTGAACTCGGGACCGAAGACCCGCTCGTGGACCGGCTTCCATTCCGGTGCCGTCCAGGTCGGATAATGGACCCCGTTCGTGACATAGCTGACATAGAGTTCCTCCGGGAGGTAGCCCGGATACATATGGGCGAAGATCTTTTGGCTGACCTCCCCGTGGAGCATCGATACGCCGTTGACGTTCTGCGAGCAGTTGGCGGCGAGGTTCGACATCGAGAATTTCTCGCCCGGGTTCTGCGGATTGTCCTTGCCGAGGGCCATCAGGGTCTCCCAGTCGATCTTGAGCCGCTGCGGATAGTGGCCGATGTATTTGCGGAGCATGCCTTCGTCGAAGGCGTCATGACCGGCGGGAACAGGGGTATGGGTCGTGAAGAGAGAAGATGCGCGGACCACTTCCATCGCCTCGGCATAGTCGAGATTGTCGTTTTCGATATACTCGCGGAGCCGCTCGAGGCCGATGAAGGCGGCATGGCCTTCGTTGCAGTGGTAGACTTCCACGTCGATGCCGAGGGTGCGGAGGGCGCGGATGCCGCCGATACCGAGGAGGAGTTCCTGCTTGAGCCGGTTCTCCCAGCTGCCGCCGTAGAGATGGTAGGTAACCTCCCGGTCTTCCGGGATGTTGGCCTCGTAATCGGTGTCCATGAGATAGAGGTCGGTCCGGCCGACCTCAACCTTCCAGAGGCGCGCGGTGATGTTCCGGCCCGGGAAGGCGACGCTCGTCGTCATCCAGTTACCTTCGGCGTCGAGTACCGGGGAAGCGGGGATCTTCGTGAAATCCTGTGCGTCATACTTGGAAATCTGATATCCTTGACTGGAGAGGACCTGGGTGAAATAGCCGTAGCGGTAAAGGAAACCGATGGCGACCAGGTTGACGTTCATGTCCGAAGTCTCCTTCAGGTAGTCGCCGGCAAGGATGCCGAGACCGCCGGAGTAGATCTTCATCGAGGTATCCAGTCCGTATTCCATGCAGAAATACGCGATGGAAGGATCCTTCCGTTCGCTCTTTGCGGCCATGTAGGCGTCGAATTCGTCGAGGACGGCGCCCATCCGGGCGAGGAAGTCCGCATCTTCGGAGAGTTTGTTGAACTTCTTGATGCTGACCGTGTCCAGCACGACGGTGGGGTTGTGTCCGGACGTGTGCCAGATTACGGGATCGATGGACTTGAACAGGTCCTTCGCATTCTCGTTCCAGCACCACCAAAGGTTCTTGGAAAGCCGCTCGAGGGGAGCCAGTTTTTCAGGAAGATGGCGGGTCACCAGGACACTCGTCCAGGTAGGGGTATTGATATCCAGTTTGGTATATTGCATGGTCTTTTCTTTGGTTTTGTAGGAAGCCAGCTGGCCCAGGACCTTCTCAAGCGCCTGCGAATATGCCTCCTTGTAATACTTGATCTGATTCTCCCAGAGGGCGATGGACGCCACCTCGCGGGCATTTTCGCGGTAGAGGTTCCGCTTATCTCCGTCCAGTGACGCGATTTCCCGGACGCGGTCCACGACTCCGTCGACCACTTCGGAATAATTGGCGTCCGTCCGGTCCAGGACCGTGATACCGGGATGATCCTTCCCGTAATGGGTACGGACCCAGAGGCCGAAACCGGCCAGGGTGGTCGTCAGGGTCGGAATCCGGAACGCCAGGGCCTCAAGCGGAGTATAACCCCAGGGCTCGTAATAGGACGGGAAGAGGGCGAGGTCGAGTCCGCAGAGCAGATCGTAATAGCGCATGTTGAAGACCCCGTCGTTCCCGTTGAGGTAGGACGGGATGAAATAGACCTTCACCTTGTCGCCCAGCGCATTGTTCAGCCGGATCTCCTTCAGGCGGCGGGTAATGATGTCATACTCCGGGTCCATCAGGTAATGGGAAACCTGGGTCCGGTAGTTCTCATCCCCGCGGCCGGCGAGCTTCGCGACCAGTTCCCGGTCGGCGCCGTTATGGCCGGAAGGAATCATGATGAAAGCCTGGATGCTGCGGCCTTCGAAATTGGAGTTGTTGACCCGGTCGAGCGCGTCGAGGAAAACGTCGATGCCCTTGTTCCGGTACTCGTAGCGGCCGCCGATACCGATGAAGATCGCGTCCTCGGGAACAGGTTCCGCGGACATCGCCGTCGCGACTTCCACAAGGCGGCGGCGGGCCCGGTCGTGGGTCTGTTTGTAATCCTCGTCGGAAGAAGGGGTGAAACTGTTCTCGAATCCGTTCGGCGTCACGATGTCGACCGGCCTGCCGAGGAACTGGCGGCATTCCTTCGCCGTAATGTCGCTGACCGTCGTGAAGATATCCGCATTCCGCGCGCATGTCTTTTCCAGGGAATGCCGGGCGACGACATTGAACCGGCGGGCGCTCTCGTCCCCGTCGAAAGTGTCCATCCCGTCGTAGAGCGGAAGGTTGTTTCCGGCGAGACAGCGGCCGACGACCGTCGCATGGGTCGTGAATACCGTCGCGACGGGAATCCGGCTCCTCTTGACATACAGCAGGCCTGCTCCGGTCTGCCACTCGTGGAACTGGGCGACGACCTTGTCGCTGGCGCTCAGGTTGAAATTGTAGAAACTCTCGATGACCCTTCCGGCGGCGTAGCCGAAGAGGGCGGATTCCTTATATCCCCAGTTCCCGGAAATGCTGTCGACTCCGAATTCCTTCCAGCAATTGGTCAGAATTTCGTCCTGGCGGGGCAGGAACTGCTTGAAATCCACAAGAATGGCCGTCGGCTTCCCGGGGACGTTCCACTTACCGAGACGGACGCGGAGACCTTCTTCCGCCGCCTGCAGCTTCCATGAACGGTAGAGCGACGGATCCTCGATAAAATCGGGATTGCTCTCCGTATTCATCCACACATCCGGACCGATCAGGATATGATGCCTGCCGAGCTCCGACTTGAGGTGCAGGGACTTGGTCGCAATCACCGTATAGATGCCGCCGACCTTGTTGCAAACTTCCCAACTGACCTCAAACAGATAGTCCGGTACCAAAATTTTATTTTCCATCTAATATATTGAAATACACTACTTTTTCTTCACAGCCTTCTTCTTCACCGCCGCAGGGGCTTTCTTCGCCGTCAAGGGTGCGGCGACGGTTTCCTTGATCGCCTCTTCCTTGACATCCAGCGCAGCACGCTGCTCGTCGAGACGGATCTGGAAATCCGAGATGACGTTCATGTAATTGATGAACGCTTCGTACGGGGTGTCGTAAGGATTGAAATATTTATGGACTTCCCCGTCGGAGAAGAACTTGGTGCACATGTAATAGAAATGGTCGCTCTCCTGGAGATGGCCGAAATCGGACCAAAGGACCGGATCGTTCACGATGGAGAGCTTCTCCGTCATCGCATAGACCTTGTTGAAGGCCTCCTGCTGGAGTTCGTTGCCGAGCCATGCGGTCACGTCGCGTTCCTCGTCCGCCCAGGAAATGGCATCCGGGACGTCGAGAGGGGCAACCGCTTTATGCTTCTTGGCGGCTTCGGAAGGGGTGACGAATTCGAAGGTTCCGTCGGTGATGACCTGGCCCGGCAGGGCGTGCATGAAATCAAAGATCCCGCTGGAGGCTTTCTGGTGCTCTCCGAAGGTTTCGTAGTCCATGAAGAGGTTCACGATTTCGTCGGATGCGGCGTTCTCCTTCATCCGGCCGATGAATTTTTCAGCCGTCAGGGGCCACTGGTCCCAACCCTTGTTCGAGAAACGGAATGCGATATCGTCACTGAGGTTCCAGTTGCGGAGCAGGAGTTTCAGCTTCGGTTTCGTCTCGCAGGAATAGACGAAATTGGGGCTCTTCCAGGCGAGAATGTGGCGGGCGCCTTCGGTCAGCATGGCCTTGAATCCCAGACGGGAGACTTCCTCGCCGATGGCGTTGGAATAGATCAGCTCCGTATTGCGGAAGACGGTCGGGGCTACGCCGAAGAGTTCGGTGATTTTGGCGCGGTGCTTCTCGACCTGGTGGACGAATTCCGCCTGGGATGCGAGAGAGGCAAGGGAATGGTAATAGGTCTCGCAGAGGAATTCAACCTGGCCGGTCTCCGCAAGGGCGCGGAAACTGTCGATCACTTCGGGGGCGTAGCGCTCGAACTGCTCCAGGACGGTTCCCGTGATGGAGAAGGAGACCTTGAATGCGCCTTTGTGGCGGCGGATCTCCTCCAGCAGGAGGGCGTTCATCGGCAGATAGCAGCGCTGCGCGATCCGACGGAGGATCGTCCGGTTGGCGAAATCGTCATAATAGTGGGAATCTTGACCGATATCGAAGAACCGGTATAACCTGAGTCTGGCAGGCTGATGAACCTGGAAATAGAGACATATGCTTTTCTTTGCCATAACGGTACTATTTTAAGACGGATTCATAAACGGCTTTGAGCTTGGCGGTCGCGGCGTTCCACTTGAGCGCGTTGACCTCGTCATATCCAGCCTTGGCCGAGAAGGAGGACAGGACGGGATAATGCAGGAGGGCGTAGATGTCGTCGGCCATGGCGTCGACATCCCAGAAGTCCACCTTGAATGCATATTTGAGCACTTCCGCGGCGCCGGACTGCTTCGAGATGATCGAAGGAACGCCGGTCCGCATCGCCTCCAGCGGCGAGATTCCGAAGGGCTCGGAGACGGAAGGCATGATGTAGACATCCGACAGGGCGAACATCTTCTGGACGTCCGCTCCCCGCAGGAAACCGGTGAAATGGAACCGGTCGGAAATCCCCAGCCGGGCGACGTGGCGGATGCTCCGGTTCATCATGTCGCCACTGCCGGCCATGACGAAACGGACGTTCTTGGTCCGCTTGAGGACCTGGGCGGCCGCCTCGATGAAATACTCAGGGCCTTTCTGGAAGGTGATGCGGCCGAGGAAGGTAACGGTTTTCTCCTTGACGCCGCGCTTGACCTCGATGTTCTCCAGCCCGCTGAAATCCACGGCGTTGTGGACGGTCACGACTTTCGCCGGGTCGATATGGTAGCGGTTGATCACGATGTTGCGGGTCAGGTCGCTCACGGTCACGACCCGGTCGGCCATTTCCATGCCCCGGGTCTCGATCGCGAGGACACGGGTGTCGATGTTGTCGACGCTGCCACGGTCGTAGGAGGTCGCATGGACATGGACCACCAGCGGCTTGCCGGTCAGTTCCTTCGCGGCGATTCCGGCGTAATAGGTCAGCCAGTCATGGGCGTGGATCACATCGAACTCGTCCTTGTGGCGGAGGGCGATCGTACCTCCGACCATCGCATAGCGCGCGACCTCTTCCATTAGGTTGGCGCCGTACTTGCCGGAGAACTTGTATTTCTGGCCATAGCTCACGCTGAAGTCCTTGACCTGGCGGAGCCGGTCTTCCTCGACGAGACGCGAGAATTCCTCGGGATCGGCGTAAGGAACCATATTGGTCCCGATGTGCACGAACTTGACCCGGTCGAGGAATTCATCCACGCTGGTCGAGACGGTATCCACGGGAACGTCGCTGGCGTTGATGATGCGGGTACAGCTCTGGTCTTCGTCACCGGAAGCCGAGGGCATGACGAATATCGTCTCCACGCCGTTGTATGCCAGGCCTTTGACAATGCCTTCGCAGGCCGTTCCGAGACCGCCCGCGATATGGGGAGGGAACTCCCATCCGAACATCAGTACTCTCATCGTGCTTCCTCCTTGTATCGGTTGATCAGATAAATTATGTTCAGGAGGGCGGCCGTCGTCAGGGCGGAGGAGATGGCTCCGTGCGGCTGGTGAGGCGGATCTCCGTCATACAGTTCGGAGAAGGAACCGACCCCGTGCTTGGAAAGATCCTCGTAGAAGCCCTCCATCAGGCGCTCCGCCTGACGGACGAAATTCGCGCCCATCATGTTGAAACTGACATAGCTGTACTGGGCAGCGAGGAACGGGAAGACACAGCCGTTGTGGTAGGCCAGGTCGCGGTCGATCTGGGTACCCTCATAGACTCCCTTGTAGGCATTGTCGCGGGGGGAGAGGGAACGGATGCCGCGGCTGGTCACGAGTTCCTTGTTGACGACCCGCATGACGAGACCGATGACCGTATCGTCAACGGCCTTGTAGTCCAGCGAGACGGCCCAGAGCTGGTTCGGGCGGAGTTCCATATGCTGGCCGTACCCGTCGACATAGTCCGCGAGGAAGTGGTAGGACGGGTTCCAGAACATCTCCTGGAAGTTTCTTTCGACGAGGTCCCGGATGGGGGTCCATTCCGCCGCGAAGGCACTGGACGCCGTCCCGAATTCCTTTTCCATGTCGAGGGCGAAGCAAAGGGCGTTGTACCAGAGAGCGTTTGTTTCGACCTGGTAGCCGGCCCGCTCCGTCACCGCACGGCCGTTGATATAGGCGTTCATCCATGAGAGGGCTACGCCGTCCTGCTGGGCCCAGAGGAGACCGTTGGGATGCAGGACCACCTCCTTGCGCCGTCCGGGGGCGTAGCTTTCTATAATGCCCTTGAGGGTCTTCCCGTACAGGGTCCACGCCCGCTTCCGGGCGCCGGTATAGGCGATGTACTGCTGGAGGGCGACCGTCATGTAGAGCGGCGCTTCGACCTGGGTCGTCCGATGGAACAGTCGCTCCTGCTCGTCGGCGATGAGGTTGTTCAGGATCTCCTCGAATTCCTTCGGGTCGTCTTTCCCGTAGAGGGTCAGGCCGGCGATCGAATAAAGGGTCTCCCGCAGAAGGCCGGTGTACATCCAGGAATACCCGGCCACGATCTGCCTGTGGCCGTCCGAATCGCGGATCAGGAGGTCCGCATTCCGTACCAGCTGGTCATGGAAAGACGTGATCGGCCCGATCTTCCCGACGGTGGCGGAAAATCTCCGTTTCAGGCCGGCGGCTGCGACGGGTTCCCCGGCGCAGGCAGAGAAAACGATCGAATCGCCGGGCTGGAGCACCGTCTCGAACCAGCCGGGAACCCAGAGGTCCTCCCGACAGTCGAATCCGCGGCGCATCTCGTCGGAATAGGTGATACCTTCGTACCAGTAACCGTTCTCATGGAAGGTTCCCTTGCAGCCCAGCTGGAGGTTCAGATCCGGGAAACCGTCGTAGAGGTTGAAGGAAACACCGTTCTCGATCTCCTTCCCGCCGAGGCGGGCGGCCTCGTTCCGGTGGGTCAGGTCATGGACCCTCCGGAAAGAGAGGAAAGGCTTCAGTTCCAGAGAGACCTTGCCAGGAGCCTGGAGCAATTCATAACGGATCAGGATCTGGTTCTTGTCCTGGGCGAGCACGAGGGTCTTCCGGAAAACGATCCCGCCGATCTTGTAGGTGACCATCGGAACCGGGTCCGCATCGAAATCGACGATGTATTTATGACCGCGGGGCTCATAGATATCGCCGTAGCAGTGGATCCCGAGATTGAACCTTTTCCCGGACAGGGAAAGGGTCTCGTCCAGGGAAGAGAGCATCATGTACCGGTAGCCGCCGAAGTTCCGTACGGGGACGGCGAGAAGGCCGTGGTACCGGCGCGTATTGCAGGTCACGATCGACGTGTTGCAATAGGCTCCCGTCTTGTTGGCGAGAATGATTTCCCTTTTGAGCGAGTACTCGAGGTTGACCAGCTCGGCTTTGTTGAATTTCAGAAATGCCATAGGGTCTTGGTTTTCTTATATATATCAAATCCGTTTCAGCACCTGGACCGTCCTCGCGGGAAGGTACAGGTAAAGCCTGCCGTCTACGGTGAGATGCCGCTCCGAAGCCGAAATCCGGGAAAAACCGTCGTAGACGGCGGCATCGGAATCGAGGATTCCGGTCCATTCTCCTTCCGGCGCTTCGAAGCCGTATCCCGCGAAGGAACCGGCAGCATTGAAATTGAATGCAAAGATACAGTTTCCGCGGCTGAAAATCAATATTTTCTTTTCTTCATCCTGGACGAGCAGCCGGGGTTTTGCGAAGAGGATGCGTTCCTGGCGGATGAGATGGACCATGTCGCGGTCGAAATTCCGGAGATAGCGGTAGCGCAGATAGTCCGGTTCGGCGAGGGACCACTGGCGGCGGGCATGGGCATAGGACCATCCGTTCCCCTCCCTCGGGAAATCGATCCACTCGGGATGCCCGAACTCGTTGCCCATGAAATTCAGGTACCCGTCCCCCGCGGTCGCGGCCGTCACGAGGCGGATCATCTTGTGGAGCGCGATCCCCCGGTCCACGACCGGATTCTTCGACTCCTTGTTCATGGAGAAGTACATTTCCTTGTCCATCAACCTGAAAATCAGGGTCTTGTCCCCGACGAGCGCCTGGTCGTGGCATTCAGCGTAACTGATCGTCTTCTCGTCGTCGCGCTTGTTGGTCAGCTGCCACCAGATCTCCCCGACGCTCCACTGCTCGTCCGAGAGCGTCTTGATCCATTTGATCCAGTGGTCCGCGACGCCCATGGACATCCGGAAATCGAAGCCGACCCCGCCCTTCTCCAGCGGGGCGGCCAGTCCGGCCATGCCGCTGACATCCTCGGCGATGGTAAAGGCGTTGGGATTCATCTCCCGGACAAGGATATTCGCAAGGGCGAGATAGGTCACGGCGTTTTCGTCCACCCCGTCGTTGAAGTAATTCTCATAACCGACGAAGTCTTTCCCGAGACCATGGTCCCAATAGAGCATGCTGGTCACGCCGTCGAAACGGAAGCCGTCGATATGGTACTCCTCCATCCAGTATTTCACATTGGAGAGAAGGAAATATTTCGTTTCATCCTTGCCGTAGTCGAAGCAGCGGGAGCCCCAGGCGGGATGGCGTCCCTGCGGCCCGCTGTAGAAATACAGGTCGTCGCGGCCGTCGAAGAGGGAAAGCCCCTCGGCTTCGTTGTCGACACTGTGGGAATGGACGATGTCCATCACCACGGCGATGCCTTTCCCATGGGCGTCGTCGACGAGGCGTTTGAACTCCTCGGGCGTTCCGAAACGGGAACTGAGGGCATAGAAACTCGAAACCTGATAGCCGAAGGAGCCGTAATAGGGATGCTCCTGCAGGGCCATGATCTGGAGGGTATCGTAGCCGAGCCGCTTCACTTTCGGGAGGACCGTCGTCCGGAAATCCTCGAAGGAGGCGACCTTTTCTTCCTCGGAACTCATGCCGATATGGCACTCGTAGATCATCGGATGGGGACGTTTTCCGGCATGGGGATGCTTCCAGGCATAGGATTCGTCCGGGGCCCATACCTGGGCGCAGAACACCTTGGTATCCGGGTCCTGGACCGTCCGGACGGCATAGGAGGGAATACGCTCCCCGGCCCCGCCGGGCCACTCGATGAACAACTTGTAGAGCTGGCCGTGGGAGAGGGAGAAAGCCGGAAGGACCAGTTCCCAGTTTCCGCCGCCGACGGGTTTCAGCGCATAGGCGTCGGTGCGCTTCCAGTTGTTGCATTCGCCGATCAGATAGATCCGCGTCGCGTTCGGGGCCCATTCCCGGAAGATCCAGGAGCCGTCGTCGCACCGGTGGAGACCGTAGTACATGTGGTTGTTGACGGCATCCTTGAGGAGACCGTCTCCGGCGATGTGCCGTTTCATTCCGAGGATTCGCCCGTGACGGGCGTCGACCGCCTCCCTGAAGGGCATCAGGTAGGGGTCGGAGTCATAGATCATCTTCATGGCTGGTCCTCCCCGCCGAGCGCATCGATCCGTTCCTGGACTCCCCGGAGGTAATTCCGGCAGGCTGTCGCAAGTTCCCGGCTCCGGACGACGAGCGTATCCAGTTCATCCAATGCCGTAGCGGGATCTTCCACCTTGCGAGCAATCTCATCCAATTCGGCGACCGCTTTCGTATAATCGAATTGATCTTCCATGTTCCGAATGTATGTGGTCAGTTCACAAATATACAAAACCTCCGGAAATTACGCAATTTCGGAGGCAGAATCTTCTTCCGAAGGAAGGACGCCGGTGACTTCCGCAGTGAGGGACCCGTCGGAAAAACGGACTCCGATCCGGTCCCCTGGGGAGATCCGGCGGGCGCTCTTGAGAACCCTTCCCTGCCCGTCCGTCACGAGGACATACCCTCTCGAGAGGATATTCCGGGGGTCGGAAGAGGCGATGACGGTCTCCTTGAGGGCCAGGGCGGAGAGTTCCCGGCCGAGAATCGCGCCCATGGAGAATTTCAGGCGCTGCAAGGCCAGGTCGACCCTGCGGAATTCGTCGGTTATCCGCCGTCCTGCAGCCTGCCGGATCCGGGCGGCGAACTGCCCGAGGGCGGCATCCTCCTCCCCGAAGATGTCCAGGAAGACGTCCGCAAGCGCCGTCGGCGTCTTGACGAAACGGTTGGCGACCATGTCGGCGATATGGTAATCCCGTTCGTGTCCGATCGCCGTCAGGACCGGAACCGGACAGGTCGCGATCGCCACGGCGAGATCATAATCGTCGAAGCAGGAGAGGTCCATCTCCGATCCGCCGCCCCGAAGGATCAGGACAGCGTCATACGCTCCTCCGGCGGCTTTCGCGATGGCATCGGAGATCGATGCCGGGGCGCTCTCCCCCTGCATCAGAGCTTCAAGCAGGTCGACCTCGAAAACATAGCCGTACGGGTTTCCGGTAAGATGGTTCATGAAATCTCCGAGACCGGCTGCCGTTTTCGCGGAAATGACGGCGAGGCGGCGGGGAATGCGCGGCAGGCACAACTCCTGCTGCATATCCATGTATCCTTCATCAGACAGTTTCCGGACGATTCGCTGCTTTTCCAGGGCCTTCTCGCCTACCGTGAAGGACGGGTCTATATCATCGATAAAGAGGGAGACTCCGTACAGTTCGCTGTAGCTGACCTGAACCCGCACGAGGACGGTGATGCCGGATCGGAGCGGCTCCCCGACCGTTTCCTCGAAGAAGGCCTTGAGCATCGGATAGTTCCACTTCCAGATCACGGCCCTCGCTTCTGCGAGGACCTTCCCGCCGGAAGACTGGCAGAGGCTCAGATAGCAGTGGCCGTTCGCCCTGGGGCTGAACTCGCGGATCTCCGCCCGGACCCAGTATTTGTCCGGGAAAAGTTCGGAAAGGCCGTCCTTGATGGCGGCCTGCAGTTCGGTAAGTTCCAGGTATTCCTTATTCATCATCCGGCTCCTCCGGAGAGCCGAGGACGGGCGGAAGGGGCTTCTTGGGATTGCGGGGGACGCCGTACCGGATGATCTGGTTGGCGGAGGTCACGATGCTCTGGCCGGAATCGCGGAGCTTGGACTCCCCTTTCCGGTACTGGCTCAGAGCCGACTCCAGCCCCGCCCCGACCGCCTGGTAATCCTTGCAGAAATCGGAGACGCGGGCGATCATCTTTTCCGCCGCGGCGATGATAAGCTGCTGGTTCTGGGCCTGTTCCATATTGGTCCATGCGATGCGGATAACCCGGAGGAAGGGCATGATCGTCTCCTCGGTCGTGATCAGGACATTCTTCGAGCGGGCCCACTGGAACAGGTTCCCGTCCAGTTCATGGGCCAGCCGGAGAGCCGGGTAGACCGGGACGAACATGACCACGAAATCCAGGCGCCTGTGGTCGGGCTGAAGGTAGGAAGAGTAATCCTTTTTCGAGAGATTCTCCACCTGACGGCGGACGGCGGCGAGATGGTCCGCGGCCGCCTTGGAGCGCTGTGCGTCGGATTCGGCACGGGTCCATTCGTAATACGCGGACAGGTTGACCTTGCAGTCCACGATGATATCGTACCCGTCCGGATAATGCAGGATGAAGTCCGGGCGCATCAGCGAATCGCCGTCCTCGCTCCGGACCGTCTGGCCCATCTCGTCCCGCAGGCTTTCCTGCGCCTGGTAATCCCGCGGAGAGGTAAGGCCTTCCTGGATGAAGATGTTCTCCAGGATCACCTCCCCCCAGTCTCCCTGGAACTTGTTGCTGCCCTTGAGGGCTTCGGCCAGGTTGTCGGCCTTGGTCCCGATGTCGACGGCCTGCCGCTGGAGCGAAGTCACGGCAGCTTCGAGACGGGCTTTCAGGTCCGTGGACGTGACGGTCTGCGCCTCCTTGTTCTTCTCGAAAGCCTCCTTCATCGCCTTGACATTCTCGTCGAGGCCGCCCGTAATCGACTTGAAAGAGGCTTCCGCCGCCGTCTGGAGCTCTTCCTGGCGGGCCTTGAGGATCTCCTCGGTCCGGGAGGTCATCTCGTGCCGGAGGGCTGCGAGCTGGTCGGTGAGCGCCTTTTCATGGGCCGTCTTGAGGTCCGTGATGCTGCGTTCGTAATTTTCCTTGATCAGGGCGATGGAGTCCGTCTTGTCCTGCCGGGCATCCTCGATCACGCGGTCCTTTTCCTGCAACTGATTATCCATCAATGCAATCCGGGAATCCCGTTCGGACAGGAGGGCCGCGTCTTTGGTCCGGACGACATAGCGCGTCAGGAGGATCGCCGCGACGACCAGGATGACCGCCGACACAGCCCCGATAAGGAGTATGAGGTGCAGGGGTTCCATCGCCTATTTCGCCCGGGTATAGATCTGGATCGGACAGCCGCAGAAATCGAAATGCTCCCGCAGGCGGTTCTCCAGGAAACGCTTGTAGGGCTCCTTGACCCACTGGGGCAGGTTGCAGAAGAACGCGAACTGCGGAGTGCGGGTCGGAAGCTGGGTCACATACTTGATCTTCACGTATTTACCCTTCCATGCCGGAGGAGGATAATTCTCGATTTCGGGCAGCATCGCGTCGTTGAGCTCGGATGTCGGTATACGCCGCATCATGTTCTCCGCTACGCGGGAAGCCGCATCCAGCACGTTCAGGATGCGCTGCTTTCCAGTCACCGAGGTAAAGATGATCGGGACGTCGTCGAAGGGTGCCAGGCGGGACTTGAGGGCCGCCGTGTACTCTTTCATCGTGTTGCTCTCCTTTTCGAAGAGGTCCCACTTGTTGACGACGATGACGCAGCCCTTCTTGTTCTTCTGGATGATGTTGAAGATGTTCATGTCCTGGGCTTCCATGCCGGCGGTCGCGTCGAGCATGAGGATGCAGACGTCGGAATGTTCGATCGCCCGGATCGAGCGGAGCACGGAATAGAACTCCAGGTCCTCGTGGACCTTGTTCTTCCGGCGGATGCCGGCGGTATCGACCAGCATGAACTCGTGCCCGAACTTGTTGTAATAAGTCGAAATCGAATCCCGGGTCGTACCGGCGACGGGGGTCACGATATTCCGGTCCTCCCCGAGAAGGGCGTTCGTCAGCGACGATTTGCCGACGTTCGGCCGGCCGACGATGGCGATATGGGGAAGGTCCGTCCGGTCTTCCGGGACGGGGGCGTCTTCCGGAAGGACCCTGACGATTTCATCGAGAAGGTCTCCGGTACCGGAGCCGTTCGCGGCGGAGATGGACCAGATCTCACCGAGTCCCAGGGCGTAGAAATCGTACGCGTCGTACATTTTTTCGCCGCTGTCGACCTTGTTCACGCAGAGGACGACCGGCTTCTTGCTCCGGCGCAGGACCTCCGCGATCTCGGCGTCATAGTCCGTGATGCCGGTCGCGGCCTCGCACATGAACAGGATCACGTCGGCCTCGTCGATCGCAATGGCGACCTGCCGCCGGATCGCGGACTCGAAAACATCGTCCGAATTGGAGGTATATCCGCCGGTGTCGACGACCGAGAACTCGGTACCGCACCATTCGCATTTTCCGTAATGCCGGTCCCGGGTAACGCCGGCGGTTTCGTCGACGATTGCCTGCCGCATGCCTACAAGGCGGTTGAAGAGGGTGGACTTGCCGACATTCGGCCTGCCCACGATTGCTACAAGGGCCATAATCTTTTACTTTTTATCTTTTTCAAAAAGTGCGCACGATGCGCACGCATCACCGTACTGCCCGTCACAGGCAGGGTGCTTTTTCCGGCCGGCGAGCATCTCCAGCTCCTCTTCCTTCGCGCATTTGATGCCGAGTTTCCGCATCTCGGGATTCGTACTGATTTCCGTGTCTGGGAAATGGCCGTCCTTCCTGAAGAATATGTTGAATCCCAGGCCGAGGACGCAGAGTCCCACGAATACGACTGCGGCAAGGAATACTTTCATTAGACGGGGAATTCGCCGGAAATCGGTTCGTAGTTGTATACCTTCAGGATCATCCGGGCGAAGGTTTCCGCAAGCGAAACCACGCGGAACTTGCCCTGGAGCTTCACCTTTTCGGGATCCTTCGAAAGAGGAATCGTATCCGTTACATAGACTTCCTTCAGGGCGGAAGCCTCGATCCGCTCATAAGCCGGACCGGAGAGGACGGCATGGGTCGCGAAGGCGCGGACGCTGTTGGCGCCCCGGTTGACCAGCTCGTTCGCCGCAGCGGTCAGGGTTCCGGCGGTATCGATGATATCGTCGATGATCACGATGTCACGGCCTTCGACCTCGCCGATCGGCTGGATGCGCTCGACGACATTGGCGCGGGCGCGGGTCTTGTGGCAGATCACGACCGGGCAGTGCAGGCGCTTGGCATAGGCGTTCGCCCGTTTCGCACCGCCCATGTCGGGCGCTGCGATCGTGAGGGTATTGCCGCACTCCACCTGGATTTTTTTCAGGATGCTGATGAAATCGATCGCCGCATACAGATGGTTGACCGGCAGGTCGAAGAATCCCTGGATCTGATCCGCATGCAGGTCGCAGACCATCACGCTGTCGGTACCGACGGCGCGGAGCATGTTCGCGACCACCTTGGCGCCGATGGAAACCCTCGGCCGGTCCTTGCGGTCCTGGCGGGCCCATCCGAAATACGGGATGACGGCGATGACTTTGTTCGCGGAGGCGCGCTTCGCAGCATCGATCGTCAGGAGCAGTTCCATCAGGTTGTCCGCGGACGGATAGGTCGACTGGAGGATAAAGCAGGTCACGCCACGGATGCTCTCCGTAAAGGCAGGCTGGAATTCCCCGTCGCTGAAACGGGAAATCTCAAGTTTCCCCAACTGGGTCTCGGGCTCATCCGGGGATTTCATGCGGTTCATCTGCTCAACCACCTTCAGCGCGAAATCCTTGGTCGCGTCGCAGGCGAAGAGTTCCATTCTGTGTTTGTGGAAATCGTTCAGCATAACTGTTTATATTGTTTGAAGTACCTTGCCTATGTAATCCAGGATCTCCGTCTTGCCGGTGCCCTTGACCGCCGAACTGACGAAGACGGGGGGCAGTTCCTCCCAGTCCTCCAGGAGTCTCGCCTTGTTCTTCTCGATCTGCGCGGAGAGAGCGGTCGGCCCGGACTTGTCGCCTTTGGTGAAGATGATCCCGAAGGGAATCCCCTCTTCCCCGAGCGACGCCATGAACTCCAGGTCGATCGCCTGCATGTCATGCCGGGAATCGACCAGCACGAACAGCATGACCAGTTCCTCCGAATTGCGGATATAGTCCCAGATGACCCTGCGGAGCTCTTCGCGCTCACGTCCGGGAAGCTTGGCGTATCCATAGCCGGGCAGGTCGACGAGATACCACCGGTCGTTGATCCGGAAGTGGTTGACGAGCTTGGTCTTGCCCGGGGTCTGGGAAGTCTTGGCGAGCTTCCCGTTGGAGCAAAGCATGTTGATCAGGGAGGACTTTCCCACGTTGGAGCGCCCGATAAAGGCGAATTCGGGCAGTCTGTCCGCAGGTTTCCCTTCCACCCGCGTGCTGCTCTGTACGAACTCCGCCTTAGTTATCTTCATCGGTTCCTCTTTTAGATATGCAAAGATAGCAAAAATTGTTATGAAAAAGAAGGGGAAGAAGATTTCGGATAGCGGATTGTGAAACAGGCACCTCCGAGGGTGAAAGACTTCGAATAACGGATCTCGCCCCGGCACCGTTCGATGACCGTACGGCTGATGGCGAGCCCCAGTCCGGTGCCGCCGGACTTGGTCGTGAAATTGGGGGTGAACAGTTTCGAACGGTTCTCTTCCTTGACGCCCGGACCGTTGTCTTCCACGACGATATCGTAGAATCCATCCTTGGAGGAATGGCGGAGCGAGATCCGGACCTGGCCGGGGACCGGTTCCTTTCCGGCGTCTTTCTCGGCGGCCTGCCTTCCCTCGATCGCCTGGATCGAGTTCGTGATCAGGTTGACGAGAACCCGCGTGAGCTGCGGCTTCGGGCCTTCGACCATCGCCCCTTCGAGGCCGAAATAATCCACGGAAATCGTATCCCGGCCGGCGAAAAGCATGACTTCGTCGCGGATCAGGGCGTCCAGGTCGATCGGTACCGGCACCTCGGAGTAGAGTTTCGCGAAGGTCGAGAATTCGTTCGCCGTATCCGCCAGGATATCGATATGTTCCAGGACGACTCCGGCGACCTCGTCGAACTTGTCCTCCCAGGCCTTGTTGCCCGTTTCCTTCATCCGGATCAGCATCTGGAGCTGGAGCTTGATCGGTGTCAGGGGGTTCTTGATCTCGTGGGCGACCTGCCGGGCCATGGCGCTCCAGGCCTTGTCCCGTTCCGCCTGCGCCAGCTGCCGGGTACTGTCCGAGAGGTCGTGGACCATCCGGTTGTAGGCGGCCACCAGCGAGGATATCTCGTCATCCCGGTCGTAGATGATGTACTCGAGGTGGTCGATATCGGCCACGCTCATCTTCCGGCTCATCTCGCTCAGCGGCTTGAGCAGCTTGGAGATGACCGTGGAGGTCACCAGCCGGGCGACGATCAGCAGCAGGAGGAAGGCGGTGATGATCGTTGCGAAGTGGGAGATCGCCTCCGTTTCCAGGTCGTAGTTCTGGTCTGTATAGGGAGAACTGACGATGGCGAGCATCTCGCCCTCGCTGTTGAATACCGGGGCGTAGAGCGAATAGTAGCGGTGGGACGAGAGGGTCTCCTTGTGCATATAGGACCTCCGGTGGTTCACCTGGATATTGTAGATCGCCTCCTCGTTGATCCGGTACCCCATGATCATCCGGTCGAAGATCTCAGGGGTCGTCGTCAGGAACAGCAGTCCGGAAGGGGTATAGAGGGAGATGTCGCTCCCGACTGTGTTGGCAACGCTTTCGACGAAGGCCATCACGTCGGGATTCCGTGCCAGTTCCTGGTAGGAGGATGCCTGCCGGACCCCGTCCTGGAGCATGGACTGGATCGTATTGATCTTCGAGGACATGATCGATTTCATGTCGGTTTCATTCCGCCGGTAGACGAAATAGAGGCTGAAGACCGACATCGCGACGAGGGTCAGGGTCAGGGATACATAGATGACGCCGTTGATACGGGACTTGTAATAGCTCCGTTCCCGGACCTTCTCCGCCCTGCGGCGCGCGGTCGCAGCACTCAGGAGCAGGTAAGCCAGGATGGCGAGGAGGAAACCCTCAACGATATAGCTCAGGAGTTCGGTCTTCTCGCGGGAGATCACGATCATCTCGTCATCTGCGGTCCTGTGCAGGAAATGGGTATATCCGTCCATGTTCAGGGTCCCGGACTGACCCGGTTCGCTGACGAAGCCGAAACGTTCCGGGGGAACGGTCGGATACGAATAGGCGCCCTTGTAATTGACGAGATGGTCGGATACATACCGGGCATAGGAATAATTGACCGGGACGATGACCCGTCCGGGCTCCGAAATGCCCAGCAGGCTCAGGTAGCCGCGGTCCTCCCGGTTGGACTTGGACTCGACATTGACCATCACCGAGGCGGTTCCGGACACGTCCGAGACATAGAAGAACAATCCCGAATACCGGGCCCGGCCGCTCATGTCGCGGCTGTAATAGATGTTCGAGTCGTCCGAAATCCGGGTCCCTCCCTTGATCCGGTCGTTGAAAAGCATCTCGAGGGCGGGATTGCTTTCCATCCCTTCCAGTTTCCGGACGGAAATGTCATAATTCTGCGAGATCCGCCCCAGGTAAGAGTCGGTCAGGCGGTTGACCAGCAGCCGCTCGCTGCCGGCAAGGGGGGCCACCGCCATGAGAACGGGATCGGACGCGATCGCGGGCTCCAGCCTCCGGAGCTGGATTTCCAGGGAGATGTCCCGGTCCATCGCCAGCCGGTTGCTCCAGACGTCGACGCGGCTCTGCTCCTTCCGGAAACCGTAGAAAGAAGAGGCGGCGACGAAATAGACGGCGGTCGCGACGGCGAATATGAAACGCCCGGTCCGGGAGAAGGAATCGTACCGGAATCCGGTGAACCGCCTCGCGGATGGCGCCAGCATCTGCAGCAGGAGAGGGACCGTCAGCGCCAGCAGGAGGAAGGACAGGTAGACAAGGCCGGAATAGACCGACAGCGAACTGATCTTATACAGTTCCAGCGTAATGCCGGAATTGAGGACAATGCTCTTGAAGGTGACATGGATATACACCACGATGAAGGCCATCAGGGCGATATTCAGGATTCCGGCGGCGGCGAGACGGGTCCGCGACTTCCGTCCGGTCAGGTAATCCAGGATGGACCACCGGGCCATATACATGTCCGTGACGAAGACCGTGAGCAGGAAGTTGATGAGCAGGACCGCTCCGAGGGAATACAAGACAGGTCCGTCCGCATACAGCAGGGGCGAAAAGAGATCGGACGAGCCTTTCCCGGAGAACAATCCATAGATATAGATGGTCGCGACGACCAGCATCTGCAGAAAGGCCACCAGGGAGAAACGGCGGATCGTTTTCCGGCAGGAAAGGAAAAGCAGGGAGGCGAGCATGAAAAGCCCGACCGCAAGCCAGAAAAGCCAGTAATTGGAAACGACCCGGGCTTCCTTGACCGTCTCGGCCGTAATCTTGAAAAGGGGTTCTCCCCCGATCATGACCGGATCTCCGGTGCTGCCCGAAAGGGGCTGGATCGTAAAACGGTCGTTGATCCCGAACCGCGGATTGACCCCGTTGAACGAAGATTCGTCCAGTTCGTTCAGGACTTCCAGGGCGGCGATGACCCGGCAACCTTCCCCGTCGACAGCCTTGATCAGGTACCATTTCGGGCCGTAATTCACATACGACAGCCTCTCCGTGACGTCCACGAGGGGGGAGACGATCTGCGACCGGCTGCTCCCGAAGCGCTGCTGGATGGATATCCGCCGGATATCGTCGGTCTGGATCGGAAGCTGATGGACCCAGGACTGGAGGGTATCTGCGACATATTTGTACACGACCATGTCGGAAGGGAGCTTCCAGAGGGGGATCCAATCGGAGGGATCCGTTCCGAGCGCTTCCGCCACATAACCGTCCAGGACGGCCATCCGCTGGTCGACCTTCTGTCCGAGGTTCCGGGCGGCGGTCTCCATATTGACGGGGCCCCTGCTCATCAGCAGCGAAACCGCCACCAGAACGATGGCGAGCACACCCGTGGCCACGGCCACCCATTGCCTGAATCGGTAGTTACTCATGATGGTATGGTTCTCCCTTCAAAATCGTGAAGGCCCTGTACAGCTGCTCTGCAAAAACCGTTCTCACCATCTGGTGGGAGAAGGTCATCCGGGACAGGGACACCATTCCCTCCTTCCTCTCATAGACGGCATCGGAATATCCGTAGGCTCCGCCGATGACGAAAACGACGTCCCGGCCTTTCTGCAGGAGGTCCCCGGTCCAGGCCGCGAATTCCACGGAACGGAATTCACGGCCGCGTTCGTCGAGGAGAATGACCCGGTCGGAAGGTTTCAGCGCCTTGAGGATCAGTTCCCCCTCTCTCTCGCGGATCTGGTCCCGGGTCAGGGACGCGGCATTCTTCAGCTGCGGGATTTCCACCAAGCGGAACGGGATGTAATGCTTCAGCCGGGACACATACAGGTCCAGGCCTTCCTTCACCCATTTCACATCCGTCTTTCCGACGGTCAGCAGCGTAATGTCCATCTGTCTCGAATCATCAGCAAAGATACGAACATGGCTCGGTATTTGCAAGAAATCCAGCGGCATGAAAAAAGTGACTCTCATCATCCTGATGGCTATCGGCCTGATCGCCGGATCGGACGCGACCGCCCAGCAAAGCGGATACGAAGTATTCGTTCCGATCGCCAAGTACATCTCGAAGGGGGACGTGAACCGGCTTTCCGCCTGGTTCGCGGACAATCTGGAGATCTCCATCATCTCGTCGACCAACGATTCCTCCCGGAACCAGGCCCGGCAGATCCTGAAGAATTTCTTCGACAACTATACCCCGCGCTCCTTCGAAATCAACCACATGGCCTCCAGAGGGAACATGAAATACGCCCTGGGCGTACTGAATGCGGGCGGAGAGATGTTCCTGGTCACGATTTTCATGAATTACAAAGACGATTCGTACCAGATCCAGCAGTTGAAAATCGAACGCCAGACGGCGATTTACTGACCGGAATGAGAGTTTGGCACGGTCATTGAATAAGCAAAGACAAGGTTAGTTATTTAGTTAATAATAGGGTTTACTACAAAAAATGCAGTCACGCCGCGAAGGTCTGACTGCATTTTTCTTTTCCGGGAAATCCCGTCTTATTTCACTCTCTGTCCGTAGGAACGGTCGGTCGTGTTGACGGTGATCATCTCTCCGGCCTCGATGAAGAGCGGGACCATGATCTTGGCGCCGGTCTCGAGGGTAACTTCCTTCAGGGCGGAGGTCGTCGCGGTATTGCCCTTGACGGCCGGTTCGGCATACGTAACCTCGAGGGTGACATAGGTCGGGAGTTCGCAGGTAAGGCACTTCTCCTCGGGTTCGGTCACGAACATCATCTCGACGTGCTGGCCTTCTTTCATCAGGTCCGCATTCTCGACGACATCCTTCGGCAGGGAAATCTGCTCGTAGGTCTCTTCGTGCATGAAGTTGAATCCGTCCTCGTCCCCGTAAAGGAACTGGTAGGGCCTTCTCTCGACGGTGATAGTATCGATCTTGGCGCCTGCGGTAAAGGTGTTCTCAAGGATACGTCCGTTCTCCAGGTTGCGGAGTTTGGTTTTCACGAAAGCGGGGCCCTTGCCCGGTTTGACATGCTGGAACCATACGATCATGCACGGCTTGCCGTTGAAATCGAGGTAGAGTCCGTTCTTGAAATCAGCTGTTGTTGCCATAAAATCTATTTTTGTTTATCAATGAATACGAATCCGTAAAATCGTGCAAAATTAATCAATCGCCGATTTTTCTGCAAATTTATATGACATAATCCTTTATGTCCTGGACCGAGATCGGGTTCCCTCCGAGGATCAGCAGGCGTTCCACGACATTGCGGAGTTCCCGGATGTTCCCGGGCCATGTCTTTTCCATCAGCATCGAGACGGCCTCCGGACTGAATTCCTTCCGGGGCATCGCCGTCTCCGAAGAGATCTTCTCCAGGAAATGATTGATCAGCAAGGGAATGTCGCTCTTCCGTTCGTCCAGGGACGGGACCTTGATCACGATGACGCTCAGCCGGTGGTACAGGTCTTCCCGGAAAGCTCCCTTCTCGATCTCCTTCTGCAGGTTCTTGTTCGTAGCGGCGACGACCCGGACGTTGACTTCGATGTCCTTGTCGCTGCCGACTCGGGAGAGCTTGCGTTCCTGAAGGACCCGCAGCACTTTCGCCTGGGCGGCCAGGCTCATGTCCCCGATCTCGTCGAGGAAGAGGGTTCCGCCGTCCGCCTGCTCGAACTTGCCTTTATGCTGCTTGATGGCGGACGTGAAGGAGCCTTTTTCATGGCCGAAGAGTTCGCTCTCGATCAACTCGGAAGGGATGGCGGCGCAGTTCACCTCGATATAAGGCATCATGGAACGGCGGGAGAGCTGGTGGAGACTCCTGGCTACCAGTTCCTTGCCGGAGCCGTTCGGACCCATGATCAGGACGCCGGCGTCGGTCGGGGCGACCTTTCCGATCATGTCCCTGACGTGCATGATCCCTTCGGATTCGCCGATCATTTCCTGGCCGTATACCTTCTTCTTGAGGACCTTGGTGACCTCGACCAGGTTGGCCTTGTCGGTCGCGTTCTTGATCGTGATCAGGATCCGGTTCAGGTCCAGCGGTTTCTCGATGAAATCGAAGGCGCCTTTCTTGATGCATTCTACGGCGGTGTTGATATCGGCATGGCCGGAGATCATGACGATCGGGGTCTCGACTCCGTCGTCAACGAGTTTGGAAAGGACCTCGACCCCGTCCATCCCCGGCATCTTGATGTCGCAGAAGATGGCGTCGTATTTCTCCTTTTCCGCCTTCTCGCACCCGTCGGAACCGTTTTCCGCGGTATCGACCTTGTAATCCTCCATCTCGAGGATCTCTTTCAGGGAGTTGCGGATCGCACGCTCGTCATCTATGATAAGAATCTTCATGTTTGGGAATTTTTACAAATATCGGACATTTTTTTCATCTATTTCCACGAAATTTTCATATTTTTGTTTTCTCCGAACCATATTATTATGACCATACCAGATATCATCATAGCCGTCGACGGCTATTCCTCCACCGGAAAGAGCACCTTCGCCAAGATGGTCGCCGCAGAATTCTCCTTCCTCTACCTCGACTCCGGGGCCATGTACCGGGGCGTCACCCTTTTCGCCATGGAAAACGGAATGATCGCGGAAGACGGGACTATCGACGAGACTGCCCTCCGTTCCCGGATCGGATCTCTCGACCTGCATTTCCGGAACCCGGACGGGAGCACCCTCCTTTATCTAGGAGACCGTTGCATCGAGTCTGAAATCCGCACCCTCGCCGTCTCTTCGCACGTGAGCCCCGTTTCCGCCATCCCCTTCGTCCGCAACTATGTCGACGACAGGCTCCACGCCTTCAGCGCCGACGGACGGGTCATCATGGACGGGCGCGACATCGGAACGACCGTTTTTCCGAACGCCGAAGTAAAGATCTTCATGACGGCCGACCCCGACGTCCGGGCGCAGCGCCGCTATGACGAGATGATCTCGAAAGGACAGGAAGCCGACCTGGAGGAAGTCAAGAAAAACCTCCTGGAACGGGATTACATCGATTCGCACCGCGAGGTCTCTCCCCTCTCCCGCGCCGAGGACGCCTATGTGATGGACAACACCCATATGACCCTCCACGAGGAACTCGTCTGGATCCTCGGTCTCCTCCAGGGCCGTTTCTCCATCCTCGAGGCACCCGCCCTCACCCACTGATCCGATATGGACCTCGTCGTCGAAATCGACCGTCATTCCGGCTTCTGCGGCGGAGTCATCCGCGCCATCGGGAAGGCGGAGCGCTACCTGTCCTCCGAAGGGCAAGAGCGTCTGTACTCGCTCGGGGCGATCGTCCACAACGAAGCGGAACTGGAAAGACTTGGGAAACAGGGACTTGTCACAGTCGGGAAAGAAGACCTGGACCGACTCGATCCCGGGTCCACCCTTCTCATCCGCGCCCATGGGGAGCCCCCCGGGACCTACCGGAAAGCCGAAGAGAATGGCCTCCGGCTGATCGACTGCACCTGTCCGGTCGTCCTCCAGCTCCAGCGGAGCATCCGGGAGGCCTATGCCCGCCTGCACAAGGACGGGAGGAACGGCAGGATCATCATTTTCGGAAAAATCGGTCACGCAGAAGTGCTCGGCCTGCTCGGCCAGGTCGGCGGGGACGCCCTGGTCGTCGAGAACGACCGGATGCTCGAAAGCCTGATCGCGGAAGGGAAGATCGATTTCTCGGAACCCGTTGAAATCTTTTCACAGACAACCAAGAGCCCGGACGGGTTCGAAGCCATCTGCCGGATCCTCCGCGCCCATACGGACCGGCTCGTCATCCACAACACGATCTGTTCGCAGGTGGCGACCCGGCACGAGAAACTGATCCAGTTCGCCGGGGAGCATGACCTGCTCCTCTTCGTATCGGGTAAGGAAAGTTCCAACGGGAAAGTCCTCTCCCAGATCTGCCGGGACGAGAATCCCCGCACCTACGTCATCGGCTCCCCCGGCGAGATACGCCGGGAGTGGTTCCGGGAAGGGGAACGTGTCGGGATCTGCGGGGCGACATCCACCCCGAAATGGCTGCTGGAAGAAGTGGCCGAAGCTGTCAGGAACCTATAGGATCAGGCCGGCGGCGATCGCCTCCGCACGGGCCCGCTCCACGGATTTGGAGCGCTTGAGCACGAATCCGGACCCCAGATATTTCGTACGCACATCCTCGTCGGCGGCGAGGGCTTCCGGCGTACCTTCCTGCAGGATCGTTCCTTCATAAAGCAGGTACGCACGGTCGGTGATGGCCAGGGTCTCGCCGACATTGTGGTCCGTGATGATGACGCCGATGTTGCGGTATTTGAGCTTCGCGATGATGTACTGGATATCCTCGACGGCGATCGGGTCGACCCCGGCGAAGGGTTCATCCAGAAGGATGAATTTCGGGTCCACGGCCAGCGCACGGGCGATTTCGCAGCGGCGCCGCTCGCCTCCGGAAAGCTGGATTCCCTTGCTCTTCCGGACCTTGGAAAGGTTGAATTCGTCGATCAGGCGCTCGAGACGCTCCTCCCGCTGCTCCCGGGTCATCCCTCGGGTCGACAGGGACATCTCCATGACGGACATGATGTTGTCTTCCACGGTCATCTTCCGGAAGACGGAGGCCTCCTGCGGGAGATAGCCGACCCCTTTCTGGGAACGCAGGTACATCGGGAGCTTGGTAATCTCCTCGTCGTCGAGGAAGATCTGGCCGTCGTTGGGAACGACCTGTCCCGTAATCATATAGAAGCTGGTGGTCTTGCCGGCTCCGTTCGGTCCGAGGAAGCCGACGATCTCACCCTGGTTCACTTCCATGGACACGCCTTTGACAACCGTCCGGACGCCGTATTTCTTGACAAGGTTCTTGCAGTGGAGTTTCATGGGGCACTATTTTACATCAAGTCCGAAGGTCGATACGAAATGCTGGACGGCCTGGTTCTTTTCCATCAGGTCACGGGCCTGGTCTTCGGGCATATAAAGCGGTTTTTCAACGGATTCGTCGACCTGTTCGAGTTCGACGGCGATATTGACCTTGCGAAGGGAAGCAAGGTTGCAGAGATGGCGCTGGATCTCCCGCACCTTGGTATCTTCGATCCATTTTTTCTGGGCCGCGTTCTTGACGAAGAGGGTGACGACAGGAACACCTTCGTCCTCTCCGAGTTCCGCGGGAGCCGTCGAAAGCATCACGGCGAAACGGCTCTGCGTTTTTTCATATTGCCTGGCGATTTCCTTCAGGTAGCCCGGAAGGTTTTCGGCCGTAAGTTTCTTCGTTCCGTCTTCTGAGGCGGGAGCTTCCACGGGAACTTCGGTCTCCTTTTCTCCCGTCAGATTCTCAATCGAGAGGGCGGCTCCGCTGCGGACCCTCCGTCTCGGGGCAGGCTTCGGCGCCGGTTCCGCAGGAGCGGGATTTTCAGACACCGGAGCGGGTTCAGGAGCGGGTTTTTCAAGGGCCGGGGATGGTTTCTCAGGCACCGGGGCAGGCTTTTCGGGAGCCGGCGCTGGACTCTCAGGGGCAGGAGCCGGTTTCGGGGCGGAAGAAGGGACGGGCTTGGCAGCCTGGACCGGAGCCGCCTGGGGAACGGGTCTCGGTGAAGCAACTTCGGGTTCACGCTGAAGGAAACAGAGTTTCATCAGCATGAACTCGATATGCAGCCGGGGATTGACGGCCGCCTTGTATCCCGCCTCGCAGGCAGTCGTGACGTTCAGCGCTTCGTACAGGAACCCCAGCGGGCAGCGGGCGGCCTGCTCCGCATACCTTTTTTTCAGCGAATCCGGCAATTCGAGCAGGGCGTCGAGTCCTCCGGTCCGGCTGACGATCAGGTCGCGCAGATGGGTACTCAGCGAAGCCACGAAATGAAGGGCGTTGAAACCCTTTGAAAGAATCTGGTCGAAAGAGAGCAGAGCCTCCCCGTAACTGCCTGTCAGGAAATTGTCCACCAGCGCGAAACTGTACTCGTAATCCAGGACGTTGAGATTCCGGATCACATCGGCGTAATGGACGTCGGTCCCGCAGAAAGCGACAGTCTGGTCAAAGATCGTCAGTGCGTCCCGCATTGCCCCGTCGGCCTTCATGGCGATTACGTGCAGGGACTCGTCATCGATGGAGACCCCTTCTTTCGCGGCGATGTCCCTGAGATTCCGGACCATGTCCGAGATGGAGATCCGGTTGAAATCGTAGGTCTGGCACCGGGACAGGATTGTCGGGAGGATCTTGTGTTTCTCGGTCGTCGCCAGGATGAAAATCGCGTGTGCCGGCGGTTCCTCGAGCGTCTTGAGGAAGGCGTTGAAAGCCGCCTGGGACAGCATATGGACCTCGTCGATGATATACACGCTGTACTTTCCGACCTGGGGAGGAACCTGGACCTTGTCCATCAGGGCCTTCATATCGTCCACGCTGTTGTTGGACGCCGCGTCCATCTCGTGGATGCAGTAGGAGCGGCCCTCCTGGAAGGAAACGCAGGATTCGCAATGGCCGCAGGGCTCCATGTCCGGTCCGGGCGAGGAGCAGTTGATCATCTTGGCGAAGATCCGCGCGGTCGTCGTCTTCCCGACCCCGCGGGGGCCGCAGAACAGATAGGCGTGTGCGAGCTGGCCCCGCTTGATGGAATTCGAGAGGGTCCGGGCGATGGTATCCTGGCCGATCAGGGTGCCGAAAGAATCCGGCCGGTATTTCCTGGCTGAAACGATATATTGGCTCATAAGATGCAAATATAAGAATAAATCCGGGATTCCGAGGAGTTTAGTCCAATTCCTTCCCGACCTCGGGGAGTCCGACGGCCAGGAAAGGAATCCGGCAGGTCTTCCCCCCGACCGGGATTTCGATCGTAACCTCCCTCGCAGAAGGATCGAAACGGGCATAGAAGTGCCCCTGCAGGGCATGGTCCGGAGCAATGCGGCAGTCCCCGAGATAGCCCATATTGTCCTGAAAGATCTGCTGCGCGTGTCCTTCGTAATGGGAGGCGATGAGGTCCGAGCCGATCATCGCGGCTTCGTTGATGATCCCATAGGCAATTCCCTCAGCGACGGACTCTCCCAGGGAATGCCATCCGTCATCGTTGAAATCCGTAATCCTTTCCGCGGCGGCAAGGGCGAAAAGATAGAGAGGGACCATCGCGATCTGGGCGCCGAAATTCCGCCAGTTCTGCTTCCGGTGGACCCTCCGGAGATACTCTTCCCGGGTATAGACCCGGATGGGACGGTCCCCGGAATTCATCCGGATGGCGTCGAAATCGAAATCCAGGCCCTCCGGGGAGGTGTTGACGATGTTCACGCCGACCCGGTAATAATTGCCGTAGCGATGCTCATAACGGACGTCCACCGACAGGACGGCCCCGCCGAGGTCGTAGCTCCACCAGGTTGCTCCGTCGAAATCCCGCGTCACCGTTTCCGGGGCCCGCAGGAGGAGGGTCGTATCGGCAGGAGAAACCCGGGACAGGTCCGCGACCATCTCTTCCAATCCGGTCACGAAAAGGGAATCGACCCGGATCGACAGGGTATCGGGTTCCTGGGCATATAGGGACAAGGCGCAGAGCGCCGTGATGATTGTACAGACGAACTTTTTCATGCTTTCTTCTCTATCAAATTTCATTCCCCGTTCAGATGAGCCGGTAGGATTTGACTTCTTTTTCCAATTCCCGGGCCGGACGCCCGATGCCGTCCCGGCAGAGCGAATCGACCAGCGCGTGGAAGGCCGGGCCGTGGTCGGGATGCTGCAGATGAGAGAGTTCGTGGAGGATGACATAGTCCCGGAGTTCTTCCGGGAGACGCATCAGATTCAGGTTCAGGTTGATATTCCCTTTCGCGCTGCAGCTGCCCCAGTTCGAGATATTGTGCTTGATGAAAACCTTCCCGTACCGGAAACCGTAGCGTCCCGCCCAGGCGGCGAGACGTCCCGGAAGCCAGGCTTTCGCTTCCTTCCGGAGCGAGGCGGCGAGGGCGTCGAGATCCGTCCCCGGGGCGGGCATCTTCCCTTCCGCAACTGCCTTCGCATGCTTTTCCTCCTGCCGTTTCAGACAAGCCGCCACCCAGTCTCTCCGGGCGGCGAGAAAGGCCGTTCCGAACCGGTATGGCATCCAGTACGGAACGGTGACGACGACCCCTTTCGCTGGACTGACCCGGATCGAAACGCGGGAAGCCCGGCGGCTCTTTATGAGGGTATACTCCCCGATGACGGGGTCCTGGCAGCGGCGTTCCATGGTCAGAAAAGAGGGATGGCTTCCGCAACGACGAAGGTGCTCCCGCCGATATAGACGAGGGACGGGACGGGTTTCAACGCTGAAGCGGAACGACTCGTCTGGCTGTCCAGATCCTGCGAAAGCATCACCGCCATCCGGACGGCTTCCCGGACGGAAGGGGTCTCATAGATACGGGCGACACTGCGGCCGTTCGCAGCACAGAAGGCCTTGTATTTCCGGGCCAGTTCCCCGGCCGGCAGGGCCCGGGGCGTATCCGGAGCGGTAAAGAACCAAGTCGCATCGGCTGGCATCAGCGGGAAGATCGAATCGATGTCCTTGTCGGCCATGACGCCGTAAACGATAATCAGCGAACTGCATTTGCCCTCTTCGAGGAGGGCGTTCAACTGGGCGAAGTTGCAGCGGAGGGCGGGGGGATTGTGTCCGATGTCGCAGATGACCTGGGGAACGGTCGAAAGACGCTCCCAGCGGCCCCGGAAGTCCATCCTATGGGCGGTCCGCTGGATTCCGTCCAGAACGGCCCCGGTATCGGAAAGGCCCTTGAACCCGCTCATCTCCTTGAGGATGTCGACCGCCGCGAGGACCGTCCGGAGGTTCTTTTCCTGGTATCCGCCCTGCAGGTCCATGTTCCGGAGGATTTCGCCATGGCGGTACCAGAGGGAAGGCCGGACCTTCTCCGCAAAGGTCAGCGGGCAGCGCATCCAGGCCGTTTCCTCGAAGACCGGGCCGGTTTCGGGCAGGCTTTCCCCGATCAGGCAGGGAACGCCCGGTTTCATGATGCCGGCCTTTTCTGCGGCGATTTCCGCAAGGGTATCGCCGAGGAGGGCGCAGTGGTCGAGTCCGATCGAGGTGATGACGGAAAGGTCGGGGGTGAGGACATTGGTGCTGTCAAGACGGCCTCCGAGGCCGGTTTCGATGACGGCGACGTCGACGGCGCTGTCGGCGAACCACTTGAAGGCGAGACCGGTCGTAATCTCGAAGAAGGAAAGCTTGTGCTCGACGAAATAAGGTTTCCAGGCCGTCAGGAAATCGAAAACATACTCCTTCGGGACCATCTCCGCCCGGTCCTTCTGTCCGGAGAGGGGGAGATCCCCGGAAACCAAGTCCCTTCCGTCTTCGACGGGCCCCTCCCCTTCTCCGGGGAAACCCGTTGCGAAGGGGCCGCCGATGATGCGGGCGCGCTCCCGGAAATCGACGATGTGCGGGGAGGTGTACAGGCCGGTCTTGAGGCCGGCGGCGGAGAGGGCGGAGGCGAGCATGTTGCAGACGGAACCCTTGCCGTTCGTTCCCGCCACATGGATGCTCCGGAACCCCCGTTCGGGGTGGCCGAGGGCCTCGCAGAAAGCTTCCATCCGCTCCAGTCCGGGCTTGTAGGACTCCGCAAAGGTGTTTTTCTGCACCGAAGGGAACCGTACGAATATTTCCTCCACAAGCTTTGTATACAGCGATTCCGACAACGTCATTGTCAACTTTGTTTTGAACTCATCACAAAAATACGTATTTTTGGAGACAATAAAAAGTAAAGGAAACCTTCCATGGCCGAAAAAACTTCTTTCCTGCACAGCGGATATGTCATCGACGGAATCAGCATGAACCTGACCCCCGCCCGGATGCTGGACGAATGCCTCGCCGACCCTCCGGGAGAGTGCAACGGGAACGGTCCTTTCGAGCCTATCGTCGACGAAACGGTCGACCTCGCCCCCAGCACCTTCGTATTCAAAGAGCAGGAAATCGGCGCCTATCTGGACATGACCCTGGCCCTGTGTGACGGGAAACGGACTTTCCCGCTGCCTTTCGCCGGTCCCGTTTCCTGTGCGAGGATCGCCTGGGCCCTGATCGATTCGATCTGGATGAGCGGCCATTTCCGCCTCGGGGACCTGCTCCTCAGGATGGAATGGCGCTGGGACGGAAGGCCCATCGGGAACATGGCCGCCTTTTACGATTCCGTCCAGGGCGCCGCGGGATATATCGACGCCCTCGGGCTGAAGCTCCGCAGCTATTCGGTCCATAAAGGGACGTGTTCCCTGAGCGTCAGGGCGTCCACCGCCGTGGAAGAAGACCCGTCCGGGGAAGAAGAGGAGGACGAGGAGATCATCATCCGGGAACTCCCCTTCCGCACCCACCGTCCCCGCATGGGCCGCAAGCGCAAATGTCCCGGGACTCTCGTCGGGGAGGCTTCCGACTGGCTGATCTACATCCCGTTCGACCCCTGCGATTTCCGGCTCGGCGGATCCCTTCTTGCGGAAGCGACCGGCTCCCGCTCCGCCGTGGCCCCCGAGATCGCCGACGCGGACTATTTCATCGACTGCTTCGAAGTCGTCCGGGAACTCGTCGAGGACGGCGTCGTCAAAGCCGGCGTGACGGTCGGTGAAGGCGGCCTGCTGACCGCTTTGAGACAGATGAGCGTACCGGGGACGGGAGCGGACATTTCGATCCACCCCGTCATCAAGGCCTATTCGGACGAAAAACCCGTACGGATCCTGTTCTCGGAGGTCCCCGGAGTGATCCTCCAGATCGCAGACATCGATTACGATTACGTCGATGCGGAACTCCTGCTCCAGGACATCGCCTATTTCCCGATCGGGCATCCCGCCCCGGGGAAAGATGAAATCCGCGTTTCGACGGACGCTGCCGCCGGGATTTCGGGCATTCTGGAATCCCTATTGCAGACACAAACCTCCGAAGGAGAAGATTGACATATGGAACACAAAACTGAACGGAAACCCAAGATTTTCGTACTGGACACGAACATCATCCTGCACGACCACAAAGCCATCCGCAAATTCCAGGAGAACGACCTGGTCATCCCGATCGCCGTCGTGGAGGAACTCGACAAATTCAAAAAAGGCAACGACGCCCTCAGCTACAACGCCCGCGGTTTCATGCGGGACATCAACAAGCTCACCGACAACCGCACCTTCGGTCCGCGTGGCGTCCCCCTCGGGAAAAAGAACGGATATATCAAGATCGAGCCGAACCACCCCTTCAAGCCCGAGTTCAAGGACATGTTCATGGACGACATCCAGGACCACCGCATCCTTTCGACGGCGATGTGGGTCCGGGACAACAACCCTGGCCGGTTCGTCGCCCTCGTGACCAAGGACATCAACCTGCGCCTCAAAGCGAAAGCCGCAGGGATGGTCGCACAGGACTATCTGAGCGACCGCATCGAGGAAGACCGCCTGGAAAATACCCAGCGCGAGGTCCTCGTGATGGACGGGATGAGCTCCGAAAAGGTCCAGGCCATCGCCTACGGGCAGGACAATTCCATCCCGTGGGAAGCGGTTTCCGACAAGGAGCCCAAGCCCAACCAGCTCTACAAGTTCACCTGGTCTGGCGAAACGGTATGCGCCCGCTACGACGCCGACCGGAAAGTGATCGCCCTCGTCCGGAGCCGGGAGGCCTGCGGCATCAAACCCCGGAACGACGAGCAGAAATTCGCCCTGGACGCCTGCCTGAACCCGAAAATCCAGCTCGTTTCCCTCACGGGCGGAGCCGGCACCGGCAAGACGCTGCTCGCCCTCGCCTCCGCCCTCGAGCAGGAAAAGGACTTCGACCAGATCATCCTTTCCCGCCCGACCGTCATCCTCGGCGGGCAGGACATCGGCTTCCTCCCCGGTGACCAGAAGGCCAAGATGAGCCCGTACCTCCAGCCCCTGATGGACAACCTCGAGGTTATCAAGCGCAATTTCCGGCCCGGAAGCAAACAGGCTCTCAAGATCGAAGGGCTGCTCAAGGACGAGAAGCTCCTCATCTCTCCCCTCGCCTACATCCGCGGCCGCTCTCTCGGGAAAGTCTTCTTCATCATCGACGAGGCCCAAAACCTGACCCCGCACGAAATCAAGACGATCATCACCCGGGCCGGAGAAGGGACGAAGATGGTCTTCACGGGCGACATTTTCCAGATTGACCAGCCCTATCTCGACCAGTGGTCCAACGGCCTGACGCACCTCGGGGAGAAGATGGACGGGCAGGATCTTTTCCAGCATGTCTTCCTCCGGAAAGGCGAACGTTCGGAGCTTTCGGAGATCGCCGCGAAACTCTTGTAACCGGTTTGTTTTCAGATTTTGAGACATTTTTTCCGTTTTTGGAGAAAAAAGTTGTAAATTCGCAAAATTTCGCAGGAAATTCTAAATAATATAAAATATCAAATCTACTATCCAAATGGCAGAAATCAAGAAAAGAGTCTATCGCTTCGGTGGAAAAACCGCCGAGGGCGACGGTAAAATGAGGGAATTGCTCGGCGGAAAGGGTGCGAACCTTGCCGAAATGAACCTTCTCGGCATGCCTGTTCCCGCAGGCTTTACGATCACGACCGAATGCTGCACCGAGTACTACACCCTCGGTGGAGGCTACACCCCGGAACTCAAGCGGGATGTCGCGGCCGCCCTCGCAGCCACTGAGAAAATCATGGGCAAGAAGTTCGGCGACGAAAACGATCCGCTCCTCGTCAGCTGCCGCTCCGGCGCAAGAAGCTCCATGCCGGGTATGATGGACACGATCCTCAATATCGGTCTTTGCTCGAAGACCATCCCGGGCATGATCAAGAAGACCGGCAACCCGCGCTTCGTCTACGACGCCTACCGCAGGCTTATCATGATGTACTCCGACGTCGTCATGGAGAAGGCCGAAGGCATCGAGCCGGAAGACGGCAAGGGCATCCGCCAGCAGCTTGACCGGATGATGCAGGACGTCAAGGACGCGAAGGGCTACAAGTCCGACACCGAACTGACCGCGGAAGAACTGAAAGACCTCGCAGAGGCCTTCAAGGTCCGCATCAAGGAAGTTCTCGGAGTGGAATTCCCGGATGACGCCCAGGCCCAGCTCTGGGGCTCCATCGGCGGCGTCTTCAAGTCCTGGAACGGCAAGCGTGCGATCCGCTACCGCCAGATCGAGCACATTCCCGATGACTGGGGCACGGCCGTCAACGTCCAGTCCATGGTCTTCGGAAACATGGGCGATACCTCCGCCACCGGCGTCGCATTCTCCCGCAACCCGGCCAACGGTGACAACAAGTTCTACGGCGAATGGCTGATCAACGCCCAGGGCGAGGACGTCGTCGCGGGTATCCGCACCCCGAACCCGCTCAACGAAGCGACCAAGAGCGAGAAGAACAAGGACCTCGCTTCCCTCGAGACCGCCATGCCGGAGGTCTATGCCGAACTCGACGACATCCGCAAGCGCCTCGAAGCCCACTTCAGCGACATGCAGGATATCGAATTCACAATCCAGGAAGGCAAGCTCTGGATGCTCCAGTGCCGTATCGGCAAACGCACCGGCCTCGCAGCCCTGCAGATGGCCGTCGACATGGTCGATGAAGGCTTGATCGACGAGAAGACCGCAATCATGCGCGTCGCCCCCGCCCAGCTGGATGAAGTCCTCCACCCGATCCTCGACCCGGCCTCCGAGAAGAAGGCCCAGGTCCTGGCCCAGGGTCTCCCGGCTTCCCCGGGCGGCGCCGTCGGCCAGATCGTCTTCACCTCCGAAGACGCCATCGCTTACGCAGCTGCCGGAAAGAAGTGCATCCTCGTCCGTGAAGAGACCTCTCCGGAAGACATCGACGGCATGCACGCTTCGGTCGGCATCCTGACCGAGCGCGGCGGCATGACCTCCCATGCAGCCCTCGTGGCCCGCGGCTGGGGCAAGTGCTGCATCGTCGGCTGCGACGCCCTGAAGATCAACTTCAAGGACAAGACCGTCAAGTTCGCCGGCATCGACAAGGTCTACAAGGAAGGCGACTCCCTCAGCCTCAACGGTGCGAAGGGTCTCGTTTACGGCACCGCCATCGATATGATGGACGCTTCCGAGAATCCGCTGTTCACCCGGTTCATGACCCTTTGCGACAAATACCGCAAGCTCGGTGTCCGCACCAATGCCGATACGCCGGAGGATGCCGCCCGCGCCCTCAAGTTCGGTGCCCAGGGCATCGGCCTGTTCCGTATCGAGCACATGTTCTACGGCCGCAACTCCGAGACTCCGCTCTCCAAACTCCGCAAGATGATCCTCTGCGACACCGACGA
>JAFRUH010000003.1 GCA_017438975.1 Bacteroidales bacterium
AGCCAGGAAGAACGGACTCGCACTGATCGTGGAGCGGATCGCCGCGATGAATCCCAAAGGCTATCCCATGATCCTGACCGGGGATTTCAACATGCGCCCGCAGCGCCCCGAATTTGAAAATCTCAAGAAAGTCATGAAAGATGCCCGCGTGACCGCGCGGACGACCGATACGGGATATACCTTCAGTGGGTGGAAAATCAATCCGAGTTCGGAGTCGGTCATCGATTACGTCTGGTATTCAGGCTTTTCCGACTGTCCTGAATATCACGTCGTTCGGAAAGAATATGGGGTTCCGTTCGTCTCGGACCACTTCCCCATCATGGCGACCCTGGTTTTTTAGCCGGGTTCCCCTCTGCAACCGGCCAGGCGGAAGGATTGTTCCAGGGGGCGGACCGCCTCCATCGCTCCCGGCATCGGGTCCATCAAAAAACAGCCCCTCTGCAAAGGGGCTGTTTTGAACGGGTAAATCGTTTGTTAAACTCCAAAGTCAATGGACAAAGTTAGAATATAGTCCGTTAAAATCAAATAATATTTCCCTTTATTTATTATTTTTGTAGAGACCGAAGGGATTCATTATGTCAAGAGGAATCATAGCGCTGCTGATTGCTTTTATCTCCGTCTTCCCCGCGAGGGCTCAGGAGGTAACGGTCGTGGTGGAAAAACCCCTAGTGCGCTGGTTGTTCGGAGGATTCGGTTTCCAGCATTCCGAGGCGAATTTCGAAGCGCTGATGACTCCTGAATTCAGGGACCAGCGTGTACTCAAAACGTTTGCGGAACTGAGTCCCACTTTCGGGAGGGTTTATACCGGCTTCGCAGGACAGTCGAAAGAACAGATGGATCGTTTTGCCGGATATTACCACAAAACATTCGCCAAGGCAGGGACTATCTTATACGCCGTCCCCTGCGCCCTGGTATACCGGGCGGAAGACACGACCGTCGTCAAACCGTCTCAGTACGCGGAGCGGGTAGCGCAAAGCCTGTATTACCTGATCAAAGAGAAAGAGTGTCGAAAAATCCGGTATTATTGCCTCACCAACGAATTGATGACCGGAGGCCGGTGGGGTTGGTTTTCATCCAAAGGGCGCATGGATTTGTTCAAACTGTGGAATATCGCCCTGTACAACTCTTTTAAGCAGCACGATCTCAATCTCCTGCTGATCGGTTCGGACATCTCCGGCGGGCACGGAACGATTCCTATCCAAAAATGGACTGCGGACAATATGGACGCCTGGCTGGGCGCCTATGTCTCCCATTGGTATGTTTACGGAAAACGTGCGGATGACATGTCGCAGTGGAGTTCGTATCAGGACTATTTCAAGCAGCAAGTCGCCATCGCCACCGCCAAGAGCAAACGGTATATTCTGGGAGAATTCGGATTCTGCCCCGTCCGGGGGAAGAGCGGTGTGATGATAGACGATCTCGGACCATCATTGCGCCAGCCCGAAACGATTGCCGAGGCCGCGCTCAGCAAATGCGAGGTGGGGCTGGCGGCCATGAACGCAGGGGCCTACGGGTGCATCAGTTGGAGCTTCGTGGATTATCCGGAACCCTTCTGCTGGGAAGACGGGAATACGGAGAATGAGCGTGCCGCCTATGAAGCCGGCCTGTGCGCCTATAAACCGGACATGAAGTATAACAAATGGGGTCTCTTCCATTGGAACGACATTGACCGCGATTATTCCGCCACGCCTGAACTGTATTGCCTGGGTTACATGGCGAAACTATTCCATAAGGACGCCACCGTCCTGGTCTGCAGCCCCTCCGACAGCCTTGTCCGGGCGGGAGCGGTTATCAACAGGGACCGGTCCGTGACCTTCGCGCTCATCAACCGCGGCGAAGAAAAGACCGTAACAGTCGACTGCTCTTCCTGGTCCGGTGGAATCGACTCATTCTCAAAGAGTTTCAGACGCTATGTCTACGAGGCGGACAACCCTCCCCTGAATGAGTTCAACGACCTCCAGTCTTATTCTGGTAAGGACGATGCCTCCGGGGGAAAGATCCGCGTAGTGCTCCCGGCAAGGTCCATGACCTTCCTCACCACCGATTATCTCGACAGGACCCCCGAGAAAGTCAAAGGTGTACGGATTGCGGATGGGAAACTGGTCTGGAAGCCGGTGGCCGACGAATACCACCGATATTATCGTGTTTACAAGGATGGAAAACAGATTGCCTCGACCGTCGCGACGGAACTGGAACTGACCTCCCCCGGAAAAGGATATACAGTCAAAAGCATAGACGCCTGGGGAAACGAATAAGCCTATGTCATTCAATCGTAAAGGAAAGATCGGAGACGAAATCCTCATCAGGGCTATGGCTGACGGGGACATGGGGGCTTTTGCGGAAATCTACAAGCGCTACGCCCCGGCGGTGCTCCGTTTCGTGACGGGCCTCATCAAGAACAAGGCGAAGGCAGAGGACATCGTCCAGAACATCTTCATGCGGATGGTGACGGCCAAACCATCCTTCGAAAACGTGGAGGCTCTCAGGAACTGGCTGTTCGTCTGCGCCCGCAACGAGGTGATCAGCACCTTGAGATCCAAGTGGGAGAGTGACGTGGACAAGGTTCAGGTCTATCCCGAAGTGGCCTCCGACGGTATCCATCCCGATGTCATGATGCCCCTCCTCAACTCCGTACTGGAGAAAATGCCGGAAAAGCGGTCGGAGGTGTTCCGGATGAGCCGGATCGAGGGGCGGTCCGTCGAAGAGATCGCCGCACGGATGGGCATCTCCGTCCGTACCGTCCAGAAGCATCTTGAACTCGCGAACCGGGAAGTCCGGAAAAATCTGAATTAATTCCGAAACCGATTACGCATTTTGTGCCTCACGTGCGTTCATTTAATATGAAGAGCACCCTGCGCAATTATTTTTTCGACCGTCTCTCCTCACGCGAAGAGAAGAAGGTACAGGAGTATATCTGCACCAACAAAGAGTCGGAAGAACTGAACGACGCGCTCCGGGACCTCTTTGACGAGTGCCTTGCACCTGAAGGGAAACAGGTCCGGCATGTTCAATGGGGCAGGATCGCGCTCATCTCCCTTGCTTCCGCTGCCGTAGCTGCGCTTCTCGTTCTCATTCCCGTATCCTACAAGGCCGGAATGGACGCCGGAGAGGATCGCATCGCCTCCATCGAATGGGTGGAAGTGAACGTTCCGTCCGGTCAGAAGCAGACCGTTACGCTCTCCGACGGTACCGTCCTCCATCTGAACTCGGGCAGCCGCCTGACCTATCCGGCCGAGTTCTCGGGGAACAGCCGCACCATCTTCATGGATGGAGAGGCCTTCCTCGATGTCGCCAAAGATCCGGATCATCCGTTCATCATCAAATCCCAGAACGTGGATGTCACCGTACTCGGCACCTCGTTCAATTTCAGGAATTTCGCACAGGAACGCATGGCCGAACTGCTCCTGATGGAGGGCAGCGTGGAAGCGTGCGTGTCCATCCAGGACGACACCCGGACCGTCCGGCTCAGGCCCGGGGACAAAATGCGCTACAACCGGCTGGACGGAAAGATGGATATCGAACGGTTCGCTCCCGCCAGTTACAAAGCTTTCTATAGAGACAATTCCCTGCATTTCTTCGATATGGAAATGGCGGACATCGCCAAGGAGCTCTCCCGCCGTTTCAACTGTGACATCGTGGTCATGGACGAGGAACTGGCGTCCAGGCGGTATTTTTCCATCTTCACCAACAACGAGACACTCGACCAGATTCTCTCCGTCATGAGTTCGGACGGGAAAATGCGCGTCCGACGCTCCGGAAAGACTATTTATCTCCAATCAAAATAACCCAAAAAACATGTTAACCAAAAGCAAATCTGTCAAACTGATTCTTCTGACGGTCGCCGCCCTGATGCTCGGCATCAGTGCGAACGCGCAGATCAACCTGTCACTGAAGAATGTCAAGGTCAGCGATGCGATTACTGTGCTGAACCGCACCCAGGGATACTCGGTATCCGTCAATTCAGGGGATGTGGACCTCAACAAAGTAATCAGTGTAAATGCTTCCGGAGCATCGATCACTGACGTGCTGGACCAGATTTTCACCGGCCAGCAAGTTACCTACATCATTGATGGAAAGAGCATTTCCGTCAGCAGAGGCGAGCCCAGGACAAAGTCCGCTCCGATCACCGGCGTGGTGGTCGACGAGAACGGGGAACCGCTGATGGGCGCCGGGATCATGATCAAGGGGACAACCCTTGGATTCATCTCCGGCCCCGACGGGAGCTTCGCCCTGAGGGATGTCAAATTCCCCGCGACCCTCGTCGTTTCCTACATTGGCTATTCCGACCAGGAGATTCCGGTCTATGGCACTGAAGGCAACATCAGGGTCGTCTTCACCGATTCGATGAACCTTCTCGACGAAGTGGTCGTCGTCGGTTACGGTACCCAGAAGAGGGTGAACGTGACCGGCGCCGTGTCCGTCATCGACGGTGCGACGCTGAACCAGCGTCCCGTTACGAATACGGCGATGGCCCTCCAGGGAGCGGACCCGTCCATCATCCTCACGAACGGAAACGGTTCCATCGAAGCGAACGAATACAGCATGTCCGTCCGCGGTAAGGTTTCCCTGAACTCCGGCAGCCCGCTGGTCCTGATCGACGGCGTGGAGGGCAGCCTGTCGCTCATGAACCCGAATGACATCGAGAGCATCTCCGTCCTGAAGGATGCCTCCGCCTGCGCCATCTACGGTGCAAAGGCTTCCGCCGGTGTCATCTTGGTCAATACCAAGAGCGGTTCCGGCGAGGAAGGCAGGGCGTCCATCAACTACAACGGCCGCTATTCCATCACCAGCAACACGACTTCGACGGACTTCATGACCTCCGCGTACGACTACATCACGATGACGAACTCGTTCAACCAGATCTTCCAGGGCAACCCCGCCTGGACATATTCTGACGCGCAGATCCAGATGATGTACGACCGCAGGAACGATGTCACCGAGAATCCCGCACGTCCCTGGGTCATTCCCGACGAGACCCATACGTACACCTACCTGTACCTCGGCAACTTCGACTGGTACGGCTACCTGTTCAAGAGGACCCGTCCCGAGACGGAGCACAACATCTCGATCAAGGGCGGCACCCAAAAGATGAACTATTATGTGAGCGGCCGTTACCTCTACCGCGAAGGCCTGTTCAACCAGGCGGCGGAAGACAAGGTCAACAACTATTCATTCCGTACCAAGCTCAATGCGGAAATCACCCCCTGGCTGCACTATTCCAGCAACATCGCCTATGAAAGGTCCAACTACCGGTACGGCGGATTCTGGGAGCAAGACGGTCAGGGCGGCCTCGTTGAGGCGGGTATCCTTTGGAATACGACCCAGAACGTCGGTCCGTTCTATGTTCCCTTCAATCCGGACGGCACCGTGAACATCCAGCCGGGCTTCATGTACGGCGCAACCTCTCCTCTCTTCAGCGGCCGGGGCGGCGTCTGGATGAACGATACCAACAAGAACGCCCGCATCAAAAACGCACTGACCCTGACCAACCGGTTCACCTTCAGTATTGCGAAAGGCCTGAAATTCGTCGCCGACTATACCTATCGTCGGAACGACAACGTGAATACCTACCGGAGCCTTCCCACCCCCAACTGCTACGACAACGCCAACAAGCGTATGTATGTGGGCAACGGGCTGACCGGAGGCTATTTCAGCAACGGTTCCGTGTATGATTTCTACCGCGAGGTCCGCTACTTCCAGGACGGCCACGTGGCCAACGGCTACTTCTCCTATGACGGATCGTTCGGCAGGCACAATATCGCCGCCACACTGGGCGCCAACTTCGACGATTACCGCTCTTCGAGCCTGACGGTCCACCAGAAGGGCTCCCTGAGCGATGCCCTGGCCTACATCAACCTCGCTTCCGCGACGGAATTCTCCACCCTCAGCGAAAGCAACAGTGCCTACCGCACCCTCGGTTTCTTCGGCCGTCTGAACTACAACTTCGCCGAGAAATACCTGTTCGAGGTCTCCGGTCGTTACGACGGGACCTCCCGCTTCCCCAAGAGCCACCGCTGGGGCTTCTTCCCTTCCGCTTCGGTCGGCTGGCGCATCAGTGAAGAACCCTTCTGGGCTCCCCTGAAAGACACCTGGAACAAGGCCAAGCTGCGTCTCAGCTACGGTACCCTGGGCAACCAGCAGGTCAGCAACTACTACTATTTCGACACCATCTCCCTGGGCAAGCTGAGCTATTCCTTCAACGGGACTGACGCGGCGCAGCGCGCCACGATGTCCTCCCCCGTTTCCAGCGGACTGACCTGGGAGACCGTCATTTCCTATAACGCCGGTCTCGACCTCGGATTCTTCAAGGACCGCCTGAACATCACCGCCGACGCCTACATCCGCGACACCAAGGACATGCTTACCAAGGCGATGACGCTTCCCAACGTGTACGGTGAGAGCGCCCCGAAGGAGAACGCGGCCGACCTGAGGACCACGGGCTACGAGATCTCCCTGAGCTGGCACGACGCCAAGAAGGTGGCCGGCAAGCCTTTCCATTACGGTATTACCGCCACCCTCGGTGACAACATCACCAAGATCACCAAGTTCGAGAACCCGACCAACCTGCTCACGGACAATTACATAGGCAAGACCCTCGGAGAAATCTGGGGATACCATGTGATCGGACTGTTCGCGAGCGACGAAGACGCTGCGGCATGGGCCGAAGAATATGACCTGAGCGTCGTCAACAAAGCCGAACTCGCCTGCAAGGCCCCTTACAACAAGGTGCTCGCCGGAGACATGCAGTTCGAGAACCTGGACGGAGACAAGCATATGAAGGACGGCAAGAAGGCCATCAGCACCGGCTCCAACACCCTGGATGACCCGGGAGACCGCCGCGTGATCGGCAACAGCCTTCCCCGCTACCGCTATTCCTTCAAGGGGGATCTCTCCTGGATGGGCTTCGACCTGAGCATCTTCCTCCAGGGCGTCGGCAAGTGCGACTGGTACCCCGACGCCAACTGCGTCTACTTCTGGGGTCCGTACTCCTACAGAAGGCCTACCTTCATCTCGACGTCCCTGCAGGGCAATTACTGGACCGAAGAGAATACGTCCGGCTACTTCCCCCGCCAGCGTGCGCAGCTCGTAAAGAACAGCGTCGTGAACGACCGCTATCTTCAGAACGCCGCCTACCTGCGTCTGAAGAACCTGACCCTGGGCTATTCCATTCCGTTCAAGACCAAGGCCGTCCAGAAATGCCGCCTGTACTTCAGCGGAGAGAACCTGTTCTATGTGTCTCCTATGAAGAAATACTGCAAAACAGTGGATCCCGAGGTTGCGACGACTTCCGCATACGGAGACTGCCTGTATCCGTATGCCAGGACCGTCACCTTCGGTGTAGATATAACATTCTAATTTTCAGGAGGAAAGAAACATGAAAAATATATTCAAAGTAGTGACGACAGCAGCCTTAGCGCTGACAATGACTGCCTGCGAGGACTTCCTGACGAAGACCCCCGAGACATCCCTCGCTCCGGAGAGTTTCTTCTCTTCCGAGAAAGAGCTCGAGCTCTGGACCAACTATGAGTATTCCACCCTTCTGGACGATGCCACCTCTTATTCGGAGATCAGGGGCGACGATTATATCGGACGCAGCCTGAGCGCCATCCAGAAAGGAACCCGGACCAACGCAACGACCGGTCTCTGGTCACAGAGCCACTGGGGCTACCTCCGGCATATCAACCAATTCTTCGAGAATTGCGGCAACTGCAAGAACGATGAGGTACGCACCAAATACGAAGGCGTCGAGCACTTCTTCCGCGCCTTGTTCTATTATCAGATGGTCCAGTATTACGGCGATGTCCCTTATTATGATTCCGTAGTCGGTTCCGCCGATGAGGCCGCCCTCTTCAAGGCCCGGGATTCCCGCGGTTATGTCATGAAAAAGGTCATCGAAGATCTCGACCTCGCTGCGAAAAAACTCCCCGACAGCTGGCCTGACGGCTGCTTCCGCATCAACAAATACGGTGCAATGGCCTTCAAGTCCCGCGTCGCCCTCTTCGAAGGGACCTTCCGCAAATATCACAACGTGGCCGATGAACAGTATGCCGAGGCCGACGGTACTTCCACGACGCTGAGCGCCGAATGGTTCCTGCGCCAGGCCGCCGACGCCGCCCAGAATGTGATGGCTTCCGGCAAGTACAGCCTCTATTCAACCAGTGCCAATTCCAACTGGAAGGCCTACCGCGACTTCTTCCAGCTCGAGGATCTCAAGGGCAATCCGGAGGCCATTTTCGCAAAACTCTACGATGTCACCCTGGCCGTCCGCCACGGTCTGCAGTTCGACCTCAAGAACGAGACCTACAGCGCGACCCGCCGTTTTGTCAACCACTATCTCTGCTCCGACGGAACGCCGATCCAGAACCGCTCCGGCTGGGCCACCGAACAGTACTATGAGCAGTTCCAGCGCAGGGATCCCCGCATGGCCCAGACGCTCCATGCTCCCGGCCATTTCGGCTATCTGGATCCTGCCATGAAGGGCGCCGTGGAGACCACGGATTTCGCCCGTACGCTGAACGGATACCGCATCATCAAGGGCGTGTCCGACGGCAGCCATGAAAATGCCACCACCAGCACGACCGACTGGGCGTTCATCCGGTATGCGGAAGTCCTGCTGAACTATGCAGAGGCCTACGCCGAACTCGGAGAACTGACCCAGGCGATGATCGACCGGTCCATCAAGCTGATCCGCGACCGTGCGGGAATGCCCAACCTGACGCTTCCTACGGCCCCGGATCCCCTGATGGCAGAATACTATCCCAATGCCAAGGGCGCGCAGCTCGCCGCCATCCTGGAAGTCCGCCGCGAACGGGTCGTCGAACTCTTCGCGGAAGGGTTCCACCAGTGGGACATGATCCGCTGGAAGGAAGGTGGTCCCCTGACGGCCGCAGGAAACAAGTCAGCCAGCGCCTCTCCGATCGACCCGGCCAGCCTTACACCCGGCTACAAGGGCATCTACATCCCGGCTCCCGGCGAATATGACACGGACCATGACGGCAAGATGGACCTGTTGATCTACATCGGCCAGATGCCTTCGACCGTCAGTTCCACCATCCCTGCGACAAACCGCATCCAGGTCGGCGCGAACTCCCTTACCCTGTCCGACGGGGACCATGGATACATCACCCGTGACGCCGCAGAGGACTATGTATGGAAAGAGCGCGACTACCTGTATCCCGTCCCGCTCGGACAGATCCAGGCCTATGACGGAAAATTAACCCAGAACCCCGGTTGGGAGTAGTCCATGAAACTTTTCCGCCTGATCATCGAAACGGTATCCTTCCTTGCCGTCGTCACCTTATCGGGGGCGTGCGGCAGGGAAAAGGATTCCGTTACCGATCTCTTTGAGGTCAAGCCGCAGACTCTGTCTGTGGATGCTCCTGGAGGTCAGGCATCGTTCAGCGTACTCAGTACCGAAGACTGGATGGCGTCTGCCGACCGTTCCTGGGCCAAACTCCTGACCGTCAAGGGAGCGGGATCGGAGAACCCCGTTACCGTCAAAGTCTCCGCATCGGAGAATCCTGAGACCGTACAGCGTTCCGCTACGATCAAGGTCAGCACCCTGAGCGGGAAGACCCTGACGGTGGAACTGGTCCAGGCCGCCGGCAGCGGCGAGCCCTCCGTGAAAGGCATCGCCAACGCCGAGGATCTCCTCGCTTTCGCCGCCGCCGTCAACAACGGCGGTGCGGTCGGCCGCTATATGGTGGACGGAGTCGTGACACTCTTGAATGACATCGACGCCTCCTCCATCCGCGAGTGGATTCCCGTCGGATCGAAAGAAAACCCGTTCCGGGAGGGCTTCGACGGCAAGGGGCACGTCATCAAGAATGTCAGATGGACCGTGGACACGGACAAGTATCCCGACGCCGGCTTCATCGGTTATGCCCGGAATTCGAGAGTGACCAATCTCGTTTTCGGTTCCGAGGGGAGCAGCGTAACCTTCAACGGAAACGCTTCCGGCGCCATCGGAGGCATCATCGGGAATGCAACGGGCGTGACACTCACCGGTGTGACCAACAAAGCTTCCCTGAGCGTAGCCCGGGGCACCGCTTCCCTGAATATGGGAGGTCTCTGCGGCCGGACGGATGCGGCATCGCTCCTCGGCGACGCCGAGTCGAAACGGAAAGGTTGCGTGAATGACGGCGACATTTCGGCGTCGTTCTTCTGCAGGAATGCCGGTCTGGTGGGCTACAACGAGGGAAAGGTCATGAACTGCACCAACAACGGCGCCGTTACCGGGACCGCCTCGGCCGACTTCGGTCCGGCCTGGGGATGTGCCTACAACTCCGCCGCCGACAGGTTCACCTCCAACTTCGGCTACGGCTCCGTGAACGGACGTGCTTCCGTCCATTCCACGGCCGTGTACCCCACCGGCGCCTACAACCTGGAAGCGAACACGGTCGACTGGACCCAGGATACCTATTATGACTGGGAGGTCCTGGAAGAGAAGCAGTTGCACCCCGGCGTAAAGTACAGCCACTGTACTTTCACCGGAATGCCCCGTCACATGCATATCCTCCAGGTCGATCTCGGGAACCCCGCCGTTGAACTGACTGCGGCCTATGCCGACGAACAGATCCCGAACCCCAACGCCAACAAGAACAGCAACAACGGCAAGAATCTCCGCGAGACCCTGTCCGAACTCTGTTCCCGCAGGCGCTCGGAGGGACAGAACATCATCGCCGGCATCAATTCGGGGTTCTTCGATTCGAACGACGGCATCTCCCGCGGCTTCCACGTGGAAGAGAGCGAGCCCGTGTACGTGAACAATCCTGCCGTTAGCGGAGCCCTGGTCAACCACGCCTGGGCCCTGACCGTCTTTACGGACGGAACGGCGGCCTGCGGGAAGAAATCCCTGAGCGCAACGCTCCAGGCAGGCGGAGCCAATTACTCCATCTCTTCCGTGAACGACACCATCCTCCGGCACGCCTCTTCCAGATATGCCGTGAACATGTACACGAACCGCTATAAGCAGTATCCGCACCCCTCGAACAGGAATATTACGAACCCGCTGGCGAAGAATGTCCTGTACATCGTGGCGGAATACAAAGGCGAACGCGTGAAAGTGAACACCGGCTGGGCCGAAGCGGTCGTGAAAACCCTCTGTGACGGCACCGGTACTCCCCTCTCCGAGGCTCCCTACCTCTCTTCCGTGAACGAAGTCGCTTTCGCCGTCAGCGGTTCCACCGCCCGGACCCTGCTCGGTTCGCTGAAGGCGGGAGATACGGTGCGCATGAAGTTCGACATGTCCATCGACGGGGAGACCAAGCCCATCTATACCCAGGCCAGCAGCATGTACAGACTGATGGAGAACGGCCAGGACGGCAGCAATACGCCGGCGACCGGAAACAACCTCTACACTACCTTCGACCCGATGACGTTCCCCGTCGTCAGCCAGGACCGCAAGACCGTATGGCTGATCGAGGTCGACGGACGTCAGCCCGCCTACTCCTATGGACTCAAGGGGTACGAAATGTTCCGCATCGCAAAGAAACTCGGCGGCTGGAACATGACCCGTTTCGACGGCGGCGGTTCTTCTACCATGTGGGTATATGATCCGGCTGAATCTTCCGGAAAAACCGTCAACCGCGTTTCGGACTCAAAAGGCGAACGCAGTTGTCTCAACTATATGCTTGTAAGAATTAAGAATTAATAATATTGACGAAATGAAAAACCTTGTCAAACTGATCTGCGCATCATTTGCAGCCGTGATGATGGCCTCCTCCTGCGTACAGGAGGCCGAGGAGCAGATTACTTTCTCTTCAGATCCGGCGGCTCTGAGCGAAGTCCCCTGCAAGGACCCTTCCGACCAGGTTCTGAATCTGAAGACCAACGCAAACTGGATCGTCGTGACTCCTTCCTGGGTCAAGGCGGACCCTATCTTCGGCAGCGGCAATTCTATTGTCAGTTTCTCCGTAGAGAGCACGTATATCAACGACAAGACGGATGTTGCCCCGCGCAGCGGCGAAATCATCTTCTCCGGCGGCGGCAAATCCTATGTCGTTCCCATTACACAGCTCGGTTACTCCGTTCCTTACGATCCGTCAGCCAGCATCGGCGGTATTCCGGATGTCGACGAATTCATGAAGTTCGTGGAAGCCGTGAACAACAACGACGGAACGACCCGCTGGCAGAACGCCTCCAAGGAGATCGAGCTGCTCGCCGACATCGACCTCTCTGAGTATAAGGAATGGACCCCGATCGGCAATCCCGAGACGGTCAGCAACGGCAACTACGCCGGAGCATACACCGGAATCGCCTTCAAGGGAGTGTTCGACGGCGGCGGCCACACGATCAGAGGATTCAACCCTACCGTCAAGGTCCCGGCCAACGGCACCTTCGGACTCTTCGGCGTGCTCGACGGCGCGACCGTCAGGAACCTGAAGATCCAGACGGACCTCACCATCTCGGCGGAAGCCCAGGCCGATGCCGGCGTCCTCGTGGGAACTGCGATTTCTTCGACCATCCAGAATGTCCAGGTCAGCGGCAAGATCACGTCCGCCGGTACCGGTGAGTCGAAGCGCTTTGCACTGAGCGGCCTGGCCGGATTCGTGTTCAACACGGGCAGCGGCATCAGCATCATCAAGGATTGTACGGTCAACCTCAACGTCCAGGCTGACTGCGGAAAGAATACGGCGAACGGGGCGACCGGAACCATGTACGGCGGTATCGCCGGATTCGTGACCACGGCCCAGGATGACTCAGCCAACCAGATCGAGGACTGCGTGAACAACGGCGAAATCAACGCCAAGCTCGGACGCTGCTCCGGTATCGTCGCAACGGCCAATTATGGCGGTCATTTCCTGAACTGTACGAACAACGCCAACCAGGTCAATACCATCGCCAACGGCCGTATCGGAAATGTCGTGTCCGTCCTTTACAAGAACGCCGTCGCCGAGGGTCTGGTCAATAACGGTAACCTCACGACTACCGCTTCCGACACCCATGCCGGCGCCATCATCGGATTCTTCAATGATGACAAGATCGTCATGAAGGGAGGCAAGAATACCGGAACGGTCATCGCGGCAAATACCAACCAGAGAGGTCTCATCGGCGCCAACATCAGTAAGTTCGCGTCCATCAGCGGTGTCACCGTGGGCGGACGGCTCGGAGTCTACAAAGCGGACGGAAACCATGAAATGATTGACGTGAATGCGGGAAACTTTACCGAATATATCGGTGCTGTCTCGGATGCGAACCGCGAGAAGATCACCGACCTGACCTGGGACGGCGCTCCGGCTCCCCCGACCGTGAAGGGCATCGGGTCCGCTGCGGACCTGAAGGAATTCGCCCAGCTGGTGAAAACCGGCGGCGACGTCAGCAAGTTCCTCGTCGACGGTGTTCTCGCCCTGGGTGCCGACATCGATCTCGGCGGTGAGGAATGGACCCCGATCGGGGCCGGTTCCGTAACGAATGCGGGGGTCATCACCGCCGGAGACGTCCCCTTCACGGGTGTATTCGACGGTCAGGGCCACACGGTTGACAATTTCAAGATTACTGTTCCCGAGGATGCGCCCGCAGGATGTGCCGCAGGTCTCTTCGGCATCCTCAGCGGTGCGACCGTGAAGAATGTCGTCATCGGTCCGAAGGCCGTCTTCGAGGGAAAGAGCGCTTCGATGTCCTTCATCGGAGGCGTGGCCGGTTTCGCGCTCAATTCCACGATAGAAGGATGCACGAATAAGGCTACCATGAGCCTGACCGCCGCCAAGGACGCCACACGCGAATGCCTCGCCGGCATCGTGGGCGAGGTCTACACGGGTGAGGGCGAATTCGCAAGCTATGTCAAGAACTGCGTGAACGAAGGTTCCCTCACTTCCAAGAACTCCGTCAATGCCAATAACGGCGGCAACGGTCTGTCCGTCGCCGGCATCGCAGGGTTCTCCGACGGCAAGAATTTCAGCTATATCCAAAACTGCACCAACAAGGTGGCTATTACCGCCGAAGCAACCCGTCTGGCCGGAATCGTAGCTTCCGCCAATGCGAAGACGAAGGTGGAAGACTGCGTAAACGAGGGTAAAATCACCGGTCAGGATGTCAAGGCCAGCAACAGCCGCGTCGGCGGAATCTGCTCTGCCGGCAGCACCGACGACGTCTTCACCCGCTGCATCAACAGAGGTGACATCGTCTTCGACAAGGCGGGCGACACGGCCCACGGCTATGCAGCAGGTATCCTGGGCCAGGCCAATAACCCGATTACCATCGAGGCCTGCGAGAACTACGGATCCATCTTGTCCGATATGTTCAAAGCCGGAACCGTCTATATGGGCGCCATTCTCGGCAATGCCAACAACAAGGCCGTGACGATCACGGGCTGCAAGGTTGGAGGAAAAGTCGGACCTTTCACTCCTGACGCTGACCATCAGGTCGTCACCATGGCTCCGGACAACTTTGAAAAGTACATCACCCTTGCCACCAGCAAGGCGGGGAACTGCAAGTTCGAAGGAAACGTCTGCGGGAATTAATATGAAACCGATTTGCACAAAAGCTGCCGCCACATTCCTGTCGGCGGCAGCTTTCCTTTTCGCGTGCTGTTCCAAACCGTCTTCCGCGGAGGAAACGGTCAAGGATAAGATTGCCTTCCGGCAGAATGAACTCATGCTGTTCGTGGGCGAAGAAGCAGCGGTTCCCGTTACCTATCAGATATTCGACCGGGGCGTGTATGTCGACGCGGAATACGACTTCAAGGCCGATCCCCTCGGGGTAATCATCGGCTCCTCCGATCCCGACGTCGCGACCGTTTCCGGGGGAAAGGTGAGAGGAAAGGCAAAAGGCACCTGCACGCTGACCCTTTCTTCGGACAAAGTCAAGGCAGGCGGCCAGCTGGTCGTAACCGTCAAGGAAAATGAAGTCACGCCCGGCGCGAAATTCAACCAGGACATCACACAGCCCCTGACGGCCGATATGATCGCCCTGCCCCTCGGGCTCCAGACTGGCATGCAGAGCTTTGACATTGACAAAAGGGGCCGGTTCTATATGTCCACGGAAGATAACACCTCCATGAGGGTGTGCGCGCTGAACATGGACGGATCCAAGGTCGGATCGGACATGGTCCTTCCCAGCGGAGGCCATGGAGACGGGTTCAGCATCGAATACGGTTCGGACGAGGTCTTTTTCTGGACCAGCGGCACAATGGGCGAACATACCGACAACGGAGGATACTCCGGCGGGAAAGCCAATGGCCCCGACGTCCGGCTGATCTGCCGCCACAAGTTCAAGGCGGGAGCCACGGAATATGCCGAAGATGCCGTCGAGAGGTTCTACCTGAACCCCAACGGCGCCCGCTTCGTGGATGTGGACACGGAACATGACGTGATGCTCCTCTGGACCTATGAAAACAGCAGCGACTATCTTTATGTCTACAAGCTGTCCGAAATCCGGAACGCCCAACAGATGACGACAAAAGTCACCCGTACTTCCCACAACGAAGGAAAGAGCGTTACGGCCTATAACCTGAATACAGTCAAGTACATCGCCCGCTTCCCGTGGAAACGGAAAGGCGTGGCCACGGGCGAGACGAACAGCGGTGCCGTCCAGGGGCTCTGCATCTACGATGACAGGATCTATGTAACCTCCGGGGCGAAGAACGATGAAGCGACCCTGATGTCCGTCCTGGATTTCAGCGGAAACATCCTCCAGAAGCTCGTTAAAGTAGGCGTATCCGTTGACAAGCAGCAGCTTATCAAACTGAACCTGTCCTCGGACGGCACCTTCGAGCCGGAGGGGCTCCATATCCACAACGGCCAGATGTATCTCGGCTTCGTCGGGGATTACCCCACTTCCGGATCGAAGAAGCACACGTGCGTGATTAAACTGAAATAGATGGAAAGACGTGATTTTCTGAAATTCGTTTCGGGCGGGATCATCCTGATGCCAGCCCTGCCGCATCTTCTTACCTCCTGCAGCCCGCGGCCTCTCCGGTTCGGAATGGTGACGGATGCCCATTATGCGGACCGGGAAATGCGCAATAACCGTTTCTATCAGGATTCGCTGTCCAAAATGAGGGATGCCGTTGCGAAATTCAACCGCTCAGACCTGGATTTCGTGATCGAACTGGGCGATCTCAAGGACATGGGACCGGACAAGGACCCGAAGAACGCCCTGGGGTTCCTGGACACGATCGAAAAGACCCTCCAGGGCTTCCGGGGGCCTGTCTACCATGTTCTCGGGAACCATGACATGGACTGTCTCTCCAAGCAGGAGTTCCTTACCCATACCGGTAATCCCGGAGACGCCAACGGGAAGTCCTGGTACGCCTTCACCTGCAAAGGGATCCGCTGCATCGTCCTGGATGCCAATTTCAACCCGGATTTTTCCGATTACGAAAGAGGCAATTTCCACTGGACGTCCGCCTGGATCCCGCCGGTGGAGATGGAATGGCTGGAAGCAGAGCTCGACGCTTCACGCAGCCTCCCGAAAATCATCTTCATCCACCAGATGCTGGACAGTTTCTCGGATATATCGCCCAAGTTGTGCGTCGACAATGCCGGGGAGGTCGTCTCGCTTCTGGAGCGCCAGCCCGATATCCTCGCGGTCCTTCAGGGCCATCACCATCCCGGCCATTACAGCCGGCGTCAGGGAATTCAGTATTACACGCTCGGAGGCATGATCGAAGGACCGTACCCGGAGCACAACAGCTATGCCATCGTCGAGGTCCGCCCCGACGGAAGCATTGAAATCCAAGGATTCGGCGATACCGAAAGCGTCAAGTGACGCTTTACCTGGCGTATAGATACAGTTGTCCGGAACCCGTGAAGAAGAAACGAGCTTCACGGGTTCCTTTCGAAATGACTCCGATGGAATCCGTTCGTCCCCCCTGTCTCAGCTCCGCACGGAGCCCGTCTTCTCCGGACGAGAAACGGACCTGAAGGGAAGGGACCCCTTCCGCCGTTCCCAAAAAGACATACCGGCAGTCTCCCGGAGCGATATCCTGCAGATCGACGATGTAATTGGCAAGCGGATGATGGATGCCGGCCGTCACGCGGACATCACCCGGGCGGTCCGGATACAGGGCATCCCGCCGCTGGACCAGGGAAGCCTCCCCGGCGGCCGGGTACATGTTGGAATGGGCCGCGAGGACATCTCCGGAGAGGTCGATCACGGAATAGTCCTTTTCGTACCGGAAGAAATTGTTCCAGGCCCCCTGACGGATGAAATGAAGGTCCGAAGGAGCATATCCGCCACGGACCGAGGCGGGGATGCGGATTCCCTCCCTGACGATATCGAATTCGGAGCCCTCATTCCTTTCCCTGGAATAGTACAGATAGAGCCGGCCATAGGTCCATCTGTTCTCGTCCGTGGACTGGCCCCGGTCGAAGGCAAGGAAGACATATCGCGTGGAAGTACCTTCCATAAAGGGAGTTACGTTATTCCATCCCCGGAAGCCTCCGTCGGGGATATCGATATTGAGGTTCCCCGCAGGACGAAGGTCGGGGAAGGTGAAAACAGGATAATTGTTCCGCCCGTTCCGCTCCTGGTCTCCGGTGAACACATACCGTTTTCCTCCCACCTTGGAGGACGTGACCCCGGTCGCATTGACATTCGTGAAGCAGGAGTAATCCTTGAAACCGCCGTCCGGACGGTCACTGGTCTGCAGGCGCAGGATATACTGCCCGTTGCTCCCGTCCGGTTGACGGTGAGAAGCATAGATCATCACCCATTTTCCCATGTCCTCATCCCAGAAAATCTGGGCGTCCTCGTCACCGGGCATGGGTTTTTCGTAGTCGAGGAGGTCGAAATCGAAGCGCGTGACGCCGAACCGGGGATCCGATACGGACTTGGCAATCGCCAGGACGTGCATGCTCCCACCCGTTTCCGGATGGCGGAACTGCAAGGGAATGGTAATCTGCCAGAGTCCCGTCTGCCGGTTGAACATGATATGGGTGGCGGCACCCCTCCAGATATACCCCAGATATGAGGTAACCAAGCAGCCGGTAAGTTCCATCTCGGAAGTCCCGAGGTCCAGTGCCAGGATGGACGGACCGCTCCCTCCGGTACGGGCTGTCACGCTGTAATAGAGTTTATTGTTCTCGATAAGGGGGGAACCGTCTTCAAAGGTAAGCACCCGGATGTCGGCAATCGCCGTCCCGGCGGACATGACCTCCCGTGCGGTGCGGATCGGGGTCCCGGCACGGCTCTCCACACCGCTCCCCCAGTATAGCGAGTCCTCGCGCATCAGGGGAATGGAGGCATCGGCCTGTCCCTTCCCGACCAGGGTCCATACGGACTGCGCCGGAGAAGAGAAAACGGCGGAAAACAGGATCAGAAAGGAAAGGGTAATCCGTCTCATTGTGGAATCACGCATCGCCTGCGGGGACATATTCATTGCTGAAGCCCTTGCCGGAGACTTTGACGACATTCACACCGGAGAATCCCCCGTGCAGGGGCGCTCCGACAGGTCCGGCGGTAATAAACTCGATCCCTTCGAAAGAAGTGTGATAATAGGTATGCGTATGTCCGGCGAAAAGGGCCGTTACACCGTACTTCTTGAACAGGTCGATATACTCCCGGCGCTTCGGAATGGGGAAATTGAAATAATCCTCCTTTTCGTCGATGGACTCCCGGATGACAGGACAATGCGTGAACAAATAGATCTGGCGGCACTTCCTTGCCTTTTTCAGTTCGCCTTCCAGCCAGGCAAGCTGCTCTTTCTCGACCGTCTCAATCGAATCCTTGATGCAGCAGCTGTCAAAACCGATGAAGGCACAGCCCTTCATTTTGAACGAGAAGCGGTCGTATCCGTTGAAGGCAAGGAAAGCGGCATGGTTCTCTTCGGTCCAGGGACGCATATCGTGATTTCCGGGAAGCGCGTAGACCGGAATGGAGGAATCGATTCCGGCAAGGTTCCGCTTGTAGATGGCGACCTGGAGCGAATCCGACGTCTTGTTGACAAGGTCGCCCGTGATGACGACGCAGGCGGGATGGACCCGGTTGACCGCGGCCACGGCGGCCTGCATCAGGGAATCCGACCAGACATAACCTTCCGTCTTGTCCCGGAATCCGATCTGGGTGTCGGTGAGTTGCATGAAAACGAAACTGCGGTCACATGAAACCGCGGAAAGGACCGCTACGGTCAGCAGGATGACCAGTTTATGGCGTATCATAGCATGTGAAGAATCAATCCCGGAACTCAGTTCTTTTCGGTCGAGAGACCCTCCAAAGCCCCTTCAACGGCATTTCCGATGCGCTCGACGGCTTTCTTGGCGATCGCTTTCGTGAAGCGGACCTCCAGTTTGGTCAGCTCTTTCACCTGATCATCCGTAAAGTTGCACTCTTTGGCGGTCTGACGGACCGCATCGAACTTCTCCTGCAGGGAGTCAATATCCTGGACGTTGAAACTCTCTTTCTCGGCCGTCTTGCAGAGAGACTCCATCTGGGAAAGCACTTTTTCTTCCTTCGACTGGCAGGATGTCAGCATCGAGAACGTAAACAGGACCGCCAGGACGATGGCGAGCCGGGTAAAGACATTGGTTTTCATAGGGCGATAGAAATGAAGGATTAACAAATTCTGATCATGATGACAAATATAGAAAAAAACCGGCAAAACCACCGGATTAATCTCTTTTTAGAAAGAGAATGTTTTTTGCCGCTATTTTCGTATTTTTGTATGGATAAAAAACGCAAAGACAGGATAACCAAAACAGACATCAAATGGACAGAAGGCATTTCGTTGGTCTCACAGCCATAGGCGTGGCAGCCGCCGGAATGGGCATCGGCTGCATCCCGAACGGGAAAAAGAGAATTCCGAAGGTACCGCCCCAGGCGGTACAGGCAGAAAAAGGAAGGATCCGTTCCATCCTGCTTCATCTGGGAAACAATATGTGGTGCGACTATCCTTCCGAGTCCATGGGAAAGACTCCGGAGGAGGGCTCCGCACTCCTGGAAAAAAAACCGGACCTCTCCCTCATCTGCTCGGACGAGGTCTGGCGGACCGTCACCGACCGCGCCGCCGGAAATGGCGTCAACATGATCGTCGTGGACCTGGGCGAAGGGCTCTTCTATCCGAGCCATCCCGAACTGGCCATCGAGGGCACCTGGAGCATTGAAAAGATGCGCGCGGAAATCAGCCGCCTGAATGCGCTCGGCATTGAAGTCATCCCGAAACTGAATTTCTCCACAACCCACAACGGCTGGATGGGCGACTTTTCCCACATGGTCTCCTCAAAACCCTACTACCGCATGTGCGAAGAGGTCATCGCCGACGTGATGGAGATCTTCGGCCACCCGCGTTTTTTCCACATCGGATGCGATGAAGAGCGTGCGGATTTCCAGTCGAAGCATCAGTACAAATATGTCTGCGCCCGGCTGGACGAGTATTGGTGGCACGATCTGTTCCATCTGGTCGATACCGTCGGGAAACACGGCGCACGGACCTGGATGTGGAGCGACCACCTCTGGTACCATCCCGATTTCATCGACCGGTGCCCCAAGAGCGTCATCCAGCAGAACTGGTTCTACGACAGCCAGAACGGCGGTTTCGACCTGAGTGCGAATACGACTTCCGACCTGATCCGCCTGAAGAGTTTCCTGACGCTTGACGATGCCGGTTTCGACCAGGTGCCCTGCGGCACCAACTGGGTGGGAGGCGTTCGGAAGTCGCAGAACATCGGCGCCGACGACGTGATCGGCAAATTGGTCGGTTTCTGCCATGAACACATATCCCCGGAACACCTGATGGGCGTCATGATGGCTCCCTGGGATCCCACCGACGCGGAGCACCTCGACCATCTCGTCCGAGGCATCGATTTGTTCTCCAAAACCTTCGCATAGTCCATGAAAAGATTCTGTTTCGCCATCGCGCTCATGGCCTGCATCCTGTACGCCTGTGATACGAAAGAACAGGGCAGGGATGATCCGGAGCAGGGGTTGACCTGCGTGACAAAGGGCAGTTCCGACCTGACGGAGATCTCCGCCAGGCTGACCGGTTATACCGAACTGGAAGGGAACGTGGAACTCGGGTTCATCTATTCCACCGACAAGGCCCCCGTTCCCGAGAACGGAACGGTTGTTCCCCCGGAAGGGATGGTCATGAACCGTCAGTTCACCGCTTCCGTCACCGGGCTGCTTTCGAATACCACTTACTATTTCCGGGCCTTCCTGCGCCAAAACGGGAAATACACCTACGGAGCGACCAAAAGCTTTACGACAAAGGAGATCAAGGCTTCCGTTTTCACCGGTGAGGCGAAAGACATCACGGCCCGCTCCGCGACCCTGACCTCTTCCTGCACTTTTACGGACAATGTCCTCCCTTCTTCCCTTCTTGTTTCCGGCGTTTTCTTCCTGTACAGCGACAGCATCAACGAACGGGATCCCCTCATCGCCGGCGGAAAAAGAATAGAGGCTGACGCCAAAACAGGAGCGGCGGCACTTTCGGACCTGAAGGGAGAGACGACCTATTCCTATATCGCCGGCTATACGGTCCAGGGCCTTTCCAAGCCCGTCTACGGCAATGTCAGGCAGTTCATCCCCTCGGACAAACCGGCCGAGACCCTCCACAAATGTTCCGAGACAAGGATCGTGGATGAGATGCTTTTCTCTTCCTCCTGTGCCCGGACGACTTCTGCCGTCCAGCAGGGATTCCATTATGATCCCGTGGGCAACACCCTGTATTTCTTCCAGCTCAACCGCTGGTACAGGAACGTAATCGGATGGACCAGGCCGGAAGTCACCCTCAGTACGGCCGTTGCCCCCAATTACATGGGATTGAGGTGTTTCTCGCACGGGAATAACATCAATATCGAGCGCACGGCCTCGGGACAGATCTACGTTTGGGCCCCCAACTTCGGATCCCGCGGCGACGGCTCCTACGGAAGCCCCTGGATCGTCTCGCGCATGCCGCTCAAGGAGACGAAGACCCTCAGCGAGGATATCAAGAATACCGAACCCACCGACAATTACTATTTCGGAGTCAGCCCCTGCTGGCCGGCCATCGACTTTGAAGAGGACCTGATCGCCGTCTGCACCTACAAGAAGGTGTATGTCTACAGACTGAGCGAGGTCCGGGCGCTCCCCCAGACGAAAGTCAGGCTGCCCAAGCAAATCACCTACGGCGGGCTCATGACCAGTTCCTCGAGCACAACCACCTACGATACCGGAATTCCGGAGTTTACCGGCTACCCCGAGGTCCTCGCGAGAGATGTCAGCCAGCTTACCCCGCTGATCGTTTTCGACAGCACGTACAGCAAGCGCGGCCTGCACTGGCAGACCTTCTGCATCGGCAATGGAAAGGCCTATTTCCTGAATATGGGGGACGTCCCGGACGGCAGCGTCATCAAGCACGACACCTATATCGAGGTATATGACCTGAAAACCGGAAAACTCCTGCGGGAGAAAGTCCGCCAGGAGTACATCCAGGACAAGGACTGGCTTGCCGCCAAGGGCTTCGTGGAACCCGATTACTGCTATGCCGAACCCGAAGGGATCCAGGTCATCGGCGATACGATGTACGTCCTGTACACCTGCCGCGGCAACACCGCCATCACCATCCGCCGTCCCGTCATTTTCAAACTCTCATCGGATATTTAACCCTATGAAACCCAGGAACCTCCGCCGCATCGCATGGGTCGCCGCCCTGTTTCTGCTCATCCCCGCAGGACGCCTGTCCGCCCAGCCGGGGAAGCCGTCCCCCGTCTCCATGGACGACACCTCCTACCTGGAGTATTACCTTCCGTTCAAAAACGTAAAGTATGATCCCGGAATCCTGACTCCGGAGGCCTTTTTCGGGTTCGAACTCAAGGAGAGGATGGTCGACTGGGGGGATGTCACCCGGTATGTGGACTACCTCGCCGGGAAATCCGACCGGGTATCGGTCCGGAAATACGGGTACACGGCCGAGAAACGCAGGTTCCTCCAGGTCTGCATCACATCACCGGAGAACCAGCGCCGCCTGGAGGAGATCCGCCGGGAGCATCTGAAGATCCTCGATCCGGCCGTTTCGCCGGGCCTGGACCTGGACCGGATGCCCCTTGTCGTGGACCTTCGGGGATCGGTCCATGGCAACGAGATCTCGGGGGTGCAGGGGCTCATCCCCGTCATGTACCATTATGCCGCGGCGGATGATCCCGCCGTCGCCTCCCTCCTGGAGAAAACGGTCATCCTTTTCGTCCCGGGCCAGAATCCGGACGGGATCAGCCGGTTCGCGACATGGGTCAATTCCAACGCCAGCGCCAACCATTTCCTGGACCGCCAGGCCCGCGAATACCACGAAGTCTCCCCGAGTTCCCGGGCGAACCATTACTGGATGGACTCCAACCGGGACTGGCTCACCGCCCAATACCCCGAAGGACGGAACTCCGTCACGATGTACGAATACTGGATGCCCAACGTCCTGCTGGACCTCCACGAACAGTCCGGCTCCCGCAACGGTTTGTACTATTACAGCCCGGGCGACCCGAACCGCACGTACCGGTACATCCCGCAGCGGAACCAGGACCTGACCCGGGCGATCGGGAAGTCGACGGGACGGTGCCTGGACTCCCTCGGGGTCAGCAACTTCACGGAGCGCGGATACGACGATTACTTTATCGGCAAAGGCGCCTGCTACGGGGATCTCCAGGGATCGGTCTGCATCCTCCACGAGGTGACCTCGACCCGGGGCCATCTCCAGCGCCTCGGAGATGACGGCTTCTTCACATTCGGAGAGACCGTCCGCTGGCAGAGCATGTCCGCTGTCGCCGTCCTTAAAGGAGCTGTTGAAAATGCGAAGGCCCTGAAAGAATACCAGCGCGACTTTTACATCGATTCCGCCCGCAAAGCCGCTGCGGACAAGGAACGGGGATATGTTTTCGATGCGCGCGGAAACCGGGGGATCGCCTTCAACTTCCTCAGCAACCTCCTGCTCCACGAAATCGACGTCTACCCGGTCAACGGGGAGAAAGGAAGGTATTTCGTGCCCTTCCGGCAGAGGCACTACTATAAGGTCAAGGGGATTTTCGAGGACATCACCGAGTTCCAGGACAGCGTATTCTATGATATTTCGACCTGGTCCCCCGCCAGGGCGTATAACCTGAATTACGGAACGGTCACGGCGGATCCACAGGTGGGGGAAAAGATTGAGGAAGCGAAACTGCCGGAGGGAAAGGTTTCCGGCGGACGGGGCGACCTTGGCTATGCGTTCGCTCCCGGTGAATTCTATACGCCCTATCTGATCACCGCCCTGCAGAAAGCCGGAGTCTGCGTTCAGGTATCGCCGGTTTCCTTCCGGTACTGGAACAAAGCGGATAAAACCGATCTTGTCCTTCCGGCGGGCACCCTCGTCGTCCCCGTCGCCGGCCAGCCTCTGGAGGGAGAACCGCTGTTCAACCTTCTGGAGGATCTCGCAAAGCGGTGTTCCGTCGACGTAACCGCTCTGAAAAGCCAGAAACGGAAAGGGTTCAGCCTCTCCGCCCTGACCCTGAAAGAGGTGCGGAAACCCAGGACCGCCATCATCACGGATACCGGAAACTCCATCCAGCAAGGAGCGATGTGGCACATGCTGGACTGTCATTTCGCGATGAACCATTCCCTTGTGGATTTCAAGAGGGTCCATGGTGACAGTTTCGCTCCCGAACGTTATGATGCGATGATATTCTCCGGGAATGTCTATGCTTCCGAGGTGGGAGAAAAAGCCTACGGAAAACTGACATCCTGGGTGGAAGCGGGAGGCACGCTGATCCTTTTCGGCGGGGCCCATCACCTCGCTTCCGGCATCGGGAATGACGATGTCACCGCCGAGACGGGGAAGGGCATCAGCGGGCTGGTCCTGAACGCAGAGGTCACCGCTAAGGACAGCCCGCTGCTCTGGGGATACGACCAGGAGAGCATCGACCTGTTCCAGGGCAATGCGACCGTTTGGAACGTGGACGACCGGGCGAATGTCGTCTTGCGTATCGCTCCGGAGCCCTACCGTTCCGGATATGTATCGGAAAAGAACCTGAAACGGATGGCGGGATCGCCCGTCATCGCGACGAGACGGATGGGGAAAGGATGTATCATTTACATCAAGAATGACCTTACGTACCGTTCCTACTGGTACGGCACCAACCACATCCTCACCAACGCCCTTCTTTTCGGTAACTTGATACCGTAGTCCCGGCGGACTGAAACCGGCTTTTAAGGAGTTCTCTTCCATTGCGCCCCCGGAAACTCGCCGTCTTTTTCCCGGAGAAGTTTCCTGGCGTCTCTCAAGTCTTTCTATTCCCCGATATAGACTTTCCAGGGGTGCGGGTGCGCTTATCGGTCCAGCACGTGGACCCATAGGATCATTTAGGGGCGTTTTTGCTCCTACCGGTCCAATCCGTGGACCCATAGGAGCACCCGTAGGGGAAATTCTATCAGAAGAAACTGAAAAGTGGGGGATCGGTTACCGCGTGGTGATGAGGATGACACCGTCGGCGCCGCGGGAACCGTAGATGGCCGCAGAGCCGTCCTTCAGGACGTCGATGGACTTGATCATCTGCGGAGTGAGGGAAGAGATGTCGTCCACCGGCACGCCGTCCAGGACCAGCAGCGGAGGCTGGCTTCCCTTGAAAGAAACGGAGCTCCGGACAATCAGCATGCCGCCCGTATACTCCACGCCGGAGGCATGGTCCGCTATATACTGATAGATATTCGTATATGTAGCGGCATCCCGTTCATCCACCTGGATGCTCGAAACGGCGTTCGTCTTCCGCTCACGCGTCGTGGTTCCATATCCGATATTGATCTCATCTTCGGGCGCCTTGTAAGTCGGAATGAGCGAACCGCAGCCGGTCAGAACCAAAAGCGAGAAGAGAAGAGTGATGATTTTCGTATTCATAACGTCGAAAATTAATCCTGTCTGAACCAAACCCCTTCCGCCTTCAACTCATCCTGCAGCAGGCGGATATCCAGGTTACGGGGCTCCACCCCTTCCCTGACGCTGAGGGCAGCCGCCTTTCCCGCCGCCTCGCCAAGGCACATCGCCGGCCCCATCACACGGACCGAGGCCAGGGCGAGATGGGTTGCGGATATGTTCCGTCCGGCGCAGAGCAGGCCATCCACCTTAAGCGGAACCAGAGAGCGATACGGAATGTCGTAGCAGTCCGGGCACCACATTAGGGTGCAGTCCCCTCCTACCGGATGATGCAGGTCTACGGGATAGGCCGCCACGCCGATGGCATCGTCAAAGCGGGCGCAGTCGAAAATGTCCTGCTCCGTAAGCACATATTCTCCGATGATCCGGCGGCTCTCGCGGATCCCCATGAACGGGGCCACGCGGTCTACGTAGGCGTTCTCGAATCCGGGGATGAAAGCCTTGAGGTAGCGTACGATCTCGGCGTTCTGGCGGATACAGATCTCCTCCCCGCGGGTATACTGCTCGGGATCCGTGGAATCGATGCCGTTGACCCGGGACATGTTCACCCACCACTCGTCCTGAGCCATGCCCGTCATGAAGATCGTCCGCTCGACGGGAAGTTGGTAACCCTGCTCCCGGGCCTGGCGGATCTGGTTCCGGAAACCGACCATCGTACAGTTGTCATCGGCGCGGAAGAACTCGTTCGGGATGAAATCGATATCATAGATGTCGGGATGGTCCGCAACAGCGTCACGGAGTTTCCGGGAATCGACCCCGCGCATCGAGAACATCAGTGTCGGGGGCTGTGCGATGCCGTTTTCGTTGCCATAGGCCATCGGGGCGCCGGCCCGGAAAGCCACGTCTCCGTCTCCGGAACAGTCCACGACGGTCTTCGCCAGGATCGCCTCCCGTCCTTTCTTGGACTCGATGATTACGCCCTTGACCTTATTCCCCTCCATAATCGTATCGACACAAAACACGTACATCAGGACCTGAACGCCGCATTCCTCCATGATTTCCCAGGCAAGTCGCTTGGTCCCTTCCGGATCGATCATCGTAAGACTGACATGCAGCGGGCAGGCACGGTGATGCGTCGCCTGTCCACGCTCGCGGAGACGCTCTACGAAGCGGAGAGGAAGGCCTTTGATGATCTCATTGCCTTTCCGCCCGAGAAATCCCAGCAGCGGAAGGCCCTGGGTCATGTTCCCTCCGAGGGAGCCCCGGTTCTCGATAAGCATCACGCGGGTCCCTTTCACCAACGCCGCGGCCTGGGCGGCCATAAGTCCGGCGGGGCCGCCGCCCACCACCAGCACATCCACTTCGTCCCGCACAGGGATCGATCTTGCAGGTTCTTGGATCGTCTTCATTCCTTTATTACTCATTTTCCGAAAGGTAGCGTTTTTTTCGCGTAGCTTGAAAAAAATCTCCGGATTTTTGCAGTTATTAATAATTTTTATTATTTTGCACATGGTTATTTAGCAGTGTATTCCTATGGACAAGTTCACCCAGCATTACGTGGATGGGATCATGTCCGACGTAATCGCGAGAAATCCCGGCGAGAAGGAGTTCCACCAGGCCGTCCGCGAAGTCGTCGAGAGCGTTGCTCCCTACATCACCGCTTCACCGCATCTGATGAAGCTCAAGATCATGGAAAGAATCGTCGAACCTGAACGCGTCATCATGTTCCGTGTTCCCTGGACCGATGACCAGGGAGAGATCCACATCAACCGTGGATACCGCGTCCAGATGAACAGCGCCATCGGCCCCTACAAGGGCGGAATCCGGTTCCACGAAAGCGTCAACCTCAGCATCATGAAGTTCCTGGCCTTCGAGCAGACCTTCAAGAACAGCCTGACGACCCTCCCGATGGGCGGTGCGAAAGGCGGTTCGGATTTCTGTCCGAAAGGACGTTCCGACGCGGAAGTCATGCGCTTCTGCCAGAGTTTCATGACCGAACTCCAGCGCCACATCGGGCAGGACACGGACATCCCGGCCGGAGACATCGGCGTCGGAGGCCGTGAGATCGGTTTCCTGTTCGGACAGTACAAGCGTCTCAGGGACGAGTTCTCCGGCACCCTGACCGGAAAGGGACTCGGCTGGGGCGGTTCCCTCCTCCGCCCGGAAGCGACCGGATACGGGCTCTGCTATTTCACCGAGCAGATGCTCGCCACCCGGGGAGAATCCTTCAAGGGAAAGACCGTCCTCATTTCTGGAAGCGGGAACGTGGCGCAGTACACCGCCCAGAAAGCGATGCGCCTCGGAGCGAAGGTCGTGACCCTTTCCGATTCCAACGGGTTCATACACGATCCGGAGGGACTGACCGAAGAGAAGTGGCAGTTCGTCTATGAACTGAAGAATTACCGCCGGGGCCGTATCAAGGAATATGTCCAGCAGTATCCGCAGGCCACCTATTATCCCGACCAGCGTCCCTGGGGGATTCCCTGCGATATCGCCCTTCCCTGCGCCACCCAGAACGAGATCGAAAAGGCGGATGCCGAAAAACTGGTCGCCGGAGGATGCCGCTGCGTCGCCGAAGGAGCCAACATGCCTTCGACGCCCGAAGCCATCCAGATCTTCCAGTCGAACGGACTCCTCTATGCTCCCGGAAAGGCGTCCAACGCCGGCGGCGTCGCCACTTCCGGCCTGGAAATGACCCAGAACTCCATCCGCCAGAAATGGACGGCCGAGGAAGTGGACACCCATCTCCGCCGGATCATGTCCGACATCCATTCCGCCTGCCTGAAATACGGAACACTCGACGACGGTACCGTCAACTATGTCAGGGGCGCCAATATCGCGGGGTTCATCAAGGTGGCCAACGCCATGGTCGACCAGGGACTCGTATAGGCATTCTTTTTCGGTTCTTTCAGCGGAATCTGACAAAAGATTGCTATCTTTGAAGGAATGAATGATTCCCCGTCATGAAGGTCCTTCAGGCAGTCAGACATATCCGGACAACCTTTATTGCAGCCCTCTTCGCATCCGCAGCCGCCCTGGCGGTCTCGTGCGAAGGGGATATCATTACGGAAGAACTTCCCGACTTCAAACCGGGCAAGGACGGACTCCCCGTCCATGTCGACCAGGATATGCCGGTCGTCTATATCACGACGGCAATCGGAGTTTCCATCACGAGCAAGACGGAGTACGTCAAGGGAAATATCACTTTCATCGATTCCCGGAAAAAGTACTCTGATACGAAGGTGCTGGAGAGTCCGATGCAGATCCGCGGACGGGGGAATACGACCTGGGGCTTGGAAAAAAAGCCCTATAAGGTCAAACTCGACGAGAAGGCCAAGGTCTTCGGGATGGACAAGAACCGGGACTGGGTGCTCCTCGCGAACTACTCCGACAAGACCTTGCTCCGGAATGTCATCGCGATGGACATTTCCCGGGAACTGGAGTTTTCCTGGACCCCGGACATGATTCCGGTCGAAGTCTATGTGAACAGGAAGTACGAAGGGGTGTACTGCATCTGCCAGCAGAAAGAGGTGGCGAACCACCGGGTCGACATCGGGGAGGACGCCGTCCTGTTCGAGATGGACAAGACCCACGACGAGCATTATCATTTCCGCTCCGGCGTATGCAAGATGCCGGTCAACCTGATCTATCCCGAATCGCCCACCGATTCGGTCAAGAAATGGGCGCGGGATTATTTCACAGCCTTCGAGTCCGCCCTCTACGGAGACAGGTTCACCTCTCCCGAGTACGGGTATGCCAAATACATCGACGTGGATTCCTTCATCAAGTATTTCATCATCGAGGAACTCTCCTACAACATCGACGGGAAATGCTGCAAGAGCACTTTCCTGACGAAAGAGAAGGACAAGAAACTGGAGATGTATTTCGTCTGGGACTTCGACATCGCCTTCGGGAACTGCAATTATTTCGCTAAGTATTATCCCGCCCTGAACAACGGCCCGACCGGATTCCATACGCGGGACTACCTGTCTTCCTATGTTTCCGGCGGAGTGGAATACGGTGGATATGGGAAAGGGTGGTACTTCCGCCTGTTCCAGGATCCCGCCTTCGTCAAGAAGGTGAAAGAGAAATGGAATGCCATGTATCCGTTCCTGCAGACGGTTCCCTCCCTCATCAATGAGCACGTCAAAGAGATGGGCGAAGACCCGGTCAACCGGAATTTCGAGCGCTGGCAAATCCTGGGAAAGTACGTATGGCCCCAACCCTCCCCCTACCCGGCCACCTATGAGGAAGAAATCTCTCGTCTAAAAGAATTCTATTCCGCCCGCCTCCGCTGGCTCAACAACGAACTGAACAAGCTGTAGCCTATGAAAGAGACCTCCGCAAATTTTATCCTCAACGTCATTTCCGTCATTCTCGGCATCGCGATCACATTTGTGATCCAAGGCATGATCAACCGGGCCGGAGACAGGAAGGAAGTCCGCTCTGCCCTGGAACTGGTCCGTTCGGAACTCAAGACCAATATCGAGGATATCGGTATCATGACCGATTACCTAACCCAGGAACGGCAATCCGCCGGATACCTGCTCCAGAACCTTCCCAAGATTGACAAATGTCCCGTGGATTCAGTCAATTACCACAGTGGGATCGTTTTTGCAGACGCCTCCATCACGTTGAGCAACGACGCCCTGGAACTGCTGAAGATGTCGTCCCTGTTCCAGAAGATCGGGGACAACAGGCTCGCCATGAAGATCATCCGTGCCTACGACACCTGCGGTTCGGCTGTTTCCAACCTCAACCGGCATATTTCGCAGCGGAACGAACGGTTTGAAGAAGCCGGCATCCCGGACTTGCAAGCCTTCCTCAAATCCAAAGCGGGAAGCCTTTATTTCCGGTGGCTGGTCAACCGGCCGGATCCCACCCTGTTCGCGGACACCGCGGATCTCCAGGAAGCGATCGACGCCATCGACGCCTACATGAAATAACCGTTTAACCTTTTATAGTTCACCGTTATGAAAATTTCCCCTTCCAAAGTCGTCATCGTCCCCCATCCCCCGGCAACAGGATCGCAGCAGGGCACGGCTTCCACTCCGAAATCCAACGAAGAGACCCAGGATCCTCCTGTAGAGAAAGACGAAAAAAAGGAGAACGGTCCCGAAGGAGTCGTCTCCTCTACGGTATAGTCCCGTACAGGCCGGTCCTCTCCTATTTCTGGAGGGGACGGCCGCTGGTCATCATATGAACTTTCTGCCGCACCTGATCCAGGACCGCCTGGTATTCAGGCGTTTCCAGGTTGTCCGCATGGTCGGAAACCGCACAGAGGACGGTATCGATCAGTTCAACGATATCGACCATGTCTTTCTCGACGAACCCGCGTGAGGTCACGGCAGGGGTTCCGATCCGGATCCCGGAGGTTTGGAAAGGGGAACGGCTGTCGAACGGGACCATATTCTTGTTGATCGTGATGTCCGCCTTGACCAGTTCCTTCTCGGCCATCTTTCCGGTCACCTCGGGGAACTTCGTCCTCAGATCGATCAGCATGAGGTGGTTGTCGGTACCGCCGGAAACGACCTTGTACCCCCTTTCAACGAAGGCCCGGCACATGGCCTGGGCATTGGCGACGACCTGCTTCTGGTATTCTTTGTACTCAGGCTGCATGGCCTCGTAGAACGCGACGGCCTTGGCGGCGATGACGTGCTCGAGCGGACCGCCCTGGATGCCCGGGAAAACGGCGGAATCGAGGATCTGGGACATTTTCTTGACGACTCCCTTCGGAGTCGTGAGACCCCACGGGTTGTCGAAGTCCTTGCCCAGCAGGATGATGCCGCCGCGCGGGCCCCGGAGGGTCTTGTGCGTCGTGGAGGTCACGATATGGGCGTACTTGACCGGGTTGTCCAGCAGACCGGCCGCGATCAGGCCGGCGGTATGGGCCATGTCGACCATCAGGAGGGCGCCCACCTTGTCGGCGATCTCCCGCATCCTGGCGTAATCCCACTCGCGGGAATAGGCGGAAGCGCCGCCGATGATCAGCTTCGGGCGAGTCTCGACCGCAATCCGTTCCATCTCGTCATAATCGACGCGCCCCGTCTTCTCGTCCAGTCCGTAAGCGACCGCCTTGTAGAGGATTCCGGAGGCATTGACCGGGGAACCGTGGGTCAGGTGGCCGCCGTGGGCGAGATCCAGTCCCATGAAGGTATCTCCGGGACGAAGGACCGCCATCTCGACGGCCAGGTTCGCCTGGGCGCCGGAATGCGGCTGGACATTGGCGTACTCGGCGCCGTAGATCGCCTTGAGGCGGTCGATGGCGAGCTGCTCGATCTGGTCGACGACCTCGCATCCGCCGTAGTAGCGCCGGCCGGGGTAGCCTTCGGCGTACTTGTTGGTGCAGATGGAGCCCATCGCTTCCATCACCTGCTGCGAGACATAGTTTTCGGAAGCGATCAGTTCGAGGCCGGAGGACTGCCTGTCGTGTTCCTTTCTGATAAGTTCGAATACCTGTAGATCCTGTTTCATGTTTGCTGCTTTAAATATATCTACAAATATAACCAATTTTCCTATCTTTGCAGACATGAAAGACAGGAAATTGCTGAATATCGAACTGGGAAGGGTCACCCCGGAGGCATACCGGGAACTCCCCGAAAGCGGGATCGTCATCGTCCTTGACAATATCCGGAGCGCCCACAATGTCGGTTCGGCTTTCCGGAGCGCGGACTCCTTCAAGGTCGACAAGGTCTTTCTCTGCGGCATCAGCGCCGTCCCGCCCTCGCCGGAAATCCACAAATCCGCCCTCGGAGCCGAGGACAGCGTGCCTTTCGCCCATTTTGACGACACCCTGGACGCCGTCTCTCTCCTCCGGCGGGAAGGGTATGAAATCGTCAGCGTCGAGCAGACGGTTTCTTCCGTCAAGCTCGACGCCTTCAAAAGGATTCCTGCCCGGAAATATGCCCTCGTGTTCGGGAATGAGGTCGACGGGGTCCGTCAGGATGTCGTCGACGCCTCGGATTACGCCTTGGAGATCCCCCAGTACGGCACCAAGCACTCCCTCAACGTATCCGTCTCGGTCGGTGTCGTCCTTTGGGAATTCTGCCGGCAGGGGCGCTGATTACCAGCGTTCGTTGTGGATCTTTTCCGGTTTCCACTTGTCCTTCGGTTCCGGATTCTCCGCAGGATGGCCGAGTGCCAGGACTGTAAGCGGCATGACCTTATCGGGAATGCCCAGTTTCTCCTTGACGAGTTCGTAGCGGTCGGGATACGGATAGCAGGCCGTCCATACGCCTCCAAGGCCCAGGGCGTGGGCCGCAAGGAGGATATTCTCACCTGCGAGGGCGCAGTCGACCGCCCAGTTTCCATTCTCCATTTCCACCGGTTCCTCGCCGTCACGGCCGCGACGGATCCAGTTCACTTCGCCGCAGACGACGATCAGGCAGGGCGCCTGGGCGTACATTGTATTGACGCGGCCTGATACCAGGGAGGAGCGGACTTCCGGGTCCGTTACGACGATGAAGTGCCAGGGCTGGTAATTGATGGCGGTAGGGGCAGCCATCCCTGCCTTGAGGAGGGTTTCAATCTCGGATTCCGTCAGCGGGGTATCCGTAAACTGCCGGATGCTGGTCCGGGTCGCGATATTTTCAAGGACGGCGGAGGCGGAGTCCGCGGAGGTGGAGCGATTCTGGCAACTCATACTGATTGTGACTGCAAAAACAAGGGCTGCAGCGGCATTGATCACGGTTTTCATATCGGGGATGATTAAAAGACAAGATGGGAGACCGCTCCGTCCATCGTCGAAGCGAGCACATGCTGGCGCCCGCCCTCTTCCCAGATTTCCATGGGATTCACCAGTGCGAGGGAAATCTTATGGGCCCAGAGCGGGGAACCGTCTTTCCGGGAGAAAGCGAGGAGGTTTCCCTTGTCGGAAGGATAAAGGACCGTATCCCCCGCCACGGCTATCGGGGTCGGGGCGATGTCGTAACCCGCATGGGTTTCCGCAGACCACTTGACTGAACCGTCTTCGGTTGAGAACGCGAAAAGCTTGTGCCACATGGACTTGGTATAGACGGTCTCGCCGTCCGGGGACAGGCAGATGGATTCGCGGGCGGTCATCGGCTGCTCGCAGAGCTGCCGCCCCGTCACCGCGTCGATAACGTACATGCTCCGGTCCGGATTGGCGATAAAGATCTTTCCTTTCGACTTGACCGGCCAAACCGCCGCCGGCGAGTACATCCGGGAAGGTTTGGTGCACTTCCAGATCCATTGGAGCGCTCCCGTCCGGGTATCCAGCGAATAGAGACGGTTCCCCCAGGTCCCGAAAACGACTTGATCCGCGTCCACGAAGGGGCGGCATTCCACGAACCCTTCCACTTCGTCGAATGACCAGAGGAGCCGTCCGGTCTTCAGGTCCAGCGCCCGGAAAACCCCGTCGGATGAGCCGGCGAAGACTTTCCCGTCAAAGATGACCGGCGAAGCGACGATGGACTTGTCGGCGGCTCGGGACCATAAAGTCTTCCCGTTCCGGGTGTTCAGCGCATAGACCTTTCCGTCCGTGCAGCCGAAAACGAGGATCTTCCCGGAAACGGCCGGGGTCGAAAATATCTTTCCGGGGAAGGATTTCGCCCAGATCTGTTTCCCGTCCTTCACGGAGATGGCCTTGACCTGACCGGCCGTCGTCGAATAATACGCCCTGTCTCCGTCCCGTGCGAATCCTGAAGCGATATTGCTGTCTTCCATGTATTTCCATACTTCCGCGACTTGGGGATACTTCCGGTTGACATCGTACCGCATCCAGGGATAGGAGGCAGAGATCCCATCCGCATCGTAGGTCACGGTATCCACGACGTGACGCAGGGCAGTCTCGTACCAGGGATCGAACTGGACGTCGGAATGTGGGAAAAGACGCCTTTCGCGGACCGAAATCCGGTCCGGGTAGAGGACGAAGATGCTGTATCCTGCCGGCTTCCGGGCGTCGGATTTGGCGGCACGGCAGAGAACCGCGGGAATCCCGTCGTAATTGAGAACCTGGTCCTTGTGCCAATGCCCCCCGATTTCAAACTCGACTCCGATCCGCTTGAGTTCCCGGGTCACCTCGAAATAGTTCAGGACGGAAGTATCCTGCGGGAAATGATTGAAAAAGATGCTCTTCTTCCCGCCGTCGATGCTTCGGAGCCATTCCATGCTTTCCCTCGGAAGCAGGGCCGGGGCCATCCGCATATCCGGACCTGAGTTGCATCCCAGGAAACGCCAGCCTTTCTTTTCGAATTCGAAATGCTCATACCCGAATACTTTCTTGAAGGTATTGCAACCGCTTTCGGACCACTTCGCATCATGGTTCCCCGCGACGACATAATACGTCAGCCGGAGGGAGTCGATGATTGTCTTGACGGCGGCGATCTCCTCGTCAGCCCCGAAATCCGTAATGTCTCCGCCGAACACCACGAAATCCAGGGAATCCTGGGCGTTGATGTCAGCAATACATTGCCGGAGTTCCCCGACGGCACGGGAGCCGAAGGAAAAATGGTTGTCCGTAATGAACGCAAACCGGACCGGTTCCTGTGCGAAAACCGCCGTCGAAAGGGCTATGAGGACGAGCGGAAAGAGTCTTTTCAGATTCATGGGATCAGATGATTTCAAGGTCAGAGTGCCGGATCCAGCCCTGACGGCCGTCGGCCAGTTCGATGTTGTCCCATCCGCCGACCGAGTCCAGAAGACGGACCTTGGTCCCTTCGTGCAGGATGAAGAGATCCTTCGCCGTATCCGCGGACGGGGAACTCTTGACCGGAGAAACGGCCCTCATGACGATGGCGCTGTCGCTCCGGCGGGCTTCGCGGTACTGGCTCCTCGCGAAACCGAAAGCGGAAAGGAAGAGCAGGAGAAGGGCGATGGCCGTAAAGAATCCGGTCCTACGCGCGCCCGGGGTACGCCCGAGGAGGAAAAGCAGGGCCATGGCCAGCATCCCGGCAAAGAAGAGGATGGACAGGATTGCCCAGGCGTCTGACGACATCCAGTAACCGATCTTCCGGATCCATCCCTTGAGGAAGAATTCCGGGACGGAATCGATCCGGTCCTGGGTCATGCTCCTGGCGTATTCGAGGTTATAGCGGATGTCGGGATCGGAAGGATCCAGCTTGAGCGCCCGCTCATAGAAGAGAATCGCGCGGGCGGTCTCTCCCGTCTTGAAACAGGCATTCCCCAGATTGTAGTAGAGCTCGGCCGATACCAGGCCGGCATCGGAAATCCCTTTCCAGGCTTCCTCCGCCGATGCCCAGTCGCCCGCCGTGTAGGCTTCCGCTCCGGCCCGCCAGAGCGAGTCGGGATAGGACTGGGCGTAGAGAAGGGACGGCGCAACCAGCAGAAGGAGCGCCAAGAGGGCCACAGGCCCCTTTCCGGAAGAGGTCTTTTTCATATTGGAGTCAATCGCGGTAATGAGTTCCACGGCTTTCTTGTAATGAGTGCTCATCGCGTCGTGGTCCGAATCCGGAGCATAACGGGCATATTCGCAGGCATCCAGGAGGTCGGTGAATTCCTCGGCGAGAGCGCTGGAAATTCCCTTTTCCTGCAGGGATGCGGAGATGGTCTCCTTGTTCTGATCCGTCCGGTCGATAGCCAGTTTGTCGGACACGAAACCCAGGAGGGCCCTGTGGAGCTCTTCATAAAACGCCCCCTGGAGGTTCTTGGACAGGAATTCTCCGGAGAGTTTGAGACGTTTCAGGGCCATCTTGGTCGCCTTTCGGTTCCGGGTTCCGACGACATCCGCCCGCAAAGCGGCGGCCTTCCTGAAAGCGAGCCAGAGAGCGGCCGCCAAGCCGGCCAGCACGGCAAGCAAGACCGGATAAAGGGTCCTGCCTGCAAGGAATCGGTCCCCGCTCGAGAAGCCGCGGTTCTTCGTCTTGATGAAACGGATATCTTCCCCTAGATTCTTGACGCCCTTCCGGTCGACGGTCAGGCCCTGGGTCTGCGGTTCGGATACGGTTCCGGCCTCCCCTTTCGCGACACGGATCCGGAGGGAATCGGTCGAGGCCGTCGCATACCGTTTGGATTGGACGTCAAAATAGCCGTAGCGGATCGGGTCGAGGACGAAGTTGCCGTGGCTCCGGGGGATGAAAGGATACTCGAAGGTCTTGGACCCGGAAGTCCCGCTCTTGTCGGTATTGAGCGAAGTCTTCACGTCATAGACGTCGAAATCGGGCGGGAAATTGATCTTGGGAGCCTCCAGGAGGGAGATGTTCCCTTTTCCGGAAACCGTGACGATCAGGGATGCGGCCTCGTGGGTCTTGAGGGAATCCTTGCTCAGGGAAGCGGAGACGCTGTAGGTTCCGACACCACCGCCATAGGACGCCGGCGCGCCGGAAGGCAGCGGGGAGACTCGGACGGTCGCAGGAGCCGTCGTCAGGCGTTTTCTCACCGTCTCGTAGCCGTTGTCGAAGAAATCCTCGAAAATGCTCCCGGAACCTGAGCGCCGGGTCTGGACATTGTAGAGACAGACGATTTCGGCGGGATCGATGGTAAGCGTCCCCGATTTCTGGGGAATGAGCACCCACCGGCGGAGAAGGGCGGCGTCATAGATCTTGTCACCGATGGCCTCCCTGCGGAACTCGATATTCGAAGGGGCGTCGGTTTCCTTGCTCCAGAACCCGTTGAATACCGGGAAACGGGCATTTTCGAACCCGACGATATTGGCCCTCTGGTAGAGTTTCAGGGTCGCGGTGATAGGTTCTCCGATCACGACATCCGTCCGGCTGAGGGAAAAACGCATGAACATGTCTCCGTCCCTTGCCGTATCCTGGCGGCCTTGATTCGATTCCCCGGACTTCTCTTCGGTGCCGGAGGAGCCGCCGTTCCGCGAGGCGGAACGCCCGCCCTCGTCCTGGACGACTTCGACCGTGAAAGACTTGGAAGAAATGGACTCACCCTTCATCTTCGCGGTAGCGGGCGGGAGCCGGAAGGAGCCGGTCGATTTCGGGAGGAGGATATAGGTATAAGTCGTCCGGGCGGATTTCGAGACCTTTCCGTTGATGATCTGGGTACTCCGGGACGAGCCTTTCTGGGGCCCCCAGACGAGCTGGAAGTCCTCGGTCGGAGTCCAGCTGAAATCGGTCGGGTCATGTTCCCCGTCAATCACGAAAACGACATTGAAACGCTCCGAGACACCGACGACATCATGAACTTCGACCCGGATGCCTCCTTGTGCGGCGGCATTCCAGGCGACCGCAAGGGCGGCCCATATGACGATCCATCTTTTCATACTACCAATTCTTCTCTTTCTGTCTGGATTTCAAGACCGCGGCCTTTTCTTTCTTTACCTTGTCCTGGGTCTGCTTCTCCTCAGCCTGGATGGCCTGGAGCAGTTGCTGGGCCTGCTGGGGCGATATTCCCTGACGCTGCCGGTCCTGATCCTGGTTTTGCTGATTCTGATCTTGATTCCGGTCCTGGTTCTGGTCCTGATTCTGATCCTTATCCTGGTTTTGATCCTGGTTCCGGTCCTGATTTTGGTTCTGATCCTGATTTTGGTCCTGATCCTGATTCTGGTCCTGTCCTCCGCCGTTCTGCTGCTGGTCCTGAAGCATCTTCTTGGCGTAGATGTAGTTCTCCTTGGCGTCGATGTCGTCGGGACGGATCAGCAGGGAGGCGGCAAAAGCCTCGACGGCGGTCTTGTAATCCTTCTTCTGGAGGGCGACGTCACCGGTATTGTAGTAATAATCCGCGGCATGGGGCGTCACCGGAGCGGACTGGGCGATCTGGCCGAGCCGGTTTTCGGCCTGTTCGAAATCGCCTTCCCTGTACAGGGTATTGGCCAGGTTATAATTTCCCGCGACGGACGTGCTGTCCGCCAGCAGCGCCTTCCTGTAATGGATATCCGCGGCGGGATAGTTCTCTTTCCGGAACTGACGGTTCCCCTTCCGGACATCTTTCCTGTCCGGCTGGGCGAAACCCGTCGCGGCCGTCGCCGTCAGCAGCAGAATGATGATCCATCTCTTCATATCAAAACAATTTTTTTCTCCATCTTCTCTCCCCGATCAGCATCTCGATGAGCAGCAGCACGAGAGCCACGGCGAAAAAGTACATATACTGTTCATCAAAATCCTCGAACATGATGCTCCCGAACTCTTCCTCTTCCATCCGCCGGATATCCTCGATGATCGGATTGAGACCGAATTCTTCGTTCCCGGCGTGGATGTAGGCACCGTTTCCGGCACGGGCGACCTGACGGAGGGCGTCCTCGTCGAGACGGGTCACGACAATGTTCCCCTCCTTGTCCTTAAGGAGGTCTCCGTTGACGGGTATCGGCTGTCCCTCGGGAGACCCGACGCCGATCGTATAGACCCTGATCCCGAACTCGGCGGCCTGGCGGGCGGCGGCGACGGCATCATCCTCGTGATTCTCCCCGTCAGAGATGACGATGATGACCCGGCTCTTCTCGCTCTGTGCACTGAAACTCTTGATAGCCAGCGTAATAGCTTCTCCGATAGCAGTTCCCTGCACGGGTACCGACTCGGGACTGACGCTTGAAAGGAACATCTTGGCCGAGATGTAATCCGTCGTAATCGGGAGCTGGACGAACGGAGTGCCGGCGAAGATGATCAGTCCGATCCGGTCGTCCTGCAGTTTGTCGGTCAGCCGGGAAATCGCCAGCTTGGCCCGTTCGAGGCGGTTCGGGGAATAGTCCTCGGCCAGCATGGAATTCGACACGTCGAGCGCAACCATGACCTCGACGCCCCTGGATTTGTGCTCGGCCAGGCGCGCCCCCGTCTGGGGACGGGCCATTCCGATGGCGAAGAAGGCGAACGCGAGGGCGAAAAGGACGATCCGGACCCATCCTTTCGTCCCGGACCAGGAAGGCATCAGTTCCCGTACGAGGGTCTCGTCACCGAATTTCCGGATCCGCTTCCTCCGGAAATACCGGAGCAGGCCGTACCCTGCCGGAATCAGCGGGACCAGCAGAAGGAAATACAGGAATATGGGTTTCGCGAAATACAGCATGGTCTAAGGCATTCTTCTTAACAGGACTGCAAGCAGCATCTCCAGCAGGAGACATACGAGGGCGATTACGGCGTAACGCGGGAAGAGATCCTTGTAGACAGGGAAACTGTCGACCGTCGTCCGGGTCTTTTCCATCCGGTTGATTTCTGAATAGATTTCCGCCAGTTTGGTATTGTCCGTCGCACGGAAATAGGAGCCGCCGGTCGCGGACGCGATATCCTTGAGAAGCTGTTCATCGATTTCGACTTGCATATTCTGTACATCCGGTCCCCACGGGGTCATGACCGGATAAGGGGCCTCCCCGTTGGCGCCCACGCCGATCGTATAGACGCGGATACCATAGGTCTGGGCGATCTCGGCGGCCGTCTGCGGGGTTACCTCCCCCATATTGTTCACGCCGTCGGTCAACAGGATCACGACCCGGCTCTTGGCATCGGAATCCTTCATCCGGGCGACGGCCGTCGCAAGACCGTTCCCTATTGCGGTTCCGTCTTCAATCAGTCCCGTTTCGACATCCTGCATCAGGTTGATCAGGGTCGCACGGTCGGTCGTCAGCGGGCACTGGGTATAACTTTCTCCGGCGAAGACGACGATCCCCATCCGGTCGGAAGGACGCTGGGCGATAAACTCGACCGCGATATCCTTGGCCGCGCTGAGCCGGTCCGGCTTGAAATCCCGGGCCAGCATGGAGGTCGAAACATCCATCGCCAGAACGATGTCAATTCCCTCGGTATCAATCCGTTCCATCTCGCTCTTGGACCTCGGGCGCGCGATGGCGACGATGATCAGGGAGAGGGCTGCGATCCGCAGGACGAAGGGCAGGTGGCGGACGATCCCGAGAACGGAACGTCCTCCTTCCTTCCATGGCGTGACCGAAGAGACCCTCAGATGCGGCTTCTTCTCCTTCAGTTCCAGATAGAGGTACCGGGCGACCAGAAGGAGCGGAATCGCAAGCAGGAAAAGCAGTTTCGGATACTCGAAGAACATAGCCTACTCCTCCTTCTTTTGCGCGGAATCCTCTTCCGCCTCGATTTCCGCCTGGTAGGTCTCCGTGATGAAACGGACCGCCTGGGGCAGCACGGTGGCATTGTCCTCCTTAGGAGCGACGTATTTGGCGAACTTGACGAAATCGGCCCGCTCGAAGAGTTCCTTCATCTCCCGGTACAGGTCTTCCGGGATCTCGGCGGACTTGAGCTCGGAGAAAATCTCCGCGGTCGTCATTTCCATCGCGCCGACCCCGTACCGGGCGGCCATGTACTCGCGTACGGTATCCGTCACCCCGGAATAGAACTGTTTCTGCCGGTCCGGTTCCCAGAACTTCTCTCCGCGGAACTTGTCAAGTTTCCGGAGAGCCGTGATGTGGGCAGGTTCATTGTAGGCGGGGCCGTCCTGGCGCCGCTTCCGGATCATCAGGAGACAGACGACGGCTGCTATGAGTCCGGCAAGGAGATAAAAGCCGATGAGATACGGAAAGACCTCCTTGAAAGTCAGGGGATAGCGGATCTGCCCCTTGATATCGTGCGGCACGAAGGTCGCCGTGTCGATCTGGATCGTCGTGACATCCAGGACCTGGGGATTGAAAACCAGGGTATCAGGCACTTCATCCCGACCGATCCGTTCCACGAACAAAGGGGGAAGTTCATACCGGCCGGCTTCGAACGGAGCCACGACAATCGAGGAAACGATGTCATAGGACTTCTCCCCCGTCGAGCGGACCTTATGGACCTTAAGGGTATCGGTCTGCCACGGACGGACGGTCACCATATTCTCCATGAAAGGCTGGGGAATCTCCGGATATGCGAGTCGGACGCTGTCCGGGACAGAATCCATCCTGAATCCATAGACGATCTGGTCGGCGATAAGGATGGAGTCCCGTTTCTGGAGTTGTGAAACGAAGGAACCATCCATGCGGATCACACGTCCCTGCAGGGGAAGCAGGGCGCTGATCAGGAATGCCAACAATCTGAATCTCATATTCTTATCTCCTGTGGAAAAGGGCCATCAAAGCCCTTACGTAATCCTCGTCCGTCGCGATGTCCACGCTGTCGACCTGATAGCGGTTGAAAAGTCTCGACGCGGATGCGGAGACATTCCCGAACCAGGCGGAATAGGCGTCCCTGACTTTCCGGGAAGAAGTATTGATCCAGGCACCCTCCCCCGTCTCGGAATCCTTGACATGGACAAGGCCCACGTCCGGTATCGTCCGCTCCCGGGGGTCATGGACCCGGATCACGGAAATATCGTGCCGGCCCACGGCGACCTTGAGGGCGTCTTCATATCGCGGGGTACCGTCCCCATTGACATCGAGCATATCCGAAAGGATGAAAGCCGTGCATTTCTTCTTGACGGCCCCGGTCAGGAACCGGAGGGCCTCGCCGATGTCGGTCCCGGTCGATTCGGGTTCATGGTCGATGATTTCCCGGATAATGTGGAGAAGGTGGCTGCGCCCCTTCTTGGGCGGAATGAACTTCTCGACCTTGTCGCTGAAAAGCAGCGCTCCGACCTTGTCGTTGTTCAGGATCGCGGAGAAAGACAGGACGGCGGCGATCTCGGCGATCTGCTCGCGTTTGGTCTTCCCTTCCGTCCCGAACAGGCCGGAGCGGCTGATATCGACCAGCAGGACGACGGTCAGTTCGCGCTCTTCCTCGAAGACCTTGACGTACGGGGCGTTCATCCGCGCGGTAACGTTCCAGTCCATGTTCCGCACGTCATCGCCGTACTGGTATTCACGGACCTCGCTGAACGCCATTCCCCTTCCCTTGAAGGCGGAATGGTACTCTCCGGCAAAGATCTGATGGCTCAGGGCTTTCGTCTTGATCTCGATCTTCCGGACCTTTTTCAGGAGGTCGTTGGGCGTGAGACGGGACATTACGGAACGATTACGGAATTGATGACTTTTTCGATGATCTGTTCGGTGGTCACATTCTCGGCTTCCGCCTCGTAGGTCAGTCCGATCCTGTGGCGGAGCACCTCGTTGCAGACGGCCCTCACATCTTCGGGGATGACATACCCGCGCCGCTTGATGAAAGCATAGGCCTTGGCCGCCAGGGACAGTGAGATGCTGGCACGCGGGGAAGCGCCGTAAGAGATGAAGTCGCGGAGTTCGGACAGGTTGTAATCCTGCGGGGTACGGGTTGCATAGACGATGTCCACGATATAACGCTCGATCTTTTCGTCCATATAGACATCGCGGACGACTTCCCGTGCCCGGACGATATCTTCGGGAGCGATGACGGCGTTCGCCTTCGGGAACTCTCCCTGGTTGTTCATCCGGATAATCTGGCGCTCCTCGTCCTTCTTTGGATAGCTGACGACGACCTTCAGCATGAAACGGTCGACCTGGGCTTCCGGAAGCGGATAGGTCCCTTCCTGCTCAATCGGGTTCTGCGTCGCCATCACGAGGAACGGCTCCGGCAGACGGTAGGTCTGGTCCCCGATCGTAACCTGGCGCTCCTGCATGGCTTCCAGGAGGGCGGACTGGACCTTCGCAGGAGAACGGTTGATTTCATCCGCCAGCACGAAATTGGCGAAGATGGGACCCTTGTGGACCTCGAACGACTCATTCTTCTGGGAGTAGATCAGGGTTCCGATCACATCGGCGGGAAGGAGGTCCGGGGTGAACTGGATCCGGCTGAACTTCGCGTCGACAGCCTGTGACAAGGTATTGATCGCCAAGGTCTTTGCAAGACCCGGGACACCTTCGAGCAGGATATGCCCGTTCGCGAGCAGACCGATCAGCAGATTGTCGACCAGATGCTTCTGTCCCACGATGACCTTGCCCATCTCCAGGGTCAGCAGGTCGACGAACGAACTTTCCCTCTGGATCCGTTCATTGAGTTCTTTGATGTTTACACTTTCCATATATTTCTTTATTTTTGCATTGTCAATCATCTCCGGTCATGCGATACGCGATCACACTTTCCTACGACGGCGGCCGCTTCTGCGGCTGGCAGGTCCAAAATGACACCCCGACAGTTCAGGGAGTGCTCCAGCTGGCGCTGTCAACCCTCCTCAGAACCGGCGTGGAAGTCACCGGAACGGGCCGGACCGACACGGCGGTCAATGCCTGCGGGTATGTGGCTCACTTCGATTTCGACGGTGAAGTGCCGGCGGACCCGAGCCAATTGGCCTGCAAATTAAATGCCATCCTGCCCCCCGAAATCACGGTCCATTCGATCGTTCCGGCTACGCCGGACTTTCACGCCCGCTTCGACGCATCGAGACGCGAATATACTTATTTTCTGCATAGAAAAAAAGACCCTTTCGTCGAGGCTTTTTCCTACCGGTGCGGCTATCCCGCCCTGGATTTCGAGGCGATGAACCGGGCGTGTCCCCACCTGATCGGCACCCACGACTTCTCCTGTTTCGAGAAAACGGGGGGAAACAGCAAAACCTCTATTTGCACCGTCTACGAAGCCTTCTGGGCCCCGTATACCCCTTCCTATCTCTCGGTGATGGGACGAACGCCCGACACCCCCGGCCAGGAATACTGGTATTTCCGGATCAGCGCCGACCGATTCCTGCGGAACATGGTCCGCGCCGTCGTCGGGACGATGATCGAGATCGGGCGCGGCAAGCATGATCCCGGATGGATTCCGGAACTGCTCGGATCGGGTACGCGCGGTGATGCCGGAGAATCGGTCCCCGGCCACGCGCTCTTCCTCAGCAAGGTGCTGTATTAGTAATACTGATAGAACAAGGCAATCGACTCCATCCCGGCGAACAGCTGGCGAAGGAGGTAACTCTCGTTCGGAGAATGGATTGTATCCCTTTCCAGCCCGAATCCCATCAGCAGCGGGTCGATACCGAGGATCCGCTGCATGTCCGCGAGGATGGCGATGCTGCCGCCGCCACGGGACGGAACCGGCTCTGTCCCATAGACTTCCGCCATCGCCTTCGAGGCAGCCTGGTAGGCGTGGGAGGTGATGGGAATCAGGAATCCGTTCCCGCCCTCGCAGCGCTTGACGTCGACCTTGACGTAAGGCGGGGCAATGGCGCGGAAATGATCCTCGAACAGGCGGGTGATCTTCGAGGAAGTCTGGTTCGGGACCAGCCGCATCGAGATCTTCGCATGGGCCGTCGAAGGGAGGACCGTCTTGGCGCCGACGCCCGTGTATCCGCCCCAGATTCCGCAGACGTCGAGACAGGGACGGATGCCGGTCCTTTCAAGGGTCGTATACCCCTTCTCTCCTTTTACCTCATTGATATCCAGGAACTTCTTGTATTCTTCCAAGTCGAAGGGAGCCCGGGCCAGATTGGCGCGGTCCTCCTTCGAGAGCTCGACGACATCGTCATAGAACCCCGGGATGGTAATGCGCCCGTCCTTGTCGATCAGGCCGGAGATCATGTCGCAGAGGGTATTGATCGGATTCGCGACCGCTCCGCCGTAATGGCCGGAATGGAGGTCCTTGTTCGGGCCGGTCACGGTTACTTCCAGATAGGCCAGTCCCCGCATCCCGCAATTGATCGAAGGGACTTTGTCCGAGATCATCGTGGTGTCCGAAACCAGGATCACGTCAGCCTTGAGGAGGTCCTTGTTGGCCTCTACCCAAGCCGGAAGGGACGGGCTTCCGATCTCTTCCTCGCCTTCGAAGATAAACTTCACATTGTGCCTGAGCCGGCCTTCCCGCAACAGGAATTCGAAAGCCTTCAGATGCATGAAAAGCTGCCCCTTGTCGTCATTGGCTCCGCGGCAGTAGATAGCTTCCTCTCCGGTCCCGGGGTCATTCGCGAGCACCGGTTCGAAGGGATCCGTACGCCATTTCTCAAGCGGCTCCGGCGGCTGGACGTCATAATGGCCGTATACGAGAACCGTCTTCGCATCAGGGTCAACGGTCTTTTTCCCGAAAACGACCGGATTCCCGGCGGTTTCATACACGCCGGCCTCGTCCGCTCCCGCCTCTTTCAGCAATCCGACGAGTCTCTCCGCACAGCGGTACATGTCAGGTTTATGCTCGGGTTTGGCACTGATGGACGGAATGCGCAGGAGGGAGAAGAGTTCATCGAAGAAGCGCTCCCTATGGGTTTCGATATATTGCTTCATAAACGGAAATATTGCGGTTTTTTGAAAAAAATTGGTCAAACTCTTGCAAATATAACAAAAATCGTTGTATCTTTGCAATCCAAATCGGGGTATTAGCTCAGTTGGTAGAGCGTTTGAATGGCATTCAAAAGGTCAGGAGTTCGATTCTCCTATGCTCCACAAAAATCCCTCTCAGATTAGTCTGAGGGGGATTTTTCGTATAGAATGTGACAAAAAGTGTAACAATCGTGCCACTTTTTGCTTTATTTGTAGTCGTTTACAGTCGGGAATAGTTGTTCCGCCGTTTTATTTGTTTCCCCACGCAGTATTACGAATTTTTGTAGTCTTATTATTAATTATAAAAAAGCCTGTAGTCTACATGGACAAGAGACAACTCGTGGATGGCTGCAAACGAGGGGACCCCGCATCTGTGGAGGCCCTTTACCGAGGCTATTCCGGGAAGCTCATGGGATATGCAGGCACTATGTGGATTCTCAGGAGGTAGTGGAAGATCTGCTGCACGACGCCTTCATCGTCATTCTGTCATCCATCGGCCGGTTGAAGAAAAGAAATAGAAACCTTCTACGGCCTTTTATATAATCCCGATGTTGAGAACTACGATTTACGACTGATTTACCTTGATGGTGGTGAAGACATCGCCACATTCCATCTCAATAATGGCATGACGGGGCTTTGCAAGATAGTTTTGATCGACCGTAATGAAGAGCTGGTTGCTGTCTCCCTTGTTCGGGACGACGGCATGGAACCAGTCGCCTTCGAGGATGTCAAAACTGCAGGCCTGTTCTCCGTCCGAGGAAATGGCGTGAAAGTAATCTCCGACACGCTGCCAGATTCCTTCCTCATCAGGTTCGGCGGAATAACCGCCATTGATCCACCAGGATTTGTAATTGAGCATGGAAACGACTATCGTGCCACCTTCGGAAGGAAGACTAACCTCGGGTCTGTCCAATTGGATGGCCGGCCAGCCGCCATCAATCAATTGGCTCTCTTTCCATAAGTCGATGAGCGTTTGGTCAATGTGGTACGTGAGGACGACTAGGTCATGGCGCAGTTTCTTCCCGTCAAGATCTATAACCTCATAAGTCTCTTCCTTCTCAAAGTTGGTGTAGAAACGCTCCGCCCAGGGTGTCATCTGGCTGGATTGAACACAGACAATCTCCGTCCCGTCGGCAAGGTTGATGACGGCCCGGAGGCTTTCTTCAATGGATACACCAGGCACGGCGGCACCTATGTCAAGCTTCACCATCTCACCTGCCATAATGTCTGAAGTGACATCTTCATGGTATCCAAACGGATATGAGGTGGTGAGTTTTACGGTTGCTTCCGTTTCGTTCTTTACCTCGCTCCAGCCACAACGCACCCATTCAACGATTACTCCCAGTTCATCCTCAGTATAGATTTTATCCTCATCAGAACCGGCTTCTTTTTCACATCCGGAAAGGACCAATGCGGCCATAGTAGCCCAAAAAACAAGTCTTTTCATAAGCAACTGTCAACTATACAACCATAAAACACAGGATTATAGAGAATCTTGCATCCAAAGGATAAATATACTTTATTTAGTATGGAAAACAAACACTTACTCAACTATATTTCACAAAAAAAAGGACGACAATCAGAGTTGGTTCCTATTTTAACCCGTCTTATGTGAATATTAACATAAGAATGGGAGGGATTTGGGCGATTCCTTTTCAAAGTGGAAAGCCTCATCATGGTTAGCATCGTTACATCTGTTGGCGCAGATGGTTCTCAGCCGACAAAGCAATTCTTACATACTACTGAGACCGATATGGTGTATCGTTTAGATGCATCCGATTATAAGCAATACGACTCCGTTCATGACCTAGATGATAGAATCAACCAATGGCAGGCTGTGTATCAGGGAATCCAGGTCGGACGATTTTGATTAAAGCTCCTTATTGGCATGAAACCGCTGTTTTTAATAAACACGTCGCCTCCCTTAATACTCTCTATTCAAGTCAACAATCAGATCCACTCTTGTATATCAAAACCGAAATGATGGTTGGCATTCTCTGCTGAAAACTGAGCTTGATTCTAACGCAAACTGCCACGGCTCGGGACAATTTCCGTGTTGGCATTTGCATTTTCTTCTATCTCCGGGCTTGCCCGGATTCTGCCACCTTTTAAGGGTGGTTGGTAACTTAATACCCCCTTCCCTAAAGGGAAGAGGAGGGCTGCCAGGAGATCAGCAAGCTGAGGTTGGCAGAATTCCGGTCCGATATGGCGCTTCTGATAGCCCTCTCGAAAAGAGGTTTGTGCCAACCCTTCTTTGGCACATTTTGGATAATTCCCTTCCGGGCTTGCCCGGTTTATGGACACTGAAAATAGGGATTGGTAACTTAATATGTAGGCCGACTCCCGTCGCCTACTATAGGGCCAAATGTTGGCAAGCCCTTTCTGGCAGGAATGAGGAAAAACACTTTTCATACGTTGAATTCTTTTTCGGGCCGGGCAGATGTGACGATAGCTCGCACCTTCGCAGGCCGAGCCCATCGTGCATAATATTTCTCTTTTGACCCGCAGTTTATTTGCGGGACGATTGGTAATCGTCGGCCAACCTGCGGGCTGTGTCGACGTCAAAGACGATCCGTCGCCCGATGCGGGAGACGACGGCAGGACGGAGGATTCCGCCGCCATCGGAGGAGCCATCTTCTTCTCGTGGCGTACGCATAAGTGCATAGACCGTGGAGTCGGAGCACCCGAGTTCTATTGCAAGGGCATGAACGCCGAGTGCCTTCTGCCCAGGTGGAGCCGGGGATGATCCCGTGTTCGGGGAAATGGAGAGAGCATAGTGAGTGAGTTGGCAGTATTCCTCTCCGGTCATCTGCCAAAGGGGCTTCTGGAGGAGCCCTTCAATAAGATTGTTCGAGTCCATAATAGCATAAAGTTTAACGTATTATCAAGTACAGTCCGGCAGGAAGTATCCTACGCGCGTTTTGCCGGAATGTGCCAAACACGGGAAAGGGAATGTGCCAAACATCTGTCTGACAAGCCCTTCGCCCAAGTGCATGTTAGGAAGAAGCATTTGAAAAG
>JAFRUH010000020.1 GCA_017438975.1 Bacteroidales bacterium
ACCCCGACCTTCTCCGCCTGCTTCGGCCAGGCCTTCCTCGAACTGCATCCGACCAAGTATGCCGAGGAACTCGTCAAGAAGATGAAGAAGAGCGGTGCGAAAGCTTACCTCGTGAACACCGGTTGGAACGGTACGGGCAAGCGCATCTCCATCCGTGACACCCGCGGCATCATCGACGCGATCCTCAACGGCTCGATCGACAAGGCCCCGACCAAGATGATCCCTTACTTCAACTTCGAAGTTCCGACCGTCCTCGAAGGCGTCGACACCGGCATCCTCGATCCTCGCGACACCTACCAGAACGCAGCTGATTGGGACGCCAAGGCGAAAGACCTCGCCGGCCGTTTCATCAAAAACTTCCACAAGTACGAATCCAACCGCGCCGGCAAGGCCCTCGTCAAGGCCGGTCCGAAGCTCTAATCCGGATCCGATACGGATACAAAAAGGGTGGCCCGAGTCCGGGTCACCCTTTTTGCATTCCGCCGCGGCTATCAGAACCGGAGAGCCGTTCCGAAGATGAGGGAACGGGGAAGGGACGGGCCGTAGATATAGCCGGAATCCCGATACTCCCCCTTGTCGAAATCTTTCTGGAAGGAATTGAAGATATTCTTTACGGCCGCCCGCACTTCCAGCTTGCAGGATTTCATGATATCGAACTCGCGGGAGACCTTCAGGCCCATGTCCCAGAAGCGGGGGGTGTCCACCGCTACGTCCACGGGCGTGCCGCTGCCGGCCATGTGCTGGGTCAGCATGGACCCCGTGTATACGCCTGAAAGGTTCAGGGTCCAAACCTTCGAGGGATTGTACGTAGCGACGAGATAGCCGTAGGAATCGGGGGAACGGAACATCTTGAGCGAGGCGGGAACGGAAGGATCGTCGCTCCAGACCTCGGGCTCGGCATAGCGGCTGCGCTGGAAAGTGATTCCCGCCTGGACGCTGAACTTGGCGCCGAGGGAGGCCTTGCCCTCCAGGTTGCATCCGAAGACGGTCGCCCCGGATCCGTTGTAACGTTCCATCACCGTGCTGTTTCCTCCGTCCGCAGTCTCTCTCGTTTCGCGAAGGGCGAACGTATCCTCCAGGCGGGTGTAGAAGCCCTCGGCCATGAAATTGGTCTTGACCCTCCCGAACTGGTGGTACCAGTCCCCGGAGAAGCTGAAGGAGTGGGAACGCTCCTGCCTGAGTCCTTCCGCGAGGCGGATCCGGACGCGTTCCCCGCCCACGACGGAGATGTGGAGGTCCTCGTCAAAAGCCTGCGGAGCCCTGAATCCCGTCGCATAGATGGCGCGGAATGCAAGGTCCCGGAAGGGACTGTACCGGATGTTGACACGTGGGGAGAAGATCGGATTCCGGATCAGGCTGTGCTTATCCACCCGCATCCCCGCCAGGACGCTCCAGTGCGGATTTTTCCACTCGTTCTGGATATAGCCGCCGGCGATATGGACGGTCTGGTCCGTGCGCTGGTCATACCCGAGGGAAATGTCGTGGAGATCGTCGTAATTGTACTCGGCCCCGAGGGTCAGCTGGGCGGGCATGAAGAGCAGGTGGGCGATGTTCACGGAATACTGGGCACCGGCGACCGCCGTCAGGTCCCTCGTCTTGCCATAGGCGTTGGGATCCTTCCCGCCGCCGTAATAGCTGTTCCGGTCGATGTGCTGCGCGGACACATATACGCTGTACCGGTGGACGGCATCGGCGCTCTGTCCGTCCATGCTGACGGAGCCGCTGTTGTTCACATGTTCCGTCTGTTCCGCGATCAGGGCCTCATGGGCGGGATAATCGAGCCGGTCTCCCCCACGCCGGAACTCCTTCACGCCATGGTATTCCACGTTCAGTTTCAGGAAGGGCGTTATGTGCAGGTGGGCCCGGGTGCCCATCGTCAGGGAATTGATCGTCGGGATATCCGTAAAACCGTCCGAATCTGCGTCATAACCGTCCCGGCTGCGCTTCTGCCCGAAAACGAAAATGCCGGCCTTGCCGTTGTCCGAAATGGCCGAAGTGGAAAGGCTGGTGCTGTTGTCCATGGCCCCGGAAAAGCCGATGGAGGTGATGTCGTGGCCGATTTCGGCGCTCGGACGCATGGCTTCCTTGGTTATGATGTTGATGGTTCCCCCGATGGCAGAAGCCCCGAACAAGGCGGAACCGCCCCCTCGGACGACTTCGATCCGGTCGATCATGGACGCGGGGATCTGCTCCAGTCCATAGACTCCGGCAAGGGCGGAGAAAACCGGGCGGGAATCGACGAGAATCTGCGAATAATGTCCGCAGAGACCGTTGATCCGGGCCTGCGTGAACCCGCAGTTCTGGCAGTCGTTTTCAACCCGGACACCGGGCTGGAACGCCAGGCCGTCCGCCAGGGTTGGAGATACAGTCGCGACGAAAATCCTGCTGTCCAGCACATTGACGAGGGTCGGAGATTCCTTTCGGGCGCTGTGGTTCCGGGTCGCCGTCACGACCGTCTCCTCAATGGACATCAGATCCTCCGAGATCGTGAAGTTCACCTCCAGGAGCTGCCCTTTCCTAAGAGAGACCCGCTTTTCATCCGTGGTGTATCCGACGGCCGTCGCGATGACCGTAAAATCCCCTTCCGGCAGGTCGCGCATGGCATAGTGTCCGGACACGGAAGTCTGGGTACCGATCTGCGTGCCTTTCAGCATGACCGTGATATAGGGAAGGTGCTCTCCCGAGGCTGCGTCCAGGACATGCCCGGTGATGCTGCAGTCGGTACGGGGCTGGGCAGGCGCCGTCAGTGCGGTTAACAAATTGATACAAAGAGTGATGAATAATAATTAACAAATTGATACAAAGAGTGATGAATAATAAACTTTATCTGGGCATCTTTCTCGGATTATGATGACAAAGGTCGGTAATCCTTCAAAAAAATGCAATACTTGGAATTGTCTTTGATTATGATTATATTTGTAGAATCATTGACGTGTATTCTATGTCGAAAGCATATATATTCCCCGGCCAGGGATCCCAGCACCCGGGAATGGCCAAGTCCGTTTACGAATCCTCAGAAAAGGGCCGTTCCCTGTTGGAACGGGCCAACGAAATCCTGGGGTTCCGCATCACGGACATCATGTTCGAAGGGTCCGATGAAGACCTCCGGCAGACACGGGTGACCCAGCCGGCGATTTTCCTCCACAGCGTCGCCCTCGCCCTGTGCAAGGAAGTTCCCTGCCCGGATATGGTCGCCGGCCACAGCCTCGGCGAATTCTCCGCCCTCGCGGCCGCAGGGGCAATGTCCTTCGAAGACGCCCTCCGGCTGGTCTCGATCCGGGCTGCCGCGATGCAGAAATGCTGCGAGAGTGTTCCCGGCACGATGGCGGCCATCATCGGCCTCCCCGACGACACCGTGGAACTGATTTGCGAAGGCTGCGGCGGAGTCGTCGTCCCCGCCAACTACAACAGCGACGGACAGGTCGTCATCTCCGGGGAGCGCCCGGCGGTGCAGGAAGCCTGTGCCAAATTGAAGGAAGCCGGCGCGAAACGCGCCCTCCCGCTGAGCGTGGGCGGCGCTTTCCACTCCCCTCTCATGGAACCGGCACGCATCGAGCTCGGCAAGGCCATCGAACAGACCCCCTTCCACACCCCCGTCTGCCCCGTCTACCAGAATGTTTCCGCCGCTCCGACGACGGATCCGGAGACGATCAAGCAGAATCTCCTTCTCCAGCTGACTTCCCCCGTCCAGTGGACCCGGACCGTACGCAACATGATTGCGGACGGAGCCGGCTCTTTCCTCGAGATCGGTCCGGGAACCGTCCTCCAGGGTCTTGTGAAGCGCATTTCGGGCGGGACCGTAACCGCCGAAGGACTATCCGACTAATCAACAATAACATTTAATAAACACTTTTATGGCTAACGAAAAGAAATTCATCACCTGTGACGGTAACTACGCGGCATCCAACATCGCGTACCTCTTCAGCGAGCACGCCGCTATCTACCCTATCACGCCTTCCTCGACCATGGCCGAGAACATCGACGAGTGGGCCGCCCACGGCAAGAAAAACCTCTGGGGCGAAACGGTCAAGGTAACCGAGATGCAGAGTGAAGGAGGCGCCGCGGGTGCTGTCCACGGTTCCCTCCAGGCGGGTGTCCTCACCTCCACCTTCACGGCCTCCCAGGGCCTTCTCCTGATGATCCCGAACATGTACAAGATCGCCGGCGAAATGCTCCCGACCGTCTTCCACGTATCTGCCCGCGCACTGGCCTCCCACGCCCTCTCCATCTTCGGAGACCACCAGGACGTCATGGCCTGCCGCCAGACCGGTTTCGCGATGATCGCCTCCGGTTCGGTCCAGGAAGCCCAGGACATCGCCGCCGTCGCCCATCTTTCCGCGATCAAGTCGAGCATTCCGTTCCTGCATTTCTTCGACGGCTTCCGGACTTCCCACGAAATCCAGAAGATCGAAGCCCTCGACGAGGACAAGCTCCGCGACATGGTCTCCACCAAGGCCCTCGCCGCTTTCCGTGCCAAGGCCCTCAACCCGGACGCTCCCGTCACCCGCGGTACCGCCCAGAACGGTGATGTCTATTTCCAGGCAGCCGAGACCCGCAACCAGTATTATGAAGCCGTTCCGGACATCGTCGCCCGCTACATGGGCGAAATCAGCGAGCTGACCGGCCGCTGCTACCGTCCGTTCGAGTATTACGGAGACCCGACCGCCGAGAAGATCATCGTCGCGATGGGTTCCGTCACCGAGACGATCAAGGAGACGATCGACTACCTCGCCACCCGCGGCCGCAAGTACGGTCTCGTGACCGTCCATCTCTACCGTCCGTTCTCCGAAAAGTACTTCTTCAGCGTCCTCCCGAAGAGCGTCCGCCGCATCGCGGTCCTCGACCGTACCAAGGAGCCCGGCGCCCTCGGAGAACCTCTCTTCCAGGATGTCAAGACCCTCTTCCAGGGCAAGGACAACGTCCAGATCTTCGGTGGCCGTTATGGTCTGTCCTCCAAGGACACCACCCCGGCCCAGATCATCGCCGTCTATGACAACCTCGAGATGAAGGAGCCCAAGGCCGGCTTCACCATCGGCATCGTCGACGACGTGACCTTCAAGTCCCTCCCGATCAAGAGCGAGATTTCCATCGTGAAACCGGGAACTACCGAGTGCAAGTTCTACGGACTCGGCAGCGACGGTACCGTCGGCGCCAACAAGAACACGATCAAGATCATCGGTTCGCATACCGAGAAATACTGCCAGGCCTACTTCGATTACGATTCCAAGAAGTCCGGCGGCTACACCTGCTCGCACCTTCGTTTCGGCGACCTCCCGATCAAGGCTCCGTATCTGGTGAACACCCCCGACTTCGTCGCCTGCCATGTTCCTTCCTATCTCCGCAAGTATGACGTACTGAAAGGCATCAAGGAAGGCGGTACCCTCCTGCTGAACAGTCTCTGGGACGAAGAAGAGACCGTAAAGAACATCCCTGACAACGTGAAGGGCATCATCGGCCGGAAGCATATCCGCGTCTTCATCATCAACGCAACCAAGATTGCCGCCGAGATCGGCCTTGGAAACCGTACGAACACGATCCTGCAGAGCGCCTTCTTCAAGATCACGGGCATCATCCCTTACGAGGACGCCGTCAAGTACATGAAGGACGCCATCGTCAAGAGCTACGGCAAGAAGGGCGAAAATGTCGTCAACATGAACTATGCGGCCGTCGACCGCGGCGGTGAGTATACCGAAATCAAGGTTCCCGCCGAATGGGCCGAAATCACAGCCAAGTTCGAGACTCCGGGCAAGGACCGCCTCGCCCCCGCCTTCGTCAAGGAAGTGGCCGATATCGTCAATGCACAGGCCGGCGACACCCTCCCGGTCAGCGCCCTCCTCCCCTATGCCGACGGCACAATGCCGGCCGGAACCGCCGCTTACGAAAAGCGCGGTGTCGCCGTCAACGTCCCGACCTGGGATGCGGAGAAATGTATCCAGTGCAACACCTGCGCCTTCGTCTGCCCGCACGCCGCGATCCGCCCGTTCCTCCTGACCGAAGAGGAAGCCGCCAACGCTCCCGCCGGTCTCAAGATGGCCCAGGGCAAGGCCGTCCTCAAGGAGTTCAAGTATGCGCTCGCCGTTTCCGTCGACGACTGTACCGGTTGCGGAAACTGCGTGGACGTCTGTCTCTCCAAGCCGGAGAAGGCCCTCAAGATGGTCCCGTACATCGAGAACGAGGACGAGCAGGCCAACTTCGACTATCTGCACAAGAAGATCGGCTATCGCAGCGATGTCGTCAACAAGTTCGCCAACCTGAAGAACTCCCAGTTCGCCCAGCCGCTCTTCGAGTTCTCCGGCGCCTGTGCCGGCTGCGGCGAGACCCCGAACATCAAGACCATCACCCAGCTCTACGGCGACCATATGATGATCGCGAACGCGACGGGATGTTCCTCGATCTACGGAGCCTCCTTCCCGGCTTCCCCGTACTGCACAGACGCCCAGGGACACGGTCCGGCATGGGCCAACTCCCTCTTCGAAGACTTCTGCGAGTTCGGTCTCGGCATGAAGCTCGGCTCCGACCGCGCCCGTGAGACCGTCGCCGCGACGATGGAGAAAGGCCTTTCCTGCGACTGCGCCTCCGAAGAGGCCAAGGCGCTCTTCCGCCAGTGGCTCGACAACCGCAATGACGCCAAGGTGACCCGTGAGGTCGCCGACAAGCTCGAGCCCATCCTCGAAGGATGCGACTGCGAGGTCTACGCCAAACTCCGGGAATACAAGCACTTCATCCCGTCCCGCAGCCAGTGGATCTTCGGCGGCGACGGTGCTTCCTACGATATCGGTTACGGCGGTCTGGACCACGTCCTCGCCAGCGGAGAGAATGTCAATGTCCTCGTGCTCGACACGGAAGTGTATTCCAACACCGGCGGACAGTCCTCGAAGGCTACCCCGGCCGGCGCCATCGCCAAGTTCGCCGCTTCCGGAAAGAAGATCCGCAAGAAAGACCTCGGCATGATGGCCATCAGCTACGGCTACGTCTATGTCGCCCAGGTCGCGATGGGTGCCAGCCCGGCCCAGTACTTCAACGCCATCAAGGAAGCTGAAGCCTACGACGGACCGTCCCTCATCATCGCCTACTCCCCGTGTATCAACCACGGCCTGAGAGCCGGCATGGGCTTGAGCCAGAAGGAAGAAAAACTGGCCGTCGACTGCGGTTACTGGCATCTCTACCGGTACAACCCGACCCTCGAAGGCACGGACAAGAACCCGTTCACCCTCGACTCCAAGGAGCCCGACTGGACGAAGTTCCAGGACTTCCTCAAGGGTGAGGTCCGCTTCTCGTCCCTCTACAAGCTCTTCCCCGACAGGGCGCAGGAGCTGCTGGACAAGACCGAGGAATTCGCCAAGATCCGTCTCGAGACCTACAAGCGTCTCGCGGGGAAATAAGATTTGACTTTAGAGAGAGGCGTGCACGCCTCTCTCTTTTTTAAGATACGATACCATGAAAACGAAACTGATCCTCCTGGCAGCATTCGTCGCGATCGGCCTTTCCGCAGCGGCCCAGCAGCCGAATTCCAAACTCCGTCCGGACGAGACGGTCTATCTCTATGCCACCTCCGACAAGGACAATACGGTCGATCCGGTCCGCGGTAAGAAAACGACCTATGCTGGATTTACGATGAAAGAAGCCAACGGGTTCTCCGGGCCGGAAGAGATTTCCGAAACCGGGAACCTCGGAAATATCTCCAGCCTCGCCCGCTTCGACCTCTACTTCCCGAAGAAACCGAACGGACAGATGGTAATCGTCTGCCCCGGAGGCGGATACAAGTATACTTCTTCCTGGAATGAAGGCCTGTATGTCGCGAAATGGATGCTGGAGCAGAATATTACGGTCGCGGTCCTCAAGTACAGGATGCCGAACACACACCATACCGTTCCCCTCGACGACGTCCAGAACACCTTCCGCTATTGCCGGGAACATGCCGCGCAGTGGAAGGTCCGCCAGATCGGCGTGATGGGATTCTCGGCCGGCGGCCATCTCGCCGCGACGACCGAGACCATGTACGTCGACGATGTCACGAAACCCGATTTCGCCGTCCTGATCTATCCGGTCATCTCCCTCGAGCAGGATCCCCACCGCGGGACCCGCGTCAACCTGATCGGAAAGGAACAGGAGGTCGCGATCCGGGACGGGAAGTCCCTGGACGAGTATCGGAAAGAATTGAGGGAAGGGACGATGAGAAACAAGCACCTCGCTCGGAAATACTCCCTGCATTTCAATGTCACCTCCTCCACCCCAGAAACGTTCATCGCACTCTGCACCGATGACAAGACGGTCCCGGCCATGCACGGGATCTGGATGTACGAAGCGCTCATCAAGGAGAGTATCCCGACGGAACTGCACATCTGGCCGACCGGCGGTCATGGATGGGGATTCACGACGAAGGAATTCGGAACGGACAAAATCGACTACTGCCGCCAGGAATTCTTCGATTGTCTCGAGAACTTCCTCGAAAGGCAGCGCACAAAATAAATCTGTTCAGGAAGGAAAAATCAAAGAGATAAAAACTCCCTGAAGCGTTTGCCCGGTTCCGTCCGGGTGAACGCTTCGTTCATTTTGCAGCGGATGTCGAAAACCGGCAGAAAAGAAGGAGCGGGAAGAGACTGGAAACCAGATTCTTCAGGGATAGACGGAAGCAGAGCGACAGCTTCCGCCGTTTCCCTGAGACGCTCCAGAAGAAGGACCGGATCGTCAGCCTCCATGGCAACACGCCCCAAAATGGAAGGGTCGCAGTACGACCGATAGGGAGTCCAAAGAAGCAGAGGCGCGGAAAGAAGGAAAACATCAGGCTCGGCCGCAAGGCAGACAGCACGGACGGTCTCCATGGAGATGGATTCAAAGTCCAGGGCTTCATGGCAAGGTGCGGTATAAAGGGTAATGTCAGCGCCGACGGAACCCGGCGCGGGCTCAGGAACCGTAAGGATGCGGAAACGCATCGGTAACCGGGTGGAGAGACGTTTCAGAAGAGAGGGGACGAAGGTATGGAGCAGATATGGCGTGGCCGCCAGGGTCACCGCCGGAAGGTCCGACATGGAAAACGACGTATCCAGGGCGGCATGCTCGCGAAGGATGCGTTCGGCATGGACACGGAAACGCTCTCCGTCCGGGGTCAGGGAGACAGCCCCTTTTCCCCTCTCGAAAAGCGTCCGGCCCGTCAGGCGCTCCAGTTCCGCGATATTCTGGCTGACGGCGGGCTGGGTGATACCCAATAAATAAGCGGCGCGGGTGAAGCTTCCTTCATCCGCGACCGCCATAAAGATCTTGAGCCGGGTATCTTCCAGCATGGGTCAATTACTCTGCGGGAGCGATGGCGCCCATCGGGCAGACATCCGCGCAGGTGCCGCAGTCAACGCAGACAGCCGGATCGATCACATAGAAATCTCCTTCGGAGATAGCGCCCTGAGGGCATTCACCGATGCAGGTACCGCAAGCGATGCAGGTATTTTCATCAATCTTGTAAGCCATTTCTATCCTTTTTAATAGTTACTGTTAGTAGTTCTTTTACGCAAATTTAGGTATTTTATTTGATTTTCAAACAATCGGAAGTAACTTTGTCCATATGAAACGTTTCTGTCCGGTCATCTTGACCTTAGCAATACTCGTGCCGTCCTGCGTCGGGCGGCGCCACGCCTCGCAAGAAGAACCCCGGGTCCCTGTCACCGACACCGTCAAGGTCGAACGGGAAGAAGTTCCCGAGCCCCTTCCGCCGGTGGCGGAGGTTCCCGTGACGGCCGAGGAACCGGACCATTCCACCAAGGAGCCGGTCAAGACCGGAGACGCCGTGGAGTGGGACCATACCGTCCACGACTTCGGCGACATCCTGGTCGATGACGGTCCCGTCTCCTGCACCTTCGTCCTCAAGAATACGGGGAAGGATCCCGTCACGATCCTCGAGGTCGTTACTTCCTGCGGCTGCACCGATGCGGAATGGACCCGGGAAGACATCCTTCCGGGCAAGACCGGGAAGATTTCTGCGACCTATAAGAATGAAGACGGACCCATCTATTTCGACAAGAACCTGACCGTCTGGCTTTCCGTCCAGAAAAAACCGATCCTCCTGCACCTCCGCGGCCAGGTCCATGCCCGGAAACAGCCCCTGGAGGAACTCTATGGTAGCGTCAGGCGCGGACCGCTCGGCCTCAAGTCGGACCGCTACAAGATAGGGAACCTCGAGCAGGGAGAATCCCGGAGCGAACAGACTACGGTCGCCAACCTCGGAACGACACCCATAACCGTCTCTTTCAAAGACGTTTCCGGGCAGCTTTCCGTAACCGTCGACCCGAATCCCATTCCCGCCGGCTCCACGGCGACCCTCAGCGCGACCGTCCGTTCCGACCGGGAGGTCTGGGGACGGCACGACTACACGGCGACACCCGTCATCGACGGAAAAGCTTATGGGCCCCTCACTTTCTGGGCCATCACTAAGGAGAATTTCTCCTCCTGGACCCGGGAGCAGAAGGAAAACGCTTCGCAGCCCATCTTTACCGAAAGCACGGCTTCGATCGGCGTCGTCGGGAAGGGAAAGGACTGCGAGGTAACCTTCCACCTCTCCAACAAAGGGAAATCCACCTTCATCTGTCATAGCGTGGAAGCAGACCGGAAGGTCGACATCGACCCCGTCCCGGATCTCGAGCCCGGCGAAAGCGGCTCTTTCAAGGTCCGTCTCAACACGTCCGACCTGCCGGAGGGGGAAGCGGTCGTCTACCTGACCCTGATCACCAACTCCCCGCTCCGCCCCATTGTCAACCTCTTTATCGTCGGTGAAGTAAAATGAACGGATCCCTCCGGACCATCGCGCCCATCCTCGGAGAAACCTTGAAGGAATCTCTCGAGGTAACGCTGCTGGTGCTGCTGATGATGTCCCTCGTCGAAGCCTTCGACACTTTCTCGGGCGGGCGCATCTTCCGGGGCCTGAGGCGCAGCGGACGCGGCCAGATTCTCGTTTCCGGCCTGCTCGGGTCCATCCCCGGCTGCGCCGGCGGATTCGCGGCGGTCTCCCTGTACACGCACCGGATGATCTCATTCGGCGCCCTTCTCGCGATGATGGTAGCGACCGCGGGCGACGAGGCTTTCCTGATGCTGGCGATGTTCCCCCGCAAGGCCCTGGGCCTCCTCGGCATCCTCCTCGGACTCGGAATCGTCCTCGGATGGTCGGCGGACCGGATGGGCATCGGAAGGAACCTCCCCACCGAGCGCTGCCGGGAACCCTTCTGCGCCGAAGGAGAAGACGGAGAAGAAAAACCGGAATCCATCAAGGAGTTTTTCCGAGAGCACATCTGGCATCATATTATCCGGAAACACCTCCCGGGAATCTTCGGATGGACCTTCGGGATCATGCTCGCCTTCGGCCTGCTCGGCCATTATTTCGACCTGGAGACCTGGGTCGGGAACAATCCCGTGGTGATGGTCCTGCTGGCCACGGCCGTCGGTTTCATCCCCGAATCCGGCCCGCACATCGCTTTCGTCACCCTTTTCGCGAACGGTGTCATCCCGTTCCCGGTCCTGCTGGCGAATTCCATCTCCCAGGACGGCCACGCCTCCCTCCCCCTCCTCGCTGAATCCCGCAAGGCCTTCTTCCTTGCGAAGGCGGTCAAGGCCGTTCCCGCCATCCTGATCCCGCTCGCCCTCCTTCTCTTCTAAAGGTCTCCGTGCCTTTTGAGAAATCCGCAAAATTTATTAATTTTGTGCCTTATAGGTGAAAAACGACTATGGCTGAACCGAAGATCAATACCAGTTATAACGACGAGAGCATCCAGACCCTGGAATGGAACGAGCATATCCGCCGGAGAGCGGGTATGTACATCGGCCGTCTCGGGAACGGAGACCGGCAGGGAGACGGCATCTATGTCCTTCTGAAAGAGATTATCGACAACTCGATTGACGAATTCTCGATGGGATTCGGAAACCGGATCGTCATCACGATAGAAGGCCGTGAGGTATCCGTCCGCGACTTCGGACGGGGAATTCCCCTCAACAAGGTGATCGACGCGACATCCAAGCTGAACACCGGCGGAAAGTTCGATGACACGAACTTCAAGAAATCCGTCGGCATGAACGGCGTCGGTACGAAAGCGGTCAACGCCATGTCTTCCGAGTTCTACGTCGAATCCTTCCGGGACGGCCAGCACTCTTTCGCCCTCTTCTCCCGTGGCATCCTCAAGGACAGCGGCATCGGGGATTCTACCGAAAAGAACGGGACCTTCATCCGTTTCGTCCCGGACCACGAGATGTTCGGCGATTTCGCCTTCAACATGGACTTCGTCGAGTCCATGGTCAAGAACTATTCCTACCTGAAAAAGGGGCTTACCCTCATCCTCAACGGAGTTTCCTACAAATCGGAAAACGGCCTTCTGGACCTGGTCAACGAGAACATGTCCGAGACGCCCCTCTACCCGCTCATCCACCTCGAAGGCGAGGATATCGAAATCGTCCTGACCCACGGGAACAGCTACGGCGAGAACATCGCGACCTTCGTCAACGGCCAGAACACCCGTGACGGGGGAACACATCTGGCCGCCTACCGGGAAGCCATCGCCAAGACGTTCAAGGACTTCTTCAAGAAGGATTACAAGCCGGAAGATGTGCGCCAGGGGGTTGTGGGAGCCATTTCAATCCAGATCCAGGAGCCGATCTTCGAAGGCCAGACCAAGACCAAGCTCGGCTCGACCTATATGTGGGAAAAGCAGGAGAAGAACAAGGACGGCACCGTCAAGCGGGGGGACGACGGCACGGCGCTTATCGACCGAGGCCCGACCATCCGGAGTTTCGTGAACGATTTCGTCACGAAGAACCTGGACAACTACCTCCACATGCACATGGACATCGTCCCGGTCATCGAGGAGAAGATCAAGGCGTCCCAGGCCGAGCGGGAAGAGATCTCCGGGATCCAGAAAAAGACCCGCGAGCGCAACAAGAAGGCAAATGTCTATAACCGCAAGCTGCGGGACTGCCGCTACCACTACTCCGACAAACTGCCGAAAGGCAAGGAGGAAGAGGGAGAGAAGTCCAGCATCTTCATCACGGAGGGAGATTCCGCGAGCGGAACGATCACCCGGGTCCGGAACGCCAACAACCAGGCGGTCTTCAGCCTGCGGGGCAAGCCGATCAACTGCTACAAGGAAAGCCGGAAGAAAGTCGCCGAGAACGAGGAACTGAACCTCCTGATCTCTGCCCTCGGCGTCGAGGACGACCTCGACAATCTCCGTTACAACAACATCATCGTTGCGACCGATGCCGATGACGACGGAATGCATATCCGGATGCTCGTCCTGACTTTCTTCATGAAATACTACCCGGACCTGATCCGAAGGGGGCATGTCCATATCCTCCAGACTCCCCTCTTCCGCGTCAGGAACAAGAAGGAAACCCGTTACTGCTACTCCATCGACGAGAAGGAAGAGGCCGTCCGGAAGCTCAAGACCGGTGTCGAGATCACCCGGTTCAAGGGTCTCGGAGAAATCTCCTCCAACGAGTTCGTCGATTTCATCGGCGACAATATGCGCCTCGATCCCGTCAAGCTCGCCGAAGAAGAATCGATCCCGGACATCATGGAGTTCTATATGGGAGACAACACGGGCGAACGCCAGCATTTCATCATGGAGAACCTCCGGAGCGAGGAAGAACTGGAAGACGTAAACATTTGACCCGATGGGAAAGATTAAGAGAACCGTCAGCCCCCGGTGGGCCCGATTCTGCGGCTGGTGCCTGCGGAAACTCGGCTGGAAAAGCGACAACGGCCCGATGGAAGAAAAGAAGGCCATCGTCCTCGGCGTGCCCCATACCACGGTATGGGACTTCCTGATCTGCTATCTTTTCTATACCCAGTTCGGGAAGGTCGCCCACATCATGATCAAGAAAGAATTCTTTTTCTGGCCCCTCGGCCCGATCCTCCGTGCCTGCGGGGCCGTCCCGGTCGACCGGAAGAATGCGACCGCGATGCTCAAGAGCATCATTGACGCGATGGATTCCGAGGAGGAATTCCACCTCGCCATCGCACCGGAAGGAACTCGGAAAGCCGTAAAACGCTGGAAAACAGGATACTATACCATTGCGAAAGCGACCGGCGCCCAGGTATATGTGGGTTACTACGACTGGGGCCGGAAGCGGATCGGCGTCGGGGAGAAATGGACCCTCCTCGACGATCCCAAGACCGACATCCGGGCCATTCAGGACCATTACGCCCCGATGGGCCTTCAAGGCCGCAACAAAAACGGTTTCACAACCGGATAATATCAAACCTTTACTCCCCATAACATGCCCAAGAGAATCAAAAGTCCATATAAGGCCTGGCGGAAATACAGGTTCCGCGAGAATTCCTGCACGACCCTGAGGAAGGTCTTCGACCATGCCACGACCGCCTATTCCCAGCGGGTCGCCTTCCAGTATGTGGACGGCGGCCAGAAATATACTTACGCTGATTTCCGGACCAAGACCGAAAGGCTTTCCCAGCGGATGTCCCGTTTCGGGATCAAGCACGGCGACCGGGTCGCCATCTTCTCGCAGAACATGCCCAATTGGGTGGTCGCATTCTTTTCCGCCACCGCTTTCGGCCGCGTAGCCGTCCCCATCCTGCCGGACAGTTCCGAGCACGAACTTACCAATATCCTCAACCATTCCGAATCCAAGGTCATTTTCATCTCCAAACGGATGATGCCGAAACTGAGCGAAGAGTGCAAAGAGCGCCTGACCCTCATCATCGACATCGAGACTTTCGAATTCCTCAAAAAGAACAAGGAGGATTTCAGGTGCAACGGCTGGACCAAGGATCCTGCTCCGGACGACCTTGCCTGCATCATCTATACTTCCGGCACCACCGGCAAGGCCAAGGGCGTAATGTTGAGCCACCGCAACCTGAGCAGCAACCTCGCCGCGGCATTCAAAGCGAAGCCGGCTTTCAAGAAGGACCGGTTCCTGAGCATCCTGCCTGCCGCCCACGCGTATGAGATGAGCGTTTCCACGGTATACTCCTTCTATGTGGGAGCCACCTGCTACACGCTCCAGAAACCTCCGACCCCGACAATCCTTCTCGCCGCGATGAAGAAGGTCAAGCCCACCATCGTGTGCTCCGTACCGCTCATCATCGAAAAGGTCGTGAAGAACAGCGTCCTTCCCACCATCCGGAAGAGCCGCATCCTCTCCTGGGCCGACAAGAATATTCCTCACATCCTGCACTGGTTCATCGGCCGGCGGATGGTAAGCACCTTCGGCGGGAAACTGAAGTTCTTCGGGATCGGCGGGGCCAAGCTGGACCCGGCCGTAGAGCAGTTCCTCATCGACTGCAAGTTCCCCTACGCCGTGGGCTACGGTCTCACGGAAACCGCCCCGCTGGTCTGCAATGTCATGGTGGACAAGAAGAAACACCTTGGGTCCATCGGTCCCGCGACCTACAAGGTCGAAATCCGCCTCGATAACGTAAACCCCGCGACCGGGGAAGGCGAGATCGTAGTCCGCGGCGACAACGTGATGCTGGGCTATTACAAGGATCCCGAGCGCACCCTCCAGGTCCTGGACGACGAAGGCTGGTTCCATACCAACGACATCGCCACCATGGACGAGCAGGGCAACTATTATATCAAGGGACGCCTCAACAACACGATTCTCGGGCCTTCCGGAGAGAACATCTACCCGGAGGAAATCGAGCAGGTCATCAACAACATCGAAGGTGTCGAGGAATCTCTCGTGATGGAGCGGGACGGCAAGCTTGTCGCCCTCGTCAAGTTCACCGACAACGCCATCAACTGGAACCAGGCGGACGAGGACAAGTTCTTCGAGAACCTCGAATCCCGGAAGAAAGCCGTCCTCGAATGGGTCAACAAGACGGTCGGCAAGAACTCCAAGATCGGAGAGGTCGACGCGATGAAGGAGCCGTTCGAGAAAACGGCCACTTCAAAGATCCGTCGCTTCAAGTACAAGAACGCCCACGGCGACGAGCCGGAGCGTCCGGAAGAGAAGAAGGAAGACTAGTCCGAAAGCAGGTATTTCTTCCAGAAAGCCTGGTTTTCCGCACGGAAATGCGCACCCTGATACCCCCGGTACCCGTGCATTCCGTCCGGATAGATCATGAAATCGAATTCCTTACCCCCATTCTGCAGGACATCGATCAGTTGCAGCGTGTTCTGGAAATGGACATTGTCGTCCCCGGTTCCGTGGGTGATCTTCAACATGACGCTCCCATCCGATTCCCCGGCCTTGACCGGATACCTTTCGGCGTGGACGAGCACCCTTGAGCGCGCATATCCCTCCGGATTGTCCTGCGGGGTCGACATGAAGCGTTCCGTGTAATGGGTATCGTAGAGTGCCCAGTCATAGACACCGCCTCCCGCGATCCCATAATGGTAGGCGTCCGGGGCGGTGCACAGGAGCATCGTCGTCATCGTACCCCCGAATGAGAATCCTTCCACGCCGATCTTGTCGGCCTTGACGTACGGAAGGGATTTCAGATAGTTCGCCCAGGCGACGAAGTCCTTGACTTCCAGGTCGTTCAGATGCTTGTAAATCTGATCCAGTCCTTCCCGGCCGTTGTGCCCTGCCGCGCGGCAGTCCGCGACGACCTGGATGATGCCGTTCTCGTAGAACCAGCGGTCCCGGCCGTATCTCGGAGCCCATGCGTCGGAAACGAGCGGGCTGTCTGGGCCGCCGTAGAGGTCGACATGGACAGGATATTTCCGGGAAGGATCGAACCCTGCCGGATAGGTTATGGTCGCGGGAAGTTCAAATCCGTCCGAAACGATCGTAACAAGTTCCGGGACCATCTCCAACGGAGCGTCCAGCGCGGCGCACCTGTACCCGAATTTGGCGAAACGCTTCTCAGAACGGGCACGGACGGCCTTGTCGGTCTGATAGACCCAGACCTGCGTCGGAGTATCCAGCGAGGAAAGGGAGGCAGCAAAGAACTTTCCGTCCGGCGACAGGGCGACGGAACCGACATTCAGGTCCGGATCCGTCAGGGCCGTCACCTTTCCGTCGCGGTCCACTTTATAGAATGCCTTCCTGACGCGGGAATCCCGCTGGGCCGTGAAATAGACGGAACCGTCCCTGCCGAGCCCGACGAGGGTAGATTTCCAGTTCGGACCGTCCGTCAGCCGGCGCAGGGTCTTCCCGTCGTAGGAGAGAAAGTAGATCTGTTCCCATCCTGTCTCGAAACTACGGACCATATAGAGTCCGTCCTGATCGAAAAGCATCCCTTCGATCCAGTCCAGCCAGGTTGGATAGGTCTCGTGATAGATGGACCGTCGGGATCCATCCTCGCAGGAAACGGCGAAGAGGTCCAGCGTATTCTGGATCCGGGGCTCACGGGGGACGAAGAGGGAGCGGGAATCGTCACTCCAGAACGGTGTCCCGAAATACTGGTCCTCGGAAGGATCGAAATCGGCCCATACCGTCCGGGCCGGAGCTCCGCCCAGAACCTCATCCACGTCGACAAAGCCGATCCGCACCTCGGGATTGCGCTCCCCCGCCTTGGGATAATGGGTTTCGCGGAGCGTACCGTCCTGACCGAAAGGGGAATAGATCGGGAACATCGGAACCCGGGAATCGTCGAAGCGGTAATAGGCCAGGCGGCGGCTGTCCGGACTCCACCAGAAAGCGCGATAGCGGGAAGGGCGGCCGAAAATCTCTTCGTAATAGACCCAGGAAGCATATCCGTTCAGGATGACCGGAGAACCGTCCGTCGTCAGGCGGGATTCCTTTCCGGAAGCGATGTCCACCACATAGAGATCATTGTCCCGGGTGAAGGCCAGCCGCGTCGAATCCGGTGAATAGGTCAGGTTGACAGCCCCTTCAGGCTGGACAGGGAAGGAATCGTAACGAGGCTTTATCAGGTCGCCAGGCACCACTTTCCAGCGGCCGGGGACGGCCGTCAGCCGGGCTGCCTGCCTCCCGTCCGACAGATAGAGTTCCCGGTCGCCCGTCCACTGGAAACGGGACGGGAAGAAAGAGAGTTCCTCCGCACGGAGGAGGGAGCCCGAAAGCAGAAGGCCGCCGAGCACCAGAGTCAGGATTTTACGCATCGGTTTTAAATAAGGAATCTTTGAAATTGACCAGATATACTTTCTCGACGGCACGGGTCAGCGCCGTATACAACCATTTCAGGTCGTCCGCCACCAGGAAATCCTGCCAGAAGACATTGTCGATGAAAACGCATTTCCACTGGCCGCCCTGCGACTTGTGGCAGGTGATCGCATTGGCATACTTGAGCTGGAGCGCATTGAAGTACGGATCCTCCCGGACCTCCTTGTAACGTTTCTGCTTCGAAGCGATGTGGGAATAATCGGCGTCGACTCCTTGATAGAGACGGTTAGACAGTTCATACGAGAGAGAAGGACTCTCAGACTCGAGCGTATCAAGGAGGACCTTCGCCGTCAGTTCCTGGTCCCGGTAATCCGGCAGGGAGAGTCTTGCCTCGGCGAAATTCAAGCCGTAGCGCTCCTCGAAATGGCTGATCCGGATCAGTTTGGCGATGTCCCCGTTGGCGATATAGTCCATGCCTTCCACCTCGTCCACGAAATGATAACAGTTCTTGACGATCATCAGGCGGTCCCCCCGGACCAGCCGGTCCTCCTTGTACTGGACCTGGGCCCGGATCCCGGCGTTGTACCGGATGGCGCGCTTGTTCGAGCGGCAGAGAACGATCGTCTCGTCTTCCCCGAACCGGGAATAGGCATCGGAAAGGGTCTCGAGAAGATCCCCTCCTCCAATCCGGCAGATATCGTCGAAGCCGTCGGTCCGCAGTCCCAGTTCATCAAGGGGCATATCCTCGAAGAACGGATCTTCAAGGATCGTCCGGATGCGGGTTGCATTGAACAGGATTCCGCTCTCTTTCTGCTGGCGGACGACCGTCGTCAAGCCCGTATAGCGCACCCCGCCGAAACCGTCCATATAAGCCTGGGAAAGGGCCGGAGACTCTTCCAGTCCGATGGGCGGCAACTGGGCGGAATCCCCGATGAAGATGAGACGGCATTCCGCACCGGAGCGGACGAAGGAAACCAGGTCGTTCAGCACATTGCCCTCAGCAAAAAGGGAGGACTTGTCCTCGTTCGTAAGCAGGGAGACCTCATCGACGATGAACAGCGTATTCTTCGCCTTGTTGAATCCGAGTTCGAACCGTCCGAAACCGTCCTCACCGTGGGATTTCTGGCGATAGATGTGCTTATGGACCGTCGAGGCCGGCATTCCCGTATAAGAAGAAAGCACCTTGGCGGAGCGCCCGGTCGGGGCCAGGAGCACACAGGGGGTCTCGAGAGAGCGCATCGTGCGGATGACGGCTGAAACCGCCGTCGTCTTGCCGGTTCCGGCATATCCGTTCACGACCAGGATATCGGCATCGTCCTCCGTCAGGAACTCCGCGGTCTGCCGAAGCATCCGGTCCTGGCAGGAAGTGGGTTCGAGAGGCAGGTTCCTCAGGAAGGAACCGTAGAGAAAACCGGCTCTGTCCATACTATTTCCGGCTCCTGTGGAAAATCACGCTGAAGACGGCGAGGACTGGGAATATCTCGACACGGCCGAGGAACATATCCAGCGAGAAAATCAGTTTCATCGCCACAGGTTCCGCGTTGTAATTGCCCAGGGAACCGATCGAACCGAGGGAAGGCCCGACCGTCCCGAGCGATGAAATCGTCCCCGTGAAGGCATGGCCGTTCGGATCTCCGGTCATCAGGCAGAAAATGACGGACATTCCCATTACCAGGAAATACATGGCGATATAAAGCACATGCGGATAGACGTCCTCTTCGTGAAGGATCTGATTTCCGAAACGGATTTCCGTAACCGAAGACGGGGAGATGATCTTCCTGACGTGGCGTTCCACACACTTTCCGAGCACGACTGCCCTGTCAATCTTCAGTCCGCCCGTCGTGGAACCGGCACAGCCGCAGAACATGCTGGCCACCAGCAAAAGGAAGCACGGAAGCATCGGCCAGGTCGAGTTATCCCCGATTGCGAAACCGGTCGTGGAGGCATAGCTCACGACGTGGAAGGAACTCTGCAGGAAGGCTGTCCCGAGAGAAAGGTCCGGAGTCTGCAGTTTCAGCGAGATGCCGGATACGACGGAAATCAGGATCAGCGTCACGAAATAGAATCCGAGTACGGGGTTCCTCAGGGGTTTCAGCGTCCGCTGGACGACAACGATATAGATCAGTCCGAAATGGATCGAGGACAGGAACATGAACACGATCGTAATCAGGTCGATCGCGACGGAATCAAAATATCCGATGGACAGGTTACGGGTACTGAATCCACCGGTGGCGCTGACGCTGAAGGCGTGGTTCACCGCATCGAAAGGGCCCATCCCGGCAATCAGGTAGCTGAAGAAAGAGGCGATGAAAATGCAGATATAGACCGAAGCGAAAATGAAGATGATCCTGTTCGAACGCGTCTTGTATCCCTCCTTGGAGAGGGAGGAGAGTTCCATGCTGGTCAACCGGAACTTGACCGGACTGGACGAAGGAATGATCAGGAGCAGGAACACGACGACGCCCAAACCGCCGATGAAATGGGTGGAAGAGCGCCAGAAAAGGAGGCTTGGCGGGAGTGCCTCGATATCCTCGAGGATCGTCGCACCCGTTGTCGTAAAACCGGAAACGCTTTCAAACCAAGCGTTTGCGACCGAGAATGGGCCACCCCAAAGCGCATACGGCAGCATCCCGAAAATGAACGACAGGATCCAGGACAGAAACACGATCATATAGCCGTCCTTCAACGAGATTGCAGGGACTTTCCGGACGAAAATGAAGGGGAAGATACCGACGGTAAAGGTAATCGCGAAACTGATCAGCAGTGCGGCCAGGGCGCTGTCATTGCCGTGCGCCATCGAAACGAAGACGGACAACAGCATGAACAGGGCGCTGACCAGGAGGGCCAGACCGACATTTCTCGATATGACCTTAAGATTCATCCTGGGCGTTTTTCAGATCCTTGATCCGGCGGCGCAGCTGCCGGTTCTCGTCTATCAGTTCGGAGATGCCGGCGTTGAGTTCGGACAGCTGGTCATCCCCGTCAAAGGTATAGTTGTATTTCCGGTTGTAGGACAGGTAGTCGTCGATTCCATCCAGCATCTTGTAAAGCGGATTGACGTAATAGGTCAGGATGAAGAACAGCAGGAGGAAGACAAGCAGGATTCCTACGAGGACGGCCACCATGCTGGGGATGATGCTCCGGTAGAATCCCCGTTCGAAGGTGGCGGAATTCTTTTTGAGGTCGCTGTAGATCGCCAGGCTCAGTTTGTCGATATCGGAGTTCAGACGTCCGAATACCGGCTGCAGACGTTCGAAATACCAGGTCCGGGAATCGATGAAATCCGAAAGCATGACCTCGTTCAACTCAAGGGATGTCAGCATATAGGCCGCATAGGAGTACAGGACGGAGTCCGCAAGCGGGGTCAGCCTCGTTTCCGTCATGACTCCCTTGAGGGAATCGCAATAGAATACGAATTTCTTCTGGTCGAAATCCGGGAGGTTGGAGACGGTCTCGTCCCCGATAACGGTCAGGATATCGAGGTTGTAGGAATCGACGACACTCGACAGTTTCTGCGCGACATTGATGCTGTTGATATTGTCTGCGATCAACTCCGACACGTAGTTGCTCATTTTCCGGTACTCCAGGATGGAGATGATACTCGAGATCAGCAGCACGACGGCGATCGCGCTGAGTCCGAGGGTCAGCTTCATCTTGAGCGACATGCGGAAACCTCCGAGCCGGTTTCTGATTTTCGTTAACATTGCCGTTCTGTTCTATATCAGTCTACAAATATAAACATTTTTCACAGAAAGCCTATTACCGGATGACCTCCTTGGGGGCAATTATTACAAATTGATGAATCCCTTGAGAGTTTTTTAATTTTCTTTGAAAACCGTTTGTTATTTAATATAAATGTTTGTAAATTCGCAATTGATAAATAAAACCACAGTCCTATGCGCGAGACTTTCCTGGCCCAAAAAGAGAATAAGAACATCCTGATGAAGAAAACGATCCTGCGACTCTGTATCAATTCGGGAGAATACAGTATCGCCGGACTCAGCAAAGAACTGAACGCCAGCGTTCCCACCGTCACGAAACTGATCCTTGAACTGATGGCGGACGGGTTCATGGTCGATCTGGGAAAGCATGGGACGTCGGGCGGCCGCAGGCCGAGCATCTACGGACTGAATCCCTCCGCCGGTTACTTCGTCGGAGTCGACATCCGGCACTCCCATGTCGCTCTCGCCGTAACCGACTTCAAGGGCAATCTCATTTCTTTCCAGGACAACCATCCTTTCGTCTTCGAACATACGGAGGAAAGCGTCCGGAGGATAGGACGTTCCGTCAGGACATTCTTCGAAGTAAACGGTCTTGAATGGGACAAGGTGCTCGGGTTGGGGGTCAGCGTCACCGGCAGGGTCAATCCGACGACCGGGGAAAGTTTCTCCTACCCTTTCCCGGAAGGGATGACCATCAGCAGCATCCTCTCGGAAGAATTGGACATCCCGGTAACCGTCGAGAATGACTCCCGGGCGATGACCTATGGCGAGTATCTCTCCGGCGTCGTCAAGAAAGAAAAGAACGTACTTTTCGTGAACATCAGCTGGGGACTCGGCATGGGCATCATCATGGACGGGAAGCTCCATTACGGGAAGTCCGGATTCTCCGGGGAAATCGGCCATGTTCCCCTCCTGAACAACGACACGATCTGCCGCTGCGGGAAACGGGGATGCCTGGAAACCGGCGCATCCGGATCCGCCCTGCACAGGATGGTCCTCGAGGAACTCCGCAACGGACGCGCTTCGTCGCTTTCCGCCCGGTTCAACAAGGGGGAAAAGATCACCATCAACGATATCTACAAGGCGATCCACGAAGAAGACGTGCTTGCGATTGAAATCGTGGAAGAAGTCGGGGATACGCTCGGACGGGGCATCGCCGGACTGATCAACATCTTCAATCCGGAGCTCGTCGTCATCGGTGGCAAGATGGCCGTGGCCGGAGATTACCTGATGCTTCCGGTCCGCAGCGCGGTCAAGAAATACGCCCAGAATTTCGTCGGGAAAGACACTTCGATCAAGTTCTCCAAACTGGGGCGCGAAGCAGCGTCGATCGGAGCCTGCATGCTCTCCAGGAGCAAACTGCTCGGGGTCCTCTGACCCTTTCTTACTCCATATGGTATTTCAGCAGCATCCTCCGGACGTTGTCGGCGATACGCTTGCCTGAATCCGTCGCTTTCTCGAACAGTTCCGCCAGATTCTTGTACTTCGTCATCTCCCGGAGATCCGGTTCGTTGGTGAAGATATAGCCGACGTATTCTTCATACAATTCATCCGCCGAATGCTCCAGTTCCGTGATCCGGTCGCACTGGAGCAGGATTCCGGAGAACTTGTGCTTGATATCCCACAGCATCGGGACCAGGTCCCGGACCGCCTCCGCCTCGTCCTTCACGATCTGGGCGAGTTCCTGCAGCGCCTGGTCGATCTTTTTCGGATGATAGATCAGTACGGCCTTCGAAGCATCCTTGATAACGTCCAGGAAATCGTCCATGGACATCGCGACCGTCTGGAGTTCCACCCGGTTCACCGCTCCGATCAGACGGCCGAGGATCTGTTCCTGGAATTCGGTCAGAAGGGCGTCGCCCTGCACCTCACAGGACTTGATTTCCTTCTCCAGGCGCTGCCACTCGAGGTGATCCGAACTCCGGGTCATTTTGTCGAGCGCGGAGGAAGACTGGACCAGAAAAGCCGACTGGCGGGCAAAAATCGGCATCAAATCCCCTTTGGGACTTGACAGCGAACGCAACCATCTGAATAAATTCATACCAAAAAACAAATATTGAAATACATTGGTTCTAACCCAAACTCCCCTGAAAACAATCCAAACAGGCAAAAAACAGAAAAAACTCGTCTCCCTCCCTGCCACAAGCCTCTCTTTTCCGGTTTCCCCGCATAGCTTTGCAGTGAAAAACGCCGCACTATGCATGTGACTATCCATCCATACAGTACGAGAAGAAAAGGCCGGGCAACCCGCCTGACTTGCTATGAAACTCTTAAACTTCCCGCCTTACGTTCTGTTTGGCTGCTTTCAATCGTTCCGGCCTTTGTCTTCTCCTGTATTTCTCCCGAAGAATCCGTTCCGGACCGAAAACAAACGCAAATATATATAACGAAAGCAGAAAAAACAACCCTGGAAGGCCTTGATTTGTTCTTTTTTTATCCGGAAGAGCCCATGAAACTGGACTCTTACCAGCATTTCGGCGGAGCGGACGCCCGGTTCGGCCTGCTGCACGGCGGTTCGACAGAAGGGGAACGCCGGGTCGCCGCAGTCGCCAATCTGCCCGAAGGGGCCCTCCCCCCGGACGGAGTCCTTTCTTTCCGGAACCTGTCCTCCCAACTGTCCCGTTTCGGAGACGAGAATCCGGCCAGCCCGGTCATGACGGGCGCCGCTCCGGTCGTTGCGGGCTCCGATCCCCGCTGCGAAGTACGGCTCCGACCTCTCCTGGTCCGGATCGGGGTCCATACCCTCTGCTGTGATTTCCACGGACGTCCCTATGAGGACGCCCTGCTCGAAGATGTCAGAATCTACCTGACCTATGTCAAAGCTTCCGCTCCCCTCTTCGACGAAAAGAGCGGCGAAGGTTGGATTAACGAAGGAGGACTCTCGGAAAGCGACCTTTCCCGGCTGGCGCACCCTGAGACCGTCTTCCGGGAAATAAAGGGGCCGGTCGGCGAGACGGTCCTGAAGAGCGACATAAACCTGTTCTGCTACCCGAACGGCACCTCGGAAGAAGACCTGGCGAACCGATGGACCCGCCTTGTCATCGAAGGAAAGCTGGAGGGAGAGACCTGCTACTACCCCGTCGTCCTCGGCCCGGTCGAAGCCGGGACGGAGCACATCTTCGACTTCGTCATCACCCGGAGGGGGACCTCCGGTCCGGACATCCCGGCCGACAGCCGGATGATCAGAATCCGGAGCCGCCTTGTACCCTGGCAGGAAACTGATCCGAAAACCGAAACCTATTGACCATGAAACCTTCCAGCGCATTTATCCTGCTGTCCCTGCTCGCGGTCTCCTGCACCTCCGTTCCGCTCAGCGAGGATGTCCTGATCCGGGCCGCCCTGCCTCCATCAACCCGTTCCAACGATCCGGACGAGGCTCTTATCACAGACCTCAACGTATTCATTTTCAACGAGTCCGGGAAACTTGAGGAAAAGCGTTTCATCTCCGGAAGGGAACTCGAGAAAGAAGACGGGAACGCCCTGTTCCGGACCAGGCTTTTCCAGGACGGCAGGTATTCGGTATACCTATGCGCCAACCTGGGCTACGAACTGCCGGTCCGGACCCTGGACGGACTGCTTTCTTTCCGTTACCATTTTACCTATCCGGACGAGTACGGGAAGGGAATGCCGATGACAGGCTTCCGGCAAAACGCCTGTCCGGCAGATGAAGGCGGCGAAATGACGGTCCCGCTGGAGAGGCTGATGGCAAAAGTGAGCCTTCGCCTCGACAGGACCGCCCTCCGGGACGATGTAAGGATCATAGTCCGCAGGGTCCGGATCGGAGCCTGCCCCTCATCCGCCCTCCTCTTCGGAGAAAGCCGGGTGGAGAGTGAAAGGCATCTCTTCCTCAACGGATTTTCAAAGGAGGACAGGCAGGTCCTGGCCCTCAACCGGGAGCTCACGGGCGTCAGCGGGGTGACGGACCTTTACCTGCTCGAAAACCTCCAGGGAAGGGAACAATCCCGTCTCTGCTCCTACATCGAACTGGAAATGGAGTATTACTCCGACGGATTCCACACCAAGCCGGGGCAGTACCTGGTCTACCGTTTCTACCCGGGAGAGGGAGAGGGCCTCTACGACATCAGGAGAAACAGCCATTACCGGTATACCGTCCGCCCTGCCGGGGACGGACTGGACGGGGACGGCTGGCGGGTGGACCGCAGCGGCCTCGAAAAGGAAAACAGTGTCTATTTCGACCTCCATCCCGCGGCATACAACGAGGTTACGGAGAAAAAGACCTTCCATCTCTGGTGCGACGTCCGGCCCGGGAGCACCCCTTTCGAGTTCGAGGCACTGGCCTGGGATGATTCGGAGTCCGTATCGGATGTGTATGATTATCAAATCGACGAGACCGGGAAAGGACTCTATCTGACGCCGAAGAAAGCGGGAACCGCCTTGATCTACTTCAAGGCCGGTCCGCCCGTATCGAAAGATACGCTCGCGCTCGTCGTATTCAATCTGTAGGGTTCCCCGGATAAAACTACCGTTCGAAACGGGACCTCACGGGAAGGGCCTTCCCGAAAGCCTCCAACATGCGTGTCCGGTACTCCCGGAACTTTTCTTCGTCCATATGGACATCGTTGATGCATACCAGGTCGCAGGTCGGACGGGACAGGAAAGAACAGATCTGGTCGATGGAAGCCGTCGCCAGGGAAAGGTGGCGGTTCGAGATACGCCGGTTCACCGCCCTGCCGGAATAGTAGAGGTAGTCGAGGAAGAGGTACTGGTTCAGGTTCCGGGCCTCCCTCGTTCGGGTTATGGAAGCCATGATTTCCGCTTCGACGGCACCGTACACTTCCTCGGACGCGCTCCGGATCATCGGGGAACAGGTATGCTGGGGACGCATGAAGGTCAGGCCGGGCCGGCGACCGAGCGCCTTCCTCGCCAGGACATCCGAATTGCGGCTCTGGCGCTTGTAGAGATTGCCGAAAAAGAAACTTCTGGCAAAGCCCATGGCACATTTCCCGTCCTTGAAGAAGGACTCTTCCATACAGTCCCGAACCGGGAACATATCGTCGTTGAAATACAGGAAACGCTCGTCGAGGCCGGGAATCCGGTGCAGGAACATCTCGATGGCCGTACTGTTGAAAACCGGCAGGAATCGTTCCGGAATGATATCCCTGTGATAGACGATCTTCAATTTTTCCGAAGCCCATTCAGGGACTTGGCTTTCGCGGGACACGACCAGATAGACGTTCCGGACAAAGGGGAGATGGGTCTCGATCCCCCGGAGAAGGAACCGGAGCGTTCCCCAGTCCCGGAATCGCTTGGCCATGACGGGGCCGCCCATGCTCGTCCTGTAATCTTCCTGCCAGAGCGGGTCCAGCCCGTCAACATATGTGATCACTGCATCCATGCGTCCCGCTTACTTCAGATATTGTGCCGTAAAAGTTTCACCCTTCGAGGCCAATTCCTCCGGCGTCCCTTCGAACACCACTTCCCCGCCCCGGTCTCCCGCGTCCGGGCCGAGTTCGATCACCCAGTCCGCATTCCGGATCACGTCGAGGTTGTGCTCCACGACAATCAGGGAATGACCTTTCGAGAGCAGAGCGTCGAACGCCTTGAGCAGCTTTTCGACATCGTGGAAATGAAGTCCCGTCGTCGGTTCGTCGAAAATGAACAGGATCCTGTCCCTGCGGGGCCGGTCATCTCCGATCGAAAGGAAATACGCAAGTTTGATTCGCTGGCTCTCTCCGCCGGAAAGGGAACTGGAAGGCTGTCCGAGCTTGATATAGGATAGGCCGACATCCACGAGAGGCTGGAGTTTCGCGGCAATCGCACGGGCTTCCTCTTCTTTCTGTTCCGAGAAGAAAGCGATCGCTTCCCGGACGCTCATATTCAGGATATCGTCGATATTCTTTCCCTGATAGCGGACCTCCAGGATATCAGGCTTGAAACGCTTCCCCCCGCACGCCTCGCAGACCATCGTCACGTCCGCCATGAACTGCATGCCGATCTTCACGAAGCCGTCTCCCTGGCATTCGGGGCAGCGGCCGCCTTCCTGGTTGAAGGAAAAGAAAGAAGGGGTATAGCCGTTGATTTTCGCATATTGCTGGGCAGAAAGCAGTTTCCGGATGTCGTCGTAGACCTTCAGGTAGGTCACGGCGTTGGATCGGGAACTCTTTCCGATCGGGTTCTGGTCCACGAATTCGACCCGTGTGATCCGGTCCACGTTGCCGCCGAGACCCCGGAACAGTCCGGGGAGTTCGCCGGTCTCGTTGATCCGTCGGTTCAGGGCTGGATACAGGATGTCCCCGACCAGCGAGGACTTGCCGCTTCCGCTGACCCCGGACACGACCGTCAGGACCCCGAGGGGGAAACGGACGTCGCATCCTTTCAGGTTATGTTCCATGGCGCCCTGGACGGTGATGGAATAGTTCCAGGTCCTTTTCTCCCGGAGATACCGTTTCCGTTCCCCGGAAAGATAGCGGAGCGTCAGGGATTCGCCCGGATCCTTTCCGTCTCCGATCGTGCCCCGGAAAACGATCCTGCCGCCTTCGGAGCCCGCTTTCGGGCCCATGTCGATCAGCAGGTCGGCCGCACGGATGATCTCTTCATCGTGTTCCACCACGACGACCGTGTTCCCGATATCCCGAAGCCTCCGGAGAACCGCGATCAGCCGGTCCGTATCCCGGGGATGGAGTCCGATGGAGGGCTCGTCCAGGATATACATGGAACCGACGAGGGAACTGCCCAGGGCCGTCACCAGGTTGATCCGCTGGCTCTCACCGCCGGAAAGAGTGTTGCAGGGACGGTCGAGGGTCAGGTAGGAAAGACCGACATCCTTGATATAGCGGAGCCGCGAACATATTTCTTCGATCGCCTTGCCTGCCACTTCCCGTTCATAACCGGTCAGGGGCGCTTCGTCGAAGAACGCAAGGAGTTCATCGATATTCATCCGGAGCAGGTCGTGGATCGTCTTGCCCCCAACCCGCACATACAGCGCTTCCCTGCGCAGCCTGCTGCCGCCGCACGCATGGCAGACAGTCCTGCCGGAATAGCGGCTCAGCATATACTTGTACTGGATCTTGTACCGGTTGGACTCGACCCATTTGAAGAATTCATTGATACCGATGATCGAGTTCTCGTCACCCTCGACGCTGTGACCGTTCCAGAGGATATCCTTCACCTCGGGACTCAGGGTGCAATAGGGTTCGAATACCGGAATTCCGTAACGTTCGGCCACCTCGATGAGATGATCCCTGAACCAACCCATCTTCTCTCCCCTCCAGCAGGCGATCGCCCCGTCGTAGATGCTTTTCGTCTTGTCCGGGATGACGAGGTCCTCGCTGATTCCGATGATTTTCCCGAGGCCACCGCAGACCGGACAGGCTCCGAGCGGACTGTTGAAACTGAACAGATACTCATCCGGTTCGCGGAAGACCATCCCGTCGGCCTCCATCCGGGTGCTGAAGGATTCCACCCTCCCGTCCTTCCAGACGGACAGTCTCCCGTCCCCGCGGGAGAATGCGGTCTCGACCGAGCTGTGGAGACGGGTAACCAGGTCTGCATCGGGATTCTCCCCGACTTTCGCACGGTCGACCATCAGGCAGAGCCGCTCCGGATAGTTTCCGTCCATCTGAAGGATGTCTTCTATCCGGTAGGTCGAGCCGTCGGAAGGGTCGAAAAGGCGGCTGAAACCTTCCTCCTTCAGGGAGAGCATCAGTTCAACCTTGTCTTCCCGCTTTTCCCATCCGATATCCGACAGGATATAGACGGTCCCGGGAGAGGACGTAAGGAAGTCCATGACATCCCGGACCGTATCGACTCTGACCTCTTTTCCGGAAACAGGGGAATAGGTCCGTCCGATCCGGGCAAAGAGAATCCGCAGATAATCATAGATTTCCGTCGTCGTGGCAACTGTGGAGCGGGGATTCCGCGTATTGACTTTCTGCTCGATCGCGATGGCAGGAGGAATACCGTCGATGGATTCGACGTCCGGCTTGGACATGCGCCCGAGGAACTGCCGGGCATAGGAGGAAAGACTTTCCGCAAAGCGCCGCTGCCCTTCTGCGAACAGGGTGTCGAACGCCAGGGAGGACTTGCCGCTCCCGGATATGCCGGTAATAACCACGAAACGGTTCCGTGGGATTTCTACGGTAATATCCTTGAGGTTGTTGACTTTGGCACCCCGGATGACGATATTTCCTTCTTGAGGCATGCAGCGAACGTTGGGAAAAGTCTGCAAATTTACACATTTTTCATTATATTTGAGGCATGTCCCAAAAATGGATGCCATGAAAAAATACTTCCTACTTCTGGTCGCGGGCGCTGCGGCTCTGCTGTCCTGTCAGGAATCCGACAAAGCCCTGGCCGACAGGGTCTTTGACATTGCCGCCAGGCAGTATGCCGCGATGGACGCCAACCTTTCGGAAACGACTCTTCCCCGAACGATCGAAAGCGATACCCTGAAACTCTCCAATCCCAGCTGGTGGTGCGCGGGTTTCTACCCCGGCAGTCTCTGGTACATCTATCTCCGCACCGGGGATGAGAACATCCGGGAACTTGCCGAGAAGAATACCCGGAAAGTGTATCCCGAGACCCAGAAGGCCCGGAGCCACGATATCGGCTTCGTCACGAACTGCAGCTACGGGAACGCCCTCCGGATCACGGGAGATACCGCATGGCGCCAGCCCGTCATCGACGCCGCCCACGCCTTCGCCCTCCGATTCAATCCGAATGTCGGCTGTACCCGGAGCTGGAACTTCTCCCCCAAGCGCAAGCAATGGCTCTTCCCGGTCATCATCGACAACATGATGAACCTCGAACTGCTGATGGAAGCCCACAAGCTCTGCGGTGTCGATTCCCTCCGGGACATCGCCCTTACCCACGCCAGGACGACGATGAAGAATCATTTCCGGGAAGACGGGTCGACCTGGCATGTCGTCGACTATGACCCCGATGACGGCAGTATCCGGATGAAATGCACCCACCAAGGCTATTCCGACGATTCCGCCTGGTCCCGCGGCCAGGCATGGGGGCTATACGGTTATACGATGATGTTCCGCGAAAGCGGGGACAAAGCATTCCTGGAGCAGGCCGAGCGAATCGCCGGTTATTTGATCGGACGCCTTCCTTCCGACGGTATCCCCTTCTGGGATTTCGACGCTCCGGACATTCCCGACACCTACCGGGACGCTTCCGCAGGGGCCATCATCGCCTCCGCCCTCATCGAACTATCCCGCCTGACACCCGACAGGAAAGCGGCGAAAAAATACCTTTCCACCGCCCGGAAACAGATCCGCACCCTTTCCGGACCGGAGTATCTGGCCTCACCGGGAGAGAACTGCAATTTCATTCTCAAGCACAGTGTCGGCACCCTGCCCGGAAAGAGCGAAGTGGACGTTCCGCTGACCTATGCGGATTATTATTTCCTGGAAGCGTTGCTCAGGCTGGAAGGAAAACTTTAACGATTTTTTCCTTCTGTTCTTGCAGATTCAAAAAAAAGCAGTATCTTTGTATCCGCTTTCAATGAGAGCAACGTTCTTTAAAATTGGTGCGGTAGTTCAGTTTGGTTAGAATACCGGCCTGTCACGCCGGGGGTCGCGAGTTCGAGCCTCGTCCGCACCGCTTAAATGCCCCACAGAACAATCTGTGGGGCATTTTTGTATCATCGTGTGACCGTTGTTCTTACCTTGATAATCTTGGCCTGTTTCCGGTACGAATCATACCGACGGCCTGAGATTGATCTCGAACCCATCGCCGGTGCCGACACGGATACTGCCGCCTTGCAACTGATCCTCATATCGGGAGTACGGCAAATCCCGGAACGCCTTGCGCGCCAGATCTCCGGCTCTTTCAACTTCACGGCCCTGCGGCATCCGCCAGCGCCCGAACTGAACGTCCGTTTCACGTTTGATGGCGTCTGAAAGGGAGATATCCGGGAGGATCTCATGATAGAAGGCATCGGCCAGGATGTCCAGGAGATTGGAATTACTTTCGACATATGCCTTGGAAAGGGCATACACATTCGAGGATGATATGAGTTTGAACCTCAGGTATTCATCCGCCATGATATCCTCGAAACGAAGCCCCAGGTTCTTATGGATAATATCCATCATCCGTCTCGCCTGGAGCTTGGCGACGACCATATTGGACGCGTTGCCTAAAAACTTGTGTCTGGGGCAGTTCCCAGTGGCGATCATCTCCATGATCCCTTCCTTTCCATTCGGTCCGCGATAAACCATCAGGTGGGCGCCAAGACAGGAGACGAAGTGTTCCTTCTGAAGAAGACGCGGAGAGGTTTTGGCAATATCCTCCGACAAAAGGTCCTGGTAGTAATGAATATCTGCTTCGCAGACGGAGGCATCCCAAGCTTCGATGTTCTTTCGGGTGGCGTATGTGAGCCCTTTGTAAAGGGGATCCATTCCGGTAAGCTGGATCTCGAGGATTCCAAGCGTATCTTCCGAAGAGATTTTCCAAAGGAGATTCTCCTTTTCAACTTCCAAAAGGAATTCCGTAATATCAGAGTGTTTCTCCCCTATTTCGAACAGCCTCCTGTAAACAGAGAGACCGCGCTCCCGGATGGGATAGTCCTTGATCGTTTCATAGGCCGTCCTGAAAGGCTCCAGCCACTCGGATGGCGTCGCAAGCGGCTTCCGGTTCTTCTCCCCGGAAGCGGCGGCAGTTTCTGCCTGGGCGGCAAGCGCGATCTTGGCAGAGAGGTCCATGAATTTCCCCATCATTCCCGATTCCTGAAACTTCGGGAAGAAAGAGGCTGCATCGTTCTGACCTTCCGCAAAAGCCGTCAGTTCCCTTTTGTAATCCTCGATCTCTTTCAGGATGGACGCGCCGCTTGCATGCATAGAATCCAGGCTGTCAAAGTAGCCCTGGACCATCATCTGTATAATAGGATCCATATCAATCGATGTCTATGAGTTTATAGTGGCCTTCGGGCGTATTCGGGGAGAGTCGTACACAAGGAGGTTCAACCTCCTGGCTGTACCATCGACGGCATACATTCTTAAGCGTGTCCCGCCGATTCCAAAGCTCTTCAATTTCACCTTGATACGGCTTTGTGTCCCAGAAAATCGTGTCAAGCCGACGGGTAGAAACTGCCTTGCAGACAGTATCCGTGAACTCTTTGTAATACTCGTCGCTGCAGTCGACCAGGGCCCTGAACGACGGCATGGAAGCAAGCGTAGCGAAATCGGAACTCGGTTTTGAAAGCATCTTGAGATCTTCGGTCATTTTGGATATGGCCCGATCCGGTTCTGTCCTTGTGTCGTCAAATTCCAAGAAGTCTTCAAACAGCCGGTGAAAACCCTCAATCGTCTTGATCCATCCACTCTTCAATGCATCGAGGTCGGACCACAGACTGACGTGGGTGAACGGGTAATAAGGATCGGCTTCCACTTTCTGAAGGATATCGTCGCAAAGCGCTGCGACATCAGTCCATCCCATCTTCTCGGCAGCCAGTTTGCCGGCAAACAAACGGTCCTTCACCACAGCAGCCGCACCGGCTGTATACAATCCGTTCTGCTTGGACTTCTCCTCCGCTTCCTCATTCGAAGAACAAGCGTACAGAAGATCCAGCCATTTCTGGTAATACTCCCCCTGGTATGGGGTTCTTGGGCAGTTGCAGAATCTGCGGACATAAAGCCCGTAGAGTTCCTTCGTTGTGTCCATTCCGCTCATTTTCAGATTGATTTCTGCTATGTAATTAAATGTGTGTTTTTATGGGAATGATCCGGTTCCCGAGGGAGTAACCCTCAAAGCATCGCTTCGCAGCCCTCGAGGATGTCCTGAAAAGCGGTTTCGAAATCGCCCGTATACCAGGGATCGGCCACATCGCGTCCGACGCCGGTGTAGGACATCAGGAGATGGATCTTTCCCTCCGGATCATCCGGAATCACATATCGAATCCAACGCAGGTTCGAGGCATCCATGCAGACAATGCGGTCGAAGCGGTCATAATCGGCACGCGTAACCTGCCTGGCGCGCTTGGCACTGTCGAACGGCACGCCGTGCTGGTTCAGGCAGCGTTTCGCAGGCGGATAGATCGGATTGCCGGTTTCCTCGTCCGAGACGGCGGCGGACTCGATATAGTACCGGTTCTCCAGTCCCCTTGCCCTCACGAGCGCCTTCAGGATGAATTCCGCCATGGGACTCCGGCAGATATTCCCGTGGCAGACGAAGAGGATCCTTATCATCGTTCCTCTCAGCGCCGGTCTATATCAACCAGGTTATACTTCGTTACGCCCAGGCCGATGCTTTCGGCGTATTCCAGGATATGCAGGCCGTGCTGACGGTTGATCCGCTCCTGGAGCGGCTTGGCATCATCTCCGGAAGCATCCGCATGGTTGAAGACGAGGTCCGTGCACGCCTTGTCCAGCGCAACCGGATCGACGGAAGCTAGGATGCCAATATCCTTGAGTCGCGGTGCGGCAGGATTCCCATCGCAGTCACAGTCCACGGACATATTGTTCATTACGTTGATATAGAGGATGTTCCGTCCTTCCTGTTTGAAATAGTCATGGACAGCCTGTGCGGCGGCGGCCATACTCTCCAGGAATCCGTCCTGGTCATCCGACATCCAGCGGGTCGTGCTCCGGCCGGCGGAATGGATATACAACTTGCCGGAAGAGGAGGCCACGCCGATGCTCTGGTTCTTAAGGACACCGCCGAATCCGCCCATCGCATGTCCTTTGAAATGGGCAAGGTTCACCATGAAATCATAGTTCTGCAGATGCGAGCCCACGATGTCGTACTTGATGTGCTTGCTGTCCTTGACGGGAATCTGGATCTCCCCTTCGGCGTCCATGATATCTACGGGCGCCACTTTTTCATATCCCCGTTCGGCGATCGCCTTGCGGTGTTTCTCGGTCGTGGAGCGGTTTCCGCCATAGGCCGTGTTGCACTCCACCAGCGTTCCGCCGACCTTGAGGACGAGATCCTTGATGAGATCCGGGTTCAGGTGGTTGCTCCGGGAAGACTCTCCGGTAGAGATTTTCACCGCAACCCGTCCCGAGGGAGTGACCCCCAGGGCTTCGTAAACCCTGACCAGGCCCTGTGCGCTGATATCTGACGTGAAATAGACGGTCGGAGCGTCCGGATCCGGATTCGCCGTAACCGGAACGACGGGATCCGAGGGTGCCGGATCGGTAGCGGGGTCGGAGGCTGCTTTTTTCTGCAGGCTGCAGGTGGAGGCCGACAGGGTCAGGCAGGAGAGGAGCAAAAACAGGGCTATCTTTTTCATAATGTGATGGATTTTCTGAAAATGGGTATCGTTTCTTCCAGGGCCATGCCCTTCCGGTAAATGCCGGCGGTTCCGCCGACGAAGATGCCCGCGCCGAGTCCGGCCATATAGGCGGCCCGCTCCGCACTGACGCTGCCGTCCACGGATATTTCAATGTCCGGGCATCCTTTATCATCGAGGAAGCGGCGGCATTCCCTTACCTTGTCCATGATTCCTTCGACCATCTTCGCCCCGGCGAAACCGGGATGGACCAGCATCAGGGTTACGGTATCGAGGTAGGCCAGATGGGGTTCCAGCTCTTCCACGGGTGTCAGGGGGTTGACGGCGAGGCCGAAGCGGGCTCCGGTTCCATGGACCTTTTCCGCCAGGGCCAGGTAGTCCACCTCTTTCAGTTCGACATGGGCGGTAAAGATGTCCTGCGGCCGCAGGGAGAGCTTTCCGAACATGAGCCAGGGGTCCGTGACCATGAAATGACAATCGAGCGGAAGATGAGTCTTGCCCTGCATGGCCTTGATGAAATCGGGGCCGAATGTCAGGTTCGGAACGAAATGCGCGTCCATGACATCGACATGGAGCATATCGACGCCCAGCTTCTCCAGAATCCGGATATCCTTTTCCAGATTCAGGAGGTCCGAGCACATGACTGATACTGAAATCTTATTCATATGATTACTGATTGTCAAAGGATTCCAGCCCTTTCCAGGAGGAAGGAAGCGGGGCGGTAACGGTCATCTCCTCCTTGCGGACGGGATGGACGAAACGGATGCTGCGTGCGTGGAGGCTGATCCCTCCGTCCGGATTGGACCGGGGGGCACCGTATTTCAGGTCCCCCTTGATCGGGCAGCCGATCCCGGCGAGCTGGCAACGGATCTGGTGATGCCGGCCGGTCAGGAGTTCCACTTCGATCAGGTGGTACCGGTCGGTATCGCCGATATGGCGGTAGACCAGCTTCGCCAGTTTGGCGTCCCTGGGCATGGATCCATCCTTTCGGGGGCGGACGATGACCGATTTATTGGCCTTCTCATTCCTCAGGAGCCAGTCCTCCAGGGTATCGGTCTCTTTCGGAGGCAGGTTCCCGCTGAGCGCCCAGTAAATCTTGTGCGCCGCGCCTTCCCGGAACAGTTCCGACATCCTCTCCAGGGCCTTCGAAGTTTTCGCAAAAACGGTCACCCCGCTGACGGGACGGTCCAGCCGGTGCGGAACGCCCATGAAGACCTGGCCGGGCTTCCCGTCCCGGCCGGCGATGAAAGCCTTGAGGGTTTCTGACAGGGGTTCATCCCCCGTCTTGTCCCCCTGGACGATCTCCCCCGCCCTCTTGTTGAAAACCAGGAGGTGATTGTCTTCATAAAGGATCCGGCCGGAGATATCTGCGGACTCCGCTTCCGAAAGCATTCTATAGATCATACCGCAAATATACAAAAAAAGGCGGTGACTATCAGCCTTCCGACTGTTTCGTCACCCCCTTTCAAACGATTAAGAGAAAAATCTAGTTGCTTGCGAACCCTCCATAGTCGACGGTAAACGCGCTGCAGCGGTAGACATTGGTCTCCTTGCTGGTCGGGATGGTCTGCGTGGCGACCACCTCCCAGTTCTTCTCGGCGCTTGGCTTGCCCGAGGCCGGAACATAGTACCAGTAGTGGCTCGCCGTGCTGGTGGCATATGACGTGGAGTTCTTGTTCAGTTCGTTGAAATAGAACGAAGATACGCACACGTCGGTGCTGCCCCCGTCGCCGAGCCGCTTGAAATCTCCGACCTTTACTCCGTCCTGGAAGAGTTCGACCTTCCAGTAGGTGGCGTCATCGTTCCAGACGACCGCGACGAAGGCGTTCTTGAAGACCTGGTTGCCCTTGGCGAAGATGTTCGACGAGCCCCCGACGTTGAGCGAACCCGCCCCGCCGCTCGAGGTCGTCGTCCAGGCGTACTGGTAACCCTTGGTGCCGGAGTAGATCTGGTCGCCGTCGTAGACACGCATCTGGAAGCCGAAGTCGTCCTTGGTGCTCTTGGCGACCCAGTTCGTGATGGTCCCGTTCTTGGCGTCGCACTCGTACAGGCTGTAGCCGTTCGGCTGGCCGTTCGTGTTGAGGTTGCTGCTCCACCACGCGCCGCAGGCCGCTCCGTGGACATGCTCATAGATAGGAAGTCCGCTCTTCGTCCTGTAGGAGTTGTGGAGGTAGTTCTGCGGATAGTGGGTGTGCCCGATCATGATGTGGGCCTCCTTGAAGGCCTTCAGGGCCGTCAGGAACTCCGTGTAGTATGCGTCGGTCTTGTTGACGCTCGCACCGCCCGATGCAGCACCTCCCCGGAAGGGGATGTGGCAGCACAGCACCACGCACTTCTCGGCCTTGTTCTGGACGAGGTCGAGGTCCGCCTGGAGCCATTTCCACTGGTAGGTGGTGAACCCGCCGTTGTATTCCCAGGTAGCCTTGTTGGGGCTCGAGTTGGTTTTCGGTACGGTGGCGAGGACATCGTCCATGACGACGACGTGGATGTTCCCCCGGTTGAAAGAGTAGTCGGTCGGCCCGAAAGTCTCGAAGAAATTGGCCGTCGCGTCGTAATCCGTTCCCGCGGAAGCATCGTGGTCATGGTTCCCGATGCACTGGAAGAACGGTATGTAGCGGTTGCCCGCCTTGACGTTGGACATGGATCTCTTCATGCCGTCCCAGGTGTTCCGGCTGTCGAAGATGATGTCCCCGAGCGTGATGGCGTACGGGTTGGGATACTTCGAGGCGAAGGTCGTGAGCGTGCTCTGGATGTTGGGGATGGTCTCGGAAGTGTACCGCTGGACCTGCGCGTCGGTCTGGCACTGCGGGTCTCCGATCATCACGAGGGTGAACTTGTCTTCGGGCGCTGCCAGTGGCGTAAGGGTGAAGTCGTAGCGGTTCTGCCTGTCCCGGACGATCGTTCCCGGCGAGAAGAAGGCCGGAAGGTGCGTCCCCGGGTCGAGGGGAACCTCGTAGCCGGAAGGGATGCTGAGGTAGGCCTTCCGGGCATACCGGCTGCCGACGATCTGGTAGACCCCGTTCGCGTCGGTCACGACGTAGGTATACCCGTCAGTGACCGGGACCCCGGCGATCGGCTTACCCGAAGGGTCGGCTACGATGCCGATCATGTTCGCCTCTTCGCTGATCTTTGTCCCGTTGAGTTCGGCCAGGCGGCTGGTTTCCTTTCCGCCGCCCTCCTCCTTGCCGGAGCCTTCAGGATCGACCTTGTTGTTGCAGGCAGCCCCCGCCAGGAGGGCCGCCGCAACCATCAGAACGTTGATAATCCTTTTCATCATACGCTATTCCCATCCCCAGTTCTGGGTGATGTTCGGGTTAAGGAGAAGGACGGAGTTGGAGTTGACGGGATACAGGTACTTCTTCTGCGCGAACTCGAGGGCGTAGTGGAAGATCAGGTACCCGTGGTCCCCTTCGGACAGCGAGAAGCTCTGGTCGGCGCCGCTGTTCGCGATG
>JAFRUH010000021.1 GCA_017438975.1 Bacteroidales bacterium
GAAAGCGGAGTGACGTCGAGCAGGAGGACATCCTTGACGTCGCCTGCGAGGACGCCGCCCTGGATCGAAGCGCCGATAGCGACGACTTCGTCCGGATTGACGCTCTTGTTCGGTTCCTTGCCGAAGAAGTTCTTGACGAGTTCCTGGACGTAAGGGATACGGGTCGAACCGCCGACGAGGAGAACCTCGTCAATGTCGGACGGCTGCAGGCCGGCATCCTTGAGCGCCTGGCGGCACGGGCCGATGGTGCGCTGGAAGAGAGCGTCGGAAAGCTGCTCGAACTTGGCCCGGGTGAGGGTCTTGACGAGGTGCTTCGGAACACCGTCGACCGGCATGATATACGGCAGGTTGATGTCCGCGGAGGTCTGGTTGGAGAGTTCGATCTTCGCCTTCTCGGCCGCTTCCTTCAGTCTCTGGAGGGCCATTGGGTCCTTCCTGAGGTCGATTCCACCGTTCTCGGAGGCGAATTCCTGGGCCAGCCAGTCGATGATGACCTGGTCGAAATCGTCACCGCCGAGGTGGGTGTCGCCGTTGGTTGACTTGACTTCGAAGACGCCGCTTCCGAGCTCGAGGATCGAGATATCGAAAGTACCGCCGCCGAGGTCATAGACAGCGACCTTCATATCCTTGTCTTTCTTGTCGAGACCATAGGCGAGGGCGGCTGCGGTCGGCTCATTGATGATACGCTTGACGTCGAGTCCGGCGATCTTGCCGGCTTCCTTGGTCGCCTGGCGCTGGGAGTCGGAGAAGTAAGCCGGGACGGTGATGACAGCTTCGGTAACTTCTTGACGGAGATAGTCTTCGGCGGTCTTCTTCATTTTCTGGAGAATCATGGCGGAGATCTCCTGCGGGGTATAGAGCTTGCCGTTGATGTCCACTCTCGGGGTATTGTTGTCCCCGCGGGTCACCTTGTACGGCATACGGCTGACCTCAGTGTTGACCTGGTCGTACGTTTCGCCCATGAAACGCTTGATGGAGAAAACGGTGTTGTTCGGATTGGTGATCGCCTGACGCTTGGCCGGGTTACCGATCTTCCTTTCACCGCCGTCAGTGAACGCGACGACCGAAGGTGTCGTGCGCTGACCTTCGTTATTGATGATGACGGTAGGCTGGTTGCCTTCCATGACTGCGACACACGAATTGGTTGTGCCGAGGTCGATTCCGATGATTTTACCCATAATATCTTTTGTTTTTATTGTCCGTTTGACGTTTCCCCTTTTATCGAACTTTGTGCCAAAGGGCCCTTCCTGCCAAATTGTCATACATCAGAATCCGTCCCTTCCGCATTGAATGACAGGATTATTTTCTATATTTGTATGTATGAACCCGGTAAAGAAATTTCTGCTCGTCTTTCCGCTCCTGCTCGTTGGAGCAGCGGCCTTCGCGCGGGAAATCACGCGAGAGTGGCTCGAAGAAAACTATGTCAAGACTGAGACCTATATTACCATGCGCGACGGGATCCGCCTGCATACGGCCGTCTATGAACCGAAGGACGCGGATCCGCATCCCCTTATCCTCCTCCGGACCCCGTACGGGCTTGCCCCTTACGGAGAGAAGATCAGCGGAACCCTGACCTCCTGGATGTCCGTTTTCGCCGCAAACCTGTATATCATCGTCTTCCAGAGCGTCCGCGGGACCTACCTGAGCGAGGGAAAGTTCGTCAACATCCGTCCCCTGAAGAGTCCGGAGGCTCCATGGAGCGATACCGACGAGGCGACCGACACCTATGATACGGCCGAATGGCTGATGGACCATACCCGCTGCAGCGGGTCCATCGGGGTCAAAGGCGTCTCCTATCCGGGGTTCTACGCGACCATGGCCGCCTTCTCGGGCCATCCCGCCGTCAAGGCCGTTTCCCCCCAGGCCCCCGTCACGGACTGGTGGAAGGGGGATGACATCCACCATAACGGCATCCCGATGCTCGACATCTACGGTTTTGCCGCCTCCTTCTTCCGCGAGCGCGGGGAACCGGCGCCCCACGGGAACCCTTCCCTGATCCATTATGACAAGAACATCTACTCCTATTTCATGGAAAGGCCTGATTTTCTTGTTCTTACGGAGAATTTCGGGGAACGGGTCCCGTATTGGGAGACCATCCTTTCCCACCCCGACTATGACGAGTACTGGAAGAGCGTCAGCGTGACGGGCCAGATCCGGGACATCGTGCCGGCCGTGATGGTCGTCGGAGGAAGTTACGATGCGGAGGATTGCTACGGCGCCATTGAAACCTACCGGGCGATCCGGGAGCGCTCGCCCCGCACCGAGGCGTATTTCGTCTATGGCCCCTGGTCCCACGGCGGCTGGCGGGATCTCCGGTACAACGGGCTCGGAGACTCCTATTTCGGTGAAGGTATGACGGATTATTTCCTGGAAGAAATTGAATATCCGTTCTTTGCATGGTATCTCGAAGGGAAGGGCGTCCGTCCCCCTGCCGTCCGGATCCTCCCTTCCCGTGCGATGAACGGCTCCACCCCGTACCGGACGGAATCCGATTGGGAATCGCCCGCCGCCTGGCCTCCGGCCGGGGCTTTTCCGCAGCGGTACCGTCTCGACGGCGGATCCCTGGTCGGCCCTTCCGTTTCCGCGATGGTTCTCCGCTTCCGGAAATATGTCTCCGATCCGTCTTCGCCGGTTCCCTATCTCAATCCGGCCAAGATTACGGACGGGAACAACAAGAATTACATGGCGGCGGACCAGCGTTTCGCTTCGAAGCGGAAGGATGTCCTGACCTATGTGTCGAATCCGCTCAAGACCGGCATGCTTGCCGAAGGACCCGTCCGGGTCAGTCTCGAGGTATCCGTCTCGACGACGGATGCGGACTTCTTCGTCAAGGTGATCGACGTCCGGCCTGACGGCTATCAGATGATGGTCCGGGGCGATGGGATGCGCGCCCGCTACCGGAAGGGGGGGGATGCTCCCGAGCCGCTCGTCCCCGGGGAGAAGACCCGCATCGAATTCACCCTCAATGATATCGCCCATTACTTCGGGGAGGGCCACAAGATCATGGTCCAGGTCCAGTCCAGCTGTTTCCCCCTGATGGCCATGTCCCCGCAGTTCTTCCAGGAAAATCCCTACCGGGTTCCCTTCTCGGAGTACCGGAAGGCCGAAATCAAAGTCTACAACGATTCATGGATCGAAATACCGATAATTCAATAACACGATGAAAAGAATCCTTCTCCTGGCGGCGGCCGTCCTTCTTGCCGTCGTTCCCTCCGCAGCGCGGAAAACCAAGAAAGCGGCTCCGAAAGAGCATCAGGTCGTCGAAATCCCGAAGATCGCCCCGCAGGTGATCGCCATCGAGACCGACCACAGCCAGCTGGTGCTGCTCGCCCGCCCGAACGGTGTCCTCCATACCTGCCATTACGGAGCGAAAATCGCGGATCCCGGCCAGTTCCTGGACTATGATGTCCGCAAGGGAAGCGAATACGGGAAGGGTCCCATGACCTATCCCGCCCAGGGAGGCGCCTATGCCAACGAACCGGCGCTGAGCGTCCGCTATGCCGACGGATCCCGGAATACCGAACTCTATTACGTCTCCCACGAGGTCCGGAACAAAGGGAATGTCGTGACGACGACGGTCAGGATGAAAGATTACGTGACCCTCCTCGAAGTCAGCCTGGTCTACGACGCCTGCCGGAAAGAGGATGTCATCCTTTCCCACGCGGAGATCACCAATGCCGGGAAAGAGCCCGTCGAACTGATCGATTACGCTTCCTCCTCGCTGTACCTCAATGCAGACAACTATCTGCTGACCAGCACCTACGGCGACTGGGCGGCGGAAATGCAGGTCGAACGGGAAGTACTCCGCCACAACATCAAGGTCATCGAGACGAAGCGCGGTACCCAGGCGACCCAGTGGAACAATCCATCCTTCATGCTGAGCCTCAATACGGATTCCTTCAGCGAGACGGACGGGGAAGTGATCGCCGGATCGCTTGCCTGGAGCGGCAATTTCCGCCTCAGTTTCGAGAAGGATGTCGCCCATTGCCTGAACATCGTGGCGGGAATCAATCCCTATTCCTCCGAGTATCCGCTCGCTCCCGGGGCGACCTTCGTGACCCCCGACATGATCTGGACCTGGTCCGGAAAGGGCGCTGGACAGGCGACGCGGAATCTTCACGCCTGGGCCCGTAATTACGGGGTCTATGCCGGCGGACAGATTACCCCGACCCTTCTGAACAGCTGGGAGGGAGCCTATTTCACTTTCACGACCGAAACCCTCCTGAAGATGATCGACGATGCGGCCGCGATGGGTCTCGAGATGTTCGTCCTGGATGACGGATGGTTCGCGATGGACTATCCGCGGAACAGTGACAAGCAGGGCCTCGGAGACTGGGAGGTCAATACCAGGAAGATTCCCGAGGGAATCGATTATCTTGCCTCCTATGCCCATTCCAAGGGCCTCAAGTTCGGAATCTGGATCGAACCGGAGATGGTCAATCCCAAGAGCAACCTGGCCCAGGCCCATCCGGACTGGGTGGTCCGTTCCGAGGGAAGGGCGATCCTCCAGGCCCGGAACCAGTGGCTCCTCGACCTGACCAATCCCGAAGTCCAGGACTTTGTGTACGGGATTTTCGACAATACGATGAGCCTTGCGCCGAACATCGATTACATCAAGTTCGACAGCAACCGCTCGGTCATGAGCATGGGCTCCGATTACCTCGGGAAGGAGCAGAGCCGATTCTATGTGGACTATGTCCAGGGCCTGTACAATGTCATGCGTCGCGTCCGTGAAAAGTATCCGGATACGATCGTCCAGTGCTGCTCTTCGGGCGGAAGCCGGGTCGACTACGGCTCGCTGAAGTATTTCAACGAGTACTGGACGAGCGATGATACAGACGCGATGGAGCGGGTCAAGATTCAGTACGGCACCTCGCTATTCTATCCGGCCTGCACGATGGGATCCCACGTCTCCGACGTGCCGAACCACCAGACCGGCAACGTGACGCCGCTGAAGTTCCGCTTCGACATCGCCGCCGCCGGCCGGCTCGGGATGGAACTCCAGCCGAAGAACCTTTCCGAAGCGGACCGCGCCCTCGCCGACCGCTGCATCCGCTCCTACAAGTCCTACCGCGACCTGGTGTTCAAGGGAGACCTGTACCGCCTGGCTTCGCCGTACGACAGTGATTATTATGCATTCATGTATGTTGCTGAGGACCGCTCCCGTGCCGTCGTATATCTCTATTCGACGAATTACCTGAACCGGCAGGTCACGACGAAGACCTTCCGTCTCCAGGGTCTCGACCCCGCCCGGAAGTACCGGGTGACGGAACTGAACGTCGACAAATCCTGCTTCACCGGGAACGGGAAGGCCTATTCGGGAGACTACCTCATGGGAGGCGGATTCACCCCTCAGATTTTCAAGACCTTCGCCAGCGCCATTTTCTATCTTGAGGCTCAATAAGGGATGAAACGCGCGTCAGGGCTCTTGGTATTGTGGGCGGGAATCCTGCTCCTCTCCTGCAGCCGGGATGAAATCTCGGTTCGGGAGGGCTTTCCCATGCCCGGGTCTTTCACCGCCGGTTACGGCGATATGACCGACTACCACGGCCCCTGGCAGCAGGGAGACGCCATCTCCGTCTTCGGGTTGTCGACGCCCGTGACCTATCTTTTCGACGCCGGAAAATATGAATTCGTGGCAGGAGAAGTCTCCGTTCCGGGAGAAGGGATTCCCGACCGTTATTATGCACTCTCCCCTAAGGCACCAGGGGCCTATTCCGGACCGGGCTCCTTCCACGTCACCATCCCCGGCCGACAGATCTACTGCGGTAAACTTGTGGATCCGAACGCCAACATCCTCGTCGCCGTGACGGAGTCCGCCAGGGATTCCCGCCTGGTATTCCATGCTGCCGTCGGCTATCTGAAAGTCCGGGTCTCCGGCAAGGACCGTATCACCTCGCTGACCCTGTCGGGCAACCGCGAGGAAGCCCTGTCCGGAGCGGCGGAACTGACCGCCCCCGGAGGCGGAACCCCGACCCTGACGCTGACGGGTACCGGCAAGCTCATCACCCTGGATGTCGGGGCGGGCGGAATCGTGCCGGAAGATGGGGGAAGCGATTTTGTCTTCTGCCTGCCTCCCATGACCTTCGCTGAAGGCTATACGGTCACCTGCCAGACGACGGGCGGACCGGTCATCATCCGGGAAACCTCTCCGGTTGCCATTACTGCCGGTCGGGTGGCAGAGGTGGCCCCGGCCGGGAGCGGAACCTCTTTCACGACTTTCGGCCTCCGTACGGAGAGCGGACAGATCTATCTTGCCGAGGATCTCCTCGGTCCCGATATCACCGTCTGTGTCCCGAGGGGAACGGACCTGAAGCGGCTCACCCCGGTCTTCTCCCACGACGGGATGGCCGTCACCCGGGACGATGCGGCGGTTGAAAGCGGTTCTTCCGCCTTCAATTTCAACTCCGCGCTTTATTTCTCCGTCAAGTCCACCATGGGTACATCCAAGCCGTACCTGATCCATGTCGTCGATGTCGATCTGCCGGTCGTCTATGTCTCGACCCCCGGCCACAAGGAGATCGCAGACCGGGAAACCTGGATCCCGAGCACGACCTTCATCATCAGGGACACCGACCAGACCCGGATCGACTACGGGGCCGCTTCCGTCAAGGGCCGTGGGAACGCGTCGTGGAGCCGGCCCAAGAAATCGTACGGGATCAAGCTCGGCGTAAAGCCGAAGGACCAGGGGGTCCTGGGCCTGCCCGGACACAAGCGCTGGTGCCTGATCGCCGTCCAGTGGGGTTATCTCGGAAACAGCGTCGGATACGAGTTGGCACGGAGGACCCTCTCGTTCGACTGGCAGCCCCACGGACGCCACGTCGAACTCGTCCTGAACGGCAAACACGTGGGAACCTACGTTCTCGCGGAGCAGATCCGCATCGACAAGAACCGGGTCAACATCAAGTCGATGGGACCGGAAGACATCACGGAGCCGAAGATCAGCGGCGGCTACCTCCTTACCTACGACCGGACGTTCAACGATCCCGTCCGTTTCCGGTCCAAGTATTTCAACATGCCGGTCATGGTCAAGGATCCGGACGATGACGACATCGTTCCGCAGCAGATTGCATGGATCGAGAACTACATCAACGAGATGGAAGCGTCCATGAAGGACGACGCCCGCTTTGCGAAGAGGGAGTACGCGAACTACCTGGATGTCGATACCTATATCGATATGTGGTTCGTCTGGGAATTGGCCGGGGCGACGGGCTCGAAGCCGAACGGAACGCCCGACTTCGCTGGCCCGAACAGCATCTGGTTCCACAAGGACCGCAACGGGAAGCTGAAGGCCGGGCCCTGCTGGGATTTCGATTCCTATCTCTTCTCGAACCAGAAAATAATCTGCACCACCGCCCAATATTACGGGCGCCTGTTCGAGGACCCGGCGTTCCGGGCCCGTGTCAAGGAAAAATGGCCTGAATTCAGGGCCTCGGTGGAGGGAAACGGCCGCTATGCCACGCCCATCACGACCTTCATCGACTCCTGCGAAACTGTCGTCCGCTATTCAGCCGAGCGGAACCGTAAGATGTGGACCTGGACGTTCTACGAACTGGCGTCGGAATACAAGACCATCCGCACCGGGTTGCCGGCGAAGATGGACTTCCTTGAGAAATATATCAATTCCCTGTAAGACGGACGGATCAGAAACCGTCGTATTCGGCCTTGACGTCTTCGTAGAAGGCGGCCGTCGCCGTGGACATATACGGCGTCAGCCAGAGGAAACCGATCCCGAGGGTCAGGAGGCAGAGGATTCCCCATCCGATGAAACTCAGGTACAGGTAGAAGAGGTCGAACTTATGGCCCTTCATCATAGCCCGGCTGCGGTCGATCGCGTCGTTGGCGGACAGTTCCGGATTCTCCTCGAGGATATACGGGGTCATGGCGTAGGAGAAGGCCTTGACGATACCCGGGATGATGAAAAGGAACGACCAGAGGATGATGAAGATGTACATCAGGAGATAACCCCAGACCTTGTGCAGATAATTCTTGAAAGTGATGGAGAACATATTTTCCGTCAAGTTGTTCTCCCCGTTGACGAGGAGGCGGCGGAACGCGTTCAGGAATCCGATGATGAGCGGGAACAGCAGGAAGACGCCGGCGAGGGTCGTGATGCCTGAATAGCCGGCCATCTGGCGATACAGGTCCATCACTCCGGCCAGATCGGAAGGATCCATGGACTGCAGCGTACTGCCCATCGAGATCTGGGAGTAGACGGTCGGGGAGTAGAAGACAAGTTCGATCAGGAGGAAGACGACCGTCACGAGGACGGCAGGCGCCCAGTTGCCCTTCAGGGCTCCGAGAGCCGCATTTTTGTAATCTTGGTTCGTTTTCATATCGTATCAGCGTTTTTTCCAGAGTGCGATCCGTCTCTTGAGCCCCTCGATATGGGACGTGTGTGATTCGGGAATCTTTAGGTGACGGTTGATCTTTTCCGGATGGAGCTCGTCAAAGGCGAGCAGGATGCCGGAGTCGATGATATCCCCGAAGTCGTAGTTGATTCCGGTCCCGAAATAGAGCATGGTCGGGGACATGTTCATGTACGTGTTGACGAGCGGGGGAATGTTGACCCCGTATTTCTGGATTTCCCTCTTGAGGATCTTGTAGTCCTCCTTGAAGTCCTTTTCGGTGAAGACGTCCTTGAACTTCTTGGAATCCCCGATCTTGACCGGATTCTTGGTTACGATCCATTTCTCCTTGCGGGTCCCGAAATGCTTCCGGAGGAAGAAGAGCAGCATCTGGAGGGCTTCCTTCGGGAAAGAGGGGTAGATTGTCATCTTTCCGAAGAAGTATTTCATCCGGTCGCCGTAGAGGAGGATCAGGGACGCCACCCCGTCAAAGAGATTGTCCAGCGCATAGAGGCTCTTGCTGTCCTCCCGGGTGCTCTGGTATTCGAGAGCGACGAAGGATCGGCTGAGTTCGATCGTCTGCAGAATCTTCTCTTTCAGGAATTTATGGGTGAAAGTAAACATATGGGAAGACGGGGTGATCGGCTGCCCGTCATGGTCATACATGAAATCGTCGCCCAGGACGAAACGGTAGCCGCCGACGATGCATTCCGCATCCGGATCCCACAGGACCATCTGTTTGTAGCGGAAAGCGGGGTCGAGGTCGAATTCATCCAGGTCCGTCGGCTTTCCGGAGCCGCCGCCGTATTCGCGGAATGCCATTTCACGGAGCCGCCCGACCTCGAGGAGGACGTTCGGGGCCGTCTGGTTGTCGACGATGTAGATTTTGTTGCCGGCCCGGTTGGTGTCGCGGAAAAACACCTCCTGTGTCAGTTCGGCTTTCAACAATTCTTTGTCAACCGGAGCAATCAGTTCTTCCATAATGCTGTCATTTACTGAGTTCGTAAACTTTCTCCCGCACATATGCCGCCCATTCGATATCTTTTTTGTCCGGGGTGAAGGTCTCCCGGGGAATCGGTTTTCCAAAACGCAGGGTAAAATGCTTCCCGCGGCTGCGGTACATCTCGTCCGGCAGACAGAGCATTGCAAGGTTCAACTTGACTTTCAGAAAATTCCGCAGCGCGTCGACCCGGTAGAAGCGGGGCGAGTTCCGGCCGGAGAACCACATCGGGATGATGTCCCTTCCGGAGGCCCGGCTCTTGGTGATGAAGGTTTTCCGCCACGGCAGGTCCTGGACGACGCCGTCGATCTTCCGGGAGCAGCTCCCGGCCGGGAAGAAGACGACCTGGCGGTCCGAAGCGAAGGCCTTGTCCAGTTCTTCCCCCAGTCCCCGGGCCTGTCCGCCCATCTTGTTGACCGGGACCAGATATTCGCCGACCTGTTTGATGTTCATCAGGAAATCGTTGGCGGGGATGACGATCTTCCCGTCATACTTCCGGCCCAGGAACCCCACGATGGCAAGCGCGTCGGCTCCGCCGAGAGGATGGTTCCCGGCAAAGGTGAAAAGTCCGTCTTCCGGGATATTCTCCTCGCCTTCGACGGTGACGGTTATGTCCATATAGGAGAGGGCTCCTTCGGCGAATTCATATCCGAGTTTCCCTTGCCGCAGATAGTCGTTGATATAGTCCTGATGGACGAAACGCTTGATTCCGTTCACCAGGAAGCGGGGGATCTTCTTTCCGCCGGCCTTGGAGGCAACGATCTTGTCGATGTCAATGGTAATGACTTCGTTCTGCGGCATGAGGTTAAGATTTCAGTACCGTAAATATACGATTTTTTGAAATAATTATGAAAAATCCGGAATTATTCCACCTCCGGGTCAGGGCTGTTCCGTCAGGACGGGGAGCGGGAAAGAAAAGTCCCAGACCGTCCGGGACCATCCGAGGTCCGCTGCCAGGGAGGATACCGTTGCCCCCGCCGGGGCGGCCTTGCCGTTGTACGGACAGTGGTAAAGATCCTGGGACGGTTTCACCAGAGGGCTCGTCGGGGATACGTTATCATTGTCTTTCAACTTGTTGTATTCCGTATTGGCGTAGACGTTGAAGACCATGTCGGGCTTCCGCCAGCAGTTCTGCAGCGTGTTGCGGTAGACCGAGAATCCGACGACGGCGCCGCTGCTGTAGTGGCTGGCGGGTTTCTCTCCGGAACCGCTTGTCCGGATCGATCCGTTCCAGGCGATACAATCGCTGACTGTGATATTGAGGAGCGATTCAAAGGTTCCGGTCGTGTTCGGATTCGCCAGGTTCGAAGCCCGTCCGACGATGCCTCCGTGGTTGTATCCGCCGGTGAGGTCCATCGTGCTGTAGCAGCGGAGGACGGTCGTTCCGGAGACCACGTCGCCGATGATTCCGCCCATATAGCTGCATTTCCCGGTGATGGCTCCGGTCGTATAGCAGTCGGTGATAAGCACGGAACAGCCGGTATAGCAGCTGCCGACCAGTCCGCCGACCTTGGATCCGCCGGTTCCCTTGATCTGCACGTCCGCGTGACAGCGGGAGATCTTAACGCCGGCGAGCGCGATTTTCCCGACGAGACCGCCCAGGTAGAGGGACCCGGAAGACGCCTTGCAGGTTACCGTTCCCTGGAAGGAGCTGTCCAGCAGGGTGAGGTCGCAGGCATTGGCGATCAGTCCTCCGACCGGGACCGCCGTTGTCGAGGTCATGGTGACCGAGCCGTTCACGGCATGGACCCCTTTGACACGGGTCGGTATCACGCTGGTGGCGGTCCCTCCCCAGGCGGCCAGCAGGGCGCAGGCCTCGGAGCTGCTGACCGAACAGTCCTTCAGGGTGAGGTCGTGGACCTCCCCGTAGATCACGCCGAACAGGGATGCGAAGGGCTTGTCCTTGCAGGTGAAATTGCTGATGATGTGCCGGTTTCCGTCGAAATGGATCCCGTACGCCTTGTTCTCGGCAACTACCGGCGTCCAGTCGGTGATGGACCCCATGTCGATATCCGCGGTCATCCTGAAATGGCGGGTTTTTCCCAGTTCGAGGGCGGAAGAGATTCCCTGCATATCCTCGGCTTTTTCGATCAGGAAGGGATCCGCTTCCGTCCCGGAACCCTTGAAGGGATAGGCCGTTCCGCCCCCGCCCTGGCCGCCTTCACCGTTCATGTCGGTTACGTCATAGGGCTTTTCGAGGGCGTACCGGGCCGCTTTCCGGCAGACGGGCGCCGTCTCGTCGGTGACCGGTGACGTATAATTGCCTAGGGAGAAATCCGATTTGTTGAAGCGGTAGGAGTTGTTGTCCAGGGAGATATGGGTGATGGGCTCGACCAGTTTGCCGTAGACCGTGCAGGCCGCCGCATACCGGGCCGTTCCGTAGTCCATGTGATACCCGTCCCGGGTCAGGTTCAGCGGAGTGTCGAGGCCGGAGGTCCTCAGGTTCTGGAGTGCGCCGCCCGTGGAAATGACATCCTTCATTTCCGTTTGGTCGATCACTTTCCGGGCCTGTTCCGTCAGGACGTTCCACATCCCCGCCTGGTCGGTCCAGGTGATGTATCCCTTCGATGCGGAGGCGATCTTGTTCATGTCGTAGTAGGCCTGGGAGAGGATGTAGTAGAAAACGGGAGGGGTCTTCTGGGTCGCTTTCAGCTTGCTGACCAGTCCCTCGATGGCTTGTTTCTCCTCCGCGGACCAGGACCAGGCGAGGTAGTTGCCGGTATGTTCCTGGATCGTGATGATATCCCAGCGGCCGCCCGAGGCGACCTGGTCGATGGCGACCTGGGTGCCGTGGGAGGTCCAGGAAGACGCCCCCTTTTCAGCCTTGTACAAGGTATAGTCCGCCAGGGTCCAGTCGTTGTATGCCGGGATCGTACGGCCCCCGTGGTAGAGGTGGGCGAGGGTGATGTCCTTGTAGCCGGAAGCTGCAATGATGCCCGGGAGGTGTTCGACGGCGTCTTTCGTGAAGCTGTTGCCGATGAAAAGGATCCTGGTCCCGGCATCGGCGAGCTGGATCTTATCCCCGGTGGGTTGGCCTCCCGATCCTTCCCGTTCCAGACAGATGTCGACGTACCGCGGGCAATGGTCCGTGAGGCAAAGGGTGAACTGCGCTGTTATAATCCGGTGGGAGAGGACTTTCGCCTTGTTCGTCCCGTTGTACTCGAAGATATGGTCGATGGCGGTGGCGCAGTTGTCATTCGCCTGCGGTGTCCAGGAGAACCCTGCGGTTTCCGAGCAGGTGTGGTGCCCCTTGAAACTGTCCTTGTAGACCGTCGCGGAAAGACCGCAGTCCTTGTAACCCCGGCTCGTGAAAATCCGCATTGCATCGCTGTCCAGCTTGCAGTTCATGTCTCCCATCACGTAGACAGGGCAGTCGTACTCGATCAGAAGGTTTTCGACCTTGTTTGCGATCAGGAGCGCCTGGGCCGTCCGGGCGTCGTTGCTTCCCGGCTTGGCGGATTCGGTCTGATACCAGAGATGGGTCCCCACGACGATGAAACGGGCGGAGGTCGCCTTGTGGCGGAAAACGGCGGCCGTATAGGACTTGCTGGCGCTGTTGTTGAATTCTCCCGGGAAGAGCAGGTAGTCGGCTTCCAGCAGTTCGACGGTTTCCTTGTTGTAGAAGAGCGGGGTGGCGTTTCGGATTCCTTCCTTTCCGTACGGGAGGACTTCCGTATACTTGTCTGCGATCAGGGGCTCGACCCGGTCCTGCATGGCCTGGGCATATTCCTGCCAGGCGAAGACGTCGGGAAGGAGGGCCTTGACCATCGCCGCGTACTGTTTGCTCCGGAAGGAGTTGCGGGGATCCGCTTTCAGGGCTGCCCAGGCGGCGGGGATGACCTCTTCGTTGTAGGACCAGATATTGTTGTCGAGAAGGCGCAGGTTGGCGCCGGATTCCAGGGGGAACAGGTACTGCCCCCGGCAGTTGCCCGTGACCTTCAGGTCGGAGGGGATGGCTTTCCCGGGCAGGATGTACTCTGAGAGAAGTTTTTGCGTCGCCGCCTTCAGGCTCCATCCGCTCGCCCCCGTGACGATCAGCCGGCGTCCGGAAGCGCAGACCAGATAATCGAACGTGTCATGTTCGGAGGCCAGGTAGTCGGTAACGGCCTTCCGGGAGGTCGTCCCGACGGAAATCTCATATTCGGAGGTAGAGGTATCCGTCTTGTCCGAAACGACCTTGAGGGTGGTTTTCCGTGCCGAGCGCAGGGCGTCAGCGATCTCGTTCGCACAGGTGTACGCCAGGTTGTCGTCTTCCCCGTCATGGTAGACGATCCGGTACTTGGATCCGCTTTCCCAGACGGGGAGGATGGAGGTGTCTTCCGGTTTCGTCGTATTGCCGCCGCCCGGGGGCGTTTCGGGTTCTGTGACGGGCTCCGGCCGGGAGCATGCGGCAAGCACCAGCACCAGGCAGAGCAGGAGATGGACTAGTTTTTTCATAGAACTGGATTATTTCGCTCCGAGGAGGAGCATCCTTTTGATGGACTTGAAAAGGCGGTAAGGCATATAACGGAAGGGGACGTCAACCTTCCCGGGGGAACGCAGGACGGAGCGTTCATGGCTGAAAGCGAGGAAGCTGCGTTCCCCGTGATAGCTGCCCATCCCGGAATTCCCGACGCCGCCGAAGGGGGCGTTCCCGTTGGCGACGTGCATGATCGTATCGTTGATGCAGGCCCCTCCGGAAGTGGTTTTCCCGAGGAGGTCCCATCCGTCAGCCTCCTTTCCGAAATAGTAGAAGGCGAGGGGTTTCTCCCGGGAGTTGACGAAGCGGGCGACTTCGTCCAGGTCACGGAAGGTCATCATGGGGAAGACGGGACCGAAGATTTCCTCCTGCATCACAGGCGCATCCGGAGACACGTCGCCGAGGAGGGTCGGTTCGATCCAGCGGCGGCTGCGGTCGCTCCGGCCGCCGCTGATGATCTTTCCGTCAGAGAGGTATGAAACGATACGGTCGAAAGCGGCGTCCCTGACGATATGGACATAGTAATCAGATTGTTCAGTCCCTTCCGGATAGAGACCGTCGAGGGCCTTCCGGAATGCTTCGACGAAGGCGTCCCGGACATCCTCATGGACAAAGAGATAGTCCGGGGCGATGCAGGTCTGGCCGGAGTTGAGGCATTTCCCCCAGACGATCCGCTTGGCGGCGGTCGCGAGGTCCGCGTCCCGGTCGACGATGCAGGGGCTCTTCCCGCCGAGTTCGAGGACGAGGGGCGTCAGGTACCGTGCCTGGGCTTCCATGGCGATCTTTCCGAGGGAAGGGCTTCCCGTCAGGAAGACGAGGTCGAACCGGTGGGAGAACAGTTCCGCATTGACGGTCCGGTTCCCCTGGACCAGGGCGACATATTCTTCCGGGAAAAGGTCCCCGATCAAATCGCCGAGGACGGAAGATACCGTGGGAACATAGGGGGAGGGTTTCAGGATGGCCGTACAACCCGAGGCGATCGCCCCGACAAGGGGGCTGAGAAGGAGCTGGACGGGATAGTTCCAGGGAGCGACGATCAGGGTGCATCCGAGGGGCTCCCGGATCAGGAAACTCCGCGAAGGGAAGACCGTAAGCGGGGTGCGGACCCTCTTTCTTCGGGTCCATTTCCCGAGATTCCGCCAGGCCTCCCCGATCTCACCGTAGATGAGACCGAGTTCGGTCATGAAGGCTTCTTCGTAAGATTTGTGGAGGTCGGTCCACAGGGCGTCGCAAAGGGATTTCTCCCATTTGCGGAGGCCTTGGTCAAAGCGGGAGAGCATTTCCTTCCGGAAAGCGATGTCGCGGGTTTTTCCGGTCGCGAAGAAGGCCCGCTGCTTTTCGACGAGTTCCTGGATCCGTTCCGGGGCGGTATTCGTGAGTTCCATGTCCTGAAGTGGTTACAGGACAAAGATACTATTTTCTTCTTAAAAATCCGAGAAGGACTTCGGCGATCTGGACGGCGTTGGTGGCGGCCCCTTTCCGGAGATTGTCGGCGACGCACCAGAGGTTGAGGCCGTTTTCGACGGAGAAGTCCCGGCGGATCCGTCCGACGAAGACTTCATCCTTGTCGGCGGCGTAAAGGGGCATCGGGTAGACAAGGTTTGCGGGATCATCCTGCACCACGACTCCCGGCGTTTCCGAGAGGATTTCACGGACCTTTTCGAGGGTGAATTCCCGGGCGAATTCGACGTTGACCGATTCGCTGTGCCCGCCCGTTACGGGGACCCGCACCGTCGTCGCGCTGACCCCGATCGAATCGTCCGAGAGAATCTTGTGGGTCTCGTTGACCATCTTCATCTCTTCCTTCGTGTAGCCGTTTTCGAGGAAGGAGTCGATATGGGGGAGGATGTTCCTGTCGATGGGGTAGGGATAGACCTTCTGGCAGGGTTCCCCTTTCCGTTCCGCCTCCATCTGGGCGAGCGCCTTGTAGCCGGTACCGCTTACGGACTGGTAGGTAGAGACGACGATCCGCTTGATGGTGAAAGCCTTGTGGAGCGGGGCCAGGGGGAGGAGCATCTGGATCGTCGAGCAGTTCGGGTTCGCGATGATGTAGTCCTCCGGGCCCAGGACGCTGCCGTTGATTTCCGGGATGACAAGTTTCTTTGTGGGGTCCATCCGCCAGCAGGAGCTGTTGTCCACGACACGGCAGCCCACCTCGGCGAAGCGCGGTGCGTATTCGCGGGAAGGACCGGCTCCGGCGGAGAAGATGGCGATTTCAGGGCGTTTTGCAATGGCGTCCTCGACGCTGACGACCGTCCACGGTTTCCCTTTGAAGGTCACCGTCCGTCCGACCGACCGCTCGGAAGCGGCGGGGATGAGTTCCGTTACGGGGAAATTCCTTTCTTCAAGGACCTTGATCATTTTCGAGCCGACCAGACCGGTGGCTCCTACGACTGCAACTTTCATGGCGGGAATTATTTGATGGACAGGATATCGTGAAGGATGCCTCCGGCGGTCTGGAAGGGACCGGCTCCGGAGCCGCTGACGGTAATGCCGGACGGGTAGGCGTCCGAGAGGATCCGGACCATATTGTCCGTCCCTCCGAGGCGGTAGAACGGGGATTCTTCCCCGACAGCCTGGAGACCGACCGTGGCGCTGGTCTCGGAGACAGAGGCGATGTATCTGAGTTTCAGACCCTTCGAGGCGGCGTCGGCGTACCGGACCGCCATCTCTTCAGCGGAGGGGACCGCCTCGAGGCGGACATCTTTCTCTTCGAGCGGCCAGCCGGCTTCCCGGCCGAGGATGAGGACTTTCCGGAGGACATCCCGGCCGCTGAGGTCGGTCCTGGGATCCGGTTCCGTGTATCCTTTCTGCCGGGCGTCTTCCACCAGCTCGTCGAATCCGCTCCCCTCGTATCCGTTCATCAGGTATGCCAGGGTTCCGGAGAGGATGGCCTCGATGGACGTGACCCTGTCGCCTTCGTCGAGGAGTCCCTGGACGGTTCCGACGACGGGAAGGGCCGCTCCCGCCGTCGTTTCGAAGCGGAGGGCCCTTCCGGCGCGGAGGGCACTCTCTTTCAGGGCCTTGTACGTTTCATACGGTCCGGCGAACGGGTTCTTGTTGCAGGAGACGATGGAATATCCGGCCTTGAAAAGTCCGGGATAGCGGAAGACGATGTCCTCCGACGAGGTACAGTCGACGAAGATCGAATTTTTCAGGGAGATTCCCGTCAGGGCGTCGAAGAAGGCGTCGCCGGATGCGTCCTGACCGGTCGAAAGGTCGAATTCCGAGATTCCCTCCGGGTTGAGGAGGAATTTCCGGCTGTTGGAGAGACCGCAGATCCGCAGGCGCTTCCCCGTCCTTTCCGCGATCCGTGCGTTCCCTTCCCGGATGATGCGGACGAGTTCCTTCCCGACCTTTCCGTAGCCAGCGATGAACAGGTTGACGTTCCGCTGCGAGGAGTTGTCGAAGAAACTCTCGTGGATATGCCGGATAGCGTCTCCCACGCGGTCGGAAGGGAGGATGACGGAGATGTTCCGTTCCGAGGAACCCTGGGCGGTCGCCCGGACGGGGATGCCGTGCGAGCCGAGGGCCGCTAGCATCCGCCCCGTGATGCCGACCTGGCCGAGGATGTCGTCCCCGACAAGGCAGACGATCGAGAAGCCGGTCTCAACCTTGAGCGGGTTGAGTTTTCCGAGCGAAATCTCATAGGCGAAACACTCGTCGGAAGCCGCCCGGGCCTTCTCGGCGTCTTTTTCCGCGATGGCGATGCACATCGTATGGACCGAGGAAGCCTGGGTAATGAGGATGATGTTGACCCCGCTCCGGGTCAGGGCGTCGAATAGGCGGGATGAGAATCCGGGGATGCCGACCATTCCGCTTCCCTCCAGGGAAATCAGGGCGATGTTGTCGGAGTTGGAGATGCCGATGAGCCCGCTTCCGACGCGCGGAGGGTTCTTTTCCACGAGGGTCGAAGGACCGTCCGGATGGAAGGTGTTGCGGACATAGATCGGAATCCCTTCCTCGACGACCGGCTGGATGGTCGGAGGGTAGATGACCTTTGCGCCGAAGTGGGAGAGTTCCTGGGCGGCGCGGTAGGAAATGTTCCGGATGGTTCGGGCCGTCGGGACGACCTTCGGATTGGCAGTCATCATTCCGTCGACGTCGGTCCATATCTCGACGAGCCGCGCGTTGATGCCGACGGCGTAGAGGGAGGCGGTATAATCCGAGCCGCCGCGCCCCAGGGTCGAGATCCTGCCGAGGGAATCGGTGGCGATGAAACCCGGAACGATGAACAGCGGGGTATGGGGACAGGCGTCCACGGCTTTGCGGACGTTCGCGTAGGTCGTTTCCGTATCGACGGCGCCCTTGACGGTGCGGACGATTTCCCGGGAATCGAGCCATACGGCCGGGATTCCGAGGGATGCGAACTTCGCGGCGATGATTTTCGTCGAGAAAAGTTCCCCGTAGCTCTGGATGGCGTCCAGGCTCGTATCGCTGAGTTCCCCGAGGAGGAAGACGCCGCGGGTGATGCCTTCGAGCGAACGGAACAGTCCGTCGACCGTCTCGCGGACGGCGTCGCGGTGGCGCTTCGGAAGGAGTTTTTCAATGATGGTGAAGTGCCGCTCCTTGAGGGCGGCGATGTCGTCCTGGTAGGACTCGTCCCTGAGGGCCGCTTTCTTTCCAGTTTCGATGAGCCGGTCCGTGCAGCCGCTCACCGCCGAGCAGACGACGATGGTACGGTCCCTTTCCAGGGCTGCGGACACGATGTCCGTTACGGTAGAGATGGCGGAAGCGTCGGCGACCGAGGTTCCGCCGAATTTCATTACCTGCATAGCAGAGGTTTCAAATAATTTGTCAACTGGTCATATTCAAGGAGGAACCCGTCGTGTCCGAAGTCGGAGGAGATGTGTCCGAGGGTGACGTTCGGGATGGACCGGTACCATGACCTTACTTCTTCCGGAGGGAAGATCATATCCGTATCCACCTCGATGACAAGGGTTTCCGCTTTTATCAGGGAAAGGGCTGCGTCCACTCCGCCGCGACCGCGGCCGAGGTTGTGGCTGTCCAGCGCATTGCAGAGATAGTAATAGGAGTAGGCGTCGAATCCGCGGCGGAGGAGTTTCTCTCCCTGATAGCGTTCGTACGAAGCGGCCCTTCCCGCGAAGAGGGTGTCGGGATCCGCTTCCGACTGGGTCTTCCCGTAGCCGCGGAAACAGCGGTAGGAGATGAGAGCCTGGGCCCGCGCACACCGCAGTCCGGCGGCACCCCCGTCTAGGCTTCCGCAGGCGCGGAAAGAGGGGTCCGCTTCCAGGGCCATCCGCTGGGCTTCCGCCGTGGCCGAGAGCCAGGGGGAAATCCGGGGGGCCGTGGCGATGAAAGCCGCCTTGGCGAAACTGTCGGGGCGGATCGTGGCCATTTCGATGGCCTGGAACCCGCCGATGGAGCTTCCGATGAGCAGGTCGACCTTCCCGATGCCGAGAAAATCGAGGACGGCCAGGTTTGTCGCCGCCATATCCCTGACCGTAACCTCCGGGAAAGAGAAGTAATACGGCTTCCCGGTCTTCGGATCGATGGTCCGGGGGCCGGAGGATCCGTAGGCGGAACCGGGGACATTGGCGCAGATGATGAACATCCGCTCCGTGTCGAAGAGTTTCCCGGGACCGACCAGCGAGGGCCACCAGTCTTCCGGATCGCTGTTGGCCGTCAGGGCGTGGCAGATCCACACGACGGGCTCTCCCGGGACGGGGGCCGGTTTTGATGTGTGGAAGACAATGTCGATGGCTTCCAGCGTCGGACCGGTCTCAAAAGTGAAGGGTATGGTGATGCAACGCTTTATCATGGCGGAAATTTATGCAAAGGTAGAAAATGGCGAAATATTTTTCAAACTTTATTAAAAAAATGGAATAATATTCTAAATTTGTGGAGAAATAGTGAAAAATGAAAAAAGGATGGCCGCCCGGTGCGGCGTTCTTTGGAAAAACATTCTTGCCATGATAGCCAATACCGCCCGGTTGGATCCGGTGGATCTCAAGATCCTCAAGGCGCTGCAGGAGAACGCCCGGATCACCACGAAAGAACTGGCCGCCAAGGTCAATCTCTCCACGACTCCCGTCTTCGAACGCCTCAAGAGGCTCGAGAAGGAAGGATATATCAAAAAGTACGTCGCCGTGCTGGATGCGGAGAAACTCAACCTGGGTTTCGAAGTCTACTGCATGGTCAAGCTCAAGCAGATGAGCCGCGACGTCGCCCGGGACTTCACCTCGGTCATCAAGGACGTCCCCCAGGTCGTCGAGTGCTACAATATCTCCGGCGAGTTCGATTACCTGCTGAAGATCATGGCTCCGGACATGAAATCATATAATGAATTCATTATCAACGTCCTAGGAACGATTGACGCAATCGGAAGCATCCAATCCACCTTTGTCATGAACGAAATCAAGCACGGCTATGGAATCTGGATCGAATAAGATTGTCGCGGCAGTCCTTACGGTGCTGCTCGCGGCTGCCTGTACCGGGAATGCCCCCTCCGGTCTCAGATGCGAATACCGGGAAGGCGAAGTACTGGTCGGCTGCACCGACGCCCCCCGTCTCAGCTGGATCAATTCGACGGACCAGACCGCTTACCGGATCCTGGTCTGCTCCTCAAGGAAGATGGACCCGGAAACCGTCCTCTGGGATTCCGGAAAAACCCTTTCGGGAGAATCCCATCTCGTCCGCTACGGCGGTCCCGGCATGGAACCGATGCAGGAATACTGGTGGTCCGTCCGGATCTGGGACGGAAACGGAAAGCCCACTCCGTGGAGCAAGCCCGCGCATTGGGTCACGGGCCCTCCTGAGGACGGTTGGGAGGCCGGATGGATCGGAGCGTCCTGGCAGTCCGACGAAAGGGGCAACTGGTATACCCGCTATCCGAGACTGCGGAAGGAATTCGAAGTGGGTCCCGGTCTCAGGGATGCCCGGATATTCATCAGCGGACTCGGCTATTTCGAGGCCCGGGTCAACGGAAAGAAAGTCGGCGACGACTTCCTCGCGCCGGGGTTCACGGACTATACCCGCAGGCCTTACCTTGCCGAGAACCCCCGGATTCCCCTGGATCCGGAGGTCACCGCTTACCGTACCCTCTATCTGAGCTACGACATCACGTCCCTGCTGGGCAAGGGCCGGAATGCCATCGGGATCACGCTCGGGAACGGCTATTTCCATACCCGGCCGACCCGTCGGAGCGCCCAGTGCGAGCCCTACGGGGTTCCCCGGCTGATCGCGCGGATCGAGTTGACGTATAAAGATGGGCATACGGAGCACGTCTGTACCGATACCACCTGGAAGGCGGCGGAATCCCCCTTCGTTTTCGGGGATATCTGGGCGGGGGAGGTTTTCGACGCCCGGGAGGAGCAGCCCGGTTGGGACAAGGCCGGATTCGACGATGCTTCCTGGACCCCGGCGGTCATGCGCACGGCACCCGACGGGCCGCTGACCGCCAACAACGGCCCGACGGACAAGGTTACCGAAGTCTTCAGGCCGGTGTCGTTCGAGAAACAGGAAGACGGATCCTACAGGATTGATTTTGGTACCGTCATCTCCGGATGGATCCGTTTCAAGGGCATCCGGGGGAACGAAGGAGACACCCTTCGCGTCGAGTATTCCGGCGAATACGCCAGCCCGAAGTGCGAATACATCTTCGCCGGGAATTCCCCCGTGGATTTCGCGCCCCGCTTTACCTGGTTCGTCTTCCGGGAGGCGGTGGTCACGGGAATCAAGGATCTTTCTCCCGGTCAGGTCACGGCGGAAGCCGTCAACACGGATGTCCCCGTGAACGCCTCCTTCAGTTGCTCGAATCCCCTTTTCGCCCGGATCCTGGGCATTTTCCGCCGCTCCCAGATGGACAATATGCACAGCGCCGTGGCGACCGACTGTCCGCACCGCGAGAGGCTCCCGTACACCGGAGACGGAGAAATTGCTATGGCTTCCGTCCTCTCCTCCTTCGACGCTGCGTCGTTCTACAACAAATGGATCGGGGATATCATAGGGAGTCAGAACCCCGGAACGGGCTATGTCCCCAACGGCGTCCCCTGGGAACCGATGTGCGGAGGAGGCCCGGGCTGGGGTGCGGCGATCTGCGTGATGCCCTGGGAATTCTACCTCTGCTACGGGGACCGCGCCATTCTCGAGAACAGCCTGGAAGGCATGGACAAGTATCTCGGCTACCTCGGGAACTGGGAAAGGCCGGACGGGACCATCCTGGTGGCCCGGATGACCCCGGACGGGAAACCCTGCCGATGGTACAACCTCGGGGACTGGCTGCCGCCGGAGAACAACGCCCTCCCGGAAGATGCCCTGGTCCATACCTTCATCTACTGGCTATGCGCGAGGAATGCCGCCCTGTCCGCCAGGGCGCTGGGAAGGGAAGAAGCAGCCGTAGCGTACCGGGCCTTGCAGGAACGCATCGCGGAGGCGTTCAACCGGACCTTCTATGATCCCGGAACCAAATCCTACGGCGACAATGGAAGCAATGTGCTCGCGCTCTACCTGGGAGTGCCCGGGGAAAGGCTTGCCGACGTCCGTTCGACCTTGAGGGAGGAACTGGAGGTCAGGAACGGCAGCCACCTCAATACCGGCATCATCGGTACGCGCTATCTTTTCGAGACCCTCGCGATGAACGGCATGAACGACCTCGCCTGCACCATCATGGGACAGAAGGACTTCCCGAGTTTCGGCTGGTGGATCGAACAGGGCGCCACCACCTCATGGGAACAATGGAACGGGAAGGACTCCCGCAACCACCCCATGTTCGGCGGGGGACTGACCTGGTTCTCGAGGATCCTCGCCGGTGTCGATACCGATCCCACCGCTCCCGGGTTCAGGCACATCATCATCCGCCCGATTCCCGCCCGGGAACTGGATGACGTGCGCTATTCGACGATGACCCCTTACGGGGAGGTCTCGTCCCATGTCCGGCACGACGGAACGTCCGTCAGCCTGGAAGTCACCGTTCCCTTCGGGTCGACGGCGACCGTCTATGTCCCGAAAAGCGTGGAAGGCACCTGCCTCGATCCGATGTCGGACGACAGTTACGTCGTCTTCGAAGCCGGCCCTGGGGTCCATACCTTTCAATCGCCCCGTTAAAATGATTTTTTGTCATCTACTTTGCTAAAATTGTTATATTTGTAGATAGGAAATTTTAATTCAAACATTTAATAGTTATGGGAACAACAGCCATTATCATCATTGCGGTCGTCGTACTGCTCGTCCTTTGGGTCATCTCCATCCAGAACAAGCTTGTCAAGAGCGATGAGCTTTGCAAGAATGCGCTCAAGCAGATCAATGTCCAGCAGGTCACCCGTTACGACGCCATCAAGGCGCTCGTCAAGCTGACCCGGGAGTATGCTTCCTATGAGAGCGAAACGCTCCAGAAAGTGATCGAGGCCCGCAGGATCACGACCTCCGCAGCGCCGACCGTCGCGGAAATCAACGCCAACGAGGCTGCCCTGAACAGCGCTCTCAGCCGTCTCATCGCCGTCGCCGAGCAGTATCCTGAACTCAAGGCCAACACCAGCTATCAGGAGACGATGCAGAGCATCAAGGGCTATGAGGAGAACGTACGTCTGAGCCGAATGACCTTCAACGACACCGTGACCCGGTACAACAACGAAGTCCGTGTCTTCCCGGCCAGCCTGGTGGCTTCCCTGCTCGGATTCCCGCAGCGCGAGTATCTTGCCGAAGATACCTCCAAGACCGAGTATCCGGAAATCTAAACGGACGGCGCCATGCGTTTGCGCTCGTTTACCCTTATGTTTTTCCTGCTGCTGGGTACCCTCGCCGGTGCCCAGCAGATCCGGGATCTTGACATCAAGGCCGTCCTGCTGAAGGACGGTTCTGCCGAGATCACCCAGGTCTGGGATGTCCTGGTCACCGACGGAACGGAATGGTATGTTCCCGTCGAGAATCTCGGAAAGATGCAGATCACGGACTTTTCCGTTTCCGAAAACGGCAGGCCTTTCTATTACGAGGGCGATTCGTGGGACATCCACCGGAGCCTCGAAGAAAAGGCCGGTCGCTGCGGTATCGTCCGCAAACGCTCCGATGCCGTCGAACTCTGCTGGGGGCAGGGGAGTATCGGGAACCACCAATGGACCGCGTCTTTTACGGTTACGGGTCTTGTACAGTCCCTTCAGGATAAGGATGCGTTCAATTTCATGTTCGTCAATCCCGGTCTCGTCGCTCCGCCCCGGCATGTCAAGGTGACGATCCGGAATGCGACCGGCGGTCCCGAGTGGACGACGGACAATACCTTGGTCTGGGGATTCGGGTGTCCCGGAGAGATCAATGTCATCGACGGCGAAATCATCGCCGAGTCCACGGAACCCCTTGCCTATGACAACAGCCTGATTGCCATGGTCGCCTTCGACAAGGGACTGTTCGAGCCGGCTGTCAGCCGTGACATCTCTTTTTCCGAGATGCAGGACAGGGCTCTGGAAGGCAGTTCCTATGGAGAAGGGGATAAGTCCTTCAAGCATTTCCTGTGGCTGATGCTGGCCTGTCTCCTGTCCGGAGGCGCTCTGATCCTCTGGGTTGCAATCGCCTATGCCACCGGAAACAAGTACAAAAAATCCCTTTTCGGGACCCGGAAGATCACCGAATGGTTCCGCGAGGCGCCCCTCGAAGGGAATCTGTTCGCTTCGGACTATGTCCTCGAGAACAGTTCCCGGTTCGGGATCACCACCCCCAATTCGCAGAATCTCATCGGGGCTTTCTTCCTCCGGTGGATCCTGGAAGGGACGGTCCGGGTCGAGCCCGATCCGAAGAAGCCGAAACGGGTGAATCTCGCTTTTGGTGACGCTCCGGAGATTACGGACGATGTCGAGCGGTCGCTCTATGAGATGGCCCGGGAGGCCAGCGGGGCTAACCTGCTGTTGGAGTCCGGCGAGTTCGAGAAGTGGTCCGAGAAGAATTTCCGCAAGTTCACGGCCTGGCCGGAAAGGGCCAAGGCCCGCGGTCGCAACATCCTTCATACCAAGGGTTACCTGACCGGACTGCCTGCAAAAGAAGAAGGGGCCCGGGAGATGCGTCACGTCATCGAATTTAAGAATTTCCTCAATGACTTCACCCTCTCCAAGGAGAGGGGAGCCGTCGAAGTGAAACTCTGGAAGGATTACCTTGTCTTCGCGCAGCTCTTCGGCATCGCCGACAAGGTCGCGGCCCAGTTCGAGAGGCTCTATCCTACCGAATTCAAGGAGTACGCCCAGCAGACCGTCGGCATGGATATCCCGTACATGATGCGGACTATCCGGATGACCAACAACATGTCCTCCTCGGCGGTCAACCGCGCGGTCCAGCGCTACCAGACCGGCAGCATCAAGGGTCTTGGCGGCGGCATGTCCATCGGAGGCGGCGGAGGCTTCTCCGGCGGCGGTTTCGGCGGCGGCAGCCGATGATTTTTCGGGAGCGCCCGGCGGAAAGGCCAGGCGCTCTTATAATAAAACCATATAACATAACGAACTGATGAAAAAAATTTTGCAAAAACTGATAGCCCTGGTTCTCTTCACAGCCCTTTTCCAGGTTTCCGTCCAGGCGGATCCGGTCCATATCGTCGCCCACAGGGGCTTTTGGAAGTCCGAGGCGGCCCGGGGAGCACAGAATTCGAAGGCTTCTTTCCGGGAAGCCATGAACCACAATCTGTGGGGCAGTGAGTTTGATGTCAAACTGACCAAGGACCTGGTTCCCGTCGTTTTCCACGATCGGGAAATCAACGGCAAGAGCATAGCCGGAAGCACCTATGCCGAACTGAAGAACGAAGTGCTCCCCAATGGAGAGAAACTTCCGACCCTGGATGAATTCCTCTCGAGCATTCCCAAGGATACGTTCACCCGCCTCGTCTTCGAACTCAAGGCTCCGATCCCGTTTACGACGGAGCTGGCCGACATCCTGATAGACAAGTCCGTCGCCTCCCTGCGAAAGTTCGGGCTCCTTGCTCCGGAAAAGACCCTTTTCATCGCCGGCAGCGCCTACATCTGCAAGCAGGTTGCAGCGAAACTCCCCGGTTTTACGGTTCAATCCCTTGCGAAGGACCGGACGCCGGAGGAGGTGTATGCGGATGGGGTCAACGGAATCGATTTCGAGCAAAAGATTTTCCTCGAGCACCCCGATTACTTAAAGCGGGCCCATGACCTCGGCATGAGCGTCAATGTCTGGACCGTGAACGATCCGGAAATGATCGGGAAGATGATCGACCTGGGGGTCGACCAGATCACGACGAACGAACCGCTGCTCGTCAAGGAGATTCTCGAGAAGAGAGGGGAATATTTCACGGAAGCCTCGGACTTGAATCTGATCGGGAAACTTTGTCCCGATACCCCCAATCCTTACAACCGGGTCGACTCGCTCGTTTACGGGGGATTCACGAAAAGTGAGCTCAAGCGCGCCCTGATGGCCTCCGGCATCGCCGTGGCGTTCAAGACCGACTCGAAACGGATCTCCGTCAAGACGGAATACTATGAACGCGGGGATAACGTGAAGTTTTCCACGCTCGAGTACAGCGGATACGACCTTTATATCAAGAAAGACGGGAAATGGCTCTGGGCGGGGGCCGGCGTCAGTCCGAATGACAAACCCGAGGATCCGGCGGAAATCATCAAAGCCATGGACGGGACCATGCATGAGTGTCTCCTGTACCTCCCGCTCTACAGTATCCTCAAGAGCGTAAAGATCGGAGTCGACGGCGGTTCCGAAATCGCTTTGATTCCGGATCCTTTCCGCTACCGGATCGGCATGTTCGGATCCAGTTTCACCCACGGCGCGGGGGCTTCCCGTCCCGGACTGGCCTATCCTGCCGTTTTCACCCGGGATACCGGGCTGCAGATGCTCAGCCTCGGTGTCAGCGGCCAGTCGAAACTGCAGCAGAGCTTCGCCCGCGTGATCGCGGGGGCGGATATCGACGCCCTGGTCCTGGACGCCTTCTCCAACCCCTCGGTCGAGATCATCGAAAAGGATCTTTTCCCGTTCATCGAAACCATCCAGGCCGCCCATCCGGATATCCCCATCATCTTCCAGCGGACCATCTACCGGGAGTGGAGGAATTTCAATACCCGGTTCATCAACTTCGAGGAAGAGAGGATCGAGCGCAGCGTAGCCCTGGTCAAAGAGGCGCAGAAGAGATACAAGAACATCTATCTCATCTATCCTGACGCGACCTCACCCGACCATGAAACCACCGCCGACGGAACGCACCCGAACGCCTATGGATACCTGCTCTGGGCGCATTCCATCGAGAAACCGATCCTTAAGATCCTGAAGAAATACGGAATCAAATAGGGCCTACCGGAAGAATCCGTGGAGCTTTTCCCCGGTGTTGCCGGGGTACAGTTTCAGGAAGACGGTCCCATGCGGGGCGACTTCGGTTTCCCAGCGGTCTTTCTGTCCGACCTTCCCGAGTTCCTGCTGGCGCCAGAGGTCGCGGAGGGACTGTTCCCCGATCAGGCCGAGGGCATGCGGCACGAAGCCGATCGTTTTCGTTTCTTCCGAGAGATTGAACAGCGCGACGGCGAGGGATCCGTCCTCAAGCGGTTTGACGTAGATCGCATACGAATCGTCCCCCTCCTGCCGGACGCCCTGGACGCCGAGCGGATCCTGGTTGATGTCAATGACTTCATTGTTGCAGAGGAGGCTGATCGTGAAATCGTCCATATCCGCCATATCGCAGCCGATCAGCAGCGGGGAGGAGAGAATGGACCAGAGGGTAATGTGCGTAAACTGCTCGTCGGGGGTCAGGTTGGACCAGTGCGTCTTGGGTCCCCAGCCGACCTTTCCGACGACCAGCATGTCCGCGTCCGGCCAGTTGCCCGGAGCCTTGAATCCGGCCCAGCGGTCCTGGCCGTTGAATCCGATGTTCGACATGTTCTTCCAGTTGTCCCGGATATCGCCGGTCGTCCGCCAGCATTCGGCGTTTTCGCGGAGGACGGGGCCCATGATCACTTTGGAGGAATTGGAGATGGAATAGACGATGTCCCGGCCGGTCTCGAGAAGGGCCTGCCTCATGTCCTTGAGCCACCAGGGATCGTTGTTGTTCCAGTCGTATTTCAGATAGTCGACCCCCCAGTCGGCCCACTGCCTGGCATCCGCCTTGGCAAAGGAATAGGTCCCGAAGGTCCATACGGAATCCCGTTTCATCCGGCTCCGGTCGACTTTCCAGAATTCGTCCACGAGACCGTCTTCGATCCATTTGTAAGTTCCGTCCGGCCGGTCGCAGGAGGATCCGATATGGCCGGCGTAGGTGCCGACCCATGGACCGGAATAGATCCCGAGCTTGAGCCCGTTCTCATGCAGGAAGTCGGCGAGGGCCTTCATGTCCGGGAATTTGCTGTTCGGCTGGATCGCATTGTACTTGCCGCCGCGGAGTCCCTGCCAGCCGTCGTCGATGTTGATATAGGCCCATCCGTAATCGGCGAGGCCTTTATCGAGCAGGGCCTGCGCCGAGCTCATGACCTTTTCCTGGCTGACGGAGTTTCCCCAGCAGTTCCAGGAATTCCAGCCCATCGGCGGAGTCAGGGCGATCTTGTCGCCGATGACGATGCGGAGGTTCCGGGTAGTCTCCCCGAGGGCGTTGGTGGCTTTCAGGACGACGTCGTAAGTTCCTTTTCTCCGGGCCTTTCCAGAGATAATGCCGGTGGATTTATTCAGTTTCAGGCCTCTCGGAAGCCCTTTTGCGGACCAGGTCATGGGCCTTGCCCCGGTCGTCGGGATGCGGAAGAGGAAATCGGCCTTCCGCCGGGCACCGTAGACCTTGGGTCCATTGATGCGCGGGGTCTCGGGGGCCTTCGGGGTCAGGATGTACCGGCTGTTGTCCGGGGTCTCATCCTGGGCGGTCACACCCTGCGGAACTGCCAGGGCGAGGCAGGCGAGGGCGATGAGGAAATACTTTTTCATGGCTGATTATCTTATTAGGGTTACTTTTCCATCTTTGGTGACGCGGATCTCCTTGACGGAGTCGTCGTCGAGGTAGATCGGGGGCAGGCCGGGTTCCGTATCATTCCCGGCAGCGACGGAGGACCGGGTCATGGCCGCATATTCCACGGCCTGTTTCCGGCCCGCCTCGTCCGCCTTGACAAACTCTTCATAGTCGTAGGTCCAGTCCGGTCCGGCGCTCCAGTGCATGATGTTCTTATAGATGGCTTCCCGGCTGGGGGCGTTGAATACCGCTCCTTTTCTGCCGTGGCTGTTCATCAGGCTGTTCATACTTGGACGATAGACTCCGAATGCGTACAGCGCTCCGCCTTCAAAGACTCCGAGCCCTTCCTCCGCATACCGGGGATCCTTGAGGAAATGCGCCCAGCGGACTTTCTCCGGATCGCTCTCCAGGTCCAGGTTGCTGTAAGCGCCCCATTCGGCCATGCCCGCAATACTCGTAGTATTTGTAATGTACTGCTGGTTCTCGACATATTCATCGCCCAGGTATCCCAGCCCGTGTCCGCCCAATTCATGATTGATGAGAGGTCGATCCGGCGTCAGGATAAGCGCCAGGCAGTAATCCGGAGCGTATGAACAGAAACTTCGTCCCAAACTGGCCCTGGCATTTGTGAAAACACATATCTTGAGACCCTGTTTCCTTGGATTCGGGACCCGGTTCGCATAGGTGTGGCAGACGTCCCTGCGGACGGACAGGGCATTGCCGAAATCGGCTGTCGTCCCGTCGGTGAGGTCTTCGGTAAGGCGCCGGTCGGAACCGGGTATTTTGAAAGAGGCGTTCCGGCTCACCACTTTGACGGTGAAGACATTGAACCGGTTCCGGAAACTTCTGTAGGGTTCATAAATGAAAAACTGCTCCATCCAATCCTGCATGATCCTTTCATATCTTCCTCCCGGCTCCATGTCCCGGTCCGTGAAACCGTCTCCGAGGAAGATGATATTGATTCCCGGCCCTTCCGCAGCCTCCTGCAGGCAGATGACTTCTCCATCCCGCGAGTAATCAGACGACTGGTAATAGGATACGGAAACCCGGCAGGTCGCCCGGAAATCTCCGTCCTGGGACGTGACGCTGATTTCGGCCTCTCCGGGAGCGATCGCGGCGATGGCTCCGCCCGAGACCGAGACGACAGAGAAATCGGAACTGGACCAGAATAGGGTGGTGTCCGTCGCATCCGCCGGGATGACCGATGCCTTGACGGCAGTGCTGTCCCCGACGAACAGGTCCAGCCGCTCCGGTGTCAGCGTGACGCCGGTCACGGGAATGACCGGAACCGGCTCGGGCTCCCGCTCGCATGAAAGGAACAGGTTCAGTATCAGGAGGATGGGGAGGGCTCGTTTCATCCGAGTCTATTTCAGGTCGATGTGCAGGCGCCAGGGGAGGCGGACGCCGGCGTCGGTGAAGAAGTTGTCGACCGTGTAGTTCAGGTCGGCGGCATCGGCTTCGATGGGCTGGTTCTTGTCGAGACGGTAGACCAGAATCGTATAATGCTCGAACGGATGGATGGTGAGGTGTCGGGTCATCTGCCATTCCTCGCTGCCCGGAGCCTTGTCGAGAGTGACCGGGATGGAACTGTCGTTGAAGATCTCGATGGAGAGTTTCGTCCTTGTCTTCACGATCCTTTCGATTTTCAGGCAGGATTCGAGCAGGGGACGGATCAGTTCTCCGGCTCCGTAGACCTTCCCGTCCGCGAAGACCGCGGTCCGATGGTCGTCCAGGGCCTCCCGGATGCTTTCAAGGGAGCGTTCCTTGGCGAAGATCAGGGTGACGGGACGCAGTTCTCCGGCCATGAAATCGATGTCCATGAACATCGGCGCGTGGCTGTCGGTGCCGCTGATGAGGGTGAGGCCTTTCTCGACGGCCCAGTGATGGGCTTCAGGGGAGTATCCCTCCCACCAGTTGTAGATCTCGACGCCGTTGAGGAGCCCTTCCTTGCAGTATTTCTCATGCTCCTCGTAGATGACGGTCTTGTTCGGGGCCTGGCGGCACCAGTGGGGATGGTTCCAGGTCATGAAAGCGCCCTGGGACTTGGCCGTGCGGATGGCATCGTCGGCTCCCTTGGGCTGGTTGTCGGATCCGGCTGCGTCCATGGCCTTCCCGATCGGATTGTTGTCGGAGGTGAAAAGGGCGTTGAAGTGGCCCGGAGGCATGATCTGGCTGGTGATTTCGCAGCCGTGGACGATCAGGACGCCGGTCTCCTTGGCGGCCTTGGCGGCCAGTTCATAGGCGGTGTTCCGGTCGACCCTTTCCTTGCTGAAGGTCCCGTTGTTGGTGTATTTCTGGAGCCGGCCGTCGACATGGTCCGTGATGCAAAGCACGTCGAGGCCCTCCCAGACGCATTCCTGGACACGGGTGGTCGGCCAGACGGTGCCGTCGGAGAAGATGGTATGGATGTGCATGTCCCCCTTGAGGGTAAGGTACCCCGGGATATCGGGGACTCTCATTTCATGACGGACCTGGGCGGGTGCCTGCACCGCGAGAAGGGCGGCGCCGAAGAGCAAAGCGAGAAGACGTTTCATTGGTTTACGATGGTTTGGTTGTTATCATACAAATTTATAAAAAGAAATCCGTTTTCGGCAGAATTATTCTTACCTTTGGACCGTATGACTCCAAAATTATACCTGATTGACGGCCATGCGCTTGTCTTCAAGATGTATTATGCGCTGCTCCGGCGCCCGATGATCAATTCCAAAGGGGCCGACATGTCGGTCCTCTACGGTTTTACCAAGTATCTGGTCGAATTGGTGGAACGGGAACGCCCGGCCTATCTCGCCGTCTCCTTCGACCCGCCGGGAGGGACTTTCCGGAACGAAATGTACCCTGCCTACAAGGGCACCCGTCCGCCGACTCCCCAGCTTATCATCGATTCGCTCCAACCCCTCATCGGGATCGTCCGGGCGATGGACATCCCCGTCCTGATGATGCCCGGATTCGAGGCGGATGACGTGATCGGCTCGATGGCGGTCCGTTTCGCCGGCGAAGGGGTCGATGTCTATATGGTCACTCCGGACAAGGACTACGGCCAGCTCGTCGCGGACCACATCTACCAGTACAAGCCCGGAAAGAGCGGTTCGGATGCGGAAATCCTCGACAAGGCCGCCCTGTGCGCCAAATGGGGGATCGCCGATCCGTCCCAGGTCATCGACATGCTCGCGATCTGCGGGGATACGGCGGACAACGTGCCCGGCGTCAAAGGCGTCGGCGAAGTCGGAGCCGCGAAGCTGATCGCCAAGTACGGTTCCCTCGAGAGCATTTACGCCAGTCTCGATGAACTGACCCCGAAGCTGCGGGCGATGTTCGAGGAGGCCGCCCCCCATATGCCGCTGAGCAAGCAGCTCGTCACGATCAAGACCGACATCCCGGTGCCCGTCACCCTGGAAGAGATGGTCGTGGAGCTCCGGATGACCCAGGATCTATCGAACCTTTTTACGGAGTATGAGTTCGGTTCCCTCCGGAAGTATTTCCAAACTTCGGAAGAGCCGGCAATGGCGGAGGAGCCTGAGCGGACATTCGCCTTTACTCCCGCCGGACCGGATGAATTCCTCCGGATGGCGTCCGGGGCGGGGATCGTGTCCATAGTGACGGATGCGGACGGGACCGGTTTCGGGGCGAAGGCGACACGGATGACCCTTGCCCTGTCGCAGGACGGAGCCATCCGGGTCACGGAAGGGCCTGCGGAAGCGTTCCGCGCCCTCCTCGAAAATCCGGCCGTCGCCAAGACCGGAGATGACCTGAAGCGGCAGATGAACCTCCTCGCCGCCGTCGGAATCCCGCTGGAAGGGCGTCTTTACGACATCGCGCTGATGCACTACCTGATCTGGTCCGAGCGGAGCCATAAAATGGAAAACCTCGCCCAGAGCTATCTGGGAATCGACCTCGAGGCCGGGAAAGAGGCCAGGCCCCTGTCCCTTTTCGACGAGCCGGAAGAGACGGCCGGGGAGCGCTATCCCGAAGCGGCCGCCGTTCTTCTTCTCCAGGAAAGGATCCATTCGGAGATGGGCCCGCTCTCGAAACTCTACGATACGATGGAGGAGCCCCTGATGAAGGTCCTCGCCAAGATGGAGCGGGACGGTGTCAAGGTCGATCCGGGCAAACTGGACGATTTCGCGGCGGGACTCCGGAAAGAGTTGAAAGAGAGGGAAGAACGGATCCGGACGATTGCGGCGGACCCGCTTCTCAACGTATCTTCCCCGAAGCAGGTGGGCGACCTGCTCTTCGACAAGCTGAAACTCGACCCCAAGGCGAAAAAGAGCGCCAGGGGCCAGTATACCACAGACGAAACGACCCTCCTGGAAATCGCCGACCGGCATCCCGTCGTGGATGAAATCCTGGAGTTCCGGGCCGTCAAGAAACTGCTGTCGACCTATATCGAGCCCTTCCCGACCTTCGTTTCCCCGGGGGACGGACGGATCCATACCACCTTCAACCAGGCCCTGACGGCGACCGGCCGGCTCAGCAGTTCCAATCCGAACCTGCAGAACATCCCGGTCCGCACAGACCGGGGCCGGGAGATCCGCAAGGCCTTCGTCCCCGGTACGCCGGACGGACTGGTGATGAGCGCGGACTATTCCCAGATCGAACTGAGGATCATGGCCCATCTGAGCTGCGATTCGCATTTGATCAAGGCCTTCCGGGACGGGGTCGACGTCCATGCCGCGACGGCCGCGAAGATCTTCGGCATCCCGTACGAGGAGGTTACCGCGGACCAGCGCCGGATCGCCAAGACGGCCAATTTCGGGATTATGTACGGCATCTCCGCCTTCGGTCTCTCGCAGCGCCTGAAAATCGGCAGGAAGGAGGCGAAACAGCTGATAGACGACTACTTCGCCGGATTCCCCGCGATCCGGTCCTTCATCAACGATACGATCGAGAACGCCCGTGAGAACGGCTATGTGGAGACCCTCTTCGGACGGCGCCGCTACCTTCCGGACATCTCCGCCCGAAACGCGACGGTACGCTCCCTTGCAGAACGGAACGCCGTGAACGCCCCGATCCAGGGGACGGCCGCGGACATCATCAAACTGGCCATGATCCGCGTCGCGGACAGGATCAAGGGGATGAAGAGCCGGATGGTCCTCCAGATCCACGACGAATTGCTTTTCGATGTCGTGCCGGGCGAAGCGGAAGCCCTCCGGCAGATCGTCGTCTCGGAAATGGAAAACGTGATGGAACTGTCCGTCCCGCTGACCGTGGAGTGCAATCTGGGAAACAATTGGTTGGAAGCACATTGACCTATGGAATACGATTATAAGCGCCTCTCCGACAAGGAACTTGTCCTGAAGGCCAAGGAAGGAGACCAGCTCGCTTTCCGGATCATCTACGAACGGCACAGCGCAGCGGTCCGCTCCCGGATTTCCTCCTATTTCAATTGGAGCGCGGATATCGACGATGTCGTTTCCGTGACCTTCCAGAAATTTTTCTCGAAACTTGATTCCTTCGATACGGAGCGGGACCTGATGCCCTGGCTCATCACGATCGCGACGCGGACCGCCCTGGACCATCTCCAGTCGATCAAGCGGGAGGAGGAGAAAAAGGAAGGGATCAAGCACAAGAGTTCGGAATCCTCGGAGGACGGCCTCGAAATCCTGACTGAGGTCAATCCGGAGGACGAAATCATCAACGGAGAGGAGCACGAGCGCCTGATGGGATTCATCGAGGAGCTGCCGTCGAAGTACAAGGAGGTCATGAAGAAGTATATGATCGAAGAACTGGAGTATGAGCGGATCGCCCAGGAACTGGAACTGGAGCTCAATACCGTGCGTACCCGGATCCGCCGGGGGAAAGAGAAACTGGCGGAAATGATGTTGAGAGGGGAGGTGGAATGATGGATTATCAGGCTTTTATCGAATTTGTCAGGGCGGCATTTTCGGACCTGACCCCGGACCAGGAGGAGCGTTTCAAGGCGATGGCCCCCCTGTATGAAGAGTGGAACGCGCGGATCAATGTCATTTCCCGGAAGGATATCGGGAATCTCTATGACCATCATATCCTCCACAGCCTCGCCGTCGCCCGGTACCTGCAGTTGCGGCCCGACCTTCTGGAATCGTTCCGGGGGGCTTCCGTCCTCGATCTCGGAACGGGCGGGGGATTCCCGGGAATCCCTCTCGCCGTGCTTTTCCCCTCGGCTTCGTTCGTTCTCTGCGACTCCGTCGGGAAAAAGACGATCGTGGCTTCCGAGGTCGCGAAAGGGCTCGGACTCGGGAATGTCCGGATTGTGAATGCCCGGGCGGAATCGCTCGGGGAGACCTTCGATTTCGTCGTTTCCCGCGCCGTGGCCTCCCTGACGGACTTCTACCCCTGGGTCAAGGGACGCTTCCGGAGGAGCATCCTGTATCTCAAAGGAGGCGACCTCGTCGAAGAGATCGCCTCGATGATGGGACGGTTCCGGCTTCCCGCCGGTTCCGTTTCGACCTGGGCCGTATCCTCCTGGCTTACGAACCCTTACTTCGACGGAAAGATGATTGTCGAAATCCGCCGCTGATCCCGCTACAGCTTGTATTTTGAAAGGATTTCGACGACGGGATCCCTGACGGATTCCATCCAGAGGGTATAGCCGTAGGCATCGGGATGGGAGCCGTCTGCCGTCGTTTCATGCAGGGGAGAAGTCGCGTTCGTCGTTGTGATCCAGTAGACATCCTCATACTTTTCCACCATCTGTTTCATCATCTCGTCTGCCGCTTCCTGCTTGGCCTTTTCGAAATTCTCGGTTCCCGTACTGAAATTCCGCTTTTCCCGGTGCAGGGTCTGCAGGAAGATCAGCGGAACCCCGGGGCGCTTTTCCTTGAAGATCCGGATGAAGGGTTCCAGCCGCTCCCGGATCAGCGTCGCATTCGGATTGGAGAAGCCGTCGAAAAGATAAGCGTCCACGTCTTCCGCCTTCGCGAGCGCTTCGGCGAAATAGGGCTGCAGCTTGCAATTCCCGCTGAATCCCAGATTGATGAAATTGTACCCCGTCGCGCGGGCGAGCTGGGAGGTCCATATCATGGCGCAGCGTCCTGCTCCCGACCCCTGGGTGTACGAGGACCCGAAGACCGCGATCCTGCCCTTGAAGGGATAGGGTGCGGGCTCGATCAGGGAAGAGGCGTCCGTCACGATCTCCAGGGAATCGATCTCCGAGTAGGTCGGCAGATAGACAAGGCACTCCTTGACTCCTTCTATGCAGTCTTTCAGGAACATCACTTCGTGGGGGACTCCCGGGGTGTCGTCTTTTTGAGGGTATCCGTTTCCCGCCCAGAGCCAGCGCCCGTCCTGCTTGATATACAGGTCGAAGCCGCGGAGGGAAATCAGGCCGATGTTCCCGCCGGTTCCCGCTTGGCGCCATACGACGCGGACCCCGATTCCCCGGGAGTCCGTCCGGAAGGCGACGGCGAGGCCGCTGCACTGGCGGGCCTGTTTCAGCTCCCCTTTCGTCATTCCCTCCACCGGGTCCATCCGGTCCCAGGGATGGGCGGTCGGGAGGAATTTCCCGACGACGGTCAGTTCCAGTGCGTCCGTGTACTGGTTTTTTCCGAACATCGGCAGTGCGAGGAGCAGCAGGCCGAGAAGAATGTTTTTTCTGATATTCATGGCAATAAACGGTTAAAAACTATGGAATGCGCGGCGGAGGACGGCTTCCTTGGAGGAAGGGTCCGTGTCGGAGATTTCGAGGGTTCCCCCGGGCGTGACGGCGAAAATCCGGTCGGCGAGCGGGGCCGCGTCCCGGATGTCATGACTCGAAAACAACACCGGAGTCTCCGAAGCAGCCCGCTTGAGGGCCCGGAGGACCATGATCCGGTTGTCCACGTCCAGGAATGCCGTCGGTTCGTCGAGGAGGAGCAGGTCACAGGTCCGGGTCAGCCCCGTCGCGATGCAGGCAAGCTGGAATTCACCGTCGCTGAGCGTAGAAATATCCCTTTCGGCCAGGTCTCCGATTCCCAGCAGTTCCGTCGCCTTTTCCAGGCGCGACCGCATGGACGGGGAAAACGCCCCCTTCCAGTCCGTTTCCGTGTAGCAGCCGGTCCGGATGAACTCCTCCGTGGAGAAGCCCCGGACTTTCGGGATGCCGGTCGGGACCAGTGCTGCGTGGAACGGCTCCAGGGTCCCTTCTATCGGAGGAAGGACCCCCGCCAGGGTTTTCAGGAGGGTGGATTTTCCGCACCCGTTCGCGCCGGCGAGGAGGACGCACTCTCCCGGCTCCATCCCGAAAGAGATGTCGCGAAGGAGAGGGGAGTCTCCGTAACCGATGGACAGGTGTCGGACCCGGATCATTGCAGGCGGATGTCGGCGTAGTTGGGATAATGGTCGGTCAGTTCGATGGTGAAATAGGCGTATATCCGCTGGAACACAAGTATTTCCGTATCGCTTGCGCCCCAGATTCCGCCTTTCCCGTTGTAAACGAAGAACTGGTCGATCGCCCCCATCCCGTTTTCGCTGGATTTGTTCTCGGTCCGGGAAAATCCCGATGCGTTGCATGGATGGTGGCCGCTGCGCGGGTCTCCATAGACGGTCGCTTCCCAGACGAGGGGTTTGTAGCCTGCCTCGAGGAGCTGTTTCATCGCTTTCGAAGAGAGGTTGCAGTTCATGTCACCCATCATGAAGACCGGGCATCCGTAGGCGAAGACGGCATCGTCGACGGCGGTCATCATCTTCCGGACCTGGGCCGTACGGGCTTCGTCGCTGCCGGGCTGGGCCTTTTCGCCCTTCCACCACAGGTGGGTGTTGATGAGACAGAACTGTTTCCCGTTCTCCTTCAGGGTGAACCGGCAGAAGTTGTAGGACTTGGTCCCGTGGTTGCTCCAGTCGGAGGGCTCGTATTTGTGGAAGGAGGTCTCCTCGAGGGTGACGGTCTTCGGATTATAGAAGACGGGCGTGTAGTTCCAGTCCTTCCCGGGATCGTACGCCCTGACATACCCCCGTTCTTTCAGCAAGGGGTAGAGGTATTTGTCCATATGGGCGGAGTATTCCTGGAGCGTGACGATGTCCGGGGTCGTAGCCCAGACCAGTTCGGCGAAGCCGCGGCAGCGGACCGCATCGGTGCAGTTCAGGCCCATCTTTTCCCAGGCCGGGGCGTTCTTGTCGCTGTCGTACTGCCAGATATTGTCGTCCAGGATCCGGAGGTTCGTCCCCTTGGCGCGGTCGAAGACGGGCTCGCCGTAGATATTCCCGGTGACAGGTTTTTTCGGTACGCCGGACTCCAGGGCGCGGACGGCTTTCATCAGGGCCCAGCACCCGCCCCCCTGGACCAGGATCTTGTTCCCGCGGACGGAAAGGGCATAGTCGAAGGTGTCCGGCTTGACGGCGTAGAAAGCGGCGGATTCCTTGCGGGAGGTCTTTCCGATGAGGATTTCTCTCCGGACCTCGGAGGTCTCGTCGCTGACGACCGGGAGGCGGACGCCGGTCGAGGTTTCGACGACTGAGGCGACCGCTTCGGCGATGTCAAGCCCTTCTTCCGCCTCTGCGGAGGCGGGATACACGATCACATATTTGGACAAGTCCGTTTTGGCCGCGGCCATGAGGGAAACGGACACCGCGGCGAGCAGGGTCAACAGGATTCGCTTCATCGCAGGAAGGATTTAGAAAGCGAAACCGACGGCGAAATTGATCCGTCCGACGACGGTGTCGGGCATCAGGGCGGTCAGCGAGCGCTCGTAGCCGATGCCGAAGAAGATATTCTCGTAGCAGGCCTTCGCTCCGACCTGGGCGCCGAGGAGGAAACGCTTGTAGGCACCCGTCCACATGTCATCTTCGCTGAAAACGTTGACGGAGGAGCTGTAGCCGGCTGCGGAAGCCGACGCCCTGCCGTAGAGATAACCCGAAACGTGGAGACCGACATAGGGGAAGAAGGAGATTTCGTCGTTGAGGTCGTACTTGTAGACGAGGCTGAAGGGAACCTTCACGCCAATCAGGTTCTGGTTGTAGGAAAGGTATTCGCGGCCGTTCTTGCCGGTATACATCATCCATTCCAGGTCGGCTCCGTACGCGAGGTTGAGGCTGGTCGAAGCCTGGATCGGAATCAGCTGGCGAACGCCGGCGGCGAGGGTCAGGAAGTTGTCATTGGTCGATCCGTCGCTGTGGCAGTAGGTCGGGGAAAGGGTGATGAATCCTGCTGTCAGGGACGGTGCAGGCCTGGAACTCCGACGCTGTGCGGAAGCGGAGGTGCCGAGCGCGAGCAGCGCTGCGGTCGCAAGGAGGAAAAGGATCTTTTTCATATCAGTTTGTTTAAAGGATTATCGTTGCGGGAAAGCGGAGATCCGGAGGCGGGCGGCCCCCATCGGGACAAGCGTAACCGTTTCGCTCTCAGGGGAGCGCGGGGCGCTCTCTTCGGGAAGGACTTCGGTGAAACCGGTGTCGTCCAGTCCCCAGGAGGGAACCCGGGCCGCCGTCGCGGTGAAGCGGAGCGGGACGCTTTCAAGGGTAAATGGATTGTCGTCGGCGGGCCAGGGACGGCGCTCCTTGAATCGGACCGGGACGCTCATGTCAAGGGCATAGTTCCAGGGGGTTGTCGCCTTGATGGTCCAGGAAGGCCAGGCGGAGGCGTCCGCCCCTTCCTGCCAGCGGGAGCTTCCGGTCGCGGTTTCCCGGCTGTCCATCCGGATATATTCTTCGCCGATTTCGAGGGAAAGGGTAAGCGGGCCGTAATCGACGCTGACGCTGTGCTGGTTGACCGCCCATTCGCGGAAGGAAATCTCCATGGGGAGTTCCAGTTCGACGGTGTCTCCCTCTTTCCATTTCCTTTCGATCCGGGCATACTGTCCGCCCGGGACGGAAACCTGCTTTCCATCGACCCTGACGCCGGCTTTCCCGCACCAGGAAGGAATCCGGAGGTAGAGCGGGAAAACGACTTCCGAAGGGGTGGAGACGGTGAACCGGACGGTTTCTTCGAAGGGATAATGCGTCTCTTCCTTCAGGGTGACCTCGGTGCCGTCCCCGACCTTGACGCGGGCTTCGCATGCGTTGTACAGCAGGACGGCGGCCCCGTTGTCGGGCGTCGCAAAGACGAGATGGGCGGCATAATAGGGCCATCCGAACCCGTGGTTGTGCTGGCAGCAGCGGCTCGAGAAGGGGTTCATGGACAGGTAGGGCCCCCGGTTCTGGATGCTCGGACTGTGGTTCTCGGAGTCGCTGACGGTCATGTTCGGGGAGGTGATGTACCGGAGCGACCGGTTGTCCGGCATGAAGGCGGCGGGGAAGCTGTTGAAAGTCACGTCCTCGCAGTTCTCCGCCCAGAGAGGGTCGCCAGTGATCAGGAGGAGGATCTCGTCGGAAGCCATCTGCTCGGCGAAGCCGCAGGTCTCCGTTCCCTGGCGCGGATCGATGTATCCGTTCCGGGCGTTCTCGTCAGCCCCGAACATGCCTCCGGGCACTTGTCCATAGGCTCTCCGGACGAGGTCATGGTCCCTGTAGGTCGCCCGCAGGAGGGCGCTGTCGCGCTTGAAAAGATAATAGGTCGCGGGTTCGCGGAAGCACTCCGCGATGTTGACATTGTGCCAGTTGGGAAGGCTGGACGGGGAGGTCCAGTCCGCCATGCAGCGGTGGATTTTGTCGGCGAACGCGAGGAGCCAGGGTTCAGGGCGGCGGGCGTAGAGCCAGGCGACGCTCCAGAGGTTGTCCCCGGCCCGGCTGTTCTCCCAATAGGTCGTATAGAGTTCGTCGTCCTTCAGGCTGTCGAGATAGCGGAAGTATCTCAGCATGAAGGGAAGCACCCGCTCGTCGGAAGTGAATTCATAATAGTCCTGGAGGATCCAGAGCGCGACCATGTTCGGCCAGTAGTCGGGGCAGCCGTCCTTCTTTCCGGGCATGAGCCGGGGATGCTTGTTCGGAGCCGGCCCGAAATACCCGTCCTCGCGCTGGGAGGAAAGGATGGCCTCGATCCAGATCCGGCTTTCTTCCAGCATGGCGGGATCGTTCAGCATCATCCCCGTCGCGGCGTAACCGCGAAGCCAGTAGGGCACTTCTTCCCAGCCCCACTGGCCTCCTGACGAGAGCCAGGCGTTGTCCTCTTTTTGGAGCCAGGCGCTGATTTCGCCGAGATGGCCGCAGAGACCGTCTTTCTGCAGTTCCAGCTGACGGCGGATCCATCCTTCCGGACGGATGCTCCCATAGGGGAGCTTGACGAGCTGCTGGGGTTGGACGGGTGCGGAAACGGAAGGATAGTAAGCGTTGACGCCTTCCGGGAACCGCTCGACGGTCGTGACGCCCGCCGGCTTCGAACAGGCGGCAAGGAGCAGGACTCCCAGTGCACAAAGGATTCTTTTCATCGGAACGTATACTTTAACGGGTACGGGTGCTTTCCACAAATTTAAGCATTTTAATTGGAATCCGTCGGGAACTTTTTTTATATTTACACCGGAATCCTGAAAACCAAGTCCATGAGAATCACTCTTGTCCAATCCGATCCGGTCTGGGGAGATCCCGCCGGAAGCCTTGCCCGCCTGGATGAGCAATTGAAAGAAGTCGGGGAAACCGACCTGATCGTCTTTCCCGAGATGTTCACGACCGGTTTCGTCGCATCTCCCGAAGGCCTTGCCGAAAAGGGTGCTGGCGAAGGGGAGCCGGAAAGCCTGCGATGGATGCGGAAAACGGCGGCCCTGAGAGGTTGCGCCATCGCCGGCAGCATCGCGTTCGGAACCGGAGGCTGCTCCCATCGGAACCGCTTCTATTTCGTATTTCCGGACGGGAAAGAGGTCCATTATGACAAGCACCATCTCTTCACCTATGCCGGGGAGCATCTCCGCTTTACGGCCGGACAGGAGCGGGTGGTCGTTCCGTATAGGGATTTCCGGATCATCCTGCAGGTCTGTTATGATCTCCGGTTCCCGGTCTATTCCCGGAACCGGATGACTCCGGAGGGTCCCGATTATGATCTCATCCTCTATGTAGCCAGCTGGCCGGAGCAGCGGATCGGGGCCTGGGATGCCCTCCTGAAGGCCCGTGCGATCGAGAATCTTGCCTTCGTAGCGGCTGTGAACCGGGTCGGGACAGATCCCGGGAACCGGTATCCGGGACATTCCGTTTTGCTGGGCCCCCGTGGAGAAATGCTTTCGAATTGTAAGGAGAATGTGGAAGATGCTGTCACTTTTGATATTTCAAAAGCGGATCTCACATCATTTAGAAAATCCTTCCCGGCCTTGCTGGATGCTGATCTTTAGCAGTTTTTTAACTTTTTTCTTGCTTTTTTAGTTGGCATTTTGTTATTTTGTATTCGGTTACAATTTATAAGCAAATGAACGTGCTCGTCCTTAGCCTCTCCATTATTCTTCTTGTGGTCGTATGACTGCGGGCTGAAAAGGCGTAAGGTACAAGCAAGGTTACAACCCCTTTTCAGTCCGATGAGCTGGAAAGGGGTTGCTTTTAATAAAATGTAGTGTATGAAACATCCGTTGAGAAGCAGCGTTACATTCGAAGGAAGGCGTATGGCCGGCGCCCGGGCCCTTTGGGCGGCCGCGGGCATGAAACCGGAACAGGCCGGCAGGCCCGTGATCGCCGTCGTCAATTCTTTCACGCAGTTCGTCCCTGGCCATACCCACCTGCATGAGGCCGGCCAGATCGTCAAGGAAGAAATCGCCCGTCTCGGCTGCTATGCGGCCGAATTCGATACCATCGCGGTCGACGACGGAATCGCGATGGGCCACGACGGCATGCTCTATTCCCTCCCTTCCCGCGAAATCATCGCCGACAGCGTCGAATACATGGTCAATGCCCACAAGGCCGACGCGATGGTCTGCATCAGCAACTGCGACAAGATCACCCCGGGTATGCTCATGGCTGCGATGCGTCTGAACATCCCGGCCGTTTTCGTTTCCGGCGGCCCCATGGAGGCCGGCGTGATGGGCGCTGCGAAACTGGACCTCATCGATGCGATGGTCAAGTCCGCCGATCCATCCCTGAGCGACGGGGAGATTGCGGCGGTCGAAGCCGCCGCCTGTCCGGGCTGCGGTTGCTGCTCCGGCATGTTCACGGCCAATTCCATGAACTGCCTGACCGAGGCGATCGGGCTTTCCCTTCCCGGGAACGGCACCGTTCTCGCCACGCACAAGGCCCGTACGGAACTTTTCCGGAAAGCGGCCCGGGTCATCGTCGCCAATGCGCGGAAGTATTATGAGGAAGGGGACGAGAGCGTCCTGCCCCGGTCCGTCGCGACCCGCCAGGCCTTTCTCAATGCCATGACCCTCGATATCGCGATGGGCGGCTCGACCAATACGGTCCTGCACCTTCTGGCCGTCGCGGACGAAGCCGGGGTCGATTTTACGATGGACGATATCGACGCCCTCTCCCGGAAGGTTCCCTGCATCTGCAAGGTCGCTCCGAATACGGCGAAATATCATATCCAGGACGTAGGCCGCGCCGGCGGCGTCCTGGGCATCCTCGGTTCCCTCGCGGCAGGCGGCCTGGTCGATACCTCAGCCGTCCGGGTCGACGGAATGACCCTCGGCGAGGCGCTCCGGAGCTATGACCTGATGTCCCCCGGCTGTACGGACGAAGCCCGGAAACTTTATTTCTGCGCACCCGCGAACCGGTTCAGTACGCAGCTCGGTTCGCAGGAGACTTATTATGATACCCTCGATACCGACCGTACCGGGGGATGTATCCGGGATCTCGCCCACGCTTATACGCAGGACGGCGGACTCGCTGTCCTCAAGGGCAACATCGCCCGGTGCGGCTGTGTCGTCAAGACGGCCGGGGTAGACGCTTCGATCTGGAAGTTCAGGGGACCCGCCCGGGTCTTCGATTCCCAGGAAGCGGCCTGCGAGGGTATCCTCGGCGGAGCCGTCAAGGCGGGCGACGTCGTTGTCATCACGTACGAGGGCCCGAAAGGTGGGCCGGGCATGCAGGAAATGCTTTATCCGACCTCCTATCTGAAGTCCATGCACCTCGGAAAGGCCTGCGCCCTTCTGACGGACGGCCGTTTCAGCGGCGGGACTTCAGGCCTGAGCATCGGCCATGTCTCCCCGGAAGCCGCCGCCGGCGGTGAAATCGCCCTTGTCCGGGACGGGGACGTCATATCGATCGACATTCCCGCCCGGAGTATCGACGTGCTCGTCCCGGAGGAGGAACTCTCCCGGCGCCGGGAGGAAGAACTCCGCCGCGGGGACAAGGCTTTCACGGCTCCCAAACGAACGAGGAAGGTCTCCAAGAGTCTCAAGGCATATGCAAAAATGGTGAGCTCCGCAGACCGGGGCGCCGTCAGAATCATAGATTGACATGGAAGAGAAGATTACGGGATCGGACGCCCTGTGGCGTTCACTTATCGAAGAAGGGGTGGATACGGTCTTCGGGTATCCCGGCGGCCAGATCATGCCCGTTTACGACCGCCATTGCGACTATGCGGACAAGATCCGTCACATCCTGGTCCGCCACGAACAGGGCGCAATCCACGCCGCCCAGGGTTATGCGCGTATCAAGGGACGGCCGGGCGTCGTCCTGGTCACTTCCGGACCGGGCGCGACCAATGTCGTGACGGGTGTCGCAGATGCGATGACCGATTCGACCCCGATCGTGGTCATTTCCGGACAGGTTCCCTCCGGCGCCCTCGGAACCGATGCGTTCCAGGAAGCGGACGTCATCGGCCTGACGGCCCCGATCACCAAATGGAACTATCAGATCCGCCGGCCCGAAGAGGTCGGTTGGGCGATCGCCCGCGCGTTCTACATCGCCCGGACCGGCCGTCCCGGGCCCGTCGTCCTGGACTTCACCAAGGACGCCCAGGTCGGCCTGACGGATTTCCGGTACGAGCCTTGCCAGTTCATCCGGAGCTATGTTCCCGATCCGTCCCCGTCCGAACAGATGGTCGAAAAGGCGGCGCACATGCTGGACGAAGCCGAGCGGCCGTTCTGCGTCTTCGGACAGGGCGTGACGATCAGCGGTGCGGAAAAGGAACTGGCGGAATTCCTCTCCAAGGGAGATATTCCCGCCGGCTCGACCCTCCTCGGCCTGAGCGCCCTCCCGTCCGGCTTCCCGCTGTACCGGGGAATGATCGGCATGCACGGAAACGTAGCCCCGAATATCCTTACCAATGAATGCGACGTACTCATCGCCGTCGGGATGCGGTTCGACGACCGGGTGACCGGCACCGTTTCGACCTATGCCAGGCAGGCGAAGGTCATCCATATCGATATCGACAAGTCCGAACTCGGCAAGATCATCACTCCCGAGGTCGCCCTCCGCGGGGATGCACGAGAGGTCCTTGCCCGGCTGACCCGGAAGATGCAGCCCCGGAAGCGGAGCGAATGGACCCGGGCCCATCTCCGCTGCGAGAGCGTCGAGAAAGAGAAGGTGATCGACCCCGAGGTCCATCCCGGGAGCGGCTTCCTGAAAATGGGAGAGGTCGTCGACAGGGTCGCGGAAGCGACTGGAGGGAAGGCGGTTATCGTAACCGATGTCGGGCAGAACCAGATGATGGCCGCCCGCTATTCCCGCTTCGCCAGGTCGCGGAGCTTCCTCTCTTCCGGAGGCCTCGGGACCATGGGCTTCGGCCTTCCCGCCGCCATCGGCGCCAAGGTCGCGGATCCCGGCCGGGAGGTCTGCCTCTTCGTTGGGGACGGCGGTATCCAGATGACCCTCCAGGAATTCGGGACGATCATGCAGGACGGCATCGGCGTCAAGATGATCCTCCTGAACAACAACTGGCTCGGCAATGTCCGCCAGTGGCAGGAACTCTTCTTCAAGGAGCGCTATTCCCAGACCCGGATGCTCAATCCGGATTACGGGATGATCGCGTCAGCCTACGGGATTCCGTCCCGCATCGTGAAGGATCGTTCCGAACTCGACGGCGCCCTCCGGGAGATGCTGTCCACGGACCGGCCTTTCCTGCTCGACGTCCATGTCGAGGAGGAGGGGATGGTCATGCCGATGATCCCGCCGGGAAAGGGAATCCACGAAATCATGCTTACGGAAAATGAATGGTTCAGCTGATATGGAAAACGAAGAAATAAAGGAATATACGGTTCTTATCTATACCGAGAACGAAATCGGCCTCCTCTCCCAGATATCCAATGTCTTCACGAGGCGGAGCCTGAGCATCTGGAGCATGTCGGCGGGAGCGACCGCCCACGAGGGCGTGCACAATATCACCATCGTGACCGAAGGCACCGAACGGAAGGTCCGGCAGGCCGCCGAGCAGATCGAAAAGAGGGTCGACGTCATCAAGGTCTTCTTCTACACCGATGACAAGATCGTCTACCGCGAGCTGGCGCTCTACAAGATATCGACGGAACGCTTCCTCGGCTGCAACGACATCGAAGGGCTCCTCTCCCGCTACGGGGCGAGGATCGTCGAGATGAACCGGAAGTTCACGGTCATCCAGAAGACCGGCTATACCGAGGAAACCCAGGCCCTCTACGATGAACTCGAGCCTTTCGGCATCCTCCAGTTCATCCGTTCCGGCCGGATCGCCGTCTCGCGGGCTGTCCAGGAGCCCGTCTTCAAATTCCTGGAAAAACGGGAAAAAGCAAGGAAACAACTAAACAAATAATTATCATTATGGCAATCATCAATTTCGGCGGAGTGGACGAGAACGTCGTCACCCGTGATGAATTCCCCCTCGAGAAAGCACGCGAGGTACTCAAGAATGAAACCATCGCCGTCATCGGTTACGGTGTTCAGGGACCCGGACAGTCCCTCAATCTGAGGGACAACGGTTTCAAGGTCATCGTAGGCCAGCGGAAAGGCAAGACCTATGACAAGGCGGTCGCGGACGGCTGGGTCCCCGGCGAGACCCTTTTCGAGATCGAAGAGGCCTGCAAGCGGGGCACCATCATCCAGTATCTGGTTTCAGACGCGGCCCAGATCGAGGTCTGGCCGACCGTCAAAAAGCACCTGACCCCGGGAAAGGCCCTCTATTTCTCCCACGGGTTCGGCATTACCTACAATGACCGGACGGGCATCGTCCCGCCGAAGGACGTGGATGTCATCATGGTCGCACCGAAGGGCTCGGGCACCTCTCTCCGGAGGCTCTTCCTGCAGGGCCGCGGCGTCAACTCCTCCTATGCGGTCTGGCAGGATGCGACGGGACGCGCCCTCGAGCGCACCCTCGCCCTCGGAATCGGCGTCGGCTCGGGCTACCTCTTCGAGACGGATTTCAAGCGGGAGGTCTATTCGGACCTGACCGGCGAGCGCGGAACCCTGATGGGAGCCATCCAGGGCATCCTCCTGGCCCAGTATGAGGTCCTTCGGGCCCATGGCCATTCGCCGTCCGAGGCCTTCAACGAGACCGTCGAGGAACTGACCCAGTCCCTGATGCCGCTCTTCGCAGAGAAAGGTATGGACTGGATGTACGCCAACTGCTCGACGACCGCCCAGCGGGGCGCCCTCGACTGGATGGGACCTTTCCACGATGCGACGAAACCCGTGTTCGAGAAACTCTACGAGAGTGTCGCCAGCGGCAAGGAAGCCCAGATTTCTATCGACTCCAACTCCAAGCCCAACTACCGGGAAGGCCTTGAAAAGGAACTGAAGGCCCTTCGCGACAGCGAACTCTGGCGTACCGGCGCGGCCGTCCGTGAACTCCGTCCGGAAAAGTAGCGGTATGGCGGACAAGGTCTATATTTTCGACACGACGCTCCGCGACGGGGAACAGGTGCCCGGATGCCAGCTCAACACGGTTGAGAAAATCCAGGTGGCCAAATCGCTGGAGCTGCTCGGCGTCGATGTGCTCGAGGCGGGATTCCCCGTTTCGAGTCCCGGCGACTTCAACTCGGTCGTCGAGATATCGAAGGCTGTGACCTGGCCGGTCATCTGTGCGCTGACCCGTGCGGTGGAAAAGGATATCGACGTCGCCGCCGATGCCCTGAAATATGCCCGCCGCAAGCGGATCCATACGGGGATCGGGACGTCCGACTACCATATCCGGTACAAGTTCTCTTCGACCCGCGAGGAAATCCTCGAGCGGGCGGTGAGGGCCGTCAAGTATGCCAAGCGGTACGTGGAGGATGTGGAATTCTACGCCGAGGACGCCGGACGGACCGAAAACGAGTACCTTGCCAGGGTCGTGGAAGCGGTCATCAAGGCGGGAGCCACGGTCGTCAACATCCCCGACACGACGGGCTACTGCCTCCCGGAAGAGTACGGTGCAAAGATCAAGTATCTCTGCGACCATGTCGACGGGATTGAGAACGCCATTATTTCGACCCACTGCCACAACGACCTCGGGATGGCGACGGCCAACACCATGGCCGGTCTGCTGAACGGGGCACGGCAGTGCGAAGTGACGATCAACGGCATCGGTGAGCGGGCGGGAAATACGGCCCTCGAGGAGATTGCGATGATCCTTCGTTCCCATAAGGACATCGACCTCGAGACGACCATCAACACCCAGCGGATCTATCCCCTGAGCCGGATGGTCTCCGGCCTGATGAACATGCCCGTCCAGCCGAACAAGGCGATCGTCGGAAAGAATGCCTTCGCCCATTCCTCGGGCATCCACCAGGACGGTGTCCTGAAGGATACCAGCACCTATGAGATCATCGACCCGAAGGACGTCGGCATCGACGCCAATTCGATCGTCCTGACGGCCCGGAGCGGCCACGCGGCCCTCAAGTTCCGGCTCAAGAGCTTGGGCGTCAACCTCTCCGACGAGAAACTGGACCATGTCTACGAGGACTTCCTCCGGCTTGCCGACAAGAAGAAGGTCCTGCACGACGACGACATCCTGATGCTGGCCGGGGCGGACCGGGCCCACGACCGCCATATCAAGGTCGACTGGCTGCAGGCGACGAGCGGCATCGGAATGAAACCGGTCGCCTCGATCGGGCTGGACATCTCCGGGGAGAAATTCGAGGCGGCGGCGACCGGAAACGGTCCCGTCGATGCGGCGATCAACGCCCTCCGCCAGATTATCCGGCGTCATGTGACGATCAATGAATTCACCATCCAGGGGGTTACCAAGGGCTCTGACGACTGCTGCAAGGTCCATATGCAGGTCGAGAGCGAGGGACGCCTCTATTACGGCTTCGGCGCCAGCACGGATATCGTGACGGCCTCGATCGAAGCCTATGTGGACTGTATCAATAAAATGTAACGATGAATACCCTGTTTGACAAGATCTGGGACGCCCATATCGTCCAGAAGGTGGAAGGAGGACCGGACCAGCTCTACATCGACCGGCTCTATTGCCACGAAGTGACGAGCCCGCAGGCCTTCGACGGCCTGCGGAAACGCGGGATCCGCTGCCTCCGTCCGGAGAAGATCTTCTGCATGCCGGACCACAACACCCCGACCCACGACCAGGACAAGCCCATCGCGGATCCGGTCTCCCGGAAGCAGGTCGATACCCTGTCGGAGAATGTCGCCGAATTCGGCCTCACCCACTATGGGATGAACGATCCCCGGAACGGGATCATCCATGTGGTCGGGCCCGAGCGCGGACTTTCCCTCCCGGGTATGACGATCGTCTGCGGCGATTCCCATACCTCGACCCACGGGGCCGTCGGAGCCCTGGCTTTCGGAATCGGCACGAGCGAAGTGGAGATGGTCCTCGCCTCGCAGTGCATCCTGCAGGCGAAACCCAAATCGATGCGGATCCGCATCGAAGGGGCTCTCGGAAAGGGTGTGACGGCCAAGGACGTCGCCCTCTTCCTGATGAGCCGCCTGACCACTTCCGGAGCGACAGGCTATTTCGTCGAATACGCCGGAGCAGTCGTCCGCGACCTCTCCATGGAAGGCCGCCTGACCCTCTGCAACCTGTCCATCGAGATGGGCGCCCGGGGCGGTTTCGTGGCGCCCGACGAGAAAACGTTCGCCTATCTGAAAGGACGTCCCCATGCCCCTGCGGGAGAAGAGTGGGAGCGCAGCGTCGCCTATTGGAAGACCCTCCGGAGCGGGGACGACGCGGTCTTTGACCGGGAAGTCGTCTTCGACGGGGCGGAGATCGAACCGATGATCACTTACGGCACGAATCCCGGCATGGGCGTTGCGATCACCGGCACGGTCCCTTCCCTCGACCGGATTCCCGCGGAAGGGCAGCCTTCTTTCCTCAAGTCCCTCAGGTACATGGACTTCCATCCCGGAGAGGAACTGATCGGGAAGGCGGTGGACTATGTGTTCCTCGGCGCCTGTACGAACGGGCGGATCGAGGACTTCCGCGCTTTCGCATCCATCGCGGCCGGACGGCACAAGGCTCCCGGGATCACCGCCTGGCTCGTACCCGGCTCCTGGGAAGTCCGCCGGCAGATCGCGGAAGAGGGACTCGACCGGGTCCTGGAGGAGGCCGGCTTCGAAATCCGGCAGCCCGGATGTTCCGCCTGCCTCGCCATGAACGATGATAAGATTCCGCCCGGAAAGTATTGCGTATCAACGAGCAACCGCAATTTCGAGGGTCGCCAGGGGCCACTGTCCCGGACCCTTCTCGCGAGCCCGCTCACCGCTGCTGCCGCGGCCGTCACCGGAGTCGTCACTGATCCAAGAACCTTGTTATGAAACAGAAATTCAATATCATCGAATCGACCTGCGTGCCCCTTCCCCTCGAGAATGTGGACACGGACCAGATCATACCCGCCCGCTTCCTGAAGGCGACGACCCGCGACGAGCGGTTTTTCGGCGAGAACCTGTTCCGCGACTGGCGTTACAACAGCGACGGAACCCCCAATCCCGGATTCGTCCTCAACGACCCCCGGTACGGCGGGGAAATCCTTGTCGCGGGGAAGAACTTCGGTTCTGGCTCCAGCCGTGAACATGCCGCCTGGGCCATCGCCGGCTACGGATTCAGGGTCGTGATCTCCAGCTTCTTCGCGGATATCCACAAGAATAACGAACTCAACAATTTCGTGCTGCCGGTCGTTGTTTCCGAGGATTTCCTGCAGGAGATCTTCGCCGCCGTCCGGGAAGACCCGTCCGTGAAGGTGAGGGTGGACGTCCCCGCCCAGACCGTGACCCTGCTCTCCACCGGGCGGAGCGAGTCCTTCGAACTGAACCCTTATAAGAAATACTGTCTGATGAACGCGCTGGACGATATCGATTATCTCCTCCTGCAGAAAGACAAGATCGAAGCCTACGAAAACCGATGATTGAAATCTTGGATACGACCCTCCGGGACGGGGAACAGACCGCCGGCGTATCGTTCAATGCGGACGAGAAACTGGCCATCGCGCGCCTGCTCCTGGAGGAACTGAAAGTCGACCGGATCGAGGTCGGTTCCGCCCGCGTGTCCGTCGGGGAGAAGGACGCCTTCGCGAAAATCTGCGCCTGGGCCTCCACCTGCGGCCATGCCGGACAGGTCGAAGCCCTGGGATTCGTGGACGGGGGAGCGTCGATCGAGTGGATCGCCTCTTCGGGCGGCAAGGTCATGAACCTGCTCGCGAAGGGCTCCCTCCGCCATCTCGAGGGTCAGCTCCGGAAGACCCCGCAGGAGCATCTGGACGATATCCTCCGGGATTTGAAAAAAGCCCGTTCCAAGGGCCTCGAGGTCAATGTCTACCTCGAAGACTGGTCCAACGGGATGGCCGATTCCCCGGACTATGTCCATTTTCTCGTGGACGCCCTGAAAGAGACTTCCGTGAAACGGATCATGCTCCCGGATACCCTCGGGATCCTCAATCCCCGCCGGACTGCCGCCTTCTGCAGCGAAATGACCGGCCGCTACCCCGGGGTCCGTTTCGATTTCCACGCCCACAACGACTACGGCCTCGCCGTGGCGAATGTCTATGAGGCCGTCCTCGCCGGCGTGCAGGGGATCCATGTGACCGTCAACGGACTCGGTGAACGGACCGGGAACCTGTCGGTCGCCGGTGCGGTCGGCATCCTGAACGATCACCTTCATGCCCCCAACAACCTGGACGAGAGCAAGCTCATGCATGTCTGCCGCTATGTGGAGACGATTTCCGGGGTCCGGATTCCTGCGAACAGCCCCCTCGTCGGTGAGTTCGCCTTCACGCAGACGAGCGGAGTCCATGCCGACGGGGACAAGAAGGGAGGACTCTACCAGAGCGCCCTCCAGCCCGAACGCTTCGGCCGGCACCGGACTTACGCCCTCGGCAAGACCAGCGGGAAGGCCAATATCATGAAGAACCTGGAGGAACTCGGAATCAGCCTGACGCCCGACCAGATGAAAATCGTGACTGCACGCGTCGTGGAACTCGGAGACAAGAAACAGAGCCTTTCCCCTGAAGACCTTCCGTTCATCATCGCGGATGTGCTGAAGGGCGATTTCTCGGCGGCCCCCGACCGGATCAAGATCGTCAATTACGGTCTCCAGCTGACCCGGGGCATGCGCCCTGTGGCCAACCTGAGGATCGATATCGAAGGAAAGGAATATGAGGAATCCGCCTCCGGAGACGGCCAGTACGACGCTTTCATGAAAGCCCTCTGGAAGATCTACGACCGCCTCGGGAAACATCATCCGAAACTGACCGACTATGCGGTCAAGATCCCGCCCGGAGGAAAGACCGACGCCCTTGTCGAAACGACGATCCAATGGGACCAGGACAGCCGTTCCTTCAAGACCCGCGGAATTGACTCCGACCAGACGGAAGCGGCCATCAAAGCGACTCTCAAGATGTTGAATATCATAGAAAACCAGCAATAATGAAACTCAAAATCGCGAAACTCCCGGGAGACGGCATCGGACCGGAAGTCGTAGAGCAGGCCGTCAAGGCCGTCGATGCCGTATGCCGCCGGTTCGGCCACGAAGCGACGTACTCTTTCGGATATGTGGGCGCCGTCGCCATCGACCATTGCGGGGATCCGTATCCCGACGAGACCCATGCCATCTGCATGGACAGCGACGCGGTCCTTTTCGGGGCTGTCGGCGACCCCCGATTCGACAATGACCCGACGGCGAAGGTCCGTCCCGAACAGGGGCTCCTCGCCATCCGGAAGAAACTCGGCCTTTTCGCCAACCTCCGCCCGGTCGAAACCTTCAAGTCCCTGGTCGGGAAATCTCCCCTGAAGACCGAACTGGTCGACGGTGCAGACTTTCTCTGCGTCCGGGAACTGACGGGAGGCATGTATTTCGGCGACCGCGGCCGGAAAGACGGGGGAGATACGGCTTTCGACACCTGCATTTATTCCCGTTTTGAGATTGAGCGGATCCTTTCGCTGGCCTTCGACTATGCGATGCGCCGCCGCCGTCACCTGACCGTCGTCGACAAGGCCAACATCCTCGAGACCTCGCGCCTCTGGCGTCAGATCGCCCGGGAAATGGCCCCGAAATATCCGGAAGTCGAGGTGGATTACATGTACGTCGACAATGCGGCGATGCAGCTGATCCGCTGTCCGAAGGCCTTCGACGTCATCGTGACCGAAAACACCTTCGGGGATATCCTGACCGATGAGGCGAGCTGCATCTCCGGGTCCATGGGCCTTCTGGCCTCCGCTTCGGTCGGTGCCCATACCTCCCTTTTCGAGCCGATCCACGGATCCTACCCGCAGGCGGCCGGCAAGAATATCGCCAACCCTGTCGCCGCAATCCTGAGCGCAGCCATGATGTTCGAGTATTCGTTCGGTCTCATGGAAGAAGGCGCCGCCATCCGGAAAGCCGTTTCCGCTTCGATCGACAAGGGAATCGTCACGGAGGACCTCGCCGCCGGCGGAAAGGCATACTCCACCTCCGAAGTCGGCGACTGGATCGCCGCAGCCATTGAGTCATAACCTGAAATTCCATGCATATGTCAGCTTCCATCAACTGGGATACCCTGGGCTTCGATGCCTACAGGACTCGTACCGTCATCCTGTCCCATTACAAAGACGGCCAGTGGTCCCCGATCGAGAAGACCGAGACCTTTTCGTTCACATTCGATCCTTTCGCCCAGGTCTTCCACTACGCGATCTCCTGTTTTGAAGGACTGAAGGCTTTTCGCCAGAAAGACGGGCGCATCTCCCTTTTCCGGCCGGATCAGAACGCCGCCCGGATGGCCCGGACCGCCGATTATCTCGGTATGCCGTGCCCCTCGAAGGAAATGTTCGTCAAGATGTGCGAACTCTGCGTGGAGAATAACCTGGAGTTCCTGGCTCCTTATGGCCACAAGGCCTCCCTGTACATCCGGCCCCTCCTCGTCGGCATGCATCCCCAGATGCAGCTCGTTCCCTATCCGGAGGCTATTTTCGCGGTGATGTGCGCTCCTGCGGGTTCATACTACGGGGCCCATCTCCGTTCCTGCGCGGCGGTCATTCCGGGAGATTTCGACCGGGCAGCCCCGAAAGGATCCGGAAGTTACAAGATCGGAGCCAATTATGCCGCCACGTTCAGGCCCTACAAGTATGCCCATGAGCAGGGATACGCGGAACTGCTGTACCTGAATTCCTCGACCCGGGAGTTCGTCGACGAGTTCGGTTCCTCGAACTTCTTCGGAATCAAGGGAAACAAGTATGTCACCCCGCTTTCCGACAGCGTCCTTCCTTCCATCACGAACCTGACGCTCCAGCAGGTGGCCAGGGATTTCGGGATGGAAGTGGAGAAGAGACCCGTCCCGCTTGAGGAACTTGCCGAATTCGAGGAAGCCGGCGGCTGCGGAACCGCCGTCGTGATTACGCCGATGTCCCATATCGACATCAAGCCGGTTCTTGCGGAACCGCTGGTTTCCAGATCTTTCCGCTATGAACCGGACGGACAGGTCGGACCGGCTTGCACGAAACTCTACAACCGAATCGTGGGCATCCAGTTCGGAGAACTCGAGGATACCCACGGTTGGTGTCACTATTGGCTGGATTAACGGCTCAGACGAGTCCGGACGGCTCTGCATGGCGGACGAACGCTTCGGCGGCCGTCCGCCTGCATTCTATTCCGCGGAACCGTTCCATGGGTTCATGCCAGTCCCTCATCACTTCTTCCAACTGCTGGCTCTCGTGGCAGTAGCAGGCCTTGTGTTTTTGCTCGAGGACGGACGTGATGTCGACCCAGTCCGTCGGATGGAACAGCTGGGTCTGCGTGCCGGTCATGACCTCGAAGTAATAGAGGTCGAAGCACCGGCCGAGTCGCCGCCAGGCATCCACGACGAGCAGGCCGCAGACCGCATGGTCCCGGTGGCCATCGATCGGCCAGTGTGTCAGGACGACATCGGGCTTTTCCCGCTCCAGGAGTTCCCTCATTTCCCGGTAGCGGTCGAGGTTGATTTCCGTGCTGCCGTCGATCTGGTCCATGAAAATATGCCGTGCGCCCGTGACTGCGCAGGCCCTTTCGCTTTCCGCGACCCGGATCGCAGCGGCTTCCGCGTGGGTCTTGCCCCGGATTCCGGCTTCGCCACGGGTCAGGTAGACGCAGACGACGTCATGTCCCGCCCGGGTCAGCAGGCAGATCGTACCGCCCGCTCCGGTTTCGGGATCGTCGGGATGGGCCCCGATGACCAGGATTTTTTTCTTTTCGGACGGAGCCGTGTTCTCTTTCGACGAGAGCGGAATCCCGCCGAGAATCGTCAGGGCGGCCGCGCTTCCGGCCGCTTTCAGTGCTTCTCTCCGGTTCATGGACTTATACTTTCAGGAATACTTTTTTGCGATAGAGGAAAAGCAGAAAGAGCCAGCAGACCGCGACGTATCCCGCGGCGAGGATGACCTTTCCGACGGGTTCGGGGCAAAGGCCGGCGAGTCCGCCGAGGAAGAACTTGTTGACCGAGGAGAAGGGGATGATCCGCTGCGCCATATAGATCGTGATCGAGTTGAGACCGATCACCTCGAAGAAGAAGGTCCATTTCTTCCATCCCTTTACGTCGATGATCCAGTAGAAGAGGGCGAACATCGCGACGCTGTAAGCTCCGACAACGAGGACGAAGGTGCTGGTCCAGAGTTTCTTGTTGATCGGGAACCAGAGGCTCCAGACGAGGCCGACGGCTAGGAGGACGGCTGCGGCGAGCAGCATCTTCCCGGTCTTGTTCCGCTGGGAGGAGCGGACGAATTCCCCGGTGAACTGGCCGAGCATCGCCGTCACGATCGCCGGCAGGGTCGACAGCAGTCCTTCCGGATCGAATTTTCCCTTGGAAAGGAGATGATCCGGCATGATAAGCCGGTCGATGTATCCGACGATGTTTCCTTCATAGGTCAGGGGGCCGGCTCCGGCGGCGTCCGGGGCGGGAATCAGCAGCAGGAGCTGGTAGCCGACAAGGATGACGGCCGCGATGACGGCGCGCGTCTTCCACCGGAAAGCGAGGAAAAGCCAGGCCGCGAACATCCACGCGAGACCGATCCGGGCGAGGACGCTCGGGAAGCGCAGCGTGGCGAGTTTCAGGTCGAAAAACTTGTTGTAGACAAGTCCGAGCGCGACGAGGACCAGTCCGCGGCGGAGGGCCTGCAGGAAGAGCTGTCCTTTTGTTGCCCCGCCCAGCTGCCGTTTTTCGGCTGAGAAGGGGAAGGTCATTCCGGAAATGAACAGGAACAGCGGGAAGATGGTGTCGTGATGCCGGAGGCCGTCCCAGTCCACATGGCTCATCTGGCGGGCGAGCCAGCAGGAATCCCCGTCGGGGAAGAGTTGGCAGATCGCGACCAGGAGACCGGCGAAGCCCATGATAAACAGCATGTCGAAGCCCCGCAGGGCGTCGATGGAGAGCAATCGTTTCTTGTCCATACGCTTTGGGTTAGTAGTCCTACGAAGATACTCTATTCCAAGCGGAAATCAAAGGTCTTTCTCCGCAGATAAAAAGAAACCGGCCCGAAAGAGCCGGTTTCCTTTTGATTTTTTACGAACTGTCTCTTAGTCTTGATAGCCAGGATTCTGAGGACCCAGGCCGAGAATGATCTGGGCGTGCGGAATCGGGAGCAGATAGTGCGTGTCGGAATACATGGTGACATTGAGGCCGTGCATGATTTCCTTGATCTCGCTCTTGCTGTAACCCCGTTTCATGTCGCTCCAAGCCTTGCCTTCATAAGCGAACTCGCGGTTACGCTCGTGGTAGATGGCGTCGCGGAGAGCGGTACCGCTGGCCGTGCTGTTGGCGAGGCCGGCACGTTTGCGGACCATATTGAGCCAGGTCAGGGCTTCAGAAGCCTTGCCGGCATGGTAGTTCGCTTCGGCGAGCATCAAGGCGACGTCGGCATAGCGGAATACGATGAAGTTGCAACCATAGTATCCGCTTGCGTTCATATCCGCGTACTTGACCGTGTAATAGAACGGGATCTTGTTCCGCAGACCGTGTCCGATCAGTTTCTGGAAACGGAGGTCACCCGGCTCGTCATAGAGTGCTTCGCAGTAGTTTTCTCTCATGAAGAAGCTGCCTGCGCTCTTCTTGGGGTTCACTTCCTTGGCCGGATCGTCGATATCCGTAGGACGGAACTGCGTGTTGAAGGAAGAGTTTGCCGTGGTGGATCCAGAGATGTAGACCATCTGGAAAATATTCTCCGGGGCCGAATCCTGATTCTCCAGATCAAAGGCATCTTCTACCGGAAGAGTCGTGAAATCGGAGAAGGGCTTCATGTTCCATGCCGCCTGCAACTGGGTAATGGCATTGCCGGAGAGGCTGGCTTTCTGTGCGCTGAAATCGGGATCGGTGGCCATCTGGAGGAGAGCCTTGCCCCAAAGGGTATAGGCAGCAGCCTTGGAGGCACGTCCGCAATTCGCCTTGTTCTGGAGGTTGGGAAGCGGACTTTCAGCCGCGGCCTTGCAGTCGTCGAAGATGGCCTGATAGACCTTCTCCTTGTCAGTCCTGACGTTGGCGGCCTTGATGGCATCGAGATTCTCAAGAGTCTCGAGTACGAGCGGAACGGAGCCGAAATGGCAGACGAGACGATAGTAGCAGAAAGCACGGAGGAACCGCATTTCGGCCTCATAAATCGCTTTGGTGCTGGCATTGGCGTAAGTAACATCATCCAGATGCTTGAGAACGATGTTCGCACGCTTGATGCAGACATAGTATGCATTCCAGGCGGAAGCGACGAACTGATTGGTGGAGACGACAGACGCATTGTCGAAAGATGCGTTTTCGCCGGCATTTACACCCGTATCAGGATAGAAGAGCATATTAGCCTTGCACTCTTCAAGATACCACTGGCTGGTGCCGCAGATGTATCCATTCTTGAGTTGGGCGTAAGCTCCGTAGACCGATTGCTCGATATCGGATTCCGTCTGGTAGAAATTACCAACGGTAACGGCATCGGGATCGCTCAGGTCCAGGAACTTATTGCAGGAGACGGAGGTCGCTGCGACCAGAAGGGCTGCAATAATGTATTTGAGTTTCATAATGATCGTCATATTAGAATGTTAACTTAGCACCGACGGTGATGATCCGGGCAATCGGGTAGGATCCCCAGTCGAAACCGGGCATCATGTTGGTATTAGACTTCGTTTCGGTACTGGTCTTACCGAAGGAGTTGTTGATCTGGTCGACTTCCGGGTTGAATCCGCGGTAGTTGGTCAGGGTGAAGAGGTTGTCACCGTTGACGTAAACGCGGAGACCGGAGATGCGCATCTTCTCGCAGACAGTCCTCGGGAAGTTGTAACCGATGTTGGCGGTCGACAGACGGAGATAGTCTGCAGTGTCGAGGTAACGGTCGGAAACTTTCAGACCGGTATTCTTGTTACCGTGGCGGAATGCTCTAGGAACAGTTCCGGTTCCCGGTTCAGCATCGCTCTTCCAGCGGTCGCGCATGACGCCGTATCCGCCGCCGGAACCCTCGAAGTTGTAAGCGTAGTAGTCGTTGAAGTTGACAAGCTTGGCACCCATGGAGTAGGTGAATCCGAGACCGATGTCGAAGCCTTTCCAGGAAAGACGGGTATTGAAACCGCCCGTGAAGTCAGGGTAAGCATCGCCAAGGATTTCGCGGTCGGCGGAGGAGATGAAGTTATCCCCGTTCACATCGTTATAAATAACGTTACCCGGCGAGAGGTATTCCATCGAGTAGTCCGGAACGGCGGGTCCCTTGAGGGTATAGCCGGCCGGGAAGGAATTGTTGTTGGCGATGTAAACCTCGCGGTCTTTCAGGACGTTCTGGTAGTCGGCGGTGCTCATGATACCGAGGGTCCGGTAGGCAAGGAAGGAACCGATCGGATAGCCGACCTTGGTGATATGGGTCTGGGAAGAACGCATGGTCGAATTGAGGATCTCGTCCATACCTTCAGAGAGGAAGAGAACCTTATTCCGGTTGAGCGAGAAGTTCGTTCCGATCGTCCAGGTAACGGGACCCTGCAGGATACGGGCGTCGAGCTGGATGTCGAAACCACGGTTCCGGATCTTGGAGTCGTTGAGGTTGGTCTTCGTAGACGTGGAACCCGAGATGGACGGGATATTCAGGTCATAGAGGACATCGGTAGAGATGGAATTGTAGTAGTTGGCGATGAGGTTGACGCGTCCGTTCCAGAAACCGAGGTCGAGACCGATGTTGGTCTGCTTGGTGGTCTCCCAGCTCAGACCGGCATCCACGAAGGAAGATTCGTAAGCGGTGGCTTCGATGGAAGAGCCGATGACTGCGGTCCCGGTGGCGATGGTCGCGATGGAGGCGTAGTTACCGATGTTGTTGTTACCGCTCATACCCCAGCTGGCGCGAAGACGTGCGCTCACGATTCCGTCGACGGCTTCCTTGAGGAACGGCTCGTTGGTGATCGTCCAACCGGCGGAAACGGACGGGAAGTAACCCCATTTGCTGTCTCTACCGAACCGGGAGGAACCATCTGCACGGAAGCTTCCGGTGACGGTGTAGCGGTCGGCGTAAGCATAGCTGACACGGCCGAGATAGGAGACGAGGTTGTATTCGTAGCGGCCGACATTGTATTCCTGGACCTGGTTGCCGTCCACGGTAGCGACGATGTCCTGGATCCGGTTATCCGTGAAGGAGATGGCCTTGATACCGATCTTCTTGTAGGTGTGGTCCTGGACCGTGAAACCGGCGAGGGCGTCAATGTGGTGGTTTCCGAAAGCCTTCTTGTAGTTGGCGGTGAACTCACCGAGGGAGTCCTGCTCGCCGGTAGCCGTGGAGATGGCGTAATGCTGGCTCGTCTCCAGGTTCGGGCTGTAGGCGATCGTGCTGCCGGCACCGATGGAGGTCGGGCGGTACTTCGTCCAGGTCTGGTTGTACCAGAGACGGCCGAGCTGGGCCTTGAGTTTCAGTCCGGGGATCAACTCATACGTCGCGGCGACAGTCAAGTTGTTGCGGATCTTGGTGCTGTTGATCGCCAGATCCTGGGCGATGACGACCGGGTTTTCAGCACCGTTGATGGACCAGTTGCCGCTGAAGAACTGCTGCCAGGAGCGGGCGATCATGCCGGGCTGGTTGTAGGACAGCCAGAGATCGGCGGTGTTGTTCCCATTGACATTGGCGTCAATCCAAGCGCCGCTCGGGGTAACCGTATTGTATGCCGGGAAGTTCGGAATGGAGAGAATGCAAGCTTGAGTCGCACCGTCATATCCTTCAGAGTTCTCACCACCGCCGTTGGCACGGCCGTAAGTCTTGGCCTCACGGGTTTTGGTGTCGGTCATGGAGTAGTTGACCTGGAAACCGAGTTTCTTCGAGACCTGTGCATCGAGGTTGATACGGGCATTGACCTGCTTGTGGCCGGAAGGATGGATGATACCGTCCTGGTCGAGATAACCGACGGAGGCCATGTACTTGATGTTCTTGGAACCACCCGTGACGCTCACGTTGTGGCGCATCATGCCGGCGGGTTTGAAGTACTCGCTCTGCCAGTCGGTGTCATACATGAAGGCCGTGCTGGCATAGTCATTCTTGCTGAAGTCCCAGAAGAAAGGATGGAGACCGACCGTACCGAAGTTGGTGGAAACACCGCCGGCCTTCAGATTGGCGATACGGGTATCGTTGTCGTCTTTCGGGCTGTACGGGACACCTGCTTTCATACAGTAGGCCCAGTAGGAGTTGTTTCTTGCCTCGACATAGAGCTCGGCGAATTCCCTTGCGTTGAGGAGGTCGATCTTGTGACCGAGGGTCTGGATACCATAGGAGACATCGTAAGTGACCTTGGCCTTTTCATCGTTTCCACCCCGTTTGGTCGTGATGAGGACGACGCCGGAGGCACCGCGGGATCCGTAGATGGCGGCCGAAGCGGCATCCTTCAGGATTTCGACGCTCTCGATATCGTTCGGGTTGATGTAATCATCGTCCGCGACGGGATATCCATCGACCACGTAGAGAGGCTTGACGCTGGCGGTCAGGGAGTTGACACCACGGACGCGGATATCGACACCTGCACCCGGGGAACCATTGGCCTGACGGACCTCGACACCGGCCACGCGGCCTACGAGGGCGGAACCGAGCGTAGCCGTGGACTTCTGAAGTTCCTCGGACTTGACGGAAGCGATGGAACCGGTAAAGTCGCTCTTACGCATCGGGGCGTAACCGACGACGATGGTTTCATCGATGAGGCTGGTGTCTTCTTCAAGGACGACGTCGACACGGGTCGATCCCGTCAGAAGAACCTCTTTGGACGCGTAGCCGAGGCAGCTGACCACGAGGGTCTCGCCCTTGGCTGCGGGAATGGAATAATGACCACCGGCATCAGTGACAACGCCACGGGTGGGAGCACCCTTGACGACTACGCCGGCTCCGATGATGGGTTCGCCGTTCGCTGAAACGACGGAACCGCTGATCACGTTATTCTGTGCGGCCAGGGAGAAGCTCACGAGGGCCAGCAGGCAGAAAGACGCAATCGCTTTCATGAATTTGGACATAGAAAGATTTAATTGGTTAGTTAAGTAATTGTAGTCTAATACTTATTTTAATGTGCAAAGATACAATTTTATCTAATAAAATAAAGGTGTTTTAAATATTTTTTATTATTCCGTCTCCTTCCGTCGCCCTTTTTTCCAAATCAGGATGGGCAAAAGGAAAGAAATGACGGCCGCACCCAGCCAGAACCAGCTCGCGTAGGTGTAGTCGTGGACGCCTGCGTCCGTGATGTGATTGTCCAGCAGGAGACCCGTCACGACATTCTGGATGCCGGCGGCGGCATAGGATGCGATTCCGGTGATCCCGATGGCAGCCCCGCTCGCCTGTCGGGGGACGAGGTCGATCGCCATGAGACCGGGAAGGAAACTGATCAGGACCCCGATAGCGATTCCGAAGAGAACCATGGACAGGATGTTCAGCCAGCGGTCCGTCCCTCCGAAAAGGAAAAGGGCGAGTGCGATTGTTTCCAGGATGCCTGCCAGGAAGGCGGTATACTTCCGGTCTCCCTGGAAGGCGGTGTCGGTCAGCCATCCGGAGACGACCGTTCCGATGACCCCGAAAATGGGGTTGATCGAGACGATGGCCGCGGCTCCGGCGAGGTCGTATCCCTTGGCTTCCTGGAGGAAGATCGTGCCCCATTCGTTGATGGCGTAGCGGCTCATGTACATAAAGGCGCTGGCGGCGGCAAGGATCCAGATCCCTGGATTCCGGATGACGGTTTTCTGCATCCTGGCGGTCAGGGCCCGCTTTTCCTCAGGCGAAAGCGTCTCTTTTTCTTCCGTTTCGCCGGAAAGGACCTCGATGGGCGGGAGTCCCTTGCTCTCCGGGGTGTCGTGCATCATCATGAGGATCAGGACGATGCCGAGGACGCCGGCGAGGGCGGCGCCGAAAAAGCCCCATTTCCATCCGGCCCCGGCCACGAGCATGCCTACGAAGAGGAAGGACAGGGCTTCCCCGATATTGTGCGAGGCGCTGAAGAACCCGTAGAACGTGCCCCGGATCCGGAGCGGGAACCACCGCGAGAGACCGACGATGGCCGGCGGGCAGCCCATGGACTGGGCCCATCCGTTGATGCCCCAGCAAACGGCGAACGAGGCGAACAGGACGGCGTTGGTAATCGTCCCGTTGACCGCCCCGACGCCGAGGAGGCCCATAACGAAATTGGCGGCGGCGGACAGGAGCAGGCCCGTCGCCATGAACCGCTTGATGTTGGCCCCGTCTCCCAGGAACCCGTTGACGAGCTTCCCGACGGCGTAGGTCCAGTAGAGACAGGCTCCGATGATGCCGAGCTGGGTAGCCGTCAGAAGCCCTGCGTCGATGAGCGGCTGTTTCATCACGCCCATGGACAGGCGGCACACGTAATAAAGGGCGTATCCGAAGGTCCCGGAAAGGAAGGTCTCCATCCGCAGCCGCCGGTAGGTCTTCTGCTGTTTTTCCGGCGGGACCTTGACGGCGGACGGAGCGCTGATCTTGAAGAAATTCAGGACGTTGATCTTGTTCACAGGTTGAATTGTCTTTTGAGCATTTCGGTTTTTTCCGGGGCGTCCGGTCCTTTTACGCTGAAATAGAACCGGATCTTGGGCTCCGTCCCCGACGGGCGGATGGTGACGACATCGCCTTGGGCGGAGAAGAATTGGAGGACATCGGCGGCAGGAAGGCCGGTCTCTTCCGGTTTCAGATAATCCTTGACCATGACGACCGGAATGCCTGCGAGGGCCTTGGGGGGCTCTTTTCGGAAGTTTTCCAGCAGACGCCGGATTTCCGCAGCTCCTTCCGCTCCTTTCCGGACCAGGGAGAAACGGGATTCCTGCCGGTATCCGTATTTCTTATAGAGATCCTGCAGCAGGCAGTAGAGGGTTTCCTCCCTGTCGGCGGCCCAGGCGGCGCATTCGGCGAGCAGGGAGCAGGCGAGCTGGCCGTCCTTGTCCCGGACGAATTCCCCGGCGTTGAATCCGCAGCTCTCCTCACCGCCGCAGACGAATTCCCCTCCTTCTTTGCGGTGCAGTTCGACCTGTTCGGCGAGATATTTCCATCCTGTCAGCACATTGTGGCATGGGACGCCGAAATCCCTGGCGACGGCCTCGATCAGGTCGGTCGTCACGATGGTCTTTACAACATAGCATCCCTTGTGCAGGGTCCCGAGTTCCCGCCGGCGGGTCAGGATGTACCAGGTCAGGAGGGCGGCCGTTTCATTGCCGGTGAGCCGGACGAGGCGCCCTTCACCATCCCGGACGGCGGCTCCCATGCGGTCGGCATCCGGGTCCGTTGCCAGGACGAGGTCCGCCCCTTCCCGCTCGGCCACGGCGAGAGCCATCTCCCAGGCGGGAGCTTCTTCCGGATTCGGAGAGGAAACGGTCGGGAAGTTCCCGTCCGTGACATCCTGCTCGGGGACATGGTATACATTCTTGAATCCCAGTCGTTTGAGACATTCGGGGACGAGCCGGACGCCGCAGCCGTGGAGGGGTGTATATACGATTTTCAGGTCAGCGTGCCGCCGGACCGATTCCGGCGAAAGGGTCAGCGACAGGATGTCCCTGAGGTAACATTCGTCTTCGGCATCGCCCATCATTTCGATCCGGCCGGCCACGGTGCCCGGAGCGGGTTCGCAGCGGACCTCGGAGCGGCTTTCCATCTTGTTGACCTCGGCCACGATGTCCTTGTCCACCGGGGCGGTGATCTGTCCGCCGTCCGACCAGGAAACCTTGTACCCGTTGTACTCGGGGGGATTGTGGGAAGCCGTGATCATGATGCCGGCGACCGCCTTTTTCAGCCGGATGGCATAGCTCATTTCCGGCGTCGGGCGGAGGTCGTCGAAAAGGTACACGTCGATTCCGTTGGCCGAGAGCACCCGGGCGGCGATCCGGGCGAATTCCGCCGAATGGTTGCGGCAGTCGTACGAAATCACGACGGAGGCCGGTGCGTCGCCGCAGTGCCGGCGGATATAGTTGGCCAGCCCCTGCGTAGCCATTCCCACGGTTCCGTCGTTCATCCGGTCGGAGCCGGGGCCCATCACGGCCCTCAGGCCACCGGTCCCGAATTCAAGGTTGAAATCTTTCTCTTTCATGGCCATTCCTTATTTCCAGAGCGGGGTCGGGTAGATTCCCTGCCGGGTCATTTCCCTGAAGCGGGCCACGACACCTTCCCGGTCCTCGCGGTAGGTTACCCCGAACCACTGCGACGGCGTAGAAAGCACTTCGCTGCGTCCGAGGCCCTCTTTCATAATGCAGTCGAAGACGAAGGGCGGATCGAACTCCTTTCCGGGCAGACGCCCGTCTCCCCGGAGGAAGATCCTGAACACTTCTTCGGTCCTCTCGAAAAAGTCCGGCGTCAGGCAGAACATGTTCATCGAGCAGAGCGCCCGGGCGTCCAGCGCGGCATCCTCTCCGGTAATGGCGTTGATCCCCCTGACCGTCCCGTCGGGATCCCGATGGATCTTCAGGTGCTGGACCATCGACCGGAGCCGGTTTTCCGAATCATAGAAGCAGATGCCCCGGTTCACGCCGCCGGCGTCCGTGAGGGTATTGTCGAGCATGAACCCGAGGACGGCGGAAACCCCCTCGGAGTTTTCATGGTCCCGGCACCACCCGGCCGCGATCCGGAAGGTTTCCCGGCCGTAATAATCGTCTCCGTTGATGGTGACGAACGGCTCGTGGATGACATTCCGCGCCACCAGGATCGCATGGCCGGTGCCCCAGGGCTTTTCCCGGCCTTCCGGAACGCTGAATCCCTCCGGGACCATGTCCAGTTCCTGGCTGACGAACCGGAATTCCACTTTCTCTCCGTCAGGACCGGCCAGACCGGCGTATTTGGCGAGGACAGCGCGTTCCATTTCCTCGCGGAAGGATTCCCGGACGATGTAGACCACCTTTCCGAATCCGGCTTTGACGGCGTCGTAGATGGAATAATCGATGATGGTTTCCCCGGAGGGGCCCATCCCGTCCATCTGTTTCAGTCCTCCGTAGCGGCTTCCCTTTCCAGCCGCGAATACAAGCAGTGTCGGTTTCATCTTTTCTTGCGTCTGTTGAAAGTAAGGTCGTGCAGGACCTGTCCGCTCATCAGGTTGTAGGTGGTGATGCGGAGTTTCCCGTTCTCCACTTTCCCTTCGACGACCGTGGGGAACTTGCCCGCGTCCGGATGCCGCTTCTCTCCTTTGCCCTCGTATCCCATCTCCGGACCGCCGCCGACAATCTGGCCCCAGGGCCGGTCTTTCGTCGGAGCGTCGTAGCGGTAGCGGTGCTGATGTCCGGTGATGATGAGCTGGCAGCCCGCCTTTTCCAGGAGGGGTGTCCACATCCGGGCGCAGGGTCGCTGCCACTCGGCCCAGGTAAGGGTGTATCGGGGATCCGTATCGTTCGGATAGACGTCGCCCGGATTGTGGAGCGGGTCGTCGTCGAAGAGGGGAATATGGCAGAATGCGACCAGATACGGCGCGCTCCTGATCTCTTTCCGGTTCAGGGCATCCTTCAGCCAGAGGGTCTGCGCCTTGCGGTATTCGGTGTTGTTGAAAAGGCCGGCAAAGAGCGGGTTCGTATCCACTTTGTCCTCTCCGGTGTCGAGGCCGATCAGGGCGATGTCGCCCATCCGGACGGCGAAGTTTCTCCCGAGGTCCCAGTCCCTTGACGAACGCTCCTCCGGCTGGCGGAACATCCAGACTCTTTCGAGATGGCGGTTGGCGAAACCCCTGTCGTCGTGGTTGCCCGGGCAGAACAGATACGGAATCCGGGCCGCATAGTCCTTCCTGTCGATGTCCGGGTCGAGGAAGATCTTGACCTGCTCTTCGACCGTTTCGTTTACCGTGCAGGCATCTCCGTTCCAGACCACGCAGCTCGGGGACAGGGAGGCGATCTTCTCAATGGCGAGACCGAAGGGAACCATCTTGATATGCGTGTCGTTGATGACGCAGAAATGGGCCCTGGCATCCTTCCCGGCCGTCGTGAAACTGTAAGTCCTGGGGTCTTCCTCGTTTCCGAGGATCTTCATTTTATAACCGCCTTCATAGCTGATCCGGTCCGCCCCGATGCGGTAATAATACTTCGTGGCGCTCTTCAGCCCGGTCAGCCTTACCAGCATGACCTTGTCGTTCATGTCCGTCACGCGGAAGCCCCCGCAGAGTACTTTCCGTCCGTCGGAAAGGTCCTCCCGCTCACCGACGATGACGTAGCCGTTCGCCATGTCGCTGACGGCGAAGGCTACCCCGATGGAGGCCTCGGCGTAGTTCTGGAGCATCGGGGCCGATATGATCAGGGGACCGTCTTCTCCGGAAGAACTCCCTTCTCCCGTCCGTTCCACCGCCTCCCGGGCTTGGGCGACGATCCATTCAGGAGCCACAGTCGCGGCGGCAAGCGCTGCGCCTTTGCGCAGAAATTCTCGTCTTTTCATATCAATGGTGGCTGGTTTCTGCTTTGCGCCAGTCGTGGCCGTATCCGCTCAGAAGGTCCACGAAACGCGCGGTGATAAGGTGGGGACGGGTGATGGCGCTGCCGACCACGACGGCGTGGGCTCCGAGGTAAAGCACCTTCATGGCGTCTTCCGGCGTGTAAATATGGCCCTCCATGATGACGCGGGAACGGCCTTTGAAATCCCGGCACATCCGGGCGAATTCCCGGAAGTCGGGTCCCGTGATATGCATCGTGTCCTTGGTGTAACCGTAGAGGGTCGGGCCCACGAAATCGGCGCCCATTTCAACGGCCCGCTCGGCCTCGGCGTAAGTGGAAACGTCGGCGAAGAGGGGGGCGTCCGGGATGGCTTCACGCACTTTGGCGAACAGCTCCCAGGCGGGACGTCCCTCATGGGTGATCTGGTCGGTGCAGTCAAGGGCGATGATGTCCGCGCCTGCTTCCCAGACCTCCAGGGCCGATTCCAGGGTGGGGGTGATGAACACGTCCGTATCGTCGTGCCAGATCTTGTACAGGCCGATCAGGGGGAGGTCGACCTCTTTCTTGATCGCCGCAATCTGGTCGGGGCTGTTGGCCCTCAGGCCCACGGCACCGCCCCAGGCGGCAGATTTGGCCATCTTGACGACGAAATCGATGGAATAGCAGGGATCGTCCGGCTGGACCTGGCAGGACACGATCAGTCCGCCCTGCAGCTTTTTCGCGAGTTCTTCAGTTTTTCTCATGATATGGTTTTTCATTTAAGGATCAAGGGGATCGATGGGGGAAACCTGAGTGCAGGAGGGAAGGATAAGGCATTCGATGCGGGTGCTTGATAACCTTTCCCCCTGCTCGAAAGGCTTGATTATCATTAGATTGGTAGAGATGGAGTCGAACCGCGCCGTCTGGACGAAGTCGAGGTGCCAGTCGCACGAGGTGATGAGGACCGGACGGTCCATGGGGATGCCGTACCGGAGCATGAGCCTGCCGGTATTCCGGATATTGGTATGCGTATGGCGTGCGTGCGGCTCCATGATGATGGCGGATTCGGGAATCCCGTAGGTTTCGATCAGGTGGCGCTTCATCTCGGCCGCCTCGATAAACCGGGTCTTGTAGGGATGGACCCTGCCTCCGCTGACCACGATGAAAGGGGCCTTCCCTTCTTTATAAAGTTCCGCAGCATAGGAACATACGATTCTCCCGTTCGGACTGATTTCTTCCCCGGGGGTCTCCGGTCCATGCCCGAGGGCTAGGATGAGGGGATAGGGATACTTGTCCCACTGCGTTTTCCGGATTAAGCGCAGGGCCTGCCTGTTGACCGTTTCGTCGAGCGGTTCGAAGTCGGCCGCCTCGTCCCGTTCGTTGATGCTGAGGAAGCCGAAAGCCGTCTCGAGCGGAAGCGAGCAGATGTTTTCCCCGTCCGCAATGTCGATGATGCTTTCCCGCAGAGAGTGGCGGCACCGGTCGAAATACCGGATTCCCGGGATGATGCTCATGGAATCGATCTTGGGATAGACGGGTTTTTCGCCGAGGGCGTAAGTCCGGATCGTCCGGTTGATCCCTCCGGCATCCTGTTTCCAGGCCTCCCGGAGGAATTCTTCGTCCGATAAATCGTTGTAAATTAAATACTTCCCGCTTGTTTTCAGTTTTTTGCAAAGGGCTTCCACCGCGGGATGGACGGAAAGGGACACCAGGCGGTCGGAGACCGTCCCGATTTCCGGGTCACTGAGGAGGGCGGCTTTGATCGCCTCTTCTTCGGAGGCGGCGTTCCGGAAAGCTTCGAACTCCGTCAGGGAGAGCGAAGAAAGGGTGGGATCGGCGGAAAGGAGATCCGACAGGGTTTTGTCCCGGTTCAGTTCATGGCACAGCGGGAAATTCTTCGCCGTGATGATTTCCTTTTTGCTCATGCCGCTTTCCGGCCGGCATCCCGAAGAGAATACCAGACCCGAAGCGATCAGGATAAGGAGGGCTTCAGTTGCTTTCATATCCGGTTTATAAAAATGCTGCTCCAATCAGTCCTGCGTCGTTTCCGAGGGTGGCAGGGAGGACCGGGGGAACGCCGATCTGGGCGGCTCCGAAAGTCAGTTTCGGGAGTTTCGCGGCGAGCCGGCCGAAAAGCGCATCGCCGGCGAGGGCGATCCCTCCGCCGAGAATGATGGCTTCCGGTCGGAAAATCGTGATGAACGAAGAGAGTCCGGCGGTGAGGTGGGAAACATAATCGTCAAGGATGGATTTCGCGAGGGAATCGCCCTTGGCAGCGGCATCGAAGACTGTTTTCCCATTGATCTTTCCGGCATTTCCCCCAGCGAGGGCGAGGATCTCCGATTCCGGATGGCCCCCGACCGCCTCGCGTGCGGTACGGATCAGGGCTGTCGCGGAGCAATAGGCCTCCAGGCACCCTTTCTGCCCGCAGGTGCAGGGCCGGCCGTCATAGACCAGTTTGGTATGGCCCAGTTCCGCGCCCATCCCGTCGGCGCCGGTAAACAGTTTCCCGTCGATGACTATTCCGCTTCCGACACCGGTCCCGAGGGTGAGCATCAGGACGTTGGACCGTCCCTTGGCGGCCCCGGCGAGGGCTTCTCCCAGGGCGGCGCAGTTGGCGTCGTTCTCGATTTTGAGGGGGAGGGGAAGCTTCCCTTCGAGGTAATGGAAAATGGGTACGTTTTTCCAGCCGAAGCAGTTGGCATGGACGAGGAGTCCGGTCGTGGGATTGATGCAACTGGGCATCCCGATGCCCCATGAGGATACCTTTTCCATGGGGATTCCCGCCTCTTCGACGGCCATTCGGCTGACCCGGACGATATCACCGGTGATCTCGTCGATCCCGCGGTGGGCGCCGGCAGGGATGGAGACCTTGGAAAGAATCCTGAAAGAGCCGTCTACCACGGCGGCAACCAGATTGGTCCCGCCGACGTCGACGCCGAGCCGATATTCCAGTGTTTTCATGTGATTGGATGTCATTATGCAAATGAATAAAGAAAAATACGATTCTGAAATGAGAGATAAAAGCTAAAAAGATGGAAAATCTTTGCTTTTTTTACGCGAAAGTCATATCTTGAGACCATGATTCGGATCAGAAAGGGGTTTCAGGGCCAGCGGCTGGTCGTTTTTCCGTTCTATGCAGCGGAAGAAAAGAGGCGTCCCGGCCTGCGGCTCCACTCCATGGGTTCATTCCCGAACGCAGCCCATCATTATGTCGAAAGACCCGTCGGTTGCGGTGAATATGTGCTGATCTGGTGTACCGGAGGCGAGGGATGGTACTTCCTGGAAGGAATCAAGCACATCGTTCCGAAGTCCCGTTTCTTCATCCTGCCTCCCGACAAGGCCCACGCCTATGGCTCTTCCGAGGAGAATCCCTGGTCCATCTACTGGGCCCATTTCACCGGCGAGTCCGCCCCGGAAGTCTATGAACGCCTGAAAGGGCTCCACCCGTTCGGGGAGGATGCGCGCGTTTCGGACCTGGCTGCCTTGTTCAACGAGATCCTGACGGTGCTCGAGGGCCACGCAGACGAAGAGACGGCCGCCTATGTGGACATGGCTTTCCCCCGGCTGATGTCGGCCTTCCTGTATCCGGATCTCTGGAACGGGTCGGGGACGGCGCCCGCCCGGCAGGGGAACGTCGCCCTGGTGGGAAAGGCCTGCCATTTCATGGACGAGCATCTTTCCGAGAAACTCACACTCGGGATGATCTGCTCCCATGTCGGCTATTCGGAATCCTATTTTACCAGGGTCTTCTCCAAGGAGACGGGGATGGCCCCGATGACGTACCTGATGCGCATGAAAGCCGGGAAGGCCTGCCGGATGCTCGAGAATACAAACCTGAAAATCAACCAGATAGCCCCGATGCTCGGCTTCGACGATCCCTACTATTTCAGCAAATTCTTCTCCAAGGAAACAGGGATGTCGCCAAAAGAATGGCGGAAAGCTCACCAAGGCTGAACATCCAGCCCCATCCTGCGTCCCATTTGAACGAAAGCCTCGAGATCCTCATTCCCGATGCCCTTCCTGGGGAAGGTATAAGGAAGCGAGAGCTCCCGGTATTTGTCTACTCCGTAGGTATGGTAGGGAAGGAGGCGGACGGTCCCGATCCCGCACGCCGCGATGCGGGTGTAGATGTCCCGGAGAACGTTTTCCTCCAGGTTGAATCCCGGGATGCAGGGGACCCGTGCAATGACTTTGCGGCCGGTCCCGGAAAGGGCGGCGAGATTCCGGAAAATCAGGTCGGCATCCCCTCCCGTGACCTTTTTCAGGACGACCGGATCGTCATGCTTGATATCGAAAAGGAACAGCCCGGTCAGGGGAGCGGCCTGCAAGATTCTCTCCGTCGGGACGTTCCCGCATGTCTCAATTGCCGTGTCAATCCCTTGATCCTTAGCCGCTTCCAGAAGGTCCATGAGTCCCTCCGGCTGCAGAAGGGGTTCGCCGCCCGAGAAGGTGACGCCTCCTCCCGAATTCCGGTAGTAGTCCGTATCGCGCCCGACGGTTTCCATGATTTCCCTGACGGTCATCGGTTTGCCGCTGACGGAGATGGCGCCTCCTGGGCAGGTCTTCTCGCAGGTCCCGCATCCGATGCAAGACTTCCTGTCGAAGGAGGGGAATCCGTCCGGCCCGGGTTGGATGCAGCCTTCCGGACAGACCGCCGCGCACCGCAGGCAGCGGGAGCATTTTCCCACGCTGTGGCGCTGGACGGGATGGAGCGGCCGGGATTCCGGGTTGGCGCACCAGGGACAATGCAGGGGACAGCCCTGGAGGAAGACCGTCGTCCGGATGCCCGGTCCGTCCTGCAGGGAAAACCGTTGGATCGAGACGACCCTGAGAACGGTCTCAGCGGAGGGAATTCTGCTCGTCATACAGCACCCTGCTTAGGAGTTCCTGCTGGATTTCCGGAGATAGGTCGACGAAAACGGCGGAAAAACCGCTTACCCGGACGATGAGGTTCGGGTAGTTTTCCGGATGCTTGACGGCGTCTTCCAGGACGCCGTGGTCCACGACCGTGACCATCAGGTGACAGCCACCCCGTGCGAAATAAGTCTTGAACAGGCTTTTGATGACATCCCGGTGGCGGTTGAACATCCCGGGGGTGAACTTGATGTTCTGCACGGAACCGGCATGGTACCGGGCGTCGAAACGGGTCAGGGAATTGAGCATCGCCGTAGGCCCGTTTTTGTCCGCTCCCCCCTGGGGATTGTTGGCCGGGTTCATGTACATCCCCCGCAGCCGGCCGTCGGGAGAGGCTCCGGTCTTGAGTCCCCATTCGGTATTGAGCTGGTTGTTGCTGATGACGATCAGGAAGTACTGCATGCCGACGGCGATTCCCCGGTCCCGGACCCCTTTGGCGACGAACCGGTAGAGGTCGTCGGCCATGGAATCGGCCGTGTCGAGGTCGTTCCCGTACTTGTCGCAGCGGAGGCAGTCCGCCCGGAGGGCTTCATAGCCTTCGAAATTGGCCAGCATCGCAGCCCCGACCTGCTCCAGGGTATATTTCTTCCGGTCGAAGACGAGGGTCTTGACCGCCAGGAGGGAGTCGGAAGCGTTGATGTTTCCGTAGGTCTCGTTGGTCCCGCCGAGGTAGCGGACGCCCCCGTCCAGGAGGGCCTTGCCCCGCGCGATGCAGTCGTCCATCAGCAGGCTGGTGAACAGGAAAGCGACCTCCCGGTTCATCACCTCGTAGGAGTGGTACTGCGCCTGGGCGGAAAGGTCGAGATAGAAGTCCAGCAGTTTTTTGTAGCCGTCGTAGAATTCTTCGAAAGTCCTGTATTCCGACAGGGGTTTGATCGGGACGCCGCCGTCTTTCCGGATGCCGTCTTCCGGGTCCACGCCCCCGTTCATGTAGATCGTGAGGATTTTCAGAAGGTTGATGCAGATGTTCGGCGTGCCGGTGCTCTGGCCCTGGATGACGAATTCCGTACATCCGAAGGGAACATATTGCTCCGCGGCTTTTTCGTCGATCCGCATGCCGTAGGCGACGGCCGGAACCTCGACATCGTCGTTGTAGAGGGTCGGGTAGGTCGCGCCGGCGCCGAGGGCGTCGAGGGCTTCGTCCCAGATTTCTTCCGAAGTGTCTTTGTCCAGCCGGAGGGTGAACTGCGGCTCGACATAGCGGCAGTCTCTGGCGACTTTCATCGCGATATGGAGGAAGATGTCGGCCTCTTTCGGGTGCTTCCTGCCGCGTCCACCGACGATGATCCGACCGTTGACCGTCGTCCTCCGGTTCTCGATGAGGGTCCAGAGGCTCTTGACATACCGGTAGGCTTCCTGTTCAGTCAGCGCGCCGGAGGCAAGGTCGTTCGCGAGGAAAGGCCCGAGGAAATCGTCCAGGCGACCGTAATTGATTACGCCCGCGAGAAGGGCGTAGAGCCAGAGGAGCTGTAGCGCTTCCGGGAAGGTCGACGGGGCGTCTTCCTTGATTTTTTCGAGTACCTCCGCCATCCGGGCCAGCTCCGCAGCCCTTTCCGGGGTGGCGGCCGCCCTCTGCGAGAGGGCGTCCTGCTTCAGGGCTTCCGCCGAGCGGACGAAGATGTCAAGGCAGAGCAGTCCTGCCTGGAGGAATTCGTTTCCCGGGTCTTCCCGGAGACGGCCGGCGATTCTTTCCCGGAGACCCCCGATCCCGAGGGAAAGGAGGGTGGGATAATCCAGCATCATCCCGGAGAGACGGGCTGTCGCTATCATGGGATATTCCGTATCGATGAACATCCCGAGCACCCCTTCCCGGAGTGTCTCCTTATTATAAGTCGTCTTCAGGTCATGGTCTTCCCAGTACCGGTAAAGTGTATCCACCCGGTGGCGTTCTTCTTCCGGAAGCTGGGCGCGGAAGGCTTTCAGCTTGCGGAAAACGCAATAGTGACCGACGCCGCCGAGGGAGGTGACGCATCCGAATCCGATCGGGAGGAAATCCAGCCGCCCCGCAATCAGGTCCTGGTCCTGGATGTGCCGGAAGAGGGTCGGATAGAGGACCTCCAGGCAGGCTGCTTCCCGCATTTCTTTGGAGGATCCGAGACGGGCCTTGTAGACGGAGGTATACCGTTCCATGATTTCCAGCTGCTCGAGGAGGGGCTTCTCACAGGGAATTTTCTTGCTGATTTCGACGTTTTGTGCCGTTTCTATGTTGAATATTGCCATGACAGTTGCAAAAATAGAGAATGTCTAGGTCCCGGTAAATGGCAGAATCCCTCAAAAACGATGGAATATCCTACCCCGCGGAATTATTCTTCAAAAGTGTTACCTTTGCATTTCAAATAATGACGATATGAAACATGAAACTTCCGTACGGATCGTTTCCGTCGAAGGACGGCGCGCCCTGATGCAATTCATCCGTTTTCCCCTCGGGCTATACAAGGACTGCCCCCAGTGGGTCCCTGCTTTCGAAGATGATGAGATCAAATCCCTCTCAGACCAGAACCCTTCCCTCGCTTTCTGCGAGCGGGAACTCTATCTGGCCATCAAGGGCGGAAAGATCGTCGGCCGTGTCGCCGCAATCCTGAACCGGAAGGCCAATGAAAAGTGGGGAGAGAAGACCGTCCGGTTCGGATGGATCGACTTTATCGACGATTTCGAGGTCGCCAAGGCGCTCATCGATGCAGTCGTTTCCTGGGGGAAATCCCGGGGAGCAGAGAAGGTCAAAGGCCCTCTCGGGTTCACAGATATGGACCGGGAAGGACTTCTGGTAGAGGGATTCGAGCACGACAGTCCCTTTACGGTCATCTATAATTTCCCGTATTACGGAGAGTACCTCGAGCGGATGGGTTTCCGGAAGGACGCCGACTGGACCCAGCGGATCATCGAACTTCCCGACCATCTGCCGCCGATGTTCCAGTATGCTGACCTCGTCGAGAAACGCTATGGACTCAAGATCTGGCGAGGACGCAACATGCGGGAAATGTCGAAGCGCGGCCGGGAGATGTTCCATGTCCTCAACGATGCCTTCGCCCCGCTCTATGAGTATTCCAAACTGACGGAAGAGCAGATTGACGGGTATGTGAAGCAGTATGTCCCGATCATGAACAAGGACCTTGTCGCCTTCGTCGTCAATGAAGAGGACAAACTGGTCGGCTTTACCGTAACGATGCCCTCGATCTCCAAGGCGGTCCGGAAGGCCAGGGGACGGCTGTTTCCTTTCGGATTCATCCCCTTCCTCCGGTCCCTCCGGAAGAACGATACGATCGAGGCGCTGCTGATCGGCGTTCTCCCCGAGTATCAGGGGAAGGGCGCGAACGTCCTGATGTTCAAGTATATCCATGAAAATTGCATCCGCTTGGGAATCAAACGGATGCTTCTGAATCCGCAGCTGGAGGAAAATTACAAGGTCCAGTCCCTCTTCGGGGAGTATGACCCGCAGCCCTACCAGCGACGCCGGAGCTATGTGATGGAACTGAAGGACTAGGAAGCGAGTCCCGCTACAAATTCACAGACTTCTCCCACCGTCGTGAACGGAGCCTGTCCGTCGGGGAAGCGCATCTGGAATTTCTCTTCGATGGCCAGCGAAAGCAGCATCATCGACAGGGAGTCGATGCCGAGTCCGCGGACCAGTTCCGTATTGAAGTCCACATTCGTGAGGTCCGTATTCGGACGGAGGACCGAAAGGATTTCTTTCAGTTCTTCGAAAACTTGTTCCTTTGTCATACGCGTGCGACTTTCATGCTGCCCGTACGCTTGAAATCTTCCGTACGGACGGTTGTTTTCATGATCTGATGGGTCGTCGGGAGGGTTGCATTGATCTTCTTCACGAGATTCTCCATGTAAGCGACAACCTCTTCCCAGGGTTTTCCGTCAAAGGCGGGCATCAGCGGGAGGATTTCCACGGCGATGCAGGGCTGTCCGTTCAGTTCCCCTTCCTTGACCATGGCGTCTTTCACGCATGGATCGGCGTAGAAGGGTTCTTCCAGGCTCTCCGGACTGACATTTTCGCCGTTGGCGAGGATGATCAGGTTCTTGATCCGCCCCGTAATGTAAAGGAAACCTTCTTCGTCCATGCGGACGAGGTCCCCGGTGCGGAGCCATCCGTCTTCCGTCAGGGCTTCGGCCGTCTTTTCCGGGTCATTGTAATAGCCGGAGAAGAGGTTGTCTCCCTTGACCCAGAGTTCTCCGTCTACGAATTTGACTTCCTGGCCGGGATAGACCTTTCCGATCGACGTCGGTTTCTCTACGGCGTTCGCGTTGGCGGACGTCAGGTTCGCGGTCTCCGTCAGTCCGTAGCCGAAGCAGAATTCGACACCGAGTTTGGTAAAGATGTCCACGAGGCGCGGAGGTACGTTCGCCGCCCCGGAAATGATCATCCGGAGACTGCCTCCGAGGAACTGCGGGCCGTAGAGTTTGCACAGACCTGCGAGGATGTCGCAGATTCCCGGAACGATGACGAGGATCGTCGGCTTGATGACCGGAAGCTTCCCGATCGTCGCTTTCATGTCCTCGCAGGTATAGATGAGGTTGCCGGTATAGAAGCAGCCCATCGTGCCGGCGATCAGGCCGAAGACGTGGCTCAGGGGGAGCAGGGAGATGTACCGGTGCACTCCGATAACCTTGCCGGGCTTGAAGATGGCATTGTAGGATCCTCTCATGAGGGCCCTGTGGCTGAGGACGGCGCCCTTCGGGGTCCCCGTCGTTCCGCCGGTGAAGAAGATCGCGGCGGGCTGCTCCTTGTCCACGACCGTCGCCGGGACGCCGTTTTCAGCGATGGACGAGGCCGGGAAGACTTTGACGCCCTCGAGCTTGGCGCAGAGGGGAGCGAATTCATCCCGGACGAAAATCGCGGCGATATCGAACTTGCGGCAGGAGCCGATTACGGCCATTTCCGGAAGGGAGGCCGGGAAGTTCATGGCAACGTAACCCGCCGAGGTAACGGCAAGGAAGAGTTCGATGGCATCCTGGCTGTTCCGGTCGAAGATCGCGATATGCGATCCTTTCGGAAGGCCGGTCGCTTCCAGGAATGCGCGGCGGCGGGCGACCCTCTCTCCAAGTTCTTTATATGTAATGGTTTGGGTGAGATCGGAGAGGGCGGGCCTGTCGGCATACTCCTTCTCCATCCAGGTAACGAATTCCCCCATGGTGGGAAGGTAGGGCATGCGTTCCAGCTCCTCCCGGGGGATCATGTCATAGAAATAATTGGACATTGTTGGTGGTTTAAGTATTTAGAATAAAGCGCTGACCGCACGGACAACTTCCTCGGCAGGAAGGTCCGGTGAAAGGACGAGGTCCGGTTCCTTGAGCAAGAATCCCCTGGACAGGGCGCCAAGGGTTCCGCCCCCCGTGCAGTTCAGCATAATGTATTCGTCTTTTTTGACGGCTCCTTCCCGGACGGCTTTCGCAAGGGCCGTGACGGCGACGCAGGCGGCAGGAAGGAGGTCATAGCCTTCCCGGTTCCTGAATTGGAGCAGCCAGTAGATGATATCGTTGTTCGTGGCAAGATAGAAATCTCCGCCGCTTGCTTTCAGGACATCGTAAAGGCCTCCGGCCAGGCTGTAGGGCGGTTTCCGGTTCGAAAGGACGGTGGCGAGCACGGCCTCCGCCTGTCGGCGGCCCTCTTCCGGGGCCAGGTCAACCAGGGCGCGGGAATCGGCCTTCCAGGAGTCGTACATCAGGGTAAACGGCTCGTTCTGGGCGACATAGACCCGCATCTTGTTCTCGCCGAAACATCCGTCCTCACCGAGACGGCAGGCATTCTCCCAGGCGGCAATGGCACCCGTCCCGGATCCGACGGCCTGGAAATAGGCATCGGGAATCCGCCCCATCTTTTCCACGCAGCTGAGGACGGTCGTCCCCATGCCGTCGCGGCGGGCGATGTTCTTGGCCCCACCCTCCAGCATGAAATGGGGATCGGTCGCCAGTTTCTCTCCGAGAGCGATGGCGTCGTAATAGTCGCATCCGTGGGGCACAGCCACCAGCTTGACGCATTTGTTCAGTTTCCGGCGGAACCACAGGTCGTGCAGGTTGTCCTGAGGGACGCAGATGACGATCGGAATCCGGTTGTCGGAGCAGACTTGTGCGAACGCACGGGCCGTATTGCCGGCCGACTGTACGACAAGGATCCGCATCTCGTCCGCTTCCATCCTTGCTAGGACGGAATAGGCTTCCGTCTCCTTGAAGGAACCGGTGCGCATCTTGGCCCCGATCCGGGGATTCCATCCGGAGAAGGTGATGTACAGGTTCTCCAGGCCGAGGAACTGGGCCAGTCCCTTGGACTTGTACGTGACGGGGGCGCAGGATTTCCGGAGGACGCGGCTGATCGGCATCCATTCCGCATAGCGGTAGATCCCGTCGAGGTCGTCCCGGGGTGTGAACTTGCGGTTGTCGTAGACCGCCCGGACGAGGGAGGGGGTCTTTCCGGCAGGATCGCTCAGCGTCCAGCCCAGATCTTCGAATTCGTGCCCGTCAGCGGCGTTGACGAGGTGGTACTTGGTTTTCTCGAATTTCATATGGCTTCTGTTTTTGTTATTGTTCCAACGGTTTGCGCGTCCACGATTTCGGCGATGTCCCGGACGGGCCGGTCCGCGTACCGGCTGAAGGTGGCGAGGCAGAGCGGACAGGCCGTCGCGATGGCGTCCGCCTTCCCGTCATAAAGGTTCTCCAGGGCGGCGCGCGTCATCTTCTCCCGCTTCGCGAAGGACAGGGTCAAGGACCCCAGGGAACCGCCGCAGCAGATGCTCTCATTCCGGTTTTTGGGCGACTCGGTGATGGCCGCGATACGTCCGAGCAGCCGGCGCGGCTCCTCATAGATCCCCATTCCCCGGCCCAGCTCGCAGGGATCGTGGTAAACATAGCAGAGGTCGCTCCGGGACGCTTTCAGCCGTCCTGCATCCAGCAGCTCCTGCATATAATCGATATAATGGACGATCCGGATCCCCGGAAGGTCGTATTTCTCCTTGAACATCTTGTAGCAGATCGGACAACTGACGACGAGGGTCCCGACCCCGTATCCCAGGATCTGCGCCTCGTTTTTCCGGACGATGGCTTCCGCTTCCTCCAGCCTCCCGGCCAGGTACATCGGGCGGCCGCAGCAGACGCCTCCGTCCCGGTCGATCCATTCATAAGCGATTCCGGCCTTGCGGAAAACGGATTCGACGCTGCGTCCGACGGAAGGGACCAGCCGGCTCATACAGCCGGCGTAGTAAAGGACCTTTCCTTCCCCGGCGCTTTCGGCGGGAGGAGGATCGGGGATGCAGGAATAATCCGGACTGAGGGCATATTTCCTTTCAGAGCGCAGCTGGATGCGGAGGGCGGGACCTTCGACCCCGACCTGGCAGACGGCTTCGCATTTTCCGCAGAGGAGGCATTTGTCGCTGATCTCTTCGATCCGGCGTTCGTTCTTCCGCCTCAGCTGCCGGGTCAGGTAGACGGTACAGTCCTTGATGTTCGCTTTGTCCACGCTCATCGGGCAGGCGTCGATGCAGACTCCGCAGTTGGGGCAGGACAGGACCTGGACCTTTGCAAATCCCTTGCGCGCATTGCGGACTCGGATACCTGCGTTCCGGAGGGGAATCAGCATCATCTCCGCAGGGATATGCATGTACCGGGAGAAAGGCAGGACGACCATGAACACGTCGAGCACGATGGAATAGGCCCACCAGGTCGGAAGCAGGTTGAGGTCGTTCCCCAGGAACTGGCGGAAGACCCAGTTGGCGGGGATGGTCAGGAAGGAGCCGCCGCTGATATGGGCCGTGAAACTCTCGGCCAGGAGCCGGAGCGGGAAAATGGCCCAGAGAGAGTAAAGCCCGATCCGGTTCATCAGGGACGGCCGGGCGGTCCGGCGCATGCCGAAGATGCGGGAACGGATGCGCTTGTACATCGCGAGCGCGATACCGCTGAGGATAATCAGCAGGAAGAAATCCATCAGGAAGAAGAGCAGGGAACCCTGGATCGTGGAGTCCGCTTCGGCAACGAAGAAATTGAAAAAGATCGGATAGTAGAAAAGCCGGATCCGGTGCGGCAGGAAGAGGATGACCTCGATATGCCCCAGGACGATCAGCATGAACCAGCCGAAGGCGATGCTCGAATGCATATAGCCCAGCAGCCGGTTCCGTTTCCACAGCTTGACGTGGAAAAGGCAGTCGCAGAAGATGTCCCTGATATTCTTCAGGATGGTTTTCGGCGTGACGAGCGAGATGAAGAACCGTTTCCGGTCCTCCGCGGGAAGCTGCAGGAGGATCCGGAAGATACCGATGAAACAGTATCCCAGCACGAAAACCATTCCCGCGACAAAGGGAATGACAAAGGGATGGAAGCCAGATGCGACGCGGTCAATCATAGATTCGGCAAAGGTTCAGGATAAGGTTTCGCGTATTGATTCCGCGGGGACAGACCATCGTGCACTTCCCGCAAAGCATGCATCCGGAGAGAAGGGGACGGACATCCTGGCCCCGCTGGAGACCGAGCAGGACCTTTCTCAGGCTCATTCCGCTGTACGGGCCGGCCGTGCAGGTCGCCCCGCAGGATCCGCAGTTCATGCAGATCCGGGCATCCGGCGACGCCTCGCACAGCCTCTCGAAGAGAGTCGTGTCGACTTTGTCCAGCTCGACGGCGGAACTCTTGCTCAGCTTGAACCCGAAATCCGTCATAGGCCTTTCTGGAGATAACGGTGGATGTCGAGGGCCGCTGCACGGGCCTCGGCGAGGGTCTCGGGGACGGTTTTGGGCCCGGTGCAGGCACCGGCGAAGAAGATGCCGGGACGGTTGGAGGCGTTGATGCTCCGGATATTGTCGAGGCTCTTGAGGAAGCCGTCGCTGTCGATGTCCAGCCGCGCCATCCGGGCGAGACGGGTCATTTCAGGGTTGCAGGCCATCCCGGCCATCAGCACGAGGAGGTCGAGCCGGACCCTCAGGGGCTTGCCCGTCAGGGTATCCTCGGCCTTGACCTGCAGACGTCCGTCTGCGGTCTCTCCGACTTCGGAGACACGCCCCCTGACGAACTGGATTCCATATTCCTGCTGGGCCCCGAGGTAGAAGTCCTCGTATTTCTTCCCGAAAAGACGGAGGTCCATGTAGAAGCACCAGACCCGCGCCGAGGGGAACTTTTCCTTGATTTCGATGGCCTGCTTGACGGCAGTCATGCAGCAGACCTTCGAGCACTCCAGGTTTCCGGCCTTGAGGTCCCGGGAGCCGACGCAATGGACAAAGCCCACATTTTCCGGCACCTCCGGGATACGGACGTCCGGCTTGCCGTTGAACCAGGCCTCGAGGTCAGAGTTGGTAATGACGTGGTCATAGACCCCGTATCCGTACTCCTCCTTCCGGGCGGCGTCGAAGAGCTGGAATCCCGAGGCGACCAGGAGCGACCGGCAGGCGACGTTCACGCCGTTGGAAAGCATAACCTGGTACCCGTCGCGGAGCCGGTTGATGGAGTTGACCTTCGTTTCCAGGAAGATGTTCGCGTCGGAGATCTCCTCTCCCAGGCCACGGATGAGGTCCTGGGCGGAAGCCATGTCCGGGAATAGCCGGTGCCACTGCCCGACATGGCCGCCGAGGCGGTCTTTCTGCTCCACGACGATGGGATGGTAGCCCAGCAGCAAGAGCTGCCGCGCCGCCTCCATTCCGGCGATGCCCCCGCCGATGATGACAACATTCTCTTTCATCGTCAAAAACATTTGAGGTTCGTGGGAAGTTCCGGCTTGAGGAGGTCTTCCTTGTTGAGACCCAGATACTTCGCCTTCGGATCATATTCGACCCCGATCCGGTCCAGGAAAGGTTCCACGGCGACCTGGTGCAGCTGGAGTCCGAGGTCCCAGGGATCATAGCCGAGCACCAGGCCGGCCAGTTCCTCGTAGGTGAAGACAGGGATGCCGAATCCGTCCTTCCCGTAGGTCTTGCCCGTCTGCTCGGAGATGACGTACTGCCACCGGTCCATGAAATAGCAGCATCCCGGGCAGTTCGTCAGGATCGCCTGGATGCCGTAGGGCTCCATCGATTCGAACTTCTTGTGGGTATTCGACACGCAGTAACCGCGGTTCGCTTTCATATGGTACTGCCGGAACCCGTAACCGCAGCAGTGGCGGCGTTCGGGGTAGTCGACGACCTGGCCTCCCCAGCTTTCGATCATTCCCGCAAGGACATAGGGATACTCGGCCCCGCCGATGCCCTTCGAAGGGAACATCTTGGCGTAGTGGCATCCGATATGCTCCGCCATCCGGACGGGCTCTCCCGTCTCCTTGTCAATGAGGCGGTAGCGGGCCTTTTCGGCAATCTCATTCCGCCAGTGATAGATCAGGTCGCTCGTATGGGCCAGATACTTCGGCTTGTTGAATTCCCTCCGGCAGGCCTTCCAGAGCTGTTCCCGGATCCGGGTTTCGAGTTCGGGAAATTCCCGCCAGGTTTCCAGGATCTCGACATAGTTGCCGAACGAGGTGACGCAGCTCGGGACATAGTTCTCGTACCCGGATTCGGTCATCAGGGCGAACTGGCGGGCGACGATGGTCATCGCCGTCTCCTGGGGAATCGCGTCACAGTGGTAAGCGATGCCTCCGCAGGTGGTATGATAAGGGGTCTCATAGACATCCTTTCCGAGATCGTTCCGGGTGATGTCGGTGAATTTCCGTTCGCTGGCAGGAAAGAAATTCTGCCGGATGCAGCTCCTGACGTAATACCAGTGGTCGTCGGGAATCTCTTTCTGGTAGTCCTTCCAGATTTTCTGTTTGCCCTCGTAAATCATTCGTTGAAATGTTTGTCCGAACTGTATTCGAACGCTTTTTTCTCATATTCTTCCAGGCTCATCCCCATCTCTTCCGCTTTCTGCTGGGAGTATTTTTCGACGAGGCTGATGCGCTCGGTGGCGCCGGTGACGTCGAAGATGGCCTTCAGTTCGTCCAGGGATTCCTGCGGGATGCGCCTCAGCACCCCGGGACCGTCCCCCTTGTAGTTCGCCCCCAGCCGCTCGAGACTCTTTTCCAGATGGTCCATGTGCCATTTCCAGACGGGACCGGACTCCTTGTGATCGTTCCAGTCGAAGGTCTCGGGGTAGACGCAATAGCCGAATTCGAGGATATTGCGGGAGAAGGTACGGGTAAGGGGAAGCATCTGGCGTCCCTTTTCGGAGCGGGTGAACAGTCCGGTCCGGATGCTGAGGTCCCGCAGGGCCATGATCACGAGTCCGGGCCCGTTCTTCCGGGGACACCGGGTCAGGCAGCTCATGCATTCCCCGCAGTACCAGATCGTATCGGAAGAAAGGAGCTCTTCGATCTGCCGGTCATCCCGGGTCTGGACGATGTCCACGATTTTCCGGGGGTCGTACCGGTAGAACTCCGCGGCCGGGCAGACGGCCGTGCAGGTCCCGCAGTTGATGCAGGAATGGTATCCTTCCTTGAAACGGTAGTCTTTTTCGAGTTCCTCGAACAAATGGTTCATATTCTCAGACGGGTTTGATCTTCCGGGCAAGGCGTGCGCAGAGCCCGGGGAAGAAGCGTTTGACATAGACCATCGCGAGCTCTCCTCCGCCGACGAGCACTTCACGCCGGCCTTTCCGGACGGCCCTGACGATGGTACGGGCGGCTTTTTCCGGAGAGATGCCGCCTTCCTGGCCCGGGTCCATCTTCCCGTGTGGCTTCCCGCCCTTGTCGAGGGCGCGGAGGGAGATGGGGGTCCTGACGCGTCCCGGGCAGACGATCGTCACCCGGATGCCCTTGCCGTATGCTTCCGCCTGCAGGGTCTCGAAGAACCCGTACAGGGCGAATTTGGAGGAACTGTAGCCGCATCGCAGCGGGAATCCGAAGCGTCCCGCAATCGAGGTCGTGACGGCGATATGGCCGCCACCCCTTCCTTCCATCAGCGGGAGCAGTTCCCGGGCGATGGCGGCGGGGGCGAAGTAATTGATTTCCATGATCTGGCGGATCATGTCCATGGAAGTATCCTCCACGGTTGTCCGTTGGCTGATGCCGGCGTTGAGGAAAGCGACACCGATTCCGCCGAAGGCGTCCCAGGCCTTCCGGACCAGGTCTTCGATTCCGTCCGGTTCGCGGAGGTCATAGGGGAGGATGACGACTTCCTTCGCTCCTTTTTCCCGGCACTTTTCCCCGACCGGGGCGAGGCGCTCCGCGGAAGAGGATGTCAGGATGAGGGACGCCCCGGAGGCCGCCCACTCGTAGGCGCACGCCTCTCCGATCCCGGAGGAAGCTCCTGTGATCCAGACCGTTTCCATCGGCCTAGGCCTCTCTGATTTTTTCCCGGGAGACGAGTCCCATCATCCGGAAGAGGAACTTGGGAAGGGGCTTGAGCGGATCCCGTTTCTTCATGTCGATCACCCATCCCAGCTTCTTGACGACCGGGACCTTGTGGGTCTCGACGAACTCGATCAGGGTCCCGTCGGGGTCTTCGATATAGGTGAAATGGCCGGAAGCGTCGCCCATGTCGAAACTGGTGTCGCCGGGGCAGCTGTCCACGGTGAAGGGATGGCCTTTTTCCGCACAGAATTTCCCGAATGCGCGCATGCCGGTGACGTCATAGCAGATCTGGATGAACCCGGGATCGCCCCAGAACCGGCCCTCGAAAATCTTTCGGGGCGTCCGGTCCAGGGCCTGGACGAGTTCGATGCAATCCGGTCCCATCAGTTCGGAGAAGGCTCCTTTCCTTCGGCGCGAAGTGCCGAGGAGAACCCTCCGGTACCGCTCTCCGGCGCCGGGGAGGATCGACCAGTCGCCGAACACACCGGTTTCGTCGTACCGGACCGTGTCATATCCGAGGATTTCGCGGTAGAAGGCAATGGACCGGTCCATATCCGTGACCCCGACGAGGGCTCCGCCCATTCCGCCGTTCAGACGCTTCTCCCGGAGGAAGACATAGTCGGTCTGGATGACCTGGAAACAATTGCCATACAGGTCCTTGACATAGAAGCAGGGCGTTCCGTCCGGAAGGGTCGACACCGGGCCGACATTCTCCCACTTCGAGGAGATTTCCTTATGGAAGGCGGCGACGTCCCCGCAGTTGAGCTTGGCGGCGAAAATCCCGAGGTCTCCCGGAGCGACGGAGAAGGGAACCGGCAGGGGCTTCCTCTCTGAATACTGCCAGATCTCGAATCCGCCTCCTCCCCGGAGGCTCACGGCGATGCAGGCGTGGCGCTTGTGGGGGACGCCTCCCGTATAGGGCAGCATCCGCTCCGCCACCGTATCGTCCTCCAGGATCCGGATATCGATTCCGAACATCCCGATGAACCAGTTCCAGGACTTCCTGAAATCTACCGTTCCGACTCCCACCTGCTGGATGCCGGATATCGTGAAATTACTCATGTGTATCGTTATTTGGTCCCGAAAATCCGGTCTCCTGCATCGCCGAGACCCGGGACGATATAGGCGTTCTCGTTGAGGTGGTCGTCGACGGCCGCGACATAGATGTCGACGTCCGGGTGCTCTTTCTGGACCTTTGAAATTCCTTCCGGAACGCTGACAAGGCACATCAGGCGGATATTCTTGCAGCCCCTCTCCTTGAGCATCGCAATCGCGTCGCAGGCGCTTCCGCCGGTTGCGAGCATCGGGTCGGTCACGATGACCATCCGGTCCTGGATATCCTCCGGAAGCTTGCAGTAGTAGACGACGGGTTTATGGGTCTCTTCGTTGCGGTACAGGCCGATATGTCCGACCCTGGCGACCGGAACGAGGGTGTGCAGTCCTTCGACCATTCCCAGACCGGCCCTCAGGATCGGGACGATGGCAAGTTTCCTGCCGGAGACTTCCTTGGCGCTCATCTTGCAAAGGGGCGTTTCGATCTCGACGTCTTCGAGCGGGATGTCGCGGGTAACCTCGTATCCCATCAGAAGGGAGATCTCATTCAACAGTTCCCGGAAATCCTTGGATCCGGTTTTCTTGTCCCGCATGATTGTCAGTTTGTGCTGGATCATCGGGTGGTCGATAACATGCAGTTGGCTCATAATTAATGCAGTCTTTTATAAAAAAGGTTCTCCAAAGTTAACGAATCCTGCCCACTTGAACAAAATTTTGTTGTCAGCGTCCCGCAGCCCGAACGGCGACGGAGCGGAGCCAGGGGGCGAGGTCAGCCCCCGTCCCGCAGGTCGGGACCGGTTCCTCAAAAGCGGATAATTTGAAGATAGTCAGGTAGTTCACGCAGGATTTCAGGTAGGAAAGGTTCATCGACGGGTGGGCGTTGTCGCTTTGGTAGATGACGACGTCCGGCCGCTCTTTCAAAACGGTCAGCGAGGCGTTTCCGATGGGGGAAACCTCTCCTCCGACGGCTTCCGCCATCTCTCGGGAGGCCCGTTCCACGGCGGTGTCCATCGCTTCACGGCTTCCTGCGCCTCCATAGTTCTTGGCCAGGTAGGACCAGCCGCGTTCGATGATGATCCGGCAGCCCGGACTGAAAGCCCGGATCTTATCGACGAGGGCGATGCAGTCGTCCATCAGCTGGCGGTTCCCTTCCGGATCGAGCCCGTACGTCGTCATCGGAATCGTATTGTTCTGGAGGACGGCGACATCGTATCCTCCTTTCCGGATCAGTTCATCCGTCCTCTTCAGTCCGAGATGCTGGGCGAAGGTCTGCCCGCCTTTCGTGCTGAGTTCGATGTCCAGATATCGGCCCTGGCTCCAGGCGATTTCCTTCAGCATGGACGCCGAGAAATTGTAATACGTATTGGAGTTGCCGAGGATGAGGACGCGGAGCGTATCTTTGGGGACGGCCGGTGGGAGTTGCTGGACCGATGCGGCGGTGAAAAAGGCGTGGCAGAGTCCGGCGGACCGGATGGGTCTTCCGGACGCGCGCTCTTCGGGCGTGGGCAGCGGCCGGATCCGGACCCTGAGCTCTTTCCGGATGGGGCGTGACAGGATGAATGTCGTCAGCTCCGTCGCCGGATGGCTTTCCGTGTTGTACGCCCGGAACTCCTTGAGGTTCACCCACTTCCTCCCGTCATAATATTCTGCCCGGTAGCGTTCGGCCTGTCCTTTCCGGGCCAAGATGCTGAAATCGAATTCGAGAGGAGTCTTCTTGTCCAGTTTCCGGACCGGTATGTGGAAAACCCAGCAGCTGTCATTCGCCGTCCCTTCGACAGGTTCATAGGAGGCGCGGGCCTGGGCGCGGCCGGGGGTGCCGCCTTCCGTCGCGAAGCCGGGATTTTCACCCTTCGGAATGACCCATTTTACCGGAAAGCCTTCGCCCGTGAGGAGAAGGACGGCCGCAAGGAGCGCTTGGGTAAGAATGGAATGGAACATAGATTCTTATCGTGCTTTTACATATTTATGCAGCGTGGCGCGTACGGCACCGGGGCCGGAGAAAAGCTCGCGGACCATCCCTTCGATGCGCCCGCCGAGACCCGCCTCGTAGAGGTCCAGCCCGAAAATGTCCGCCCTGGAATAGAGTTCCTTCAGACAGCCGTAGTCCTGGTCCGGCCTGCCGACCTCGAGGGGAGCGACGAGGGCCTGGAGTTCCGCGAGATTCGGGTCGGGGGAGGGGCTGAAAGGGTTCCCGTCGTCGAGGATTCCTTTCAGGTAGCGAGCATAACCCGCCAGGGTGAGCGGAATCAGCACCAGGTTGTCCATGTCCAGCCCGCGGTCGATGTACTTTTTGATCGTCTCGCCGAAACGGATGGACAGTTTATGGCTGGTGTCCATGGCGATGCGCTGCGGTGAATCGGGCATGAAGGGGTTCGGCAGCCGGCGCAGGATCACGTCGCCGATGAATTCATAGGGATTCAGCACGACGGGGTCCGTCACGACCGGCATGGCTTCGATGTATCCGATCTTCTGGATGAACGGGCGCAGGTCTTCGTCGGCCATCTCGGCGCTGATGAGGTCGTAGCCCAGCAGGCAGCCGAAAATGCTCATCGCCGTGTGCAGGGGATTCAGGCAGGTCGTGACCTTCATCGTCTCGACCTTGTCGACCGTTTCGCGGGAGGTGAAGAGGACTCCGGCTGTCTCGAGGGGCGGGCGTCCGTTGGTATAGTGGTCCTCGATGACGAGGTACTGTACTTCCTCGGAATTGACGAAGGGGGCCGTGAAGGTATGCCGGGCGGTCTCGATATAGGCGTTGTCCTCGAATCCGTCCGCGGCGAGGAGTTCTTTTACTTTCTCATGGGGACGGGGGGTGATCTTGTCGATCATGGACCAGGGGAAGGCGATTTTCGTCCCGTCCCGGAGATAGGAGAGGAAGTCTTCGGGGGCGAGGCCCTCTTCAACCCACCGCTCCGCATAGGCGAAGACCCCTGCCCGGACCTTGTCCCCGTTGTGGGAGCAGTTGTCCATGCTCTGGACGGTCAGGGGAAGCGCCCCGGCGTTGAACCGTTCCAGGAGCAGGGCGGCGACCTTTCCCATCGCAAGCCGGGGCTTCAGTCCGCACTCCAGGTCGGCGGGGGCGACGGCATAGCCCTTTTCCGTGATCGTGAAGGAGATCATCTGCAGGGTCGGGCTCCGGAAGATTTCAGTCAGCCGCTGCCAGTCGGAGAAGACGTAATCGGCCTTGAGAGCCTCCGTAACGGAGGCGATGACCGTCTTCTCAATCGTCCCGGAGGGCTGGAGGCTGACGGAAAGCGAAAGGTTCCCGTAGGGTTGGTAGACCTTGTCGACCACTTCGAAGTCGAAGGTCTCCGCGACGATGACGCCGCGGTCGAATTTCCCGTCGTTCAGCAGTCCGTTGAGGAGGGCGGCCGGGAAGGCGCGGAAGATGTTGCCTCCTCCGAAATGGACCCAGACGGGTTCCCGGAAGGTTTTTTCGCGGACCTCCGCGATGTTGAATTTCGGGAGCCGGTATCCCTTGGACTCCCATTCGGCGGGGTTGAATTCTCCGCTGAGTATTTCGGTCAGTTTCATCTTGGCTGTCAATCAAAGAATCCGGGTTGCCTGTATGTGAGTCCCAGTTCGCGGTCCACGGTGGCGATGATGCCCTGGACCTGTCCCATCGCGAACATGCGTCCAAGGAAAGAATAGCCGGCATTGTAGCCCCGGGTCTCGTCGCCGAGCATCGTCATTCCGTGGTCCACCCGCATGGGCAGACCGGGATTCTCCTTTTCGAAAATGCGGACGAGTTCGATGATGTCGGCGCGCCCGCCGAGGTGCGAGGCTTCGGTGAAGTCGCCGTTCGGGAAGATGTGGCAGGAGCGCAGATGGATGAAGTGGGTCCTGGAGGCGAACTTCCGGGCCATGCCGACGACGTCGTTGTATGCTCCTGCGGACAGGGATCCGGCGCAGAAGGTCAGGCCGTTGTGCTTGTTGGGAACCGCGTTCAGGAGCCATTCGATATCCTCTTCCGTACGGACGATGCGGGGGAGTCCCAGGACTTCGATCGGCGGGTCGTCCGGATGGACGCACATATTCATCCCGCACTCTTCGCAGACGGGCATGATGGCCTCGAGGAAGTATTTCATGTTCGCCCGGAGGGCGGCTTTGTCAATTCCTTTATAAAGGGCGAGGAATTCCCTGAATTTCTGCACAGGAGCCTCGTCCCCTTCCTTGAAATTCCCGCTGACGAATCCCTGGGTCTTGATGACGATGTTCTCGACGAGGGCATGGTCCTTCTCGGGGGTCATGGTCTTCGCCAGGGCGTCGGCTTCGGCAAGCACGTCCCGCCCTTCTCCGTACCCCTCCGGGAATCGGAACGCGGCCCATTCTTCCCGTGCACCGGGGCGCTTGAGGATATAGATGTCGAAGTAGGCGAATTCGGCGTAGTTGAAATAAAGGTTCGTCGCTCCGTTCGGATTCTCATGGAGCAGGTCCGTCCGGGCCCAGTCCAGGACCGGCATGAAATTGTAGCAGATGCAGTGGACCCCCTCCGCGGAAAGGTTCCGCAGGGACTGCTTGTACACTTCGATCTGTTCGTCCCTGTCCGGACCGCCGTATTTGATCGTCTCGACGACGGGGAGCGACTCGACGACGCTCCACCGCATGCCGTAGCTTTCAATGTATTCGCGGAGGTCGCGGATCTGCTCCCGCGTCCATACCTGTCCCAGCGGAACGTCATGCAGGGCCGTGACGATTCCTTCCACTCCGATCTGCCGGAGCATCGCAAGGGTGATCTTGTCCTTCTTGCCGAACCATCTCCATGTTTTTTCCATAATTGATTTTTTCTTTGTGGTTTACGAACAAAGATACGATTTTCACGCTAAAAAGCAAAGATGCCCTTCCCCTTACGGACCGTTGTGACCGCCGATTGTAAGCAGGTCGGCAAAAAATCGAAAAAAGTTTTGGAGAAAAGAAAAAAAGTCGTAACTTTGCAATCCCGATTCACCAAAACGGGTATCAATAATGCGGAAATAGCTCAGTTGGTAGAGCACGACCTTGCCAAGGTCGGGGTCGCGAGTTCGAGTCTCGTTTTCCGCTCCAAATGAAACGCCAGCCCTTGAGGTTGGCGTTTTTGGGTATGGAATTTGCAAAACCTTTCGCAGATCATAAAATTGAATGGCTATGAAAACGCTGAAACTGCTTGCCCTGGCAAGCGCATTTCTTTTCGTTTTTGCAGGAATGACCTCCTGCAACAAAGACAATGGCGGAAAAGACGCGGACCAAGTGTTCGGCAAATTTGAAATCAAGGACGCGTCCAGCCCTGTCAAATCCATCGAACTGACCCCCGAGGGCGAATATATCGTCACGAAGAATCCCGCCGTCACCAAGGGCAACGACGATCTGGACCTTGACGACGTCTGGGTGTACGGAAAATTCAATTTTATCGACGGAGCCTACCTGCTGCAGGGTTTCGGGAAAATCGTCATCGACATGCTGGGTGGCGGAGTGGCCGAAATCGCCATCGACAGGAGCGGCTGGGACCCCTTCACGGTCCGAGCCAACCTGGCATCCACGGTCCGGGAGACGGAGATCAACCGGAGCCTCTGCCGCCACTGGGAGTTTGAAAGGACCTATTTTTCCCTCTCCTTCAGCGACTTGCCTTTCCTGAATTTCGGATTCGACGTGGATGGCTGCGACTTCACGAAATGGTTCCAGAAAACCGGTGACGAGGAAGGAGAGAGAGACCTGGACGAGAAATGCACCGGTATCATTTTCACGGAATCAGGCACCTATGCGGTCCTCTTCGACAACGGAAAGGTCAATGTCGGTTCCTGGGCCTGGGAAAACGGTGAGGACGGCAGTCTCAAGTGCGACTGGAACGAACAGTACCAATCTTTCTTCAAGGATTACCGCTTCCATGGCTCCCTCTCAGTGGATGTCGAGGAGGGAGACCCTGCCACCTGCACCATCGTCCGTTCCTTTGATACTACGATGGAGCGGTACAAACTCTTCTCAGGTTATTCCTCCCACAGCATGACCACGAGCCTCACCTACTATTTGAAGGAGCACAAGGACTGACGCTCGGTATTCCTGATGAGATAGAAGTGGCCGTCCTCTGCACCCAGGAGGAGGTCGATGATGCCGTCATGGTCCCAGTCGACGGGCGTGGGGCAGGTGGTATGGCCCTCCAGGACGGTCCGTGACAGGTCTCCCTTGTAGGTCAGCATATATCGCCCGCTTTCGGACGGCTCCCCCTGCCACCATACGGCGGAAGGACCATCGGCGATGAGGTCCGGGTGTCCGTCATGGTCCCAGTCGGCAAAGCATATTTTTCGACGCCCGGACTCTCCTGCTTCGAGATCGTTCAGCCGGAGGGGTCCCGGCGTCGTGTCGGTGATCCCTTTCCGGTTATTGTAGACGGATCCGTCAGAGCCATGGAAGATCCGTTTCCCGGGGTTCAGGCGTCCGTCCCCCCGGCGCTCGTAGTAGCTGAGCCATCCTTCCTGGTCAAGGGAGATCAGGTCGCACAGTCCGTCTTTGTTCCAGTCGATCGCGACCGGGGTTGTCCGCCATTGCGTCGCCAGCGTCCCTTCCGCGGGGGACCACCAGTTCCATTTCACCTTGGGCGTCTCTCCGTCCCAAGCCACGGTGACATCTTTCGGTGCGGAAAGCCTTGTCCCACGTAAGCCTTTCATCCACTGGACCTTGCCCCAGATGGAATTGAAGATGATATCAGCCCTCCCGTCGCCGTCCCAGTCGGCTACGCTGAGGACCGTATACCCCCATTTGCGCTCCGCCGGACCCTGGATGGATCCGTTTTCACCGGCCATGATCCTGAAGGGCTTGCCTTTAACGGTAAACAGGGTGGGCGTGTCCCACTTCCCGTTCCCGAGATTCCGGATCAGGGCGATCTCACCGGCGGAATTCCCCGTGATGATGTCCTCCTCCCCATCTCCGTCCCAGTCAAAGCTGCAGGGAGTGGCAAGGGCTCCGAATTTGACGAGGTCGGCCTTTTGCCGGAAAGGGACCGGATCCTCGAAGAGCGGCATCCCTTTCCATGTCCTGCCGGTATTCCGTACCCAATAGATGGTCCCGTCTTCATCTCCGACGACGAGGTCCATGTGAGAGTCCCCGTCGAAATCGAAGGGTACCGGAACGATCATTTCGATATGGAACCGGATTTCCCCCTTCCTGTTTGACAGCCTTCTCCCCTCGGAGAAAGCCGGCTTCCCGGGGGACCCCGAGTTCTTGAACCAGGTCAATCCGTCCAGGAATTCCCCGCAGATCAGGTCCTGCAGTCCGTCCCCGTCGAAATCGGCCACGCAGGGACAAGGGGCTCCGAACGTGTCTATGACCCGGCCTCCCGCTTCGACCTTGCCCTTATTGACATAAGTTCCATCCTCATTTTCAAGGAGATAGACATATCCATGGAGGGGACCGTGCGTCCAGTTCCCGTCGGTATCGTACGCGTTGTCCCACCCGTAGTCGTCCCAGCTGTCTATCCCGACAAGGATGTCCGCGTCCCCATCAGCGTCCCAGTCGGTATAATTCCACATGTTCGAGCGGGATCTCCTGATCATGGCGCCGATCCGCTCCCCTTCATATCTGACAGGCGAGGGCTTCCCGGTGAAGTCGCCGGAAAAGAATCCGGGATACTCCTTGTCTTTGGCGAGTACCCGGGGTTCTCCTCCGAAATAGCTGACCCTGATATTATTAGGTCCCTTGTCAAAGACCTTGACGGCTTTTTCGAAAAACGGGGTTGAATTGGTTCCGACGTTGCGGAAGAAATAGATGCCTTTGTAAGGTTTGTCCGGGCATGAGACCAGGAGATCGTTCCGTCCGTCTCCGTCATAATCGGTCGGAAGAGGAATCCCCCAGAGGCCGACACTGAGCTCGACGGCAGCCTCGGTGCCGTAACGTAAGGGGATGGCTTCCGGCAGCCGAACGTCCCGGACAATTGCGGAGAGTCCCGCGGAAAGGAGGCAGATGAGTATGGAGGTCAAGAAAAATAGATATGCGAAATGAACTAGTCCGCCTGCGAGGCGAGGTCGTCCAGGATTTCCTGTTTCCTTTTCTCGTCTTTGTCGAGGATGTCGTCCATCCCCGTCAGTTCGGAAACATAATCGAAGATGACAGCCTCTTCCGCCGTGATGATCCGGTCCGCCACAATCGTCGCGCAGATGACCTCGGCCACGACGCTCTTTTGTTCATCGGTCATATTCTTGACCGTGACGAGAGCCGGGAGAAGGGGCAGGTCCTGTCCCAGTTCAAAGTCTTCCTCGGAACAATCGATTGCGTCCAGCACGTCCTGGGCGAATTCGATTTCCTCGTCATCGATCCAGCTGTCGGCCTCGATGATGCCGATCATCAGGCTGATGACGGCCTGCTTTTCAATTGATGTGAATTCCATGTCGTATCAGGATTGGTTATACCCTGCAAAAATAATAAATATTATTTGTAACGAAGCGGTAATAATACGATCTAATAACCTATGGCGACCGAATCGGACATCCAGACTTCCCTCGTCAGAAGAGGCATCCCGTTCGAGAAGAAGTAAAGAGGTCAGCGGACCTTGATCGAGCGGATCAGGTAGAGGATGGGGAAGATTTCCAGACGACGATCAGCAGGTAACAGAATATGTAGCCATAAGCGTCGGTGATCTTTTCTTCAGCCCGGAGAGATCCGTCCACACGGACGAGATGCACGGTATTGGGTGCGATGGTCATGGTTACTTTCCGGTGGATCCCCTTGGCTGCGAGGATCGCCCGGTCTATCTTGATGCCGCCGGAAGTGGAACCGGAGCAGCCGCAGATAAGTGAACAGATAATGAGCACGGTCATGCTGAGCGGAGGCCAGGTTGTAGTGTCCCTTGTTGCGAAGCCCGTCGTGCCCACGGAAATCGGCCGGAAGATCATCGACCGTGCGAAGGTCGTTCTCTACAATGTGGGCCAGATCTCCGAGTTGGCCCGTTCGGAAAAAGAAACCCTTTCCGGATCCCTTCGTATCGCCTTGATTTCCACCGTGTCACCGGTCCTGGTTCCGGGCCTTTTCAAATACTTCGGGGATACATATCCGTCGATCTCCTTGCAGACGGAAGAGATGCTCACGGATACAGTCAAAGATAAACTCCGGAAGGCCGAGGTCGATATGGGTATCGTCGCCGGTCCCGTCCGGGAGCCCGGCCTGCTGGAGATACCGCTCTACCACGAACGTTTTTTTGCCTATGTATCACCGGAAAATCCCGCCTACGCCCGGGAAAGCATCCGGTCGGAATCGCTCCTGAAAGAACCGGTCTGGATTATCCGGAAAGGTTTGAGGCAGCTGGATCCGCGGGAACTGGAGGAGGGCACATTTACCTATGACCGTTTCTTCGAGGGAGGACGTGTGGGAATCCTCATCCAGGTCGTCAATGACAATGGAGGGATCACCATCATTCCGGAAACGCATACCAGACTGATCCTGTACAGCCTGCAGCATTGTCTCCGTCCCATTGTCGACCCCGTTCCGGTCAGGACCATTTCCCTCGTGATCCGGGACGATTATATCCATGAAGCGAAACTGAATGCAGTTGTGGAAGCCGTAAAGCATATCATCCCGGGACCCCTGCTCGACGATGTGATCCGGAAAGGCCATCTGACCTTGTAGAGAGGGGGGAGGGTTTACCGCTTGAGCGGCTCCATATGGACGATGATGTGCGACTGCTCCCCGAAGCGGTCCTTGAAGCGGAGTTCGACCTCCGTAGCCTTTTCGTGGGCTTCGGAGAGGGTTTGGGAGCCGTCCAGACGGATATGGACCTCGGCGACGATGCGGTTCCCGACCCGGCGGGTGCGGAGGTTGTGGGGATCTTCCACCCCCGGCACTTCCCGGATGAGATCGATCATTTCCTGCTCCGTTTCGGCCGGCAGGGAACTGTCGGTCAGTTCGCCGAAACTGGGCCCCAGCAGGTCCCAGGCCACTTTTACCAGCATCGCGCCCACCACGATGGACGCCAGCGGATCCAGTACCGTCCAGCGGTGGCCGAGGAAGATGGCCCCTCCGATGCCGATCGCCGCGCCGATGGAACTCAGCGCATCCGAGCGGTGATGCCAGGCGTTGGCCTCGAGGGCCGGGGACTGCAGGTGTTTCCCCCTGCTGCGGGTATACTGGAAAAGGAGTTCTTTGGCGACGATGGAAACGAGGGCGGCCCAAAGGGCGAGCCTGCCCGGGGAAGGAAGGTCCTCTCCCTGGAGCCACCGGGCAAGTTTCAGCGCTCCGGAAACCACAATGCCCACGGCTGCCGCTGCGAGCGCCAGTCCGATGAACAGCGTTGCGACCGTTTCGTACTTGCCGTGCCCGTAGTCATGGTCCTCATCCTGCGGCCGGGCGCTCACCCGGACGAAGACGAGCACGACGATATCGGTAATGAAATCGGACAGGGAATGCACGGCGTCCGAGACCATGGCCGCCGAATGCCCCGCCACGCCGGCGAAGGCCTTCACTCCGACCAGCAGCAGGTTCACGACGCTTCCCGCGAGGGTCACGCGTGCTATTTCATCTTCGCGTTTCACGTTCTTCGTTCAGGAGGTTCTGCGTATCTACAAGGATTTCCTTCCGCAGGCGGGTAAGCCAGTCGGAGAAGGAGACTGCATCGAAAGCGTAGGTAAGGTTCAGGGAATACTCGTTCTCGGACCAGGTGTCCAACGGGGATTCATTGTGCTGTATGAGGGCCTCGAGTTTGTCCAGGGCCTTGTAAATCTTGGCTTCCGGGGTCTCCCGGGCATCCATCTCCCGGTACAGCGCCTCCATCTCTCCGGCCGGAGGGTCCGGAAGGGTATGGACCCATCGTTCCAGCAAGGTATCCTCCGTTTCCCGGTCCCGGTCCGATTTGAGGAAGACCGGGATGTCTCCGGTAAAGCATTCGCCGAGGTCGTGGATGAGGCACATCCGGATCACCCTGTCCATGTCGACCTCCGGGAATTCGTCCCGGAGCAGGAAAGCCATCAGGGAGACTCTCCAGCTGTGCTCCGCGACGCTTTCCGTGCGGCGACGTGAAGTCGTGCAGTGCCTGGGCGTATCCTTCAGGCGCTCCGCAACATGCAGGATGTCAAGAAATTCCCTGGGTTCCATATGATTCTGCGCAGGCTGTGAGGATATCTTTCAGAAGGCCGTTGAAATCGATGACCCGGTCGGGTTTCGGGGAATACCCGAGAATGACGACGACCAGCTGTTCGGTCGGGAGGATGAAAATCTCCTGACCGTCATGGCCGCGGCATTCGAACATGTCCTCCGGGGCGTCGGGATAGGTTTTCGAGCGGTTCAGCCAGAAAAACGCCCCGTACCTTCCTTCGCTGCAGGAGGCGATGTCCGTCGTATAGGCGACCCAGTTTTCAGCAAGGATCCGCTTGCCGCCGGCGTATCCGTCGTCCAGGTACAGCTGTCCGAACCGTGCATAGTCCCGCGCGGTGACATAGAGGTAGGAAGAACCGACGGGGGTCCCGCTCATGTCGGGTTCGAACCGGGGATTCCGGATCCCCGTCGGACCGAAAAACTGTTCGCGCAGATAGGTCAGGAATGCGGTATCGGAAGGGAATCGTCCGCGCAGGTAGCGCATCACGATATTGGAGCTGCCGCTGGAATAGTACCAGTGCGTTCCGGGTTCATGCATCAGTTCCTTGGACTGGGCGAAGAGACCCATATCCTGTTCCCGGTGCAGCATCAGGTTGACGTCGGAGCGGTTTCCGTAGTCTTCGTTCCAGGCCAGCCCGCTCTGCATCTGCATCAAATCGTTGAGGGTGATCGCCTTGCGGGAGTCGTTCTGCCACTCGGGAATGTCCAGGGGGGCGTAGATGTCGAGGAGGCTGTCCCTGACCATCACGCCCACGAGCGCATTCGTGAAACTCTTGGCCATGCTCCAGCTCAGGAGCGGCGTGTCCGCGGTAATCCCGCTGCGGTAGCGTTCTGCGACGATGCCTCCCTTGTGGAGGACGACGAAAGCGAAGGGGGTCCCGTTATAGGCCCGTTCGTCGACGAGAGCCTTCGCAATCGGCTCCAGCCTGGCGGCAAGAGCGGAATCGCCTGCCGCAAGCGGCGGGACACTGTCTGTCTCGGGCGGAAGCGGGAAGGTCTCCTCCCGGAGTTTCGACGCGTCTCTGCCGCGCAGGAGCGTGACTCCGTATCCGTCCCGGCAGAGGGCGGTCGACTTGCTCCAGAGGAACCGGCTCGTGACGGTCCGGTTCTCCCGGTCTACCTTGTTCCGGGTAAACTTGATAAAGGAGAAATTGAGGTCAAGCGACTCGACGTCAGAGGGTTCCCTTCCGGAGACGAAGACGTCGGAAGCCAGGTTCTTGGCCGCATAACCGGTGATGATGGGCATCAGGCTGTTCAGATACAGGCAGCCCCCGAGAATCGCCGCGGCCAGAAGCGCCAGCACAATGCGAAGTGTTTTTTTGGCTTTTGGTTTCATGCCCCTAATTTAATGGTTTCAAGGGAATAAACCAAAAGATGCGTCCTACTCCGCGTATTCCTTGATCAGGCGGACCATCAGTTCGTTCAACTGTTCGACCTTGTATTCTCCGACCGAAGCTTCGATATGGTCGCCGCCCACTCCGCTGTCGTTGGTGATGAAGACATAGGTCCCGCCCGTGGCGGCGGCGAAAAACCGGCACATGAATTCCGTGCTCTTGTCCGTCCCGCTGGCCGTGACCGGGATGATCCGGATGCCGAGGGCAGCATATTGGCTGATCAGTTCATTCAGGTTTTCTACGATCTCGTCCGTATGGTGTGCCGGGGCATCGAGGACCAGGAATGCGATCCGGTTCAGGGCCTTCGGATTCCAGTCCAGTTTCTGCAGGGCATCTTCGAGGGCGGTATGGACCGCTTCGGGATAGTCCCCACCGCCGTTTGCGTTCTGCTTGCCGACGAATTCGGAAATCTTCTTGAAATCGGAAGAGAACCCCTTGTAACGGGTCAGGTAATCGTCCCCCTCATCCCGGTAGAAGAGGGCGGCCGCCCGCATGTCCCGGTTCGCGTAGGCACTCCGGGCCTTTTCCAGGATGTCCTGGAGGTCGTCTTTCAGGAAATCGATCTCGTCCTGCATGGACCCGGTCGCGTCGACGATGAACGCAATGTCCACAGAACGGTCCGCCGCCGTTTTCCGGACCGTATAGGTATTGACCTTGACCTTCCCCTGTCCGTCCCAGTGCGACATGACCGGCCTTTCCTTGCGGACGGAACCGTCGATCGAGATCGAGAGTGTCGTGGAATCCGGATCCTCTTCTTTTTGGAAAAGGCCGACCCAGGCGTCCGCGCGTCCCTTGTTGTCAGTGACGGCTTTCCAGATCACCTTGCCGCCGCGGAGAAGTTCCACGGGGATGCCGGGTGCGGGGGCTCCGCTTTCATCCCGGGTCATGACGGCGATCCGGTTGTTGGTCCAGAAACTCCAGTATTCGCTCTTGTCCTTGAAGGAATTCTGCATCAGTCCGCTCCAGAAGTCCCAGTGGTCGAGGTCTTTCCATTCTCCGGCGGTGACGATGCCCGCCGATGAGTTCCCGTTCCCGCCGGAAGGTTTGGACGGGGTTCGGGCTTCTCTTTCCATACCATCAAACGCATAGGATCCGTCAAGGGAATACTCCATGGAACATGCCCCCAGCAGCAGGGCTGCGGCGGCGATCAGGGCTGAGTGGGCAAAATTTTTCATATTATTTCGATATCTGTCCATTAAATCGCGATGGTCTTCATTTCTTGCATGGATTTTGCACCAAAAACAAAAAAATTTGGCGCTGTCAAAAAAAACTGATAATTTTACCAAGTTGAAATAGAATTTTTGTTTTCTTAAACCATTAGTAATCATGAAGAAATTTGCTTCTATCATTCTCAGCGGACTGATCATCCTCAGCGGATGTGGCTTGTCCAAAACGGCTTCCGGTTCCCTGATCGGATCCGGTGCAGGTGCTGCCGTAGGTGCCGGTCTCGGTTACCTGATCGGTAAGGACGGCAAGGGTGCCGCAATCGGTGCAGCGATCGGAACCGCCATCGGCGGAGGTACCGGTGCTGTGATCGGAAACAAGATGGACAAGAAGGCCGAAGAGCTCGCCGCTCTCCAGAACGCCCAGGTCGAAACGGTCGAGGACGCCAACGGTCTTACCGCCATCAAGGTTACCTTCGACAGCGGAATCCTCTTCCCGAAGAACGGAACGACCCTTTCTTCTTCCGCGAAGACCGAACTGACCAAGTTCGCGACCGAGATGTCCGATATGGCTGATACCGATATCACGATCTTCGGCCATACCGACAATACCGGTACCCGCGAGGTCAACGACCGTATCTCCCTCCAGCGTGCCCAGTCCGTCGCGAAACTTCTCAACCAGAAGGGTATCGCCGAGAGCCGCATGCGCGTCGAGGGCCATGCCTATGACGAGCCGGTCGCTACCAACGAGACCGCCGAAGGCCGTGCCCAGAACCGCCGCGTCGAGATCTACATCTCCGCCAACGAGAAGATGATCAAGGCCGCAGAGGCTGAGGCTGCGAAGAACTAACAGACTTCCATACAGTCTGTTCCGCATTCGGAGGACCGGTTCATACCGGTCCTCCCTTTTTTATTTGTTGCAAAATGGGGATTATTTCGTATCTTTATCAGAATGTTGAAAGCTATGCGTCTGTTTCCCCACTGTTTTCTCGCGGCGTTTCTGGCCGTTTCCATCCTGACCCCGGTCCGGGGACAGGAGACCGGCAAAGCCCGCTCCGAGATCCTCTCCGTCCCCTTCAGGGGCGGGGGCGTATATAATATGTATCCGGAATCTCCGGAGGCTCCAGGGACCCCTCCAAAGGGCTACAAGCCATTCTATATCAGTCATTTCGGCCGTCACGGAGCACGCTATAACCTGGGCGGTTACGAGACGCTGCTCCGCCGCCTCGACAAGGCTCATGAGCAGGGGCTGCTGACCCCTTACGGCGAAACCTTCCGTTTCCGCTACCGGAAGATGTTCCCTTCCCTGCGTGACCGGGGCGGGGACCTTTCCTTCAAGGGACAGCGGCAGCAGTTCGGAATCGCCCACCGGATGAGCCGGAATTATCCGGAGGTTTTCCGGCGTGCCCCCCACATCGTTGCCGTTTCCTCCACGGTCCAGCGCTGTGTCCTGACGATGGGCGCCTTCTGTCTCCAGATGGCCCGGGAGATGCCCGGAATCGATATCCGGATGGACCAGGGGAACGTCTATATGGACTATATGTCCGCCCAGTCCGATTTCAACCCGGCCTATATCGCATCGAAGCGTGCCCGGAAGGATTCCGTCCGGAACGCCGATTATCGGAAGAATCTTTCCATTCTGGTGGAACGAATTGATTTCGAACCGATTCTCGGGCGACTCTTCACCGATCCGGCCGCGGCTGCCCCGATTTTCAACGACGACCCGAAGGGATTCGTCTCCGATCTTTATTACCTCGTCGCATCGACCCAGAGCGTCGATTACGAGGAAGATTTCCACGATCTCTTCACCCCGGAAGAGTGGTACGGTCTCTGGGCGGTGGACAATTTCCAGTTCTATGCCCATTTCGGTCCGGCCCCCTATTTCGGGGGCCTGCAGTGGGCGACGGCCGAAACCCTGCTCCGGAAAATCCTGGATGAGGCCCGTCAGGACCTGGGAGAGGGGAGGGTCGGTCTCCGCTGCCGGTTCGGCCACGATGTCGGCCTGATGGCGCTGCTGTCCCTTCTCCGCGCGGACGGGTTCGCCCTCGGCCCGGCGGATCCCGCGAAGGTCGCCGACTGCTGGCAGGACTATAACTTCCCGATGTCGGTCAACCTCCAGTGGATTTTCTTCCGGAACCGCGAAGGCAAGGTCCTGGTCCATTTCCTCCTGAACGAAGAGGAACTTTCCCTGCCGCTTCCCGCCGTGGCTTCCAAGGACGGAGGCAAGTACTATGAATGGGACCTCCTTCAAGGATACTGCGAAGAACGGATTGCCGATGCGAGACGATTGATTGAAAGCGTAAACAATTGAACATGAAAAAGTTGATATTCCTTATCCTGGCCGCAGCCGGATTTGTCGCAGCCTTCCCGGCACGCGCGCAGCAGCTGTATTATCCACCTGCCCGCGAGGCCTATGAGGCGGATCCGACAATCGTCCGGGGCAACTATACCCTCTACGATTTCGACACCCCGGCCCCGACTCCGGCCCCGAAAGGGTTCAAGCCCTGTTACATTTCGACCTACAACCGCCACGGTGCCCGGACCTACGGTTCCAACAGCGGCTATGACTCCTGGTATGCCGTCCTGAAGGCGGCCGCGGCGGACGATATGCTGACCCCGGCGGGAAAGGAACTCCACGACATCTTCATGGCCCTTTATCCCAGGGTACAGCTGCGCGGGGGAGACCTGACGGAAATCGGTCACCGGCAGCTCCGCCTGCTCGGAATGCGGATGTGGAAGGCCTATCCCGACCTGTTCCGGAAGCATCCGGTGATCGACGCTCGCTCGACGACCGTTCCGCGGGTCATGCTGTCCATGATCGAGTTCTGCGACGGGCTCAAGACCTGCGATCCGACCCTCGACATCACCCAGACGGCCTCCCAGGTGGACAGGAGCTATCTCAACCCCCTTTCCTCTACCAATCCGAATACCATCCCCGCAGACAGGGACATCGAATCGGGGAAAGACTCCTATCGGCGCGCCTATCACGCCCTGATGAACGACCATATCGACGCGGATGCCCTCCTGGGGCGTTTCCTGAAGGATCTCAGCTATGCGGAAAAGGGCGGGCGCTCGACGCGGATGGACCTCTGCCGCCTGCTTTTCAACGTAGCCGTCGACCTCCCCTGCGTCACGGACGAGTATGACCTCACCCATTTCCTGACCTCCGACGAACTGTTCTGTTTCTGGCGGGCGGAGAACTTCCGGTTCTATTCCGTCGCCGGGCGGACGCCGGTCCATCGCGGCCGGAACTGGGCCCTCGAGGAGAGGCTTCTCCGGAGTATCGTCGAGACGGCCGAGGCGGATCTCGCGGACGGCAAGGTCCAGGTCCGCCTCCGTTTCGGACACGATTTCTACCTGATCGGCCTCGCGACCCTCCTCGACATCGACGGATGGAACATCGAAGAGCCCGATCCGGAAAAAGTCGACGCCGTTTTCCGGCACTACTGTTCCCCGACGGCCATGAACATGCAGTTCATCTTCTACCGCAACGACCTCGGGGACATCCTTGTCCGGACGACGCTCAACGATCGCGAGGTCCGTTTCCCGATCGCCGGCTTCGAGGGTCCGTATTACCCTTGGACCAGTTTCCGCGCCTACTGCAACAGCCGTCTCAATGTCGCCAAAGAAATCCTTTCAAGCACCAAATAATCTGAAATGAAAAGAATCCTTGTCATATTCTGGGCCCTGATCCTTTCCGTCGCGGCCTTCGCCCAGTCGGACCGGACTTTCCGCCGGCTCTCCCCGGACGAGGTCCGGGCCACCCTGCACGCCGATCCCTATAAATACGGAGGCATCTATTATGTCGACGACTTCTCGGACCGGGACTATACGCCTGCCCCGAAGGGATACAAGCCTTTCTATATTTCCAGCTATGCCCGACACGGAGCCCGGTACATCCTCAGCGAGAGCCAGTATACGCGGATCCATGAAACCCTGACCCGTGCCCGCAAGGAAGGAAACCTGACTCCTTTCGGGGAAGAGGTCTGCGCCCGCTTCGAAGGTATCTACCCCCAGCTCAAGGACAGGGCGGGAGATCTGACCCCGCTCGGGAAAAAGCAGCACAAGGAGCTCGGAAAGAGGATGATCGCAAACTATCCGGAGGTATTCAAGGGCGCCGCCAGGGTCCATGCCTTCTCGACGGACGTCCCCCGCACGGTCCTGAGCATGAGCGCTTTCCTGGAAGGGCTCCGGGAAGCCAATACGAAGCTGGAAATCAAATCGGACGTCTCCCTTGCTGACAAGCATTTCCTCAATCCCCAGTCGCGGGACCACCGCTATGTCAACGAATGGTACTGGACGGAAGTCCGGGAGGATCGCGCCCAGTGGCGGAAGGAAGTGTTCAACCCGATGCGGGAGCGGAGCATCGACTGCCAGTCGATCCTCGGACGCCTGTTCAAGGACGTCGGCAAGGCGCTCGGAAAGATCGAACCCGTCAAGCTGACCTATGATTTCTTCTTCCTCGCGATGAACATGACGAGCCTTCCCGTAGAGGGCGGTTTCATGGATCTTTTCGAGGAGAAGGATCTTTTCGCACTCTGGGAGTGCGACAATTTCGAGTATTACGTCGAGAAGGGACCGGCCCCCTACAGCATGGGCTTCAGCCGGGCGCTCGGCGGATATATGATGGACGATATCCTGACCAGGGCGGAGAAGGACATCGCCTCGGGAGAGGTCCGGGCGGATCTCCGCTTCGGCCACGACGGCTGCATGATGAGCCTCCTGACGCTGATGAACGTCGGCACCTGGAACGAAGTCGTCCCAACGGAGGAGGTCAAGGAGGTCTGGCAGGTCCACAATGTCCCGATGGCGGCGAACCTGCAGTTCATCTTCTACCGGAACAAGGCGGGGGACATCCTGGTCAAGCCCCTCTATGATGAAAAGAACCTAGTCCTTCCGTTCGAGCCTTTCGAGGGCCCCTATTACCGCTGGTCCGACTTCCTCGCCTATTATCGTCCTGTTACGGAGGAAGCCAAGGCACTTCTCGCCGAGAATATACCTTATAATATATTAGGGCGCGTGACGACCCCCGATGGATGCCCTCTCGAAGGGGTCGGAGTCTCCGACGGGTTCCAGATCGTGAAGACGGCAGCGGACGGAACGTACCGGATGTATTCCTGGAAAAAGCGCGGAACGGTCTTCGTCATCACGCCCTCCGGATATGAGCCCGGGACGGTGGACGGGATCCAGCCCGCTTTCCACGCCCGCCTCGCGAAGCCTCCCTACGAGCGGGAGGAGCACGACTTCGTCCTGCATCCGGTCGACCAGGATCGCTACTCGATGGTTTTCCTGACGGACGTCCATCTGTCGAACGACCCGACCCGCGGAGACCTGCAGGTCTTCCGTGAGATTACGATGCCTTTCCTCAAGGCGAAGATCGATTCCCTCCGCCGGGAAGGCCCGGTCTATTCGGCCAACCTCGGCGATTTCACCCACGAACTGTTCTGGGGGAAATGCAACTATGGCCTCGCCGACGGATATCGGACCTTCCTGGATGAAGGTTATCCCGCGATGATGTACAGTATCCCGGGCAACCACGACAACGACCCCGCCGTGATCGGGCCGGATACGGATTTCCGGGCGGAGCATATCTTCCGCGAGGTGATGGGCCCGACCTACTATTCCATGAACATCGGGCGGCAGCACTGGATCATGATGGACAACATCGTCTATGTCAATACCCCCGGGGAGGGCAAGAAAGCGCCCGGCGTCCTCGGGGCGAGGAATTACCTGCACGGGTTCAACGAGGATGAATGGACCTTCCTCCGCAACGACCTTGCCCTGGTTCCGGACGGAACGGAGGTGATCCTCTGCACGCACTGCCCCATAGTCCGGGACGGAAAGAAGGGTACCTATAATGATAATCCGGACGAGACGGCGGAACTTGACCGGCTGTTCGCCCGTTTCGGCAAGGTCCGGATCTTCTCCGGCCATGTCCATAAGATTTGCTTCAGCGAGAACGACCTTTTCCCCCATTTGACCCAGGCCATGCTGCCCGCCCTCTCCGGGAACATGTGGACGACCCGGACCAACCCGGTGCTCTGCGGGGATGGGGAACCGGCGGGGGTCTTCGTCGGGCGGTTCGCCCCGGACAGTTCCTCTCTGGAGTTCCGGAGCCAGATGTACGGAGACGTGGCGATGCGCATCTATGACATGAACGCCGTCCGATCCTTCTACCTGGCGGATCCCCTGATCAGGAAGGAACTGGATTCGTACGGTCTCCATATCGACTATTCCGCGAAGGAGTATGCCAACCAGGTCTATGTCAACTACTGGCGTTATGTTCCGGGGGAGACGGTGGAGATCCTGGAAAACGGGAAGCCCCTTGCGGTCGAGCGGACGCAGGACGAAGACCCGCTCTTCTCCGTGAGTTTTTCCCCGGTCTGGGACGGAGTGCCCGATGCGAAGATATTCGTTTCCCATAAATCCTGGCCGAGCAACCATATGTTCAAGGCTCAGGCGAAGACCCGGAAAGGGAAGATCCTGGTCCGGGTGCGGGATGCGTCCGGGGCCGTCATCCGGGAAGAGACACTTTCGAGACCCGGAACGTTTTCGAGGGAAATGCGTTGAAAATGAAGGAAAATCAGCCGCTCAACGGCCTGAAATGCTAGAAAAATTGCATATTTTTTTAAGAATATTGTTTGCAATTCAAAAAAACTGATTAACTTTGCGCATAAGTATGTTTATGGCTACCCATGAGCGGAGCAGGATTGTCCGGCATGGTATGCCCAAAAACCAATGGATAAAGGTTATAAATAAATAATATTTATTCACATTTTTTAAACCATTTTTTGTTATGAACAAAAAACTCAAGAACTTGTTCCTCGCCGGAGCTCTCGTACTGGGCTTCGCAGGAATGGCAGTGTCTTGCAAGGATTACCAGCCGGATATCGACGCTCTCGATACCCGTCTGGCGAAAGTTGAAAGCGCGCTGCAGGATCTTCAGAACCAGATCAAGGCTGGCTACATTCTCACGAATGTTAACTCCGGCGCTGACGGTTCTGTAACTCTTACCCTTAACAATGGTAGCACCTATACCATTCCTGCCGGAAAGGATGGTGCAGCCGGCGCGAAAGGCGAGAAGGGTGACAAGGGCGACAAGGGCGACAAGGGCGACAAGGGTGATACCGGCGCCGCTGGAGCCAAGGGTGAGCCCGGCACTGTTGTTACGATCGGTGAGAATGGAAACTGGTTCCTTGACGGCAAGGATACCGGCATGGCCGCCCAGGGTAAGGACGGTGCTGCCGGCAAGGACGGCAAGGACGGCAAGGATGGCAAGAACGGTGGTTACTACTATCCGGCCGAGGACGGTTTCTTCTATTTCGTAGATGACGAGAATCCTCTCCCTGGCAAGAAGACCGAGACGAGCTACATCGCCGCCGGTGCTGCTTCCGCAGTATGGGACAAGGAGAACGGAACCCTTACTCTCTACAACGTCGATGGTGGCGAAGGAGAGAACAAGAAGGTCGAGATCGCTCTCACGAACGAGCTGAAGAGCCTCGTCTTCATCCCGAAGACCTATGTCGACGGTGTCGAGGCGATGGTATTCGACAACTTCGCTTACATCCCGATGACGCTCAAGAACAAGGACGGCGTCAACAAGGACAAGAGCGGCAAGGCCCTTGCAAAAGACAAGTATGAGATCGCTCCGTACAACACCTATGCTGCTGACACCGAGACTGCAACCGGCAAGCACAAGAAAGGCGATGTCGTGGATCCGGTCAACATGATCCCCCGCGTCGTTGCCCAGTACTATGTGAACCCGGCGAACGCGAAGATCGACCTCAAGCCTGGCGATCCCGTGAACTTCGTATTCCACGATGCCGAGTGGCGCACCCGTGGCCACGCCTCCGAGGACTTCAACGTCACCGGTGAGTTCCTCAGCCTCGAGGACGGTATCCTTTCCGTCGTCGTCTCCGTCGAGGGCTTCCCTGCAGACTGGAGCTTCTTCCGTGGATTGTTTGGACCTACTATTAAACCTACTAAGTATCTTAATGAGCCCGAAGAGTACGAAGATCCCGGCCAGTATCTTTCCGTCGCCGCTCTTCAGATCGTGAAGGAAGACGGTTCTACCGTCACCTCCGATTTCGCGACTGTCCTGAACGACTACTATGACGGTCTCCGCATCGCCGAGCCGAACGCCGTTGCCAAGAAGCACTACGGCGAGGCCGTCGATGTCCACTACCGTCGTGCCAATGTCGGCATCAACGCCGTTGATCCCGAGGCTTACAACGAGACCCCGGTCAATAAGTGCGACCCGGAGAAGCTCGAGGAGATCCTCCCGCTTTGCGATACGGTCGTCGTTTACAACAAATCTATCGACATCAAGAAGATCGTCGCCGTCCACGCCGTCTATGGCGAATACGACGCAAAGGCTGGTCTTAAGTATGTTGAGTGCGCCGACTACGAACTTGCTGAAGAGACCCTCGAGAACCTCGGTCTCACCTGGAAGTTCGAAATCGTGAAGAACTTCCTTGTCGGTAAGAACCTGACTCCTCAGGATGAGTTCGTCACCCTCGAGGACGGTATCTTCACTCCTCGCGTTTACGAGGATGAGGAATATGCCCGCGCCGCTGTCGGTCGTACCCCGATCGTCCGCGTAACGCTCCTCAACGGCTCCGAGGTTATCGAAGTCGCCTACATCAAGATCTGCATCGTCGACGACGACTATGTCGAGCCGGATGTCGCTTACGAGTTCCCGATTGCCGCTATCAAGTTCGACTGCGAGAAGGGTGGTACTACCCAGACGACTGTCAAGCAGATGAACGAGTACTACAACGCACTCAAGGTCTACAAGGCTCTCTTCCACGAGACCTATCCTGAGCTCGTCTCCCTGGCTGACACCTACAATGCCGAACTTCTGAAGCAGCTCCAGAACATGGTTGCCCAGAAGAAGATCAAGGAGGAAGAGGCACAGGTCCTTTATTTCCTGAACATGGAAGTCGGTACCCTTGAGGATGTCATCGACACCGAAGGTGAGGCGACCCACATCATCAAGTGGACGATCGATCCTGACACGATTTGGGAATCCGTTGCCGCTGGCCGCGAGGAATTCTGGATCCACGGTACCTATCAGAACGACAAGGGCGCCCAGAAGGGTCTCTTCATCCTGAAGGCCCCGATCGCAGACCTTGCCCAGGCCTACGATGTGAACGAGCCGATGTACATTCCTACTTACTGGAATGCCGAGAAGACGATCACCGACTTCAACGTGACCCAGCCTTGGAATGACGACGCTGAGAATCCGAAGAACGCTGCTGAGAATTGCGTCTTCGTCAACAACCTGAACGCTCCGTTCTCTACTTGGGGTATTCCGGCTACCGATGCGGATGCTAAGAAGCAGGGCGTCCCTGGCCTCATCAAGCTTGACAAGGCTATCACCGCTCTGAACTTCTTCTTCCACGAGCAGAACCTCAACCGTACCGCTGTCGGTACGATCAAGAACGTCATCTTCGAGATCAGTGTGGATGGCACCGAGCTCTACGCTACTGTCTATGACAAGGCTCCGACCAAGCAGAAGGCTGTTGTCGAGTCTACGAATGGCTATGCCCTCTACAAGGCGGCTAGCGGTGCGAAGGTTGTCAAGAACGTTGACGGTGTCGAGCTGAAGAACCAGCTGATCGCCACGATCGACAACGAAGCAACCGGTACCGACAAGCAGACGGGTAAGACCTACCAGGCCAACTCCATCACCCTGAACAAGGATGGCGTTCTCGCCAAGATGTTCCTCAACGAGGCCAGAACCTCCCTGCACGTCTTCATCGGCGCTGTCGGTCAGGTCTGCGGAGATGAAGAGAAGGAAGTTGCGATTACCTTCAAGGGTAAGGAATACTACGAGGCTGAGTACGTACGTCCGATCGAGATCACCGATATCGCTCAGGATCACTTCATCGACGGTGTCAACGGCACTGCGAAGGGCTCCTACATCGAGATCGACAAGCTCATCGCTCCTAAGGATTGGCGTAACCATGCGTTCGGCTTCCTCGAGACCCAGACTGTGAAGGAGAAAGATCCTGCAACTGGCGAGGAGACTGAGGTTACCAAGCAGGTCCCTGTCGGCCACTACAGCTACTGGACCTTCTACGGACCGTTCGAGATCACGATCGACAAGAGCACCGTCAGATGGGATGCTGAAGGTTC
>JAFRUH010000004.1 GCA_017438975.1 Bacteroidales bacterium
ACGTATTTTCCTTTATGCATGTGCCATTCTACGTTAGTCTGGCAAAGATAAATTCAAATCGGCGCGCCTCAAAAACCTTTGTAATTACCTAACTTTCAATGTTTTCAAAGATCTTTTACGGATTTTTACCGGACACTAATGTTGTAAGATACGACTTTATTCTAAATACTAATAACACTATGCACGCTCAAGATCTTGAAATCTGGTGGTCATCCCTTTCTGTCGCACAGAAAGAGAGAATCGCCCGCAAGGCCCTGACCAAGGAATCTCCTGAAGGAAAAGTTGATGAATCCCTCGTCCAGTATCCCGCCTGCACCCGCTGGTGGCTCGGGCTTGGACAGGATCGCAAGATGAAAATCCACGATCACTGCATCGACCGGCACGGATATCTCCTGAATGAATGGAATGACGCTGACCCGTATGGAGATTAACCTTCGCCCCCGGAATATGAGAAGAATGATTTTACTGGTGCTTCTATGCTGCTCGACGGCGGCATTCGCACAGAACGGCCTGGTCATGCCCAGTCTGACCCCGGAAGAGGATTCCGTTGCATTCTGCAGGATGCGTGCCCGGATGGATTCCATCCGCAAGCACCGCCCGACCGTCGCCGTCGTTCTCGCGGGCGGCGGAGCCCGCGGCATGGCCCATCTCGGCGTCCTCCGGTACCTGGAAGAGCAGGGCATACCCGTGGACATGATCGGCGGAACCAGCATGGGCGGACTCGTCTCCGGCATGTACTCCCTCGGCTACGGGGAACATTATATCGACTCCCTGGTCCGGGCGATCGACTGGACCGTCATGATGTCGGACCGCATCCCGGATAACTTCCAGACCTATGGTGTACGAAGGAACCAGGAGCGGTTCTTCGTCAACCTTCCCTTCCATTACGCAGACCCCGAAGTCGAGGCGAAGATCCGCAGGCAGAGAGAGGTTTCCAAGGTCTACGAGAGAATGAAGACCAGGACGGCGGATATGAGCCGTGAGGCGATGAACAAGATCGGTCTCGGACTGCCGGACGGATTTCTCTTCGGATTCAACATCCGGAACACGCTGAGCGCCGTTACCGTGGGATATCAGGATTCACTGGATTTCGACAAACTCCCGATCCCGTACTTCTGCGTGGCGACCGACATGGTCTCGATGAAAGCAAAGAACTGGACTTCCGGTTCGGTGGTCGATGCGATGCGCTCCACGATGTCCATCCCGATGTACTTCCGTCCCGTACGGACAGGCGGGATGATCCTCTCGGACGGAGGTACGCGGAACAATTTCCCGATCGACGTCGCCAAGGCGATGGGAGCCGATATTGTCATCGGCTCGGAAATGCCCGAGAAACGGGATATTTCGGATCTCAACAGTCTCGTCAGCCTTGCCCTCCAGAACATCACCATGATGGCATCCGATGCCGCCAGCGTCAACCGGGAGCAAGCGGATGTCCTGCTCCAACACACGCTTAAAGGGTATAACATGCTCTCTTTCGACGAAAAGAGCATTTCGGATATCATCGATCAGGGCTACAAACAGGCCGAGGCCCATGGGGAAGAAATCGGGAAAATCGCCCGGATGGTGCACGCTGCTCCCGGAGAACTCCGTCACGATAAACATGCGACCGACATCGGGACCCACAGCGTCATGGTCAAGGATATCCGGATCGAAGGGGTTACGGAAAAGGAACAGCACGTCCTGCTGGATCCGCTGATCCTCCAGAAAGACGGGACCTATGACCGGAATGACATCGACATCATCATGTCCCAGCTCTACGGCACACGGGCGTTCGAGTCCGTGACCTACCGGATGGAAGGGACGGAAGAGCCCTACACCCTGGTATTCGACTGCCAGAAAGGCCAGACCAGCGAACTGAACGCGGGCATCCACATAGACAACGACGAAGTGGTCTACGCGAGCCTGCACCTCGGACTCGGGACGCGCAAGCTCCAGGGAACGCGCTTTGTCGTAGAATCAAAGATAGGAAACAACGCAACCATCCTGACTGACCTTTCCTATAAGCCGCTCATCCGGATCCCGACGTTCGGCATAGTAACAAAAACCCATTACCTGAACCTGATGTACATCGAAGACGGAGAAGATGTGAAGATCAAGTCGGTCAATACCCGTTTCGACGCCTATCTCGAAGATGCCCGGCTGGTCCACGGCCATTTCCGCTTCGGTATTTCCTCCGAATGGGAGCCCTATGAGAACTACATCGACCGGTATGATTACTGGAAAGATTATGATTTCAGAAGCCGCTGGAATTCCGCTTTTACCAATCTCTGTTTCGATCTGACGGATGATGGTTATTTCCCGAACAAGGGATTGAAACTGACCCTGAACACCCGCTATGTCTTCTCCGGCTACTCCATCTATAATGAAGAGAGGGATGGCGGCGGGAATACCTCTCATTATGAAGGAAAGGTAAAGCCCTACAGCACCGGCGTCGCCAGCGCTTCGGGAGCGATTCCGCTCGGAAGCGGATTCGCCCTGCTGCCGTCGCTCTATTTCGGCTGGGCTTCCACCTATTCCGGCATGATGGACTTTGTCCACAACCTTTGCGCCGGCGGAACCGTCGCCGGACGGTATCTGGAAAATCAGCTGCCGTATTTCGGCTACAGCATTTCCTTCCATCTCCTGGAAGACTTCGCTACCACGGCACAGTTGAATCTGAGATATCAGTTCGGACATGCGAACTACCTGACCCTGCAAAGCGGACTGCTCCAGTCCAGCCGGACTTTCAAGGAGTTGTTCAAAGACCCTCTTGACAGTTACGCTTTCGGGCTGCAGTTCGGCCGCAAGACCGTAGTGGGCCCCTTCCTGCTCGGGGCAAACTGGTCCAAGGACACCGGGTTCGGACTTAGCTTGTCCCTGGGCATGAATTTCTGATCACTATGCGATCCTCCCCTTCACTCCGGCGGTTCGGGTTCACCGCGGCGGCTGTCCTTCTCCTCGCGACGGGCTGCCGGACCGGTTATCGCGTCAACGGAAATTCCGTCCGGATCCCCTGCGAAAGCAAGCAGGTACGCCTGCAGGTCATTACGCCGGAAATCATCCGCGTGAGCGTCACGCCGGAGCAGGAATTTTCCAACCGGAAAAGCCTCGCCGTCGTTCCGCAGGAGGGCTGTTCCGACTTCTCCGCAGGGAAGGATGCCACGACCGGCGAGGTTTTCGTTTCGACTGAAGCCCTGACGGTCTATGTCGATCCTCCGACCGGAGGGATCCGGTTCGTGGGGGCCGACGGAAAGACACTCCTCTCGGGCGGCGGGACGGAATTCAGCCCGGCCGAAGCGGAAGGGAAGAAAGCCTGGTCGGCCCTGGTCTCCTTCGACTCGCCCGACGACGAGGCGTTCTACGGACTCGGACAGCACCAGGACGGGGAATTCAACCGCAAGGGAAAGAACGAAGAACTCTATCAGTACAATACGAAAGTCAGCGTCCCGATGGTCGTCTCTTCGAAAGGATACGGCCTTCTCTTCGACGCCTATTCGCTGAGCCGCTGGGGCAATCCGGATCCGTACCGCCAGCTCGGAGAAGCCTTCAGGCTCTACGACAGGGATGGGAAAGAAGGAGCCCTTACCGGAGAATACCGGCCGGCGGAAGGTCCCGGCATCATCCGGCGGGAGGACAGCCTCTATTTCGAGAATGAATTCGCGATCCGGAACCTTCCCGAAATGAAGCTTAGTGGTGCCACGGTCGTTTACAGCGGAGAGATTGAAGCGTCGGAAACAGCTGATTATCACTTTATCCAGTATTATGCCGGTTTCCAGCGGACGGTTATTGGCGGGGTCGAAGTCATGCCCCGTCGCTGGCGTCCGGCATGGAACCCGAACAGCTGCAAGTTCACCGTCCGCCTCAAGGCCGGGGAGAAGGTCCCGGTCCGGATCGAATGGGAACCGGACGGTGACGTTTCCTACATCGGGCTCCGCGTGGCCACCGTCCAGACTCCGGAGCAGCAGGGCCGTCTCCGGTTCTGGTCGGAATTCGAACCGGAAGCGGACTTCTATTTCATCGCCGGAGGTAGTTATGACCAGGTCATCCGGGGATACCGGAAACTCACCGGGAAGGCCCAGGTCATGCCGAAATGGGCCCTGGGGTTCTGGCAGAGCCGGGAGCGGTATGCGACCCAGGAAGATCTCGTCGGGACCCTTGCAGAGTTCCGCCGGAGAGAGATTCCCGTCGACAACATCGTCCAGGACTGGCAGTATTGGAAAGAGGACCAGTGGGGCAGCCATGAATTCGACCCGGAACGCTATCCGGACCCGGAAAAGATGATGGATGACGTCCATGCCCTGCACGGGAGACTGATGATCAGCGTCTGGCCGAAATTCTACACCAACACCGACCATTACAAGGAACTCAAGGCGGCCGGCTATGCCTATACCCACGCCGAGGATGCCGGACTGAAGGACTGGCTGGGACACGGACAGACCTTCTACGACGCCTATGCGGAAGGCGGTCGGAAACTCTTCTGGAAGCAGATCGACGAGACCCTCTACAGCCGGTACGGCCGTAAGATCGACGCCTGGTGGATGGACGCTTCGGAACCGAACCTCCGGGACTGCCTGCCGATGGACTATTTCAAGTGGCTGATCACTCCGACCGCCCTCGGCCCGTCCACGGAATATCTCAATGCCTATGCCCTCGTCAATGCGGATGCCATCTACAACGGCCAGCGCTCCGTCGACCCGGACAAGCGGGTCTTCCTGCTGACCCGGAGCGGATTCGCCGGACTCCAGCGCTATTCGACCGCGACCTGGAGCGGGGACATCGGCACGACCTGGACGGACCTGCGCGCCCAGATGGCCGCCGGACTGGGATTCAGCATGAGCGGCATCCCGTTCTGGGGAATGGACATCGGAGGATTCTCCGTCATGGGCAAGTTCCAGGACCCCTCGTCCCGCGAGGAATGGCAGGAACTCCAGACCCGCTGGCACCAGGCAGGGGCCTTCGTCCCTCTGTTCCGGACCCATGGACAATGGCCCCGCCGCGAACTCTGGAACATCGCCCCCGAGGGTTCGCCCGCCTACCGGAGCATCCTTTCCTATATGAGGCTGCGCTACCGGCTGATGCCCTACCTCTACTCCCTTGCCGGCGCTGTCCATTTCGAGGACGCGACCCTTCTGAGGGGCCTCCCGATGGACTTTCCGGACGATCCGGAAGTCACCGACCTGACCGATCAGTGGATGTTCGGGCCCGCCCTCATGCCCTGTCCCGTCTCGACCTACAAGGCCCGGACCCGCAGGGTCCATTTCCCTTCGGGCGCAATCTGGTATGACTTCTATACTGGAAAGCTGATCCGCGGAGGACAGACGCTCGAGGTTGACGCTCCTTACGAGCGGATCCCCCTTTTCGTCCGCGGCGGATCCATCCTTCCGACCGGTCCGGAGATGCAATGGTCCGACGAGAAAGCCGCCGACGACATCCTCCTGACCGTCTATGCCGGAGCCGACGCCGGTTTCCTGCTCTACGAAGACGAGAATACGAATTACCACTACGAAAAGGGAGCCTTTTCCACGATTCCGCTGCTCTGGTCCGAGAAGACCCGGACCCTGACCGTCGGAATGCGCCGTGGAGAGTTCCCGGGCATGCTGCGGGAGCGTACGTTCCGGGTCGTCGTCATCGATCCGGCCTCTCCGGCGCCTTTCAATCCCGATGCGGAAGGGATCCGGATCCCGTATTCCGGAACTTCCGTCTCCGTCACCATCCCTTAATACGGCTTATCCATGTATCTCTTAGGTTACGATATCGGCAGTTCCTCCGTCAAGGCCAGCCTCGTCAGGGCTGAGACCGGCCAATGCATCGCCTCCGCCTTCCATCCCAAGACCGAGGCTCCGATCCTGTCCCGGGAACCGGGCTGGGCGGAGCAGGATCCCCGGATGTGGTGGAACGACTTGAAAATGGCAACTGCCGAAGTCCTCTCGGAGGCGGGAGAAGAGCCCGTCGCCGCCATCGGCCTTTCCTACCAGATGCACGGACTGGTCTGCATCGACCGGGAACTCCGTCCGCTCCGTCCCGCCATCATCTGGTGCGACTCCCGGTCCGTTCCTTACGGGGAGAAAGCCTTCCATACCCTCGGGGAGGAGTGGTGCCTGGAGCATCTCCTCAACCCGCCCGGAAACTTTACGGCCGCCAAACTCGCCTGGGTCCGGGAACAGGAACCGGCCCTCTACGACCGGATCTGGAAGATCCTTCTTCCGGGCGATTACATCGCGGCACGGATGACCGGCGAGGTCTCGACGACCGTCAGCGGACTCTCGGAAGGCATCTTCTGGGATTTCCGTGAAAACCGGCCTTCCGAAAGGCTCCTCGCCCATTTCGGGTTCGACCGGGAAATCCTGCCCCCGGTCCGGCCGACATTCTCGGAGCAGGGACGTCTCCTTCCTTCCATCGCGGAAGAGCTCGGCCTTCCCTCCGGAATCCCGGTCACCTACCGGGCCGGCGACCAGCCTAACAACGCCCTGAGCCTCGGGGTTTTCCGCCCCGGCCAGATCGCGTCGACCGCCGGAACATCCGGGGTCGTCTACGGCGTGAACGGCAGTATCGCCTCCGATCCCCAAGGCCGGGTCAATACCTTCGCACATGTGAACCACGAGGCTTCCGATCCCCGTCTCGGCGTCCTCCTCTGCATCAACGGCGCCGGACTCCTGAATGCCTGGATGCGGCGGAACGTCGCCCCGGAGGGTCTGTCCTATGCGGAGATGAACGAACGGGCCGCCCGGATCCCCGTCGGATCCGGCGGAGTCTCGATCCTTCCCTTCGGAAACGGAGCGGAACGGATGCTCGGAAACCGCTCCAACGGCTGCTCCGTCCATGGATTGGACCTCAACCGGCATAGCCGGGACCATCTCCTCCGCGCCACCCAGGAAGGCATCGTCTTCTCCTTCCAGTACGGGATTGAAATCCTGGAGAGCCTGGGCATCCGCGTCGACCGGATCCATGCCGGACTCGCGAACATGTTCCTCTCCCCGGTCTTCCGGGATATGCTTGCCGGGGTCAGCGGTGCAGAAATCGAACTATTCAATACCGACGGGGCCGCCGGTGCAGCCCGGGCAGCCGGGATCGGAGCCGGAATCTACAGCGGGCCGGAGGAAGCCTTTTCCACCCTGGAGAGACTGGCCGTCGTCCACCCCGAAAACCGGGAGGCCTGCCGCGTGGCCTATGAACGCTGGAAATACCATCTGACCGAATATCAACGATAAAACCCATAACCATGACAAAAGAGTATTTCCCGACCATCGGAAAAATCCCTTTCGAAGGTCCCGAGAGCAAGAATCCGCTCGCTTTCCATTATTATGATCCGGAGCGTCTGGTGCTCGGCAAGAAAATGAAAAACTGGCTGCGCTTCGCCATGGCCTGGTGGCATACCCTCGGCCAAGCTTCCGGCGACCAGTTCGGCGGACAGACCCGCCAGTATCCTTGGGACGAAGGCGCCTGCCCCCTGTGCAGGGCCAAGGCCAAGGCGGACGCCGGTTTCGAGATCATGCAGAAACTCGGCATCGGCTATTTCTGCTTCCATGACATCGACCTCGTCGAAGAAGCTCCGACCATCGAAGAATACGAAGCCTCCCTGCGCGAGATCACGGACTACCTGGCCGTGAAGATGCAGGAGACCGGCATCAAGCTCCTCTGGGGAACGGCCAACGTCTTCGGCCACCGCCGGTACATGAACGGAGCCGCCACGAATCCCGACTTCGACGTCGTCGCCCGGGCCGCCGTCCAGATCAAGAACGCCCTTGATGCGACCATCAGGCTGGGTGGCGAGAACTATGTCTTCTGGGGAGGACGCGAAGGATACATGTCCCTGCTCAACACCCAGATGCAGCGCGAGAAGAACCACCTGGCCCAGATGCTGAAAGCCGCCCGCGACTACGCCCGAGGAAAAGGGTTCAAAGGGACTTTCCTCATCGAGCCGAAACCGATGGAACCAACCAAGCATCAGTATGATACAGACACGGAAACGGTCATCGGGTTCCTCCGTGCCAATGGTCTTGAGAAGGACTTCAAGGTCAATATCGAGGTCAATCACGCCATCCTGGCCGGACATACGTTCGAACACGAACTGGCTGTCGCCGTCGACAACGGGCTCCTCGGATCGATCGACGCCAACCGCGGCGACTACCAGAACGGCTGGGACACGGACCAGTTCCCGATCGACAACTTCGACCTGACCCAGGCCATGCTCCAGATCATCCGGAACGGCGGTCTCGCTCCCGGCGGTTCGAATTTCGACGCCAAGCTCCGCCGCAACTCGACGGATCCCGAGGACATTTTCATCGCTCACATCAGCGCGATGGATGCGATGGCCAGGGGCCTTCTGAACGCCGCCGCCATCGTCGAAGAATCTCCGATTCCGGAGATGGTCCGGGAGCGTTATGCCTCCTTCGACAGCGGCCTCGGAAAGGCCTTCGAAGAGGGTAAGGTCACGCTCGAGCAGCTGGTCGATTACGCCAAGTCGAAAGGCGAGCCCGCCCAGATTTCTGGCAAGCAGGAGCTCTACGAGGCGATCGTCGCACTTTACTGCCGGTAACCCATGGACGGATACAGCCAAAAAGGGAGTCTCGGATACCTGATCCGGATCGTGCTGATCGCTGTTCTCGGCGGACTCCTCTTCGGATACGATACGGCCGTCATTTCGGGGGCTGAAAAAGGCCTGCAGGCGTTCTTCCGGGACGCTGCCGATTTCAACTACACCGACGCCCTTCACGGGTTCACGACTTCGAGCGCCTTGATCGGCTGCGTCATCGGAGCCCTCCTGTCCGGCTTCCTTTCAGCGAAGGCCGGACGTAAGAAGTCGCTGCTGATCGCCGGCATCCTGTTCCTGCTCTCAGCCCTCGGCTCCTATTGTCCGGAATTCCTGTTCTTCCCGAAAGGAGTCCCCTCGAAAGCCCTTCTGGCCGCCTTCAACGGGTACCGGATCCTCGGTGGAATCGGCGTCGGGCTTGCTTCGGCCCTGTGTCCGATGTACATCGCCGAAATCGCTCCGGCCTCGCGGCGCGGCGCCCTCGTCTCCTGGAACCAGTTCGCAATCATCTTCGGCCAGCTCGTCGTCTATTTCGTCAATTACCTGATCATCCGGTCCCACATCCAGGACCCCGCCGTCACGGAATGGACCGGCCGGATCGGATGGAGGCTCATGTTCGTCTCCGAGGCCGTGCCCGCGGCCCTGTTCTCGCTCCTGATCTTCCTGATTCCGGAAACGCCCCGTTATCTCGTCCTCAACGGACGGGATGAAAAAGCGCTTGAGATCCTCTCCCGCATCAACGGAGAGTCCCGGGCAAGGCAGATTCTCGCCGCCATCAAGGCGACGGCCGTCGAAAAGACAGAAAAACTGCTCTCCTATGGCTTCCTGGTCGTTTTCATCGGGATCATGCTTTCGGTCTTCCAGCAGATCATCGGCATCAACGCCGTGCTCTATTTCGCTCCGCGGATCTTTGAATCGATGGGCGTGTCGGACAATATGCTTTTCACGGTCATCATGGGGGTCATCAACATCACCTTTACCCTCGTAGCCGTCTTTACGGTCGAAAAGATCGGCCGGAAACCGCTGCTGATCTCAGGATCCGTCGGAATGGCCGTCGGAGCATTCGCCGTCGCCCTGTCGAATGTGATGACCCTGCCGGCCCTGGTCCCGGTCATCGGAATCATGGTCTACAGCGCCTCGTTCATGTTCAGTTGGGGACCGATCTGCTGGGTCTATATCTCGGAAATCTTCCCGAACACCATCCGGAGCCACGCCACGGCGGTCGCCGTCGCCTTCCAGTGGATCTTCAACTTCCTGGTTTCGTCGACGTTCGTTCCAATGTACAACCACAGCCATTTCCTGGCTTATGCCCTCTACGGGAGCATCTGCCTGATTGCGGCGGCCTTCGTCTGGAAGGTCGTCCCGGAAACGAAAGGAAAGACGCTGGAGCACATGACCTCCCATTGGAGGGAGCGGAACGCCTAGCGGAAGAAAGTGAAATGGACCTTCCCGTACGTCTTTTCCTTGACGAAACGGGAATGGGAAACAAAGGAAAAGGTACCCGGATGCTCGAGGATGAAGTAGCATTCCGGGTACAGTATTTCTTGGGCGAATACCTTGTCCGGAAGGGTCTCGAGGCCCTCCAGGGCATAGGGCGGATCGGCGAAGACGATATCGAACTTCTCGTGGCAGAGCGGGATGAAATCGAAGACGTTGGCCCGGACCATCGTGACATTGTCGAGGCCGAGACGTTTCGCTTCCATCTTGATGAAGGAAGCGTTCTCCCGGGCCATCTCGATGCTGTAGACGCGCGCGGCACCGCGGGAAGCGAACTCGAATGCGATCGCTCCGGTCCCGCCGAAAAGGTCCAGGACCTTCAGGTCCTCGAACTCGTATTCATTGTCCAGCACGTTGAAGAGGCCCTCCCGGGCGAAGTCCGTCGTCGGCCGCGCCTTGTACCCGGCGGGCGGGTTGATCGTTTTTCCCTTCAGGCGTCCGCCGATGATCCTCATAGCGCTTCGACGGAATTGAAATAGCGGTACAGGGCCATCTCCTCTTCCTCGGTCACAGGGGTGCGAAACCGGATCGTAGAGACCTCCGGATTGAGCTGGAACCGCTTGAGGGTCAGGAAGATGTAATAGAGAGCCGTAGTGAAGTCGACCGCCTTGAAAACATTGCAGAGAAGCAGGGTCCTGCCCTCGGCAACAACGAGGAAGAGATATCCGTCCCGATAGGAACAGAGAATCTTGTTGTACTCGGGACAGGTCTCCATGCTCCTGAGGAGATAGTAGATCTCGGGATAGACGGGGGCCGGGGATCCTCCGACCGTCAGGACCAGCTGCGACAAGACTCGGGACAGCGACTCCCCTACCGAATTGGAATAGACCAGAACGGCTCCCCGCTCTTCCAGGGGGACGGCGGAGACTTCGTCCCCGTCTTCGAGGGCCGCTACGTCGGACAGGAGCTCCCGGGCGGCTTCTTCCGAATAGAACTCCTTGGGGACCAGGGTGAATTTCGGGGTCAGGAGGGACAGTTCGACCGAGTCGTACCGGCGCTGGAATTCGGGGGTCGTAAAAACCCGGTCGGGCGTCAGCCACGGGGAGCGGCGGACGCCGTTTTCATCAGAGACGTTAAAAGAATATCCACTCAAGGATACTTGAATGGATATTCTGCTTTTCTGATTGGAATCCATAAAGGAGACTACTCCCAGTTGCCCGCGTTGTTGTTCGGGGCGCTGACACTGCCGACCTGGAGTCCCGGGTAACGGTTCTGGGTTTCGCATTCTGCATCGAGGTTGATGCGGAGCTGGTTGTCCATACCGCGGAGGAGAGCCTTCCAAGGCATCTTGGCCTCAAACAGAGGGACGTCGACGCCGGAAACCACCTTCACGATAGCGTCCATGATCGTCTTCTGGCCACCGGAGAACGGAATGTAGGCGAGAGAGTCGATATGGAAATCCTCACGGCCGTTGAAGAGGGTATCCTTCACGGCGATCGGAGTCGTGATCGAGAAGACGAGGGGCATACCCTTCTGGGAGAGGGCGAGGAGTTCCTCGTTCGTGATCTTCTTGTTCTTCTTGCGGAGCGCGGCGGTATTGGCTACGGCAACGGAGTCATCGGCGGAACCGACCTGCATGACGACGTCCATCTTACCGTTCTCATAGAAGTCCTTGAGGGAGTCGATAGAGGCTGTGAAATGGCTGTTCACGCTCTTGAAAGCGACCTCGAGGGTACGGATATCCTTCAGACGCTGGACGGCGACAGCCTGGCGGGCAGCCTTTTCCTTGTTGAAATTGACCGGTTCCATGATGCTGCGGTAAATCAGGAAGACGAGTCCGACCGCAATGAGTGCGAGGAGAACCTCCAAAAGGATTTTAACAGATTTGCTCATTATTCTAGTGTTTTATAATTTCACAAAAGTCCGGACAAAGTTATGAAATTGATTTATGAAATGCAATATAATTTGTAAATTTGCATCCGAAAAAGATAGTTTGATGGCAGTCATTACGGAAGAAAAGATACGGCGGTTCGACCGCATGGTGGAGAAGGCGGATAAGATCGTTATCTCGGCCCATGTCCACGCCGACGGGGATGCCGTCGGGAGCACTTCCGCCCTGTTCCACTATCTGACGGAAATCCGCGGCAAATCCACTTCCGTGGTCCTTGCGGACCGGGATGCGGGAGGCTCGTCCTTCTTGATTCCCGAAGAAGACAAGCCGTTTTTCACCTTCTACTGGAACAATCCGGGGGAAGCTGCCCGCGTCATCGCGGAAGCCTCGCTGATCATCCTCCTGGACTGCAATTCTTTCACCCGGACGGAAGACCTGGGCGATTTCTTCAAGGAGAGTTACGCCCCAAAAGTCCTGATCGACCATCACCTGGACCCCCAGGAAGAAGAATTCGACCTGATCTTCTCCGAGACGGAGACCTCCTCGGCCTCCGAGCTGCTCTTCCACATCCTGATGGCCCTGCCGGACATCGCCGGCGACGCCACCCGGCTCCCGATGCAGTCCGGAATCGCCCTGATGACCGGCATGACGACGGACACCAACAACTTCTCCAACTCCGTCTACCCTTCAACCCTGGAAATGGCCTCCATCCTTCTCGCCGCAGGGGTCGACCGGGACGCAATCCTGAGCGACATCTACCAGAACTACCGCGAGAACCGCCTGCGGGCCATGGGCTTCCTGCTCAGCAAGATGACCATTACCCCGGAAGGCGCGGCCTATATGATCCTGACCCGGAAAAACATGATGACCTTCGACATCGCCGAGGGGGAGACCGAAGGCTTCGTCAACCTGCCCCTCGCGGTCAGGAACGTGCGGATGAGCGTTTTCATGCGCCAGGACAACGGTTTCTTCCGCGTCTCCGTCCGTTCCAAGAAAGGGACTTCCGCCCAGCGGTTCGCCGCGACCTACTTCAACGGGGGCGGCCACGAATACGCCGCCGGAGGACGGCTCTATTTCTCGGAGGACATCTCTTCCGTGAAAGATGTCGTTTCCTATCTCGAAAACTCCTTGAACGAATTCCTGCATGAAGCTTAAATCCATCATACTGCCGGTCTTCCTCCTGCTCGCCGCGGTCTGCAGCTGCATGAAACAGCAGACCGAGAATTACTATGCCAAGCAGGAAGAGGCCATCGACAAGTTCGCCCAGCGGCTTTCCCCGATCAGGACGGTCTACAACGACGGTTCCGTCCGCATCGTGGTCAAGGAGACCAACCCCACGGCCGATTCGCTGCGGAAGGACGGGGTCGTGTCATTCTACTATGGCGGATATCTCCTCTCTTCGAGCGGCTCTCTCAACAACCAGAGCCTTTTCGCCACCAATTCCAAGGAACTGGCGGAAAGCGCCAAGTGGGTCCTTTCCGATTCGACCGTATTCCGGGTCGAGACCCTCAAGCTGGACGAGTCGAACCTCCTCGACGGCCTGAAGAAGGGATTACACGGCGTCCGCAGCGGCGAGGAATGCTATATCGCATTTACCGGCAAATATGGATTCGGGTCCAAGCCTTCAGGCACGATTCCTGCAAAGTCAACCCTGGTCTATCACATTTGGGTAGACAGCATTTCCAATGATTAACGGATTTATAATGAAACATATCCTCAAATTCATCCTCCCGGCTTTCGGGGTCCTGCTGCTTTCCGGCTGCGCCAAGGAAGCCAAGACCCAGGCCAATTACGCCAACAAACTCTATTTCGACGCCTGGATCCATGTCAATCATCCCCAGGCGGTCGAATCCGGCAACGGCATCTATATCCTCAACGATGTTCCCGGGACGGGAGCGGCCTGGAACGAGACCCGCGACGGCTTCGCCTACATCGATTTCACCGTGACGGACCTCGATGGACAGGTCACCAACACGACCCATGAACGCATCGCCAAGAAGGTCGGGACATATGCGAAAGGCAATTACTACGGGCCCAAGATCCAGATCGTCTCGGACGATTCCTGCCCCGTCGGCCTCGCCGACGCTCTGGTCGGCATGCGGATCGGCGGGACCCGCACCGTTGCCATCCCGTCCTGGCTCCAGACCACGACCCGCTACTCCAAGAAAGAGGATTACCTGGACCACTCAACCGGCAATAACGACGCCATCTATACCATCACCCTCCGGAAAGCCATTCCGGACGGCATGACCGGCGGCATCGCCAACATCTACCGCTGGGAGACGGACTCGCTGGAAGCCTATGTCAAGAAGAATTTCGGCCCGAACGTCGATTCGACCGCCTATACGACCGACGAAGGCAGCCTCAAATACGGATTCTATTTTCAGTCGCTGACCCCTGATCCCGATTCGACCGTCCTCAACTCGGGCAGCGCCTACTCCCTGAATTACACCGGAAGGCTCCTCAACGGCCAGGTGTTCGATACGACGATCGCCGATACCGCCAAGGTCCATGGCATCTACGATCCCACCCGGACCTATGAGCCGGTCCAGATCAACTGGGCCGACAAGGCGACGGATATCACCATGGGCGAAAGCGAAACCGCCGTGAAAGACGGGTTCAAGATCGCCGTATTCAAGATGCATCTCAACGAGAAGGCCAGAACGGCTTTCTATTCCGTCCTGGGATACGGATATTCCGGTACCGGGGACCAGATTCCGGGATTCTCTCCGCTTGTATATGAACTGGAGCTGATGAAGGAAGCAGACTGATGGCAGCAATCCCGACAGAGCTGGGGACCAAAAAAATCAGCACCCTCATCAAGGAATATGCGATTCCCGGCATTATCGCCATGACCGCATCTTCCCTCTACAATATGGTCGACAGCATTTTCATCGGCCATATCCCCGAGGTCGGATCCCTGGCAATCTCCGGACTTGCCGTCACTTTTCCCCTCATGAACATCTCCACCGCGCTGGGGACGCTTGTAGGCGTCGGCGCGGCGACGATGATTTCGGTCCTGCTCGGGCAGAAGAACTACAAGGTCGCGAACAAGGTCCTAGCCAACGAGGTTACGCTCAATATCCTTATCGGAGTCTTCTTCACGGTCTTCACGCTCCTGTTCATGGACCCGATCCTCCGGTTCTTCGGGGCCAGCGACAACACCCTCCCCTTCGCGAGGCAGTATATGGTCATCATCGCCCTCGGGAACACGGTCACCCATCTGTATTTCGGACTCAACAGCGTCATCCGCTCCTCCGGCAATCCGAGACTGGCGATGGGCCTCACCCTCTTTACCGTCACGTCGAACGCCATCCTGGACCCGGTCTTCATCTATGTCCTCGGCCTCGGCATCCAGGGCGCCGCGATCGCGACCATTCTCTGCCAGATCCTGGCCCTCGCCTACTCCCTGCGGTATTTCATGGACGAGGAAAAATTCCTGCACATCCCCCGGAAAGGCTTCTTCCGGGTCGACTGGAAGATCGCCAAGGACTCCCTGGCCATCGGCCTGGGACCGTTCCTGATGAATCTGGCGAGCTGCATCGTCGTCCTCTTCATCAACAACCGGCTCCTCAAGTACGGAGGCGACCTGGCCATCGGCGCCTACGGCATCGTCAACCGCCTGAGCTTCCTGTTCGTGATGATCGTAATGGGATTCAACCAGGGCATGCAGCCGATCGCCGGATACAATTTCGGGGCCCGTCAATACTCCCGTGTCCGGGAAGTCTATGTCAAGACCGCCTTGTGGGCGACCCTTGTCTGTACGTTCGGCTTTGTCGTATCGGAGTTCCTGTCCGCGGGCGCAGTTTCCATTTTCACCTCGGATCCCGACCTGAAAGCCCTGGCGGTCAAGGGACTCAGATGCATGAACATCGCTTTCCCGATTATCGGGTTCCAGATGGTGACGACGAACCTCTTCCAGTGCCTCGGCATGGTCCGGAAGTCCATCTTCCTCTCCCTGACGCGGCAGCTGATCTTCCTCGTTCCCTGCGTCTGGTTCCTTCCGGCCGTCCTCGGATCGGAAGTCGGCGTATGGTACAGTTTCCCGGTTTCCGACAGCCTCGCCGCCGTCACGACCGGCATTTTCGCCATCGACCTGCTGAAAAAACTGGGGCACCTCCGGGACGGAGAGGATCCGAAGATCCTGGGGAGCCAGATCTAACATATCGAAACCATGGGCAACATCATCATCAACATCGGACGCCAGTTCGGCAGCGGCGGCGGATTCATCGCCAAGTCGATCAGTTCCCGCCTGGGCATCCCCTACTACGACAATGAGTTGATTTCCAAGGCTGCGGAAGAGAGCGGGTTCTCCAAGGACCTGTTCAATTTCCGGGACGAGAAGGCCAGCCTGTTCTCAATGTCGACCTTCTTCGAGTCCTGGCGGTTCGGACAGCCCCAGAACTACATGAACGACAACACCCTGTTCTCCATCCAGAGCCAGGTCATCCGAGAGATTGCCGAAAAGGGGGACGCGATCATCATCGGCCGCTGTTCGGACTATATCCTCAGGGACCTCAAATGCCTCGATGTCTTCATCACGGCTCCGCTGGAATTCCGGATCGCCCGGGTGGCGGAGCGCGAAAACCTCTCCGAGAAAGAGGCGGAGGAACTGATCCGCAGGAAGGACAAGACACGCCAGACTTATTACAATTATTTTACTTTCGGAAGTTGGGGATCCGCTGATAATTACGATATTTGCATAGACAGCTCCCTCCTCGGCATCGAGGGGACCGCCGAGGCCGTCATCGACTTCGGCAGGAAAACCGGGATCATTCCATGAGAATCCGTCCGGCCGTCATAGCCGCCGTCCTGCTGACGGCGCTCGGGGTCTTTCTCCTCAGGGGGAAGGACAGGGACATGATGGCCGGCTACACCCCCGCCCCCGAACCCGTGGCACTGAATGAAATCCTGACCAACAGCCTTTCCGAACTCCCGGAGCTCAAAGGGATGGACGCCGTCATCGACAGTTTCATGCGTGCCTGGAGCATCAAGGGCATTTCCCTCTCGGTCATGCGGAACGACTCTCTCCTCTTCTCCCGCGGATACGGGTGGGCGGACAAGGAAAAGGGGCAGCCCATGACCCCCGGGACGACGCTCCGGATGGCTTCCGTATCGAAGCTCATCACGGCCGTCGGGATCATGAAAATGCAGGAAGAGGGGCTCCTGAATATCCAGAGTCCCGTTTTCGGGCCGTTCGGCATCCTGAACGAATACGACCGGTTCATCCGGGACGACCGGTATTTCGAAATGACCGTCGAGCATCTGCTCCGTCACCAGGCCGGGTTCAGCACGGACGGAGGCGATCCGATGTTCTCGACGCCCGCCGTGATGCGCCGTTACGGCCTGGCCAAGGCCCCGGACACCCAGACCCTGGTCCGGAAACTCGTTTCCGAGCCCCTCGCCTTCGATCCCGGGACCTTCCAGCAGTATTCCAATTTCGGATATCTCCTCCTCAGCCTCGTCATCGAGAAGATCTCCGGGATGTCCTATGAGGATTACATGCAGGCCTATGTCCTCAATCCGGCGGGCTGCTACGGATTCCACATCGCGAACAATTACCTCTCCGAGCGCTATCCGGACGAGACCCGCTACTATATGCAGCCGGACGCCGAACCGGTACGGGAATTCAACGGCAGTGGACGGACCGTCATCCGCTGTTACGGAGGAAACGACATCCACGCCCTCTCGGGAGCGGGCGCATGGGTGGGTTCGACCCCGGAACTTGCCCGCCTCATCGCCGTCATCGACAGCGATCCCGCCCTGGAAGATATCCTGGACCCGTTCACCATCGAACAGATGACGACTCGGCTGGATGACGACACATACCCGCTCGGCTGGGTCGACTGTTCCCTCGAGGGGGAATGGACCCGAACCGGGTCTTTTTCGGGCACTTCCGCCCTTGTCAAGCGTTTCCCGGACGGGGAATGCTGGATCCTGATTACGAACACGAGCACCTGGCGGGGGTCCCACTTCTCGAGGAACACGTCGGAACTCGTACGCTCCCTCCGGCCGCGCTACAGCGCGTCCCTTCCCAAACGGAACCTTTTTTATTCACCCTATAACACTTAACATCATGGCATCTATTACCGATCTCATCCTTTCCCAGGTCAAGAACGTGGCCGGGAATGTCGACGTTCCTTCGAATGTCCAGAACACCGTTCTGCAGGGTCTTTCCGACTCGATCCTCGGCAGCCTCACCCAGACCGCTACCAAGCCGGGCGGAATCGACATGATCAAGTCCCTCCTCACCGGCAAGACCAATGCGGCCGCCAGCCCCATCACCGCTCTCGCCGGCAAGATTTTCAGCGGCAACATCCTGAGCAAGCTGAATCTCGGCAACGCCAAGAATCTGGCCCTCATCGCCCTCATCCCTACGGTCCTCTCCAAGCTCTCCGGCATCATCAAGGACCAGGACGGTGACGGAGATGTCGACCTCAACGACATCCTCATCACCCTCAAGGGAGGCAACAAGGCCCAGACCGCTTCCGCTGGCTCCTCCATCCTCGGAGCGGCCACCAGCATCCTCGGCGGCATCCTCGGCAGGAAGAAATAAGCTTTCCGGGATTATATTTGAAAAGGGCCTCCGGCGATGCCGGAAGCCCTTTTTGCATCATTTCTTTTATCTGCCGCGTCCCCCTCCGAAACCGCCACGGCCTCCGGATCCGCCCCCGTAACCACCTCCAAAGCCGTCGCCGGGACGGGGCCCGCCGAACCCGGGGCCTCTTCCGGGGCCGCCACGCATGTCCGGGCGGGCGTTGAAACGGAAGGTGAAGCGAAGGATGATGTACCTGCCGAGGGTATTGGAAACGGTCTCGCTGTGGGAATTGGACTGGTCGCGGACGGAGATGGTCTTGTTCCGGCCGAGGATATCATAGGCGCAGAGCGACAGGCTCCCCCTTCTCCTGAAAAGCGTCTTCGTAATCTGGGCGTTCCAGATCAGTTCGGAAGGAATCTCCGTGGTATAGCCGTTGTACCACCGGTAATTCAGGCGCGTGTCGATGTTCAGTCCGCTCTCACCGAAAGAATAATTGGCCGAGCCGGAGAGGTTGTTGTTCCAGGTGGGATCGACCGCGTTCCGGGCGATGTCGTACCAGGACTTGTTGAATCGGGTCCCGCCTCCCGCGATCAGTTCCAGGCTCTCTCCCCTCCAGGTCAGGCGCAGGGATTCGGAGAATCCGGCCGTCCGGGTCCCGTTGCGGGAGAAATCCCGGGAAGAATCGATGTCCGCGTAGTCTTTGTGGAAAGCCTCATAATCGAACTCGCCTTCATTGTAATACTTTTCCGTTTCGATCCCCGTTCCGATGTAGGAGAAATGCGAGGACCAGGAGCCGGAGGCGGAGTTGCTGACGGAAAGGCCCGTCTTGCCGATCGGGCTGTTGAAGGTTGCGTTCAGGCTGACGGACGGGCGCACACCGCCGTTGACGGGCATCGTATACTGGGCGCCGTTGTCGGCATACCACATCGCATTGACCGTCGGACTCTCGTCCATCGATCCCCGGAACCGGAGGATCAGGCTGGTAAAGGTCGTTCGGTTGTTGTACCGGTAGTCCGCCGTGACGCTGTGGCTGAACGAGGGAAGGAGATAGGGATTGCCGAACGAGATCCGCATCGGATTCGAATTGTCCGGAACGGGCATCAGCTGGGAAACGGAGGGCTGCGAAGAATTCCCCCGGTAGTTCAGGCGGAAATTCGAAGTCCTGGAGAAATCGTAGGCGACCATCACCTGGGGCGCCCAGTTGACGACGGTACTGTTGTAGGAACTTTGTTCCCCGCGCCGGGTCGTTTCGTTCCGGGTCGTAGTCGGGTTCACGCCGATTCCGGCCTGGGCCCTGAACTTCTCTCTCTGGTAGAGCAGGTTCGCTCCGATCCGCTGGTTGACGTGCGTATTGACGATATTGTTGGAAAAGGTGATATCGTGGACCTCTCCGGCGGGATTGAAGATGGGGACGGTAAGGAAGGCGTCCGGATCGAAGGGGCCGCTGTTCCAGGTATCCCGCACCGAGGTGTTCCGGTTCCATCCGATGCTGTAGTGTCCTTCCGCATAGAATCCGGCGCCGAGCGGTTCGGTATAGGTCAGGCGCCCGCTCACGGAGGACCGGTTACCCGTCGTATGGAAACGCTGGTTTACAAGCGAATCCGAATAATCGGCCGGCCCGAACGTGCGCGTCTGGGACCAGTTGTAGCCATCGCTCAGATTGTGACCGAAATCATAAGAAGCCCGCAGGGAGAGCGTCCGCCCCGGAATGCCAATCCGTTGACGGAAAAGGAACGAACCTTTGGCAGAGATTGTTTTGTGCTCTCCACTACGGGCCGAAAAACCTTCACTGGAAGTGACGGTCCGGTTTCCATAATCCGTGTCGGTATGGAAATCCGTACGATCGTCGTACCTTCCTCCCCCGAAGTCCACTTCGGGTTCGAAAAGGATGGAGGTATTCTTCGAAAACTTATGATCCAGCCGTACGCCGAAACGGTGTCCGACTGATGAGGATGAATTGGCGCTGTGGTTGTCGTAGATGAGGTTGCGGTTGTCCAGGTAGGAGATCCGGCGGGTCGTCTGGAGGGCATCCCGGCTGCTGGTGTTCAGCAGGTAATTGCCGCCGAGTTCCATCTTCCCCCCGTCCAGGGTCCATGCCCCGTTGACCCCGCCCGTAAAGGAGGTGCTGATTCCGCTGCCTCCGCCCTGCTGGCCCCCGCCCATGGACCCCATGCTGCTCCGGGCGCCGGCCATCGAATTGCGGGAACGGTCCGTCGCCCCGGAATTGTTGGTATTGTTTCCGTTCAGGACGAGCGAAATCTGGTCTTTCTTGGTAAAACGGCCGGCGAAGGCGGATCCGAGGAACCGGGTATCGCCGTTACCCCCCTCGATGAGGGATGTCTCCTGCTTCGGAGGGATGTCATGTCCGATTCCACCGGTAACGTTGGCGAACAGTCCGCGGCCCATTCCGGGATTGAACGTGATGTCGATCACGGTTTCGCGCTCCCCGTCGTCGATTCCGGTGAACTCGCTCTGGTCGGACTTCTTCTCGATCGCCCGGACCTTATGGACCATCTTGGCGGGTATGTTTTTGGTGGCGACCTGCGGGTCGTTCAGGAAAAAGGTTTTTCCTTCGACGGTGATTTTCTTCACGGTCTCCCCGTTGACGGTGACGGTACCGTTCTCGGAGACCTCGACTCCGGGCAGTTTCTTCAGCAGGTCCTCCAGCACATCGTTGTCCGTCGTCTTGAAGGCCGCGGCGTTGTACTCGATCGTATCCTTCTTGATGACAAGGGGTTCCACCTGCGCGGTAACCCCCGCAGCTTCAATCTCCCGGATATCCTGCTCGAGGCGGACCGTCCCGAGATCGGCGTCTTTCGAGACCTTGATCTCCCGGGTCGTCTCCTTGTAGCCGAGCAGTTCGACCTTCATCTTGTAGTCCCCGGACCGGACTTTTTCCAGCACCGCCTTTCCTTCGGAATTGGAGAGCGCATAATAGGCGGCACCTGCAGAACCGTCGACCCGGCTCAGGGAGACTGTTGCGAAAGCTACCGGCTCTCCGGTAGCGGCATCGGTGAGCTGGACGGAGAGTTTATACCTGTTCTGCGCATACAAAGGCACCAGCAGCAGGAATGCTGCGGCAAGGGAAAAGATCCGTGGGAACAGTCTTCTCATACGCATCTGCCTGGTCAATCAGGAACACAATACATCCCTTTGACAGCAAAATGCGTTTGAGGTTTAATCTTCCTTCTTGATTATCATCAAGTTAACGAAGAAACAGCCCTTTTTCGGCAGCACGGATCAGCCCTCTGCGGGAGCGTCGATGCGGAGTTCCGGATGACGGTCCGAGGAACGGGCGAAGAGCCAGGCGATCAGGATCGCCGCGATGCAGAGCCCCACGAACATCAGCTCGACCTCGACGGCCCCTTTCTGGCGGAAAGCCAGGTCGGCCGCCTCGCCGACAGCGCTGCCGAGGATCACGCCGGCCAGCATCTTGAAGGAGAGCAGGCCGATGTTCTGGACCCAGTAGACCAGCGAATAGGCCGTTCCGAGCACTTTCTCGGGGACTACTTTCGGAACCGACGGCCAGAGGGCGGCCGGGACCAGCGAATAGCCGAAGCCGAGGAAGACCATGCTCAGGTATCCGAAGAAAGGAACACCCGCGGGGGCGAAGGCCAGCAGGATATGGGCCGCGAAAGCCAGCAGGGAACCGATGATCATCAGCCGTGTCCCCTTACCCTTCTTGTCGACCAGCATGCCGAACACCGGAGAGAAGATCACCGAGGCGAACGGCAGCATGGACACCATCCATCCGGCCGCTTCCGATGGAATGTTGAAGCGCGGAATCAGGATCGAACCGGCGAATTTCTTGAACGCCACGATGCTGCTGTAGAAGAGCACGCAGAGGAGGGCGAGCAGGATGAAGTTCTTGTTGCCCAGCACCTTCCATACGTCGGAAAGCTTGAACTTGTCCTCTTCGGCCGTCTCGACCTTGTCGGTCGTGCCCTCGATCTTGTCGAAGCGGGCATCCAGGGCGACGAACACGGCCCATAGCAGGACTCCGAGAGCAATGAGCCCGACACCGAAGGCGGCGGGTTTCGCCACTTCCGTGACACTGTAGACATGGTTCGCCTGTTCGATGACCAGCCGGGGAGAGATGACCAGGGCGAGGGCCGTACCGAGCCGGGCGATCGAGAGCTGGAGTCCCATGGCAAGGGCCATCGGGCCGTGCTTGAACCACTTGGCGATCGACCGGGTCACGGCCGTTCCGGCGATCTCGCTTCCGAGACCGAAGAGCATACACCCGACATAGGCGATCTTCAGGGACTTCTCCGGCGGGAATCCGGACTTGATCGCATAGAGGACCATCAGGGCCCCGATGAGGATCAGGGCGATGAAGATCGAACCCGTGATGCGCACCCCCCAGCGGTCCAGCATGATACCGCAGATCACCAGGCCGCCGAAGACACAGAGGACCGAATAGCCGCTCGTATACATCCCGTAGCCGACGGCATCCCAGCCGAGGTCGGTCATCGCGGGATTCTCAAAGAGGTAGGAGATGCTCGAGAACATGTCGTCGAAGAAGAACGACGCGAACATCGGGACGACGAGACATGCCAGGGCCAGCCAGCAGAGGGAGGCGTTTACTTTTCCGTATTTGCGAGCCATTATTTCTGGATGTTAGGGAGTTCCAGGCCGAGACTGCGTTTCTTGTCCAGGGCCTTCAGATAGATGGCGATCAGCAGGGCGGCGACGCCGAATCCGGCGAAGATCAGGAGCGGAATCGTGTAATTGTAGGGGATGAACTCGGCGCCGGCTGCCTTGGCGGCGATGACGTCGGGATTGGAGGCGTTCGAGGAAGACAGGACGCTGCCGATCAGGAGCGGAACGAAGCAGAGACCGATGTTCTGGACCCAGAAGATCAGGCAGTAGGCGGAACCGAGGATTTTCTCGTCGATGATCTTCGGAACGGAAGGCCAGAGGGCTGCCGGGACCAGCGAGAAGCTCACGCCGAGGATGACGATGGTCGCGAAAGCGATGACGCGGGAATGGGTCGCGGGCACGACGAATGCGAAGATCAAGTGGCATACGATCAGGAGCATCGCCCCCCAGATCAGCATCGTGGCGCCTTTTCCCTTGGTGTCCAGATAACGGCCCAGGAAGGGGGTGAGGGCGGCGGCTCCGATCGGGAACCAGCGGAAAATATCGGAAGCGGTCTTCGCGGAAATGCCGTCCAGATTGCACTGGAGCATGTTCGCTCCGTAACGCTGGAACGGGAAGATGGCGCTGTAATAGAGCACGCAGAGAAGGGCGACGACCCAGAAACTGCGGGAGGAGAAGATCTTGCCGAGGTCGGCGACTTTGAATTCCTCATCCGGGTCCGCCTGGTCCGTCTTGATCCCCGCCTCGACCAGCTGCCGGTCGAACTTGGAGTCCATGAAAGTGAAGATGATGTAGTTGATCAGGCCGATCAGCAGGAGGACGGTGCAGAAACCGACCGGGGCCGCCACGCTGCCGAGTTTCGCGGCAATCAGCGGGCTGATCGAGAAGATCGCGAAGACGCCGACCCGGGCGATAGCCATCTCGATGCCCATCGCCATCGCCATCTCCTTGCCCTTGAACCACTTGGCAATCGCCTTGGAGACGGTCGTACCGGCCATCTCGCAGCCGCAGCCGAAGATCATGAATCCGAGGGCGGCCATCTTGGCGCTGCCGGGCATCGCGGTCCACCAGGATCCGAGCCACTGGCAGAAACCGGTGGTCTGGAACCAGTCGCTGATGCCGACGTACTTGATGGAGGCTCCCAGGAGCATCATCGAAGCGGAGAGGACGCCGGTAAACCGGATGCCCATCTTGTCGAGGATGATACCCGCCAGGATGAGGAAACCGCAGACATTGAGGATATACTCCGCACTGGCATAGGTTCCGAAGACGGTCGGGGACCAGCCGCGCTGCTGTTCGACCAGGGCCTGGAGCGGGGACATGACGTCGACGAACATGTACCCGAAAAACATCATCAGGGCGATCAGGATGAGGGCGATCCAGCGGAGAGCCGGATTGTCATTCATGAATCTGTACACTTTTTCAGACATAGCTATCGCATTTAATTATATTTCGACTGTGAACCGCTAAGTTAATCAAAAAATTCGTAACTTCGCCCACGACTAGTTGAAATAAGATGTATACGATATTGGACAGGGTCGATTCACCGAAGGATCTCAAGGATCTGACCCTCGATGAATTGAGGAACCTGTGCGGGGAAATCAGGGATTACATGATCCAGTGCACTTCCCGGAATCCGGGGCACCTGGGATCGAGTCTCGGGAGCGTGGAACTGATCGTCGCCCTACATTATATATATAATACGCCTGCCGACAAGCTCGTTTTCGATGTCGGACACCAGGCCTATGCCCATAAGATCCTGACCGGACGCCGGGAGGCTTTCAAGAAGGTCCGGACCCGGGACGGGATCAGCGGTTTCCCGAAACGGGGAGAGAGTCCCTATGACGCCTTCGGGACGGGGCACTCTTCCACGTCCATCTCCGCCGCGCTCGGTTTCGCCGAAGCCGCCCGGATCGCGGGCACGGGCGAAAAAGCCGTCGCCGTCATCGGGGACGGAGCCCTGACCGGCGGACTCGCCTGGGAGGGCCTCAACAATGCGGGGTCCAGCAAGGCCGACCTCCTGGTCATCCTCAACGACAACGACATCTCCATCGACAAGAATCTCGGCGGGATCCACAATTACCTGCTGAACCTGACCACGGACCCGACCTACAACAAGGTCAAGAGCCGGATCTGGGACTCCCTCGGGGAGAGCAAGCTCCGGGAATGGATCCAGAAGCGGGTCACCGATACGAAATCCAACCTCGTGCGGAATTCCGGCGGCGCCGTCTTCGAAGCCCTGGGATTCCGGTACTTCGGGCCCGTCGACGGCAACGACCTCGAACAGGTCATCAAGACGCTCCGCCGCCTGAAGGACCTTCCCGGTCCCCGCATCCTCCACTGCCACACCCGGAAAGGAAAGGGATTCGCCCCGGCCGAGGCCGATCCGACCATCTGGCACGCACCGGGACGCTTCGATCCCGAGACGGGCGTCCGGATCAAGTCCGAAAAGAAAGCGGACCGGTTCCAGGACGTTTTCGGCGAGGTCCTCACCGACCTGGCCGGGAAAGATCCGAAAGTCGTCGGGATCACCCCTGCGATGGCCTCCGGCTGCGGGATGTCCCGTTTCGCGGAAGCCTGCCCCGACCGTTTCTTCGACGTCGGCATCGAAGAGGAGCATGCCGTCACCTTCTCCGCAGGCCTCGCCGCCGGCGGGATGAAACCCTTCTGCAACATCTACTCCTCCTTCTCCCAGCGCGCCTACGACCAGATCATCCACGACGTCGCCCTGCAGAACCTGCCCGTCATCCTCTGCCTGGACCGGGCCGGACTCGTCGGAGAGGACGGAGCGACCCACAACGGCTGCTTCGACCTTGCAGCGTACCGGAGCATCCCGAACTGCATCCTGTCCGCCCCGCGGGATGAACTGGAACTGAAGAACCTGATGTACACGGCCTTGCAGCTCAAGACGGGGCCGATGTTCATCCGCTATCCCCGTGGCGGCGGGGAGGGAAGGGCGTGGCGGAACGAGCCCTATCACTTCCTCGAACCGGGCAAGGGGGAAAAACTCCTCGACGGACGGAAAGTCGCCGTCCTGGCCCTCGGTCCCGCCGCGAACCGCGCGAAGGAGGCCGCCCTCGCCTGTGAACAGGAATTCGGCCTGCGGCCCGCCGTCTACGACCTCCGCTATCTCAAGCCGCTCGACGCCTCGATCCTTGAAGAGGCGGGCACCTTCGAATCGATCCTCACCGTCGAAGACGGATGCATGAAGGGAGGCCTGTTCGGAGCGGTCAGCGAATACTTTGCCGGAAGGGCCCGGAAAGGGGTCATCAAGGCCGTTGGAATCCCCGACCGTTTCATTCTCCACGACAGCCAGGCCGCCCAGCGGCGGGAATGCAGTCTGGACAGGGACGGACTCTTTGAGATTTTGACGGATATGATGAAAATTTAACGAAAAAAGTTTGCAGATTCGGAAAATCTGTCTATCTTTGCAGTCCCTTTCAGAGATTGAAGAGAGGATATCGAGCGCCGATATAGCTCAGTTGGCCAGAGCACGTGATTTGTAATCTCGGGGTCGTGGGTTCGAATCCCTCTATCGGCTCAAAGCCGGTAAGTCGGAAAGGAAATTTTGGGAGGTTCGCATAGTGGCAATTGCGGCGGACTGTAAATCCGCTCCCTCAGGGTTCGGTGGTTCGAGTCCACCACCTCCCACCAGACAGGCGGAAGTAGCTCAGTTGGTAGAGCATCAGCCTTCCAAGCTGAGGGTCGCGAGTTCGAACCTCGTTTTCCGCTCGAAAAGCCGGTGTAGCTCAGGGGTAGAGCGCATCCTTGGTAAGGATGAGGTCATGAGTTCAATTCCCATCACCGGCTCATTTTGTGTAAAGGATATAAACACTTAAATAACATAATATTATGGCAAAAGA
>JAFRUH010000022.1 GCA_017438975.1 Bacteroidales bacterium
AATTTATCAGAAAAGCAATAGCTATTCCTTTGATTATCAAAAGAATAGCTATTATTTATTACCCCCGTAGGGGCACCTTTCCTACTATGTACAAAAAAGAAGGTGACCAATCAGTCAACTGACTTTTTAGTCACCCTCTTTATTTCAGTGACACCACCCACGGGAACGGCCCCAAACGTGTGCGGGAAGGAGTTCCGCCTCCAGCCACCCACGAAAAAGGTCAGAATCGTGGGCGGAGCGTGTTGAGGGAAGATTCTGAGACGCCTCCTTTTTATCACCAACCAGAAATGGCAATTATATCGGCAATTATATCCATTATATCTCATCTCGCCAAAAACAAAAGAAAATCGGCTTCAGAGTAAATCCGAAGCCGATTTTTGTGCGGTAGGTGAGAGTCGAACTCACACACCCCAACGGGCACTACCCCCTCAAAGTAGCGTGTCTACCATTTCACCACTACCGCGAATTGGTTTGGGACTGCAAATGTAAGAACAAAAATTGACTTTGCAAATATTTTGCTGAAATTTTTTGCCTTTCGAAAAAATCACTATCTTTGCAGTCCGTTTCCTCGAGAAGGAGACAATACGACATTTTTATTTTAATCAAACAGATTCACAATGGCTGTTAAAATCAGACTCCAGCGCCACGGAAAGAAGAATTTCGCATTCTTCCACATTGTTGTGGCCGATTCCCGTTCCCCTCGTGACGGTCGTTTCATCGAGCAGCTCGGCTCCTACAACCCGAACACCAACCCTGCCACCATCATCATCAACGATGAGCGTGCCCTGGCATGGCTGAATGTCGGTGCCCAGCCGACCCTTACCGCACGCCGCATCCTCTCCTATGAGGGTGTCCTCCTTCGCAAGCACCTCCAGGACGGTGTCGCGAAAGGCGCGCTGACGCAGGCCCAGGCAGACGCCAAGTATGCCGCCTGGAAGGCTCAGAAAGACGAGAAGGTCAACGCCAAGATCTCCGGCATCAAGAACGAGAAGATCGAAAAGGCAAGAGCCGCCAAGGCCGCTGAGGCCAAGGTCAACGAGGCTCGCGCCGAGGCGATTGCCAAGAAGAAAGCAGAAGCTGAGGAAGCTGCCCGCAAGGCCGCCGAAGAGGCTGCCGCCGCCGCTGCCGAAGCTCAGGCCGAGACTCCGGAAGCTTAATGCTCCAGGTCGCACAGGTCTTGAAATCCAACGGCGTCGAAGGCGGACTCATCTTGAGTTTCAGAGACTTCGATCCGGAAGATATCCAGCTGCAGGAACCGGTGTTCATCGAATTCGATGGACTTCCGGTTCCTTTCTTTTTCAATTCATTCACGCCCAGGGGGAACCGTCGCGCCCTGGTGACCCTGACCGGCGTCCGCAGTCTCGCCGACGCGGAGGAACTGGTCGGAAAAGCCGTCTTCGTGGACGGATATGAAGAAGATGAAGAGGAGGGGATCCTCGGATGGACCCTGCTCGACGAAGACGGGAACGAGGCGGGGACGATCCGGGATTTCGAAGACATCCCGGGCAACACGTGCCTTGTCGTGGAAACACCCGGCGGAGAAGTGCTGGTGCCCTTCCACGAAGACCTTTTCCTCGGAAAGGACGAGGAAAACCGGACGGTCCGGATGATCATCCCGGACGGCCTTCTCTAAGGCTTATTCCACGGAATTGATATCGATCAGATTGTTCAGGAGGGCGTAGACCGTCAGGCCTGCGACCGTCTTGATCCCCGTTTTCCGGGTAATGTTCTTCCGGTGGGTGATGACCGTATAGACCGAAAGGTTGTAGAGGTCGGCGATCTCCTTGTTCAGCATTCCCTTGGCAACGCAGATCAGGATCTCCTTCTCCCGGGAAGAAAGCTCCCCTCCCTCGGACTTCGGACTGTCCGTGCGGGTCTCCAGCGCGGACCTCAACTTTTTCACGAGGACGTTCGGGGCGTCGAAGACCGTGACGGAGCCGTCGTAGGGACGGAGAGTCTCCTCGGAGGAGACGGAGGTCACGAGCGCGAGCACGGGCGCATCTGAGAAATCGGCGAAATAGCTCTTTCCCGTGCCCCTGGCGTCGGACCCGAGGACCGACGGATCCAGGAGGATGACATCCGGGTCCATGTTCTTCAGCCGAAGTTCATTTCCCCGGCCGAGATCGGTGAGGATTCCCGAGACCCGGAATTCCCCCATGTCATTGAGGATGCTCTCCACCCCCTTTGCGATCAGGACGGAGGGTGTGACGATCAGGACTTCTTTCTTACCGGTCATTTCCGTCCTCCTCCAGTTTGGTGATCAGCGGGGCGAGGATGATGTCCTCGATGCGGGTATGGTACTTCAGGTCCTCCGCGAGGTTGTAGATGAAGGTCAGGACATCGGCCACGCCGACGATATCGCACTCCGCCGGAAGGTATTTCAGGATGATGTTCTTGAGATCATCCACCTTTTCCTCGATGTTGCCGTGGTCGTCTTCGACCTGCCGCAGGTCATCCCGGACGGATCCGTCCCCTGCCGAGAGAGCCTGGACATAGGGGAAGACCTGCCGTTCCTCGTACTCGAAATGCTTCTCCAGCTCGGTCTTGTACTGGCCGAAGAAGGAACGGATGACCTTCTTCGGCTTCTCCCCGCAGGGTTCCAGCACCTGCTCCAGCTGGTCCGAAAGGCAGACCAGCCCCTTGTTGACATAGTAGCGGTGGGAGGCCCTCAGGTACCGGACCACAGCCATGATGTCGATCTCCCGGAGGTCTTCTTCGGCAGGGATGAACTCTTCGGAAGAGTAGACATTGCAAATCATCAGGAAAGTAGGGAGATTGATCCCGTAGCGGGAACATGACTCCGCGACGGTCGTTTCGCCGAATCCGGGCTTGAAGCCCAGTCTTGCCAGAATCCCGAGGAGCCGGTGGTTCAGGTCCACCATCTCGGCGAGTTTCATTTTACCGGATAACCTGGTCATAACGTTCATTCTCAGTGTCAGGAATCAAAGGTAGTCATTTTTCCCGGTTTCCCGTACGGTTTCTCCCTACAATTAGTTAGCGACAGGCGAGCTTTCGTCACAAATAAGGATTGGAAAGAACCTTTCCCGGCCGTATTTTTGCCATCGGCAAAAAAATTGAAAAATACATGAAACTGGCAGATCTGGAAACAGGAGCGAAAGCGGTCATCGTCCGCGTCAACGGACACGGAAGTTTCCGCAAGCGTCTCATCGAGATGGGCTTTATCCGGGGGAAGGAGGTCAGGGTCGTCCTGAACGCCCCGCTGAAGGACCCGATCGAGTATGAGATCATCGGATACAAGGTCTCGCTCCGGCGGGAGGAAGCACGGCAGATTGAAGTAGTCGACGAAAAGGAGGCGCTGGAGGCGCTGACCTCCGACGAACACCTGCAGGGACTTCCGGCCGACATGGAGGAACAGGAACGCCTGGAAACGGCACTCCGCCATGTCGCGGAAGAGCGGCACCACACGATCCGGGTCGCCCTCGTCGGGAATCCGAACTGCGGCAAGACCTCCCTGTTCAACATCGCCTCGGGAAGCCATGAACACGTGGGCAACTACAGCGGCGTGACCGTCGATGCCAAGGAGGGCCATTTCGACTACAAGGGGTTCCGGATCACCCTCGTGGACCTGCCGGGGACCTATTCCCTCTCCGCGTACAGCCCGGAGGAACTCTATGTCCGGAAAAACCTGATCGAAACGGTCCCGGACATCGTCATCAATGTCGTAGACGCTTCCAACATCGAGCGGAACCTGTACCTGACAAGCCAGCTCATCGACATGAACCTCAAGACCGTCATGGCCTTGAACATGTACGACGAACTCGAGGCGAAGGGGGACAAACTCGATACCGCGCAGCTGTCGGTCCTGCTCGGTATGCCGGTCTGCCCGACGGTCAGCCGCGACGGAAGAGGGATCCCGGAGCTCTTCGACACCGTCCTCGCCGTCTACGAACGGAATGACGAGAAACTGGCCCGCCATATCCACATCAACCACGGGAAAGAACTGGAAAAGAGCATCCGGCGGATCCGGGACCTGGTCTGGGAGAACCCTGAAATCCGCACCCGCTATTCTTCCCGTTACCTGGCCATCAAGTACCTGGAGCGCGACAAGGAAATCGAAAAGACCGTCGAGGTCCTGCCGAACCGCAATGCGATCATCGCCGCCCGCGAGGAGGAGACCGCCCGGATCGCGGAACTGATGAAAACCAGCCCCGAATCCGCCATCGTGGACGCCAAGTACGCCTTCATCCAGGGCGCCCTGTCGGAAACCTACCACCAATACCAGGAAAAGCGGCCGCGGAGGACGGTCACGGACCGGATCGACGCCGTCGTGACGAACCGGTGGGTCGCGTTCCCGATTTTCATCCTCCTGCTCTGGTTCGTTTTCTGGGCGACCTTCACGGTCGGGCAGTATCCGATGGACTGGATCGACTGGTTCATCGTCAAGTTCGGCGAATTCATCGGACAGTTCATGAAAGAGGGCTGGCTGAAGGACCTGATCGTGGACGGAGTCATCGGCGGAGTGGGCAGCGTGCTGGTCTTCCTGCCGAACATCATGATCCTGTACCTGTTCATCTCCGTCATGGAGGACACCGGGTACATGGCCCGTGCGGCCTTTATTGTGGACAAACTGATGCACCGGATCGGCCTTCACGGGAAATCGTTCATCCCGATGGTCATGGGCTTCGGCTGCAACGTCCCGGCCATCATGGCGACCCGCTCGATCGAGAGCCGCAAGAGCCGGCTCATCACGATTGCGATCATCCCGTTCATGTCCTGCGCCGGGCGGCTTCCGATCTTCGTCCTGTTCGCGGGGGCATTCTTCCCGGAGAATCCCGCAACGGCCCTTCTGGGCATCTACCTCCTCGGTATCGTCCTGGCGATCCTGAGCGCTTTCGTCCTCTCGAAATTCGTCCGGGACGACGACCTTCCTTTCGTGATGGAACTGCCGCCGTACCGCGTCCCTACGGGGAAGGCAATCTGGCGCCATACCTGGGAGAAAGGAAAGCAGTATCTTGAGAAGATGGCGACGACGATCCTCGTCTTCTCGATCGCGATCTGGTTCCTCGGTTATTTCCCGCACCATGAGGAGCTCTCCCCTGCCGCCCAGCAGGAGCAGTCCATGATCGGACATCTCGGAAAAGCAATCGCTCCTGCCCTGGACCCGCTCGGATTCGACTGGAGGATGGATGTGGGATTGATTGCGGGCGTCGGCGCGAAGGAACTGGTAGTCAGCACGATGGGTGTGATGTACGCCCAGGGCGGCGAGGTTCCCGACCCGGAAGGCAAAACCGATGAGACCCAGTTGCAGTCAGCACTGAAGGCGTCCGTCTCCAAGGCCGCCGCCCTGGCGTTTATGGTCTTCGTCCTGCTGTATTTCCCGTGCATCGCGACCTTCGTCGCGATCAAGAACGAAACCGGCACATGGCGCTGGGCGATCCTCTGCGCCCTCTACACGATCGCCGTCGCCTGGCTCATGGCCTTCATCTTCTACCGTGCCGGCCTCCTTTTCTGGCCGGTTTGAGTATCAGTTTGGGCCTTGCTGACGATGCAGACGGGACCGTCGTCTATGGGCGGGCTCTTGCTATTTTGACTGATTCTTGCTTTATTTGTATTTGCATATAAGAGCATAATCAGTTAAACCTTTATAACATGAAAAAGATTCTATCCTTCTCCGGCGCCGCTCTGCTGGTTGCCGTGACGCTTGCTTTCTCCGGTTGCACCAGAGAGCACAAGATCGCCGTCGTAGCCCATACGGGCTTTTGGAAATGTGAGCAGGGCGGAGAGACCTCGAATTCCATCGCCTCCCTGACCGCCGCCCAGGACAATGCATTCTGGGGCAGCGAATGCGACATAAACCTGACGGCCGACGACGTCATCGTCGTAGCGCACGGACCGAAGTACAAAGGAATGCTCCTCCGCGAGAATACCTACGCCGACTCCCTCAAGCTGCTGACCCTCAAGAACGGAGAACCCGTCCCGACCCTGGACCAGTATCTCGACCAGCTCGTCAAGGCGAAGACCGTCCTCGTCCTCGAACTCAAGAAACAGCTGAACGAGGAGCGGGAGAACCTCATGACGGACAAGGCCATCGAGGCGCTCAAGGCTCACGGCGTCTATGATCCCAAGCGTGTGATTTTCATTTCCTTCAGTCACTTCATCTGCCAGAAGATCGCCAAGGAGCATCCGGCATTCACCAACCAGTACCTCAGCGGCGACATCGCTCCCGCGGACCTGAAGAAAGAAGGCATCAACGGCATCGACTACAATTACAAGGTCCTCCACGAGCACCCGGAATGGATCAAGGAAGCCCAGGACCTCGGCATGAGCGTCAACGTATGGACCATCGACGATGAAGAGAAGATCAGCGAGATGATCGGACTCGGAGTCGACCAGATTACGACCAATGAGCCGCTCCTGACCCGAGAACTGATCCGGAAACTCGAGAAGAAGGAGCTTCCCGTCCCGAAAAAATAATCCCGGAATATGAGAAGAATCGTCATTGCGGCCACCCTGGCGCTCGGATTTCTGTCCGCCCCGCAGGTCTCGGGTCAGGACCCGTATCGGACCCACCTGCAGAACATGTATGAGGGCGCCGACATGAAATACGCCTTCGACCGGCAGAAGCCTGCCCGCTTGCAGAAATGGCAGAAGCAGTTCCGCTCCGAGCTTGCCCGCACCCTCGGTCTCGACGTGATTGAAAAGGCCTGCAAGGGATTCAAGCCTTCCGCAAGCAGGGTGGACTCCGAGGATCTCGGCTGGTGCACCCGTGAACGCTGGGAGATCCAGACCGAACCGGACATCCTCCTGCCCATCGTCATCATGATCCCGAAAGGCCTTGAAGGGAAGAAAGTTCCCCTGATGATCACCCCGCACGGCCACGGGAAGAATACCGAATCCTACGCCGGCGTCTACCACAATGAAGCGGAACGCGTCAGCGGGGAAGAAGGAGAGCGGAATGTCGCCGTCCAGGCCGCACAACACGGCTTCATCGCCATCGCCCCCACGGCCCGCGGATTCGGAAAGACACGGAATGAAAAGGACCTGAAGGCCGACAAGACCAGCTCCTGCCAGGACCTGATGCTCCGGGACGCCCTCGTCGGCCGCACGCCCGTCGGCGACCGTGTCTGGGACATCATGAAGATCATCGACTGGGCCCTCGGGAACCTCCCCGTGGACGGAAAGAACATCATCGTCTCCGGGAATTCCGGCGGCGGCACCGCGACCTTCTACGCTGGCGCGATGGACACCCGCATCTCACAGTCCCTTCCGGGATCGGCTTTCTGCGGTTACGAAGAAAGCATCGGCCTGATCGTCCACTGCGCCTGCAATTATGTGCCCGGGGTCATGCGTCTCGGGGACATGGGCGACATCGCCGGCCTGACCGCCCCGCGAGCCTTCTGCGCCATCAACGGCGTCAAGGACAACATATTCCCGATCGAGGGCGCCCGCCGCGCCTTCGAAACCGTCCGCAAGGTCTATGAAGCCGCGGGCGTTCCCGAAAACTGTGCGCTATACGAAGGCCCGGAAGGGCACCGCTACTACAAGGACGGAGCCTGGGAATTCATCCTCAGCCATTTGAAATGACCATGAAAAAACAGAACCTCTTCCTGGCGGTTTGTTCCCTCCTGGTATCGGGACTCATCGCTTCCGCCCAGCCCGCACGGCAATACATCACCGTCGTAGCGGAACCCGACCACGCCGACTGGATCTACCGGTGCGGAGAAAAGGCCACCTTCACGCTCTACGCCCTGAAGGAGAACGCCCGGATGCCCCTGACCGAGATCGAATACAGTTTCGGCCCCGAGAAACTGCCGGCCGAAAAGAGCGGCCGGGTCACGACCGGAAAGGACGGATTCGCCAAAATCACCGTCCCGGGACGGAAAGAACCCGGTTTCACGACCGTCAGCGTCAAGGTTTTCCACGACGGAAAGACCTACAGCGGGCAGACCAACATCGGTTTCGATCCCTACTCCATCCGGCCCACGACTACCCTCCCGGAGGATTTCAGCGCTTTCTGGGAGAAGGAAAAGGCCGCCGCGGCCAAGGTTCCGATGCTCGTCCGGGAGCGGTACTGCCCCGAAGAAAGCGACGATCGGGTCGACGTCTATTATGTCCGGATCCAGTCCTGGAGGGAAGGGAATTATGTCTACGGTGTGCTGACGGTGCCGAAAACGCCCGGTCCCAAGCCTGCTATCCTCCGTCTCCCCGGCGCCGCCGTCCGTTCCTTCAGCGGACCTAATCCCCTCGCCTACGAAGGCTTCGTGGTCCTTGAGATCGGGGTCCATGGGATTCCGGTCGATCAGGATCCCGAGATGTACCGCCAGCTGGAGCGGGGATCCATGTCCGGCTATGTCCTGAAAGGTCTTGAAAGCAAGGAAACCTATTACTACAAAAGGACTTATCTCGGATGCGTCAGGGCGGTCGACTACCTCTGCAGCCGCGACGATGTGGACACGAAGCGGATTGCGACATACGGGGGCAGCCAGGGCGGCATGCTTTCGATCGTCACCGCTTCGCTCGACGGACGGATCAGCGCCCTGTTCTCCTACTACCCCGCCTTCTGCGACGTGACCGGCTACTACTGCGGGAGAAGCGGAGGCTGGCCGCACCTGTTCACGAATCCGAACGAACCCCTGATCAAGGAAAAGGTCCAGGCGTCGAAGTACTATGACGTCGTCAATTTCGCCCGCTTCCTCAAGGCTCCCGGCTTCTACGCCTGGGGTTTCAACGACATCGTCTGCTGTCCTTCCTCCACTTTCTCGGCTTACAATGTCATCCCGGCCGAAAAGACCCTTGTCATCGCAAAGGATACCGGCCACTGGCTCTATCCCTGGCAGTCCGAAAAGGCCCTGGAATGGCTGAAACGGCAATTTGGCATGCAATAGTCCCCATACCATGAAAAGAATCCTGATCACCCTGAGCCTGCTGCTCCCTTCCCTGCTCTGCGGAGCGCAGGAAGAAGTCTATGTCGAAACCCGGCCAGGCACCGAGATTTTCCAGATCTCCAGGAAACTCGAAATCCCTTCCGACAGGCGCCTGCACTACGACTATTCCAAAGACAGGAAGAAGAAAGACAAGAAGGGCGGACGCTATCTCGTCACCAGCCTCGCCAACCGCAACCGGACGCCAGGCTACGACACCTATATCGTCAGCCAGAAGAAAAAACTGTTCTTCGTTCCGATGGAATCGGTCCGGGACAATGCGTTCATCGACCGGAAGAACCGGGAGATCTCCGATGCCGCGCATATGCTCTCGGACTCCCTTGAAAGCTGCAGGAACGCCCATCAGGCCGCGTACGACAACCTCATTTCCCTCACGGAAGACGGCGCCCGGCGCTGTCAGGACAGGATTCTCGGCATCCGGCACAAGCCGGATTCGATCCTCAACCTCCATCTCCGCGAAGTCATGGACGAGGACGTCCGCAAGTACAAGATCATCCGGGAACGGTATGAGGAATGGACCCGGACCCTCCCCCTCGACTACCAGTATGCCGCGGGGCTTGTCGCGGTTACGGGGACTGGCCTCACCAGGAGCGCTTCCGGCTCCTGCGACTACAAATTGGATTTCACGAACCTTTCCAAGAAGTCAATCCGGAACCTCGTCTGGACCGGAAAACTCCTCGACAAGACCGGGAAAGAACTGACACCGAAGGCCTTGACCGGCCGGTTCAAGGGCCCGTGCCCTCCTGCCTGGCCCGCCTCCTTCGTCTCGAAGAACATCGCCCGCAATCAGGAAGCCGACCGGATCGACCTGTCCTCCATCGCCATTACCTTCACCGACGGAAGCAAGTATGAGATAGACGGGGCCGTGCTCCGGACCCTGCTTTCGATGCCCAAAGAGGCCCTTCCCGCCGGAGTCCATACCGCGAGCCACCTGGAGGGCCTCAACCAGTTCGAGATCGACCACAACCAGCTCCTCCAGCAGAAAAAGAAGGTCTTCCGGAGCCTGCTGCCCGAAGAGGAAGCCATTGAAAAATCCTTCCTCGGACTCTGGGACGCCCTCAAGATCGAAGTCTCCCGAAGGGGCCTTTCCGACGCAGGAATGAAGGATATCCTCACGGAGGAGCGGTTCCAGCCCCTTCTCAAAAGATCCTGCCTGGAAGAATCCGTCGGGAACTACCTGGAAACCGCCCGCACCCTGGAACGCACGGACGAAACCCTCGCCCGCTTCCGGAAAGAGAACTTTTATGAATAACCGCCCACGATAACGATATGAAACGAATCCTCTCCATCCTCTCGGCCGCCCTCCTCTCCGCGGCAGCCTTCGCCCAACCACAGGCCATCTACAAGTTCACGCCCGTCAAAGACATTCCCGTCACTTCGGTCAAGAACCAGGCGGCCACCGGAACCTGCTGGTGCTTCGCCACCGTTTCCTTCCTCGAGGCAGAGCTGCTCCGGCAGGGAAAGGGAGAATACGACCTTTCCGAGATGTTCGTCGTCCGGGGAAACTACCGCGACCGCATCTTCGACAACTACCTCCGCCGGGGAAAGGGCAACATCAATCCCGGTTCCATCGCCCATATGGCCACGAAGGCCATCGAGAAGTACGGGATCGTCCCTGAGAGCGTCTATGATGGAATCGCCTATGATTCCAAGTCCCATAACCATGGGGAACTCTCCGTCTACCTGAAGGGAATCGCCGCCGCCTCGGTCGAGCTCAAGCGGCTGAGTCCGGAATATGAAAAGCTGGTCAAGAGCCTCTTCGACATCTACCTCGGAGAGGTCCCGGAGAACTTCGTCTATAACGGGGTCCGCTATACCCCGAAGAGCTTCGCCGAGAAACTCGGCTTCGGGGACATGAGCGACTACATCGAGCTGACCAGTTTCAGTCATCATCCTTTCTATCAGAAGGTTCCGCTCGAGATTCCGGACAACTGGGACCACGAGACCCTCTACAACGTCCCGCTCGGAGACTTCATGGACATCATCGACAACGCCCTCCTGAACGGCTATACCGTCGCCTGGGACGGAGACCTCAAGAAAGGGGAGTTCAACCACGGCCGCGGCATCGCGATCTGCCCCGAACCCGCGGACTCCAACGAAGCGGTCAAGCTTGAGAAAGCCTACCCGGACCGGACCGTCACCCAGGAGAACCGCCAAAAGGATTTCGAAACCTTCGAGACTGTCGACGACCACCTGATGCACCTCACCGGCCTCTTCAAGGACCAGAACGGCAACTACTTCTACAAGACCAAGAACTCCTGGGGCGAAGGGAACGGGGACCTGAAGGGATACCTCTACATGTCCAGGGCCTATGTCCAGATGAGGGCTATCAGCATCATGGTCCATAAGGACGCCATCCCCGCCTCCATCCGCGGGAAACTGGGACTTGCACTCTGATAATACGCTCCTGCTCGCATAATTGAGCACTCCGGGGCGAACTTGATGACAGACCCCGGAGTGCTTTGCTTACGGGGAGCAGTGAGTATCGAACCAAGTCCAAAACTGTATTAAAGAAAGAATGAATTCGAGAATAAGTGAGTATCTTCATTTATCAAAGTGTTTTTCCGAAATCACGGAAACGCGAAACAATCCTGCCGGCACGTTCGCCTGTTTTCCGTGAAATGTAACAGTTTGCAACATAAGCATTTAGCAAAATCCTCCCCTGTGTTACGACATGGGAGAAATTGGCTAAAGCATTATCTATCAATTACATCTGTATCACGCTAAATGTAACCTCGGTCTGCGGGAGTTCCGAATGCCCAGAGGCACAGGCTTTTGAACTAGACCGAAGAGACCCAAAAGTAAATGTATTTTCGTATCTTGCAGCCATGAAAGCAATTGGATTCATCGGTATGGCAGTACCTATGGTATGCGGAACGCTATGTACAACGGGATCCGGAAAAGCCCCGCGTCCCAATATCCTGCTGATCGTCTCGGACGACCAGTCCTACCCGTTCGCGGGGGCGTACGGCTGCTCCTGGGTCAGGACACCCGGATTTGACTATGTAGCGGAGAACGGAATTCTGTTCAACAACTGCTATACGCCGAACGCCAAGTCGGCCCCTTCGCGGGCAGGACTGCTGACGGGCCGCTATTCCTGGCAGCTCGAAGAAGCCGGAAACCATATCACGCACTGGCCCGAAGGAAAGTACAGCACGGTCTTCGAGGCCCTCGGGGCCCACGGGTACCGGACCGGCTTTACCGGAAAGGGATGGGCGCCGGGCGATCCCGGAAAAAGACCGGACGGAAAGAACCGGCAGCTGACGGGCAAGCCTTACCAGAAGCGTGAGGTAGCCGATCCGCCGACGACCGAGCTCGGGAAATGGGACTACGCCGCCAACTTCGCGGACTTCCTCGCGGACGACGACGGGGAGCCGTGGATTTTCTGGATGGGCATCCGGGAACCGCACCGGAAGTACCAGTACGGAACCGGTCTCTCCCTGACGGGGAAAACGGCCGATGACGTCGACCGGGTCCCCTCCTACTGGCCCGATAATGAAATCGTCCGGACGGACCTTCTCGATTTCGCCTATGAGATCGAGTATTACGACGCCCATATCGTCCGGGCCATCGAAATGCTCCGGGAGGCCGGACAGCTGGACAACACGCTGATAATCTGGACCTCCGACAACGGGATGCCCTTCCCGCGCCGGAAAGGGAACTCTTACGAGGGGTCGACGCACCTCCCGCTCGCCGTGATGTGGCCCTCGGGCCTCCGGAATCCGGGAAGGGTCTCCGATGAACTCGTCAGCCTCGTCGACATCACCCCGACGATTCTCGAACTCGCCGGCGTCACCGCCGGGGAGATCGGGATGGAACCGACCTGGGGAACATCCTTCAGGGATATCCTCGAGGACCGGACCCGGCACCGGGACTGTCTCCTCCTCGGAAGGGAACGCCACGATGACTCCCGCCCTGAAAACCAGGGCTATCCGATCCGGGGCATCATCATGGACGGCTATCTCTACCTCCATAATTTCAAGCCGGCCCTCTGGCCGGCCGGGAACCCGGAGACCGGCTACCGCGACTGCGACAGTTCCCCGACCAAGACGGCGATCCTCCAGCTCCGCCGCGACGGGAGGGATGTCCATTTCTGGAACTACTGCTTCAACTTCCGTCCGGAGGAAGAACTCTACGACCTCCGGTCCGATCCGGACTGCATGACGAACCTTTCGGGCGACACCCGCTTTGCAGAACGCCTCGGGGCCATGAAAGCCCTCCTCGAGCAAAAACTCACGGAACAGGGAGATCCCCGGATGCGGGGCGAAGGGGACATCTTCGACAAGTATCCCTTCTTCAAACCCTCCTTCCAGGATTTCTATGAGAGGTATTTCCGGGGAGAAGTCGACCCGGAAGAGAACAAGACGTTCCTGATGAGCGACTACGAGAGCATCCCGTCCCAGTTGCCGGAATAATAGGCCCGGGAAAGACGACGGAGCGCATCCTCGTCACCTTCCCGCAAGAACTTGTATTCCAAGTCCTTATAGATATAGAACTGGAACCACCAGCCGTCGTGATACCGCTCGCGGGGAGATGTCGCGCTGAGCAGTTTGGCATACCAGAGCGTCGGAATCCCGTACTTCCGGGCGACCTTTTCGGCCTTCAGAGCTTTCTTCCACATGTCCCCGGAAACCCGTTTGAAGAGCTTCGTATAGTCCTTGTACTTCATGCCGGAGACGTCCAGCACCTTGCAGGCATCGTCCAGGCCGAGTTCCTTCAGGGAGACCGTCGTCTCGTACTCCCGGTCCCCGTCGAGGTCATACCGGACCGTATCCAGGAAACCGTTTCCGTCCGCGTCCAGGTACTCCACGGTGGCGCAAGAGGCCGGCGACGTTCCCTGGAAGGAACGGTTGAAACCCTGGTAATACAAGGTGTTCTGGTCGATCCGCCAGACGCCCCGTTCGGCGCCGTAGAGATGGACCCGGCCGTCGAAGGCCCCGACATAGATATCCCCGCCGCCGGAGAAATCCTCATCCCATTCGCCCCGGTCGCCGGAAACGTCCGCCTGGGGATGGTTATCGACCCCCAGCTTCCGGGTCCCGATCGGGAATGCGTCCCGGTTCTCATAGAGTTCGACCCGTTCCCAGCGGCCGCAGTCGTCATCTTCGTCCCAGACGAAACGGGCGGACTTCCAATTCCCGGAAAAAGCCTTCCTGAAGGCCTGGTTGCGGGCCGGATAGATAAGTTCCGTCAGGAGGCGGAACCGGGGATCCGGGAAGAAACGGTCCGCTTCCGGGAGGCCGCGCATGTTCCGGATCGGGTGCACGCACTCGCTGTAATTGAAGCCTTTCGTGGCGGAATAATGCAGGGTCATGTCGAAATCGAAATCGTTCCCCGGGGCGTTGTCGTTGTCCATGTCTATGCCCATCGAGAACCATCCCATCCACCCCTGGTGCTGGGTCTTGGCAAAACCTTCCTTCTCCGCTTCCGGATCGGGAAGGGGCGTGTCGCAGAAACGGACCGCCATCTCGGAAAGCCCGTCCCCGTCGTAGTCGTAAAAGAGGAAGGGGTTCTCCCAGTTGTAACGGAGGTCCTTCATTTCCATTGAGTTACGGTGAGTCTTGAGGAAGGTGCTGTTACCGCTGTAATCCGTATAAAAGTCCGAAATGCCGTTCTTCTCCCAACAGAGGAGGTTCAACTCGCTCCAGTCGATGTAGTTGAAAACTCCGTCCCCGTCGTCGTCGATGACGAACATATGGTTTTTCTGTTTCCGGCCGCCGACAGGATAGTCCAGGATCAGCTGCACATCCGGCCGGCCGTTCCCGGTCCAGTCGGCGAACTTGACGATCAGGTCATAGTTCCCGTCCTTGTCCCGGTCGACGAGGAGGCAGTCATTGACCGGATCTCCCTCGAGGTCACCTTCTTCCATATTCCCGTCGTCATCCAGCCAGAGGATCGGGACGCCGCCGGAGATATAGCTTTTGACGGCATCCTGACGGCCGTCGCCGTTGAGGTCCATGAATTCCGGATTCTCCCCCACGGGAGCGCGAAAGGGGATGATTCTGAGATGCTGGTTCCAATAGGACTGGCCCATGGCCGGCAGGGCGAGAAGCAGAAGGATAACGGCCGGAATGATTTTTTTCATAAAACGGTGATGAACTGGACAAATATATCATTTTTTTAGGGCGGCAGCAAAATAATGACTAAATTTACCAAAGTAACCAAATCCGACAGATCGCCATGATGAAAAGGACTCTCTGTCTCCTCCTGTCCGCCGTTCTGCTGTCCAGCATGTGCCATGCCCAGGCCTACCGGACGGTCCGGACCTTCCCCTGCGGGAACACGGCTACCCAGGGCATCGCCGTGGATGACAATTATTTCTACGGGATCAGCAACGCCCAGATCACCAAATACACGAAGACCGGGGACTCCCTCGCCACATGGAGGGAAAAGGATCCCCAGCTGATCCGCCATTTCGACGGAGGCATCATCGTGGATGGTCTCCTCTACTGCTCCCATTCGAACTTCCCCGAAGTTCCCATGGCCAGTTCCATCGAGGTCTTCGACCCCGTCAGGATGGAACATGTCAAGACGGTCAGCCTTGGAATCGAGTACGGGTCCTGCACCTGGGTGGTCCCCGGCGACGGCTGCTGGTACGTCTGCTTCGCCCACTATGACCGGAACGGAGAAAAGGCCGCGGGCGAAGTGATCCGCGACGCTTCATGGACCCAGATCGTCCAGTACGATGAGAACTGGCACCGGCTCCAGGGATGGATCCTTCCCAAGGAACTCATCGAAGAAATCCGCCCCATGAGCCTTTCCGGCGGCCTTTTCATCGACGGGAAGTTCTATTGCACTGGCCATGACGCCCAGAAGCTGTATATCCTCGAATTCCCTCCCTACGGGATGCGGCTCCGCTGGACCGGGACCATCGACATCCCCGTCAAGGGACAGGGCATCGCCCTCGACAGCGAAGGCTATCTCTGGGGGATCGACCGGAAGAACAAACTGATTATCAAAGCGGAAATCACTAAATAATCATAACCATGCTGAAGAAAACCCTGACCGCCATCGCAGTTCTCTGCCTGGCCTGCCTGGTCTCCCCGGAAGCGAAATCCTGGGGAAACCTGGGGCATGCGACCGTCGCGAAAATCGCCCAGGACCACCTTACACCCAAGGCCCGGAAGGCCCTGATGAAATACCTCGGTGTCCCGCTTCCGGCCATCGCCTCCGACGCCGACGTCTACCGGGCCGTCTGGACCATGGACCTCGGTTTCATCCCGACCAATCCGGAGGCCGCCCGGGTCGCGTTCCTGAAGACCTTCGACTTCACCACGCCCCTCAACATCTCCCCTTGGAGCCATTCCATTACGGTCGACGAAAATTTCAAGTGCTTCCCTACCGACAACCTGGACGGGGCCTACATCAACAACGACGCCTATTACGTATCCATCCTCTCGAAACAGCTGCGTGAAAACGCGGAGAACATGGACCCGTACGAGCGGTACAAGGCCATCGCCCTGATCGTCCATTTCCTCGGGGACATGCACTGCCCGATGCACGTCGTCTATCTACCCGCCAATACCGTGAAAGGCCATATCAATATAGTTTACAAGGGAAAGGTGATGACACTTCACGCATATTGGGACGGGGAGGTCTTCTCCTCGAACCTGCCGAAGGGTTTCGGGGACTTGGCCTATCTCGCCGACACGTCCACCCCGAAAGAGATCAGGGAAATCACCGAAGGCGATGTCTTTGACTGGGCGGGAAGGACCGCCGAGAAATGCTGGCCGCTGCACAATACCTGGAAGGAAGGAGATACCATTCCCTCTACGTATAATACGGAAGTCAGGGCGATCCTGCTCAGCCAGCTGCGTGACGCCGGCTACCGTCTCGCCAAGGTCCTGAACGAGACGTTCAAATAGGAAAACATGCTGACATTCAGGAAGATTTCCCTCGGACTCGGCGCCGTGGCGGCCGCAGGCTGCTCCCAGGCTCCGGAAAAGGTTGCAAAACCCAATATCGTTTTCTTCTTCGCCGACGACATCGGAGCGGAGTGTTTCGGCTGCTACAGCGGAACGGAATACCAGACACCCAACATCGATTCCCTGGCCCGCCAGGGAATCCTGTACACGAACATGAACGCCCAGCCGCTGAGTTCGCCCTCCCGGGTCCAGGTGATGACCGGCCTCTACAACGACCGCAACTATGTGGCATTCGGGTATATGAACGAAGACGAGCATACCTTCGCCCAACTGGCGAAAGAGGGCGGTTACGGGACCGCCATCGTCGGGAAATGGCAGCTCGGCCGGAGCCGCGCCATGATCCCGAAAGCCGGCTTCGACGAGTCCTTCTGCAGCCAGGTCGAGATGTACCTCGAGAGCCGCGGGGAACGCCAGACGGACCGGTACGCCAACAGTATGTGGGACAACAACGGGAAGCGCTACGATTTCGCCATCTACGGTCCGGACGCCATGCAGGATTACGCCTTCGACTACATCGACCGGAAAGTCGAAGCGGGAGAGCCGTTCCTGCTCTATTACACGGAGCCGCTGGTACATACGCCCCATACGACGACACCGGACGATGCCCAATGGGACGACTGCTACGGGAGCCGGTTCACCGCAGGGGCGGATACGGCCTATTTCAAGTCCATGGTCAGATACCTTGACAAGCAGGTCGGGGCGATGGTCCAAAAACTCAAGGACAAGGGCGTATGGGACAATACGGTCTTCATCTTCGCCTCGGACAACGGAACCTCCACCCGGATTCTCTCCAAGACGGCCGACGGCCGGGAATGGCGCGGCGGGAAGGGGGAACCGACCTATATGGGCACCCATGTCCCCATGATCATCACCTGGGGGAGCAAGATCGCCCCGAAGGTGAGCGGGCATCTGGCCGACCTGACCGACATCCTTCCGACCATCGCGGACATCGCGGGTGTCGCCGTACCGGAGGAGTGGAAAATCGACGGTGTCAGCCTCTACCCGGAGATCTGCGGCGGGGAGCCCAATCCCAAGCCGCTGGTCCTGGTCCATTTCAACCCGCTGTGGCCCACGACTCCCTCGCCCAAGGCCTCACGCTATGCGATGGACGACGACTACGCCTATTTCTGGGACGGACGCATCTACAATTACAGGGAAGACCCGGAATTCAAGTCTCCCCTGATGTGGGAAGGCGCCCCCGAAACGCTTCGGGAACGCCTTGCACCGTTGAAAGCGCGCGTCGACGAAATGGCGGACTTCTATCCGGACAAGCCGGGCGCCCCCCGGCGTTTCCCGTACAAGACCTTCTACGATTTCGCCCCGCCTCAGAATCCGTTCTGACCTATTCTGCAGCGTCCGGGCCGGCCTTTTTTCTGCTGAAACAACAGGATTTTCCTCAAAAAAGTTGTAAAAAAATTTGGAGATTGAGAAAAAAAGGTGTACCTTTGCAGTCCCGTTTGAAACGAGCGGGAAAAGATCATTGAAAATACTGAAAGACTAAAAGTACAAGCAACACTTTTTTAACAATAAGAAGAGCGTCAATTCTGAAAAGAATTGTATGAGTCGACGGATCAGCTTAGAGATAATAATTATACAATGAAGAGTTTGATCCTGGCTCAGGATGAACG